>NZ_JAIXCQ010000009.1 GCF_020297055.1 Isoptericola luteus | reverse complement strand
CGGAACTTGTTGTCGGCCGAGTCTGCGGCTCCGCTGCGGGCGGGTGCCTCGTCCCTCGACCCCCACCCTCCGCTGCGCCTCCGCCTCAGCCGGAACTTGTTGTCGGCCGAGTCTGCGGCGCCGCTGCGGGCGGGTGCCGCGTCCCACCGCCCCCCCCCCCCCCCCCCCTTTTGTGGGGGGGGGGGGTTCGGCCCGCTGACGCCCCCCCCCCCCCCCCCCCCCCCCCCCCACACAACGCTCTGGGGTCGGTCAGGGGCGGCCGGCGTGGGGCATGGTCTCCGCCCAGCGGACGGGCGTCTCGCGGACGTCGATCCCGGGGCGCGGCGCCTCGACCATCATCCCGTCGCCCGCGTAGATCGCCACGTGCCGGATGGTCGCCGGGTCGGACGTGTCGTTCGCGTAGAAGATCAGGTCGCCCGGGCGCATGCGGTCGTAGGGCACCTTGCCGACGGTGAGGTACTGCGAGCGGGACGTGCGCGTGATCCAGACGCCGGCGGCGTTCCACGCCTGGGACGTCAGGCCGGAGCAGTCGTACCCGGGGTCACCCTCGCCGCCCCACTCGTAGGGGGTGCCGATCTTCGAGCGCGCCCACGCGAGCGCCTCACGACCCTGAGCGGCGCTGCCCTGCCCGACGCCGCTGACCGGCGGCGTCTCCGGCTCGGGCTCCGGCTCGGGCTCGGCGGTCCGGGTCGGCTCGGGTGCCGGTTCCGGGTCGCTCGTCGGCCGCGGGTCCGGGGCCGACGACCGCGCGGGTTCCGGCGATCCCGCGGCCGGCGCCGCCGCCGCCTCGGCGGCCTCCCGCGCCGCGCGCTCGCGCGCGCGGTCGACCTGCTCCTGGCGGGCCTGCTCCCGCTGCCGCTCGATCTCGGCGCTCGTGCTGCGCAGCTGCCCGAGCCGGGCGTACAGCCGGTCCCGCTCGTCCTGCGCCGCGGCGGTGCGGGCCGTGAGGTCGTCGGCCGTACGGCGCGCGGTGTCGAACGCGGCCTTCGCCGCCTCCCGCGCCTCGGCGAGCTCCGCCCGCGCCGCCCGCCAGCGGGCGTCGGCCCGCTCCGCCGTCGCGCGCAGGTCCGCGTGGGCGACGAACGCCGCGGCGTTCTTGCGGTCGACGGCGCGCTGGGCGCTCTCGCCGGCGACGATGTCGCCGAGGTCGCGCGAGCCCGTGACCACCGTCAGGGGGCCGACGCCGTCCGCGCCACGCGCCGTCGACCGGTAGGCGTCGGCGATCGCCGCCCGTACGTCGCCCTGGGCCGCGCGCGCCCGCTCCGCCTGCTCCCTCGCCTCGTGGGCCGCGGCCTGGGCGGCACGCACCGCCTCCTGGGCCTCGGCGTAGTCCTCGGCGGCGGTCTGCACCGCGGCCTCGGCGGTCGCGAGCTCGGCACGGATGGCGTCGAGGCGGTCCTGCGCCCCGCCCACGTCGAGCTCGGCGGCGTCGACGGCCTCGTGCGCGGCGGCGACGTCGTCGTCGCTCGGCCGGTCGGACCCGAGGGGGCCGGTGGCGCCCGCGGTGGGCGTCACCGCCAGCAGCAGCGGTACGAGGACCGCCGTGATCCGCACCGCCGCGATCCGCACCGCCGTGCGGGCGGGGCGGCGGCCCGGCCCGGTGTCGTGGGCCCTCGCTGTCGGTCGCGTGCGCGACATGCCGAGCTCCTCCCTGCTCCCCCTGCTCCCCCTGCTCACCTGCCGGCGCCGGCCGGCGGGCAACCTGCCCAGGCTCGCCCACGGGTGCCAGGGCCGCCACTCGGAACGCACGCGTCGGTGCTCGCCGCAAGGCGACACGCCGTCCATATCCTGGTCTCGAATCGTGGACCGGTGCTGTCGCGAGCCGCCGTGCCGGGCTACGGTCGATCGCATGACCTGTCGAATGTGCCGCTGACCACCGCGCACGTTCGCCTGCCTGCGGCCGGTCACCGGCCCAGTCATCCGCTCCCGTGCGCAGCCGACCGCCGCGGCCAGCCTCAGCAACGCAGGCACTGGGTGCCCCGCGGCCCGTTCACCGCCGACCGAGCCCACCGCGATCCCCCGGAGCACCTCATGACCCACCCGACCTGGACCTTCGAGACCCGCCAGATCCACGCCGGCCAGCAGCCCGACCCCAGCACGGGCGCTCGCGCGCTGCCGATCTACCAGACCACGTCGTTCGAGTTCCCCAGCGCCGACGTCGCCGCCGACCGCTTCGCGCTCGCCGACCTCGGCCCCATCTACACCCGCATCGGCAACCCCACCCAGGAGGCCGTGGAGACGCGCATCGCAGACCTGGAGGGCGGCGTCGGCGCGCTGCTCGTCGCCTCCGGGCAGGCCGCCACCACCCTCGCGATCCTCAACGTCGCGCAGGCCGGCGACCACGTCGTCGCCAGCCCGAGCCTCTACGGCGGCACGTACAACCTGCTGCGGCACACGCTGCTCCGGCTCGGCATCGAGACGACGTTCGTCGACGACCCGCACGACCTCGACTCCTGGCGCGCCGCCGTCCGGCCCACCACCAAGGCCTTCTTCGGCGAGACCATCCCCAACCCGCGCGCCGACGTGCTGGACATCTCCGGCGTCGCCTCCGTCGCCCACGAGGTGGCGGTTCCCCTCATCGTGGACAACACGATCGCCACCCCCTACCTCGTACGGCCGATCGAGCACGGCGCGGACGTCGTCGTGCACTCCGCCACCAAGTACCTGGGCGGTCACGGCACGGCCATCGGCGGCGTCATCGTCGACGGCGGCACCTTCGACTACGCGGCGCAGCCGGAGCGCTTCCCCGGGTTCAACGAGCCGGACGAGAGCTACCACGGCCTCGTCTACGCCCGCGACCTCGGCGTCGGCTCGGCCCTGGGGGCGAACCTGGCCTTCGTGCTCAAGGCCCGGGTGCAGCTGCTGCGTGACCTCGGCCCCGCGGTCTCGCCGTTCAACGCGTTCCTGCTCTCGCAGGGCCTGGAGACGCTGTCGCTGCGGATCGAGCGGCACGTCGCCAACGCGCAGCGCGTGGCGGAATGGCTCGAGGAGCGCGACGACGTGCGCACCGTGCACTACGCCGGGCTTCCCTCCTCGCCGTGGCACGAGAACGCGCAGCGCTACGCGCCGAAGGGCGCCGGCGCCGTGATCGCGTTCGAGCTCGACGTCGAGGACCCGGAGCAGGCGTCGGCCGCGGGCCGCGCCTTCGTCTCCGCGCTGGAGCTGCACTCGCACGTGGCGAACATCGGCGACGTGCGCTCGCTCGTCATCCACCCGGCCTCGACGACGCACTCCCAGCTCTCCCCGGCCGCGCAGGCGCAGTCGGGCGTGACGCCGGCGCTGGTGCGGCTCGCCGTCGGGCTTGAGGGGCTGTCGGACATCCTCGCCGACCTCGAGCTCGGCTTCGCGGCGGCCGGGTCGACGACCGGCCGGACGACCGGGGCTGCCGCCGACGAGGCCGCCGCGTGACCGTGACGGACCACCGGAGCTCCACCCCGAGGCGGGCACGGGCGCGCGACGCGGCGTCCGTGCCCGCCTCGGGCGCCTGGCGCCAGGGCGACCCGCCCGGCGACCGACGGTTCGCCGACCTCGGCGCCGTCGAGCTCGAGTCGGGCGGCGTCCTGCCCGACGTCCGGATGGCGTACGAGACCTGGGGCGAGCTCGCCCCCGACGGGTCCAACGCCGTCCTCGTGCTGCACGCGCTCACCGGCGACGCGCACGTCGCCGGCCCGGCCGGGCCCGGCCAGACGACCGCCGGCTGGTGGGAGCAGATGGTCGGGCCGGGTGCGCCGATCGACACCGACCGGTACTTCGTCGTCGCCCCCAACGTGCTCGGCGGCTGCCAGGGCACCACCGGGCCGGCGTCGACCGCCCCCGACGGCCGGCCGTGGGGCGGCCGGTTCCCGCACCTCACCACCCGCGACCAGGTGGCGGCCGAGATCGAGCTCACCCGCCAGCTCGGGATCACCGGGTGGGAGCTCGTCATCGGGGCGTCGATGGGCGGGCTGCGCGTGCTCGAGTGGGGGCTGCTCGGCCCCGAGCAGGGGATCGAGGTGCGCAACATCGCGCCCGTCGCGACGACGGCACAGTCCTCCGGCGACCAGATCGCCTGGGCGCACCCGCAGCTCGGCGCCATCCGTGCCGACCCACGCTGGCGCGGCGGCGACTACTACGACGCGGCCGACGACGACGGCCCCCACGCCGGCCTCGCCGTCGCCCGGCAGATCGCCCACACCACGTACCGCACCGCGACGGAGCTGGACGCCCGCTTCGGGCGGCTGCCACAGGGCGGCGAGGACCCGCTCACGGGGGGCCGCTACGCCGTCCAGTCGTACCTCGACCACCACGGCGACAAGCTCGCGCGGCGGTTCGACGCGAACTCCTACCTGGTGCTCACGGAGTCGATGATGACGCACGACCTCGGGCGCGACCGCGGTGGTGCGGAGTCCGCGCTGTCCCAGATCACGGCGCGGGCGCTCGTCGTCGCGGTCGACTCCGACCGGCTGTTCCCGCCCGCGCAGGCGGGGCGGATCGCCACCTGGCTCCCCCGCGCCGAGCCGCTGCGGATCATCACGTCCGACTTCGGTCACGACGGGTTCCTCGTCGAGTTCGACCAGCTCGGACCGATCGTGGCGGAGTTCCTGGCCGAGACGGCGAGCGTCCAGGACCGCGCCGGGTCCTGACAGGACCAGCCGGTGCCGCGCAGCACGCTCCGAGGGCGGCTGTCGGACCATGCGCCTAGCGTGGTGGTCGGCCGCCACCCGGCGACCGCAACCGCACGGCGTGCGACGACCTCGAGGAGCGTCCGTCATGGTCCGAATGAACCCGTATCTCAGCTTCAAGGACTCGGCCCGCGAGGCGCTCGAGTTCTACCAGTCCGTGCTCGGCGGCGAGCTGGACGTCTCCACCTACGGCGACCTGCCGGAGATGGGCGCCGACCCCGCGGAGCAGGGCCTCGTCATGCACGGCCAGCTCGAGACGCCCGGCGGCCTGACGCTCATGGCCGCGGACACGGGGTCGATGATGCAGTACGTGGCGCCCACCAGCGGCATCACCGTGGCCCTGACCGGCGGGCCCGACGACCTCGCCTACGTGACCGCCGCCTACGAGAAGCTCGCCGACGGCGGCACCGACGTCATGCCGTTCGGCCTCGCGCCCTGGGGCGACCACTACGGGCAGGTCACCGACCGGTTCGGCATCACCTGGATGTTCAACGTGGGGACGGCGTAGCGCGTCACGCCGGCCGGTCGACGGCCACGGCGAGCTGCTGCGGCGCCTGGATGCAGTAGGAGTCGGTCAGCAGCTCGGCCAGCTCGCCCCAGTCCGTCTCGTCGTCGAGCAGGAGCCCGACGACGTTCTCGCCCCAGTCGGTCTTGAAGTACGGCGCGCCGAGGTGCGCGAACGCGGCCACCTCCCCCGGCTCGGCCCGAAACGTGACGCGGAACCGCTGGTCCTCGCCGCCGAAGACGTGCGCCACCGTCGAGTGGCGCACGCGCCAGCGCGTGCCGGTCCATGCGGACTCCTCGATGCACTCGGGGAAGTCCAGAAGGGACCTCAGGCGTTCGACGAGCTCGTGCGGGACGTCCGGTCGATCAGGCATGCCCCGAATCTGCCACGCGCCGCCGACACCGACCGTTCGCGACCCGGGCTAGGCGAGGAGCACGGCCTCGCGCCGCGCCGCGAGGCCCCGCAGCGCGACGGCGGCGTCGCCCTCGCGCGCGTCGAGACGCCCGCGCACCGACTGCACGGCCGTCGTCGCTGCCCGCACGCGGTCGATCGCCTCGGCGATGCGGTTCCGCACCGACCAGTCGGTGAAGATGTTGTCGAACCAGACGTCGAGCGTGCGGGTCAGCCCGTCGATGCCGACGCCACCCACCCCCCGCTCGCCCAGGTCGCCGAGCTCCACGCTCAGGTGCTGCAGGGCGGCGTCCGCCTGCCGCAGGAGCTCGGCCGCCCGGTCCAGCTTGTCGTGCTTGACCATGCTCGCCAGCATGCCGCCGTCGAAGAACGTGTCGTAGGTGGACCACCCGTCGGCGCTGCGCAGGTGCCCGGCCGCGGCGTCGAGAGCGGCCTGGGCCCGCAGCGCCGCCGTCTGCGCCTCCGCGATCTCCACCTGCTGGGCCCGCAGCGCGCCGGCGCGCTCTGCCAGGTCGGCCAGCTCGGCCGCCGGCCGGCCACCCGTGCCGTGCACCCAGGCCTCCTTCGCCGCGAGCGCGGCGGCCCATCGGGTCTCGACGTCGCCCAGTGCCCGGATCGCCTCGTCGACGACGGCGAGCTCGCGCGTCGCCGTCGCCACACGGGCCTGAGCCGTGGCCGCGACGTACTGCGCCGCCTGCTGCTCGGCGCGCTCGGCGTCGAGCCGCTGGTCCCGGGTGCCCCGCAGCGCGGTCCAGACGCGCGCCAGGCTCAGCGACTCCAGTCGCGCGACGTCGGCCGTCTCGTCGTCGAGGGCCGCCCGGGCCGTCGCGTGTGCGGCCTCGGCCTCCCGCAGCGCGGCGAGCGCCACGTCACGGCGCGCGGTCTGCTGCCGGTGCTCGACGACGGCGCGCCGTGCGCCCGTGAGCTCCGTCTCGATCGCGGACGGCGCGCCGGGAGCGGTGGCAGACTGACCGGCCGACGGACCGGTGGGCCGGGCAGAGGCTGAGCCGGCGGTCGGTGCGGCGGGCTCGTGGTCCAGCGGTGACATGCCGCACAACCTATCGCCCGACGACGAGCCGGGACCCACCCAGTAGGTTGGTGCGCATGCTTGCCGCCACCGTCGCCCGGTTCTCGCCCGACACCCCCCTGCGTGGCCTCAAGGTCACCGACCGGCCCGCGCCGGAGGTCCGCGAGCACTGGACGACCGTCGACGTGCGCGCCGCGAGCCTCAACCACCACGACCTGTGGTCGCTGCGCGGCGTCGGGCTCCGTGAGGACCAGCTCCCCATGACGCTCGGCACGGACGCCGCGGGCGTGGCGCCGGACGGGTCCCGCGTCGTCGTGCACGCGGTGATCGGCGCTGACGGTCACGGCGTCGGCCCGCGGGAGCCCCGCTCGCTGCTGTCCGAGCGTCACCCGGGCACGCTCGCCGAGCAGGTGTCCGTGCCGACGGCGAACCTGGTGCCCCTGCCCGACGAGATCTCCTTCGCGGAGGCGGCCTGCCTGCCGACGGCGTGGCTCACGGCGTACCGGATGCTCTTCGGCGCCGCGGACCTTGCTCCCGGGGGTCGGGTGCTGGTCCAGGGAGCCGGGGGCGGGGTCGCGTCCGCGGCCACCGTGCTCGGTGCCGCTGCGGGGATCGAGGTGACGGTGACGTCCCGCTCGGAGGCCAAGCGGGCCCGTGCGCTCGAGCTCGGGGCCGCGCACGCCGTCGCGCCCGGAGAGCGGCTGCCGGCCAAGGTGGACGCCGTGCTCGAGTCCGTCGGACAGGCCACGTGGGCGCACTCCGTGCGGTCCGTGCGGCCGGGCGGCACGATCGTCGTGTGCGGCGCAACCTCGGGCGATGCCTCGCCGGCGGAGCTCACCCGGATCTTCTTCACCGAGATCCGGGTGCAGGGCGTGACGATGGGCTCCCGCGAGGACCTTGCCGCGCTCGTGCGCTTCTGCGCGCGCACCGGTGTGCGGCCGGTCGTGGACGCGCAGGTGCCGCTCGACCGCGTGGCCGAGGGACTGGCGCGCCTCGAGGCCGGCGAGCAGCACGGCAAGATCGTCGTGCTGCCCTGACCCGACGCCCGGCCGACAACCCGCCACTCAGGCGCCGGCGCGACGCTCAGGCGAAGTAGCGGCGGAAGGCGTCGATCAACGACCCGGAGCCGTCCGCGAGCTTCCAGACGCTCCAGCCGTCCGCGGTGGGCGAGCCCGACGCGGACGACGCCGCGTGGTCCGGGTTGCGGTACAGGCTGCCGTCGGGGAGCTCGATGGTGCCGTCCGCGTGCAGGATCGCCTCGAAGTGCTGGCGCCGCCGCGGGCGCGACCAGGTGAGCCCCGTCGACCGGCCGAGCTGCTGCGCGAGGGCGACGAGGTCCGGGTCGCTCGAGGCGTCGATGCCCGCGAACGCCGGGGCGAACGTGCCGGCGCGGGGGGCGTGCTCCTCCGGCGGCGCCCAGGGCGCGGGGTCGAGCGGGCCGCCCAGCGGGTCGTGGTGGTGGTCCGGCGCCGCGTACTGCTGGAGCTCCGGAGCTGCGTACGGCTGGTGCTCCGACGCGCCGTACTGCTGGTCCGGCGTCCCGTACTGCTGGTCCGGCGTCCCGTACGACGAGCCGCCCGAGTACGCGGAGCCCGGGTAGGACGACCCACCCGAGTACGCCGAGTCGCCGTACGACGACCCGGTCGGGTACGAGGACCCGCTCGAGTACCCCGAACCGCTCCCGTACGGGTCGTCCGTGTCCAGCGGCGGGACGCCACTGAGCCGCGGGGGCTCCAGCGGCGGCACCTGGAGGCGCGGCAGGTCGTCGTCGGCACCCGACCAGCGGGGCTCAGGGATCGGCGGCTCCTGGCGCGGGGCGTCCCACGGCGAGGGGGCGGGCAGGTCGAAGGCGGGCGCGGCGACCGCGGCGAAGGCGTCTCCCAGCCCGTGGTCGTCGCCGTACGTCCGCTCCGGCGTCGGCTCGTCGAAGCCCCCATAGCTCCGGGGGGTCTCCTCGGGCGCGTCGACGTCCGACCCCGCGAACCGGTCCGCACGGGACCGCCGTCGCACGGGAGCGGTTCGGCGCGACGCTGACGAGCCGCCGGGGAGCGACGTCGGCAGCGCCTCGGACGGGCGCGCCACGGGGAACGGGGCCTCCGGCTCGGCCGGGGGCGGGGGCGGCGGGGGCGTCGAGGGCAGGGGCAGGCCGGACCCGCGCGGGAGCGGCGGCTGCTCGCGCGTGTCGCCGAACCCTTCGCGGTCGTCACCGGCCCACGAGGCGGCCGCCCGGCGGCGGTCGGCGCGCGAGGGTGCAGGCTCGGCACGCGACGCCGGGCGTTCGGACGCCTGGGTGCCGGCCGGCTGCTTGCCCGTGAGCGCGAGCCCGACGGCGACGCCCTCGGCGAAGACCTCGGGGTCGTGCCCCACCACGGGTGTCGCGCTCGTGGCCGGCCCCGACACCCCGGGGTTCCGGCGGTCGAGCGTGGGCATCTCGTGGGAGCCGGAGAGCCGGGGCGCGGTCGGCTCGGAGGCGGGGTGGATCACCAGGGGCGAGACGTCGACGAAGCGGCGGCCGTCGGCGCTGTGCACGACGCCCATCTTCAGCACCTCGACCGGCATCGTCGGCTGGCGCAGGAAGTCGACGGCGTTGAGGATCTCCTCGCTCGCCTCCTGGCAGATGATGATGAGGCGGGCGCTGCTGCGGCCCGGCTGCGACCGGGTGATCGGGACGCTGTCGTAGAACGCGGCCACGTCGCGGTGGAACGCCGACGTGCCGCCGTGGTACCGGGAGGCGAGGTCGGCGCGGGTCAGCCGGCCGGCGGCGCCGGCGTGGTCGAGCGCACGGGTGAGCGCCGCCTCGTCGAGGTCGGCGACCAGCTCGACGACCACGGGCGACCCGGTCGCATCGAGCGCCATCAGGTGCGGCTCGCCCGGGCCGTTGCCGGGGGCGACCGGGAAGATCTGCTCGCCGAGCAGCCCGTCGATGTGGCTCTCGACGACGCGGTGGGCGGTGGTCCCGACACCAGGTTCACGGCCCGCCTGCTGCTGGCCGGCCTGGACGAGGAGCGGTCGCTGGGCGTCGACCTCGAACAGTGGCATGCACACAACTCCTGGCTTCGGATCACGACCCCCGCGGTCGGACCCCGGCGCCAAGCCTAGGTCAGATCACCGTGTGGCTCGTCACGTCCGGCTTTTCGGTCATTACCGCACAGAAGGTCTTCACGGAATGGGCAAACGCCGCGTTCCGGGCCGGCGGCGGCGTCTCGCCGGGGCGTCGGCGACCCGACGCCGAGGCGGCGTCAGTCGCGGTCGCCCGTCTCGGCGAGCCGTTCCTCGACCCGCTCCACCTTCGCGTCGAGCTGACCCGTGTATCCCGGCCGGATGTCCGCCTTGAGCACGAGCGAGACGCGGTGGCCACCGGCGGCCACCGCCTCGGTGGCACGCTGCACCACGGGCATCACCTCGTCCCACTCCCCCTCGATCTCGGTGAACATCGACGTGGTGCGGTTCGGCAGGCCCGAGGCGCGCACGATGCGGACGGCCTCGGCGACGGAGTCCGCGACGGACTCGCCGGCACCGAGCGGGGCGACGGAGAAAGCGAAGACGGCCATGCGCCCATCCTGCACCCGCCGAGCGTCGCGGTGGTCGACGTCCTGGGTGACCCCGGGCGGCATAGGCTCGTCGGGTGAGCATCCCCTCGGCACCTCGCGTCACCCTGCTCGCCGGCGGCGTCGGCGGCGCACGCCTCGCGCACGGCCTCGCCCTCGCGCTGCCGGACGGCGGCGCCGAGCACCTGCGGGTCGTCGTCAACGTCGGCGACGACACCGAGCGCCACGGCCTGCTGGTCTCGCCGGATCTCGACACCGTCATGTACACGCTCGCCGGGCTGAACGACGAGGCGCGCGGCTGGGGCCTCCAGGACGAGACCTACGCGATGCTCGACCAGCTCGCCCGGCTCGGCGAGGACACGTGGTTCACGCTCGGCGACCGCGACCTGGCCACCCACGTGGTGCGCACCGCCCGGCTGGCTGCCGGCGAGCCGCTGAGCGTCGTGACCGCGCACCTCGCGGCCGCGCTCGGCGTGCGGGCCGGCGTCGTGCCCGTGACGGACGACCGGCTGCGCACGCTCGTCGACACGCCGTCCGGGCGCGTCGCGTTCCAGGAGTACTTCGTCCGGCGGCGGCACGCCGACGCCGTGCTCGGGCTCACCTTCGACGGGGCCGAGGCCGCGCGCCCCGCGCCCGGGGTGCTCGACGCGGTCCGCGCCGCGGACGTGCTCGTGGTGGCGCCGTCGAACCCGTTCCTGTCCGTCGACCCCGTGCTCGCCGTGCCGGGCGTGCGCGACGCCGTGCGGACGACGTCGGCGCGGCGCGTGGCGGTGAGCCCCATCGTCGGCGGCCAGGCCGTCAAGGGGCCCGCCGCGCAGATCCTGGAGTCACTGGGGCACGAGGTCTCCGCGCTCGGCGTCGCACGCCTGTACACGGGGCTGGTCGACGTGATGTGCATCGACGAGGCCGACGCCCACCTGGCCGGGCCCGTGGGCGACCTGGGCCTCGAGGTGCTGGTCACCGACACGATCATGGGTGGGCCCGCCGGGCGCGAGCGCCTCGCTCGGGAGCTGCTCGGCGCCGTCGGCCCGGCCGCGTGACCGGCGAGGCGGCCCCCCACGTGGCCGGCCGCGCGCGAGGTGCTGCCGTGGGTGGCACCGTCGCCGTCGTGCCCCTGCGCGACGGCGTCTCTGGCAAGTCCCGGCTCGCGACGGCGCTCGCCCCGCCCGCGCGGCGCCGGCTGGTCGCCGCGCTCGCCCGGCACGTGGTCGGGGTGCTCGGCGCCGCTCCCGGCGTCGACCGCGTCGTCGTCGTCACCGCCGACGTGCCCTTCACCACCGAGGCCCTCGGGCTCGACGGCGATCAGGTCGGCAGTACGGGATCAGAGCGGCAGTCCGGACTGCCGACCCGATCACGAACTGCCGACCTGATCGGCCCCGTCGCGGTGGTCGCCCAGCCGCGCGAGCGCCCCGGGCTCGACGGCGCGGTCGACGTCGGGCGGGAGCGGGCCGTCGCGCTCGGCGCCGCACGGGTGCTCGTCGCGCACGCCGACCTCCCCCTGCTGTCGCCCGACGACGTCGCCGCCGTGCTCGCCGCCGCGTCGCCACCCGATCGGCGCGGCGGTCCGGGATCAGAGCGGCAGCCCGGACCGCCGACCCGATCACGGACTGCCGACCTGACACCCGTCGTCGTGGCCACCGACCGGCACGGGTCCGGCACGAACCTGCTGCTCGTGCCGGCGGTGTCGCCGTTCCGGTTCCGGTTCGGCACCGGTTCCCGCGCCGCCCACCTCGCGGAGGCTGCCCGGGTGGGCCTGCCGGGCGTCGTCGTGCGGCGGCCCGGTACCGCCGCCGACCTCGACACCATCGACGACTGGGGCGAGCTGCCCCCCGCCGCCCGGTCCTGGCTCGACGGCGTGACCGGTCGGGCGCCCGCCTGAGCCTGCCCGGTCGGCCGCGCCTCACACGGCGTCGAGCCGGGCCCGGAGCTCCGGGTCGAGGTCCAGCTCCGCGCCGCCGAGCAGCTCGTCGAGCTGCGCGACGCTGCTGGGCCCGATGATCGGGACCACCGGCACGTCGCCGCCGAGCAGCCAGGCGAGCACCACCTGGTGCGGGGTGGCGCCGATCTCGGCCGCGACCTCGCGCAGCACGCGCAGCCGCTCGTGGGTGGTCGGGTGGTCGAACCCGTCCCACAGGGGCTTGTCGTCACGCACCAGCGCGCCCTGCATGAGCGGCGAGTAGGCCACGACGGCGAGCGGGCTGCCGGCCTCGGACGACGCGCGGGCGTAGTCGAGCAGCTCGTACGACGCCCAGTTGTGGCGACCGACGTCGGGGCGCGGGTACGGGTACGTGAGCTGCTGCTGCACCAGCCCGTAGGGCGCGACGCCCTGGCGACGGGCCTCCTCGCGCGCCTCGACGACGCGGTGCAGCGCGACGTTGGAGATGCCGGTGACGCCGACCAGCCCCACGGCCTGGAGCTTGCCGAACGCCCCGACCGTCTCGGCGAGGGGGGTGTCGTTGTCGTCCACGTGGCCGTAGTAGGCGTCCAGGTGGTCGACGCCGAGGTGGCGCAGGCTCTCCCGCGCCTCGGTGGCGAGGGTCTCGGCGCCGAGGCCCTGGTAGTTCGTGGGGGGTACGTGCTGCAGCGGCAGGTTCGGGTCCTTCTTGGCCGCGCCGGCCTTGGTGGCGATCCGCAGCGAGTCGCGGTTGCCGCGGTCTGCGAGCCAGCGGCCGATGACGTCCTCGCTGTCGCGCCCGTGGCCGCCGCCCCAGCCGTTGTAGTTGTTCGCGGTGTCGAGGAACGTGCCGCCGGCCTCGACGAAGCGGTCGAGGATGGCGCGGGACGTGGCCTCGTCGGTGCGGGTGCCGAAGTACATGGTGCCGAGGCACAGCGTGCTGACCTCGAAGGACGTGGTGCCGTCGCCGATGGTGCGGTAGCGCATGGGGTTCCCTCCGGGTACGTGCCGACGGTGGTCTCCGCCGGCTGACGTCTTCGACGCTACGAGCGGATCGGTCCGGGTGTACCGTCCAATCCTGTGGTGATGTCCCAGACCAATCAGCGCCTCGCGTGGGACACCGTTCTCGATCTCGGCGACGACGACGCGCCCCTGGTGTCCCGGCTCGAGCGCGCGGTGCGCGACGCCGTGCACGACGGGCGCGTCCCCGGGGGCGCTGCGCTGCCGCCCAGCCGCGTGCTCGCCCAGACCCTGGGCGTCTCACGCTGGGTGGTGACGGAGGTCTACGGCCAGCTCGTCGCGGAGGGGTTCTGCGAGGCCCGTGTCGGGTCCGCGACCCGGGTCGCGCCTGGCGCCGCCGCGCACGCCGTGCCGAAGCACCACGCGCCGTCCGGCCGCCCGAGCCCCGCCGCCCCCGCGCGCCGCGACCTGCGTCCCGGCGTACCCGACCTGCGCCAGGTGCCCCGGTCCGCCTGGCTCCGGGCGGTGCGCGACGCGCTCACCGACGCGCCCGACACCGACCTCGGCTCGCCCGACCCGGCGGGCCATCCCGCCGCCCGCGCCGCCGTCGCCGCCTACCTGGCCCGGGCGCGCTCCACCTGCGCCGGCGCCGACGACGTCGTCGTGACGCACGGTGCCGGCGACGGCATGACCCGGCTCGCCCGCGCGCTCCGCGCCGCGGGGCACACGGCGCTGCTCGTCGAGGACCCGAGCTGGGGCCGGCTGCGCGACGTCGCCCGGGCGGCCGGGCTCCTCCCCGTCCCCGTCCCGGTCGACGACGGCGGGGTCGTGACGGACGCGCTCGTGGCGGCGGCCGCGCGCACCGGCGCCCGCGCGGCCCTCGTCACGCCCGCCCACCAGTTCCCGACCGGGGTGGCGCTGGCACCGGCGCGCCGCGACGCCCTCGTGTCGTGGGCCCGCGACGTCGACGGGCTGGTGATCGAGGACGACTACGACGCCGAGTTCCGGTACGACCGGCGGCCCGTCGCGGCCCTGCAGGGTCACGACCCGGGCCGCGTGGCCCTGCTCGGGTCGCTGAGCAAGACGGTCTCCCCCGCGTTCGCGCTGGGCTGGCTGCTGGCGCCCCCGCAGTGGCTCGACCGCCTCGGCGAGGACGCGGGCGGCGCGGCGCCGTCGACGGTCGACCAGCTCGCGCTCGGCCGTTTCCTCACCGACGGCGCCTACGAACGCCACCTGCGGGCCGCGCGGGGACGCTTCCGCCGGCGACGGGCCGCACTGCTCGAGGCGCTCGGCGCCGCGCTGCCCGGGCACGAGGTCAGCGGGCTGGCTGCGGGGCTGCACGTGGTCGTCGCCCTGCCCGACGGCGTCCCGGCCGCAGCCGTCGTCCGGGCGGCCGCCGCGCGCGACGTCGCCGTGACCGACCTGCGCCGCTACCGCGTGAGCGCCGGGCCGCGCGCGTCGTCGCCGGACCGCTCCGGCGAGGCGCTCGTCGTCGGCTACGGCAACCTCGCCGACGCCCGCGTCGACGAGGCCGTGGCCGCGCTCGCCGCCGCCGTGCGCGCGACGACGACAGCCGAGGCATCGAAGCGGTGATACCCAGCGCATCGCAGAAGTGAGGGTCAGGCGATCGCCGAGGTGCCCCCTGTCAGCCCCGGGTCACCACCGGCCGCGGTGCACGACGTCCTCCAGCGGCTTGCGGCGCCGGCGCGTCGGGGAGCCCTTCGCACCGCCGTCGGCCGGGTGACCCACCGCGACCACGCCGGTCGGGACCCAGGCGTCGGGGATGCCGAACGCCTCCCGGAACGCCGGGGTCTCGCCCGCCCCGACGCCGAAGAAGCAGGCACCGAGGCCCTCGTCGACCGCCGTCTGGAGCATGAGCAGCGACGCCATGCCCGCGTCGACGTGCCAGTACGGCACCGGCCAGCGCGCCTCGTCACGGTCGGTCCAGCCCTTGTCCGCCTCGGCGTACCTGCCGACGTAGGCGTCCTTCGAGCACAGCGCCACGACCAGCACCGGGGCGGTGCGCATGCCCGCGAGCCAGGCGGACATGTCGCGCTCGGACGTGACGGGCGTCGCCGCCGACCAGAACCGCTCGCGGTCCTCCTGCTCCGCCAGGACGAGGAACGACCAGCCCTGCGAGAACCCCGCGCTGGGCGCACGCACCGCGTTGCGCACCAGCCGGTCCACCGTCTCCGGCGGCACGGGCTCGTCCGTGAACCGCCGCACCATCCGCCGTCTGCGCACCACGTCCTGGAACTCCACGCACCCATCCTGCCCGGCCTGGGCCCGGCGCCCTGCCCGGACGCCGGACACGGCGTCAGAGACGTTCGGCGATGACCTCCACGAGCGCCTTGCCCTGGGTGCCCTCGAGCTGCACGGCCTGGGTGCGGCAGGAGAAGCCGTCGGCGACGTACTGGGTGCCCGGCTCGGCCTCCCGCAGGGCGGGCAGCAGCGCGTTCTCGGCCACGGCGACGGACACGTCGTAGTGGCCCTTCTGCATGCCGAAGTTGCCCGCGAGCCCGCAGCACCCGGCGAGCACCTTGATCTCGGCCCCGGCGGCGCGCAGCAGCGCCTCGTCGGCGGAGAAGCCCATCACCGCGTGCTGGTGGCAGTGCGGCTGCACGACGGCGGTGAGGTCCGACAGGTCGGGGATCGACCAGCCGGTCCCGGCCGCGGGCGCCGTCTCGGGCGAGGTGAGGAGCTCGGCGAGCGTCTTCGTGGCCCCGGCCACGGCTGCGGCGCGCGGGTCGTCGGGGAACAGGTCGAGGAGGTCGGAGCGCAGCACCGCCGTGCAGGACGGCTCCAGCCCGAGGATCGGGATGCCGTTCACCGCGTACGGGCCCAGCACGGACAGCAGCGACGACAGCCGCCGCCGGGCGCCGTCGAGCTGACCCGTGGAGATCCAGGTGAGCCCGCAGCACGCCTGCTGGCTCGGCACGACGACGTCGTACCCCGCCGCCGCGAGCACCTTCACCGCCGCCTGGGGCACGGACGGCGCCAGGGCGTCGCTGAAGGAGTCGGCCCACAGCACGACCTTCGGGCGGTCCTGCGTCATCGGTCGCCCGGGACGGCCCCCGACGGCGAGGCCGGGCACGCCGTGCGTCGCGTGCCCGCGGCGCCACCAGGTGCGGAACGGGATCTCGGCGAACCGCGGCACCTGGCGCCGCGTGTCCATGCCACCCGCCCAGAGCACGGCCTTCGCGATCCACGGCACGCCCAGCACCTTGTTGACGAACCGCGGCATGCCGCCCGCGAGCCGGGCCCAGCGCGGCAGCCAGCCGAGCGCGTAGTGGTCCACCGGGCGGAGCTTCCCCTTGTAGGTGCGGTGCAGCACCTCGGACTTGTACTGCGCCATGTCGACGCCCGCCGGGCAGTCCGACGAGCAGGCCTTGCAGCTCAGGCACAGGTCCAGGGACTCGTGCACCTCGGGCGCCGTCAGGCCGCCGACGAGGGTGCCGTTCAGGGCCTCCTGCAGCACGCGGGCGCGCCCGCGGGTGACGTCCTTCTCGTCCTTCGTCGCCTGGTAGCTCGGGCACATGAACCCGCCCGACGCCTGGTTGTCGGCGCGGCACTTGCCCACGCCCACGCACCGGTGCACCGCCGTCGTGAGGTCGTGGTGGTCGTGCGCGAACGCGAAGCCCGCGTGCCCGGTCTTCTTGGCGACGCCGCGCAGCGGCCCCTCGCCGACCAGGCCCCGGTCACCCACCGGCAGCGTCGAGAGCACGGGCCGCGCGGCGGGGCGGCGCAGGTCCGCGTCCACCGCCGCCGGGCGCACGACGATCCCCGGGTTGAGCAGGTCGTGGGGGTCGAACAACGCCTTGAAGCGCTCCATGAGCCGGATCGCCTCGGGCGAGTACATGAGCGGCAGCAGCTCGGAGCGCGCGCGGCCGTCGCCGTGCTCTCCGGACAGCGACCCGCCGTGGGAGGCCACGAGCCGCGCCGCGTCCATCATGAAGGTGCGCAGCACCGACCCCGACGTCTCCATCGGGATGTCGATCCGCAGGTGCACGCACCCATCTCCGAAGTGCCCGTAGGGCAGCCCGTCCACGCCGTAGCGCGCCATGAGGTCGTCGAGGTCGCGCAGGTACATGCCGAGCTTCTCGGGCGGGACGGCGGAGTCCTCCCAGCCGGGCCAGGCCTGCTCCCCGGCGGGGGTGCGGCCCGCGAGCCCCGCACCGTCGGCGCGGATCTGCCACATCTTGGTGGCGTCCGGCCCCGCGGGCAGCACCAGCGACGACAGCGCGGACGACGCGTCCACGACCGCCTGCGCCCGCTCGGTCGCCTCGTCCTGGGACGCGCCGCCGACCTCGATCATGAGCCAGCCGGCGCCTTCGGGCAGCGCGGGCACGGCGGCCTCGCCCTTGGCCCGGCGCACGACGTCGACCAGCCGCGCGTCGAGACCCTCGATGGCGAGCGGCTGGTGCCAGAGCAGCGCGGGGACGTCGTCGGCCGCCGAGGGCATGTCGGCGTAGCCGAGGACGACGAGCGTGGGCGCGCTCGGCACCGGGACCATGCGCACGGTGGCGCCGAGCACCGTCACGCACGTGCCCTCCGTGCCCACGAGCGCCTTCGCGAGGTCGGACCCGTTCTCCGGGAGCAGGTGCTCCAGCGAGTACCCGGACACCTGGCGGCCGAACCGGCCGAACTGGGTGCGGATGAGCGCGAGGTTCTCCCGGACCAGCTCCGCCAGCCCGGGCACGTCGGCGAACGTCGGGTCGCCGCGCCCCGCGGTGAAGCGTCGCCCGCGCCCGTCGACGACGTCGAGGGCCACCACGTTGTCCGCGGTGCGGCCGTAGGCGACGGCGTGCGGCCCGCACGCGTTGTTGCCGATCATGCCGCCGAGCGTCGCGCGGTTCTGGGTGGACGGGTCGGGGCCGAAGCGCAGCCCGGCGCCGGCGGCGGCGCGCTGCAGGCTGGACATCACGGTGCCGGGCTCCACGGTCGCCGTCCCGGCCTCGGCGTCGACCTCGATCACCTCGGTCAGGTGCCGCGAGAAGTCGAGCACGACGCCCGTGCCGACGGCGTTGCCCGCCACGGAGGTGCCTCCGCCGCGGGACGTCACGGGGATCTTGAGCTCGCGCAGCACCTCGAGCGCGCGCACCGCGTCGGCGGTGCTGCGAGGGAAGGCCACGGCGTCGGGCAGCACGCGGTAGTTGGACGCGTCGGTCGAGTACTCGGCCCGACGGCGCGCGCTCGCGTCCACCTCGCCCGCGACGACGGTCCGCAGCGCGGTCACCACGGCCTGGCGCGCCTGCGCGGCGGCCCGGTCCGCCTCGGCCAGGACCTCCTGACGCCGGAGGGCCTCCTGCTCCGGCGTGGCGGGGCCCGCGGAGGGGACGTTGCGGTTCTCGTCGATCTCAGCCGGCACGTGGGCGATTGTCGCATCAGTGGGCCGGGGCCCGCCGGACCGTCCCGGGCGCGGCCCCTCCCCGGCCGGCAGCGCGCCGCCGCCCCCGGTCACCTGGTGGTGCGGGGCCTTCGGAGTCTCGACCTCCGCCCCGGGTCCCGCCCCTGGTCCCGCCCCGGTCATCACGCCGGTCGGCGCGACGGTCACCGCGCGCGGTGACGTCGAGTTGGTTAGCGTCGGGATCGTGCGAGTCGTCGTGGTGGGTGCCAGCGGAAACGTCGGGACGGCCGTGCTCCGTGCCCTCGCGCACGAGCCGGCGGTCACCTCGGTCGTCGGGGTGGCCCGGCGCGTTCCCCGGGCCGACGGGTCGAGCACCGTGACCTTCCCCCACGACACGGCCGAGTGGGTCCGCGTCGACCTCACGTCACCCTCCACCGTCGTCGAGCCCGCCCTCGACACCGCGGTCGCGGGCGCCGACGCCGTCGTGCACCTCGCCTGGGCCGCGCCGCGGACGCGCGACCCGGACGCCGAGCGGCGGCTCAACGTGCGCGGCACGCGCGCCGTGGCCGAGGCCGTGGTGCGCAACCACGTGCCGCACCTGGTCTTCGGGTCGACGTCGGGCGTCTACTCGCCCGGGCCCGCGGACGGCGCACCGGTGGACGAGTCGTGGCCCACCGACGGCGTGCCGACCTCCACGTACTCGACCCAGAAGTCCGCCGTCGAGCGGCTCCTCGACAGCCTGGAGCAGACGCACCCTCGCCTCGTCGTCACCCGCATGCGCCCGTCGCTGATGTTCCAGCGCGACGCCGGGGCCGAGCTCGCCCGCTACTTCCTGGGCCCGCTCGGGACCTGGGGGCTGCGGCAGCTGGCCAAGAGGGCGCCGGACGGCGTGCTGCTGCCCGTGACGCCCGCGATCGACGGGCTGCGGCTCCAGGTGCTGCACACGGACGACGCGGCCCAGGCGTACCGCACGGCGATCGTCGGCCGGCACCCGGGCGCCTTCAACCTCGCCCCGGACGGCTGGCTCGACGGCGACGGCCTCGCCCGCGCGCTGTCCGGCGGTCGTTCCGTGCCGGTGCGGCCGGAGCTGGTGCGCACCGGGCTGTCGGTGGCGTCCCGGTTGCGCCTGGTCCCCATCGACGTCGGCTGGTTCGACATGGCCCGCGCCGACGTGGTGCTCGACGCCTCCCGAGCCCGCGAGCTGCTGCGCTGGCGGCCCACCCACGACCCCGCCGACGTGCTGCGCGAGACCGTCGAGGGCGTCCTCGCCGGGACGGGGGCCGGGTCCCCGCCCCTCCTGGCCGGCTAGCGCCCGCTCCGCGCGCCACGCGGGGCCGCCGTCCGGTCGGACGGCGGCCCCGCGTCGTGCTCGGGAACGGGTGAGTCAGCCCTCGAAGGTCACGTCCAGCGTGATCTCCGCGACGCCGGCGAGCGCCTTCGAGACGGGGCAGGCGGCCTTGGCGGCCTCGGCGGCGGCCCGGTAGCCGTCAGCGTCGATGCCGGCGGCCGCGCCGACGACGGTCAGCGCGATCTTCGAGATCTCGAACCCGCCGCCCGCGGCGGGGCTCAGCGTCACGTCGGCGCTCACGTCGGTCGAGCCGGGCGTCCCGCCGGCGTTCGCGACCTCGAGCGAGAACGCCATCGCGAAGCACGACGAGTGCGCTGCCGCGACGAGCTCCTCCGGGCTGGTGACGCCCTCGGCGTCGTCCGCGGCACGACGGGGGAACGAGACGTCGAACGTGCCCGCGCCGGAGGACGTGAGCGCGATCTGGCCCGAGCCCTCCTGCAGGGAGCCGTTCCAGGCAGTGCGTGCGGTACGAGTGGGCATCGAAGCTCTCCTTCATGCTGCGGGACAGGTCATCACGACCGTAACCCCTAACGCGCGGCGGAGTAGTCCACGGCCTCGTCCGCCACCGCGAGCACGGACCACACGGTGCCGTCGGCGTCGGAGAGCTCGTAGGCCGGCGCGACCGTCGTCGTGCCGCCCTCCTCGTGCTGCAGGGCGAGACCGAGCCGGGCAGTCACGATCTCGACGTCCGACACGGGCCACCGCACCGGGTCGCCCACCTGCGGCGGCGCGGGGGGCGTGGTGGGGGCGGTCGGCTCGGCCCAGGGCTCGAGGGACGCCCCGTCGTCGGCGAACCGCGACGGCCACGCCGAGCCGGAGTACCGCGGGTCGCCCAGCCGCTCGACCGCCTCGGCGGGGCTGACGACCGGGTAGTCGCCGAGGTCGACCGTCTCCGCCAGGAAGCCGTCCAGCCACGCGACGCCCTTCGGCGCCACCGTGGCGCTCCACTGGGCGCCGGTGCGCTTGCCGTCGATCACCTGGTGGGCGGTCACCCAGCGGGCTGGGTCGTCGGGCGCCTGCTCCTCGACGACGATCTCGAACCCGCCCGGGTCCGTCCCGAGGCGCTCCATGACGTCGCGCAGCGCGGACGTCGCGGCGTCCTCGGAGACGGCCTTGCCGGACGGCGTGCACGCCTCGCCCTCCGCCAGCGAGTCCGACCCCTCGCGCGGATCCTCGCCAGAGCTGGTCTCGACCTGCTCGCAGCGCCACGGGTCCGCGGCCGGGTCGTTGTAGCCGAACGTCGCCGTGCCGTCGACGGACACCCAGACGCTCGGGCCGCTGCCGTCCGGCGAGCCGACCGCCCACGACCCGTAGTCCCACCGGGGCTCGCCCTCCGCCCCGAGCGCCTCGGCGACGCGCGCCACGCCCTCGCGGGTGGCGGCCCGGGACGCGTCGAACCCGTAGGCGGCGGCGCTCCCCCGCTCCCCCGACAACCCGTCGGCGCGGAACAGCGCGCGTCCCGACGAGTACCAGCTCGGCATCGTGGAGTCGCCGGCGGTGGACGACGCCGAGTCCGCGGCACCCTCCTGCTCCGTCGCGGGGCCGGCGCCGCCGCTGTCCTCCCCGCCGCGGGCGCCACCACCGAGCACGACGGCCGCCTCGGCGTGGCCCGCCGCGTCCGCCGCCCCCGGCGCCTGGGTCCCCGAGCCCAGCAGGTAGCCCCCGCCGCCCACGGCGACGACCCCGGCGACGCACGCCGCCGCCAGCCACGGCAGCCGCTGCCGCCGCACGGCGTGCACTCGCCCGGGCTTCGTCCCGGCCGGCGCCGCCCCGTCGAGGACGCCGTCGGGCACACCGTCGCGTCCGGGCTCGGACCTACCGCCAGCCCCGCCGTCGCCGGCCGCGGCCCCGACGCCGTGACCGGCCCCGAGACCGGCCCCGAGACCGGCCCCGTCCTCGGCGCGTAGCGCGTCGACCTTCGCCCGCAGCACGCCCTCGCGCGGTGTCGTCCCGGCCGCCGGGTCGGCCGCCTCGAGGCGGGCGAACGCCTCGTCGTCGTCCCCCGCGCGATCCCGCCCCGTGCGCTCGTCCTCGTTCATCTCGACCTCCCCGACAACCCGTTGCTGGCTGCTCGTTCCGACTGCCGGACCCGGCTGTCCGCCGGCGGCCGCTCGTTCGCTGCTGCTGGCGGTCACCCACGTGCTGACCGCCCCTACCAAGCCTGTGTGCTCACCCCGCGTCGGCTTGCGCGCCGTCCTGCCCGTCCCAGGCGGAGCGCAGCCGCGCCCGCGCGCGCGAGAGCGCGGCGTCCGCTCCACCACGCGACACCCCGAGCACCTGCGCCAGGTCGTCCGGGGCGAGGCCGTCCCACGCGACGAGGAGCAGGATCCGGCGGTCCCGCGCCGAGAGCCGGCCGAGGACGGCGCGCACCTGGTCGTCGTCGACGGCGAGCGCCGCCGGGTCGACGTCGTCGGGCACGTCGGGCACGACGGCGACCGGCGTCGCCCGGGCCTTGCGCCGGTGGTTCGCCAGCACGAAGCCCGCCGTCCGGTACAGCCACGGCAGCTCGGCACCGCGCGGCACGTCCGCCCGACGGCGCCACGCGGTGGCGAGGACGTCGGCGGCGAGGTCCTCGGCGTCCACGGCGCCCGCCGGCAGCCGTCGCACCAGGTAGCGGTGCACCGCCGTTGCGTGCGCGGCGAACAGCGCGTCGAACCACGCGCCGTCGGCCGTGTGCCCGTCGCGTGCCGCGTCGTCGCGGCCGATCGGGTCCTGTGGGCTCACCGGGCCTCCTGCGGTCCTGAGCTCGGGCTGGGTGCCAGCCCGTTCGTACCGCATGTGTCGTGGGCGGCTTCCACCTTGCACCGGCGGGGCACCGGATCGAGGCCGGCCCCGCATCCGCCCGGCCTCGTGCTCGACACCCCGATCCTCGCCCCGGCGCACCCCGTCTGCCGTCGGCCGACGTCGGCCGACGTCGGCACGGCGGACACCAGCCCAGAGATCACCCGCACATTCATCCCGTCACGGCGCCCGGCAGCACCTACGGTGCGGGAATGAGCGTCGACACAGACCCCGAGAGGACCCGCGCAGGCGGGGACCCGACGGCGGACGCCCCCGTCCCCGCGGCGCGCCGTCGTCACGTGGGGCGCTGGGTCGTCCTCGTGCTGTGCGCCGTGATCGTCGCGGTGCTCGTGGCCGCGGTGCTCCTCGTGCGCGACGCCATGGTGGCCCGGGACGCGCTGTCACGCGCCGCGACCCAGGTCCCCGCCGTCGAGCAGGAGCTGCGGGCCGCCGTCGACCCCGGGGCGGTCGCCGACGACGCCGCGCCTGCCGTCGACCTCGCCGCCTCGCCTGCGCTCACGGAGCTCGCCCGGCAGACGGCGACGGCCCGCGCCGCGACCGACGGCCCGCTGTGGTGGCTGGCGGCGCGGGTCCCCGGCGTGGGGCCGTCCGCCGCGGCGGCCACCGACGTCGCGGTGGTGCTGGACCAGGTCACGGACGACGTGCTGCCCCCGCTCGCCTCCGTCGCCGACGCCGTGTCGGGCCTGGAGCGCACCGACGACGGGGCCTTCGACCTGACGCCCCTGCAGGACGCGGCGCCGCGGATGGCGGTCGCGCACGACACCGTCACCGACGCCCTGGCCCGCCTGGAAGGCATCGATCCCGACGCCCTCCTGCCCGAGCTGGCGGAGCCCGTCTCGACGCTGCGCGACCGCGTGACCGACCTCGCCGGCGTCGTCGCGACGGCGGACCGTGCCACGACCCTCCTGCCGACCATGCTCGGGGCGGACGGCCCCCGCACCTACCTGCTCCTCAGCCTCAACCCGGCGGAGCTCCGCGCCGGCGGCGGCATCCCCGGCTCGCTCGTGCTCCTGCGCACCGACGCGGGCGCGATCGAGGTGGTCCGGCAGGTCTCGACCGCCGCCGTCGGTCCGTTCGACGCGCCGGTGCTGCCCCTGCACCCGGACGACGACGCGGCGTACACCGCCCGCCTCGGCACCTTCGTCCAGGACGTCACCGCGACCCCCGACTTCCCGACGTCCGCCCGACTCGCGGCCGAGATGTGGGAGCGGTCGCAGGGCGAGCGGGTGGACGGCGTCGTCGCCACCGACCCGGTCGCGGTGTCGTACCTGCTTGCCGGGACGGGGCCCGTCACGGTGCCGGTCTCGCCCCAGGTCGCGGAGGAGCTGGGCCGTGACGCCGTCGAGGTGAGCGCCGAGAACGCCGTCGACATCCTGCTGCGTCGCACCTACGACGTGCTCGACCCCGCGACGGCGGACGTGTTCTACGCCGACGTGGCGGCCACCGTCCTGGCGAGCGTCACGTCGTCCGAGGCCACGCCCGCGGCGATCCTCGCGGGCTTCGAGCACGCCGCGGACGAGCACCGGCTGCGGGTCTGGTCCGCGGACGAGACCGAGCAGGCCGAGTTCGACGGGACCCAGCTCGCCGGGGCGTTCGCCTCCACCCCGCGCGCCGCGGACGCCGTGGGCGTCTTCCTCACGGACCACGTCGCGGGCAAGATGTCGGCCTACCTCGACGCGTCGCTGAGCCAGGTGGGGTCCGAGTGCACCGCCGACGGCCGCGTCGACACCCTCGAGCTGCGGCTCGCCTCGAACGCTCCGGCCGACGCCGCCACTTCTCTGCCCTGGTACGTCGCGGGCCTGCCCGGCAAGAAGTCGGAGCCCGGCACGATCCGGCTCGGTGTGACCGTGGCCGGCGCCCGGGGCGCGGACGTGGCGCGCCTGGAGCGTGACGGTGCACCCTTCGGCGGCGAGACGCGCACCACCCACGACCGCGCGACGGTCTCTGCCACCGTCGTGCTGGCGCCGGGCGAGGAGACCACCCTGCGCCTGGCGGTCCCCGCCGCCGGCACGTCGAGCGCCGGGTCCACGCCGTCCGGACACCTCGAGGTGTGGACGACCCCCACCGCCACGATGCCCGGCCTGCACGACCTCGAGGTCCCCACCTGCGGCTGACGACCGCGCCGGGACGGCGCCGGGACGGGTGCTCGGGGCGCGGGTGAAACCCGCGCCCACCAGTCCTTTCACCCGGGTGAGACGGGGGCTGCTCGCCTACCGCGCCGCTAGCGTGAACGCGCAGGGGGACGTACCACCGCTGCTCGCACCGCAGACCCGAGGAGATCACGATGGCTACCGCCGTACGCACCCTGCCCCGCGCCGTGACGGCGCTCGGGCTCGGCCTGGCCATGGGTGTCGCGGGTGCCTCCGCAGCCACCGCCGACGCGTCACCGAGCCCCAGTGTCACGGGCTACCCGGAGCCGGAGGAGCCGTCGCTGACGGCGGAGATGTTCCAGCCGATCTGTGACGGCGACGTGCCGTACCTGCTGTACCGGCTGACGGCCACCGGCACCGACAGCAGCACCGCGACGATCACCTGGATCAACCCGTCCGGCGACGACGTCGTCCTGACCGACCAGCCGCTGTCGGGCCGCGTCCTGTGGCCCGGGGCCGTGGTCGGCGCCGACGGCAGCCCCCTCGACTGGCCGGGCTGGAGCCTCGTGGACGGCGAGTGGGTCGAGGGTGACGAGTTCGACTGGGTGCGCCCCCAGGTCGACGTGAAGTTCGAGGTCAACCCCGAGCTCACGGCCACCGCGGCCTACCCGCCGTCGTCCCCGAGCTGCGCGACCAACCCGCCCGGCGAGACACCGTCGACCCCCGGCGCCCCGGCGCCCGGGAGCGAGCCGGCACCCGGCGCCGTCCCCGCCGCCCAGCCGACAAGCTCCGGGTTCCTGCCGCAGACCGGGGCCGAGGTGGGGCTGCTCGCCGCCGTCGCGGCCGGCCTGGTCGCCGTCGGCGCGGGCATCACGGTCCTCGTGCGCCGTCGACGCACCACCGGCTGACGGCTCACCGAGCAACCCTCCGGCCGAGCCCGCCGGGACCACCAGGTCCCGGCGGGCTCGGCCGTGCGGTCAGCAGGCGCCTTCGTCCGCCCAGACGCCCCACTCGCCGGTGGTGCCGGGCTCCTCGCCCGTCGTCCACCACTTCGCGCGCCACTCGTGGCCCTCGTGCGAGACGACGTTGCCGCCGGTGTACACCGCGCCCGCGTCCCAGGCCGCGACCGCGCAGTCACCCGGGTCCGGCGTCGGCTCGGTCGGGTCCGGCGTCGGGTCGGTCGGGTCCGGCGTCGGGTCGGTCGGGTCGGGGGTGGGCTCGCCCGGGTCGACCGGGCCGGGAGTCCCCGTGAAGAGGCCGGCCTCCACGGCGTCGAGCAGCTCGCCCGGCTCGTCACCGGACAGGTCCCACCACATCGCCCCGCCGAGCCCCTGGGACCGGATGTACGCGGACTTCTGCGTCACCGTCTGCGGGGTGTCGAGGCTCCACCACCTGGTGCCGTCGTAGCGCCAGGCGGCGCCGACGGCCGCGTCGTAGGTGCCGGTCCCGACGGACTTCAGGACGTCGTAGTCCTCGATGCCCGCCTCGTACGTGGCGGGCGCCGCGCCGGTGGCGGGACCCCACGGCGCCGCCTGGGTGGCACCCGTCCAGCCGCGGCCGTACATCGCCATGCCGAGGCCGAGCTGTGCCGGGTCGATCCCCGCGCCCACGTACTCCTGGACGGCCTTGTCGACGCTGAACTGGCGGGCCGCCGGGCGGGGGTCGGCCGGGTCGTCGTAGAGGTTGATCTGGTGGCCGGTGAGCGTGGCGTCCCAGGCACCGTGCAGGTCGTAGCCCTGGACGTTGCCGTAGTCCAGGGAGTCGAAGATCGCCGGGTCGTTCCAGCCGCCCGCCGCGATGTCGTCCGGGTTCGCCGGCAGGAACGCCGACAGCAGGTAGTCCTCGCCCGTCGTGGCACCGTAGGCGTCGAGCTGCTCACGGAACTCGGCGAGGAGGAGCTTGAAGTTGCGCGCGTCGTTCGCCTGGTCGACGTGGTTGCCCTCGGCGCCGTTGAGCGACCCGGGCCACTCCCAGTCGATGTCGAAGCCGTCGAACACCCCGGCCGCCGCTCCCGCGCCGCCGCGCCCGTCGATGACGGGCAGGTTCCCCTTGATGTACAGGTCGATGCAGGAGCTGACGAACGCCTGGCGCGACGCGTCGGTGGCGGCGGCCCGGGAGAAGTTCTTGGACCAGGTCCAGCCGCCGAGGGACAGCATGACCTTGAGGTGCGGGTAGGCGTCCTTGAGCTGCTTGAGCTGGTTGAACGACCCCGCCATCGGCTGGTCCCACGTGTCGGCGACGCCGGCGACGCTCGTGGCCGCCGTGTAGGACATGCCGTAGTCGGCCCACGCGTCACCGGCCCCGTCGGAGCCGTTCGGCCCGCTGCCCTGCGCCTTGTTGGCCTCGAAGCAGGTGAGCGTCTGGTGGTGGATGTTGCCGAACGCGTAGTTGATGTGGGTGAGCTGCTCGGCGGCGCCCGAGTCCACCAGGTCCTTGACCTGGAAGCCCCGCCCGTACACGCCCCACTGCGTGAAGTAGCCGACGTTGCGGTAGCCGTTGATCGAGCTGTCCCCGGGGTTGGTCGCCTCGGCCGCCGACGCGCTCTGCGTGGCCGCGACCGCTCCGACGGCTCCCGTGACGGCGACGGCGAGCGCGGCGAGCCCCGCGACGAGCCGTCGTCGCCGGGGCCGGCGTGCGGACTGGGTGTGCTGGTCCATCGAACTTCCTCCCTGACCTTGCGCGGATGGGTCCGTGGGGGCGGGCCCCACGGGGATCAGGGCGCGACCGCCGGCCGCCCAGGGCGGGTCGTTCGACGGTGAACGCTCTATGGCCAAAAGTAAGGAAGCCTTCCTTTTATGGCATCCGCAATGTCCACAGGATCCGCCGCGCGGCGCGGTGCGGGCGTAGGTGTTTCCCCGTACTCCGCCGGGCCGGACGCCGTCAGCCGGGTGGCGTCAGGCCGCGCCGCGCAGCGCCAGGACGGTGAGCTCCGCGCGCGAGCCCACCCCGAGCTTGCGGTACACCCGGCCCAGGTGGACCTCGACGGTCCGCACGGACACGGAGAGCCGCCCCGCCACCTGCTTGTTGGCCAGCCCCTGGGCGACGAGCCGGGCGACGTCGAGCTCACGCGCCGTCAGCAGGTCCGCCCACCTCGACCACACGTCGACGACGGCGGCCGCGCCGTTCGTCCCCGTCGCCTGGACGGCGCAGCTCACCAGGACGCCCGACGGCGGGCCGGGTGCCGTCGTCGGTTCCTCGCCGTCGAGCCCGGTGTCGCTCTTCTCGCCGCGGTCGAGGTGACCGGCACGGCTGGTCCGGTCGGCACGGTCGGCACGGTCGGCACGGTCGGCACGGTCGTTGCGGTCGCGGTCGGCAGGGTCGTCTCGATCGGCACGGTCGCGCCGTTCGGCCCGGTCGTCCCGGGACGAGCGGGCAGCGCCGCCCGGCCGGCAGCCTGCCGCGCAGGCGGCCGCGGCGGCGGGGTGCACCGCCGGGCCCACCGACTCCAGGATCACCGCCAGACCGCCCTGCACCCCGCCGCAGGACCGCGCGATCGCCGCCGCCAGCCCACCGACGACCGGCGCCACGGGCAGCCGGTCCGCGGCATCGTCGAGCACCCGCCGCGCCTGCTCCGCGGCACCCGAGCGCAGCAGCACCAACGCCTGCACGACCCGCAGGTGTGCCTCCGCCAGCGGCGAGAGCGCGTCGCGCGACGTCGTCCACGCCTCCTCGTCGCGCGCCGGGGCCGTGGTCACGACCGCTCGTGCCAGGACGGCGTCCGCGTCCCGGGGGTGCGTCTCGAGCCGCGCGAGCGCGTCCACGACGGCGACCAGCGCCGACCGGTCCACGTCCGAGACCGCGGCCCGGGCCACGGGCACGACGAGCCGGGCGAGCCGCATCCCCGGCGCGTCGGCGTCGCCGCCCCCGGCCGGCGCGTCGTCGCTCTCCGCGCCAT
The DNA here is from genome assembly GCF_020297055.1 of Isoptericola luteus. Taxonomy (GTDB): domain Bacteria; phylum Actinomycetota; class Actinomycetes; order Actinomycetales; family Cellulomonadaceae; genus Isoptericola; species Isoptericola luteus. Next base: position 162,678 of record NZ_JAIXCQ010000009.1, on the reverse strand, counting down.
CACGGCGAGCCGCGTCCTCGGGCCGGTTGCTGCGGGGCCCAGGGCCTCTGACACCACTCTGGCCGGCGCCCCGCGTCGAGCCCGGGCGGTCCTCCCCTGGACCGGGCGTTCCAGCGGTCGGGCCGGCGGTCGCGCCGACGGCCGACCGGGCGCTCGAGCCGGCCGTCGGCCCACCGCACCCGACCAGCGCACGAACGGCGTCCTCGGCGCGCTCGGCGTCGGCGCGGACCGCCTCGACGCCGGTGCTCGCCACCCGCTCCAGCCAGTGGTCGGCGTCCGCCAGGTGCCCGGAGAACAACGCCGCCTGCCCGGCGACGAGGAAGGCCTCGGCACGGTCCTCTCCCGCGCCGTGGCTCGCCGCCTCGCGGGCGATCGCGTGCGCCGTGACGGCGGCGCCGCGCCTCAGCATCGCGCGGGCGTCGTCGACCAGCCCTCCGCACAGGGCCGGGTCCCCGGCCAGGGTGGCCAGCGCGGTGTGCCAGCGAGCGCCCCGCTCCTCGCCCGACCGCACGAGCTCCGCGGCGAGCGCGGCATGGACCGCCGTCCGCCCGGCGAGATCCGCGTCCTCGTGCACGACGGCGCGCACGCGCGGGTCCACGCAGCGGAACCGCCCGTCCGCGAGCTCGAGGCGGTCCACGAGCGGCGAGGCGAGCAGCCGGTCCACCGCGGCACCGGTGGCGCCGAGCAGCACGTCCACCCGGTCCAGCACCAGCACGGCGGCGGCGAGCAGGATGCGCCGGCCCTCGTCGTCGAGCGCGGCCACCTGGGCGCTGACGGCGGCCCGCACGGCCGGCGTCGGGGGCAGCGGGTCGGGCAGCATCGACACGCCCGCGAGCTGCGCCCGGGTCAGCACGGCCAGCGTCTGGGCGAGCGCCTCGCGGTCGGCGCCGACGCGTCCGGCGACGTGACACACCACCTGCGGCGCGACGGCCGCGGCCAGCGTCCGGTCGGCGGACGGGGTGAAGCTGTCGCGGAACGAGGTCATCGTCGCCCTCCTGTCTCGCGCCGGGCTCGGGCGTCCCGGGCGCTCAGGTCTGCCGCCGTCGTCGTCGACGGATCGCGAACCCACAGGTCAGCGATTTGTCAGGCCTCCAACAGAATAGTCACGGGCCCGTCGTTGACCAGCTCGACCGCCATGTCGGCACCGAACCTGCCGGTGGCGACCTCGAGCCCCCGGCCGCGAAGGTCCGCGACGACGGCGTCGACCAGGGGCTCCGCGACCGGCCGGGGTGCCGCCGCGTTCCAGGTGGGCCGCCGGCCCTTGCGCGCGTCCCCGTAGAGGGTGAACTGGCTGACCACGAGCACCGGCGCGCCGGCGTCGAGCACGGAGCGCTCGTCGCGCAGGATCCGCAGCTCGGCGATCTTGCGCGCGATGGTGGCGACCTCGGCCGCGCCGTCCGCGTGGGTCGCCCCCACGAGGGCGAGCACGCCCGGCCGGTCGATGGCTCCCACGACCTCGCCGTCGACCGTGACCCTCGCGCGCGTCACACGCTGCAGGACCGCCTTCACCGGTCGCCCTCGCCGGACGGATCGCGCGGGAGCCCTGAGGCACCCGTGCCCGCCTGGCCGTCGGTGCCGCCCGGGCCCGCCCGGAACGCCGCCCGCACGCTGCCCACCTGGAGGCCGCCGCCCAGCACCGGCGTCTGGCCCACCGCGGCGAGCGCCGCGGCGTCCGCGCCCGGGACGTGGGCGGCGCCGGCCAGCGCCAGCGCCGCGGCGAGCACCGCCGGCCGAGGCCGGGGAGCGCCGTCCAGCACCTTGAACGCGACCGCGGAGCCGTCGGGCAGGCCGGCCGCGCACACGCCGTCCGCGCCGATCTTCGCGATCACGCCGGGCACCGCCGTCATGACCAGCGTGTCCTCACGGCCACGCCCGGCGACCATCTCCGGATGCGCCGCCATCGCCCTGGCCACCCGCCCGGCGGCGTCCGCCGGGTCGCCCTCGGCGTCCGCGCCCGCCGCCGCGAGCGCGCCGAACGAGCGCGCGAGCCCCAGGACCGACGTCGAGAACAGCGGCGCCCCGCAGCCGTCCACCGTGACGTGCAGCCCGGCCGGGCCGTCCCCGGTGAGCTCCAGGACGGCGTCCCGCACGGCGCGCTGCAGCGGGTGGTCGCGGTCCAGGTACGACGCGGTGTCCCACCCGGCGGCGACGCACGTGGCGAGCATGGCGGCGTGCTTGCCCGAGCAGTTCTGGCTCAGTCGCTCCGGGCCGTGCCCGGCGAGCTGCCAGGCCACGGCCTCGTCCGCGTCGTACGGCAGGTCCGGGGTGTTGCGCAGGTCCGAGACGTCGAGCCCCGCACGGGCGAGGATCTCTCGCACGCCCGCGAGGTGCTCGGGCGCACCGCTGTGGCTGGCGGCTCCGAGCGCGAGCAGGCGGTCCGGCAGGTCGAGCCCCGCGCGCAGCATGGCCACGGCCTGCAGCGGCTTGACCGTCGAGCGCGGCCAGATCGTCGTCGCCGGGTCGCCGAGGGCCAGGCGGACCTCGCCCGCGGCGTCGAGCACCACGAGGTGGCCCAGGTGCACGGACTCCACGAGGTCGCCGCGCACCACCTCGGCGAGCGGCACCGCACCGCGCGCGACGTCGGTCTCGGCCTCGGAAGCGAGCGTGCCCGGCTGCGGCGTCGCCTCCGGCGTCACGTCACCACCCACCCGTCGGCCCCTGGGGACGGCCCTTGCCCGTGCCGTACGGGGCGATGCGCGGCCGGACGTCGACCCAGTAGATGATCGCCGGCGCCGTCGCGATGACGTTGAAGAACGAGCCGGACGTCAGGTACGTCGGCGGCAGGCCGAGGAACCCGATCAGGGCCGCGACACCCAGGATGATCAGCCAGATCTTCTTGGCGAGCTTGCCCTCGGCGACGTACGCGGACGCGGGGCGGCGCGCGGCGTCGACGAGGGCCACGAGCTGCACGACGAACACCACGACGGCGAGGACGGCGAGGACAAGGAGCTGCAGGGATCCGAGCACGAGGGCGAGCCTACGGGAGGACGCGCAGCCCGCGGGAGCGCGCGCCGCCCGCGACGCCCGCGTCCCACGCCGCGACGACGGTGTCGTCGTGCGCGAGCGCGAGGGCGCTCGCCACGTGCAGCGCGTCCGCGCCGCGCAGAGGCACCGGGCAGGTCGCGATGAGGTCCGCCGCATCGGCGGAGACCTGCGGCGACACCTCGAGGATCGCGATCGCGGGCCACAGCTCGTCCCAGCGTCCGACCCCGCGGCGGCGAGTCAGCGGGTCGATCACGCCCGCCCGCTCCCCCGCGGCGAGCGCCGCCCGGACCTCCGTGTCCGAGACGCGTGACGTAACGACCAGGTCCGCGCGGTTCCACAGGGCCGCGGCGAGTTCGGAGCCCTGCTCCGGCACACACAGCTTCACCAGGGCGCTGGCGTCGAGGTAGACGAGGGCCATCGTGCTCCGTCCGTCGGTTCCGGTGGGTCGTCCGGTGGTCGTGCTGTGCCGCTCTGTGCCGCTCTGTGCCGCGTCGTACCGTCCTGCGCCGTCTGGCGCCGTCCTCGGCGGGCGGAGGACGCGACCGTCAGCGGCGGATGCGTCGCACCAGGTCGGACATGAGCGACGGCGACCTGGCGCCCGCGCGGGCGGCGGCCGCCGTGGGGACGCCGTCGGGTACGGACTGGGACGGTCGCTCCGTCGTGGCCGGCGTCAGCAGGCCGTCACGCACCAGGCCGGAGACCAGGTCCGCCGTCTGGACGCCGGTGAGGCGCGCGACGGGGACGCCCCGATCGGTGATGACCACCTCCTCGCCCGCGCGCGCCCGCTCGATCCACGACTTCAGCTCGGCGCGCAGCGCGCTGACGGCGACCTCCATGACGCCAGACCGTACCGCCCCTCCCCCATCGCCGTCTGCCCCCCGTCTCGCCCCCGCCGTCCTTTGCCGGAGCGCGTGCTCGACGACGGACGCGGTGCGCGTCGTCGGCGAGCCCTGTCAGCCCCTGCCAGCCCCTGTCAGCCCTCGTCAGCCCTTGTCGTCGGGCGCGGCCGTCGTCCTCGGCTTCTCCCCGAACAGCATCCGGGCGAGCAGCAGCATGAAGACGATCCAGCCGGCGACCAGCGCGAGCCACGACCAGGCCCAGCCCGCGGTGGTCCCGACCACCACGCACGCGACGAACGCCGACACCCAGATCACCGCGGTGAAGATCCCGAACCGGGCTGCGGCCTCCGGGTCACGGTCGAAGCGGTCGCCGACCACCCCGTGCTCCCGGGAGACCTCCCGGAACCAGGCCTTCTTGCGGTTCGTCTGCGTGACGCCGAGACCGACGAACAGGACCACGCCGGGGACGACGAAGACGCCGGCGACGAGGTACATCCACGAGGGGAACGCCTCCAGGAGGGTGAACAGGGCCAGCAGCAGGCCGAGCACGGAGAGCCCCGTCGCCAGGTAGTAGCCGCCCGCACGCGGGGAGGGCACCGGGTGGTTCGTCGTCGTCTCCTGCGAGAGGGAGAACCCGACGATGAAGCCGGCCGCGCTGGCAGCCGTCACCAGCAGGGCGACGACGACGATCGCCGGCAGCGTGAGGATCCTCGCCGCGCCAAGTCCCGCGAGGGCGAGCGCCGCGACGACGACCAGCGCGCCGAGCACCACGCCCACCACGAAGCCGGGCTTCGGTCGCACCCTGTTCGCGAGCATGGCCTGCGCCGTGGACGCGTACCGGGCTGCCGCGGCCGGCCGGCCTCCGGGCGTGGCCGTGGCGTCGGTCGACGACGGCGCCCCGGCGGCCTCCGCCACGAGCGCGCTCACATCACCGAGCTCGTCGAATGCCTGGTGCGCGGCGTCGGACGGCGACACCCCGGACGCCTCGATCTCGGCAGCGCGGGCCTCGAGGTTCGCGCGGATCTCCTCCTTGAGGTCCTGGACCTCAGGGGTGAGGTCGACGCCGGCGAAGGCGTCGTCGAGCAAGCGGTGGACGGTGGTCATCTCGCGGTGTCCTTGTCTGTGCGCAGAAGGGCGTCGATCACGTCCCGGGTGGCGACCCACGCCGCGACGTTGCGAGCGAAGACCGCCCGACCTGCGTCCGTGAGCCGGTAGTACTTGCGGCGTCCGCCCTGGGACTCGTCGCCCCAGTAGGCCTCGACCAGCCCGTCCTTGGTCAGGCGGCGGTACGTCGCGTAGAGCGTGGCCTCCTTGATCTCGTGCGCGCCGCCGGTCGCGTCGCGGATCGCCTTGTAGATCTCGAAGCCGTAGCGGTCCCCGCGACGCAACGTCGCGAGCACGATCGTGTCGGTGTGGCCACGCAGCAGATCGGCGGAGAACGCGTCTCCCGCCGTCGAGCTCTCATCGCGCTGCATCACACCAAGTACTGTATCTCATCAACTACTAGACGACAACGCCTCCCGACGCGGCTGCATCTGCTCCGCCGAGCCAGGGTGAGGGGCGGCTACATCTCCGGGAGGGCCGCGCGGGCCTGCTCCGGCGTCATCCCTGCTGCCTCGAGGGTGTCGACGACGGGCGAGCGCAGCAGGAGCACGAGGGACTGCACCTGCCAGTACCCCTCGCCGATCACGCGCGGGTCGACGTCGGCCGCGAGGGCGGAGAGCGTCTCCCGCGCCCGCGCGGGGTCGATGCCGGCGCCGAGCGCGCTGGCCAGCAGCCGGACGCCGACCGCGTACCGGTCCACCAGGTCGGCGACGGGATGGTGCGCCGGCTCGGTACCGACGGCGGGCAGCTCACCGGTGGGGGCGCCGTCGTCGTCCAGCAGCCCGAGCGAGCGCAGCGCCGCGGGCGACCGGCGGGCGAGCACGCGCACTCCGCGCATCGCCCGGTCGACCAGCACGGCCTGGGACGCGAGCCTCGTGAGCTCCTCGCGGTGCACCCGGTTCACGCTCACCCGGGCGATCTCGCGCGACTTGCGGGCGAGCTCCCGCCAGTCGGTGAGCGCCGTCTCGGCTCCGCGGCCGCGCACGAGGGCGCCCGCGATGTCGTCCACGTCGGCGTCGCGCAGCCCGCGGGCGACCAGCTCGAGCACGGACGCCAGCTCGTCCGTCGCGTCCCCGGCGAGCTTGCGCAGCCGGCGCCGCGGGTCCCCGGGGGTGAGCAGCGCCACCAGGAGCGCGACGGCGCCACCGGTCAGGGCGTCGGTCCACCGGCCCCAGACCCCGCCCTGGGTGACGGCGACGGGCAGGCCCACCACGACGATCGCCTGGACCCCCGCCTGGGTGGCGAGCAGCGCCCCGCGGTCGACGAACCTCGCGAGCAGCGCGGAGACCGCCATGACGACGGACAGCTGCCACCAGCCCGACCCGATCAGGTGCACCAGGAGGTCGCCGAGCCCGACGCCGAGCGCGACGCCCACGGCGACCTCGGCGACGCGACGCAGGTCGCGGTCGAAGCTGAACCCCAGGCACACCCAGGCGGCGACGGCCGCGAAGAACGGCTGCGGGTGCCCCAGCAGCAGGATCGCGATGCCGTACGCGACCCCGGCCGCCAGCGACGCCTGGACGACCGGCCAGAAGGAGGCGTGCACCCGCCGCCAGCCCTGGCGCAGGCGGACGCGGCGCCGCATGGTGCGCAGCGCCGCGCGGGCGAGCTCGCCCGCGGGACGGGCCGACGGCTCGTCGCTCACGGGCGCCCGGTCACAGCAGGCTCTGCGGGGCTTGCGGCCCGCGCGGCGTCAGGCCCCGCGCGAGGGGCCCGTGGGCCTCGGGACGGTCGGCCGAGACACCGTCACCGGGCATCACGACCTCCTGGGCGGCGGCCACGGCGAGCGGCTGCCCGCTCACGTCGCCGACCACGGTGAGCTCGGCGTCCTCCGGCACGGACCGCTTGACGACGGCGAGCGCCACCGGCCCCAGCTCGTGGTGCCGCGCGACGGTGGTCACCGACCCGACGGCCTTGCCGTCGGCCCCGCCGAGCCGCACCTCGGCACCGGCCTCGGGGACGACGTGCTGGGAGCCGTCCAGGTGCAGCATGACGAGCCGCCGCGGCGGGCGGCCCAGGTTGTGCACCCGTGCGATGGTCTCCTGGCCCCGGTAGCAGCCCTTGTGCAGGTGGACGGCGGTGCGGAGCCAGTCGAGCTCGTGCGGGACGCTGCGGTGGTCGACCTCGTGCGCGAGCCGGGGTCGCCAGGCCTCGACACGGAGCGCCTCGGCCGCCCAGGTGCCGGCGAGCCGCCAGCCGGCCGCCTCACGCTCGGCGACGGCCTCCGCGAGGCCCTCGCGCGGCACCAGCACGAGCCGCCAGGGCCGGTCGGCCCCCGGGTGCTCCGTCTCCGGCGGGCCGTACCGCGTGCCGCCTGCGGCGACGCGCGGCCAGCTGTCCCACCACGTCACGGGCTCGCCGTCGGCGCCCTCGGCCGCGACGGGCTCGCCGAGCGCGGCGTACTGCGCTGAGACGTCCTCGATCTCGACCCGCATCATGAACTTCATGCGGTCGAGCCAGGCGGCGAGCGGCGCGGCGTGGTCGGTCTCGGTGATCAGCCAGGTGGCCTCGCCGTCGTCGACGACGCCCGCCGCGTGCTCGACGTGGCCCTGCGGCGACAGCACGAACAGCTCGGTGGACGTGCGCGGCGCCAGCGCCTGCAGGTCCTGGGACGTGATCGAGTGCAGCCAGGAGAGCCGGTCCGGCCCGGCGACGCGGACGACGCCCAGGTGGGACTGGTCGACGACGGCGCCGCCGCGCGTCAGCGCGCGCTGCTCACCCACCGGGTCCCCGTAGTGCCAGGCGACCCCGGCGTCCGCGCCGGTGGCGGCCACGGCTCCGTGCCGTGCGAGCAGCGGGCTGTCCATCAGGTCTCCCCCTCGGGCGTCGGTGTCTGCGTTGTCGGTGGCCGGTGGGCCGGTGGGCCGGTCGTCGGTGCGGGAGGTCGGGCCGGCGGGCTCAGCCGTCGGTGACCCGGTCCAGCTTCGCGGAGGCGTACGACCCGAGCGGGTGCCCGAACGCCGCGAGCTCCTCGACCCACATGAGCTGGCCCTCGACCAGGCCGTACAGGCGCTTGGCGGCGGTGACCTCGGCGGCGGTGGAGGTGCGCGCCACGAAGTCCGTGGCCAGGTCGACACGACCGTTGCCCGCCACGCCGAGGAACAGCGAGAGACGTCCGGAGGCGTCGGTCAGCAGCACCTCGAGCGCGTGGCGGTCCGCCTCGAGGCCTTCGGGACGCTCGCTGGACACGCGCCAGAAGCCGGTCTCGGTCGACCACACCGTGTCGGGCTCGCCGGTATCGGGGCCGTCCTCGGCCTCGCCGTCCGCCGCGGCGGCGGAGCTCACCCGCAGCGTCGAGGTGACGCGCAGGTAGGGGCCGCCGTCGTGGTCGAACTCCAGGTCGTGGACGAACGGCGTCTGGGTGATGCCGGGGTACTCGATGACGCCTTCGCCTCGCCAGCGGCCCACGAGCCAGGCGAGGGGGTACACCTCGGGCGCGAGGCCCTCCGGAAAGGCGAAGGCCATCAGCGCTGACCCTGGAAGAGCTTGTAGACGACGTACCCGGCGAACCAGACGATCGTGATCGACACGACGACGAGCAGGCCGGTGAACACTGCCTCGAGGGCTTCGATAGACATGCGCCGATCCTACCCAGCCGGCCGCGATCGGTAGGGTCGATCGACATGACCTCCTCTGCCGCCGGCCACGCCTCGCGCTCGCTCGTGATCAAGACCACCTCCGGGCTGGACCGGCCGGAGGCCGCCAACCAGGCCCTCACGGTCGCCGCGTCCGCCGCGGCGGCGGGCGTCGAGGTGAGCCTGTGGCTGACGGGCGAGGCCGCCTGGTTCGCGGTGCCGGGCCGCGCGGCCGAGCTCGCCCTGGACCACGCCGCCCCCGTACCTGACCTGCTCGACGCCGTGCTGGCCGGCGGGACGGTGACCCTGTGCACGCAGTGCGCGGCCCGGCGTCAGATCACCGCCGACGACGTCCTGCCGGGCGTGCGGATCGCGGGTGCGGCCGTGTTCACCGAGGAGATCCTGCGCCCGCAGGCCCAGGCCGTCGTGTACTGACCCCTGGGTGCGGTCCGTCCGGGACCCAGGGGCACCGGGGCTCGGGGTGAATTCCCCGTGACGGACGACACGGCGGTTCTGTTGCCGGGCGTCGCAGGTTGAATGTTGAACTAGATGGCGCCCACGGCACCCGTGGACATCCCCCCACGACCCGGAGGCCCGCCATGACTTCGCCCACCCGGACCTGGAACGACCTCGTCATCCCGGCCGCAGGCACCTACACCCTCGACGAGGCGCACAAGCGGCTCGGATTCCTGGCGATGCACATGATGGTCAGCCCCGTGCGGGGCGAGTTCAGCTCCGGGAGCGCCACCATCCACGTCGGCGAGGACCCGCTGACCTCCTGGGTCACCGCGACGCTCGAGACCGCGTCGATCACCACCCACCACCCCGACCGCGACGCCCACCTGAGCAGCCCGGACTTCCTGGACGTCGAGAACCACCCGACGATCGACTTCCGCAGCACCGGGATCGAGTGGCGCACCGAGGTGGACCCGATCTTCTCGTGGGCCCGGCTCAAGGGCCACGGCCCCGGGCGGTCCGCCGGGTTCAGCCAGCAGGCGGCGACGACGTCCGCCAAGTTCGTGCTCCACGGCGAGCTGACGATCCGCGGCATCACGCACCCGATCGCGCTCGACGCCGAGTTCGGCGGGGCGGGCCGCGACCCCTACGGGCGGGACATCTTCGGGTTCAACGCGACGGCGGACTTCGAGCGCGAGAAGTTCGGGCTGCTGTGGAACGTCGCGCTCGAGGCCGGTGGCGTGCTCGTGGCCAAGACCGTGCGCATCGAGCTGGCCGGGGAGGCCATCCGCGAGGTCTGACCCTCGGATCAGGCCAGGACGAGCCGCCCGACGGCGAAGACCAGGATGCCGCTCACCGCGACCGGGACGGCGATCGCCGAGAGCGTCGGGAGCCGCCCGGCGAGCGCAGGCTGCCGCTCGAACAGCAGCCGCAGGACCGCCGCGACCAGGCCGGTCACCACACCGGCGACCGCACCGGTGACGAGGTCCACCGACGGCACGACCGTCGCGGCGCCCGCCGCGGCGGCGCCACCGAGCACCACGCCCACCAGGGAGCCGGCCCAGCCGCGAGCCACCGGCAGCGCTGCGACGGCCGACGCGACGGCGAGCCCGACGGCGCTGGTCACGACCAGGTCGGCCCCCGCCTCCGTACGCCCCGCGGCCACCCACCCGGCGCTCGCCACCGCGACCACCACGCCGGTGACGGTGCCGCTCACCGACTCGACGAGACGCGCCCGCCCGCCCCGGCGCAGCATCTCCGCGACGAACGCCAGCACGAGCGCCATCGCGATGACCACCGGCAGGTGGCGAAGCACGGGCTCGCCGCGCGTCGCGTACGCCACGGCGACCCCGCCGAGCCCGGCGATGGCCACGACGACGGTCGTGCCGCCGCGGGCGGGCAGCCGCAGCAGCGGGGCCCAACCGAGGGCCAGCAGGATCACGAGGGCGCCGGCGACGGCAGTCAGCGGCTCGGTCCCGAAGTAGGCGGCAACCGCCACGGCGGCGGACAGCGCAGACGTCGCGACGGCTCGGGTGGTCACACGGGTCGGCACGGGCACGTCGTCGAGTGTCCCAGAGACTTCGTCGCACTCCGAGCCGAGCCAGGGCGCAACACCCCCGATGCCTGAGGGATGTCCGCCACACGAGACGGCAACGAGCGATTCACACGTTGGTAACACCGTTCGGGGCAGACTTCGGGCAGGGACGGTACGGCGCAAGGTACTTTGACAACGCACCGGATGGTTCGCCCGCCGGGCGGACGCCCCGTCGATCGGGAGGAGGGGCGATGGCCGAGCTGTTGATCCTCACGCCCGGAACCGGTGGCTCCGTCGAGGTGCTGCCCGCGCTCGGCCTGCTCAGCCACAAGGTCCGCGTGCTGCCGATGGAGCCGTCCGCCCTGGTCGACGCCCCGGACTCCGACGTCGTGCTGCTCGACGCCCGCCGTGACCTCGTCGCCGCCCGCACCACCTGCCGGCTGCTGCACGCGACCGGCCTGACCGTCCCGCTCGTGCTGGTGCTCACCGAGGGCGGCCTCACCGTCGTCACCCACGAGTGGGGCGCGGACGACCTCCTGCTCGTCACGGCGTCCCCGGCCGAGGTCGAGGCACGGCTGCGGCTCGTCATCGAGCGCTCCGCGCACGGGGTCGCCGACGACGGCCCGGAGGAGATCGCCGCGGGCGAGCTGACGATCGACGCCGGCGGGTACACGGCCCGGCTCCGCGGGCGTCCCATCGACCTCACGTACAAGGAGTTCGAGCTGCTCAAGTACCTGGTGCAGCACCCGGGCCGCGTCTTCACCCGCGCCCAGCTGCTCCAGGAGGTCTGGGGCTACGACTACTACGGCGGCACCCGCACCGTGGACGTCCACGTGCGGCGGCTGCGCGCCAAGCTCGGCCCCGAGCACGAGCAGCTCATCGGCACCGTCCGCAACGTCGGGTACCGGTTCGACCCGCCCAAGGAGCCCCGCGCGGGCGAGGAGGGCGCCGGCCACGACACGGCCGGAGAGCCACCGCCCGTCGTGCAGACGTCCAGGGGCACCGCGGACGCCCGCACGACCACGTCCCGCTAGCCGTTCCGTGAACTCGGCCGTCGAGCAGGTAGGTTCGACCGGATGACCGCGATGTCGGACTCCAGCGACTTCTCCAGCGCCCTCGTGGACGGGCCCTGGCGGCACGAGCTCGTGCCCGCGAACGGCGCGCGCTTCCACGTGGCCCTGGCCGGCCCGGAGCGGCCCACGGTCGGCGGCCGGCCGCTGGTCCTGCTCCTGCACGGGTACCCGCAGTTCTGGTGGGCCTGGCGGCACCAGGTCACGGCGCTCGCCGACGCCGGGTACCGGGTCGCCGCGATGGACCTGCGGGGGGTCGGCGCGTCCGACAAGCCGCCGTCGGGCTACGACGTGCCGACCAGCACCCGGGATGTCGCGGGCGTGGTGCGCTCGCTGGGCCACGACCGGGCGGTCGTCGTCGGGCACGGCAGCGGCGGGACGATCGCGTGGTCGATGGCGCGCCTCCAGCCGGCCGTCACGGCCGGGGTCGCCGCGTTCGCGTCGCCGCACCCTGCGCGACTGCACGTCTCGGGGAGCCGGCTCCTCACCGGCCCGGCCCGCCGCGCCCTGACCTTCTACCAGCTCCCCACGCTGCCCGAGCGACGGCTCGTCGACGGCGACCTCGTGGCCCGGGTGCTCGCCGCCGGGGGCGGCGGGGCGTTCCCGTCGGACGACGCCGAGCTGTACCGCACGGTGATGCGCATCCCCTTCGCCGCGCACACCGTCATGGAGTCGCTGCGCTGGCTGGTGCGCTCCACGCCCCGGCCCGACGGACGGCGCTACCTGACCGCGATCCGGCAGCCGATCGGCGTGCCGGTGCTCCAGGTGCACGGCAGCGCCGACCCCTTCCTGCGCCCGGAGTACGCCGGGGTGGACGGCGGGGCGCTCGCACGGGACTTCCGCCTGGAGACGGTGGACGGCGCCGGGCACTTCCTGCCGGAGCAGGCCGCGGACGACGTCTCCACGCTGCTGCTCGACTGGCTGCCCCGCACCGCCACGGACGCCTCCTAGCCTCCGGGGCCTCTAGCCTCGTGGGCCTCTAGCCTCGCGGGCCTCTAGCCTCGCGGGCCCGGCTTCACGAGCTTGGCCGCGGCCACCGGGTCGGTCTCGCCCGTGCCGTAGGACGGGCACCAGCGGGCCACCGGGCAGGCGCCGCAGGCGGGCTTGCGCGCGTGGCAGACCCGCCGGCCGTGCCACACGAGGTGGTGGCTGAGCATCGTCCAGTCCTTCTTCGGCACGAGCTCGCCGACCTCGTGCTCGACCTTGACCGGGTCCTGTTCGGTGGTCCAGCCGAACCGGCGGGCCAGGCGGCCGAAGTGCGTGTCGACCGTGATCCCCGGGATGCCGAACGCGTTGCCCAGCACCACGTTCGCCGTCTTGCGGCCGACACCGGGCAGGGTCACGAGGTCCTCGAGCCGCGCCGGCACCTCGCCGTCGAACCGCTCGACGAGCGCCTGACCGAGGCCGATGACGGACCGTGTCTTGGCCCGGAAGAAGCCGAGCGGGCGGAACAGCTCCTCCATCTCCGCGGGGTCCGCGGCCGCGTACGCGGCCGCGTCCGGGTACCGCGCGAAGATGGCCGGGGTGGTCGCGTTGACCCGCACGTCCGTGGTCTGCGCGGACAGGACGGTGGCGATCAGCAGCTCGAGCGGCGTGGTGAAGTCGAGCTCCGCCCGCGCGTCCGGGTAGGCGGCCGCGAGCTCGCGGTCGATGCGGCGCGCGCGGCGCACGAGCGCGAGCCGGGACTCCCCGGTGGGCGCGGCGGCGGACTTCGAGGAGGCTGTGGTCGGCGTCGTCGGCACCCTGGCAGCGTAGCGAGCGCCGCCGACAGGGGCACCGCCGCTCCCCCGCCGCACCCGGCGGCGCGCGAGGGTGCCGTACCGGATCTTCGACGCGATTTGGTGCGGTGAGGCAGACTGAGAACTGGAACACAATCCCTTGACATCCTTGGACGACCCGCCCCGCCATCGGGACGGACGCCCCCGACCACGTGAGGAATCCTGTGGACGACACCACCGTCGTGCTCTCCGCCCCCCTCTTCGCGGACATGGAAAGCGAGGAGACGCAGGCGCTCTTCGAGTCCATGGTCCCCGTCGAGCTGAGCCGGGGCGACGTCCTCTTCCGTGAGGGAGAGCCGGGCGACCGCCTGTACGTCATCGCGCAGGGCAAGATCAAGCTGGGCCGCCGTTCGAGCGACGGACGCGAGAACCTCCTGTCCATCCTCGGCCCCGGCGAGATGTTCGGCGAGCTCTCCCTGTTCGACCCGGGCCCCCGCACCGCCACCGCCTCGTCGGTGTCCGACGCGCTCGTCTACGAGCTGCGCCACCACGCGCTCGTGGCCTGGATCGGCGCGCACCCGAGCGTCGCGACGACGCTGCTGGGCGCGCTGGCCCGCCGCCTGCGCCGCACCAACGAGACGCTCGCCGACCTCGTGTTCTCCGACGTCCCGGGCCGGGTGGCGAAGGCGCTGCTCGACCTGTCGACCCGCTTCGGCGAGCCGAACGACGACGGCATCCGCGTCGCGCACGACCTCACCCAGGAGGAGCTGGCGCAGCTCGTCGGCGCCTCCCGCGAGACGGTGAACAAGGCGCTGGCCGACTTCGCCACCCGCGGCTGGGTGCGTCGCGAGGGCCGCGCCGTCGTGCTGCTGGACCTCGACCGCCTGGAGCGCCGCGCCCGCTGAAGCCGACCGCGGCCAAGCGCGAGACACCACGAAGGGACGGACCGTAGCGCTACGGTCCGTCCCTTCGTGCGTGACGCCTCGCTAGCTCCCCGGGGCGAGCTCGACGATCAGCTCCACCTCGACCGGCGCGTCCAGCGGCAGGACGGCGACGCCGACGGCGCTGCGGGCGTGCACGCCGGCGTCGCCGAAGATCTCGCCGAGCACGGTCGAGGCGCCGTTGAGCACCCCGGGCTGCCCGGTGAACGACGGGTCGGAGGCGACGAAGCCGGTCACCTTGACGACGCGCGCCACGGCGTCGAGCGAGCCGGTGAGCGAGCGCACCGCGGCCAGTGCGTTGAGGGCGCAGGTGCGCGCCAGGTCGGCGGCGGTCTCCGCGGTGACGACCTCGCCCACCTTGCCCGTGACGGGCAGCGCGCCGTCGACGAACGGCAGCTGGCCGGCCGTGAAGACGTACTGGCCGGAGCGCACCGCCGGCTGGTACGCGGCCACGGGGGCCGCGACGTCGGGCAGGGTGATGCCGAGCTCGGCGAGCCGGGCCTCGGCGCCCGTGGCGGCCGTCACCGGTCGCCCGTCGGTCGCTTCAGGTAGGCGACGAGGTTGGTGCTGTCGGGGCCGGGAACGACCTGGACGAGCTCCCACCCGTCGGCGCCCCACTGGTCGAGGATCGCCTTGGTGTTGTGGATCAGCAGGGGGATGGTCGCGTACTCCCACGTGGTAGCCATGCGGCGATCGTAACCAGCCGGGACGCGCCGCACGCACCGGGGGCCCGGTCGCGCCCCCGGTGCAGTGCCACGAGCGGTGGGCCCGGGGGCGGACGGTTCCCACCGCGTGGTGACGAGGAGTCCACAGGACCTGCACACCCGGTGGCGCCGACCGGCCTGCTCCGCCCCGGGACGAACCCTTACCCTGGTAGCCATGGCCAATCAGGACCCCCGTCGCATCACCCGTACGATGCCTGCGACGCAGCTCGTGGCGCTGCTCCTCGCGTTCGTGCTCGCGGCAGTGGCGGGCGGTGTCCTCACGGCCGGCCTGGTGATCCCCTTCGCCGCAGGGGTCAACGCCGCGGCCGACAGCACGGTGGAGATCTACGACGAGCTCCCCGCCGAGCTCGAGCCGTCACCGCTCTCGCAGCAGTCCCGCATCTACGCGAGCAACGGCAAGCTGTTGGCCACGTTCTACGCGCAGAACCGCATCGTCGTCTCGCTCGACGAGGTCTCCGAGCCGATGAAGAACGCCGTGATCGCCATCGAGGACGAGCGCTTCTGGGAGCACGGCGGCATCGACACGCGCGGCATGACGCGCGCGCTGGCCAACAACCTCTCGGGCGACGCGACGCAGGGCGCCTCGACCCTGACCCAGCAGTACGTGAAGAACATGCTCATCGAGCAGGCGCTGCAGGACGACGACCCCTTCGGCGTCATCGAGGCCAAGGAAGACACGGTCAACCGCAAGCTGCGCGAGGCCAAGATGGCGATCTCCCTCGAGCAGAAGATGAGCAAGGAGGACATCCTCCAGGGCTACCTGAACGTCGCCCAGTTCGGGAAGAACCAGATCTACGGCGTCGAGACGGCCGCCCAGTACTACTTCTCCAAGCACGCCAAGGACCTGAACGTCGTCGAGGCCGCGACGATCGCCGGCATCACGAAGTCCCCCGCCCGGTTCGACCCGACGGCGAACCCGGACGACGCCCTCGAGCGCCGGAACCTCGTGCTGCACAAGATGTGGTCGCTGGGGTACATCACCACGCAGGAGTACGACGAGGCCAAGGCGCTGACGATCAAGGAGAGTCTCGACGTCACGCCCGTCGAGGTCGGCTGCAGCGCCGCGAAGAAGGCCGAGTTCTTCTGCGACTACGTCACCAAGGAGATCGTCCTCAACCCCGTCTTCGGCGAGACGAAGGGCGAGCGGCAGGACCTGCTGTACAAGGGCGGGCTGGAGATCCACACCACCCTCGACATGAAGCTGCAGAAGAAGGCCGTCGAGGTCGTCAAGGAGGCGGTCGCCCCCGGCGACGCCAGCGGCCTGCAGTCCGCCATCGCGTCGGTCGAGCCCGGCACCGGCGAGATCCGGGCGATGGCGCAGAACATCCCGTACACCCCTGCCGCCGGCAGCGACAAGCTCACGACCCGGGTCAACTACGCCGCCGACCCGCTGCACGGCGCGTCGGGCGGGTTCCAGGTGGGCTCGAACTTCAAGCCCTTCGTCCTGGCCGAGTGGCTCAAGGAGGGTCACACCCTCAACGAACGCGTGACCGCCAACAAGGTCAGCCGCGTGGTCGGCACCTTCAACACCCCGTGCATCGGGTCCCTGGGCGGCGACGTGTGGGAGCCGGGCAACGCGGAGGGCGTCGCATACGGGTCCATCTCGGCGCTCCAGGCGACGTACGAGTCCGTCAACACCGCGTACGCCTCGATGGGCTTCGAGCTCAACCTCTGCAGCCTTCGCAGCACCGCCTGGGACATGGGCTTCCGGCCCACCCGGTCCTCGGACAACGACGGTGCGGTCGTCACCACCCCGGAGGAGGACAGCATCGACATCGCGGCCCCGATGGTGCTCGGGACGCAGGAGTCGACACCGCTGTACCAGGCAGCCGCGTACGCCACGCTCGCCTCGGGCGGCACCTACTGCGAGCCCATCGCGATCACCTCCGTGACCGGGCCGGACGGCGAGGAGCTCGAGGTCCCGGGTACGAGCTGCGACAAGAACGCCTTGCCGACCAACATCGCCAACACGGTCGTGTTCGCCATGGAGAAGGTCTTCTCGGGCACCGGTACCGCGCGGCGCCTGGGTGGGCTCGCCGACGGCCGACCGGTGGCCGGCAAGACGGGAACCTCGAACGCGTCGGCGCAGACCTGGTTCACCGGGTTCACCCCCAACCTGTCCACCTCGGTGTGGGTGGGCAACGCCGACAAGCCCAACGAGGACCACACGAACGGCAACGTGGTCAACGGCCAGTTCCACCGGGTCCTGTACGGCTCGACCCTCGCGGCGCCCGCGTGGAAGAAGTTCATGGACACGGCGATCCAGGACCTTCCCGTCAAGGACTTCGGTGCGCCCGACCAGTCGCTCATCGGCGCCCCGCCGAAGGCGCCGCCGCCGGACGACTCCGACGACGACTCGGGTGACGACAAGGGCAACGACAAGGGCAACGACGACAAGGGCGACGACGACAAGGGGCGTGACGACAAGCCCGGTGGCGGCGGAGGCAGCGACGGCAGCCCGGCCGGCACGTCGTCGGCGAACGCTGCCAGCGCCTGGGACAGCTTCGCCCAGACGGGACGGGACAACTGACCCCCGCGGGGGCCCGCGCCCGACGCGTCCTCGGCGGGGTCGCCGTCGTCGGACTGGCCGGGCTCGCGTACGCCCACGTGGAGACCAAGCTCTTCACGCTGCGCCGGGCCACCGTGCCCGTGCTCCCGGCGGGCGAGCCCGACCTGCGCGTGCTGCACGTCTCGGACCTGCACCTGACCCCGTCGCAGCAGCTCAAGATCGACTGGGTGCGATCGATCGCCGCGACCGACCCGCACCTCGTCGTGAACACGGGCGACAACCTGGCTCACCGTGACTCCCTCGGGCCGCTCCTGCACGCCCTGGAGCCGCTGCTGGACGTGCCCGGGGCGTTCGTCCTGGGGTCCAACGACTACTTCGAGCCCGTGCCGAAGAACCCCGCGCGGTACCTCCTGCCGGACGCCCGGGTGGCGCCGCGACGCCCGCCGTCGCTGCCGGCCGCAGAGCTCGCCGCGGCGATGCGCGACGCCGGCTGGAAAGACCTCACCAACCGGCGCGACGTCGTCGTCGCCGACGGCCGCCCGTTCTCCCTCGTGGGGGTCGACGACCCGCACCTGGACCGCGACGAGTTCCCCGCCGGCCGGCCCGACGACGCGGTGCTGCACCTCGGCGTCACGCACGCCCCCTACCGGCGGGTGCTCGACCAGATGCACGCCGACGCGGCCGACGTGGTCCTGGCCGGTCACACCCACGGCGGTCAGCTGCGCGTGCCCGGCTACGGCGCGCTGGTGACGAACTGCGACATCGACCGACGACGCGCCAGCGGACTGCACGGCTGGCCCGGCGCACGACCCGACGACGCGGACGGCGCGGGCTCGACCTGGCTGCACGTCTCCGCAGGTGCGGGCACGTCCCCGTACGCGCCCGTGCGGTTCGCGTGCCGACCCGAGGCGACGTTGCTCACCTTCACCGCCGCCTAGCGGATCTCGTTTTCGTCCTGGCCGGATCGTCGGCTATTCTAGGCAGGCTTCCGCACGCAGGGCAGGCCTCAGGGTGATGCCTATGGGCGTGGGAGCAGTCCTTCGGGGTGTGGCGCAGCTTGGTAGCGCGCTTCGTTCGGGACGAAGAGGTCGCAGGTTCAAATCCTGTCACCCCGACCAGCCGAAAGGCCCTCTGACCAGCGGAAACGCTGAGCGCAGGGGGCCTTTTGCTTTGCCCCGATGCCCCCAGAACCCCCGGTGCTGTACTAACTGCTGCACTACGCATGGGTTCGGCTCCCCTCCCCCGGCAGCCTGAACAGCGGTTCCATGTGCCAGTCCGGCCCGACGTCGTCGACGGCGGCGAACTTGTTCATGAAGGTGGCGCCGGTCTGGATCACGGGGCGCAACTCGTGGCGGTAGATGCGTTCCGTCGTCGACGTGTCCGAGTGCCCGACGACGTGAGCGATCTGCTCGACCGCCGCACCACCCGCCGACATGAGCGAGACGAACGAGTGCCGAAGCTCGCGCGGAGTCCAGTCGTCAGGGTTGACGCTCGGGACGGAACCCAGCGCGGCCCGGAAGCCCCGGCGCACGTTGGCCGGATCAAGCGCGGTGCCGACCTTGGTCGTGAAGACGAGTCCGGTGTCCTTCCAGTCGGCTCCCGCCTTCACGCGGTCGGCCTCCTGTTCCCGATGACGACGGCGGAGGAGGTCGGCCGCGAGGTCTGGCATCGCGAGGGTGCGCCTGGACTTCTTGGTCTTGGTGTCCCCCGACTTCCGCACCGAACGCCAGACCGCGACCGTCGCCGGCTCAGCGTCGAGGTCGACTCGATCCCAGGTCAGCGCCCGCATTTCCTCCGTGCGGACCCCGACCAGCATCGAGACCACGATGTACGCGTACATCCAGTGAGCCTTCGTCAACGTCAGGACGTCGAGGGCCTGGTGTTCTGAGCATTCGGCCGACTACGGCCAGCATCAAGGGCGCCTACGGCGTCGCTCCGCGATGGGCTACGCCCACCCTTGACCCAGACCTCCGTCAGCCTCTTGTGCTCCACTGTCGCCGCAGCGCCTCCGAGTGTCCCCGCCGGAAATCCTTCGGGCACCAGGCTGGCCACCGATACGTTGTTGGCGTGCAGCATGACGACCGGCCATTGCTCCGAGTTCCGACCCCGAGCGGGCTGACTCTGGAGTTCAAGAGGTCCTTCCCCTACGGCCCAGATGACCCCTACGTCGGCGGAATGGTCATGCGTGCAACAGGTGGCGGCGTGAGCGTCGAACATGAGGTTCTTCTCGGAGGCTCCAGAGACCTCGTGGGCTTCTTCCACGCCATGTACGACGACTTCCGCGGCTGGACCGGCGAGCGTGTCTGGCAGTCCTTGGAGAGCGAACTGCGGATCTCCGCACGGCACGACGGCCACGTGCACTTGCGCTGGGATCTGACGAATGCACCATACGAGCGGGAGCACTCGTGGAGCTTCGCAGTGACGACACAGCACGGAGCCGGCGAGGACGTTCGCCGACTGGCCGACGGCTTCCATCACCTCTTGGCCTGACCCACGCATCCGCGATCGTCCACGGTCG
Organism: Isoptericola luteus; assembly: GCF_020297055.1. GTDB lineage: Bacteria > Actinomycetota > Actinomycetes > Actinomycetales > Cellulomonadaceae > Isoptericola > Isoptericola luteus. The sequence goes on along the minus strand of NZ_JAIXCQ010000009.1, from coordinate 142,704 downwards.
CTGCGCTGCTGTACTAACTGCTGCACAAACTATCCGACGATCCGCGAACAGCAGCGGACGAGAAGCCGCAGGATCCCGCGCGCGAGCGACCGCAAGGATGCCTCGGATTCCATTCGGGACGAAGAGGTCGCAGGCTCCAATCCTGTCACCCCGACCGACAGGAAGGCCCTCTGGCCAGCGGAAACGCTGCGGCGCTCGCCATCCTGGACGCACTCGAGCCGCTGGTCCACGGCGTCGAGGAAGAGTTCTACGCCACCAAGCGGGCCCGGCCCTGGCACGGATCGAGATGCGCGACCCGGACGACTGGCCCATCCTCGCTGTCGCGCTCATGTTGGAGTGCCAGGTGTGGACCGAGGACAACGACTTCTTCGGTACCGGCGTACCAATCTGGACCACCGACCGTGTGGGGATCTACCTCGCCGACGACGGGTCGGACCAGGGTCCGAGCACGACGAGCCCGTGACCCCGCCGGGGGGCAACTGGGGGATTGTCGATGCGACCAGCGGCAAACGCCAGCGAACGACACACCTGCTCTGGCTCAAGGAACAGATGGGTCGACCGACGGACGACTGCGGCGCCGCGCTCGCGCGCGGCACGTGATGTCCGGCTTTTCTTCTCCTCGACGACGACATCACCGTGCTTGAATGCCGATGCGTCGCGCGGCGACGGGCGAGGGTCGAGGCAAGGGAGGCGCCGGATGTCCGATCCGACGACGCTGCTCTCAGAGCGGTTGCATGCGGCGGGGATCACGGATGTCGTCGCGGTCGAGCCCGCGACAGGCGGACTCGCGGCGGTCGCGGGTCTCGCGCGCCGCGCGGGCGGCACGTCGATCTTTGCCAAGACGTTCGCCGAGCAAACTTTGGACGGCGCCTTGGAGGCGGAGGCGGAGGGTCTTGTGGCTCTGCGCACGTTGGGCGGCGTCACGACACCTGACGTGCTTCACGCCGACCGAGACCTGCTCGTGCTGTCGATGCTGTGTCCCCGGCCGAGCACCGAGGCCCTCTGGGAGCAGCTCGCGCACGCGCTGGCCCACCTGCACACGACCACCGTCAGCTCCCGGTTCGGGTGGCACCGCGACAACTGGTTGGGGCGCCGGCGGCAGATCAACACCTGGGCAGACGACGGTTTCGAGTTCTTCGCCCGGTGCCGACTGCTGCGTTGGCTCGACGAACCCCGCGTACGGGCCGCTCTCGACGCCCCCGACAGGAGCGCACTGGAACGGTTGTGCGCCAGACTTCCGGAGCTGCTTCCCGACGCGCGCGCCTGCCTGACGCACGGCGACCTGTGGGCCCAGAACGTCCTGGCCACCCCCGACGGGCGGCCTGCGCTGATCGACCCGGCCGTCTCGTACACGTGGGCCGACGTCGACCTGGCCCACCTCTGGACGACGGCACCGCCGCCCGAGGCGCAGCGCTTCTTCGACCTGTACGCGGAGCTGACGTCGCTCGACCGCGGCTGGCGCGACCGCATGCCGATCCTTCAGCTCCGTCAGCACCTGGCGGTGCTTGCGCAGTTCGACGACGACTGGGGTGCCGGAGACATCGTGCGCACCACGCTGGCCCCGTTCCGCAAGTGACCCTGATCGCGGCGCGCTTCGCTGCGCGCAGCGAACTGCGTCCGACGTACGGACCCGCTCCGGCTCGATCCCACCGGAAGGCTCTCTGACCACGAGCGATGCTGGGCGGAGGTTCTTCCGCCGTCCACGGACCGGCGGTGCGTTGCAGCCCCGACCAGCGGGGGTGAGACTGGTCGAGGCCCGGTGACCTTCGCCGCGGCCATCTGGAGGCGCTCCGTGTCCATCGAGTCACCCACCGAGCCGGTCGTCATCGTCGGCGGAGGCCTTGCGGCCGCCCGCGCGGCGGAGGCCGTCCGCGCGCAGGACGCCGGCATCGACGTCGTGCTCGTCACCGCCGAGCGGCACCAGCCGTACGAGCGCCCGCCGCTGTCGAAGGAGTACCTGCGCGGCCAGGCCGAGCCGGACGCGGTGTTCCCCCTCGAGGAGTCCTGGTACTCGGAGCAGAGGGTGGAGGTCCGCACGTCGGCGATGGTGGTGGGTCTGGACCCGGCGGCGCGCCGGGCGACCCTCACGGACGGTACGGTGCTCCCGTTCTCGCGGCTGCTGCTGGCCACGGGTTCGACGCCCCGCTCGCTCGGGGTGCCGGGCCACGAGCTCGCTGGCGTGCACACGTTGCGCACGGTGGACGACGCGGATCTGCTCGCCGGGATCCTGCTCAACGCGTCCCTCGAGGGGGCGGAGCGGGTCGTGGTCGTGGGAGACGGCTGGATCGGTACGGAGGTCGCGGCGTCGGCGCGCACGCTCGGGCTCGACGTCTGCCTCGTGGGCCTCGCCGCGAACCCGCTCGAGGCGGTCCTCGGCCCGGAGCTCGGTGCCCTGTACGGGGCGCTGCACACCGAGCGCGGCGTGGGGCGCCACCGTGGCGAGGCCATCGCCCTCACCGGTGAGAAGGGCCGCGTGACCGGCGTGGACCTCACCGGCGACCGGCACCTGGAGGCCGACGTCGTCGTGATCGGCGTGGGCGTGACCCCGAACATCGGGCTGGCCGTGGCCGCGGGGCTGGAGCTGCGGCCCGCGGCGCAGGGTGGCGGCGTCGTCGTGGACGGCTCCCTGCGCACCTCGCACCCGGACGTCTTCGCGGCGGGCGACATCGCGTCGATCCCGTCGCCGCACTACGGCCGCCCGCTGCGGGTGGAGCACTGGGCGGTGGCGCAGGAGTCGGGCGCCCACGCCGGCCGCGCGATGCTCGGCGACGACTCGCCCTACGACGTCCTGCCGTACTTCTTCAGCGACCAGTTCGACGTCGGCATGGAGTACAAGGGGTTCGTCGACCTGCGTGCGGGCGGCTACGAGCTGGTGATCAGCGGATCGACGGAAGATCGCGAGCTGGTCGCGTTCTGGTTGCGCGACGGCGCGGTCCACGCGGGCATGGCCATGAACGTGTGGGAGCGGATGGACGACGTCGAGGAGCTGATCCGTTCTCGGCGGGTCGTGCCGCGCGACGAGCTGGAGGCGTTCACCGGCTGACCGGGGCGGTGCCTGTGCACCACCTGCACGGGAGCGGCACCGGCCGCCCCTGAGAATCTGGCACCATCGGCGCCGTGACCCGTACCCGTGCCGTCGCCGTGATGCTCCTCGTCTCCACGATCGGCATGGTGCTCGCGCTCGTGTGGCGCTCGGTGGTGGAGCCGCTGCCCGGACCGCTGCAGGACGTCGCCGCGCGGGTGGAGCTGGTCCCCGGGGTGGTGGGCCTCGACACCGAGGACACGACGTCGGCCGGGTTGTCGCAGGATCCGGTCACGTTCGTGGACTGGACGGTACGGCTCGACCCCGCCCTCTCCCCCGCCGCCGCGCAGTCGGCCGCGAGCGCCGTGACGTCGGAGGCCCGGGTGCCCGCGTCGCTGGAGTCCTCCACGGTGCTGGCGCTGACGTTCACGACGGGCCCGACCACGTCGGCCGGCGACGAGACGATGCGCCTCCGGTCACCCGACGAGGGCGCGGTCGCCCTCGCGTACTCGCTGTTAGCGAGCGGGGCGTCGACGGTGGACGACTCCACGGTCACCGTGCCGGACGCGGCCCGGCTCGCCCCGGCGGCCGCCGTCGTCGAGCACGCCGACGAGGGCGGCATGTTCCGCCCCCCGAACCGGCTGCGCACCGGCGACGACGCCGTCGTCTACGACGCGGGCCTGGTGCCGCGCGCGGCGACGGCCGGGCTCGTCGCCGACGTCGCCGCGTACCCGGGCGTCACGCGGGTGGCGTTCACCTGGGAGCAGGTCAGCCCCAGCGAGCTGCGCATCACCACGACCTCGCCGACCGGGTCCGACGACGCCCGCGCCCTGGCAACGCTGCTCGACGACGCCCCCGAGTCGACGGTGGTCACGCCGACCGGGTACACCCTGGTCGCGGACGACGGCTCGCAGACGACCGGCTGGGTCGCCGGCCTCGAACCGCCCCGCACGGTGCCGCACTCCGTGCCGCTGCCGGACGACGTCGAGCAGTGGCCCGCCGACGCCGACGCCCCCGACTGCACGGGCTCCGACCTCGAGCTGACCCTGGGCACGCCCGACGCGGCGCTCGGGAGCAGGTACCTCGGTGTCGAGGCCCGCAACATCTCGGCCGCTCCCTGTGCCGTCGACGGCGTACCGGACGTGGTGTTCCGCGACGCCGACGGCGAGGAGCAGGCCGGGGTGCGGTTCGTGGCCGCCGCGCCGGGCGTGGTGCCGGGGCGCGTCGTCGTGCCGCCCGGCGAGAACCTGCTGGCCACGCTCGAGTGGGACGCGATGTCGACGGCGAACGACCCGGACGTCACGACCGCCCTCGACGTGACCCCTGTGCCGGGTGCCGACCCCGTGCGGCTCGTCCCCGAGATCCCGGCCGGCGCAGGGACCTCGGCCGGGCCGACGACCCTCGACGTCCTCGACGGCGCGGAGGTCCAGATCGGACCCTGGGCGCAGGGCGCCGACGGCTGGTCATGACCGCGCCCGGTCGTCCCTGCGCGTCGTCTTCAGAGCCCGGGAAGGCGACGGCCAGGGACGGAAGTGCGCGGTCGGCAGGCTGTGGATGACCACATCGGACGATGGTGAGCCTCTGGTGGACTGTTTCCGTGCCCCGACGCCCACCTGCCGTCCCGAACTCCCTGCTCCGGCTGGCCTCGCTCCAGGAAGGCCTCGTCTCGGCCGACCAGTGCCGAGAACAGGGCGTCACCCGGTCGCAGGTCGCCGGCTCCCTCCGCCGCAACGAGTGGCGGCTCGTCGTCCGCGGCGTGTACGACGTCGGTCTCCCCGTGTCCACGACGCGCCACGAGCTCGATCGTGGACGACGACGGTCCGCCGTCCTCGGCGTCCTCGCCCACCGGGGATCGATCGCCACCGGGCTGGCCGCGCTGGTGCTGCATGAGGTCCAGGGTGCGCCGGCGAGGATCCGACCCGAGGTCACCGTGCCCACCGGCGCTCCTCGCGCGACGTGTCCGCCGGTCCGGCTCCGACGGATCGCGCTCGACCGGTGGGACGTCGTCGCCGGTCTCCGGGTCGCCGCGGTCCCGGACGCCCTGGTCCAGGCCGTGCCCGAGCTGGGCCGCCGACATGCTGTGGCGCTCCTGGACTCCGCGCTCCACAGGGAAGCCATCACGCCGACCGAGCTCACCGCCGCCCACGCCGCCGCAGCGCGCCGTCCGGGAGTCGCCAGGACCCACGGCTGGTGGAGCGACGCGGACGCACGCGCGGAGTCGCCGGCGGAGACCTGGGCACGGCTGTCGTGCGTCGATCTCGGGTTCCCACCGGACACCCTGCAGCTCGCGATCGCCGGACGTGACGCCAGGGTGTTCGCGCGGGTGGACCTCGCCTGGGTGCTACCCGGCGACACCGTCCTGCTCGTGGAGATCGACGGTCGCGACGTGCACTCGACACCCGGTGCGGTCTTTGCAGACCGGGACCGCCAGAATCGGCTCGTCACACCCCGCACGATCGTTCGCAGGTTCACCGGCTCGGACGCCTGGAACGGGCGAGTGGGCGTGGCGATCGCACGTCTCCTGACCGACGCCGGCTGGCGACCGGCGCCGCTCGCCCACGACGCCGTCCTCCGCGTCGTGGGCTGAGGCCCCGTGGCTCAGACCGAGCGGCGTTCCCGCACCGCGGCGGCCAGCGTGCCGAGCAGCTCCGCCGTGGTGCCCCAGTCCATGCACGCGTCGGTGACGGACTGCCCGTAGGTCAGCTTCTCCAGCGGCGCGGGCTTCTGCGCGCCGGCGACGAGGAAGCTCTCCATCATCAGGCCGGAGATCCCCCGCTCACCGGCGGCGAGGCGCGCTGCGACCTCGCGCACCACCTCGGCCTGGCGCACGTGGTCCTTGCCGGAGTTGCCGTGCGACGCGTCGACGACGACCCCCGCCTCGACGGCGCCACCGAGGCCCGAGGTGCGCGCCACGGCCAGGGCGTCCGCGACGTCGTCGGTGCCGTAGTTGGGGCCGCTGCGCCCGCCGCGCAGGATCACGTGGCAGTCCGGGTTGCCGGTGGTCTCGACCGCGGCCGCCCGGCCCTCCGCGTCCGCCCCGAAGAACGTGTGCTCGCTGGCGGCGGTGATGCAGCCGTCGACGGCGATACGCACGTCCCCGTCGGTCGCGTTCTTGAACCCGACCGGCATGGACAGCCCGGACGCGAGCTGCCGGTGCACCTGCGACTCCGCGTTGCGCGCGCCGATGGCCCCCCAGGTCACGGCGTCGGCGATGTACTGCGGGCTGGTGGGCTCGAGGAACTCGCAGGCGGCCGGCACCCCCGCGTCCAACACGCCGAGCAGCACCTCGCGCGAGAGCCGGAGCCCGTGGTGCACGTCGTGCGTGCCGTCCAGGTGCGGGTCGTTGATGAGGCCCTTCCAGCCCACGGTGGTACGCGGCTTCTCGAAGTAGACGCGCATGACGACGACGAGGTCGTCCGACAGCTCGCGCGCCAGCGGCGCCAGGCGGTGGGCGTACTCGAGCGCGGCCTCCGGGTCGTGCACGGAGCAGGGGCCGACGATGGCGATGAGCCGGTCGTCCTCGCCCCGCAGCACGTCGCGCACCTCGCGGCGTGAGGTGGTGACGAGGTCGCTGCGGGGGGTCCCGAGCGGCAGCGTGGCCCGCATCTCGCCCGGCGCGGGCAGCGGGTCGAGCGCGCGGACGCGCAGGTCGGAGGTCTCAGCCATCAGCTCAGTATGGGCGGCGGCGCTGCTGGTGGTGGTGCGCATCGGGGCTCCTGGTCGCGTTCGGGGTGCTGGCGGTCGTGGCGGGTCCGGCATCGTCGACGCACCGTGGCCCATGCCCGACCGGAGCGGCCCGTCTGACGACGAAGGGCCCCGGACGCATGATGCGTCCCAGGCCCTGTGCTGGCTCCGGAGGTGGTCGTCGGTCAGGCGTCAGCCCGCCGAGCTCCTACCGGAGCCGGCGTAAAGCGCCAATACCAACGGGTGTCCACGTCGTCGAAGGTACGTCGTCGGTGGTCCGTCGTCCAACTCTGTCCACCATCCGGGCCTTCGGGACGGTGGGTAGGGTCGCCGCATGCCTGTCCCCGATTTCGTCGCCGCGCTCCGCGCGCACGTCGGTCACGACCTGCTGTGGCTGCCCGGGGTGTCGGGCGTCGTGCTCGACGACGACGGCCGGCTGCTGCTCGGTCGGCGCGCGGACACGGGCCGGTGGGCCGTGCCGTCCGGCATCCTCGAGCCCGGCGAGGAGCCCGCGGCGGGCCTGGTGCGCGAGGTGCTCGAGGAGACCGGCGTCGACGTCGTCGTCGACGCGCTGGTGTCCGTGACGGTGACCGACCCGGTCGACTACCCGAACGGCGACCGCTCGCAGTACCTGGACCTGTGCTTCCTGTGCCGCCCCGTGAGCGCCCTGGCCGCGGCGCGTGCCCACGTCGGTGACGACGAGTCGCTCGAGGTCGCGTGGTTCGCCCCCGCCGACGTCCCAGCGGACCTGACGCCGTCGTCCGCCGAACGGCTCGCCCACGCGCTCGGGTGGCGCGCCGCTCCGGGCGCCGGCCCGTTCTTCACGCGCTGAGCCTTTTCGTCGCGCGCGTCGAACCCATCTCTGGTTGTGTGTCCTTGGCCACATCTCGCCCCGACAGCGACGTCCTGGCGGATGGGCACGCCGGTCGTCTTCCGGCCGGCGCTCCAGCACACCTTGGAGGAAAAGTGAGAGTACGCACCACCAGCGCGTTCGGCGCGGCGGCGGCTCTGCTGGCAGCAGCCGTCGTCGTCCCCGGTGTCGCCGCCGCAGCACCCGCTCCCGGCGAGCCACCTACTCACGACTCACCCGCGCACATCAAGAACGACGACCGGCCCGACACCCTCGCCGACAAGCGGCAGGCGCTCAAGCAGGAGGCCGTCGACCGCGTCGCGACCGGTGACGCGAAGGTCGTCACCCGTGGCAAGGGCGACCGGACCTCGAAGTCCGTCAAGGTCGGCAAGGGCCAGTGGGTCGAGTACGAGACCGAGCAGACGGCCCAGCTCCTGAGCTTCCTCATCGAGTTCGGCGACCAGGCCGACGACCGGTTCCCCGACGCCCCGACGTCCGGGCCGCTCCACAACGAGATCCCCGAGCCCACCCGGAGCGACAACAGCACCTACTGGACGTCGGACTTCTCCCAGGAGCACTTCGAGGAGATGTTCTTCACCGGCCTGGACGACCAGAACGGCGAGTCGTTCGCGGGCGTGTACGACGAGATGTCGTCGGGCCGCTTCGACCTGCAGGGCGACGTCTCCGACTGGGTCACCGTCCCGTACGCCGAGGCCTCGTACGGCCAGACGGAGTCGAACGTCGACATGACGCGGTTCGTCCAGGACGCCGCCGACGCCTGGTACGCCGACCAGCTCGCCGCCGGCAAGACCGACGCCGAGATCACCGAGTACCTCCAGTCGTTCGACGTCTGGGACCGCTACGACCTCGACGCCGACGGCGTCTTCGACGAGGCCGACGGCTACATCGACCACTTCCAGGCCATCCACGCGGGCGAGGGCGAAGAGGCCGGCGCCCCGGAGTGGGCGATCTGGTCGCACCGCTGGGCGGTGAACCCGAACGGGTACCTCGAGGGCGACGGTCCCGCCGACTACGAGAAGGCCGGCGGCATCAAGATCGGCGACTCCGACCTCTGGATCCGCGACTACACCACCGAGCCGGAGAACGGCGGCCTCGGGGTGTTCGCGCACGAGTTCGGCCACGACCTCGGCCTGCCGGACTACTACGACACGGCCGGCGGCGAGAACGGCACCGGGTTCTGGACGCTCATGAGCTCCGGGTCCTGGCTGGGTCACGGCAAGGACACCATCGGCACCACGCCGAACCACATGGGCGCCACCGAGAAGATGTTCCTCGGCTGGCTGGACTACGAGACGGTCGAGCCCGGCGAACGAGCCCGGGTGAAGCTCGGCCCGTCGTTCCACGCCACGAAGAAGGCGCAGGCCGTGGTCGTGAACCTGCCCGACGGCGTCAAGCAGGTCGACCTGGGCGTGACGCCGCACGACGGCCAGTTCGCCTACTCCGGCTCCGCGAGCAACGTCAACAACTCGCTGGCCTCGCCGACGTTCACGGTGCCCGCGGGCGGGTCGCTGACCGCCAAGGTCAACTACGACATCGAGGTCGACTACGACTACGCGTTCGTCGAGGTGTCCACCGACGGTGGCGCGTCGTGGACCCCGCTGCCCACGAACCAGTCGGACGAGGGCGCGAACGGCGGCATCTCCGGCACCACGGACGGCGCCTGGGTCGACCTCACGGCGGACCTGTCCGCCTACGAGGGCCAGACGGCGTCCGTCCGGTTCCGGTACGCGTCCGACGGCGGCGTGAACGAGCTGGGCCTCGCCGTCGACGACGTGGCCGTGGGCGACGCGCTGACGGAGGACTTCTCCGACGGCGTCGCCGGCTGGACCAACGACGGCTTCACCGTCATCTCCGCCGACGGCACCTACGACGTGGAGTATTCCCACTACTACGTGGCCGAGAACCGGCAGTACGCCGGGTACGACACGACGCTGCGGACCGGCCCGTACAACTTCGGCTGGACGGAGTCCAAGCCGAACACCGTGGAGCACTTCCCGTACCAGGACGGCCTGCTGGTCTGGTACGCGAACAGCTTCTACGGGGACAACAACACGTCGCAGCACCCGGGCGGCGGGCGTGCCCTGCCCGTCGACGCGGACGCACGCGCCATGCGGTGGTCGGACGGCGTCGTCGCCCGCAACCGCATCCAGGCGTACGACGCCACGTTCACGACCGGCCGGTCCGACTCCTTCCGCCTGCACCGTGAGACGGAGGACGGCATGACCACGCTGCGCACCTGGGCCGACAGGACGGAGCGGGTGTTCAACGACTCCGACCCGTACGCCTACTACGACGAGACCAACCCGGGCGGATCGGTGATCGTGGCCGGGTCCGGCACGAAGATCAAGGTCTCCAAGCTGGACAAGAAGCACGGCGTGATGACGGTGGACGTCACGACCCCGCGCAACCGCCGCTGACCCGTCGGCAGCGAGCCGCCAGAGCCACGTCCCGGTCCGCAGGGGCGTGGCTCTGGCGCGTCGCGCCTCGAGCTGTCAGGGCCACGTGCACGTTGTTGAGCACGTGAGCCTGACAACTGGGCGGGAACGGGCGGGTCAGCGGGCGTAGCGCTCGACGAAGTTGCGCAGGATGCGCATGGGCCAGGTGACGCGGTGCGCGCGGGCGTTCGCGACGACGTCCGCCGCCTCGTCGGGCGCGAAGTACCCGTACGACTTGTAGACGTCGACCCGCTGCTCGATGCCCGCCAGGTCGAGCTCCGGGTGGAACTGGGTCGCGTACACGTTCCGCCTCACCCGGAACATCTGCACGGGTGCGCCCGCGGAACGGGCCAGCAGGGTCGCCGACGGCGGCAGCTCCCGCACCGCTTCCTTGTGGCCCAGGTAGGCGGTGAAGCGGGGCGGCATCCCGGCGAGCAGGGGGTCGGCGAGCCCGTCGGGCGTCAGCTCGATCTCCGCGGGCCCGACGGGTTCGGAGTACGTGCGGTCGACGACGGCGCCCTGGTGCACCCCGAGCGTCCCGACGCCGTAGCACGCCCCGAGGAACGGGAAGTCGCGGTCCACGACGTCGTCGAGGAGTGCCGCCATCTCGCCCTCGACCCGCACCTGCACGTCCGACTTCTCGGCGGGCGGGTCCGAGGAGTTGAACGGCCCGCCGCCGACGACGATCCCGGAGCAGGCGTCGAGGTCGAGGACGGGCATCGGGTCCCGCTCCAGCCGCACGCGGAGCAGCTCCTCGGTGGACAGACCGGCGTACCGGCGCACGGCGTCGTACTCGCCGTCGGCGGCGACGTCCTCCGCCCGGGTACCGAGGAACAGGAACGGTTTCACCGCTGCACTCTAGGCATGCGCGTCGTCCGGCGCCCTCTCAGCCGTGACCGCGACGGGGCGGCGCGACCAGAACGATGCCAGCACGGACCCGGACACGTTGTGCCACACGGAGAACAGCGCCGCGGGCAGCGCGGCCGCCGGCGTGAAGTGCGTGGTGGCAAGGCTGGCCGCGAGGCCGGAGTTCTGCATGCCGACCTCGACGCTCACGGCCCGGCGCGCCGACTCGTCGAGGCCCGCCGCACGCGCGGCGCCATACCCGAGCAGCAGCCCGAGCCCGTTGTGCAGCACCACCGCGAGCGCCACCAGCAGTCCGGTGCCGAGCACGGCGTCCGCGTTCGCGGCGACGATGCCGGCGACCACGACGACGATCCCCAGCACGGAGACCAGCGGCAGGTACGGCAGCATGTACCGCTCGACGAGACCGCCGGCGAAGGTCCGCACCAGCAGGCCCGCGACCACGGGGATGAGCACGACCTGCACGATCGACATCACGAGCGAGCCGTAGGTGACGTCGAGGGACGACCCGGCGAGCCAGAGCACCAGCGCCGGGGTGAGCAGCGGCGCGAGCACGGTCGAGACCGAGGTGAGCGTCACCGACAGCGCGGTGTCGCCCTTGGCGAGGTACACGATGACGTTCGACGCCGTCCCGCCGGGTGCGGCGCCGACGAGGATCATGCCGATCAGCGCCTCGCCCTCGAGCCCGCACAGGTGCCCGATCCCCCAGGCCAGCAGCGGCATGATCGTGAACTGGCAGACGACGCCGACGAGCACCGCCCAGGGACGCCGGGCCACGAGCGCGAAGTCCGCGCCCCGCAGCGTGAGACCCATGCCGAACATGATGATCCCGAGGAAGAGGGGGATCTGTGTGGCGATCGGTGCCAGGGCGTCGGGCGCGAGGAGTCCCGCCACACCGCCCAGCACCACGAGGACCGCGAACCACCGACCTGCCAGCTCCGCCACTGTGCGCACCCGCCGCACCCTACCGACTCGGCGCCGAGCACGGGGCCGGGATCGACATGCGAGCCATGTCGGTCCCGACCCCGTGCTCGGCGCTCAGGGTGAGCGGGTCACGTCCAGCGGAACAGCCGGATCGCGAGGGGCAGCAGCACCGCGGTCCACACCACCATGACGACGCACTGCAGCAGCGGGAACCCGGACTCGAACCAGCCCGTCGTCATCGCCTGCCCGGCGGCGCCGAGCGGGGTGAACTGCCCGATCTGGCGCAGCAGCTCGGGCATGATCGGTCCCGGTGTCCACAGGCCCGCGAGCAGCAGCATCGGGAAGTACAGGGACATGGCGATCGCGTTGGCCGCCGAGGCCCGTGGCGCGACCGCTGCCACGAGCATGCCGACCGCGAACATCGCGCACATGCCGAGCACGAAGGCCAGGAGCACGACCCCGACCTGCGTGGGAGTGGCGACGTCGAACGCGAGGAGCGCGACGACCAGGGCGAGGGCCACGCCCACCACGGTGGTGCCCGCGTTGATGACGAGGTGGCTCGCGACCATCCCCTGGGGCCGCATCGGCGTCGTGGACAGCCGGCGCAGCACGCCCTTCTCGCGGTACGTCGCGACGGTCACGGGCATGACGGTGAGCGATGCCGTCCCGACCGCCATCGCGATGACCGTCGGCAGGTACGTGGCGATCGGCGTGAGCCCGTACCAGACGGACCCCGGCGGGACGTCCTCGACCATCGGGTCGCGCATCCCCGGGATGGCGAACCCGACGCCGACGAGGATGAGGGTCGGGAACACGATCCCGAAGAACGGGGCCGCGAAGTCCCGCAGCCAGACGCGGGTCTCGGTCCGCAGCAGCGGTCCGAAGCCGCGCCAGCCGGCAGTGCCCTGGCGGGCCCGGGACGGTGCGGTGGGCGTGAGGGCGGTCATGACCGGTCTCCTTCTCCAGCGAGGGCGGGCTCGCGCTCCGCCTGGGGGTCGTAGGTGCGCCCGGTGACGGCGAGGAACACGTCCTCGAGCGTCCGCGTGACGGTACGCACGTCGTCGGGCACGAGGTCGGCCTCCGCGAGGGCGGGGACGACGGCGAACAGGACGCGCGGGGTGCCCGTGACGGCGACCTCGAGCCCGCCGTCGGAGACCTCGACCCTGTCCACGTCGGGGTGCCGGGTGGCGACGTCCGCGAGGAGCGTGCGGCCCCGGGCGGCGTCGTCGGTCGCGAACCGCACGACGACGGTGCGGCCGCCCTCGAGCCCGTCGATCAGCTCGGCGGGGCTGCCCTCCGCCACGACCCGCCCGGCGTCGATGACGACGAGCCGGTCGCACAGGCGCTCGGCCTCCTCCATGAAGTGGCTGACGAGCAGGATCGTCACGCCCGTGTCACGCACCCGCTCCACGAGCTCCCAGGTGGCGCGGCGCGCCTGCGGGTCGAGGCCCGTCGTGAGCTCGTCGAGGATGGCGACCTGCGGGTTGCCCACGAGCGCCAGCGCGATGGACAGCCGCTGCTTCTGCCCGCCGGAGAGTCGGGCGAACTGCTTGTCGGCGTGGTCCGCGAGGTCGAGCAGCTCCATGAGCTCGCGAGGGTCGGCCGCGTCGTCGTAGAACGACGCGAAGAGACCCAGGGCCTCGGCCACGGTGATCTTGTCGTGCAGCGAGGACTCCTGGAGCTGCACGCCCAACCGGTCGCGGACGGCGGCCGGGTCGCGCAGGGTGTCGATGCCGAGCACGCGGACGGCGCCGCCGTCGGCGGACCGCAGCCCGGCGAGCGTCTCGACGGTCGTGGTCTTGCCGGCCCCGTTGGGGCCCAGGATGCCGAAGATCTCTCCTGGCTGGACGGCGAAGGACACGTCGTCCACGGCGACCTTGGCGCCGTACGTCTTGCGGAGGTTCCGCACCTCCACGATGGGATCGGCCATGTCAGGCCTCCTTCGTCGGTTCGTTCGGATGGTTGTCGGTCGGTCGTTCGGGCACGTGGTCGGGCACGGTTCAGGGGCGTCCTCTCTGCTCGGGGCTCACGGGGACGGAGCGCAGCACCCGGCCGGCGACGACGGCCGCGATCACCGCGGCGGCGAGCCCGCCCACGACGACGACCGCGGCGCCGAGCGGCAGGCCGAGGTCCGCGGCGAGCGGGCCGGCGTCGGGCCCGCCCCGGCGCAGGAGGCCGGCCATGCCCGTCGCCGTCGCGACGTCGGCCAGCGCTGCCGGCAGGAGCAGCGGGGCGATGAACAGCGTTCCGCGCCACGCGCCGAACCGCCGGTAGCCGCCGACGACGGCCAGTCCCACGAGCGTGTAGGTCACGACGACGAGCGCCTCCCCCGCCGCCGTGACCATGAACCCCGCAGGGGTGTCGAGCGGCACCGCCGAGGCGGTGCCCTGCCAGGTCCGGTCGAGCGACGTGTACAGCCGCTCCTCGGCGACGGCGAGCAGCACCGCCAGGACCCCGAACACGCCGCCGGCGACGACGGCCGCGCGGGCCGCGCCCTCGACGAACGAGCGCCGGGTCCCGCCCGCCGCGAGGTGGAGCGTGAGCCAGCCCGCCGTGACGACGGCGCCCACGGTGAACGCGACCCAGCGGGCCGGGCCGCCGGCAGCGTCGTAGCTGAGGCCCTCCATGTCCCCGCCCCAGCGCTCGACGGCTAGGGGCACCCCGGCCACGAGCAGTCCCCACAGGGCCCAGAACCAGGCCCCGGCGACGAGCAACGCGCGCAGGAACTTGCGTCGGGCGACCCGCACGGCGGGCCTGTTCAGGGTCTGGGGCGAGACGCGGCGCCGGTCGGTGCCGCTCATGTCGCGTGTCGTCATCGCGCTCACCTCGCGGGCCGCAGACGGAGGCCCAGGAGCTGCCACCGCAGCCAGAGCGCGGCGAGCGCCAGCAGGACCAGGCCGCCCACGAGGCGCAGCGACGTCGGGATGACGAGGTCGGGCGCGTTCGCGGTCACGGCGTCGGCCACGCCGCCGCTCCCGACGACGGCCTCCACCAGCCCCAGCATGGCGAGCCCCGGCACGACGAGGACGGTGCCACGCCACACGCCGTAGGCCTGGTAGCCCGTCGCGACGGCGACGGCCACGAGCATGTAGGCCGCGGCGACGATGCCTTGGGTCCCGACGGTCACCAGGAAGCCGGTTCCGGTGACGGCCGTGGCGTCGGGGCTCGTCCACTCCCAGCCGAGCGCGCCGAACAGGCCTCGCTCCGCCAGCAGGAAGAGGGCGTGCAGCACCCCGTAGAGGAGCCCGGTCACCAGCGACGCCCCGAGAACCCCGGTGAACAGGGCGCGCCGGGTCCCCCCGGCGGCAAGGTGCGTGGCCAGGACGAGGAGGAACAGGATCATCCCCAGGGAGAACGCAAACCAGCGGGCGCTGTACTCCGCGCCGTAGGACACGCCGCCGCCCATGACGCCTCCGGAACGGTGCACGACGAGCGGGACGACCACCATGACGAGGCCGAACACGGCCCAGAACCCGAGTCCGAGCACGACGCACCCCTCCGTGACGGTGCGGAACACCTTGCGCACCGCGCAGGAGTGCACCTGGGCCGCGAAGGCATCCCGCTGGTCGCGGGTGACGGTGACGGCGCTCATCGGGCACCGCCGTCCTGGCCGGCCGCGACGGCGCCTCGCGCGTCGAGGTCGGGCTGGGTGAGGCGGACGAAGAGGTCCTGCAGCGGCAGGGACCCGATCTCGACGCCGGCGGCCCGGGCGGCGGCGCTCTCGCCGTCGGCGGGCGCGCCCTCGAGGGTCACCTGCACGGTGGCGCCGAGCTGCTGACGGTGCAGCACCCGGCGTCCCGCCGCGATCTGCTCGACGGCGCGCGCCGGCCCGGTGAGGCTGAACCCCCGCGCCTGGATCTGCTCCGCGGGCTCGGCCAGCAGCACCTTGCCGCGGTGCAGCACCACGACGTCCTCGAAGAGCCGCGCGACCTCCTCCACGAGATGGCTCGACAGCAGGATGGTGCGGGGGTGCTCGGCGTAGTCGGCGAGGATCTCGTCGTAGAACGCGTACCGCGTGGGGGCGTCCATGCCGAGGTACACCTCGTCGAGGACGGTCAGGGGTGCCCGGGCGGCCAGGCCGATGATCGCGCCGACGGCCGAGCGCTTGCCGCGCGAGAGCGCGGACGGCTTCTTGCGGGGGTTCACCTCGAACAGGTCGAGGAGGCGCGCCGCGAGGTCCGCGTCCCAGTACGGGCGCATGTCGGCGTAGTACTTCAGCGACTCGGAGACCTTCTCCTCGTCCTGCAGGTCGCCGCTCTCGCGGACGAGCTGGACGTTCGCCGTCACCCACGGGTTCTCCCACGGGTCCTCCCACAGGTCGTCCGCCGCGTCGGGGCCCACCCGGATCGTGCCCGACGTCGGCCGGGTGTACGACGCCAGCAGCGACAGCAGCGTGGACTTGCCCGCGCCGTTGCGGCCCAGGATGCCCGTGATGACGCCCGGGCGGATCGTCAGGTCCACGCCGTCGAGCGCCGTCGTGGCGTCGTCCTTGTACGTGGTGCCGGCGACCGTCATCCGGCGCTGCGTGCCGAACCGGACGACGACGTCGTCCAGGCGGGCGCCGAAGGGTGCGGGTGTCATGACTCCTCCGTGGTGGTGGGGCGGGGCTGGTGGCCGTTGCTGCCGAGGACGTAGGCGACGATCTCGTCGGTGGGGATGCCGAGGACGTCGGCCTGCGCGAGTGCGGGAGCCAGCACGTCGGCGAAGTACGCGTCGCGGTGCTGTCCGAGGAGGCGCTCGCGCGCGCCGGGGGCGACGAACATCCCCAGGCCGCGGCGCTTGTAGAGCACGCCCTCCTCGACGAGGCCGCTGAACGCCTTGGCCGCCGTCGCCGGGTTGATGCGGAAGGTCGTCGCGAACTGGGTGGTGGACATGACCTGCTCCTCCTCGGCGAGCTCGCCGGCGAGCACCTGCGACCGGATCATCTGGGCGATCTGGACGTAGATCGGCTCGGGTCCGTCGAACACGCGGGCCTCCCTCGGGCTGGTTCTTTGCTTCGGTGGTTCATTACTCGACTAATGAACCACAGACCCACGTCGGCGCGCAACCCCTTCGTGCGAGTTGTCAGGTCCACGTGCACGTTCCCGTGCTCCTGGGCCTGACAACTCGCCACCCCAACGACTTGTCAGGCCCAAGTCCACGTTCCGGTGCTCCTGGGCCTGACAACTCGGCAGGGGTGGGGCTGTCCACAGACGCCCGGGCAACGATCTGACGGTTTGCTCTACAGTGTCGGCGACGTCACCGCCGACAGGGAGCCTCGTCATGACCCGATCCCGGGCCATATACGCCGCCGCAAGCCTCGCCGCCGTGCTGCTCGTCTCCGGGTGCGACGACGACCCGCCCGTGGCGCCGACGCCCGAGCCCACCTCCCACAGCGCGAGTCCCGACGCATCGCCGTCGGCGTCGCCCACTGCCACCGCGGTGGTCGTGGCCCCGGAACGTCCGGACGCGATGGACGACGACGGGGCTGACGGTGCCGAGGCGGCCGCCGTGTACTTCCTTGAACTCGACGACTACATGATGTCGACTGGTGACACCACCGAGTGGGAAGCGATGTCGCACAAGAGCTGTCAGCACTGTGCCAACCGGCTGAAGCGTGCAAACGAAATCGCCGACGAGGGCTACACATGGACGAGCGGGCCGACGAGCGCGCGGGTCGTCCACACCTACGAACAAGATGCGGCGACGGGGACCTGGCCGATGGACATCGAGGTCACTCAAGGCGCGGTCACGCTCAGCGCCTCAGACGGCTCGGTCATCTACCAAGAAGATCAAGTAACCCTCGAGCTGGGCGTCGAGATCGCCTCGAAGAACGACAGCTGGGTCATCGTTGCCGTCAGCGCCCTCGAGGACGAGTGAGATGCGCCTTCTGGGAAGCATCCTTGCGGGCACGCTGTGCTTGACTGCTGCGGCGGACGACAAGCCAGAACCAGAACCCCGGCCATCGACGACGACCATAGTCGAGGACGAAGAAAGTTCGGTATGGGGCCGGATCGGCGAAGTGGGTGACACGCTAGAGGCGGGACGAGAGGGCACCCGGCCCTCCTCGGGCGACGGCCACAGTTCAGGCTCCGACGAGCCTCGGGACCGGTACCTGCGTGTCGACGCGCGGGCGTGCGGCGCGATGTCCGACATCGACACGATCTCCGCCATCGTGGCGACCCCGAGGGCGTGCGACGAGGGCATGCTCGACGTCGGGATCACGCCCGACTGCGACGGCGTCTGGCTCAACGCCCTCTGGGTCCAGCGCGTCCGCCCCGACGGCACGTACGCCGAGCCCGAACAGCTCACCGACAACGAGTGCATCACCCCTGCCGATATTACCGCCGAGGCGCAGCGTGAGTTCGCGACGATGAGGATCACGGCTCCGCCCGCGATCGTCCAGGGCGGCGAACCCATGCTGGTCAACGTGCACTACCCCGCCTACACGACCGCGGAGCCGCAGGAGCTCGAGGCCGTGCTGCTGGGCGTGCCCGTGGTCATCCGCGCCGACCCTGCCGAGTTCACGTGGGACTTCGACGACCCGCACGGCGCCGGTGGCGGCACCCTGACCACCACCGACCCGGGCCACCCCTGGCGTGACGGCGACCCTCTTCCCGATGCCACGTGGGTGGGCCACACCTACAGCCGGCTCGGCGACCCCGACACGGACGCCGGCGTGCACCGCGACGCCGAGGGCGACGTCTACCGCACCGACATCGCCGTGACCCTGACCACCACGTGGCAGGGCCGGTTCCGCCTCCAGGGAACCAGCACCTGGACCGACATCGACGGCGCCATCACCACGACCAGCACCACCGACCCGGCCACGGTCACCGAGGCCCGCACCCGCCTCGTCTGCGAGGACCTCCACGGCAACAGCTTCTGCTGAGCTCAACGATCCATCGAGCGGTCTGGTCCCGGTTCCCCCTTGAACTGACACGTCGCCTGGCCCGGCGGCGAAAGGTTCGGAGTGCCGAACCGGCGCCATCAGAGCGGCTGAGCGTTCGACGCCATGATCGAAGGATCCCCTACGCAGGGTCCGAAATGGTCAGGTCCATCCGCTCAATGATCTCCTCCGCGAGCGACCTGAACTCCCGGTAGCAGGTTTGCACGTACTGCTGCGTGCTGCCGAGCGCCCCGTCGGCCGCGCGCAGGTCGAACATCGGCTTGCGTGCGTCGTGCGCCAAGGGCATGAGACTGCGGAAGTTGCGCAGGGTAGCGATCTCATGGCTTCGGTCGTCAGCCTCAGCGGCGTCACCGAGCACGGCCGAGGCGAAAACGCGCGGGATGCGCTGCAACCACCGCGCATAGGCCTTGACCGGACGGTCCAGGCGCATCTCCGGCTGCATGATGACGTAGCCGAGGGGCTGCATCTCCCCCTTCGGCGCATCGAAGGCAGGCGGGTTCGGCCTCAACCTCACCGAGGCCGACTACGTCTACCTGCTCGACCCGTGGTGGAACCCCGCGACCGAGGCGCAGGCCGTCGACCGCGCCCACCGCATCGGCCAGGCCCGCAGCGTCATGGTCTTCCGCCTCGTCGCCGCGCGCACCATCGAGGAGAAGGTGATGGCGCTCAAGGAGCGCAAGGCCAGCATGGTCGGGGCGGTCCTGGGCGACG
This sequence comes from Isoptericola luteus, assembly GCF_020297055.1. Lineage (GTDB taxonomy): Bacteria > Actinomycetota > Actinomycetes > Actinomycetales > Cellulomonadaceae > Isoptericola > Isoptericola luteus. The sequence goes on along the minus strand of NZ_JAIXCQ010000009.1, from coordinate 123,304 downwards.
ACGAGGAGTTCTTCTCTCAAGGTCTCGGCGCGGACGACATCCGCGGCTTGTTCGACGGCGGCGTCTGACGGTGGCCTACTGACGTCGCTCTGGCGACGTTTCGTCGTCCCGCCATCACCGAAGATCGTTCGGTGCGCCTCGTCGTGCCCGTGGCTCCGGTGGCACCCAGGAGAGCGCGCGCGAGCGACTCCGACGGCGTGAACGTGTCGAACAGGTCGGCGACCATCGGGCTGTGAGCGGCCCTGACGACAACCGGTGGAGGCGCAGGACGGCGTCACCGCCCGGGAGCAGGTATTAGTTGTCCACAAGTGACACTTGAACTGCCGTCATGACACTCAAGTGACCCTAGAGTGACATTGTGAACATCGAAATGTTCCTCAATAACGCTCCGGGAGAACTCGTCGCGATCCACGGGAGCGACCCGGTGCTGGGCGAGTGGCGACACCGAGCGTTTGTCCCGCACCCGTTGCCCATGACCAAGCCTCACTCCCCCGACCTATTTGGCCATCGCTGAGGCGCGCGCCGCCCTGGCAGCGCTCGACAGCACTGCCCGTCGACTCCCGAACCCCACGCTGCTCCGTATGCCCACCCTGCGACGAGAGGCGCAGAGCACGTCCGCGCTGGAAGGGACCTATGCGCCCTTGTCCCAGGTGTTCACTGCCGACGATGAAGAACCCGCCACTGCCGAGCTGGTCGAGATCCTCAACTACGTTCGGATGGCGAATGCGGGCTTCGCGCGGACCTCCGAGGGTTGGCCCATCTCCGTCACGATGCTCAATGAGCTCCAAGGGATCCTGATGGCAGGCACCCCGCTGCACGCCCAGTCCGGGCGGCTCCGGGACGGGCAGGTCGTCATCGGCCGCCGCGACGACGCCGCCGCGGTGGAGTTCCCCGTGGAGGCAGCGCGGTTCGTCCCCTCACCTGCGGGACTCGCCCTCGAGACCGGGGTGCGGGATCTCGTGGACTGGATGCGGACCGATCACCAAGGAGCGATCGATCCCGTGGTGGCAGCGGGCATGTCCCACTACCAGTTCGAGACCTTGCACCCGTTCCGCGACGGCAACGGCCGCATCGGCCGGTTCCTGATCGTCCTCCAGCTACAGAGCGCGGGCGTCCTCGTCGAACCCACGCTCACCGTCTCGCCATGGTTCGAGGCCCGGCGAAGCCAGTACTACGACCACCTGCTCGGCATCAGCACCCGCAACGACTAGGACACGTTCATCAGGTTCTTCGCCGAGGGCCTGCGCCAGGCGGCGGACACGACGCACCGGGAGATGGCGCGCTCGTCGCAGTTCAGGCCGAGCTCAAGGAGGTCATCCGTGCTTCCAGCCTCCGGGCCGACTCGGCGCACGCGCTCGTGGATCTTGCCGTCGCCAACCCCACCTTCACGGTCCGCAGGGTCGAGGCAGAGCTCGGTCTGTCGTACGGCAGGGCCAACAAGCTCGTCAGCCAGCTCGTCGACCTGAAGATCCTCGACGTGGTCGAACCGGACGCGTACAAGCGCCGGTTCTTCGCCCCGCGGGTGCTTCAGGTACTGACGCGCTCCGGTTGAGCCTGCCGAGACGACGCGTCTCGGCAGGCCCCACCGGAGCGACGAGGTCCGATCAGACCGGTGATCAGCCGGCGGCGTCGAGCACCTCCAGCTCAGCCAGGTCGCCGGCGACGATCTCCGCGATCTGCACGGCGTTGAGCGCCGCGCCCTTGCGCAGGTTGTCGTTCGACACGAACATCACGAGCCCGCGCCCGCCGGGTACGGACTGGTCGACGCGGATCCGCCCGACGAACGACGGGTCGGCACCGGCCGCCGCCAGGGGCGTCGGCACGTCCGCCAGCTCGACGCCCGGTGCGGAGGCCAGCAGCTCGCGCGCCCGCTCGGGCGTGATCGCCACGCCGAACTCCGCGTGGATCGCCAAGGAGTGGCCCGTGAACACGGGCACGCGCACGCACGTGCCGGACACGGCCAGGTCCGGCAGCCCGAGGATCTTGCGCGACTCGTGGCGCAGCTTCTGCTCCTCGTCGGTCTCCCCGGACCCGTCGTCCACGATCGACCCCGCCAGGGGCACGACGTCGAACGCGATCGGCGCGACGTACTTCGACGGCGCCGGGAAGTCCACGGCCCCGCCCGAGTGCGCCAGGCCCTCCAGGTCCCCGGCGACGGCGGCGCGCGCCTGGTCGGCGAGCTCGCGCACGCCGTCCACCCCGGACCCGGAGACCGCCTGGTAGGTGGCGACCTGCAGGCGCTCGAGCCCGGCCTCGTCGGCCAGCGGCTTGAGCACCGGCATCGCCGCCATCGTGGTGCAGTTCGGGTTCGCGACGATGCCCTTCACGGCGTCACCGATCGCTTCCGGGTTCACCTCGGAGACGACGAGCGGCACCTCGGGGTCGAGACGCCACGCCGACGAGTTGTCGATGACGACGGCGCCGGCCTCGGCGAACCGAGGGGCGTGCTCGCGCGACGTCGAGCCGCCGGCGGAGAAGATCGCGACGTCGACGTCGGCCAGCGCCTCGGTGGGCGTCGCCGCGACGTCCTCGACGACCACGTCGACCCCGCCGAACGGCAGCACCGACCCGGCGGAGCGCGCCGACGCGAAGAACCGCAGCTCCCGTACGGGGAACTCGCGCTCGGCCAGCAGCCGGCGCAGCACGCCGCCGACCTGCCCGGTCGCGCCGACGACGGCGAGGCTGATCCCGTGCTCGTTGATCCGTGCCACCGCGCTCACCGCCCCGAGCCCGCGTAGACGACGGCCTCGCCGTCGGCGGAGTCCAGGTCGAACGCCGTGTGGATGGCGCGCACGGCGTCGTCCAGGGCGTCCTCGCGGGTGACGACGGAGATGCGGATCTCGGAGGTGGAGATCATCTCGATGTTGATGCCCGCGTCGCGCAGCGCGCCGAACAGCCGCGCCGACACGCCCGGGTGCGACTTCATCCCCGCGCCGACGAGCGACAGCTTGCCGATCTGGTCGTCGTACTGGAGCGACGCGAAGCCGATCTCGTCCTGCAGGCCGTTCAGGGCGGCCAGCGTGGACGGGCTGTCGCCGTGTGGCAGGGTGAACGAGATGTCCGTCAGCCCGGTGTGGGCTGCCGACACGTTCTGCACGATCATGTCGATGTTCGCGCCCGCGCCCGCGACGACCTCGAAGATGCGCGCGGCGGTACCGGGCTTGTCGGGGACGCCGACGACGGTGATCTTGGCCTCGCTGCGGTCGTGCGCGACGCCGGAGATGATCGGGGCTTCCATCGGGGTTTCCTCCTGCTCGCCGTCGGGGGCGTTCGGGTCGATCCTGTCGCCGTACGTGCCGGTGACGAGAGTGCCTGTGGTGCTGCTGAACGAGCTGCGCACGTGCACGGGCACGTCGTAGCGGCGCGCGTACTCGACGGCGCGCAGGGCGAGGACCTTGGCGCCCGACGCCGCGAGCTCGAGCATCTCCTCGTAGGTGACGCGGTCGACCTTGCGCGCACCGGGGACGATGCGCGGGTCGGCGGTGAACACGCCGTCGACGTCGGTATAGATCTCGCAGACGTCGGCACCGAGGCCGGCCGCGAGCGCGACCGCCGTCGTGTCCGAGCCGCCGCGGCCCAGCGTCGTGACGTCGTTCGTCGAGCTCACGCCCTGGAACCCGGCGACGATCGCCACCTGTCCGCGCTCGACCGTCTCCCGGATGCGGTGCGGGACGACGTCGACGAGGCGCGCGCGACCGTGCACCGCGTCGGTCATGAGGCCGGCCTGCTGGCCGGTGAAGGACTTCGCCTTGACCCCGAGATTGGTGATCGCCATGGCGAGCAGGGACATCGAGATGCGCTCACCGGAGGTGAGGAGGATGTCGAGCTCGCGCTGCGGGGGCAGGGGGGTGATCTGCCCGGCGAGGTCGAGCAGCTCGTCCGTGGTGTCGCCCATGGCGCTCACCACGACGACGACCTCGTTGCCCGCCCGCTTGGTCGCTGCGATCCGTTTGGCCACGCGCTTGATGCTCTGGGCGTCTGCGACCGATGATCCGCCGTACTTCTGTACGACAAGTGCCATGCTTCACAACCTTCTGTCGCCGGCCTCCGTCTCTCTCAACGGCCCGCCGGGTGCTTGTGCTTGCCCGTCGATGGTAGACGGCGACCGCCCCGGTCGACGAGTGGCGTCTCAGGTCGTGACTACTCGAACGCTGTGAGCGGGCGTTTGGCCCTCCGAAGCCCCGTCGACAGGGCCAAACGCCCGCTCACAGCGAGGAGGGGGGCGCTCAGGCGAGCTGGTCGGTGATGACGTCGTAGCCGAGCTTGAGGATGAGCGCACCCACGACGACGACGAACACGACCCGCACGAACGCGCTGCCCTTGGCGACCGCCATCCGGGCGCCGACGTACCCGCCCACGAGGTTGGCGGCGCCCATCGCCAGGCCCAGCCCCCAGATGACGGCGCCGTGCGGCACGAAGAACAGCAGCGCGCCGAGGTTGGTGGCGAAGTTGACGATCTTGGCGAGCGCCGAGGCGGGCAGGAACGCGTACCCGAGCACGCTGACCAGGGAGATCACGAGAAAGGTGCCCGTGCCCGGCCCGAGCAGGCCGTCGTACGCGCCGATGACCAGGCCGATGCCCGCGGCGGTCCACCGGTGCCGGTTGCCCTCCCAGCGCAGGTTGTCGTGCGCGCCGAGCTGCGGCTTGAGGATCGTGTACGTGGCGACGCAGACCAGCACCACGAGGATGACCGGCGTGAACAGCTCGGACGGGATCCTGCTCGCCAGCACCGCCCCGCCGAAGGCGCCCACTAGCGCGGCGAGCGCCATCGGTCCCGCCGTCGTGAGGTCCGGCCCCACCCGCCGGTAGTACGTGATGGCACTGGTCGAGGTGCCCATGATGGAGCCCAGCTTGTTCGTCGCGAGCGCCTGCACCGGCGAGATGCCCGGCACGAGCAGCAGTGCGGGGAGCTGGATGAGCCCGCCGCCGCCCACGACGGCGTCGACCCAGCCGGCCGCGAGACCGGCGAGGACGAGGAGCACGATCGTGAGCAGGTCGAGGTCGGGCACGCGCAGATCCTGCCACGGCCGCGCCCGTCCACCCACCGGGCCGCCGGGCCGCTGGGTCGCGGGCCACCGGCCACCGCGCGAATGCATAACCGTGCGGTTATGCTTGCTGGATGGACGTCTTCGAGGCGCTGGCCGACCCGGTACGCCGGGAGCTCCTGCTCGCGCTCCGCGGCGCCGACCTCTCGGCCAGCGAGCTCGGCGACCCGCAGCCAGGCTCCCAGCCCGGGGTCAGCAGGCACCTGCGGCGGCTGCGCGAGGCAGGGCTCGTCGACGTCGAGGCCCGAGGGCGGCACCGCGTCTACTCGCTGCGTCCGGACGCACTCGCCCCGGTCGAGCACCTCGTCGCAACACTCCGGGCAGAGCCGGCGACAGGGACGACGACGGAGGCGGACGTGAGGCCTCCCCTGCCGGCCGGAGCCTTGGCGGGGCTCGACCTCGAGGTCCGCCGGACGACACGAGAACGCCGCGCCGCCCGGACGGCGGCCCGAGAAGAGGAGACGGCATGAACGACCACGAGCAGAGCGAGGGGCGCGACGACGACGCCGCGGCCGGGCCCCGGGCCACCGGGACCGTCACGACGGGCCGCGAGGGGCGCGAGCTCCTCCTCACCCGGACGTTCCGTGCCCCCGCGTCCGACGTGTGGGCGAGCCTCACCGAGCCCGACCGGATGGAGCGCTGGATCGGGCGGTGGGAGGGCGACCCGTCCACGGGCCGCGTCACGTTCTTCATGACGGCCGAGGGCGACGACGTCGACCCGGAGGAGGTCCGGATCACCCGCTGCGAACCACCGCACCGGTTCGCGGCCGACACGACGACGGCCGGCGAGGTGTGGCACGTCCGGTTCGACCTCGACGAGTCCGGTGGCGTCACGACCCTGACGTTCCGCCAGCTGCTCGGGCCGGAGGCCGACCCGGGTTCCACCGGGCCGGGGTGGGAGTACTACCTGGACCGCCTCGTCGCCGCTCGGGAAGGGCGGCCGACGGACGCCGTGCCGTGGGACGCCTACTACCCGGCCATGAGCGAGCACTACCGGCGGGCCGCGGACGGCGCGTGACCGCCGCGGGCCCTCACCGCGAGGCACGCCCGGGGCCGCGAGCTAGGCAAGGAGCCCGGTTCAGGGACCCGGGTCAGGAGTGCAGCGCGTCGTACTCCGCCTCGGCGGCGACGTCGTCCTCGACGTCGAGGCGCAGGTGGCCGAGCACGCCCTGGAGCACGCGCAGGGCTGACGACGCGCGCTCACCCCACGAGGAGAGGTAGCTGAACTGCCACCACCACAGCCCCTCGAGCTCGTGGCCGTCGTCGTAGTGCTGGAGCCCCTTGGCGAGCTCCTCGGCCACGCACGCGAGGTCGCCGGAGAGGGTGGCGGGGGCGACGTCGGCGTTCAGCGCCGGGTCGGACACCTCGACGTAGTCGTCGAAGCCGGCGAACATCTTCGCCAGGGCGTCGCGCAGGGGGTCGACGTCGGTCTCGGGCCCGGCGTCGGGCTCGAACCGCTCGGTGGGCACGACGTCGACGACGGCCGCGAGCCGCGCGCCGGCGGCGAGCAGGTCCGACGTCGCCAGGATGAGCAGCGAGAGCTCGGCCCCTGGCGCGGCGCCTGACGCGACCTGCGTCGTCGTCGACAGGAACGTGCGCGCCTGCGCGGACATCTGCTCCGCGATGTCGCTGTACTCGGAGCCTGGTTCGATCTCCCCCACGATCTGTCCTCCCTGCGCCGTGGTCGACAGCGCGATCTGCCGGTGGTGCCGGACGGCCAGCTCAGCCGCCGACGACCCGCCTGCCCTCGAACGCCCGACCGAGGGTGACCTCGTCGGCGTACTCCAAGTCTCCCCCGACCGGGAGCCCGGACGCGAGACGAGACACGGTCACGCCCATCGGCGCGATGAGGCGCGACAGGTAGGTGGCCGTGGCCTCGCCCTCGACGTTCGGGTCGGTGGCGAGGATGACCTCGGTGACCGTGCCGTCCGCCAGGCGGGTCATGAGCTGGCTGATCCGCAGGTCGTCCGGGCCGACGTTCTCGATCGGGTTGATGGCGCCGCCGAGCACGTGGTACCGGCCGCGGAACTCGCGGGTGCGCTCGATCGCGACGACGTCCTTGGGCTCCTCGACGACGCAGATCACGTCGTCGCTGCGGCGCGGGTCGACGCAGATGCGGCAGCGCTCCGACTCCGCCACGTTGCCGCAGAGCTCGCAGAACTGCACGCGCGCCTTGACCTCCGTGAGCGCGTCGGCGAGCCGGCGCACGTCGGCGGTGTCGGCCGCGAGCAGATGGAACGCGATCCGCTGCGCGCTCTTGGGCCCGACGCCGGGAAGGCGGCCGAGCTCGTCGATCAGGTCCTGGACTGCGCCCTCGTACACAGTCGACCAGCCTACGGTGCGCCGACGACAGCGGACGCCGCCCGGGCGGCGGGCAGCCTCAGATCCAGCAGCCTCAGATCCAGCCCTGGGCGCGGGCCGCCCGCACCGCCTCGTGCCGGTTGCTGACGCCGAGCTTCGCGACGGCGGACGACAGGTAGTTGCGCACCGTCCCGGCGGCCAGCGACGCGCGCCGGGCGATCTCCTCGACGGGCGCTCCCTCCGCCGCGAGCTCCAGCACGTCCGCCTCGCGCGGGGTCAGCGGCGAGTCCCCCGCGGAGATCGCGTCCGCCGCGAGCTCGGGATCGACGTACCGGCCGCCGCGGGCCACCTGACGCACGGCCCCCGCCAGCACCGTCGCCGGCACCGTCTTGGGCAGGAACCCCCGCACGCCGGCCGTGAGGGCCTTCTTGAGGTAGCCCGGCCGGCCGTGGCTCGTGACGATCACGACCTGGCAGCCGGGATGCGTGCGGCGCACGGTCTCGGCGACCTCGATGCCGTCGGCGCCCGGCATCTGCAGGTCCAGGACGGCGACGTCGGGGCGGTGCGCCATGATCGCGGCGATCGCCTCCGGCCCGTCCCCGGCCACGGCGACCACCTCCAGGTCGTCCTCGAGCCCGAGCAGCTGGGCGACGGCGTCGCGGATGAGGGTCTCGTCGTCCGCGAGCACGACCCGGATCACACGACCACCCCCGACGGCACGGGCACGCGCGCCGTGACGACGAACCGGTCGCCGTCGGCCGCCACGTGGAGCTCCCCGCCGACCGCCGCGAGCCGTTCCCGCAGGCCGGCGAGCCCCGACCCTCCGCTCAGGCCTGTGACACCGCCGACGCCGGTCCGTGCCCCGTCGTTGCTCACCCGCAGCACCATGGCCTGCTCCTCCCGCTCCAGGTCGATCCGGCACGCGGTCGCCGCCGAATGCCGCACGATGTTCGTCACGGCCTCCCGCACCACCCAGGCGAGCGCCTCCACCTGCGGCGCCGCAAGGTCGGGCACGTCGCCGACGACGCGCACCGCCGTCCCCGCCGCGTGCAGCACCGACCGGGCGCCGTCGAGCTCGGTCGCGAGGTCCGCCGCACGGTACCCGGCGACGACGCCGCGCACCTCCCGCAGGGAGTCCTGCGCGAGGGTCCGCACCTCGTCCATCTGGTCCGCGGCACGGGCGTCCCCCCGGCGGGCCAGCGCGCCGGCGAGCTCCGCCTTCACGGCGACGGCGGACAGCGCCCGGCCGACGACGTCGTGCATGTCGCGGGAGATTCGCAGCCGCTCCTCCGCGACGGCGAGCCGGGCCGCGACCCCACGTGCGTCGTCGAGCGCGCGGACCACCTCGACGATCCACATCGACATGCGCAGCGTCCCCGCCCACAGCAGGGTGAAGGTGTAGGCACCGAGGCCGAGGGGGACGACGTCGACCATCCCCTCGGACCCGGCGCGTGCGGCAGCCAGGCCGAGCGGCACCACGAGCGCGAGCAGCATCAGCCTGCCCATGGGGACCGCGACCGCCAGCGCGCCGATCGTCGCGGCGCCGGTCACGAAGAGCATCACCGTGCGCGGGTCGCTGCTCACGCCTCCGCCGTCGTACGCCGGCAGCACCAGCAGGACGGCCACGACCAGAGCGACCGTCACCGCCGCCAGGGCGACGACGACGGCGCCCGGACGGCGCCCGTGCCACAGTGCGTGGTCGAAACCCACGTGCACGGTCGCGAAGCAGAGCGCCGTGTGCAGCAGGCCCAGGACGACGAGCACCAGCGCCGCCCCCGCGCCCGGCACGGTGCCGACGCCGGACAGCGCGGCGGCCGCGTACAGGAAGAGGAACGGCTCCAGGAGCACGAACAGGTACAGGCTCACGCGGGTGTAGACCTCGACCCCGCGCGCGCCACCGGCGAGGGTCGCGGCGGGCCGACGACTGGTCACGTCGTCAGCCTGCCACGACACCCCGCCGGGTGCGGTCACGAGGAAGGTCAACGGCGCGGTTCCCAGCGCATCCAGCGCCGGGCGGCGAGCGCGCCGAGCAGCGTCCAGCCGGCGAGCACCGCCACGGGCACGGCAGCCGCCGCGAAGGTCTCGCCGAGGGTCAGCACCTGCCCGCCGTCGCCGATCCCCGCGGAACCGAGCAGCATGAGGTCGGTGATCGGACGCAACGGCGTGAACGTGCCGATCGTGGAGAACAGGCCGGACGACGCACCGGGAGCCCCGAACAGGCCGCCGAACGGGATCGCCACGATCAGCAGCGGCAGGGTCGTGAGCTGCGCCGACTCGACCGTCCGGGACAGCCCCGACGTCGCGGCGGCCAGCGCCGTGAGCATCACGGCGCCGCCGACCACGGCCACCACGACGAGCAGCGGGTTGACGAAGGCGGGCGGCTCCAGGACCAGCGACACCGCCACGATGCCCAGCACCGTCTGCGCCAGCGCCACGGCGAACGCCGGCACGGCGCCGCCCGCCAGGATCTCCACCCGCGAGCACTCGCCGACGAGGTAGCGCTTGAGCACCAGCTCCTCGCGCCGCGCCACGTACGTGACCGTGAGGTTGTAGTAGACGACGAACGCGAGGGACATGAACACCAGGAGGTTCACCATCATCACGCCCGTGGCGGCGGACGTCCCGGCGTCGATCCCCCCGACCGCCGCGAACAGCACCACCGTCAGGGGCGGCATGGCCAGCGCGTTGAACAGCGCCGTGCGGTTGCGCACCAGCAGCCGCAGCTCCGCGCGGGCCAGCACCGCGACCCGGCGCGGGCTGAAGCTCCGCGCAGGGGGCGGCAACGGGCGGCCGCCGGCGGGCGAGGTCGAGGCCAAGGTCTTCGTGGTCATGCCGCCACCTCCGAGGTGTCGTCGACGGCGCGGGTCCCGGCGCCGTCCATCGCGAGGAACGCCTGCTCCAGGGACGCCGAGCGGGCGTCCAGGTCGTCGAGGCGCAGCTGCCGGGCGTCGGCCCACTGCAGCAGGGTGTACAGGTCGTCCTGCAGGGCGGTGGTCCGCAGGCGCAGGCGGCCGGTGTGGTCGATGTCGGGCGCACCGACGACGCCGGCCAGCACCGGCAGGTCCGCCACGGCCGGGGCGAGGGCCCCGCCGTCCCGCCCGCGCACCACGCACTCCAGCCGGGCCGGCTCGGCGGCGACGATGTCCGCCACCGTGCCCGAGCGGACGATCCGGCCCCCCTGGAGGATCGCGATGCGGTCCGCGAGCTGCTCCGCCTCCTCGAGGTAGTGGGTGGTGAGCAGCACGGTGGTGCCCGCGGCGAGCATGCCCTGCACGAGGCGCCAGGTGGCGCGACGGCTCTCCGGGTCGAGCCCGGTCGTGGGCTCGTCGAGGAACAGCACCTCGGGGTCGCCCATGGTGGCCAGCGCCAGGTCGAGGCGCCGCTTCTCGCCGCCGGACAGGCTCGCCACCCGCACGTCGGCACGGTGCGCCATGTCGACGGCGCGCAGCACCTCGTCGACGGCGCGCGGCCGCGTCAGCGTGCCTGCCCACGTGCGAGCCGTCTCGGCGACCGTGAGGTCGCCGGAGAAGCCCGCACTCTGCAGCATGATGCCGAGCGAGCCGACGATCCGGCGACGCTCGCGGTAGGGGTCGTGGCCGAGCACGCGCACCTCGCCGCCGTCGGCGGGCGCGAGCCCTTCGACGAGCTCGACGAGGGACGTCTTGCCGGCGCCGTTCGTGCCGAGGAGCGCGACCAGCTCGCCGCGGTGGACGTCGAGGTCGACGCCGCGGACGGCCTCGAAGCTGCCGTACCGGCGTCGGGCCCCGCGGACGGAGACGATGGGTTGCGAAGTCATGCTCCCAGCCTGCGGGCGAGGCGTCGCCGCAGGTAGTGCCGTCTCTCACCGGTGCGCGGGCACCCGTCACGCCGGCGCGGTGACATCTGTCATGCGGCGGGTGACACCATCGACCCATGACCGAGCTGGTGGCGCTGTACGACGACGAAGGGCCCTGCGGCGTGGCCGACCGCGCGCGGGTGCGGGCACAGAACCTGCGGCACGCGTCGACCGGCGTGCTCGTACGCCGCTCGACGGGCGACGTCTACGTGCACCGCCGCACCGAGACCAAGGACCTCTACCCCGGCCGGTACGACATCTGCGCGGGCGGCGTGGTGCTCGCCGGCGAGGAGCCGTACGACTCCGCGGTGCGCGAGCTCGCGGAGGAGCTCGGGGTCACCGGCGTCGAGCTGGTGCCCCTCGGGTTCGCCGACTACGCCGACTCCCGCACCCGGATGCGGGAGTTCCTGTACGAGTGCACGTACGACGGCCCCGTCACGTGGCAGCCGGAGGAGGTCGCGTGGGGCGCATGGGTCGCGCCGGCCCTGCTGCTGGAGCTGCTCGACGTCCTGCCCTTCATGCCCGACACCGTCGTCGGGATGCGCGGCCACGTCGAGGCGCTCGCCGCCGGGGAGCCCGCCCGCCCGTCGCGACCGGCCGGGCCCCGGGGCACCGTGCAGCCAGGCGTCGTCCACCATGTCGAGCTGTGGGTGCCCGATCTCGCCCGCGCCGAGCGTTCGTGGGGCTGGCTCCTGGGCGAGCTCGGGCACCGGCCGTACCGGTCGTGGGAGCACGGGCGGTCGTGGCGGCTCGGCGACACCTACGTCGTCGTCGAGCAGAGCCCGGCGATGCGCGACGGCGGCCACGACCGCCGGCGCGCCGGACTGAACCACCTGGCTCTGCACGCGGGCACTCCGGCGCAGCTCGACGCCCTGGTCGCCGCGGCGCCGAAGCACGGTTGGACCCTGCTCTTCGCCGACCGCCACCCGTTCGCCGGCGGGCCCGAGCACCACGCCGCGTACCTGGAGGACGCCGACGGCTTCGAGGTGGAGCTCGTGGCGGGCTGAGCCGGCGCACGGCGAGAGCCGGAGAGCCCCGGCGAGGACGGCTACCTCGGCGAGGGCTGCGCGACCTCCCGCAGCAGGTCCACCGACAGGGGCGCGATCGGGTGCGACGCCACCGGGTCGGCCGGGTCCACCCAGACGTGCTCGGCGAGCTCGGCCCGGACCTGGACATCGACGTCGTCGGGGCCCGCGCCCGCGTCCAGGTCGACCTCGAACACGTGCGCGTCGACCACGTGGTCCGGCTCGTTCGCGGCGACGGCGGTGCGCCGCCCGAGCGCCCGCACCGACGCGGGGTCGACGTCGAGCCCGATCTCCTCGGCGCACTCGCGCACGAGCGCGGCCAACGGCTCCTCGCCGGGCTCGATCTTGCCGCCGACCTGCATGAACGAGGTCGTGCCACGCTTGCGCACCAGCAGCGCTCGCCCGTCGCCGCGCACGATGACGGCAGCGACGATGTGCAGGGTGGTGGTCCGGTCGGTCATTTCACCCCTGATCCGAGAACTCCTCGATGACGGTGCCGCCGAGCACCTTCACGACCAGCGGGACGCCGGCCAGCCCGGGGGCGGCGGCAGCCTGGTCGTCGTCGGTGGAGTCGTCGTACTCCGCGTAGTCCGCGTCCTGCGCGGCGTTGGGCACCGGGACGGTCCGCTGCTGCGAGCGCGCCTGCGACTCGCGCACCTGCCGCTCGGCGGCCTGGCGCGGAGTCTCCCGCACGTGCGGGCCGGCCGCCGGCGCGGCGGGCTGACCCGCCGGGGCCTGCGAGCCGGGTGCGGGCCCGGCCGATCGGGCAGACGTCGACAGCGCGGTCGTCTCGCCCGGGTCTCCCGCGGGGTCGGGTTCCGTCGGCCACGGCTCGGGCGGCGGTTCGGGCGCGTGGGCAGGGTCGGCAGGCTCGGCGAGCGGCACGCCCGCGAGCCACGCCGCGTCTGCGGCGTCCGACACCGCGGCGCCCTGTGTCGTTGCGCCGGGTGTCGTTGCGCCGGGTGTCGTTGCGCTGGGCGCCGCGTCCGGGGCCGGTACGGGGCGTTCCGCGAGGGCGAGCCCACCGCCGGGCGACGACGGCGCAACCGCCGTGCCGGCAGCCGGCCCGGACTGCCCGGACTGCCCGGACGCCACGCCTGGTGCCGCAGCGGTCCACGACGCCACGCCGCCCGACGTCGAAACGGTCGACGACGCCACGCCGCCCGACGGCGCCGCCTCTGATCGCGACCCCGTGCCGGGACGGGACGTTTCCCCTCGCCCGTCGGGCCGGGACTCTCCCGGTGCCGCGGACGTCGGGGCTGCCGGTCCGGTGCCCGCGGGGCCACCCGCCCCCCGGGGACCGGCGCCCGGTGCTCCACCGGCGCCACCGGGCGTCCCTCCGGGGGTGCCGGCGTCGCCGACGATCGCCTCGACGCGGGCCCGGACGCCGAGCGTCTGGTACAGCGCCTCCTCGACCGCCCCGACGTGGCGTGGCTGGGAGAACGTGCGCGCGATGCCCGCCGCGGCGAAGCCCAGGCGGAGCACCCCGCCGTCGAGCGTCACGACCTGGGCGTTCTGGCTCACGAGCGTCTGCGTGACGCGGCCGAGGTTGGCGAGCACCTCGTCCCAGCGGCGCCGCACCGTCTCGGTGGTCACCCCTCCGGACGGCGCCGCCGCCTCCGCGGCCGGAGCCTCTGCCGTTGGCTGCTCCGCCGACGACCGGTCGGCCGAGTCCGGTGCCGACGCGGATCCCGATGTCGGCTGCTCCACCGACCGCGCCGGGGCCTCGACGTCCGGGCTCGGCACCTGGGCTGCGGGGAGTCCCGCTCCGTCCCCCGGCTCGGTCGGCGGCTCTGCCCCGCGCTCGCGCTCGCGCGTGGGCGTGGGCTCGCGCGTGGGCTCGGTCCCGAAGGCGGGCACGGGCTCGGTCCCGAAGGCGGGCGTGGGCGCAGGCTCGGTCTCGGACACGGTGGGCGCCTGCGGCTCCGAAGAGGGCGCCGGGTCGTCCGCGGGAGCGGACGGCGAAGGCGCGCCCGACGAGGCGGGGGCCTGAGCCTGCGCGGACGAGGGAGCAGCCGCGGGTCGAGCGGCAGGCTCGGCCGGAGCCCCGGGCTCGGCCGGGCGCCGGCTCGCCAGGAGCGCGGCACGAGCCGCCGCGGCACCGCTGAGCCCGCCGGGTACGGACGCCGACGACGCCACCGACGACGACGCACTGCCGTCGGACGTTCCGGGCGTCCCGCCGGAAGCCTGGCCGGACGGCACGGCACCGGCCGCGACGCCGCCCTGCGCGACCGTCCCCGCGGTGGCACCCACCGGGACGACGCCCCGCTCCAGACGGTCGAGCCGCGCCGCCAGCCCGGCGGCGCCGTCGTCGGCCCCGGGCAGCAGCAGGCGCGCGCAGAGCAGCTCGAGGTGCAGCCGTGGCGACGTGGCACCTGTCATCTCGGTGAGCGCGGCGTTGACGAGGTCGGCTGCGCGCGACAGCTCCGCCACGCCGAGCCGCGACGCCTGGGCGCGCATGCGCTCGAGCTGGTCGGTGGGCAGGCCGCGCAGCACGACCTCGGCCTCGTCCCCGGACACGGCGATGACGATGAGGTCACGCAGCCGCTCCAGCACGTCCTCGACGAAGCGGCGCGGCTCGTGCCCGGTGGCGACGACCTGGTCCACGACGCGGAAGATCGACGCCCCGTCCCGCGCGGCGAGCGCGTCCACGACGTCGTCGAGCAGCGTCGCGTGGGTGAACCCGAGCAGCCCGACCGCGGTGTCGTACTCGACCGTGCCGCCGCTGGCGCCGGCGATGAGCTGGTCCAGCACGGAGAGGCTGTCCCGGACGGAACCGCCGCCGGCGCGCGTCACGAGCGGCACCACGCCGCCGCCCAGCTCGATGCCCTCGGCCGCGCAGAGCTGCTCGAGGTACGGGCCGAGCACGTCCGGCGGCACGAGCCGGAACGGGTAGTGGTGGGTGCGCGAGCGGATGGTGCCGATCACCTTGTCCGGCTCCGTCGTGGCGAACACGAACTTGATGTGCGGCGGCGGCTCCTCGACGATCTTGAGCAGGGCGTTGAAGCCCTGCGGCGTCACCATGTGCGCCTCGTCGAGGATGAAGATCTTGTACCGGTCGCGTGCCGGGGCGAACGTGGCGCGCTCCCGCAGGTCGCGAGCGTCGTCGACGCCGTTGTGGCTCGCCGCGTCGATCTCCACCACGTCGAGCGAGCCGGGGCCGCCGCGGGCCAGCTCGACGCACGAGTCGCACTCGCCGCACGGGGTGTCGATCGGGTTCTCCGGCGTGTTCCGCGCGCAGTTCAGCGTGCGCGCGAGGATGCGGGCCGACGTCGTCTTGCCACAGCCGCGGGGGCCGGAGAACAGGTAGGCGTGGTTGACGCGCCCGCTGCGCAGCGCCTGCATGAGCGGTGCGGTGACGTGCTCCTGGCCGATCACCTCGGCGAACGTCTCGGGCCGGTAGCGGCGGTACAGAGCGGTGGTCACCCCCGCAACTGTAGACGTCGCGGCCGACAGTCACGAGGCGCCGCCGTCACCCCGTGGACGACCCGGTGGACGACCCGGCGGGCGTCCTCGTCGCGGCGTCCGCGTCCCGGCGGCGCGCGATCGCGACCACCTGCTCCTGCAGGGTCGCCGTGGTCGCCTCGACCCACCGCGCGACGACGGCGAGCTCGTCAGGCGTGAAGCGTGCCGTGACCGCGGCCATGCCCTGCGTGAGCCCGGCAACGGCCGCGACGAGCTCCGGCGACGCGGGACCGCCGGCCGCGATGACGAGCCGGCGGCGGTCGTCCGGGTCGCGCTCGCGACGCGCGTGCCCGCCGCGCGCCAGCCGGTCCACCAGCCCCGTGACCGCCCCCGCCGTGAGCCCGGTGCGCCGCGCCAGCTCCGACGCCGACATCGGGCCCTCCCTGCGCAGGATCCCGAGGGCCTTGTGGTCGGCGGCGGACAGGCCCATGAGCGAGCCCAGCGCGTCGTGGAAGAGCACCACCGCGTCGCTGAGCTCGGTGCCCATCAGCGCGCCAGGGTCCTGGGGACCGCTCTGGCCGGTCGTGTCGTCCGCCGTCATGGTCACATCCTCCATCATGGCTTATAGTTCAGTACGCTAAACCATTTAGTCCACCGAAGCAGTCGGGAGTCCTCATGCACACCGCGTTCACCGAGGCCTGGACGGCCTTCGTCCAGGCGCTGTCCTTCACCGGTCGCCACTACCTCGTCGTCGCGGGCTTCGGCATCCTGGTGTCCGCCCAGCGGTTCCTCTCCGTCGGCGGCGAGGAACGGTTCGCCTGGGCGGGCGGCATCGCCGGCGAGGCGTTCACGACGGCGGTCCGCCTGCTGTTCGTGCTCTGGCTCGTCCGGACGCTCTTCACGGGCTCGCAGGTGCCGTGGTCGCAGGTCTGGCCGCGCGTGACCCGCTTCGCCGAGGCGCACACCGGGATGCTGCTCGCGAGCGCCGTGCTGCTCGTCGCGCTCACCCTGGTCGCCAAGGTGCTCCCGGCCGTCGTCGCCGGGACCCTCGCGGCCGACGCGCAGGCGTCGTTCGCCGCTTGGGAGCTGGCGGTCAAGAACGTCACCGTCATCCCGTTCACCCTGGTGTGGATGACGACGATCGTTCACATCGCCACCACCGCCCGCGTGCCGACGTCGTGAATTCTTCGCCTCTAGGCCCCGGAAGCGAAGAATTCACGACGTCACGAACCGATCGACGCCAGCGGATCAGCGGCGCAGCGCCCGCCTCGCCAGCGTGTTCCCCAGCCACTGCACGAGCTGGACGATGACGATGATGATCGCCACGACGATCGCCGTCGTGCCCCAGTCGTACTGCCGGTAGCCGTAGACGATGGCGAAGTCGCCCAGCCCGCCCGCTCCGAGGTAGCCGCCGATGGCGGACATGTCGAGCACCCCGACGAACAGGAACGTGGTCCCCAGGATCAGCGGCGACAACGCCTCGGGGACGAGCACCGTGCGCACGATCCGCAGCGGGGAGGCACCCATCGCGCGTGCGGCCTCGACCACGCCCGGGTCGATCGACACGAGGTTCTGCTCCACCAGGCGCGCGAACACGAACGCGGACATCACGCACATCGCGAACGTGAACGCCTCGATGCCGATCGTCTTGCCGACGACCGCACGCGTCACCGGTCCCAGCGCGACCAGGAAGATGATGAACGGCACCGGCCGCACGATGTTCACCAGCACGTTGAGCACCGCGAACACCGGCCCGTTGGCGAGCAGGTTGCCGGGCCGTGTCAGGTACAGGCCCATGCCGATGGCGAGGCCCGCCACGCCGCCGACGGCGAGCGCGACGAGCACCATCCACGACGTCTCCAGGAATGCCTGCCACAGCAGGGGCAGGAGCTGCTCGGTGCTCACAGGTCGTTCCCTTCCAGGAGACCGGTAGGTCCGCCGGACGGTGCGGCGTCGTCGAGCGGGTCCCGCGCGGTGCCGTGGTCGACGACGTCGGTGACGGCGCGCAGGCCGGCGACGGCGGCCTCGACGCGCGGGTCGTCCCCCGCGGCGCCGTCCGCGACGATCTCGAGCGTGAGCGACCCGTACGGCCGCTCGGCCACCTCGGTGATGCCGCCGTACACGATGGTGCCGTCGACGCCGTGCTCACGAAGCACGTGGGTGACGTGCGCGGACGAGCCGGACACGTCGTCCACCCCGACCGTGACGATGCGGCCGGTGTGCCGGGCGCGCAGGCGCGCGATGACGGCCGGCGAGGGCCGGTCCTTGAGCGCGGTGGAGACGAACCGGCGGGTGACGTCCTGCCGCGGCGCGCTGAAGACCTGGTACGCGTCGCCGAGCTCCACGACCTTGCCGTGCTCCATGACGGCGACGCGGTCGCACACGGAGCGCACCACGTCCATCTCGTGCGTGATGACGACGACGGTGATCCCCAGCTCGCGGTTGACCCGCTGCAGCAGGGCGAGGACGTCGTGCGTGGTCTCGGGGTCGAGGGCGCTGGTGGCCTCGTCGGCGAGCAGGATCTTCGGGTTGGTGGCGAGCGCCCGGGCGATGCCGACACGCTGCTTCTGCCCGCCGGACAGCTTGGCCGGGTAGACGTCCGCCTTGTCGGCGATGCCGACGAAGTCGAGCAGCTCGCGCACCCGCTCGCGGCGCCGGGCCCTGGGCCACCCGGCGACCTCGAGCGGGTACGCGACGTTGCCCGCGACGGTGCGCGAGCTCAGCAGGTTGAACTGCTGGAAGATCATCCCGATGCCGGCGCGGACGGGCCGCAGCCGGGCCTCGGAGAGCCCCGTGAGGTCGGTGCCGTCGACGACCACGGCACCGCCCGTCGTCCGCTCGAGCGCGTTGACGAGCCGCACCAGCGTGGACTTGCCCGCGCCGGAGTAGCCGATGACGCCGAAGATCTCCCCAGCCCGGATGTCGAGGGTCACGCCGTCGACGGCGCGCACCTCGGCCCCCTTGCGGCCGGGGAAGATCTTGGCCGCCTCACGGAAGCTGATGATCGGTGCAGGCATCAGCCCTGCGCGCCCAGGTTGGTCTGGATGTCGGTGAGGATGCGCTGCAGGTCGGCCGCGTCGTTGTCCTTGATGACGCCGGTGCCGCCGGACGCCTCGAGCACGCCCTCCTCGATCTCCGGGCTGTGGAAGATGTCGACGAGCTTGTTCAGCGTCTCGTCGTCGGCGTCCTCCGCGCGGGAGACCCACACGTTGATGTACGGCTCGGCCGCGGCGGAGTCGGGGTCGTCGCTGAAGAGCGCGTCGTCCGCCGTGAGGCCGGCGTCGCCGACGAAGTCGTTGTTGATGATCGACGCGTCGACGTCCTGCAGGGCGAGCGCGGTCTGCGCGGCGTCCACGGGGGTGACGGTGATCTTCGACTCGTCGGCGATCACGTCCGCCGGCGTCGAGAAGGAGTTGCCGCCGTCCTTGAGCGTGATCAGGCCGGCGTCCTGGAGCACGAGCAGCGCGCGGGCCTGGTTGGTGTCGTCGTTGGGGATGGCGACCTCGCCGCCCGCGGGGATCGCCTCGACCGTGTCGTGCTTCGCCGAGTAGAGCGCCAGGGGGTAGACGGCGGTGGCCCCGATCGGGGTCAGGTCGCTGCCCGACGCCACGTTGTAGCCCGCGAGGAACTGCAGGTGCTGGAACTGGTTGAGGTCCAGGTCTCCGTCCGTCAGGCCCTGGTTCGGGAGCTGGTAGTCGGAGAAGTTGACGATCTCGACCTCGATGCCGGCGTCGCTCGCGGCGTCCGCGAACGTGGTCCAGTACTCCTCGCCGGACGAGACGACGCCGATGCGGACCGGGTCCTCGGCGGAGCCGGAGGCCGCGCCGTCGGCGGCGGCGTCGCTGCCCGGGGCGGCGCACGCGGTGACGGCGAGCGCGACGGCGGCGAGAGAGCCCGCGGCGCGGACGGCGCGACGGGCGGTGGGACGGGCGGTGCTGGACATGGTGAGTCCTTCCAGGGCAGGCGACACCGGTGTGGATCGGCGGTGCCGGTGAGCATGAGGGGCGGCGGCCCCGGCCATCAGCGCGGGGCGGGCGCGGGTGTGGTGGTGACCAGGCAGAGCCGGGTCATCGAGGACGGCGGCACCGGACGGCGCGTCGTCAGACGCTCGGGGTCAGCGTCCCTCGCACATTCGCCCCGCGGTGCTCGCGCGGCAGCACATGGCGACGCGCGGCAGGGAGTGCGCGGTCGTCGTGGCTGTCGTGGCGATGCGGGGCATGGCACAAGGTGACCACCCCGGATCGGTGTTCGCCAACTCGGCCGACCGGAAATCTCGCCATGCGAACACAAAACCATCCGCATCGTGGGCAGAGTGAGGCCGGTCACTCGTCGGGCGCCCCGGAGGCGCGAAAGGACCCCCCGTGCACCCACCAGAGCTCACTTACCCTTGCTGCCTTCCGGCCCTGGGGGAGTTCGGCGAGATGGTGCCGCACGAGGGGTCTGGGAACAGCCTAACCGAGAGGGCCCCGTGCACCGAAACCGCCGTCTCGCCGGCTCGATTTCGGGGCACCCGCTCCGGTCCGGTATCCTGCTCAGGCTGCTTGCGCCACCACCCGTCCGCGGGGAGGCGCCGGTCGCTCCAGGAGGATTCGCCTAGCGGCCTATGGCGCACGCTTGGAAAGCGTGTTGGGTTCACGCCCTCGGGGGTTCGAATCCCCCATCCTCCGCCGCCTGAAGGCCCGCACCGTTCGCCGGTGCGGGCCTTCGTCGTGAGGTGGGCTGCTCGACCCCGAGGCGGGTGGATCAGCCCAGGGGCGGCACCGCCAGGTCGATCAGCTCGTCGGCCTGCTCGACGAACCACTGCCCGGCGGGCGGGTCGACCATGCCGCGCTCCGGGTCCAGCGGCCCGCCGGTACCGCGGAAGCACTGGCCGTCGGACTCCCCCGGGACCTTGATCCACAGGTACGCGTCGACGAGCGGCTCGCCGGTGTCGAGGGTGGGCCGCACGCCCAGGCCGCGTCCGGGCGGGTTGCACCAGTCCTCGGCGTCCGTGTACGTGTTCGCCGACGTCGCCGGGTCCCACGGCCCCTGACCGTTGCGTGACGTGTCGACGACGAACGACGTCGTCGGACGCACGTCGCCGAGCTGCTCGGCGTACCGCGAGTCCACGCCGGCGGTGTCCAGCGCGGGGTCGGCGGCGCCCGCCGTCCACCGGCCGTACGGCGACATCTCGACGCCGGACCACCCGTTGGCGGGCCCGCCGTTCCAGTACTGGTTGCCGCAGTCGGCGAGCGCCCCGCCGGCCTGCGTGACGAGCGCGACGCACGACGAGATCCACCGCCCGTAGGCGACGGAGTTCTCGGTGTACTGGTAGTTCGAGGCGTTGAGGAAGAAGCCGTCCGCCCGCTCGACGCCTGCCTTGAGCAGGCGGTCGGCGTTGTCGCCCACGTTGAGCCACTTGCTGTTCCCGGCGTCGAGGTAGACCTTGGTCCCGGGCAGCGCACCGAGGGTGTCGACGGCGTGGTTGAGCATGGCGAACCGTTCGGCCGCTGCCGTCTCCGGGTCCGCCTCGTCGGGCTGGCACCACTCCTGCGTGCCCTCGTAGGTCGTGTACCAGGGGATGATGCCGAGCCCGTCCGGCTCGAGGACCACGACCGCCTGCTTGTTCCCGATGCCGCGGGCGAACCCGTCGATCCACGCCGTGTACTCGGCGAGGGACGTCGCGCCGCCCGCGGAGTACTGAGCGCAGTCGCGGAACGGCAGGTTGTAGGCCACCAGCACGGGGATCGCCCGGTCGGCGTGGGCGTGCACGACGGCGTGCTTGACGTCCTGCCGCACCTCCCGCGCGCTGCCTCCGGTGAACCACGACGCCGACGGGATGTCGGCGAGCGCCAGGGCGTCGTCCCGCGCGTCGCCCGTGAGACCGAGCTCCTCCACGTGAGCGAGGGTCGAGCTGTGGGGGTTGACCCACAGGACCGGGTCCCTGGGAGGTGGTGGGGCCGCGGACGCCGAGGCGGCTCCGAGGAGGGCGAGGCTGCCGACGCCGAGGACGGCAACCGACCTCAGGAGGGACGGTGTGATGGACCTGCCGATGGACCTGCCGAAAGACATGGAGATCTCCAATGACCCGATGTCGCAACGAACCTGGCATGCGGCCCGGGACACGGTGGGAGCGTTCCCATGGCTGCGGGTCCCAGCGTCCTCCGGTCCGGCGGCCGCGTCAACCGGTCGCCGGGGGCGGCGGCGACCCGCCGCAGTCCTCTGACCACGACCGACACCCGTGTCGGGATCGTGACGGGATCGTGTCCGTATCGGGAAGCGGCCTGGCCTCCACCACCGCGGCGGGCCCTACGATGGCAGCCATGATCTTCAAGGCCGTGGGGGACGGCCGTCCGTACCCCGACCACGGGCACGTCAGTGCCAAGGACTGGGTCGACGTGCCCCCGCGTCAGGTTCGCCTGGACGAGCTCGTCACGACCAAGCGCAACCTCAACCTCGACGCGCTGCTCGCCGAGGACTCGACCTTCTTCGGCGACCTCTTCGCGCACGTCGTGGAGTACCAGGGCGTCCTCTACCTCGAGGACGGCCTGCACCGCGCCGTGCGTGCCGCCCTCCAGCAGCGCCCCGTGCTGCACGCCCGCGTGCTCGTGCTGCGCTGATCCCACCCTCCCCGACGAACTCAGGTATTTTCTACGCGTGACAACACCGACCCCTGACCCGACGCGCCTGACGCGCCGTCGGCGCGAGCACGAACGCCAGGCCGTCGTCTTCGGCCTGATCATCGCGTTCCTGCTCATCGCTGCGCTGGGGGCCGTCGCCGCGTACTCGGGCGCCATCAGCACACCGTTCTCGCGCCCGATCTACACCCCTGTCGCCGTCGCGCCCAGCCCCGAGCCCTGCCTGCCGGCGGTGAAGGGGCAGCCCGACGGCGCGCTCCCGGTGCCGTACGAGAAGATCAAGGTCCGCGTGTTCAACGCGTCCGAGACCGGCGGGATCGCCTCGGCCACCGCGGAGGTGCTCGACGAGCGCGGGTTCACGGTCATCGCGACCGGCGACATGAGCAGGCAGGTCGAGACGTCCGAGCTGCACTTCGGGGTCAAGGGCATCACCCGCGCCTACACCCTCGCCGCGCAGTTCACCTCGATCCGGCTCGTGCTCGACGACCGCGACGGCGGCTCGGTCGACATGCTCGTCGGCAACCGGTACACGCCGCCGATGAACGCCGACCAGGTGCTCATCACCGCCGACACGCCCCTGCAGGACGTCCAGGGATGCGTCCCCGCCGACCAGATCACACCGATCGTCCGCGAAGAGCCCGCGGCGAGCGTCAAGTACGCCTGAGCCGGCGGCCCCGACCTCGAGGACCTGAACCCCACGACCCTGCCAGCAGGACCTGACGGTCAGTTCTGCGTCGCCGGGCCCGCGGGGACGGACGGCACCGACGCGGGCGACGCGGGCTCGGCCGAGGTGCCGCGCCACCGGGAGATGGCCCGCATCCCGTGGTAGATCACCAGGGCCGACGCCGTGCCGAGCGCGATCCCCTCGAAGGTCAGCTCGCCCGCGACCCACATGAAGTTCGCGATGCCGATGACGAGCGGCACGGCCGCCGTCGTGAGGTTCACCGGGTCACCGAAGTTCACGCGGCCCTGGACCCAGATGCGCGCGCCGAGGATGCCGATCATCCCGTAGAGCAACGTCGTGGCGCCGCCGAGCACGCCCGCCGGGATCGTCGCGATCAGGGCACCGAACTTGGGCGACATCGACAGCAGCAGGGCCGTCGCCGCCGCCACCCAGTAGGCCGCGGTCGAGTACACGCGGGTCGCGGCCATGACGCCGATGTTCTCGGCGTACGTCGTGGTGCCGGAACCGCCGCCCACCCCGGCCAGCGTGGTCGCCAGACCGTCGCTGAACAGCGCGCGGCCGGTGAGGTGGTCGAGGTTCCTGCCGGTCATGGCGGCCACCGACTTCACGTGGCCCACGTTCTCCGCGACGAGCACGAGGACCACCGGCACGAACAGGCCCAGCACACCGACGTCGAACGACGGGGTCACGAACTCGGGGAGGCCGACCCAACCCGCCGCCTCGACGGAGGTGAAGTCGACCTCGCCGCGGATCGTCGCGACGACGTAGCCGATGATCACGCCGACGAGGATCGACAGCCGGCCGAGGATGCCCTTGAACAGAACGGTCACGAGGATGATCGAGGCCAGCGTGACCGTGGCGGTGACCGGTGCCGCGCGGAACCCGTTGGTGCACGTCTGGACGATGGCGCCGTCGACGACGGACTGGTCGCACGACCCCCACGCCACCGGGGCGAGGTTGAGGCCGATGAGCGCCACGATCGTGCCGGTCACGACCGGCGGCATGGCGACGTCGATCCACCGCGCCCCGGCGAAGTGCACGACCACGCCGATGACGGCGAGCACCAGGCCGGTGACGAGAATGCCTCCCACCGCCACGGACTGCCCGTGCGACGCCGTCGCGGCGATGATCGGCGCGATGAACGCGAAGCTGGACCCCAGGTAGCTGGGCAGCCGGTTCCTCGTGATCAGCAGGAACAGCGCCGTGCCGATGGCGGAGAAGAACAGCGTCGTCGCGGGCGAGAAGCCCGTCAGCAGCGGCACGAGGAACGTGGCGCCGAACATCGCCACCACGTGCTGCATGCCGATGCCCACGGTGCGCGGCCAGCTCAGCCGCTCCTCCGGGGGGACGACGTCGCCAGGTCCGACGTGCTTGCCGTCGCCGTGCAGGGTCCAGCCGAGGCTCATGGTGCTCCGTCCGTCAGGCCCGCGCGGGGCCACATGGTCACCGATGCCGCTCGCCCGTGAACGTCCGGTGAAGATCGCCGCCGCACAGAGTACCGGCCGTCGCCCGCGGGGTCGCGAGGCGGGCAGCCCGGGACGCGATCCTCAGAGGCGCGTCGCGACCTCGCGGGCCACCAGGTCCAGGTGGTCGAGGTCGTGCAGGTCGAGCACCTGCAGGTACACCCGTTCGACGCCCTGGTCGCGCAGCGTCCCCAGCCGGTCCACGGCCTCGTCGACGGTGCCGGCGATGCCGTGCTCGCGCAGCTCCCCGGGCTCACGACCGATCGCGGCCGCCCGGCGCGTGAACTCCGCCTCGTCGGTGCCGACGGCGAGGACGAGCGCCACGGACTGCGTGATCGAGTCCGGGGTGCGCCCGGTCTCGGCCAGCGCGTCGTTGATGACGCCGATCCGCGCACCGACGGTGTCGAGCTCGGGGAACGCCTGGTTGTACTCGTCGCCGAACCGGGCCGCGAGCGCCGGCGTCCGCTTGGGTCCGCCGCCCCCGACGATGACGGGGATCCGCGCCTGGGCGGGCTTGGGCAGCGCCGGGGAGTCGACGAGCGTGTAGTGCTCGCCGTCGTACGAGAACGTCTCCCCCTCCGGCGTGCCCCACAGGCCCGTGAGGATCTCGAGCTGCTCGGTGAGCAGGCCGAACCGCCGGTCCGGGAACGGGATGCCGTACGCCTCGTGCTCGCGGGCGAACCAGCCCGCGCCCAGCCCGAGCTCGACGCGGCCGCCGGACATCTGGTCCACCTGGGCGACCTGGATCGCCAGGACGCCCGGGTGGCGGAACGTCGCCGACGTGACGAGCGTGCCCAGGCGGACCGTCGTCGTCTCACGGGCCAGCCCGGCGAGCGTCGTCCACGCGTCGGTGGGGCCGGGCAGGCCGTCGCCGCCCATCGCCAGGTAGTGGTCGGAGCGGAAGAACGCGCTGAAGCCGAGTCGTTCCGTCGCCTGGGCGACGGCGAGCTGGTCGTCGTAGGACGCACCCTGCTGGGGCTCGGTGAAGATGCGCAGGTCGAGGGTCATGGGGTCCTCACAGGTATCGAAGGGGCGTGGCGTGGCCGGTGCGGGGCCGCGGGTCGGCACGGGCCGGGACGGCCGTGTGGCGCCCGTCCCGCGGGAGGTCGCGCGGCCGCGGGTCACGACGCACGCGGCCGTGGCCGGCGACCGCCGGCCCGCGGTCAGGAGAAGTCGAGGCTGCCCTGGCGGGTGCGCTTGAGCTCGAAGAAGTCCGGGTAGGACGCGAGCGCCACGGCGCCGTCGAACACGCGCAGCGCGTCCTCGCCGCGCGGGATGCTCTGCAGGACGGGGCCGAAGAACGCCACGCCGTCGACGTGGATCGTCGGGGTGCCGACCTCCTGGCCGACGGGGTCCATGCCGGCGTGGTGGGACGTGGCCAGGGCGTCGTCGTAGTCCTGAGAGGTCGCGGCGTCGGCCAGCGACGCGGGCAGCCCGGCCTCGGCGAGCGCCTCGACGGTGACGTCGTCGAGCTCGTCCCGGCGGCCACCGCCGTGGATGCGCGTGCCGGCCGCGGTGTAGAACGCCGAGAACGCCTCGGGGCCGTGATCGGTCTGCACGGCCGCGGCGACCCGGCCGATCCCGCGGGACCGCTCGATCCTGGCGCGGTAGTCGTCGGGGATGTCCTTGTCGCGGTTGAGCAGGTACAGGCTCATCAGCCTGAACGTCAGGCGCACCTCGCGCTGCCCGGCCACCTCGAGCGCCCACCGCGAGGTGATCCACGCGAAGGGACACGTCGGGTCGACGTAGACGTCGACGACGGGCACCGTCGAGGTCGGTTCCGACGGTGCGTCCGCCGGTGTCTCGGCGGCCGTGCGGGTGGTGGTCTCGGTCTCGTTCGTGGTGCCGGAAGTCACGTGCGTCACCCTACGCCGAGGGTCGCTCCGCCAGCAGGCCGCGGGCCGCTGCACGGACCCGTCCGGGGCACGCGGGTAGCCTCGACGTGTGCGCAGGGTCCAGTGGTCGAGCGTCGCGACCGTCGTCGGTGCCGGCGTGGTGGCGCTGGTGATGCTGTGGGTCGCGATCCGGGGCCGCGCCTGGGCGCTGGTCCCGTTCGTCCTCGCCCTCGGCGTGGCCGTGCGCGAGGTGCGCCACCTCCAGCGGGCTGCGCGGCCGCCCGTCGGGTTCGACGAGACCCCGCGCGGACGCCGCCGCAGCGGCTGACGAGAAGGGCAGGACGGCGTCGTGCCTCCGCGAGAGTCACCCGCCGCGAGCATCGACACGCGATCGGTCGCGGTCTAGCGTCGACACCGGGGCGATGCCGCCCGACGACGCCCGACGACGCCCCGGCCGCATACCCCCGCAATGACCGGTACGGAGGTACCGCCATGGCCGCGATCGAGAGCAGCACGAGCGAGAGCACCGCGAGCGACGACGCCGCGGGAGCCGGACTCCCCAGGGACGCCACCGGCACGGACAGCAGTACGCCCCGAGGTGCTGGGCTGCCGGCGGACGGCGGGCTGTCGGCGGACGCGTTCGCCGACCAGTTCCTCGGCGCCTGGCTCGGCACGGTCGACGTGATGGCCGCGCACCTCGGCGACAGGCTGGGCTGGTACCGCGCGCTCGCCGCCTCCGGGCCTCTCACCTCGTCCGAGCTGGCGCACACCACCGGGACCGCGGAACGGTTCGCGCGGGAGTGGCTGGAGCAGCAGGCGGGGTCGGGCATCGTCGTCGTCCAGGAACGGCCCTCCCCCAGCCCGGCACCGCACGCCGACGAGGGCGCGCCCGGCGACGACCCCGACGACCTGCACCCCGACCACCCCCGGTCGACCGCTCGCACTCGCGCGTACGCGCTGCCCACCGGCCACGCGGAGGTGCTCACCGACGAGGCCTCGTTGCTGTACCTGGCGCCGCTCGCCCGGTTCGTGGGTGCGATCGCCGCCCGGATGCCGCAGCTTCTCGAGGCCTACCGCACCGGGAACGGCGTGTCGTGGGAGCAGTTCGGCGAGGACGCCCGGGAGGCGCAGTCCGACGCCAACCGCCCGTGGTTCACCCAGCGGCTCGCGCCGGCGCTGGCCGGGCTGCCCGCGGTCCACGACGCGCTCTCGATGCCCGGCGCACGGGTGCTCGACGTCGGGTGCGGGTTCGGCTGGTCCACGCTGGCGCTCGCCCGGGCCTACCCGCAGGCCGTCGTGCACGGGCTCGACGTCGACCTCCCGTCCCTGGACGCGGCCCGTACGGCCGCGGCCGAGGAGGGTCTCGGCGACCGCGTGACGTTCGAGCACCTGGACGCCGCACGGCTGGAGGCCGCCGAGCCCTACGACGCGGCCTTCGCCTTCGAGTGCGTGCACGACCTGCCGCACCCCGTCGAGGTGCTCGCGTCCCTGCGGCGCGCGGTCCGCCCGGGCGGCGCCGTCGTCGTCATGGACGAGGCCGTGGCCGACGAGTTCAGCGCCCCCGCCGACGACATCGACCGGCTCATGTACGGGTACAGCCTGTTCGTGTGCCTGCCGGACGGCCTGTCGACGTCGCCGTCCGCCGGTACCGGCACGGTGATGCGCACCTCCATGCTGCGCCGGTACGCACTCGATGCCGGGTTCACCGGTCTCGACGTGCTCCCGGTGGACGACTTCGCCGCCTTCCGGTTCTACCAGCTGATGCACTGAGGCACGGCACCGGTGCGGGCTCGACCCTCCCGCGGAGTAACCTCCGTGCCATGACTGCCGTTCGGACGCACACCCACGCCCAGGCCGTCGACGCCGCGATCGACCTCTTCTCACGCCAGGGGTACGAGCAGACGACGGTCGAGGAGATCGCCGACGCGGCGCAGGTCAGCCGTGCCACGTTCTTCCGCCGGTTCCGGTCGAAGGACGACGTGATCTTCGCCGACCACGAGCTCCTGCTGGAGGAGGTCGTGGTGATGCTCGCCGAGACGCGTCCGGAGGCGCGGGCGAGCGAGGAGTCGGGGCGCGCCCCGGAACGCGCCTGGGACCCGGCGACGGACCCCTACCTCGAGGTCTGCCGCGCGGCACGGCTCGTGTTCGACCACCACGTGGGGCAGCGGGAGACGTCGATCGCCCGCCACACGCTGCTGCAGCAGGTGCCGGCGCTGCGCGACCGCGAGCTCGTCACCACGCACCGGTACGAGCGCGCCTTCACCGCGTACCTGCGCGACACGCTGCCTCCCGACCGCTCCTCGACGACCATGTCGATCGCGTTCGCCGCGTCGGTGGTCGCGGTGCACAACGCGATCCTGCGCCGCTGGTTGCGCCACCCGCACCTCGACCTGCGGCCGGAGCTCGAGGAGGCGTTCGCCGACCTGCGGCGGGCCGCGGTCTCGTCCGACCCGCGCACCGCGGAGACCGCCGCCTCCGCCTCCGAGCACCCCGCGACCGAGGGCGTCAGTGCCACCGACGCGGGCGCTGGCACCTCGGGCACGGGCGTGTCGGGTGCCGGTGCGTCGGGTGCCGCCTCGTCTCGAAGGGGCACGCGAACCGGCGCCGAGGACGCGGGCACCGGCGCCGACGCCGGCAACGACGAGCCCGGTCGCGGGACGGGTCCCGCGGGGAACCGGTCGCGGTCCTCCGGGTCCGACGGGCGGCGCGTCGTCGTGACGGTCCTCGAGCCCGGCGCCGGCCCGGACGACGTCGCCCGGGCCGTGCGCGACGCGCTCCTGTAGCCGGCCGGCGGCCCGAACCCTCGACTCCCCCGCGCGCCGAGCCCGCGGCTCCCCCACCCACCGAGCCCGCGGCTCCCCCACCCACCGAGCCCGCGGCGGTGCGGGCGATGCCGGACGGGGAATGACGGTGTGGCATCCTGCGTTGTGCAGGACGCCGTCGGGACATCCGGCGGCGAGACACGTACGTACGTGCTCCGGGGTCGGTGAAATTCCGAGCCGGCGGTCACAGCCCGCGACCCGCGTCTCCCTCGGGAGAGGCGGTTGATCTGGTGGAACTCCAGAGCCGACGGTCAAAGTCCGGATGGGAGGAAGCACGTGCGGCGCGCCCCGGCGACGGGTGCGTGCCGCCCGGTCGTCGTGTCGTCGCGGCCGCCCCCTGGGGGCCGGCCTCGGCGACCCACGCCCGTCCCCCCGGAGTCGGTACGCCCGACCGGGAGAGGATCCGATGGACGCCATCAGCGCCCTTTTCGACGCCACACTGACCATCGGCGACCAGCATCTGCTGTGGCGCGAGATCATCGGCAACGCCTTTGGCCTGACCTCCGCGCTGGGCGGCATGCGGCGCAAGGTGTGGGCGTGGCCGATCGGCATCGTGGGCAACCTGGTGCTCTTCACCGTCTTCATGGGCTCCTGGTTCGGCGACGCCGGGCGTGCGGACATGCTCGGCCAGGCCGGCCGCCAGGTGATGTTCCTGATCGTCTCCGTGTACGGGTGGGTGCAGTGGCGCCAGACGCGGCGCGCCGCGCTCGAGGTGCGCGCCGACGGCAAGATCCCGGCCGACGGTGGCGTCGGGGTGCACCCGCACTGGGCGTCGTGGCGCCAGCGGGCCGGCATCGTCGTGGCGATGGCCGCGGGCACGCTGCTGCTGACCCCGCTGTTCCGCGCCCTCGGCTCGTTCGAGCCCGTGTGGGCCGACGCCTGGATCTTCATGGGCTCGCTGATCGCCACCTACGGCATGGCCAAGGGGTGGGTCGAGTTCTGGCTGGTCTGGGTCGCGGTCGACATCGTCGGCGTGCCCCTGCTCCTCGCCGCCGACTACTGGGCGACCGCGCTCATGTACGTGTTCTACGGGGTGTTCACGCTGGTCGGCTTCTTCGTCTGGTGGCGCATCCACCGGCGCGAGCGCGCGTCGGGCGACCTGGCGCGCGACGCCGCCATCTGACCGGGCCGGTCACGACGTGGCCGCCCATACTGGGACGGTGCAGATCGTCCTGGTCCGCCATGGCGCCCCCGAGGTGTCGGCGGCCGTGCCCGCACGGTCGTGGCCCCTCTCGTCCGAGGGGCGGGTGGCGAGCGCACGGCTCGGGCCGGCTGCGAGCCGTCGGGATGTCCCGGATCCCCCTCCCGAGGGCGTGCCCGGCGGCCTGCTGGGCGTGCTCCCTGCCTCGAGCCTGGCCGTCGCGAGCACCGAGCCGAAGTCGATCGAGACGCTCTGCCTGGCGCTCGGCACCCGGTCCGTCGCCACGGACGCCCGGTTCGACGAGGTGGCGCGCCCGGGAGAGCCGTTCGACACCTCGTTCCGCCAGGCGCGGCGAGCCTGGGTAGAGGGGACCCTCGACGGTCGGCACGCCGGCTGGGAACCGCCCGACGTCGCCGCCTTCCGGTTCGACGCCGCGGTGCGCGCCCACGCCCGCGCGGGCGGTGCCGACGCCACGGGGACGCGCACGCTGGTGATCGGCACGCACGGCATGGTCCTGACGGCGTGGCTCGTGTCGATCGGCCGAGTGGACCCCGGCGCGCCGGCCGCCCGCGCGTGGGACGAGCTGTCGTTCCCCGACGTCCTGCACCTCGAGTACGACCTCGCCTGACCCGGTCGCTCGGCCCCTGAGGGCCGCGCACCGGAACCTCGCCGTGCCGGCGCCACCAGCGGACGGTCGTCACCACGGGACGGTCGTCACCACGGGACGAGGCCCGCCTCGTTGAAGAACCCGCCCCGCGGGCCGTCGTCGGGCAGGCAGGCCAGCCGGATCGCGATCGCGGCGCCCTGCTCGGGGGTGCGCGGGCCGGCGTGGCCGGTGAAGTCGGTGGCGACGTAGCCCGGGCACGCGGAGTTGACGACGACGGGGCCGTCGGCCAGTCGGCGCGCGTACTGGACCGTCAGCGCGTTGACCATCGTCTTCGACGACGCGTAGGTGGCCAGGATCGGGCCGGTGTGCAGCTCCAGCGAGCCCATGTCGCTGGACATGTTGACGATCCTGGGTGCACGGGACCGCTCGAGCAGCGGGAGCATCGCGTTGGTCACGCGGACGACGCCGAGGACGTTCGTGTCCAGCACGGTGCGCAGGACGTCGAGGTCGAGCGTCGTCGGGTCCTGGGCGCCGCCGTCGAACCGCCCGGAGATCCCGGCGTTGTTCACGAGGACGTCGAGCCGCCCCGCCTCGGCATCGATCGCTTGCGCCGCCGCGGCCACGCTCCGGTCGGACGTGACGTCGAGCGCCACACCGAACGCGTCCACGCCGTCCGCGCGGAGCTTCTCGACGGCGGCGTCCCGTCGCGCGTCGTCGCGGGCGCCGACGGCGACCCGGAACCCTTCGGTGCCCAGACCGCGGGCGACGGCGAACCCGATTCCCTTGTTGGCGCCCGTGACGAGGGCGACCTTCTTCTCTTCCATACGAGACATGTTCGACGGCGCGTGCCTGACCCGTCCAAGACCGATCGGGTCGCCTGTGATACCTGGCGGGTATCACTGCGTAGGCTCGCATCATGGACGGTCTCGAGACGCGTGAGCTGCGCTACTTCACGGCGGTGGCCGACGAGCTGCACTTCGGGCGGGCGGCCGAGAGGCTGGGGATCGCTCAGCCCCCGCTGTCGCGGGCGGTGCGTCAGCTCGAACGACGGCTCGGGGTGCGGCTGTTCGACCGCGACCGCAGGGGTGTCGCTCTCACGGAGGCGGGCAAGGTGCTGCGTCGCGAGGCGGGGCCGGCGCTGGCCGCCGTCGAGGCGGCGGCGCGACGCACCCGGCGAGCAGCCGACCCGGCGCGGGCGATCACGCTCGTGACCAAGGCCGGGGCCTCGTCCGACCTGCTGCAGTCCCTGCTCGACGCCTTCTCGCGCGCTCCGGACGCCGTACCGGTCGACGTGCTCCTGTGCGAGGTGGGCGAGCAGGCGGGCATCCTCCGTGCCGGGGCGGCCGACGTGGCACTGATGCACCGGCCGGTCGACGACCTCGCGGGGCTGGCGACGCAGGACCTGCTGACGGAGGGCCAGGTGGCGATCGTTCCCGCGGCGCACCCGCTCGCCTCCCGGGACCAGGTGACGACCTCCGAGATCGCGCACGTCGCCGACCTGCCGATGGCGCGCTGGCCGCGGCCCGACTGGACCTATCCCGACGGACCGGGACCCGGGGTGAGGACGCAGTCCCAGATCGCACAGCTGGTGGCCCTGGGCCGCGCCCTCCTGGTCATCCCTGCCTCCAGCCGCGCGTGGCAGTGGCCGCAGCACGCCGCCGTCCCCGTGACCGACGCACCGAAGGTGACGACCGTCCTCGCGTGGCCACCGCACACCCGCTCCGCCGCTCTCGACGCGTTGCGCGAGACCGCGACCGAGCTGTGAGAGGCGTGTCTCAGGCGAAGGCCGACACCCCGGTGATGTCGCGGCCCACGATGAGCGCCTGCATCGACTCGGTGCCCTCGTAGGTGTGGAGCGCCTCGACGTCCGCGAAGTGCCGCGCGACGCGGTTCGTGAGCAGGATGCCGTTGCCGCCGAGCATGTCGCGGGCGATGGACGCGACCTCGCGGGCCTGCCGCGTGGTCGTGTACTTGGCGAGCGACGCCTGTTCGCCGGTGAGCGCGCCGGCGTCGGCGAGGCGGGTGGTCTGCGCGACCAGCAGCTGCATCTGCGTGACGAGCGACAGCATGCGGGTCAGGCGCTCCTGCACCATCTGCTTGGCGGCCAACGGCTTGCCGAACTGGATGCGCTGCTTCGAGTACGCCACCGCGGCCTCGTAGCAGGCGACGGCGTGCCCGACGGCCGACCAGGCCACCGCGAGGCGGGTGGCGAACAGGACCGCGGCCGTCGCGGCGAACGACGTCGCGCGCGGCAGCGCCGCGTCCGCGGGGACGAAGACGTCGGTGAGCACGATGTGCGCCTGCGTGATGGCGCGCAGCGACAGCTTGCCCTCGATCGTGGTGGCGTCGTACCCCGGAGCGTCCTGCGGGACGATGAAGCCGTGGACCTGGTTGTCGCCGTCCTCACCCACCAGGCGGGCCCAGACCACGGAGATGTCGCCGCAGGAGCCGAAGCCGATCCACTTCTTCTCGCCGTCGATGACGTACCCCTCGACCCCGTCGCGGGTCTCCTTGCGGGCCGTCGTCTCGAGGGAGACGGAGTCCGAGCCGTGGGTGGGCTCGGTGAGCGCGAAGGCGCCGAGGATCTCCCCGCGCGCCATGGGCTCGGCGTACTTCTCGATCTGCTCGGGCGAGCCGTGCATGACGATGGAGCGCAGCGCGAGGCCGCCCTGGACGCCGCAGATGGTGGCGACCGAGCCGTCTCCGCGCGACATCTCCATGCTGGCGAGGCCCTCGGCCATGAAGGACACCTTCGGGCGGCCGGGCACGTCGACGCCGTCGCGCAGGAAGTCGAGCTCGGCGAGCTTCTTGACGAGGTCGAACGGGACCTCGGCACGCTCCCAGTAGCCGTCGATGACGGGGAGCACGTGCTCCTGGACGAACGCGCGGACGGCGAGCTGGTGCTCCCGCTCCGCGGGTGTCACGTCGGCGAAGGCGCCGACGTAGTCCAGGTCGAGCGGCGCCGACAGGTCGTAGTCGGGGGCGGTCACGCCAGGCATGACGGGGGCGTTGCGGGTCATCGACGACCTCACTCTCTGCGCGGGGGTCCGGCTCGGGCCCGGTGGAGAACAGCGGACGGCGCCGACGCGAGGCTGGTGGCAGCGACGGCGCCGTCCTGCGTCCATCGTCCACCGCGACGGGGTCTCACGTCAAACGAGACTCCGTATCAACCTCTCGGACGCCGTCAGGCAGGCACGAGCGCGCCGGTGTCGGACCGTCCGCCCACACTGGGTGCATGGCGACGACGAGCGCGGGCCTGCTGTTCTACCGGACGACAACCGACGGGCTCGAGGTGCTGCTCGGACACATGGGCGGACCCTTCTGGACACGCAAGGACGCCGGCGCGTGGACGGTGCTCAAGGGTGAGCTCGACCCGGACGAGGACCCGCACGCCGCTGCCGTCCGCGAGGCCGGCGAGGAGCTCGGCCTGCCGCTGCCGACACCCCCGTCCCCCGACGTCGACCTCGGCGAGGTGCGCCAGAAGTCCGGCAAGCGCGTGCTCGCCTGGGCGCGCGAGTGGCCCCTGCCCGGGCCCGACCTCGACCAGGTGCGCAGCAACACCGTCGAGATCGAGTGGCCGCCGCGCTCCGGGCGGCGCCTCGAGGTCCCCGAGATCGACCGCGTCGCATGGTTCGCGCCGGACGACGCACGCCGCCTCGTCGTGAGAGCGCAGGCCGCGCTCGTCGACCGCCTCGAGACCGCCGTCGCCGGGTAGGCGTCGAGCAGCGGGCGCGCCCGTCAGGCAGTGAACGTCAACCAGAGCAGCACGACGTTCAGCGCCACGATGACCGCGGCGATCGCCCACGCGATCAGCTGCGTGACCGAGCGGTTGCGGAACGACCCGAGCAGCTCCGCCTCCCGGGTGAGGCGCACCAGCGGGATCATCGCGAACGGGATGCCGAAGCTCAGCACCACCTGGCTCACCACCAGCAGCCAGGTGGGCGAGATGCCGGTCGCGAGCAGCACGATCGCCGGGACCAGCGTGACGAGGCGTCGCGCCGTCAGCGACACCCGCACGCGGAGCAGCCCGGACATGATCTCGGCGCCGGCGTACGCCCCGACCGACGTCGACGCCAGCCCGGACGCGAGCAGCCCGATGCCGAACAGGACCGCCACGGCGGGCCCCAGCGAGGCGGAGATCGCGGCGTGCGCGCCCTCGATCGTGTCCGTGCCCGTGCGGCCGGGCAGGTTCGCCGCGGCGAGCAGCAGCATCGCGATGTTCACCCCGCCCGCCAGCACGAGGGCCGCAACCACGTCCCAGCGCGTCGCCACCAGCAACCGGCGCACGGTCGAGGTCGACGGCGGCGTCGCGCCGTCGCGCCCGGGATCGACCGCGTCGCCCGTGACGCCCGTGACGCCCGTGACGCCCGTGACGCCCGTGACGCCCGTGACGGGAGCGTCCGACCCGGTCGCGAGCACGTGCCGCTGCCGCATGCGAGCGTCGTGCCGCACCCGGTCACGGGCGAGGGAGGAGTGCAGGTAGATCGCGTGCGGCATCACCGTGGCGCCGAGCATCGACGCCGCGAGAAGCACCGACTCCGGCCCGTCCAGGCGCGGGACCAGCCCGCCCACGAGCGCACCGACGTCCGGGGGCGCGAAGAACAGCCCCGCGCAGAACCCGACCGTGAGGATCGCGAGCATCGACGTCACGACGGTCTCGAAGACCCGCTGACCACGACGCTGCTGCAGCGACAGCACGAGCATCGACACGACGCCCGTGATCACGCCGCCGAGCACCAGCGGCACCCCGAAGAGCAGGTGCAGCGCGATGGCTCCGCCGATGACCTCCGCGACGTCGGTCGCCATCGCGACCGCCTCGGCCTGCAGCCAGTACGCGATGCGGCCCCGCCGGGACATCCGCTCGCCCAGCACCTCCGGCAGCGACCGGCCGGTGACGACCCCGAGCTTGGCCGAGAGGTACTGGACCAGCACCGCCATCGCGTTCGCGGCGACCAGCACCCAGACGAGCAGGTAGCCGTACCGGGCGCCCGCCGTGAGGTTCGCCGCGACGTTGCCCGGGTCGACGTACGCGATGGCCGCCACGAACGCCGGGCCTAGCAGCGTGACGAGCCGCGCCGACCGAGCCCCGCGCCCGTGGGCACCCCGGCCGGCACGACCCCCGGCAGGGGCTCCCCCGGACGGTCCCGGGACGGCGCCGTGCTCCGACGTCACTGGTCCGGTGCGGCTCACGTGTTCTCCTCCTGGCGCCATGGGGCATGGTTTCGGATATCCGAAACCATAGACGCTGCCGCCCGCATCTCACACGCACCGACGACATGGCCGGGGCTTCTGGCAGCATGTGCGCGTGCCTCCCGCCGCCGAGACCACCGGAACCCCGCGCCCAGCGCGTCGCGTGCTGCGGTCCGTGCTGCGGTCGCCGTGGCTGCTCCTGGCGGGATTCGTCGCCGTGCACGCCTGGGTGGTGCGAGCGGCGATCGGCTGGGCCTACACCATCTATGGCGACGTCACGCTCTACGAGTGGTGGGCGCGCCACGGCCTGACGACCGGGCAGTGGCCGGTGCTCGACTACGACTGGGTCTACCCCGTCGGCGCGCTCGTGCCCGTCACGTTCCCGGCACTGGTCTCCCAGGACGTGCTGGGGTACGAGATCGTGTGGACGGCGATGATCGTCGCGCTGAACGCCGTCGCCACGGTCGTGCTGGTCCGGTCCACGCCACGCGGCCTGGTCGGCGCCTGGTGGTGGCTCGCGTTCCTGGTGGCCCTCGGGCCGATCTTCCTCGGCCGGCTCGACGGCGTGATCGCCCCGATGATCCTGGTCGCCCTGGTGCTCGCCGCCCGCCGTCCGGCCCTGGCCACCACGATCGCGACCGTCGGCGCCTGGATCAAGATCGCGCCGGGCGCCGTCGTCGTCGCCCTCGCCGCCACCCGGCGCACGACCCGCGACCTGTGGCGCACCGTCCTGCTGCCCGGGGCCGCGGTCAGCGTGGTGGCGGTAGGGCTCGCGCTCACCGGCGGTGCGGGCGACCGCGCCCTGAGCGTCTTCGGCGAGCAGGGCGACCGCACGCTGCAGGCCGAGTCCGTCGCGGCCACCTGGTTCAGCGTCGCCCGCCTGTGGGACCCGTCCGTGCAGATCGACTACAACGACGACATCTACACCTACGAGGTCCAGGGCGAGGCCGCGGCGCGCGTGGCGGGCGTCCTGGACTGGCTGCTGCCCGTCGCCGTGCTGGTCATCGCCGGCCTCGTGCTCCGGGCCTCGCGGCGCCGCCCCGACCACGGCGGGGACGTCCTCCTGCTGGGGTCGGCGGCGCTGCTGCTGTCCCTCATCGTGTTCAACAAGGTGGGCTCGCCGCAGTTCGTCGCCTGGATCGGGCCACCCCTCGCGGTGGCGCTCGCCCTGGCCGGCCCCGGCCATCGGCGGATCTGGGCCCCGCCCGCCGTCGGCGCCCTGCTCGTCGCCTACGCGACCTACCTCGTCTACCCGGTCGCGTACGGGGAGTTCCTCACGGCGGTGCCGTGGATCGTCGTCGTCGAGGCGTTGCGGAACGTCGCGCTCGTCGCACTGCTCGTCGGCGCGGTGTGGCGCGTGGTCCAGCTCGGCCGGAGCGCCCCGCACCCGGCGGACGACGCCACACGTTCCGTGGCGTAGCCGCTAGGTCACCGCTGCGCCGACCCGTCGGCGTGCCGCTGCGCGAGGTCGCGGAACCACTCGAGGGAGTGCCGGTACGAGGTGATCCCGTAGTCGAGCGTGGCCTGCTGGAAGACGAACACGTCCCGGAGCTCGTCGGGCACGTCCACGCCCTCGATCTGCGTCGCGAGGTCGGTGAGCCGGGCCAGGTCGGCGTCGATCCGGGCGAGGATGCCGGCGAGCACCGGCCCGCGCTCCGGCTCGGCCAACAGCCCCAGGAAGTAGAGCCGCGGTAGCGCGGCCGCCTCGGCGTCGGGGCCGGCGAGCGGGCCCGTCATCCACTCGT
This sequence comes from Isoptericola luteus, assembly GCF_020297055.1. GTDB lineage: Bacteria > Actinomycetota > Actinomycetes > Actinomycetales > Cellulomonadaceae > Isoptericola > Isoptericola luteus. The sequence continues at coordinate 85,588 of NZ_JAIXCQ010000009.1, read as the reverse complement.
GGAACTCGCGCCGCCCGACGGCGGTCACCCGGTACACCTTGCGCGACCGGGGGCCGTCGCCGTCGTCCGCCTCGATGGCGCCGCGCTCGAGCAGGCCGTCGAGCGCGCGCTTGATGCTGCCCGAGCTGGCGCTGTAGAAGAGCGAGACCCCGGCCTCGAAGTTCTTGACGAGGTCGTACAGGCTCTGCGGCCACAGGTGGAGCAGACCGAGGATCACGTACGCCATGCCCCGACCCTAGACCGTTGACGCTCATAGACATGTCTAGTAGACATGTCTATGAGGGTTGTCGAGGCGAGGAGACCACCATGGCGCGGCAGGACGCGGTCGGCAGGCTGCAGGCATCGCTGGAGCGGATGGGGCGGCGGAGCTCGAGACCGGCCCCGCAGGTGCTCGTCATCTCGCCCGCGCTGGAGCTGGAGCACGGCGGCGCACGGCCGTTCCACGCGGCGAGCGTCGGCAAGGTCATGACGGCGACTCTCGTCGCGATGCTCGTCGAGGAGGGCCGGTTCGACGTCGGCACTCCGCTCGGCAAGCTGCTCCCGGCGGCCGACGTCGACGGCCTCCCCGCCGCGCCGGGCGTCGACGCCGCCACCGACGTCACGGTCGAGCACCTGCTCACGCACACCAGTGGGCTGCCGGACTACTTCGAGCCACCGCGAGGCACGAGCACCGGGTGCTCCGTGCGGACCGTGGCCGCCGATCCCGACCGCTACTGGTCCCCGGCCGACCTGCTCGACGAGGCGCGGCGGCTGCCCGCCGTCGGCCGGCCGGGCGATCGTTTCCGGTACGGCGACACCGTGTTCGTGCTGCTGGGTCGCATCGTCGAGGAGGCCACCGGCCAGTCGTTCAGCTCCCGGCTGCGCGAACGCGTCTTCGCGCCCGCCGGGATGGAACGTGCCGCCACCCCGTACAGCGACGCCCGCACGCCCGCCGACCTCGCCGGGCTCGACGTCGCCCCCTTCTGGCTGGGCGGCCACGAGCTGAGCCGTGCGCTGAGCATGAGCCTCGACTGGGCCGGCGGGGGCATCGTGGCCCCGCCCGCCGACCTGGTGGCCTTCCAGCGCGCCCTGCACGGCGGGCGGCTCGTCTCCGCCGAGACGCTGGCGTGGATGTCGGCGCCGCGACACCGCCGTCGTCGGGGCATCCACTACGGGGCCGGCATGGTGACCGTCCGGTTCGGCGAGTTCACCCCGCCGTTCCTGCGCGGGCTGCCCGAGCCGGTGGGCGGGCTCGGGCACTTCGCCACGCACATGTTCTTCTACCCGCAGCACGACGCCCACGTGGTGCTGAACTTCCACTCCTACAGCCGCATGAACCAGAGCTTCATGACGCACGCGCGCATCGCGCAGCTCCTCGCCGCCGCGCCGTGACCGCGACTCAGGACGGCGCGGGAACGCCGTCCAGCGCCTCGCGCATCGCGCCCGTGACGTCGGGGGCCAGCGTCCGCGCGAACGTCGCCGTCAGGTGGCCGTGGTCGAAGTAGGCGATCAGCCCGCCCACGACGGGGCGGCACAGCGCGTCGTCGCACAGGAAGTCGTTGACGTCCAGGAGGGACACCGCCCCGGAGTCGTCGCCCCGTGCCGCCTCGGCCAGCGGGTCCGGCTCGATGGCCTCGGCCGGTGGCGCACCGCACGCGTCCGGGTCGTCCTCGTGCTCCGCGACGCAGTCAGGCACGTTCTGCGGCATCGCGGGGACGTCGCGCAGCACGAGCACCCGGATGCCGGCGCGCGTGAGCTCGTCGAGCGTGCGCTGGTACCCGGCCTGGGCGACGGCGGCCTGGTCCGCCGCCGGGACGCCCGCGAGCGGCTGGTTCGTGCGGTTCGACATGACGACGAGGTCGTACCCGCCGGCCACGATGGAGTCGATGGCCCACCGGTTGATGTCCTGGCAGTTCTGCGACGACTCGGCGGCCTCGAACTCCAGGGGCTCGTCCGCCGCGTAACAGACCGACTGGAGGTACGTGGTGACCTGCCAGCCGTTCGGTTCCAGCGCGTCCTGCATGGCCGGGAGCCAGTGCCCGGCGTGCGAGTTGCCGAACAGCGCGACGCGCGCGCCGTCGTCCGCGGCCTGGTCTCCGACGCCGTACGTACAGGTGTGGCGCGAGGTGAACGGCTCGTTGTTCCAGCAGCCGTCGGCGTAGGGGGCCGGCTTGTCGTCGGCCGCCACCGCGGGCGGCATGAACAGGTCCGGGTCCGCGCACGACGGGTCCCCCGCCACGCCCGCCCCGATGCACGGGGACAGCTCGGCGACCGACTGCTCGAACCGGTCCTGCGCGGCACGCTCGGAGGCGTCCGCGTACAGCAGGACGCCCGCCGCGGCACCGCCGACGACCACCACGCAGGCAAGGAGCATGCCGAACGTCGCGCCGACGCTCCGGGCGAGCCGTGGGTGCCAGCGCAGCCGGTCCTCCACGTACCGCTGGGACAGCGCCGCCAGGAGCAGCGACGCCGCGAGGACGCCGAGCGTGTCGACCAGGCCCAGCGGGCGGCCGATCGCGAACGGCACGATGACGATCAGCGGCCAGTGCCACAGGTACGTCGAGTAGGAGACGTCGCCGAGCCACTGCATCGGGCGCCGCGCGAGCAGCCCGCCCGGACCCCACCGCGCGCCGTCGGCGGCCGCGCCGATCACCAGGGCGGTCCCGAGCGTCGGCACGACGGCGGAGACGCCGGGGAACGACGTGGCCGCGTCGAACCGGAACACCGACCACGCGACGAGTGCCAGCCCGAGCCAGGCGGTGGCGGCGCGCGCCGCGCCGGCCGGTGCCGCCGTCGACGCGGCCAGGTCCAGCCGGGGCCACGCGGCGACGACGGCGGCGAGGAGCCCTCCGAGCGCGAGCTCCCAGGCGCGCGTCGTCGACACGAAGTACGCGGCCGAGGGGTCCGTGGACGTCAGGTGCGCGGACCAGGCGAGCGACGCCAGGACGATCGCGCCGATGACGACGGCCGGGACCCACCGGGCGGCCGCGCCGTCCGCCCCCCGCCGGCGTGCGACGTGGCGCGCGACCAACGCCGTGAGGCCCAGGACCACGGGCCACACGATGTAGAACTGCTCCTCGATCGAGAGGGACCAGTAGTGCTGGACCGGCGACTCCTGCTGGTCGGCGGCGAGATAGTTGGTCTCGAACGACGCCAGGGTCCAGTTCTCGACGTAGAAGATCGCCGAGATCACCTCGCGGGTGACGACGCCGAACGTGGTCGAGGGCAGCCAGATCACCGTGGCGACCAGCGTCACGAACAGCACGACGCTCGCCGCCGGGATGAGCCGGCGGATGCGCCGCGCCCAGAACTGGGCGAGGGACCCGACGCCGCGGACGGGTGTGCGCAGCAGGTGGCTCGTGATCAGGAAGCCCGAGATCACGAAGAAGACGTCGACGCCCACGTACCCGCCGGTGACCGCGCCCGGCCACAGGTGGAACGCGACGACCGCGGCCACGGCGATGGCGCGCAGGCCCTGGATGTCCGTGCGCGCGCCCGACTGCCGGGCGGCCTCAGGGCGTGCGGGGGCCCCACGCGGGTCCGCGCGCGTCACGTCCGAGTCCCGTCCAAGCACCCAGGCAGGGTAGGCCACCGCGGGCCGCCCGATGCGCCCGTCCGGGTGCCGGGGTAGCTCTCGCCACCCCGTCGCGGGCCGTCAGCGCGGGCCGAAGGCCTCGAGCAGCAGGACGACGACCATCGCACCCGTGCCGGCGGCGACCACCACGATCGGCGGCTTGCGGCCCCGCACCAGTGCGCGGATCTCGGTGCCGACCACTCCCACCAGCAGCGCACCCGTCACGAGGTGCCACAGCACCGATCCCACGGACGGGCTGGTGAGGACGAGGCTCACGTGCCGCCACCACGTGCTGACCGCGAGCATCGTGATCCCGGCCTGGATGAGCAGGATGCCGACCACCGCGCCCGCGTGCAGCAGGCCCGGCCCGTGGTCCCCCTCCGAGGACTCCTGCTCCTGGCCGTAGGCGTCGGCCACGCGCCGCGATCGCATGGGGATATCGTCTCCCGAGGTCGAGTCTGGTGCGACGTCGACGATGGCGACGTCTATCAGCCCGGTGTCGGGCATCGGCGGTCAAAAATACAGTACGACCAGGGAAGACATCGACGGCACCTGGGCCCCCGCCCCGGGCGAGCTGGCCAAGGGGCCGTCGACGGTCGGGATCCACCATGGCTGTGGCACCCACAGCGCGAGCGTCCGCGATGACGTGCATGCCGCTGGACGCCCCCACCCTGACCACTGTTCGTCTGGGCGTTCGGCGGCTGGTGCGGACTCATCGAGTGGAGCCCCGACGTTCGCGGCACCTCCCTGGGTGACGGACCAGTAACGCCGCCATCGGGGCCATCGCCGCCGATCGCCACCTCGCGGGGCAGTCGTTGCTGTGGCTGACGATCTTCGTCGACGTCGTGATCGGCCTCTTCTCACCGTGGGCGGCGATGTGGGGTAGCGGCCCTGATGCCGCCTCGGCCACGCTTCTGATCGCCGCGGGCGTCATCTTGTGGGACGACCACCCGGGGCAGCGGCGACTGATCGGGCTGGGGACCACCCGCGTGGCGGAGACGGCTCCGCCACGCGCGTGCCCAGGCGCGCTATGGCCGGACGATGCGCAGCGGCGAATCGCTGACGAACGCGATCGCGACGCCGTGTTCCCGCCCGAGCCTCTCCCAGGACTCGGCGAGTTCGCGGGCAAGGCTCCACGAGCCAGCGCCGTAGAACAGTCGGTGGCCGAAGCTGTAGTCGGTCAGTCGCGCCTCAGAATCCTCATTTTCGGAGTCGAGCTCGTCCAGCGCGTCGAGGGACGGATAGTCCACGGCGAGCTCACGGGCCGTGTATATCACCGTCGTACTTCAGTTTGTGGCCCGATCTAGCGCTACGGTCCCGGCCATCACGACTTGCACCCCACGACAGGGAGACCCCGGTGCGATCGAACTACTTCTGGACGGCGAACCGCATCATCGTGGCTGGGCTGACGGCTGTGCTGGCCCTCATGGTGCTGATGGTCCTACTTGCCGATGCCGTCGGACTACCCCAAATCGCCGGGCTTGCCACGGCAGTTGTTCTCGGCCTGGCGCTTGTCGCATTCGTTGTGAGCGCCCTGGCCGGCCAGGTCACAAGCCTGACCGAACACGTCTCCCGCATGCGCCCTGGACTAACGGTGCTTCCTGCTGCAGCCCTCGCTCCAACCAGGGCAGACAGGCTCGAGCTCGGCCTCCAGCGGACCGGTCCCCATGCATCTGGCGGCAGCCCTGCCGCTCTGGTCGTCCTGGCGGACCGCGTTGAACTATGGAGTGGGCGGAAGGAGGCAGGGCCGCGATGGTCAGCAGCGCGCAACGACTTAGTGCTCTCGCTTGGCACCGCTCGAGTGGGCACGACGAACTGGAATGTGGTCAACATGAGCGACGATCACCACGCCGTCTCGCTTGCCCCACGATACTCACGGCTCCCCGCACACCCGGACAACGACGTCTCCGCGATGCTGCGAGCCCTGCGCTGTGACTCGTCCGAAGAACAGAGCAAGTCTCACGAGCGCTAAGCGCAAAGGCTGCGATCTCGCGGCCCGCGAGGCTTTCGGCCTTCCTCGCCGACGGGGCCAGCCCTGTCACACGGGGATGGCGCGAGCAGGCGGGGGGAGCTGTGAGGTGCGCGCAGCGAACTTGCGACCGGAGCACCGGGCCCAATGGCCAGCCCGCTCGTGACGGCCGCGCGGCGAACCCGCGACTCAAGTCAGGATGGAAACGTCTCACGCCACCCGACGCAGGGCAAGGACGAGGGATGGCCGCCATCCGCCCGAGCGCGGCGCCATTCACGGTCGGGGTGCGTGTGCCAGAGCTGTGATGGTTGCGGTGGGCTTTGCTCGCGTCTTCGGACGCGACCACCCCGACGGCCATGAAACCCGCTCTGACCTGCAGTTTCAGGACCCGACTCGTCGCACGGAGTTGCACGCGATCAGGCAGATCGCCACCGCAAGACGGAGGGTAAGAGGTGGGATCCCGGCTAAGGTCACGCTGTGGACGTTGACCTCGTACCGGCGAGCGAATCGGACCGCGCCTTCTTCGTCCGAGTACACCACGAGTCGTATCGCTCGACGATCGAGCAGCTGTTCGTGTGGGACGACGCCACACAGGACGCCGCGGCTGAGCGTGCCTTCGACGCAGGCGGCATCCACATCGTCATGGGGAACGGCGTGCCGGTCGGCGTCGTCGGCTGGGAGCACCGAGACGGCCACGTCTGGCTCAAGGAGCTCTTCGTCCTTCCGGAACACCAGGGCCGAGGGATCGGCGGGCGCATCATTGCTCGCGTCGTCGACGAGGCTCGAGGCCGGGAGGTCCGCTTGCGAACGCTACGGCCGAACCTCGGTGCCGTCCGGCTCTATCAGCGATGCGGCTTCGAGCTCACCGGCGAAACCGACACGCACCGGTTCCTGACTCGGCCTCCTTCACAGGCGGAAGTGACTGCTCAGACGACGTGAGCTCTTCGAGGTCGGGACACTCGGAGGCGCCGTGCCGATAGCGGAGCACTGGAGGTCGGCGGAGGTCCGGGTCAAGGGTGGCCGCAGGCCATCGCACAGCGCCGCCGCAGGCGCCCTTGACGCGGGCCGGAGCCGGCCGGATGCTCGGCTGTCGGTGCGGGGCCGGAACGCAAGAGAGCAGCGCTACCCGACGGCGGCGCCTCCCACCTGCACACATCCCTGTCACCGCCTCGCCATGGGGTGGCGACCGCTCGAGTCCTGGCGATCGGAAAGGCACCAACGACGATGCTCATCGCGCGGCCGTTCACCTCGGCGGCCATCAAGCTCCATCCGTTCGACTGCGGAGAGCCGGAGCTCAACGACTGCCTCGCCCGCTACGCCAGCCAGAGCGAGAAGAAGGACAACGTCCGCACGACCTTGCTGCTCGACGAGGAGGCTCAGCGCGTCGCCGGCTACTTCTCCATGCGCACGTTCGAGCTGTCAGCGGCCGACGGCGAGTCAGCGATGGGACGCAGACTCCGCTACCCCGTGCCGGCGATGCTCCTTGCACGGCTCGCGGTCGACAACGACTACAAGGGTCAAGGCGTCTGCAAGCTGCTCCTCGTCGACGCCCTCCAGCGGCTGCTGGCAGCGGCCGACAACGTCGGCTTCGAGATCGTCGTCGTGCATGCGCTCCACGAGGACGCCGCCTGCTTCTACCTCAAGCACGGCTTCCGCCGGTTCCTCGACCACGATCTCAGCCTCTTCCTCACGACCAAGGACCTGCGCGCGACGTTCGCTTCAGCAGAACCAAGTTGAGCCGTACGCACCACGTGCGTACAGTAGACGTACACTACAGATCCGAGGAGCCACTATGCCCACCGCCAACGCGCGGTCAGAACGCCTGAACATGCGCCTGTCGCCCGATGCCCTCGCGACCATCCGCGAGGCCGCTGCCGCCCAGCAGCAGGACGTGTCCGCGTTCGTGCTCGGGGCCGCCATGGAGCACGCCCGCGAGGTCCTGCTCCGGGACCGCGTCCTCCAGCTCACTCCGCGCGAGCTCGACCAAGTCGACACTGCCCTCGAGGCCGAGCCTCGCGTCGTCCCGGAGCTCGCCGCGCTCATCGCTGCGGTCCGACGGGACACGCCGCAGCACGGCAAGCAGGAGCTGACCTCGCACTGAACGATCAGCCGAGCATGAACAGAGGGCGGCCCCGGACTGATCCAGGGCCGCCCTTCGTCGTCTCGGGGCGGGGTGTCGGGTGGGGTGCGCAGCGAGCGGAGCGAGCGAAGCGTGGGAGCCCGCGCGACGCCCCGGCCAGCGAGGCGGAGCCGCGCCTTGAGTCAGTAAGGAAAGTCTTCACGACGGGCCGAACCGAACCGTGTCCTGTCTCGGGACCTTCTTGACACTCGTGTATCAGGACCTGCTTGACATCCGCCGTGATCGCGGGCTCTGGCCGGACGATGTTCGCGGGCATCGTCGGGCGGGAGGTCGGGAATGGCAGTGGTGGCGTTGTCGGTCGTCGAGCGAAGGTTGGACGCGGTCCGGGCGGTGTTGAGCGGGGCACCGGTGGCCGAGGTCGCGCGGGGTGTGGGGGTCTCGCGGCAGTCGCTCCATACATGGGTGGCCCGGTATCTCTTGGGCGGGGTGGCGGGGCTGGCGAACCGGTCCTCGCGGCCGATGTTGAGCCCGTCGCGGGCGCCAGACGAGGTCGAGGCGGCGGTGGCCGAGCTGCGCCGCGAGCACCCGCGCTGGGGTGCCAGGCGGATCCGGTTGGAGCTGCTGCGCGCGGATCCGCCGTGGCATCCCGGCGAAGGGCTCGATGCGGCGGCGGTGCCGTCGACTGCCACGATCAACCGGATCTTGTTGCGGCACGGGCTGGTCAAGCCGCGCCCGCGCAAGCGGCCCCGGTCCTCGTTCGTGCGGTTCGAGCGGCCCGGACCGATGCAGCTGTGGGGCATCGACATCGTGGGCGGGATCGAGCTGGTCAACCCGGTCACCGGGGAGCTGCGGGAGGCGAAGATCGTCACCGGCGTGGACGACCACTCCCGGTTCTGCGTCATGGCACAGGTGGTCGAGCGGGCCACCGGGCGGGCGGTGTGTCTCGCGTTCGCGAAGGCGCTGGCGGCCTACGGGGTGCCCGAGGAAGTGATCACCGACAACGGCAAGCAGTTCACCGCCCGGTTCGCCAAGGGCGGGGAGGCGTTGTTCGACAAGATCTGCCGCAACAACGCGATCACGCACCGGCTCACGCAGCCCGCCTCGCCGAACCAGAACGGGAAGGTGGAGAGGTTCCACGGCACGTTCCGGCCCGAGATCTCCGAGCAGGGGCCGTTCGTCTCCCTGGTCGAGGCGCAGGGGGCGGTCGACGTGTGGGTGGCGCACTACAACGCCGAACGGCCCCACCAGGCGCTGGACGAGCAGGCGCCGGTGATGCCTGCGGACCGGTTCACACCCACAAAGGACGAGGCCATGCTCCCGTTGTGGGTGCCGCCCTCCCTCGAGATCGCGCCCGGACCGGCCGCTGGAGACGCCCAGGTGACTGCAGCGGTGGAGGGGCCCGTCATCGTCGCTACGGACCGGCCACGGCGGGTGCCGGGTTCGGGGGCGCCGGTCGAGCTGGACAAGGTCGCGCCGGCCTCGGGGAACATGACCGTGGGCCGGCAGCAGGTCTGGCTCGGCCCGGAACGGTCCGGGCAGGTCGTGCGGGTCTGGGCAGACTGCGACTGGCTGCACCTGTCCATCGGCGCCCAGCGGATCAAGACGCTGCGGTCCCGGCTCACCGTCAACGACCTGGACGTCCTGGCCGCCCGCGGCGCCTGGCCGGCCGGCGACCCGCCCGCCGCCGCCCGCGCCCGGGCCCGTGAGGGCGTGGTGGAGGTCGAACGGACCGTGGCCCGAACGGGGAACATCTCCCTGGGCAACAAGGCCGTGGCGGTGGCCGAGCTCTTGGCCGGGCGGCGGGTCGGGGTCTGGATCGAGGACCACGCCCCGCTGATCTTCTTCGACCCGGCCACCCGCACCATCTTGCGCACCCGGCCGAACACGCTCTCACCCGGCGACCAATACACGTTGCAACAGGCCGTGCCCACCGGTGAACGGCCACGTCCCGCGGTCGAGCCCGTGACCGTGCAACGGCGCGCCTCGGCCACCGGCATCATCGCCGTAGCGGGCCAGAAGGTCCCGCTCGGACGAATCCACGCCGGCGCCACCGTCACCGTCCACGCCGCCGAGGCGACCCTGGCGATCGAGCTGCCCGACGGTGACACGCGAGTCGTGCGCCGGACCAACGACAACGCCGTGCGCAGCATGAAGGGGCAACGACCGCGCACGGCGTAGGGCATCGTTCACCTTGTGAGCATGCGCGATGACCACGACCGAAAGACGGCCAGCATGGTCGGGATCCGCATCCACGACGTCGGGTACTGGGACCTCCACAACTTCGGCAACGAGCCACGGGAGTGGGACTACGGCGACTGGCACCACGCCGTCATGGGCGTGGAGCTGCAGACCGCATCCGGACCTATCTCCGTGCTGTGGACGAACACGTTCTACCCCTACGGCGTGGAAGTCTTCACCGAACCAATGAGGACGTTTCTACGCCTGCGCCAGGACGGCCCCGAGCGCTGGTCGGTCACCGATCACCGCGAGTGGCAAGTGCGAGCCGGCCAACCGGTGACCGCCGTCGAGACCCTCTGGGAACGGCTCGACCTCGGTCCGGCCAGTGACTCGAACGGCCGCATCGTCGAGCCCGCACGAACCGTGGACCTGCCGGTCGCGCTGCGGCTCGACTTCCCCGCCGGCCCGGTGTGGTTGGTCGCAGGCATCCCCACCGAGGACGGCACAGTCTCCACGACCGGCGACGAGATCGTCGTCGCGTTCACCACCGAGGCGATGCTCCGGTTCGGCTTTCCCGCCAGCAACTTCACACGACGCTGACGCAGCCCCGAGCCTGTGCGTAGCATCAGGCACAGCGGCCGCGCACCGCTGAACCCTCAGATCTCTAGGCGATGTGTCAAGCACCTCCTGACACAGATCCGTCAAGCACGTCCCGCTTCAAGACAGCCGAACCGAACCGGATCTGTATCTGAGACCCTGCTTCGACAGACCGAAACGGACTGAAAACGGAGTCGGGGAACAACGAAGGACCCCACAGCCGCAGGATTGTGCGGGTGGGGCCCTTCGGGTGGCGGTAGCGGTGGGTTGAAAACTGCGCGTTGGCTCGCCCTGCTCGCACGGGTCGTTCTGGCATCTGACCTGGACTTTCGCGGTGCCGACCGTTGGACCAAGTCGCACCTGCGGGCACCGATCCGGCGACCAAAAAGGAGGCAATCCGGCGACCAGGCCTGCCGCTCACAGGTACTCGAAAGCCTCTTCGCCCGGACGCCAGCACATCCACTCACCATCAGCGAAGGCATTGAGCGTCGCGATCTCCGGACCAACAAGGTCGTCGGCACGCGGGCGCAGTCGGATCGTGCCCATCTCGAGCTCGATGCTGAGGCCGGCACCGACCCCCTCGCGCGTTGCCGTGACGCTCTGCCCGGCCAGCGCGACGAGAGCGTCGGCCCACCCGTGTTGGCCCGGTGCGATCACGCGGTCGCTCGTGATGACAGTCGGGTTCACCTCGCAAGTCAACGCGGGCATGTCCGCGGTCGGGAAGGCGTCGAAGTGGAGCTGGACGTAGTCGAGGACGAACTCGATCGAGTAGAGCCGGTAGCCCACAAGCCGGCCAAGAAGCGAGTTGAAGACGTAGCTCACAGCGCGAGTGTATGGATCGGCTGCCGAGCACGACCCAAGACTGCGGGCGAGCCATCGGTGGGGACACTCGGAGGCGCCGTACCGATAGCGGAGCACAAGAGGTCGGCGGAGGTCCGGGTCAAGGGTGGCCGCAGGCCATCGCGCAGCGACGCCGCAGGCGCCCTTGACGCGGGCCGGAGGCGGCCGGATGCTCGGCGATCGGTGCGGGGCCGGACAGTGCCGGATAGACGCAGCTCGCACGGCGCCCCTACGATCCCGGCATGCACACTTCCACGAAGGGACATGCCGCGTAGGCGTCCTTCCCAGCTGCGCGCGGAGGCGCAGCTGCTAGCGCGGGCGACGACGCCACTTCGAAGGCCGAAGGTCGGTGGCGGCAACCTGTCCGGGGCAGCCCGATCTGCGGTGCTCCAGTACGAGCATCGGGCAGGCCTGATGCGCGGATCCCTCCTCGTCGCGTTGTCGGTCTGGCTACGCGCCGATGCTGTGGTCGAACCGTCCGTGACCAGTTGCGGCATCTGGGAGTGCTGCGGCTTCCACAGGCCCCTCGCTGAGACACGCGACATCATCGAGTCCCTGATACGTCGGACACCGTCGAGCACCGGGCGAGAGCTGCGACGGCTCGTACGCGATTCCGACGGTCGGATGGTCGGCGATCTCGGCGGGTACTGGTGGCGGGACGCTCGCTACTGGACGTGAGCACGGCTGGGCGACGATGGGGCGGTCTCGGAACGACTCTGAGGCCGCCTTCGCCATGTGGCCGCCGGAAGGCGGGGTGCGCGAAGCGAGCGCAGCGAGCGGAGCGCGGGGCCCCGCAAGGAGGCGGCCAGCGCGGCGGAGCCGCGCCTTGAGTCAGTAAGGAAAGTTCTCACCAATCTAGTGATCAGATTGGTGTTCCTGCCGTCACAACTGGTTGGGCGGCGCTTACCCCCAGCCCGTCGAGCACAGCGTAAAGATCGGTGACGTGACTAGAGGCGGTGGGACCGACGTCGAAAAACACGACGTGTACCCGCGGGTCAAACTCGCGCAGGCGGAGCGGCGCTGGGTACGGCTCGTCATGGGCCAATGTGACTGGGTAAAGAAGGCCAACCGTGCTCCCACCAAGCCCCTCGTGACGCCCATATGCGACTGCCTGATACACATCGGCTCTGCGCACCCGAACCCGTTGGCGCTTTGTAGGAGCCACGTCGACAACGTCGTCAGCGGAGCCTGCCCCCAAGGCCGAGCGTGGCGTCACGTCCTTGTACTTGGCATCAAGGACCAGAAGCGTTCCGTCGCCTCTCCGGAACACATAGTCGGGCTTAACAGCGCTCGCGCCGAGCCGTTCCCCGAGCGAACCCTCAACAGTGGCGCGCAGCGGGGTTCGCACGGAGGTAGCGCCCGGCCATGCTTCCAAAACCCGTCGCAGACTCTCCTCATAGAGCACGTTAAGCGACCACATGATCGCCTCTTGGGAGTGAGTCCCTAGTTCGGTGCTCAAAAACGTCCCGTCAAGGACGGCGGTCGTAAACGCCACAGGCTGGCGGTAGTGCCGTAGTGGTCCAGCCAGATTCAGTCTTTGTCCGTCGCGCGCCGTCAACCGAACATCGCTAACGCCTGCCAAGAGAGACAGGCCCCTTCGCGACAACTCCTGCAGCGCGCGCTGCGCAGCAGGGAGGGGGACAGCTCGTGATAAAGCCGCGGCGTGGCGGATCCCAGCCTTGAGATACTGGTTCGGCGGCGTATCGTGCGACGGCTCGGTGAAGCGTGCCGGAATCACATGTGGACGCGCTTGAGCTAGCGACATAGCGGCGTACCGCGCGACGTCGATATGGCCTCGAACCCTGCCGACCAGGTCCTCATGCCTAACGACGTACCCTCGGCGCGTCCAGCGAGTGGCGAAGGCGACCATCTCTGCGATATACCAGCCAAGGAGACACGCCGCGGGCTCCGCCCGAAGAGCTTGGAGCTCCGCGCGAGCATCTGAGAACGCACGACCGGACTTCTGCGATCCGAATGCCCAGTCGGCCAGGAAGAATAAGTCGAGGTCCACGAGCTTGGGCTGGATCCGAAGATGAACGTGGGTACTCCGAACATCGAGACGCACCACGCCCGCGAGATCTGAACTCCGAACGATCCAGTACGTGTCTCCGGGTGATCGTCGCACCACTAGTCCGAGCCGCTCCCAGGTCGCCGGTGAAACCGCTGCGACGAGTTCGGCAGTGGCGCGAACCTCGGACTGCTCCCGCATCTCAAGAACGGGCTGCCCAAGATCCCAAACCTGACCGTCCCTGCCGTGACCTACGGATTCGGCGGGTTCAAGAGCCACGCGTGTACCTGACCTTCGATTTGGTCCTGCGGCGTCCGTGGACTGCCAACACCGAACTCAGCTAGCAGTTGCCCGAATCTGTCTCCGTCGACAAGCCCTTCAGCCACGTACTCCGACAGCAACGGAACGACTTCGTAGGCGAACCTGCGTGAAAGTATACGAATCGAGTCCTCTTCAGTTGTCGGATTGCCTGACGGCAGAAAGTAGGAGTGACCGACTGCCAGCGACTGGTTGGCGAGATCGTCATCCTGGAAAAGCTCGGTAACGCGTTCGAACAGTTGCAGCGCCGCGATCTTGTCGGCCGTACCGACCCAACTAGCTGTCGTGATGACGGAGGGCTCCGGAGCGAGATCAATGAATGTGAACCGCCGCCGCAGCGCATAGTCAATGAGCGCGATGGACCGGTCGGCGGTGTTCATTGTGCCTATGACGAGAACAGACCCGGGGAGAACCAGCGAGGCATCTCCGTCCACTGCGTATGGGGTGCGGACGGGTTCGTCTCTGTACTCAAGCGCGTAAAGCAACTCACCGAAGACTCGAGCAATGTCAGCACGGTTGATCTCATCAACGATAATGATGACATCACATGAACTCCGCATTAGTGCGAGTTCTTGCGCCACGGCGGCGGCGAAGCTGAGTGTCCGGTGCTCCGCGCGAAAAGTAACTCCTCCTGGCGCCGGCTTGGGAGCCAGCGTTCGAACAAAGTCCTCGTAGCCGTACGATGGGTGGAACTGCGTTAGGTCCCAGACAGCAGTGAGACCAATTCTGACAATCTCCTGCGCAATGTCGCGGGGCGCCCTTTGGTTCTTTGGCAGCGTCCCGATAATCGATGTCAGATGCGAGTCGAGTTTGCGGTCTGCCGAGGCCCAGTCGACGTACTTCATCGCAACGAACGTCTTGCCGACGCCCGGCGCACCCTGAAGCACGACCTGGCCCCTTCGGCGAAGTTCTCCATCGATCAACGCGAGATCGCTGGGAATGGCGGCACGCGCCGAAGCAGCGACAGGAGGGGCTGGCCGGGCGGCGCGGCGAAATTCGTCGACGCTTAGACCAAGCCAACGGTTCGCCTTCCAGAGGAGCGCGAGCTCGATCGGGTCGCCACGTCGTGCGACCACCGTCTCAACCTGACCCTGAAGGCGCTCGTTGACGAACTGAGCCACCAAGGGCACAAGGTGGGCCGTTGGCCAGAAGTTGTCGGCGCCAACGATGGTCGAGCCATGCCTGATCGGCTCGAATAGGGGGACCTGAACGGCTTGGTTTAATAGGCTACTTGCAGCCTTCCGGGCATTTCCCGCGACACCCTGATCTTCGAACGCTTTCAGAACGACATCCGTCGAGAACTTCGCCGGGTCGAAGTGGCCCTCGGAATCCGTGAGCGTCTGTTCGACGACTGCGGCGATACGCGGCTCGGACCAAACCCGCGCTGCCCAGGCGAGAGCGTCCGCCTCTTCGAGTTGCCCGGCCTTAGCGGTCTTCACCCAGAGGTCCTCGACGAGCTTGTCATTCCTGAAGACAAAGAGACTTCGGATCCAGGTCGAGGCGTCTTCGGCACTGTTCTGCTGTGCTACCGCTGCAACGTCGTCGACCGTCATACCTGCGGACAGGCCCGCTGCGGTATTGGACAGGCCCCGCAGAGTCGCATTTCTAGTGAGGGACATCGTGTCGAGGCCTACGGGCATGACCAGACTCTAGCTGCCATCTACCCGTCGGCGCTCATCAAGACGCGCGGGGACGGCCAGATCAAGGTCATGCTCACCGGTAGGGGACACAGGCCTCTGCGGGGGCTCAGCCCAACCCGACCCGCCTCAGGACACGGGGTCGGTGGGCTTTCGCCCCCGCCCGCGCATCTCGGCACCGGCGATCTCAAGCAACCGTCGCACTCGCGTGATCGTGTATTCGGTCTCCTGCACGAGGTCCCGAACGCTCGCCCCAGCTTCGTACTGCTCCCGCAACACCTTGGCGATCCTACGTTCCGTGGTCGAGGGCATACGCTCGTGGCTCTCCAGCACTGGGAACGAGACACTCTCAATCTCGCCGCCGCCGTAGCCTCGATGGTTCCGGCCCCGCGGTTCGACGTCGTCCGAGGACTCGTCACCCCAAGAGACCCACCCGTCCTGCGGGTAGCGCGCGAACATTTCGAGATAAGGACCAGGCGAGCACCGCTCGATCAGGTCGTACTGCTCGTCAGGCTTGCGCGAGTGCTCCCGCTTCCGAGTCTCGAGCATATTGACCTGGGAGCGGGCAGGCGGGAGCGTTCGCATCGAACCCTTTACCCCGAAGAGGATCAGTTCAGTGACGTTGCGAAAGTAGAAGCCGACGCCCCGGCCGTCCGGACCGCCGTCTTTCCGGCGCTTCGCCCACACCACGTTGGAGACGTAGCGGAAGCCCCAGGCCTCCATGACTTTGATCCCTTCGGGCAGGAGCGCGTTGGGAACCCACAGGTAGAGGTGCGCATTCTTGGCAGTGACGTCTCGGACCCCGATCTGGCAGACCTCCTCAACCGTCAGGGTCGAGTATCGGTCGAGGCGACGATGTTCGGGCGCGACCTTGCCAGTCCGGTTGGCGAATCGCCACGGCGGGTCTGCGAGGACCGTCTGGAAACCGCCATCGACAGTGGGTAGGGGCGGCGGCGCCTGACCGGCCCTCAGCGGAGCGACGCGCTCAAGCTCGTCGATGGGAGAGTCGATGGCGAGGGCGGCTTCTGCGGGCATGCCGTCACCCTAGTCGATAGATCTACTTTTGCGAAATAGATCTTTCGCGTATCTCGACGCGCACCGGGAGGCGCGCCCGACCCCTGCGCGCAAACGCGCCGTCGGCCGAGCTGTCGGGCCCACTCGGGACTCCGACGTTCGCTCTGGTGATCTCGACGAGCTCAACCACCGGCAGGCGTCAGAGCTGTGATCGTCTCAGTGAGAGCGTCTGCACTAGCAGCAGCGAGTTCACTGCCGCGCCGTGGGTTCTTCGCGTAGCCGATGACTTGCAGGCCGGCTGCGTGCGAGACCGCGACGTCTGAGACCGAGTCGCCGATGAGCACGGCCTCGCTCGGCTCGACGTTGGCGATCCGGAGCGCTTCCTTGACCATGTGCGTGTTCGGCTTCAAGAGGTCGGGCCGACGCTCGGGCCGACCGACGATATCCCGGAGATGTTGGGCGAGATTGAATCGTTCGAGGTACGTCCGGGCCGCGCTCG
This sequence comes from Isoptericola luteus, assembly GCF_020297055.1. Taxonomy (GTDB): domain Bacteria; phylum Actinomycetota; class Actinomycetes; order Actinomycetales; family Cellulomonadaceae; genus Isoptericola; species Isoptericola luteus. The sequence goes on along the minus strand of NZ_JAIXCQ010000009.1, from coordinate 68,895 downwards.
CCCCGTTGTTCGTGACGATGACTACGGGCACACCGGCATCGGCAAGCGCCAGGATCAGTTCGCGCGCGCCCGCGGTTGGCTGGGACGTTCGGGCGGCTCCTACCTCGGCTTCGATGCACACCGCCTCGACGTCCGGCAGCGCGTCGGGTGCGTGGGCGCCGGCCCAGCGGATGATCGCGAGGTGGTCGGAGGTCTCCCGTAGTTCTGCCGGCTCGATGCCGTGCCGGGCCAGTACAGCCCGTGCGGCGTCTGCGGCCTGCATGTTGAGCGGCGCAGGCATGAGCGGCGTCACCGGGCCGTCGAAGTCGAGCAGGACGGCGCGGGCGGACCAGAGCAGCGTGCGGGCGTCGGTCACTGGGCATCCTCGACGGCGATGGTGTTCCAGACGCTGTCGAACCAGTTGCGGGTCTCGATGACGAACTGGGTGTCGACGGCTTCGATGTCGCCGTCGTCGGTCCAGTGGAACAGGACGGTGTCCTTGCCCATCGGATCGTAGATAGACACCTGACGGCCCGAGGTTCGCACGTCGTGCCTGACGACGGGGTAGTAGCCGAAGAAGGCGTCGGCGCCGTTGATGACGTACGCCTTGAACATCGGGGCGGCAGTGAAGCGACGGGTCTCAACCGTGGCGTCGGGTACCAGGCCGAGATCTGCGAGCTCCTGCACGGCGTCCGTGACGCCTCCGATGTAACGAGTGCTGAGGTCGGCCATGCGAGCCCGAGCGGCGGCTGAGTCGCGCTCGACGCCGTCGACCGCCACGGGCAGAGCGAGAGGCTGTGTCATGTCCGAGACCAAGATGCGGATCCGAATCGACTTCGGCGTGAGCCGGCCCGCGCGGATCTTGTCGAGTGGTTCGGCGATCGCACCGTGCAGGGTCTCGGCGGTGTAGCCGAGGAAATCGATGCTGACCTCGTCGGCCTCAAACGCCTTCTCGATGTGCGGTCGAAGACCCACGGGCTTCTCCGTGCGTTCGCGAGCGAAGACACCACTCCCCTGGCGGGAGACGACGAGCGACTCGTCCTTGAGGACGCGTAGCGCCTGTTGGATCGTCATCCGGGAGACGCCGTAGCGCTCAGCCAGCTCGTTCTGGCTGGGCAGCTTGTCCCCCGGCTCGATCTTGCGCGTGAGGATCGCAGCGCGGAGCGCCGTCGCCACCTGGAGGTAGGGCGGTCGCGGGTCGTCGGGATCGAGACTCATGCCGTCCACCCTAGGGCGCGTTGCCCATCCAAGTCAGCCAACCTTGCCCAGTCCGTTGACATGACTAGCCAAGCCGTGCATCCTGAGTGAGTCCAACCACATGACTAGTCAACCTAGTCACGAGATGCAGGGAGTCAGACCATGGCACTCGCCAAGCGTTTCCCCATCGCTCACGCGATGGTCTTCCCCAACGGGGCGTTCCTGCGCGGCTACGTGGAGCCGGTCGCGGACTTCAACGGCGAGAAGCGGCCGGACGGTTCGCGCCCGCAGCAGCGTGACAAGGAGACCGGGCTGCCGTTGTGGCAGTGCACGGTCATCGACGCCGACGACGACGCGAACCGCAAGGACATCGGCGTCAGTGTGAAGTTCGCGGCCGAGGTCCAGCCGGTTCCTCCGAAGAACACCTCTCCCCTGCCGTGGACGCCAGTGGAATTCACCGGCCTGACGGCGCTGCCGTGGATCGACGACTCGGGCCCACGCCCGCGGCTGTCCTGGTCGTTCCGGGCATCGGGCATGGTCGCTCCCGGGCAGGACCGCACCGACGCGAAGCCGCCCACGGCGAAGGTGGCGGCCTGATGTCCGCGCCCACGGGCGGGCTCGCTCCCGCGGAACTGCTGCAGGTCGCCGGGGACCTGGTCGAGTGGGTCGGCGGCCGGGTCGGCTACCTCGCGCTCGGGCGCACGTGCGTGAGCGTGCACGTCGACTCCCAGGCGGACGCCGAGCACCTGGCCCGCCTGCTGTCCCTGGGCGAGGTGACCGAGTACCCGCCCGAGGACCACGCCCGAGGGTTCACGGTCTGGTCTTCGATGTCCGGGGTCGAGCCCCGGTTCGCGGTGCACTACGCCGGCGAGCTCGTCCGACCGGTGCGCGCGTTCCCTCCGGTCGAGCCGTGGTGGGACGACCTCGACGACCGACCGACTGATGGGGCGGAGGCGGCGTGATGGACGCGCTCGGCACGGCGTGGGCCGTCATCCGGACGGTCGCCGGGGCGGTGTGGCACCTGGTCTGGTGGACGCTGCGGTCCTGGCGGCTGCTGCTGGCCTGCGTCGTGCTGGGCAACGTCCTACTGATCCTCGACCACCACCTCGCCGGCTACGCGGTCTTGTGGTGCGTCCCGGCGTTCTGCCTGCTGCGCGCGGTCTGGGCCGTCGCACACCCCCTCACGTACGAGGCGGTGCTTGGCGGGCCGATCCGGCGTCGCGGGTGGCGTCGTCACCTGCGCAAGCGGTGGTCGACGATCGCCGACCGCTGTGGCCTGGCGACCTCGGACTCCGACGACGGGGCACGGGTGATCCCCCGCCTGCGGCGTGTGCGCACCTCCGGGAACACGCTCACCTTCCGGGTCCGCGCCCGCGTCGGGCACACCGTCGACGACGTCGCCGCCGCAGCCGAGGCCATCGCGACGTCGGTCGGTGCCGAGGCGGTCGAGACTCGCCGGATCGGCGGCGGCTGGCTCGAACTGACGCTCACGATGCGCGAGCTGCTGCACGTGCCGGCCCTGCCCGTGATCCCGTCCGCGATCGAGACTGGCGCGGTCACTCTCGGGCGCACCTCCGACGGGTCACCGTGGCGCCTCGACCTCACGGCCCGGCACACCCTCGTCGTCGGCCGCTCCGGATCAGGGAAGGGGTCGATCTTCTGGGGCATCGCCGGGAACCTCGCCCCGGCCTCGCACGCCGGGATGGTGCAGCTGTGGGGCGTCGACCTCAAGGGCGGCGTCGAGGTCTCCGTCGGGGCGCCGATGTTCTCCCACGTTGCCATGAACGAGCCAGACGCGGTCCGGCTCCTCGGCGACTTGCACCGCGTGATCGTCCACCGGCAGAGCCTCATGCGTGGCCTGTCGCGCACGTTCACCCCTTCACCGGGCGATCCCGTCCACGTGCTGATGATCGACGAGCTCGCCGTGCTGACCGCCTACGCCTCCAAGGACGTCGTCAACGAGGCCGCGACCCTGTTGAAGCTGATCCTGACCCAAGGGCGTGCGTTCGGGGTCATGGTCGTCGCGTTCGTGCAGGACCCGCGCAAGGAGACCGTGGGCATGCGGGATCTGTTCACCCAGACCGTCGCGCTGCGCCTCGCATCGGCGGCCGAGACGCGCATGGTCCTCGGAGAGGGCATGGCCTCGGCTGCGCCCGCCCACCACGTCGCGACCACGATGCCCGGCGCCGGCTACGTCGTCGGGGACGACGGCCACGTCGAGCGCGTGCGCGCGGACTACTGGGCCGACGACTTCATCCGCATGGTCGCCGCCACCTTTCCCGCACCGCCCGCACCGCCGCTGCCCACGCGATCCGAGGCGGACTCCCCTGCGGGCGACGACGTCCCGGCGGAGGCTCCGGGCGAGCCAGTCGAGACGGCGCCGCGTCCGCGCACGCCGCGCAAGCGATCCCCTCGCAGGTCGACCGTCGAGCGGGACGCCGAGGTCGCCTGATGAACGCGGCCACAGCGACGGCTGAGGGCTTCTGGGGACACTCCCCCGAAGTCCCCCTCGACCTGGCCGACCTCACCGACGCGCAAGCTGCGGGAATCGTGGCCCGCCTGCGCGACCGCACGACGGGCGCCTTCGCCGATGCTGCTGCCCGCACCGGCTACTGCTCGCACCCCATCCGGCTGCAAGGTTCCTCGACCACGATCGACGCGGCGACGGGTGAGGTGCTGTCGCAGTTCAGCTCTACCGACGCCCCGCTCGGCACCCTGTACCGGGCGTGCGGCAACCGGCGCGAGTCGGTCTGCCCTGCCTGCTCTCGCGTCTATGCCCGCGACACGTTCGAGATGATCCGTGCCGGCCTGCTGGGCGGCAAGACCGTCCCCGCCGAGGTCGCGGACAACCCGCTCGTGTTCTCGACCCTCACCGCGCCGTCGTTTGGGCATGTCCACGGCACCGGGGGCAAGCACGGTGGCGGACGCTGCCGCCCCCACGGCACGGGCACCTGCCCGCATGGCCGTCCCCGTTCGTGCACCGCTCAGCACTCCGACACCGATCCCCTCGTGGGCGGGCCGCTGTGCGAGGGCTGCTACGACTGGCACTCCGCCGTCGTGTGGCAGTGGCACGCCCCCGAGCTGTGGCGCCGCTTCACCATCGCCCTGCGCCGCCAGGTCGCCGACCGCCTCGGTGTCCGCGAGTCCACCCTGCGCGACGTGGCTTCGGTGCAGTTCGCCAAGGTCGCCGAGTACCAGGTGCGCGGCCTCGTGCACTTCCACGCCCTCATCCGCCTCGACGGACCCGACGGCCCCGGGTCCCCCGCGCCCCTGGATGGCGAGTCCCTGGCGCAGGCTGCGAAGGACGCTGCTCGCTCTGTCGTGGTGACCGCTCCCCCGGTCGACGGTGGCGACGTCCCGCGTGTGCTGCGCTTCGGTAAGCAGCTCGACGTGCGGTGTGTGCGCTCTGGCGTGCCGGACAACGACGACGGCACCGACGACCTGCGTCCCGAGCAGGTGGCCGGCTACCTCGCCAAGTACTCCACCAAGGGCACCGGCACCGACCCGTCCGCGCCGCGACCGCACCACCAGCGCCTCATCCGCACCTGCCGCTGGCTCGCCGAACGCGCCCGCACCGCCTGCCGTGGGCTCGGCGGCCCCGACCCCGAGGACGATGACGGCTGCCTGTGCGGGCAGTGCGCCGACAGCCCGTACCGGCTGCTGACCAAGTGGGCGCACATGCTCGGCTTTCGCGGCCACTTCTCCAGCAAGTCCCGGCGCTACTCCATCCCCCTCGGCAGGCTCCGCCGAGCCCGCGCCAGGTTCCAGAAGCTCAAGACCGACGCGGACCGCGACGGCACCGCGATGGACACCGCCGACCTCGAGAACCGCCTGCTCGCCGACGACGAAGACACCACGCTCGTCATCGGGCACTGGACCTACGCAGGCACCGGCTGGACCAACCCCGGGGACAAGGCCCTCGCCGACGCCGCTGCCGCCCGTGCCCGCGAGTACGCACAGTGGAAGGCAAGCCGTACCGCATGACCCACAACGACGAGGGACAGAAGAACGGACACGGGAGGGAACTGCAATGAGCACCACGAGCGTGAACCCGATGGACCGGACGACCAACCGGCGTCGCCTGATGACGCCGGACGAGCTGGCCGAGTACCTGGGCGTGAGCCTGCACTGCGTGTACGCGTGGTCGAGCCGCGGCGGTGGGCCGAACGTGGTCCGCGTCGGCGCCCGGCTGCGATACCGCCCCGACGACGTCGAGGCGTGGCTGGATCGCGTCACCGACGACCATGCGGCGGGCTGACCGATGCCTCGCAAGCCCATCGAGCCAGGACGCTGGGGGCAGATCCGCCGCCGTGAGATCTCCCCCGGCGTCTGGCGGGCGCAGGCGCTGTACCGCGACTTTGCGGGCGTGCTCCACAAGTACGAGGCCCGCGGGCCGTCCGGTGCTGCTGCGCAACGTCGCTTGGAGGACAAGCTGCACCGTTCGAGCACGGACGGTACGACCAGCGGTGGCGCCGCCATCACGCAGGAGTCCCGGATGACGGTCGTCTTCGACCAGTGGGTGTCAGAGAAGCGGGTCGAGGGGCAGATCACGCCGCAGTCGCTCGCGACGTATCTCGGGGTGCTGGAGCGGGACCTGCGTCCGGCGTTCGGCGCGCTGCGGGTGCGGGAGGTGACTCCGGTCGCGGTGAATCGGGTGCTCATGGCGCTGAGCGCGGCGCGGAAGTTCGACACCGCCCGGCAGGCCCGGAACGTGCTGTCGCAGGTGATGATGATGTGCGTCCGTTACGGGGCGGCGCCGTTCAACCCGGTGCGGGACGCCGTGACGGTGCGCAAGCCGCGTCGGGAGGAGGTCCGTGCCCTTGGGCTGGAGGACATCGCCCTGCTGCGGAAAGCCGTCCGGGAGTGGGAGGACCGTCCCGCGCTCCCCCGCGGTCGGCGCAACATCACGCTGCTGCCGCAGATCGTGGACACGATGCTCGGTACCGGCCTGCGCATCGGTGAGTGCCTGGCGCTGCGGGAGGCGGACCTCGACCTCGAGGCTCTGATCCCGACGCTCACCGTGACGGGCACCATCGTCCGCGTCGAGGGCCGGCTGCTGCGGCAGTCCAAGCCCAAGTCGGACACGTCGAGGCGCACCATCACACTGCCGGCCTTCGTCGTCGCCGCCCTCACCGAGGCGCTGGACCTCGGGCTCGACGGCGGACCCGACGACCTCGTGTTCCCGTCGACCAATGCCACGCCGCGCGCACCGAGCCGTATCCGCGACCAGCTCCGCGACGCCCAGGCCGCCATCGGCACCAAGGTCATGCCGCACGACTTCCGCCGCACCGTCGCCACCCAGGTCGCCAACTCGACCACCATCGCCAACGCGACCGCGCTGCTCGGCCACGCCGATGAGGGCACCACGGTGCGGCACTACGTGAAGCGGACCCACGTCGCCCCGGACCTGCGGACGGTGATCGACCAGCTCGTCACCCAGGCGTCGACGCCGGGCGTCCCGGAAGGGAAAACGGAGTGAAAAGGGAGTACGGGAAACGACGAAGGACCCCACAGCCGCATGATTCTGCGGGTGGGGCCCTTCGGGTGGCGGTAGCGGTGGGATTTGAACCCACGGTGGACTTTCACCCACACACGCTTTCGAGGCGTGCTCCTTAGGCCGCTCGGACACGCTACCTCTGCCGGAGGAACCGGCCGTCCGAGGATACCCAATGGAACGGCAGACTCGAAATCGTCCCCCGCGGCACGACGACGCCCGCCCCTCGCGGCCGAGGGACGGGCTTCGTCGTGCGTCGTGCCGGTCAGCGGGCTCAGGCGCAGGGCGCCCCCGCGTCCCAGGCGTCCCAGGTGGTGACGCCGGGCAGGCTGCCGCCCCGGGAGTGCCACATTGCCGTGTGGTTCACCCCGGCCCGGGAGACGACGTCTCCCGTGCGGTAGACGGCGTCCGCGGACCACGACGGGCCGCACTCGGCCGCCGCGCCGGCGGGCTCGGTGCCGCGCGGACCGATCTCCTGCCACGGTCCGTGCCGGTCGCCCGGCTCCTGGTTCCGGGTCCACCACCGGGCGCGGTACTCCACGCCGTCGTGCGCGACGACGTCGCCGGACGTGTAGACGCCCGACGCGTACCAGGGGTCGGCCCCGTCACCCTCGACGAGGGGGCCGGGCGCGGCCGCGCGCAGCGTGTCCGCGAGCGCCGACCCGAGCTCGTTGCGGTAGTCGCCGGCGATGTCCCAGAAGTAGGCGCCGCCGTACCCGTTCTGGGCGACCCACTCGGCCTTGGCGGTCACGGAGCGCGGGGTGTCGAGGCTCCACCACTGGTCGCCGTCCCAGCGGTAGCCGGCGACAGCGGTCTCGTCGTAGTACTCGGTGCCCAGGGTGCGCAGCTCGGAGTAGTTCTTGATCCCGACGGCGGCCTCGGCCGGCGCGCCGGGGGTCGGGTCGTCGACGCCGGACCAGCCCTGCCCGTAGGCCGCGAGGCCGAGCACGAGCTGGTCGTCGCGGTAGCCGGCGGCGCGGTAGGCGCCGAGCAGGCCGTCGGCGGCGAGGCCCCAGTTGGCGTCCTGGTCGGGCGCGTCGGGCCAGGAGTAGGGGTGCAGGTTGCCCTGGTGGCCGGTGCGGTCCGTCACCCACGTGCCGTGGTAGTCGTATCCCTGCACGTTGAGGAAGTCGACGACGGCGGCGAGCCGCGGGTCGACCCAGCCGCCGTCGGTGCGGGGCGCCCAGCCCGCGGGGGCGAAGCCGGTGAGCAGGTATTCGTCGCCGGTGGCGGCGGTGCGTTCGTCGAGCTCGGCGCGCAGCAGCTCCATGAACGCGAGGAAGTTCTCCTTCTCCACGTCGGGGTGCGGTGCCGGGTGCTCGCCGGTCGCCGCGGGCCACTCCCAGTCGATGTCGAAGCCGTCGAAGATCCCGGCGGCGGCGCCGGCCCCGCCCTGCTCGCCCACGACGGGCAGGTTGCCGTCGAGGTAGAGGTCCACGCACGACTCGACGAGGCGCTCGCGACGCTCGGGGGTGAGCGTGGCCTCGGCGAAGTTGTCGGACCAGGTCCAGCCGCCGAGCGAGATCATCACCGACAGGTCGGGGTGGAGCTCCTTGAGCTTGCGCAGCTGGTTGAAGTTGCCGGCGAGCGCCTGGTCGGCGGTGTCGGCGACGCCGTCGACGGAGTCCTGTGCCCCGACGAGGCGGAGGTAGTCGTTCTCCGGGTCGCCCTCGGGTCCTTCCGGCCCGGTGGCGTCGGTGATGTCGCACACGAGGTCGGACGTGACGTTGCCGAACGCGTAGGTGAGGTGCGTGAGGTCTGCGGCGGCGCCGGTCCGGTGGAGGTCGGCGACCTCGTAGTCGTGCGTGTCGCCGGGTCCCCAGGCGGGGAAGTAGCCGAGCGTCGTGTAGCCGTTGACGCCGTCGGCGTCGGGGGCCGGGCTCGCGTCGTCGGGCGTGGCGACGGCGGTCCCTGCCGAGAGGGCGAGCGCGGCGGCCGCGACGACGGCCACGGTGGCCGTGGTGGCCGCGGCCGGTCGGAGGTGGGCGGGTCGGGCGGGTCGGTGTCTCATGGAGGAGCCTCGTTGCTTCCTCCGGGTGCGGCGCACCCGGGACCGGTTTGTACGGGCTCCTGCACAATACCGTGAGCAGGCACGTCGGACCAGACCCGGCAACCTCGCCGCGCGCTCCCGGTCCCAGGCAAGCCCCAGGCGTACCCCAGCGATTCGGTAAACAACAGATGTCCACTAGGGGCCCACCGATCGCACCGCCGTCTCGCAGCACCAGGACGGCCACCACACCCCGGAGCCCTCATGCCGCCCGTCGTCCTCTACGCCGTCGACCTCGTCGCCGTGTCGATCCTGACCTTCGCCCTCTACTTCCCCCGCCACCGTCGGCGCGACCTCGTCGTCGCCTACCTCGGGGTCAACGTCGGCGTCCTCGCCGTGTCCGCGGTCCTGTCGGCCGGCTCGATCGCCGCGGGGCTCGGCCTCGGGCTCTTCGGCGTGCTGTCGATCATCCGGCTGCGGTCCAACGAGCTCTCGCAGCGCGAGGTCGCGTACTACTTCGCGGCCCTGGCCCTCGGTCTCCTGGGCGGGCTCGGCACGTCGGCCGGCTGGCTCGGCCTCGCCGGGTCCGCGCTCATCCTCGCCGTCATCGCCGTCGCCGACCACCCCCGCCTTCTCGCCCGGCACGCCAGCCAGACGATCGTCCTCGACCGCGCGGTCACCGACCGCGCCGAGCTCACCACCTGGCTCGAGGAGCTGCTCGGCGGCCGCGTGCGCGCCGTGAGCGTGCAGGAGCTGGACCTCGCGGACGACACCACCCGCGTCGAGGTGCGCTACGAGCTGCCGCGCGACGCCTCCCGCACCTCGCCCGCGCCCGCCGCGCAGGCGCCCGCCCTGGCGGTGGCCCGATGAGCGCCCTCGCCGAGCACGTCGTCGCGCGCGGCCTGGCCGGGAGCGGGTCCGTCGACCTCGCCGAGCTCGACGCCACCGCCGCCCTGCAGACCCGGGTGGACCGCAAGTACGTGCTCACCCCCGACGAGGTCACGGCGCTGCTGACGACGCTCACCACGCAGGGCCCGGCCCGCGTCCTGGAGATCGACGGCGACCGTGCGTTCACCTACGCCTCGACCTACTACGACACGCCCGACCTGCTGACGTTCCGCCTGGCCGCGCTGCGCCGACGGCGCCGGTTCAAGGTGCGCACGCGCACCTACGTCGACACCGGCGGCACCACGTTCCTCGAGGTCAAGACGCGCGCGGCCCGCGGGGTCACCGTCAAGGAGCGGTGCCCCTGGGCGCTCGCGGCGCCCCTGGCGGACGACGGCGCCGAGTTCGTCGACGGCCGGCTCGCGGCCGCAGGGCTCGACGTCCCGCCGTCCGCCCAGCTCGCGCCCGTGCTCCGCTCGCGCTACCGCCGCACCACCGTGCTGCTGCCCGACGCCCGCATGACCCTCGACACCGGGCTGCAGTGGCGGCACGCGACCACGCACCCCGGAGGGGACGCGGACGCCCACGTCGGCAATCTCGTCGTCGTCGAGACGAAGGCCGGGACCGCGCCGTCGTCCGCCGACCGCGCCCTGTGGCGGGCCGGGCACCGGCCCGACCGCATCTCCAAGTACGCCACCGGGCTCGCCACGCTGCGGCCCGACCTGCCCGACCATCCCTGGCGCCGGCTGCGCCGCGAGCGCCTGTGCGCCGCGGCCTGACACCCCCGCCACACGTCACCACCCGAAAGGACCACCCATGCGCATCTTCCCCACCCGCACCCTGAGGGCCCGAGCCCTCGCGCTCGCGGCCGCCGGCACCCTGGTCGTCGGCGCCGTCGCCGCGTGCGACGCCGGCACGTCCGGCACGTCGTCCGGCGAGGCGTCGTCCTCGACCGTCGCGATCGACAACTCCGGCCTCGGCGCCGAGGAGGTGCTCGCCGAGAACCTCTCGTCGGCCGAGACGGCGGCGCTGGCCGACGCCACCTGGGAGGCCTCGGAGGAGGTCGCGATCACCCTCGAGGGCGACACCGCCACGGCCTCCGGCAACGGCGTCACCGTCGACGGCACCACGGTGACCATCACCCGGCCCGGCACGTACCGCGTCTCCGGCACGCTCGACGACGGCGGGCTGGTCGTCGCATCACCCGCCGACGGCGTGGTGCGGCTCGTGCTCGACGGCGCGGACATCACGAGCTCGACCGGCGCGGCGATCGACGTGCAGGACGCCGACCAGGTGTCCGTCGTCCTCGCCGGCGGGTCCACCAACCGACTGGAGGACGCCGACACCTACGCCGACACGACGTCCGACAACGCGGCCAACGCAGCGCTCTACTCCACCGCCGACCTGGCGCTCTCCGGAGACGGCGCGCTCGAGGTGGTCGGCAACGCGAACGACGGCATCACCGGCAAGGACGGGCTCGTCATCGCCGCCGGCGACATCACCGTCCAGGCCGCCGACGACGCCGTGCGCGGCAAGGACTACCTCGTCGTCGCCGGCGGTGTGATCGACGTCGAGGCCGGCGGCGACGGGCTCAAGTCCGACGCCGACGACGACGAGACCGCCGGGTACGTCGCGCTCACCGGCGGCGAGGTGACCGTCGAGGCGGGGTCGGACGGCGTCCAGGGATTCACGGACGTCGCCGTCACCGGCGGGACGCTGACCGTCACCGGTTCCGAGGAGGGCATCGAGGCGGCGACCGTCGTGCAGTCCGGCGGCGACGTCGACATCACCTCCATCGACGACGGGTTGAACGCCACCGTCAAGGAGGCCGAGACCGACACCGCCACCGGGGACGCGACCGAGGACGACGCGACGTCCGGCGACGGGCAGGTGCCCGAGGCTTCGGGCGACGGCGAGATGCCCGCGCCGCCCGCGGACGGCGCGGCGCCCCAGGGGGGCGGCGGGATGCGCGGCGACATGGCTGCCGAGGAGGGCGCGTCGCTGACCGTCACCGGTGGCACGCTGCACGTGGACGCGCAGGGCGACGGCCTGGACTCGAACGGCGTCACGGTCATCAGCGGCGGCGAGATCGTCGTCGAGGGGCCGAGCACCAGCGGGAACGGAGCGCTCGACTCCGCGGGCGGCACCACGGTCTCCGGCGGCACGCTGCTCGCCGTCGGGTCGACCGGCATGGCCGAGTCACCGGACGACGCGTCGACCCAGGGCTGGGTCGCCGCGACTGTCGACGCCACCCTGGAGCCCGGCACGGACATCGCGCTCACCGACGCCGACGGCACCGTCGTCGCGTCGTGGACGCTGACGAAGCAGGCGGCGTCCGTCGTCTACAGCGGGCCCGGCATCACTGACGACGCGCCGTACACGCTGAACGCCGACGGCGTCGAGGTCGGCACGGCCACCGCGGGCGTGGCCACGGCCGGCGGCATGGGCGCCGGGTCGGGCGGGCGCGGCCCGGGGGCCGGCGGCCGGGTGCCGTCGGGCACGACCACCACCGACGACGACGCAGCCTGACGAGGCGGCGCGACCCCCGCGAGGTGCCGTGCACCTCGTGGGGGCCGTGCGTCAGCGGACGGACATGGACACCTTCGCGCTGGACGCCCGCAGGTGCACGGCGTCCGACCCGGGGTACTTCACGATCCACGTGCCGGACCGCGTCACACGGAAGTTCTTGCTGAACGTGCCCTTCGAGCTGACCCTGACCGTGCCCCGGTAGGCGGCCTTGGCCGATCCCTTCGGGTCGAAGTAGATCTTCACGCTCTGCCCGCGGGTGGGGCGCCATCCCTGTCCGTTGTTCGCGTCCGTCGCCGACGGCTTCGCGAGAGTCCCCTTGACCTTCACCGTGGCGCCCTTGCGCACCGACGCATCGCTCAGGCGCACCGTCGTCCGCGTGCTCTTGGTGACGCGGAAGCTCCCCGTCTGCGCCATCCGGGGCTCCACCGAGTCGCGTTCCCCCGAGGCGCGGACCCAGAGGTCACCCCAGACCTCCAGGTCGTACACGCTGGCCGGGTCGGAGGGACCGAACCAGAAGTCCGCGTGCAGTCTCGTCGCGCTGTCCCGGACGAGGTCGCTGCAGTACCAGTCGTAGTGGCCGATCCGGCTCGTGGCGCACACCGTATGCAGGTCGCTCGTCACCAGGGAACCAGGGCCGCTCGTGGCGAAGGAGACGTCGACCCGCATCTTCTTCCCCCGGGAGCCGGCGACGACGTTCTGGGAGACCACCTTCATCGTGACCTTCGTGCCGAGCGCGGTGTCGCTCGTGATGTACGTGCGCTTCACGGCGGGCTCGCGGGCGCCGGCCGTCCTGACACCGGAGGGCGCGTACTGCGAGCTCCCGGCGTACTTCGCGATCCACCGTCCCTTGCCCGGGTACGTGAGCGTCTTGCGGTACCTGCCGTCCGAGCCGGTCGTCACCGTGGCCTTGTACCGGGCACCCTGGGCACCCTGGGGGTCGAAGTAGAGCTTGACCTTCACCCGGGCGAAGGGCCGCGTCGCGACGGCCGTCTGATAGTCCACCGCCTGCGATCGCGTGACGCTGCCCGACACGACCGTCTTGCTCCCCGAGCGCTTCGACGACGCGGTGGCCGTCGTGGCCCGCTTCACCGAGAACTTGAGGCCCCTGTCCTTGAAGATCGTGTACGCCTGACCGTCGACCGTCGTGTTGATCTCGATCGCCAGGTAGTACGTCCCGGCCGGGTCGCTGGCGTCGAGGAGGAAGTCGGCGTGCGCACGGTGCTCGGAGTCCTTGACGAGGTGGACGCGCTGGGCCGACCGAGAACCCGGACCGACGATGTAGGCGCTGCTGCTGCGCAGACCACGCAGGCTGAGGGTGCTCCGCGGGTGGTCGAAGGTGAACGACGCCCGTGCCACGCGCGGCCGGTTGCCGGTGACGACGTCGTCCATCGAGTACGAGACCTTCAGGCCGATCGAGGAGAGCGACGACGAGCCGGTGTTGTCCGCGGCCGTGGCCGAGCCCGCGGGCGCGACGAGCCCCACGAGGAGGAGGGCTGCGGTCGCGATCCCGGCGACCATGGCACGAAGGCGTCTTGTCACGTCGCGATATTCCCAGGATGCGCGGGTCGTGCCTATATGCCCGGGTGATCGATGCGGTTTCGTGACCTGTCCAGGCTTCGTTTGCGGCCGCCCCGCCGCGACCGGGGCGGCGGTCGTAGGCTCGACGGGTGCAACCCGTTCCCCGACCGCTGGCACCCACGTACCAGGACCGCCGCTGGGAGCTCCCGCCGGACGCGGTGGTGCACCACGGCTCGGCGGACGACGCCGTCCGGCTCCTGGCGGGCCGCACGATCACCGCGCTCACGGGCGCGGGGATCTCCACCGACTCGGGCATCCCGGACTACCGCAGCCCGGACGCTCCCCCGCGCGCGCCGATGACGTACCAGCAGTTCGTCGCGGACGAGGCGTTCCGGCGGCACTACTGGGCCCGCAACCACGTGGGCTGGCAGCGGGTGCACCGCACGCACCCGAACGCGGGCCACCGGGCGCTCGTCGCGCTCGAGGACCGCGGCATCGTGCGGGGCGTCATCACGCAGAACGTCGACCTGCTGCACGAGGACGCCGGCTCGCGCCACGTCATCGACCTGCACGGCCGCTACGACCGGGTCATCTGCCTGCAGTGCGGCCGCGTCGTCTCCCGTGCGCACCTCGCCGAGCGGCTGGACGCGCTCAACCCCGGCTTCGTCGACTCGGTGCTCGCCGAGGGCGCCACGGTGGCCGACATCGAGACGGCGCCGGACGCCGACGCCGTCATCTCGCAGACGGCGCACTTCCGCCCGGCGCCGTGCGAGTTCTGCGGCGGGGTGCTCAAGCCGGAGATCGTCTACTTCGGCGAGAACGTGCCGCGCGAGCGCGTGGCACGCGCCTATGCGCTGGTCGACGACGCCGACGCCCTGCTCGTCGCGGGCACGTCGCTCACCGTGCTGAGCGGGCTGCGGTTCGTGCGGCACGCCGCCAAGGCGGGCAAGCCCGTCGTCATCGTCAACCGCGGCGAGACGCGCGGCGACCCGCTGGCCACCCTCAAGATCGACGACGGCGTCTCCGCCACGCTGTCCACCCTGGCCGACCGGCTCTGAGCGCACCTGAGCGCACCTGAGCGCACCCGTGCCGAACGCGCGGCCGGCGTCACCATGGGGAGCCATGGCGACGCCGGCCGCGTGCTCGGCACACGAGGTGAGGCGGGTCAGCGGACCAGGTAGGACACGTCCCCGTTCGACGAGCGGATCTCGACGGTGCGGTCGGCGTCGGGGTCGGTGGCGCCCTCGATCGTCTGGTTCCCGTTCGACGTGTTGATGAGGAGCCGCACCGGCTCCCCGTCGCCGGTCACGGTGACGTCCCCGTTGCTCGAGGTCGCGCGCACGTCCCCGGCCGCGTCGGCGACGTCGACCCGGCCGTTGCTGGACTCCGCGACCACCGACCCCGCCACGCTCACGACATCGACGCGCCCGTTGCTCGAGTCGACCACGAGCGACCCGCCCACGTCGGACACCTCGACGTCGCCGTTGGACGACCGCGCCTCGGTGTCGCCGCCGGCCTGGTCGACGACGACATCGCCGTTGCTGGAGTACACGTCCAGCCGCCCGCCGATCGACGCGGCCTCCACGTCGCCGTTGGACGACGTCAGGTCGACGTCCCCCGCGACGCCGGACGCCCGGACGTCCCCGTTCGAGGACCGGACCACCAGCTCCGTGTCGGCGGGCAGGGTGACGTCGAGGCCGCCGCCGCACTCCGTGAACCAGGTCCACCGGCCGCACTCGTGCGTCACGACGAGCCGGTCACCCGACTCCTGCACGCGGTACACCGGGCTGGTCAACCCGCCCCGCGCGACCTTGTCGACCTCGACGGTGCCCGCGCCGTCCGCCACCCGGACGGTCACGTCGTCGTCGGCCACGAGCTCGACGACGCCGACGGCGTCGTACGACGCGTGCGTCGTCGTCGTGCGGACCAGCGAGAGGTCGATGAGGAGCACCGCGACCCGCAGGACGACGAGGGCGGCCAGCACGATGCCGATCACCATCAGCGCCCGGGCGGTCGCGCTGCGCCCCGATCGCGGCGGGGGCGCGGCACCCGGCTCGGGGGCGGCCTGCTGGTAGCCACTCTCGGTGGTGGTCATGATCGAGCTCCGTTCTCGTCAAGCCAACGCAGCACCGCGAGGACGCGGCGGTTGGCGTCGGCGTCGGGCGGCAGCCCGAGCTTGGTCAGAATGCTGGTGACGTGCTTCTCGACGGCGGCCATCCCGACGACGAGACGGTCCGCGATGGCGGTGTTCGAGCGCCCCTCGGCCATGAGCGCCAGCACCTCGCGCTCACGCCGGGTGAGGTCGTCGAGGTCGGTGCGGCGGCTGCGGGCGATGACCTGCGTGACCACCTCCGGGTCGACGACGGTGCCGCCACCGGCGACACGCTCGACCGCGTCGAGGAAGGTGTCGACGTCGGCGATCCTGTCCTTGAGGACGTACCCGAGCCCGCTGGCCCCCCGCGCGAGGAGCTCGGACGCGTACCGCTGCTCCACGTACTGGGAGAGCACGAGCACCGGCAGGTCCGGGTGCACGCTGCGCAGGTGCAGCGCGGCCCGCAGACCCTCGTCGGTGTGCGACGGCGGCATCCGCACGTCGGTCACGAGCAGGTCCGGGATCTCGGCGCCCGGCCGGGACATCGCCGCGACCAGGGCGTCGGCGGTGCGGTAGCCCGTCACCTGGTGCCCTTCGGCGGCCAGCAGCCGGGACAGGCCGTCCAGGAGGAGGACGGAATCCTCCGCGATCACGATGCGCACGGCACCTCCACGGTGAGTCGGGTGCCCGCGCCGGGCGGGCTGGTGAGGTCGAAGGATCCGTCGAGCGCGGCCACTCGGCCGCGCAGGCCGGCGAGGCCGCTGCCCGGGGCAGGCTCCGCGCCGCCGCGACCGTCGTCGGTGACGACGACCCGCAGGCGGGCTCCGTCGACGGCCCCGGCCTCGGCCCTCTCGACGATCGAGGCGTGCACGTGGACGGACGTCGCCTCTGCGTGCTTGGCCACGTTGGTCAGGGCCTCGGCGACGACGAAGTAGGCGGCGGCCTGCGCGGCCGGGTCGGCCGCCTCCAGCCCGTCGTCCGCCTCGACCTGCACGGGCACCGGGCTGCGGGCGGCGAGCGCCGAGAGCGCCGCGTCCAGCCCGCGGTCGGACAGCACGGCCGGGTGGATGCCGCGCACGAGGTCGCGCAGCTCGGCAAGGGTCTCCTTGACCTCGCCGTGCGCGTGCTCCAGCGCGGCCGCCGCGGCGGCGGGGTCCCGGTCCGCGGCACGGCGCGCCACCCCGAGCTCGACGCCGAGCGCGACGAGACGCTGCTGGGCGCCGTCGTGCAGGTCACGTTCGATGCGACGGCGCTCGGTGTCGGCCGCGCTGACGGCCTGCGAGCGCGTCTGGGTGAGCACGACCGCGCGCTCGCGGGCGGAGCGCGCGTCCCGCTCGGCCACCCGGGCCTCCTGCTCCGCGGCCTGGGCCCGGGCTCGGGCCCGCGCCGCCGACGACGGCCCGAGGAGCGCGCCGGCCAGACGGACCTGGAGCAGCGTGCCGCCCTGCACCACGAGGGCGGAGGCCCAGACCATCACGACCGCGACCAGGAGGCTCCCGGCCACGACGAGCGGCCACGGCACCGCCTGGAGCGCGTTCGCGGCGAAGCTGCTCTCGTGGCCGACGACGGCGAAGATCACCGCCGCGATCGCGCCGCCCGCGCAGGCCGCCGCGAGCGTCAGGACGAGGGAGGCGAACAGCGCGCCGACGACGGCGTACGCCACCGCCGCCCAGGCCCGTGCGTCGCCCAGGACGCTCCCCAGGGATGCCCAGAACCGGCGCCTGCCGGACTCCGGGTCCCGCGCCGGCAGGCGGCGCGGCTCCGGCGAGGGGATCACCGCGCCGGTCTGCAGCGCGATCCGCGAGCGCTCCGCCGCGGCGAACCCGCGGGCGGCGAGCAGGCACACGACGAGGCCGAGCAGGCCGATCCCGAAGACGAGCACGAACCCCGCGGACAACGGGACGGCGATCCAGGTGACGATGCTGACGCACAGGAGCCACACCCAGGCGGTGGCGGCCTGCGCCCATGCCGACGCCGTCGCCGGGGCGAGCGGTGCACGCCGGAGCGCACCCGGTACGACGAGCGCGGGGGCGATGGTGGCCTCGAGACTGGAGGCGGGACTGGTGGTCACGTCATCGACCCTAGGCCGCGGGGCACCGCTCGCGGCAGGAAGGTTGCCCACGAGATGCGGGTAGGGATCACCCGACCGAAGCCACCGTCGCCCCACCCGGCCGAGCACCGGATCGGGCCTGCCGACGCGCCGGGCTGTGCCAGAGTGACAGGACGGGGCGACGCCTGCGCGCAGCACGACGCCGTCCGGAGCCCGCACGAACGAGGGAGGTCCCGGTGGACGACGCCGTGGTGGTCGGCTCCGGGCCGAACGGCCTGGCGGCAGCCGTGACGCTGGCCCGCGCCGGCCTGTCGGTCACGGTGCTGGAGGCGAACGGGACTGCCGGCGGGGGCGCCCGCACGCTGCACGCCGGGGACGACGGCGACCTCCTCGCCGGGCTCCCCGGCGACCTCCCCCACGACGTCTGCTCCGGCGTCCACCCGATGGCCTGGGCGTCGCCGTTCTTCCGCGCGTTCGACCTGCCCGCGCACGGCGTGGAGCTGCTCACCCCCGAGGTGTCGTACGCCCAGCCCCTGCCGGGGGGACGCGCCGCCGTCGCGTACCGGGACCTGGTTCGCACGGCCGACCGGCTCGGCCCGGACGGTGCGGCATGGCGGTCGCTGCTCGGCCCGCTCGCCGAGCAGTGGGAGGCGGTGGTCGCCGCCGCCCTGGGTGACAAGCGCTCGCTGCCGCCCGGCGTGCTCGACGCACGCTTCCCTGTGCGCGCCGCGGTGGCGGCGGCCCGGTTCGCCCTCGGCATGGTCGAGCAGGGCACGGGCGCGTGGGACGCCCGGTTCACCGGCGACGGCGGGGCGCTGCTCACCGGCGTCGCCGCGCACACCATCACCAGGCTGCCGTCGCTGTCGGCGACGGGTACCTCGATCTCGGCGGGGTCGGGCGGGTTCGACGGCGGCTGGCCGGTCCCCCGCGGCGGCTCCGGCGCGATCATCGCCGCGCTCCGTGCGGACCTCGAGGCGCACGGCGGCACCGTCGTGGCGAACCACCGGGTCCGCACCCGCGCCGACCTCCCGCCCGCTCGCGCCGTCCTGTTCGACACCAGCCCGCGCACGCTGCTCGACGTCGTCGGGCCGTCGCTGTCGCCGTCGGTACGCCGCGGCCTGGGCCGGTTCCGGTACGGCAACGCCGCCGCCAAGGTCGACTTCGTGCTCTCCGGGCCGGTCCCGTGGGCCGACCCGGAGGTAGGGCGGGCCGGCACCGTGCACGTGGGCGGCACCCGCGCCGAGATGGCGGCCGCCGAGGCGGCCGTCGCCGCCGGGCGGCACGCCGAACGGCCGATGTGCCTGGTGAGCGACCCGAGCGTGACCGACGAGACCCGCCGGCGCACGACCGGCGACGGCGAGCTGCGGCCCCTGTGGACGTACGCGCACGTCCCGGCGGGCTCGACCGTCGACCCCACCGAGGCCGTCACCGCCCAGATCGAGCGCTACGCACCCGGCTTCCAGGACGTCGTCGTCGGTGCCCGCGGCATCCCCGCCGCGCAGATGGCGCAGCACGACGAGAACTACGTGGGCGGCGACATCGCGGCCGGCGCCGCGACGCTGTGGCAGATCGTCGCCCGCCCCACCCCGACGGCGAACCCGTACCGCGTCGGCGCGGGCGGGGTGTACCTGTGCTCGTCGTCCACCGCCCCGGGGCCGGGCGTGCACGGCATGAGCGGCTGGCACGCCGCCCGGCGGGCGCTGCGCGAGGTGTTCGGCGTCCGCGTCGCTGCCCTCTGACGCGTGGTCCGGGCGCGGGACGGCGATCAGGCGGGCGTGCTCGCCCAGCGCGTGCTCCGCTCGCGCAGGTCCGTGATCCCGATCCGGCCCATGGGCGACAGCGTCGCCACGGAGCCGCGCGGACCGAGACCGGCGGCGTAGCGCTCCGCCAGCGTGGCCTCGGCGTCGGAGTCCCCCGCGTCCGCGGCCACGAGCAGGGCGGCGAGCGCGTCGGCGAGGGCGTCCCAGGCGTCGTCGGACATGGGGACCAGGGGCACGTGGCCAGGCGGCGACCCGGCCGCGAGTGCCACGAGGCCCGGGTGGTCCGGCAGCGCTCCCCAGACGTCCCAGAGCAGCACCTCGTCGCGCATCCGGTGCGCCACCTCGAGCATGACGTAGCTGCGCACGAAGGCCTTGCCACCCAGCTCGGGCCACTCCGGGGAGACGCCGTAGGACGCCGGGTCCACCTCCCCGGCGCGGATCGACCGCCACACCTCGGCGGCGGTGGGGAACGGCGACGCCGACCCGGTGGGCATGTCACGGACGTCGAAGTCCCACGTGCCGTCCGGGGTCAGCTCCGGGTCCCAGCGCACCCAGCGCGCGGCACGTGAGTCCCAGTGCTCGACGACGACGTGGTCGTTGAAGAACGGCGGGTTGAAGTAGCCGGCGAACCCGATGCGCGACCGCGCCGGCACGCCGTGGGCGCGCAGCACGCCCAGCGAGAAGAGCGTGTGGTCACGGCAGCAGCCGGCGACCTGCTCCGGCAGGTCGCGGGGCGCGTCGAGCGGCCCGGGCCTGCGCGTGACGGCGGTGTCCAGGATCGTCGCGAGCCACCGCTGGTCGATGTCGACGCGCTGCGCCTCGGTGAGGGTGGGGGCGTCGGCGCGGTAGTGCACGATCGTCGCGCAGGCGGCGGCGCCCGTGGCCGCGGGGGTGGGAGCGACGGCGCGCAGCAGGTCCTGGTGCGCGCCCGGGTCGGAGTAGTGGCTCTGCCGGGCGTAGTCGTCGAGCGTGGGAGCGGTCATCGTCGTCCGTTCGTGGGCGGATGCCGGGTCAGCGGCGGGACTCGAAGAAGTCTCGCAGGATCTGCCCGCACTCGTCCTCACGAATTCCGGCGACGACCTCGACGGCGTGGTTCGCGCGCTGGTCGCGCACGAGGTCCCAGACGGAGCCGGTGGCGCCCGCCTTGGGGTCCCAGGCGCCGATGACCAGCCGCCGCACGCGCGCCGCGACGAGCGCCCCCGCGCACATGACGCACGGCTCCAGCGTGACGACCAGCGTGCACCCCTCGAGCCGCCACTCGCCGCGCGTCGCCGCGGCCTGGCGCAGGGCCAGCACCTCGGCGTGCGCCGTCGGGTC
The DNA here is from genome assembly GCF_020297055.1 of Isoptericola luteus. GTDB lineage: Bacteria > Actinomycetota > Actinomycetes > Actinomycetales > Cellulomonadaceae > Isoptericola > Isoptericola luteus. Next base: position 48,087 of record NZ_JAIXCQ010000009.1, on the reverse strand, counting down.
GCCCGTCTCCTCCCGCCGGTTGCGGCCCGTGCCGACGAGGCGGCCGTCCGCGTCGACGACGAGCGCGCCCACCGGGACGTCGTCGCTGGCCAGCGCGTGCGACGCCTCGTGCAGCGCCAGCCCCATGAGGGACTCCCACACCTGGCGGCGCCCGCTCACGGTGGCGGGCGGGAACTCGCCCTGCGCCCAGGGCAGGCCCAGGCCACGCGCGGCACCGCCGTCGTCGACCCCCATCACACCCCTCCACACGTGTCAGGCTCACGACAGCGTATAGAGACACGTGGCCCTGACAACTCCCACCCGCCCCCAGTTGTCAGCACCACACGCGCGTATCCGTGCACGAGGGCCTGACAACTGCTGGCGGCCGACGGCGCGCAGGTACCGTTGGCCCCATGCATCTCCACGTCGCCGACCACCCGCTGGTGGCCCACAAGCTCTCCGTCCTGCGCGACGAGTCCACCCCGTCGGCGACGTTCCGTCAGCTGGTGGACGAGCTCGTCACCCTCCTGGCCTACGAGGCGACCCGCCACGTGCGCACGCAGCCCAAGGAGATCCGCACCCCGGTCACCACGACCACCGGCGTGCAGCTCAGCTCCCCCAGCCCGATCGTCATCCCGATCCTGCGCGCGGGGCTGGGCATGCTCGACGGCATGACGCGGCTGCTCCCGACGGCGGAGGTCGGGTTCCTGGGGCTGCAGCGCGACGAGACCACCTACGAGGCCGTCACGTACGCCGAGCGGCTGCCCGACGACCTCGACGGCCGCCAGGTGTTCCTGCTCGACCCCATGCTCGCCACGGGCGGCACGCTCGTCGCGGCCATCGACTACGTGCTGCAGCGCGGCGCCCGCGACGTCACCGCGGTGTGCCTGCTCGCCGCCCCCGAGGGCCTCAAGGTCGTCGAGGAGGCCGTGGGGTCCCGCGCCGACGTGCAGGTCGTCGTGGCGTCCGTCGACGAGCGCCTCGACGAGAACAAGTACATCGTGCCCGGCCTGGGCGACGCCGGGGACCGCCTCTACGGCATCGTCTGACGCAGGCCCCCGGCGTCGCTCGAGCGACCCGGCCCTACCGGCTCAGGCGTACTCGCACAGGCCGATCTTCTCCCAGTGCGACCAGCGACCGGTCCAGCCACCGTGGCTGTGGTCGCTGTGGTCGCGGTGGCCGCCACGGTCGGCCGCGGCGTTCCTGCTGTCGGCCCCCCGTCCGCCACGCCCTGCGACGTCAGCGCCGTGGCCCTCACCGTCCGAGGCCCGCCCGACGTACGTGAAGGCGAACCCGTTCCAGGAGCGGACGTCGCCCACGCTGTACTTCTCGCCCCAGGCGACGCGCTCGCCGCACCAGCCGGCCTCCGCGGCGGTGAAGCGGTCCACCGTCAGGGTCGTCGACCAGCGGCGGGCGCTCACCGACCACGTGTGGCCGAGGCGACCGTCGACCCGCCGGGCCTTGAGCGACGACGTCTCCCCGGCGGGGACGGTGACGTGCCGGTCACGGCCCTGCGGCCCCTCGACGTGGAACTTCACGGGGACGGTCGACCCGGTGTTGTCGAGCACCACCCGCGCGGTGCGCCACGACGTCACATAGCTGCCGTGGCGGTCCATCTCGACCGCGCCGAGGTCGAGCGTGGCCGAGGGGGCGCGCACCACGCAGCGGATGCCCTCGTAGGCGACGTCCTGCTCGACCGTCCGGACGGTGCCCTCGACGGTTCGCGTCAGGCGGAGGGTCGCCGTACCGGACCGCAGGCGCCACGAGCCCTCGTCGACGACGATCCGTGCCGACGACGAGGCCGCCACGTCCTGGCTGCCCACCACCGTGCCGCGGCGGACCAGCTCGGCGTGCCAGGACCGTGCCCCGCCGTTCGCGACGTCCACCACCAGCGACGCGACGCCGCCCTCGCAGCGCGGGGCCGCCTCGACCTCGACCTCGGCGGGCCACACCAGCGCGCCGGCGCAGGAGTCGAACCCGACCTCGAGGGTGGCGATCCGGCGACCGTCCGCCGTGACCGTCCCGGTACCGGCGCTCCACGGCACGTCGATATCGACGGTCGTCGAGGCGCCCGGTGCCAGCGTGACGGTCTCGGACCGGTCCCCGGCCCGTACGACGAACGTCACGGGCAGCGTGGAGCCCCCGTTGTCCAGGGGGACGGAGTACAGGCGCCGTGAGCTCTCGGCGTCGGCGTCGTAGCGGCATTCGCCCGCGGCGACCGCCGGGGACGTCGCCGGGGCGATCGTGGCGGCCTCGAAGGGAGCGCGGGGCGCGACGGACGGGACGACGCCCTGCGACGGCTCGTCGCCGTCCGTGTCAGCCACCCATCGGTACAGCGAGAACACGGCGTCGCCCGCGGCGACCTCGTGCCGACCGGTCGCGACGGACAGCGTCGTCGAGGAGCCCGCCGCCAGCAGCACGGCGTCGGCGTTCGATCCGGCGGCCGACATCCCGACCTGCATCGGCTCGGACGTGGCGTTCGTGATCTTGCCGCGCACCACGACCTTGCCGTCGACGTTGACCGTCGTGGCGGACGTGGTGACGTCCCACGACGGGTCGTAGCAGTCCGCCCCGCCGAACGAACCCGCGGGCACCGTGGTGCGGAAGGTCTCACCGGCGACGGTCGTGCTCAGGGTCCAGGTGGCCGCGCCGCCGGGGACGCGCATGCCGTCGGGGACGCGGACCGTGGTGCTGCCCCCTGGGGAGAGGACCGCCTCGGCCGTGCGGCTCTCGCCCGCGGCGTCCAGCCGCAGCGTCAAGGGCTGCGTGGTCCGGTTGGTATAGGCGGCCTCGACCACGGCCCGAGCCGTGCCGACGCCTCCCGTCGCCGAGCACACGGCGGCGATGGTGCCGGCCCCGGAGGTCGCGCCCGCCCAGGGCGCCGCCACGTCGACGGCTCCCGAGGCCCCGACCACGTTCGTGGACCCCGGCAGCACCGGCGAGGCGCCGACGGTCGCGGAGCCGGCCGCCGTGTCGCCGTCGGCGACGACGCGGATCCTCGCGCTGCGCGACTCCCCCGCCTCGAGCGGCGCCGCTCCCTGCCGCGGGCTGCACGACCAGGCACCGCCCTCAGACCGGGGGCCGCACGCCAGGTCACCGTCGCCGGCGACGGGCCGCAGCCCGTCGGGCACGGTCACCAGCACGGACCAGCTGCCCGCCGCGACGCTGTCCCCGGTGTTGCGCACCGTGACGGGGACCCAGGTGGCACCGGGGTTCGCGACGGCCCCGCCCGTGACGCCGGCCGTCAGCTCGGCGCCGTAGGGCAGCACCGTGGTGGGCGGCAGGTCGAGCGCGACGCGCTGGAGGCCCTCGGCCCACACCTCGGCGGTGATCGGGTAGCTGCCGCCGGACCGCGCCATCACCGCGACGTAGCCGCTGCGCGACTCCCCGGCGGGGATCACGCCGAGCGCGCACTGCACCTGCCGTCCGCTCTCCCCCGTGGGGCCGCAGGCGAGCGCGCTCGACGCAGGTCCGAGCGGGAGGCTCGACGACGACGCGTCCGGGGTGGTGGTCGTGCTCGACGTGCCGCCCGTCGACGTGGTGTCGACGGTGGGCCCCGCGGAGGGGGCGGCGGTCGACGGCGGCACGGGCGCCCCGGCGCCGATCGGCGACGGCGTGCTGGCCAGCTCCATCCCCGCGGGCAGGGTGATCTCGATGTACGCGCCCTGCGCCGCCTGCTGCCCGGAGTTCGTGACGGTCACCGACACGTGCTGGGCGACGCGTGGCTGGAGCGCGGCGGCCGACGTGGGGACGGCCTCGAGCGATGCCGGTGTGGGCAGGGCCAACGGCGGCGCCACCGCCAGGTTCGTGGGAGAGGCGGGGTCGTCCGCCGGATCGGTGTCCTCCGCCGAGACGATCTCCTCCAGGTCGAGCTTCTCGTCGTCCAGCGTCTCCCAGGGGGCGGCGGACGCCGCGATGACGGGGGGCTCGACGACGGTGGGCTCCGCCGGGTTCAGCGCCGTGAGCACGGTGACGACCCCGACGGTCGCGACGGCGACCGCTCCCGCCGCGGCGACGACCCCGGCACCGCTGACCACGGCCGTCCCGGACGCGACGGCGACGGCCGCTCCTGCGGACCCGGCCGCTGCTGACCCTGCCGCTCCGGCGGCCCCTGCCGCCGCGGCCGCGCCGCTCCCTGCACCCGCAGCACCGGCACCCGCTCCCGCCGCACCGGCGCCGACGGCGCCCGTGGAGCCGGCGACTCCGGCCGACCCAGCGACACCCACCGACCCGGCGGCACCCGCCGACGCCGACCCGGCGACACCCACCGACCCGGCAGCGCCCGCAGTCCCCGCCGCACCCGTGGTGCCCGCCGTCCCCAGCGCCGTGCCCGCCGAGCCCGCGGCACCGGCCGCGGACCCGCCCGCACCGGCGCTGCCGGCCAGACCCGCGGTGCCGCCGCCGAGCCAGGCGAGACCGCTACCCGTCAGCAGCCCGCCCAGTGGGAGCGCTCCCAGCACCGCCATTCCCGCAGCACCCACCACCAGGGGCGCGACCACCGCGCGCATGCCGTGGGCGACGTCTGCCAGCTCCAGCACGAGGCTGCGGCACTCGGCGCAGTCCTTGACGTGCTCGTCGACCTTGCTGACCTCGCGGCGAGCCAGACCGCCGCGCACGTACGAACCCAGCAGCGGGTTGACCGCCCGGCAGCCGTCGGACGGCGCCGCGGTCAGGTGCTCCTGCAGGTAACCGACGCGCAACCCTTCCCGGGCGCGGTAGGCGAGCGCGGAGACGCCGTTCGGTGTCAGCCCCAGGATGGGTGCGATCTCCGCGGGGCTGCGCTGCTCCACCTCCGTGTACCAGAGCACGGCCTGCCAGCGCTCGGGGAGCGCCTCGTACGCGTTCCGCACGACCGAGCGCTCGAAACCCGCCAGAGCGGGCGCCTCCGTCGACGACACGATGTCCAACGCGGCCTCGAGGACCGTCTCGTCGGCGGTGGGCCGGGTGCGCTGCACGCCCTTGGCCAGGTCGGCGGCCAGGCGTCGGACGACGGTGAGCAGGTAGGCACGGAAGGTGGCGTCCGGTCCGCCACCGTGCTGCAGCACGTCGAGCACACGGTGGAACGCCTCCGCCACGACGTCGTCCGCGTCGGCGGACGAGCGCACGTACTGCCGTGCGATGGAGCGCGCAGCCCCGGCATGCCGCTCGTAGAGCGCTCCGTAGGCTTCGAGGTCGCCACCGCGCACCTCGAGGATCAGCTCCGCGTCACTGCGGGCCGACTCCCCTGGCACTTGATAGACGTCCGTCACGGCCCACCAATCCCGGTTCTCCGACTGCGCAAACACGCAGCCTCCGATACTGTACGCGCCCGTTCAAGGCGGGCGAGGGTGAAATCCGGCCCGAAAACCCCTCGATCCGGCGGCTGTTTGGGACCTCGAACCCATCGGGCGAGAAAATTCACGACTTCTGCGTCATGATTGGTGCCCGTGGGAGTCCCATCTATATGAGTTCGTCACCGAGTGACCCGCTGCCCGAGCACGGGTCCGGTGTCCGCGCCCGCTGGCGCTCCACGAGCCTGGCGGAGGTATGGCTGCGCCCTGGCGACTGGTACCACCCTGCCATCGACGCCGTCGTCGAGGCGATCGAAGAGGGCCGTTCCACGCACGCTGCCGCGCACCGTCTCGGTCTCGCCCGCGGCACCGCGGGCATCGGCCTGGAGGAGACGCTCGACGACCTGGCGTGCGCGTTCCGCGTCGTCGACCTGGAGCCCGACCTCGCCGCCGTCCGCCCCGCGGCCGTGGGATGGGTCCACGCGCGGGAGCGGAACTCGGTGCTCACGGGCGTCCGCGACCCGGCGACGGGCCTGCCCACCCTCGACTACCTGAGCGAGCGGCTCCGCGAGACCTACGGCGCCGCAGTCCTGTCGAGCGCCGACGTGTCCCTGAGCCACTGCCTCGTCGTGGTGGACGTCGCCGTGGACGGCCTCGACCCCTGGCAGCGCGCGGCGCGCTCCGCCGCGGTCGGCCGGGCGCTGGAGCACGTGTTCGGCGACGGGTTCCCCATGGCGTCGCTGTCCGACGGCGTGTTCGCGGTGCTGAGCGAGCGGCGCCCCACCATCGCCGAGGTCGCCCGCGCCACGCGGGGCATCGTGGAACGCAACGCCGAGGTGCTGGGCCTCGGGGACACCCTGAGGCGCCCGACCCGGGTGTGGGTCGAGCGCCTCCCCGCCACGCACCAGGCGGCCGTGGAGCTGCTGCGCAACCTCGGGCGCTGAAGCCCCGGGGGCGGCCCCGGGCGCCCGCCGCTCAGCGCGTCTCGAACGTGAGGCAGTCGGCGTGGCTCGCGTCGTCCGGGCCCGCACCGACGCGGATCGACGCGGCGCCGCACTCGAGCTCGCTGTTGTGGACGCACTCACCGCGCTGGCACGCGCCGACGTGCGCCACGACCTTCTCCAGGCCGCCCTTGGCGCTGAGCGGGATGAACGTCGCGCAGGCAGCGTCGCCCGTGTGGCCGGCGATCGTCACGGCGCCCGCGTGGCAGCCGTGCTCGTGGTTGTAGCCGCAGCCGTCCACCGAGCACTCGACGACCTCGGGCAGCTCCATCAGTGTGCTCATCGCTGGCTCCTTCGACGGCCGGACCGGCGCCGGCCCTTCTGCCCACCACGGTATTCCTTTTGCCGCGAAATGCACAGCGATATCGAATTCCATATGACTAAGGAAAGCCTTACCGCACCCCGCTCGATATAGGCAAGAATGACGTTGCCGAAATGCTTCTCAGTCGCGGCGCGGAGCAGGTCGCCAGAGCACCAGCGCACCGGAGTCGCGCTGGGCGTCGACGTCGATGCGCAGGTCAGCGCGCCGCACGCGACGTCCGCGGGGCACCACCACGACGTCGCCCGTCGTGCCGGCCGCGAACACGCGCCCGTGCGCCTGGTCCCGCTCGGACAGGATTCCCACGAGCTGGGCGAGCCGGTGCTCGAGCACCACGACGTGCTGCTCGAGATCGAGGATCCGTTTGATCCCCGCGAGATTGATCCCCTCGCCCTGCGCCATCCGCTGGATGTCCAGCAGTCGCGCGACGTCGCGGCGCGAGTAGCGGCGCCCGCGACCGACCGTGCGGCGCGGCGTGACCAGCCCGAGCCGGTCGTACTGCCGCAGCGTCTGAGGGTGCATGCCCGCGAGCTGCGCGGCCTGCGAGACGGTCAGGACCGGCGCGTCGTCGTTGGTCATACCGCTCCTTCGGTCGTGGCCGTGCCCCGGCCGCCGTGGGCGACCGGGGCACGGGTCATTGCGCGGCGCGCCTCGCGAGATCGGCGCGGACGTCCTGGTGGTCGCTGGCGGCGGCGAACTCCTCGAGCGCCTCCTTGGCCTTGCGGCTCAGCTTCTGCGGCACCACGACCTGCACCGTGACCAGCAGGTCGCCCGCGCCCTTCTTGCCCGGCACTCCCCGCCCACGGACCCGCAGCACGCGGCCGGACGGCGTCCCCGCGGGGACCTTGGCGCGCACGCTCTGCCCGTCCAGGGTCGGGACCTCGACCGTGGTGCCCAGCGCAGCCTCCGCGAACGTCACCGGCACGGTGATGCGCAGGTCGGAGCCGTCGATCGAGTAGACGGGGTGAGGCTCCACGTGGACGGTGACCACGAGGTCGCCCGCCTCGGCGCCGCCGGTGCCAGGACGGCCACGGCCCCGGACCCGGATCTTCTTGCCGTCGACCACGCCCGGGGGGATGCGGACCGTGAGCTTGCGGCCGTCGACGGTCAGCTCGACGGTCGACCCCTCCACCGCAGCACGGAACGGGAGGGTCGCGCGCGCGGCCACGTCGGCGCCGCGGCTGCGCGGCGGCGCACCGAACCCGGCACGCTGCCGGGGCGCGCCCTGGCCACCGAGCATCTGGCTGAGCAGGTCCTCGAAGCCGGCGGACTGCTGCTGCCCGTACCCGCTCTGCCCGCCGTACCGGACGTTCGGACCGGCGCCGCCCCCACCGAACATGGAGCTGAACACGTCCTCGAAGCCTCCGCCCGCGCCGCCGGGGCCGGCGTTGAACCGCGCGCCACCGCCGCCCATCGCGCGCACGGCGTCGTACTGCTGGCGCTGCTCCGTGTCCGACAGCACGGCGTACGCCTCGCCGATCTCCTTGAACTTGGACTCCGCAGCGGCATCACCCGGGTTGTGGTCCGGGTGGTACTGGCGGGCCAGCTTGCGGTACGCCTTCTTGATGGCCGCGTCGTCCGCGTCCTTGGGGACGCCGAGCGCGGCGTAGAAGTCCTTCTCGATCCAGTCCTGACCGGTCACGACGCCTCCTTTCGTCCTCTCATCATCCCGCCCGCACGGAGTGCGCGCGGGCGGGTACGTCGGTGGGGCCGGGCCCTGTGCGCGAGAGCCGAGCGAGGAACGAGCGAATCATTCGAGCGCACAGGGTCCGGCCCCACCGACGTCGTCACTCGGGTCCGACCACCCCGACGCGGGCCGCCCGCACCACCCTCTCGCCGATGCGGTAGCCCGGCTCGACGACGAGGTTCACCGTCGTCGACGTGGCGTCGGCGTCGACGTTGTGCATGAGCGCGTCGTGCACCGTGGGGTCGAACTCCTCCCCCACGGCACCGAACCGCTCGATGCCGAACTTCGCCAGCGACGCGTCGAGCTTCTCCGCGATCGCCGCCATCGGGCCCTCCAGCTCGCCGTGCTGCTTGGCGCGCTCGATGTCGTCGAGCACGGGCAGCAGCCCGGTGAGGACGTCCTGGACGCCCTGCGAGCGTGCGGCCTCCTGGTCGCGCAGCGAGCGGTTGCGATAGTTCGTGAAGGACGCCCGCTCCCGCTGCAGCGCGTCGAGGTGCGCCGCGGCCTCGGCCTTGGCGGCCATGACCTCCGCGCTCTCGGCCCCGTCGCCCGCGGGCTCGAAGTCGAGCGCCTCGAGCGGGTCGGTGCCGCCGTCCGCGTCGCCGGGCCCGGCGGGCTCCGGCTCGGCCGGCTGGTCCTCGTGCCTGGCCTCTCCCGTCGCGGGGTCGACCTTGCGCTTGTCGGTGAACTGGAAGGGGGCGTCCCCCGAGCGCTCGGGCTCGGGGGTCCCCTGCGGCTGCGTGGTCACTTGCGCTCGTCCTCGTCGTCGACGATCTCGGCGTCGACGACGTCCTCGTCGGAGGACGTCGAGCCGGAGCCCGCCGCGTCACCGGCGTCACCCTGCGGGGCGTCGCCGGAGGCCTGCTCCGACGCGTACAGCGCCTGGCCGATCTTCTGCGAGGACGCGCCGAGCTTCTCGTACGCGGTCTTCACGGCATCGGCGTCCTCGCCCTCGAGCGCGGTCTTCACGCCGGCGACGTCCGCCTCGACCTCGGTCACGACGTCGGCGGGGAGCTTGTCGCGGTTGTCCGCGATCTGCTTCTCCATCGAGTACGCGAAGGCCTCGGCCTGGTTGCGGGTCTCCGCCTCCTCGCGACGCTTCTTGTCCTCGGCCGCGTGCTCCTCGGCGTCCTTGACCATGCGGTCGATGTCCTCCTTGGGGAGGGCGGAGCCGCCGGTGATCTTCATCGACTGCTCGGTGCCCGTGCCGCGGTCCTTGGCGGACACGTGCACGATGCCGTTCGCGTCGATGTCGAACGTGACCTCGATCTGCGGCATGCCGCGCGGCGCCGGCGCGATGCCGGTGAGCTCGAACGTGCCCAGCGGCTTGTTGTCCCGGGTGAACTCGCGCTCGCCCTGGAACACCTGGATCGCGACGGACGGCTGGTTGTCCTCGGCCGTCGAGAAGATCTCGCTGCGCTTGGTCGGGATGGCCGTGTTGCGCTCGATCAGCTTGGTCATCACGCCGCCCTTGGTCTCGATGCCGAGGGAGAGCGGGGTGACGTCGATGAGCAGCACGTCCTTGCGCTCACCGCCGATGACACCGGCCTGCAGGGCGGCGCCGACGGCGACGACCTCGTCCGGGTTCACGCCCTTGTTGGGCTCGCGGCCACCGGTGAGCTCCTTGACGACCTCGGTCACGGCCGGCATGCGGGTGGAGCCACCCACGAGCACGACGTGGTCAATGTCGGAGATGGAGATGCCCGCGTCGCGGATGACGGCGTGGAAGGGCTCCTTGGTCCGGTCGATGAGGTCCTGCGTCATCTGCTGGAACTGCGCCCGCGTGAGCTTCTCGTCCAGGTGGATGGGGCCGTTCTCGCTCATCGACAGGTACTGCATCGAGATGTTGGTGCTCGTCGCGGAGGAGAGCTCCTTCTTCGCCTGCTCCGACGCCTCACGCAGGCGCTGCAGCGCGATCTTGTCCTTGGACAGGTCGACGCCCGAGTTGTTCTTCACCTGCTTGATGAGGTGCTCGACGACGCGCTGGTCCCAGTCGTCGCCACCGAGGCGGTTGTCGCCGGAGGTGGCGCGCACCTGGATGGTCGAGAAGTCGTCCTCGTCCTTGCCCACCTCGAGCAGGGAGACGTCGAACGTGCCGCCACCGAGGTCGAAGACGAGGATGAGCTCGTCCTCCTTGCCCTTCTCCAGCCCGTAGGCGAGAGCGGCGGCGGTGGGCTCGTTGACGATGCGGGTGACGTTCAGGCCGGCGATCTGGCCGGCGTCCTTCGTGGCCTGGCGCTCGGCGTCGTTGAAGTACGCCGGGACGGTGATGACCGCGTCGGTGACGGGCTCGCCCAGGTACTCCTCGGCGTCGCGCTTGAGCTTGCCGAGCACGCGGGCGCTGATCTCCTGCGCGGTGTACTTCTTGTCGTCGATCTCCACCGACCAGTCGGTGCCCATGTGGCGCTTCACCGAGCTGATGGTGCGGTCGACGTTGGTGACGGCCTGGCGCTTGGCGACCTCGCCGACGAGCACCTCGCCCGTCTTCGAGAACGCGACGACGGACGGCGTCGTGCGCGAGCCCTCCGCGTTGGCGATGACGGTGGGCTCGCCGCCCTCCAGGACGGTGACCACCGAGTTCGTGGTTCCGAGGTCGATACCGACTGCTCGAGCCATGTGTGCTGCCTCCATGTCGTGGACGCGCCCCGGGTCCCGAGGCACTGAGGTTGAGTCGTCTGCACTCAAGGTAAGTCGCGGCGGCACGAGGTGCAAGCCACAGCGGCCCAAGTTGAGTCTGCTTGGCTCAACCTCGTTCGCGCGGCGGTTGTTCCCGCAGGCCAAGGGCACCGTTCACCAGGAGCGAACTGCCGAACCTCAGCAGGCGCCTCGCACCCCGACGACACACGACGAAGCCTTCCCAGGCCGGCGGCCCCGCTCAGATCAGCTCGACGCCGTCGGCCTGCGGGCCCCGGTCGCTCTGCCGCACCTTGAAGCGGACCCGGTCACCCTCCTCCAGGAACTCGGCGTCCCGCACGACCGACACGTGCACGAACAGGTCCGCACCCCCGGCGTCGGGGGTGATGAAGCCGAAGCCCCGGTCCGCGTCGTAGCGCGCGACCGTGCCCACTCCGCCCCGTACGGGCCCGTCGGACGCCGCGGCACGGCCCGGCCGGCCGCGGTCCGTGCGGTCCGTGCCCCCACGGGTGCCCCCGCGAGCGCCCCCGGAGCCCCGGACGAGCTGCACGTGGCGGGCGTTCGGCCCCTTGTCGCCGTCGACGACGTCGTACGTGACCCGCGCCCCCTCGGAGAGCTCGGACAGCCCCGGGCCGAGCGCCTTGACGTGGACGAACACGTCCTCGCCGCCCGTGTCGGGGGCGATGAACCCGAAGCCCTTGACGTCGTCGTACCAGGAGACGGTGCCGTCCGCGCCGTCGGACGCGGGCCGTGCGGGCTCCGCCGCGAGCGGCAGCAGGTGGTCCGCCTGCGGCCCCTTCTCCCCCTCGACGACGAGGAATGCCACCCGCTGCCCCTCCGTGATCACGCCGCCGGTGACGATGGCCGAGCTGTGCACGAAGATCTCGCCGCGGGCGTCGTCGGGCGTGACGAAGCCGTATCCCTTGGCCGGCTCGTACCAGGCGACGGTGCCGAGCACGCCCACGGTCGCGTCGGCGGCCAGGTCGCCCGTGACACGGACGCGGCGCGCCTGCGGGCCCCGGTCCCCCTCGCCCACCTCGAACTCGACGACCTGCCCCTCGCGGAGCAGCTTCGGCCCGTCGTCGCCGACGATCTCGGACGCGTGGACGAACAGGTCCTCGGCCTCGTTCCCGAGGTCGATGAACCCGAACCCTCGGTCGGCGTCGAACCATCGGACAATTCCCTGGGTCACCGTGGACTCCTTCAGTGGGCGACGTGTGCTGTCATCCAGTGTCCCCGACGAGCTCGGTGCGAGCCGCCACGGACGACGTCCGCCGGCCTCCGCCCGGTCGCTCACTCGTCGATGGGCTCGCCCGTGGGGTCGTCCGCGACGACGGGCTCGAGGTGCGCGCCGCCGACGGGCTCGCGCTGCCAGTCGACCAGCCGCCACCCGGCGTCAGGGTCGCCCTCGGCCTCGATGAGGCCCGTGTTGGCCAGTGGCGTGTGCTCGACCTCGTCGACGTCGAGACCCCGGACGCGCGCGCTCGCCCACGAGCGGATCGCCGCACCGTGGGACACCGCGAGGACGACGTCCTCCCCGAGGCCCGCGAGCCGCTCCACCGCGCGGTCGAAACGCCCGAGGAACGCACGCCCGTCCGGGCCGCCCGGCATGCGGCGGTCGTGTTCCCCGCGCGCCCAGGCGAACACCGTCCCCAGGTAGACGTAGTGGTCGGCGTGGTCCGCCGACATCTCCAGGTCCCCCGCCTCGATCTCGTTCAGCCCCGCGAGCATCAGCGGCCGGACGCCACGGTCATGGGCCAGCGGCGCGACGGTGAGCGATGTCCGCAGGAGCGAGGAGACCGCGAGCGCCCCGATCGGCCGGTCGCGCAGCGCGAGGGGGACGGCGGCGGCCTGCCGCTCGCCGACGGCGGTCAGCGCGGGCCCGGGGGCACCCGTGTCGAGCAGCCCGGCCACGTTCGCCGGGGTCTGGCCGTGGCGCAGCAGGAGGAGTCGCATGCCCCCAGGGTTCCAGACCCGCCGCCGCCCGGGCGTCGTCAGAGCTGCTTGCGCATCTGCTGGGTGACGACGGCGTACCCGGCCGAGTCGTACAGGGCGACGGCCGTGCGGTTCTGCCCGAAGACGTTGAGCTCCAGGGTGGTGGCACCGGCCTGCCGTGCGGCGTCCTCGACCGCGGCGAGGAGCGCGCGCCCGTACCCGCGGCCCCTGCGCCCCTCGACGACCTCGATGTCGTAGAGGAACGCGCTGCCCGTCATCCCGCGGGGGCCGTCCAGGGCGACCCACGCCCGGCCGACGTCCTCGCCGTCGGCGTCCTCGCCCCGCAGGACGAGCATGCGCGGCGTGTCGATGCCCTGGGGCAGCATGCCCGCGTTCTCCTCCCGCGCGCGCTGCACCGCTCCCTCGCGGGGCCACCGGCCCGAGGCGACCTGCTCCCGCGCGTAGTCCTCCGTGAGCACGACCTGCCACCGCTCGAACTCGGCGGGCGTCATCGGCCGCAGCGTCACCGTCGTCATGCGGGCATGGTGGCACACCGCGCGTCACCGGGTGGGCGGTCGCGCGTAAGTCCGGCCGCCGCGGGGACACTACGTGGTGTGAGCATCCCCGACGAGGTGTCGCCGCGCGCCCGGCTGGCCGCGCTGTGGGACGACCACGCCGTCCGCGTCCAGGCGTACGCGTTGCGCCACACCGACCCCGACACCGCGCAGGACGTGGTGTCCGAGACGTTCCTCGTCGCCTGGCGCCGCATCGCCGACGTGCCCGACCCGGCGCTGCCGTGGCTGCTGGTCGTGGCGCGCAACCACGTGCGCACCGCGCGGCGGTCCGCCCGGCGTCGGCGGGTCCTCACCGACGAGCTCACCCTGCTGGAGGCTTCGTCCCCGCTGCCCGACGGCGCGCCCGAGTCGCTGGCCGCCGAGCGTGACGTGCTGCTGCGCGGCCTGGCCCGCCTGACGGCCCGCGAGCGCGAGGCGATCCTGCTGGTCGCCTGGGACGGCCTGGCCCCCGCCGAGGCGGCCGACGTCGCCGACTGCACGACGGCGGCGTTCCACGTCCGGCTGCATCGCGCCCGTCGTCGGCTCGCCTCCGCTGCGGACGTCGGCACCGCCCCGGCGGCCGGGCGCCCGTCCAGGCCCGCCACGTCCGCGAGGAGGTCCGCATGACCGACGACGGCGCCGACACCACCGGACAGCGGCACGGCCAACGGCTCGAGCAGCGGCTCGGCCGGCTCGCCCCGGCCGAGGCCCCCGACCCGGCCAGGCTCGCGGCAGCCCGTACCGCGCTCCAGGCCGCGATCGACCACGACGGCTCCGCGGGCCCGCGCGGACCGGCGGGCGGTGGGGCCCACGTCGTCGACCTCGTGGACGACCGGGTGCGGGTGGACCTCGTGGACCACGCGGAGGACGGCCGCCGCCGCACGACCCGGCATCACACCGCCCGGCACCGCGGCGCCGTGCTGGGCGCTGCCGCTGCGGGGGTCGGCGTGGTGGCCGCCGGGGTGCTCCTCGTCTCCCCGGCCGGGCCCGACCTGACCCCGGCGTCGCCGGTCCAGACGTGCGCGGACCTGCTCACGGCGGAGGCGATCCCGGGCGGGCTCGTCGCCGAGCCGCAGTGGCGCACGATCGCGCACGAGCGGTGGTCGGCGGCCGACCTCACGCTCCTGTCCCTCGCGGACGGCAGGATCGCGGGATTCTGCGCGCTCGGCGAGGGGACGAGCACGACCGCCGTCTGGTCGGGAACGGCCCCCGCCGCATCCGGACCCCAGGAGGTCGTCCCACGGGGCACGGAGCTCGGGGAGTGGTCCGCGCTGTGGGGCACGGCGGGCGCGGAGGTCGACGCGGTCGAGGTGACCGCCGAGTGGAGCGACGACCCGGACGGCTCGGTGACGAGCACCCAGGGGATGCAGGCCGAGGCCCGCCTGACCGACGACGGCTACTGGTCCGCGTTCTTCGGCCCCGGTGACCTGCCGGAGGACGCCGTGGTGACCCTCGTCGCGAGGCTCGCGGACGGCTCGACCCGGTCGTTCCCCCTCGACGCCGCCTGGGCGGACGCCGATTCGGGCACGAGCACGGGCACCAGCGCGCTCGCGGACGCCCGGCGCGCCGCCTGCGCGCCGGGTGCGGGCACGGCCGGGAGCCGCCCCGTCCTGGAGGTGCGACGCGGCGACCACGGCGTGACGTTCCTCGTCTCGCCCGGGTCCCGCCAGTTCGTGCTGTGCCTCCAGGAGGCCGACGCCCCGTACGGCAGGCTCGTGGAGACGTCCGGCCGGCTGCCCGCCGGGCGCCCGGCACCGGCCGAGGCGACCGCGGTGGTCGGCGGTGCCTCCGGCCCGGCGGCGGCGCTCGTGGGGGTCGCCGGGACGAACGTCGGCCGGGTCCAGGTCACGACGGCCGCCGGCGCCAGGATCGAGGCGGACCTCGTCGACGGCCACTGGGTGGCCTGGGGAGCGGACCTCCCCGCCGGGGGCGATGGTGACGCCGAGGACGACCCCGCGGACGGGGGCGACCCGTGGGAGGGCGCCGTCCTCACCTGGTTCGGCGCCAACGGTGCCGAGATCGGCAGCGGCCCGGCGTTCGGGTGACCGACTCCTCGCCCGGTCGTGCTCCGCGTCCTGCGGTCGTGCCCCCCGCCAGGCCCTGACCAGCCTGGCCCGTCGCCCTACCTCACCGGCGGCATGGGCGCGCACCACGAGGGCGAGTCCTTCGGCGCCGGCCGGGGAGCTGCCCTCGGACCGGTCCTGCTCCGAGACCTGCGCCGACGGTCCGCCCGCGCTGGCCGGCGGCGACGTCGTGCTCGAGGTGGCGACGGAGTACCCGCGCGAGGGCCGCGTCGCCCGTGCGGGCGACCGCCGCGGGCCAGGAGGTCGTGCTCGACCTGCCCATGGCGCACCCCCGCTGGACATGGGGCGCTACCAGGCGTGGGGCAACCGCGGCCCCTCGACCATGCGCGTCTGGATGCCGGAGCAGTAGCCCCCGCCGGGACCGCGCAGGTCAGGACGTCGCCCACACCCCCAGCTCGTTGCCGCTCGGGTCGAGGAAGTGGAAGCGCCGCCCGCCCGGGAACTCGTACGGGCCGTCCACCACCTGCCCGCCTGCGGCCGTCACCGCGGCGAGCGTCGCGTCGAGGTCGTCGGAGTACAGCAGGACGAACGGGCCGCCGCGGGCGATCTCGGAGGCCTCGGCGAGGCGCAGGCCGCCCGCCTCGGCGGGCGCCTGCTCCGCGGCCGTGCGGACGCCCGCGTACTGCGGGCCGTACGGGACGAACTCCCACCCGAACGCGGCGCCGTAGAACGCCTGCGCCGCCGCGAGGTCGGTCACGGGGAGCTCGAGGTAGTCGACGGTGTGATGGATGCCGTGCGTGTGCTGGCTCATCCCGGCAGCATCCCCCTGCCCTCCGACAGCCCTCCGACAGCCCCCGCCGGCCGCCCACGGCGCCGACGCCGGCCGCGGCCTGTCTGGCCGGTAGGATCGCACGATGCTCAGGAGACTCCGGCGGGCCCTCGCTCGCGTGTACTGGCGCCTCAGCCGCTGGACCCTTCGCAGCCGGCCCGCACCGACGGAGACGGGCATCCTCATCGGCGCCCCGCACACGTCGAACTGGGACTTCGTCCTCATGCTCGGCATCGCGTGGCGGCTCGGCCTCGACATCCGCTGGCTCGGCAAGCACACGCTCTTCACCGGCTGGCGCGGGCCGCTCATGCGCGCCCTGGGCGGCATCCCGGTAGACCGTCGTGACCCGAGCAGCGTCGTGGAGGACGTGCTCGCCCGGATGCAGCGCGGCGAGGTCTTCCACCTCGTCGTCACACCCGAAGGCACCCGCTCGGGAGACGGCTGGAAGTCCGGCTTCTACCGCATCGCGCGGGCGGCCGACCTCCCGGTCACCCTCGGCTACGTCGACCGCACGACCATGACGACCGGCCTCGGGCTCACCCTGCGCCTCACCGGCGACGTCCGGACCGACATGGACGCGGTCCGTGCCTTCTACGCCGACAAGGCGGGCTTCCACCCGGACAAGCGCACCGAGCCCCGCCTGCGCGGCGAGGACGCGCCCGACGGCGAGGCACCCGCCGACTCCTGACGGGGCCCTTCGGTGGGGGCCGGACGCCTCCGGGGTGGATAGGCTCGCCGGGTGCCCGACACCCCCGTGAACATCCCCCTGACCAGCGACGTCGTCCTGCGTTCGCTGACCCGCGACGACGGCCCCGCGATGGCCGCCGCGTACGAGCGCAACCGCGACCACCTCGAGCCGTGGGAGCCCGCCCGGCCCGCCGCGTTCTACACCGCCGAGTACCACGCGCGTCAGATCCCCGTGCAGATCCTGGAGCGGTCGTCGGGGCGCTCGGAACCGCTCGTCCTGGAGCGTGGCGGCGAGATCGTCGGGCGCGTCAACCTGTCCGACATCGTGCGCGGCGCCTTCTGCAACACCCACCTGGGCTACTGGATCGACGGGCGGCTCGCGGGCCGCGGGCTCATGACGGACGCCGTCGACGCCGCGTGCGCGCACGCGCGGGACGCCCTGGGGCTCCACCGGGTGCAGGCCGCCACGCTGCTGCACAACGCCGCGTCCCAGCAGGTGCTCGAGCGCACCGGGTTCGAGCGGATCGGCGTCGCGCCGCGCTACCTCCGCATCGCGGGGAGCTGGCAGGATCACGTGCTCTTCCAACGGATCCTGCACGACTGACCGGAGCTCGCCGACCGCCCGCACACCGGTCTCGGCATGCGCGACGCCGCCGCGTGCGATAGACCGGGACATCGGGTCATGCGGAGGGGGCTGTCATGAACACGGATGCCGGGTCGTTGACCATCGCGTTGCTGACGGCGTGCACGGAGCCCGACCTGGGCATCCGGTCGAGCATCGTCCAGCAGCTGCTCGACGAGGCGAGCGAGGACCAGCGCCTGGCGCGGGAGGTCATCACGACGATGCTCACCGCGTCGGTGATGTCCCTGCGCGCGTACTCCGACGCGACGCAGCGCGACCCGCAGGACGTGCTCCGCACGCTCGGCGTGAGCTGGTCGCGGCGCTCCCTCACCGCCTGACGCCCGTCAGGCGTCGAGGTCCTCGATGCGCGCGACGCTCGGACCTCGCCCGGACCGCAGCCGCGCGGCCACGGCCTCGGCGTCGCGCAGCACCCGCAGGGCGTTCCCGCTGGTGAGCCGTCCCAGGTCGTCGTCCGACCAGCCGCGGTCCGCGAGCGCCGCCAGCAGGTTCGGGTACCCGGAGACGTCCGCGATCTCAGGGGCGAAACCGCCCGCGCCGTCGTAGTCGCCGCCGAGGCCCACGTGCTCGACGCCGGCGACCTCGCGCACGTGCTCGACGTGCTCGACGACGTCGTCGAGCGTGGTCGCCGGGATCGGGTGGGCCTTCTCCCACTCGACGCCGAACGCGGAGAACGCCGCATGGTCGTTGGGCGCGATCCCGGCCGCCCGGGCGGCCTCGCCCGCGTCGGCCCGCCACCGGCCGATCGCCGGGGTGACGAAGCTCGGCACGAACGTCACCATGCACACGCCGCCGTTGCCGGCGAGGCGCGCGAGCACGTCGTCGGGCACGTTGCGCGGCACGTCGGCCACCGCCCGCGCCGAGCTGTGGGAGAAGACGACCGGCGCCTGCGTGACGTCGAGCGCGGCGCGCATGGTGCCCGCGGACACGTGCGACAGGTCGACGAGCATGCCGAGGCGGTTCATCTCGCGCACCACCTCGCGGCCGAACGCCGTCAGCCCGCTCTCGCCGAACCGGCCGTCGGCCGGCGGATCGTCCGTCGCGGACTCCGCCCACGGGGTGTGGTGATTGTGCGTGAGCGTCATGTACCGCACGCCCACCTCGTAGAGCATGCGCAGCGCACCCAGCGAGGAGTCGATCGACTGGCCGCCCTCGGCGCCCATGAGCGACGCGATCCGTCCCTCGGCCCACGCGGCGACGACGTCGTCCGCGCTGAGCGCGAGCCGGAAGTGCTCCGGCCAGCGGGCCACCATGCGCTGGACGGCGTCCACCTGCTCGAGCGTCGCGGTGACGGCCGCGCTGCCGGGGAGGTTGGACGGCACGTAGACGGACCAGAACTGGGCGCCCACGCCCCCGGCGCGCAGCCGGGCGACGTCGGTGTGCGTGCGGCCCTGGGTGCCCGCGCCGAGGTCGAGCCGGTCCCAGTCGTAGCCGACCTGGACGCGCGCCTCCCAGGGGAGGTCGTTGTGCCCGTCCCAGACGGGGTGCTCACGCAGGAGGGCGGCGATGCGGTCCGCGGTGCTGGTCATCCCCGCACGCTACCCGCCGCCCCGGAGCCCGAGTTGTCAGGACGAGGTGCACGCAAACATGCACGTCGTCCTGACAGGTCAGGGAGCCCGCGAGTTGTCAGGACGAGGTGCACGCAAACATGCACGTCGCCCTGACAGGTCGGGGAGTGCGCGGGTCAGTCGCGGCGCGTGCCGCGCAGCCTGTCGATCTCGCGCCGCTCGCGCTTGGTCGGACGCCCGGCGCCGCGGTCGCGCAGGCCCACGGCCGCCCGCTCCTCGCGGGAGGGCACGGGCGGGCTCTCGTCCCGGTAGGCCTTCACCGCGAGGGGTGCGCCCACGCGCTTGGGCAGCAGCTCCACGACGACGACCTTGCGGTCCCGCAGCGGGTCGCGCCAGGTGATGGTGTCCCCCACGGCCACCGACGTCGCCGGCTTGGCCACGACGTCGTTGACCCGCACCCGGCCGGAACGCAGCAGCGCAGCGGACGACGACCGGCTCTTGAAGAGCCGCACCGCCCACAGCCACACGTCCGCCCGCACGGGCTCAGCCTCTCACGCCCGATAGGTGGCGCGACGCGACCGTTGCTAGCGTCTGTCCCATGGCTGAACCCCAGGCCGACGTCCGCGTCGAAGAAGACCTGCTCGGACCGAAGGAGGTCCCGGCCCAGGCGTACTACGGGATCCACACGGTACGCGCGATCGAGAACTTCCCCATCTCGGGGACCACCATCAACGACGTGCCGGAGATGATCCGCGGCATGGTCATGGTCAAGAAGGCCGCCGCCCTGGCGAACCGGGAGCTGCGCGCCGTCCAGCGTGACATCGCGGACGCCATCGTGGGCGCCTGCGACGAGATCCTCGTCGACGGCCGGTGCCTCGACCAGTTCCCCATCGACGTGTTCCAGGGCGGCGCCGGCACGAGCGTCAACATGAACACCAACGAGGTCATCGCCAACCTGGCGCTGGAGCGGGCCGGGTTCGCCCGGGGCCGCTACGACGTCATCAACCCGAACGACCACGTCAACAAGTCGCAGTCCACGAACGACGCCTACCCCACCGGCTTCCGCCTCGCGGTGTTCGCCATGGTGGAGACGCTGAACGTCGCGGTGAAGCGCCTCTCGCGGGCGTTCGACGAGAAGGCGTCCGAGTTCTCGGACGTCGTCAAGATGGGACGCACCCAGCTCCAGGACGCCGTGCCCATGAGCCTCGGGCAGGAGTTCGCGGGCTTCTCCGTGAACGTCGCCGAGGAGGTCAAGCGCCTGAGCGTGGCCGCGGAGCTGCTGCTGGAGGTCAACCTGGGCGCCACGGCCATCGGGACGAGCCTCAACACCCCGCCCGGGTACCCCAAGGTCGCGGCGCGGCGGCTCGCCGAGGTGAGCGGCCTGACCACGGTGCCCGCGGAGAACCTCGTGGAGGCCACCTACGACAACGGCGCGTACCTCGCCGTGCACTCCGCGGTGAAGCGCCTGGCGGCCAAGCTGTCGAAGATCTGCAACGACCTGCGGCTGCTGTCCTCCGGCCCTCGCGCGGGGCTGAACGAGATCAACCTGCCCGAGCTGCAGGCGGGCTCATCGATCATGCCGGCCAAGGTGAACCCGGTGATCCCCGAGGTCGTCAACCAGGTGTGCTTCAAGGTGATGGGCAACGACGTGACCATCACGCACGCCGCGGAGGCGGGCCAGCTCCAGCTCAACGTCATGGAGCCGGTGCTCGCGGAGTCGATGTTCGAGTCGATCCGGCTGCTCACCAGCGCGTGCGACGTGCTGCGCACCAAGTGCGTCGTCGGGATCACCGCCAACGCGGAGGTCACGCGCGCCCACGTGCTGGGCTCGATCGGCATCGTGACGTACCTCAACGAGGTGATCGGGCACCACCACGGCGACCTCGTGGGCAAGGAGGCTGCCGCCACCGGCAAGGGCGTGCGGGACATCGTCGTCGCGCGCGGCCTGCTCAGCCCCGCGGAGGTGGACGCCATCCTCACCACGGAGAACTTCCTGCACCCCCGCTACACCGGGCGGTTCTACCCGCCGGACGAGCGCGGCATCCCGCCGCTGGACGAGCAGGGCGAGTCCTCCCAGGTCGTGGAGTCCGACAACGCCGCCGGTGCGCCGTCGGCCCCGGAGCCGTCGCCCGAGCCCGAGCCCGAGCCCGAGCCCGAGCCCGAGAACGGTGAGGCCGCCGGGTGATCCTCGTCCAGTTCGCGGTCGTCCTGGTCTTCGTCTTCATCGGGGCCCGCCTCGGGGGGATCGGGATCGGGCTCGCGGGCGGCGCGGGGGTCATCGTCCTCGGCCTGCTGGGCCTGGAGGTCGACCCCGCGACGGGCGTCCCCTGGGACGTGCTGGGCATCATCATGTGCGTCATCGCGGCGATCGCCGCGATGCAGTCCGCCGGCGGACTTGACCTCCTGGTCGCGAGGACGGAGGTGCTGCTGCGTGCCCGGCCGCGCAACATCACGTTCCTCGCGCCGCTCGTCACCTACTTCATGACGGTGTTCGCCGGCACCGGGCAGGTCGCGTTCTCCACCCTGCCGGTGATCGCCGAGGTGGCGAAGGAGTCGAACGTGCGGCCGTCCCGGCCGCTGTCGATCGCGGTGGTCGCGTCGCAGATGGCGATCGTGGCGTCGCCGATCTCCGCCGCGGTCGTGGCGATGGCGGCCGTCGTCGAGCCGCTCGGCGTCGACTACCTCACGATGCTGACGGTCGCGGGCGTCTCCACGCTGGTGGGCTGCCTGCTCGGCGCCCTCGTCGCGACACGACAGGGCGTCGAGCTGCAGGACGACCCCGTCTACCAGGACCGGCTCGCGAAAGGGCTCGTGCGCAAGCGCGAGCGCACCGAGTTCGTCGCCAAGCCGCGGGCGCTGCTGTCGCTGGTCATCTTCGCCGTCGCGCTGGTCGTCGTGGTGCTCTACTCCACGGCCGTCTCGGACTCCGTCGCCCTCATCGAGAACCCCACCATCACCCGCAGCGGCGCCATCATGACGTTCATGCTGCTGGCCGGGCTGCTCATCGCCGTCCTGTGCAGGATCGACGTCGGCACCGTCATCACGCAGCAGACGTTCCGCAGCGGCATGAGCGCGGCCGTGTGCATCATCGGCGTCGCCTGGCTGGGCAACACCTTCGTGCAGGGACACACCGACACCATCGAGGAGCTGGGCGGCACCCTCATCCGCGACTACCCGTGGATGCTCGCCGTCGTGCTGCTGCTCGCGTCCGCCCTGCTCTACTCGCAGGCCGCGACCACGATCGCGCTCATGCCCGTCGCCGCCGGGATGGGGGTGGGCGCGACGACGCTCGTCGCGTCCTTCCCTGCCGTCACAGGGCTGTTCCTCCTGCCGACGTACACCACCGTCGTCGCGGCCATCGAGCTCGACGACACCGGCACCACCCGGATCGGGAAGTACCTGTTCAACCACTCGTTCATGGTGCCGGGGCTGGTGTCCGTCACGGCCGCGGTCGCCATCGGGTTCGGGCTGGCGCCGCTGCTGATCTGAGCGGGTGGCGGGGTGGCGGGTCCTCGCCCGAACGTGCGGCCTTGGCCTCAGACGCGCTCGGCGACCCAAGCTTCCGCCCGCTGCGGCGGACGGGCCGCAGGCGCCAGGAACGCGGCCGCGGCGATGGGCCCACGAGAAGGCGACGTAGCCGAGGGTCGCGACGAGGGACACGCGGGCGGCAGGGTTCTCTCCGGAGTCACCGGATGCCGAGATCGCGACGGGAACCCGAGCGAGGCGCCCAGGCCCCACAGGACGCCGCGGCGGCGGCCACCCTCGGCTGGTCGACGAAGACGACCCACGAACCGCCTTCAGGAAGAACAGCGCGACCAGGGCGTTGCGGCGCGCGCGAGGGCCGTCACGAGGGTGGAGGGCTGCCGAGAATGCGGGACCACGAGCCTAGGCGGTCGGCGGGTCGTCGGTGGCCGCGGCGAGCCTCACGCGGGCGACCCGCACGACGTCCACCGCCGCGACGGCGATCCCGTCGGGCAGGTCGCGCACGGACGGGTCGACCCAGACGCCGGTGTCGCGGCGCCACGGCAGCAGCACGAGCGTCACGCCGTCGCGGACGACGTCGTCGCGCCAAGGGGTGAGGTCGACGTCCCAGTCGCGGCCGTGCCAGAAGTGGTCGCTCACGACCTCCTCGCGCCCGTCGTGGTGGACCAGCGCGCGGCCGACGTCGCCGGTCCAGGAGACGCGCAGCAGGACGCGGTCGACGCCGTCCAGCGCGTCGGCGGGCACGTCGAGGTGCACGCGGGCGGCGCCCGAGAAGTCGGTCGGCGCGCTGAGCCGGTCCATCGGGCCGCCCGTGGTCGCACCCGGCGGGGCCGGGGCCGTCGGGTGCAGGCCCGTCGCGACCCGGTGAGGGCCGGCGCCCGGGACGGACAGCGTCCACGTGGACCAGAGCGCGCCCTCGCGCTGGGCGGTGGTGACGGCCGCCGCGTCGGTCGACGCCGTCAGGGACGGGGGCGCGGGCAGCAGGGACACCGTCGTCGCCGGGGCGTCGGTGTGCGTGACGAGCGCGCCGTCGAGCGAGAGCACCGGGGCGTCGGACAGCACCAGCCGGTCGCGGCCGAGGACGTCGAGCCGGTAGAGCCGGTTCGCCGACGCCTCGTCGAGCACGAGGACGTCGACCTCTCCGGACGAACCGCGCAGGCCCACCACCGTGTCGGTGCCGGGAGCGGCGGTCAGGTCGAGGACCGTCGTGCCGGCCTCGCGCCGGGCGGTGACCGGGCCGTTCGCGGCGACGTCACCCTCGAGCACCAGCTCGACCCGGACGCCGTCGGTCGCGACCAGCACGACGACCTCACGGTCAGGACGGTCGTCGCCGGCGGTGCCGTCGACGGCGATCCGCGTGAGCAGCTGCGCCGTCGCGCTGCGCAGCACCAGTCCGTCGGCGAGCGGGTACCGCACCGGCCACGCCACCGAGACGCCGGCGGGCAGGTCTACCGGTCTCGACGGCACGGTGACGGTCGCGTCGTCGAGCGCGACGGCGAGCTGTACCCCCGGCTGCGGAGGCAGCGGGCGGCGGGCGGGCTGGTAGGTGGTGAGGAAGACGTACCCGCGACACCCGTCGGAGCGCACCGACCAGCGCAGGTCGCCCTGGTCGTCCACGACGCCGGAGTCGTCGCTGCCGCCACCCACCGTCGTGGTCATGGCCGACAACCCCGCGCCGTCGTGCTGGAGCCACAGGTGCTGGCGCCGCAGCAGGTGGTGGTGCAGCCGCACCTGCCCGTGCTCGCCGACCGGTGCCCCGAAGTCGTACGTGCGCGTGGGCACGTCGTTCGGGTACCCCGTGGCGTGCGACTCCTGCTCGGTGCCGTGCGGCCCGGTGCGCTGGGTGCCGCCCGCGTACATGTAGTACCCCTGCCACACCGAGCCGCTGCCGATCTTCGCCAGCGCCAGCGCCGCCACGTCCTGCGGCGTCACGAGCGGGCGCCGGTGGTAGGCCACGTGCATCCCGCCGCCCAGCTCGCACGTCGCGTACGGCAGCGCGTCGTCGTCCGTCGGCGCGACGCCGTCGCCGGCGCCGTCGCCGGAGTGTTCGAGCACGATCCCGTCGAGCGACTCGCGCAGGTCCGCTCCCACCGACAGGTCGTCGCGCACCGTGCTGTACCGGAAGTGCACGGGCGAGAACGCCGGCCACTCGGTCTCGGCGTCCTCCCAGAACCCGTCCGCGTACGCGCTGTACACCGGCAGCAGGGTGGGCGGCACCTGCGCCCCACCCCAGCCGGTCGCGGTCCAGACCGGCACCCGCAACCCCGCCTCCTCGGCGATCCTGCGCAGGGCGGCCAGGTGCTCCGGCTGGTCGTACAGCTCGTTCTCCATCTGCGCGCCGATCACCGGCCCGCCCTCGGCGTGGGTCAGACCGGTGAGCTGTGCCACCGTCTGCCCGAAGAATGCGCGGACGAGCTCCAGGTAGGCCGGGTCGTTCGTCCGCGTGTCGAGGCCGCGCTCGACGAGCCAGTCCGGGAACCCGCCGTGCCGCGCCTCCCCGTGCGCCCACGGCCCCATCCGCACCACCACGTCCAGCCCGTGCGTGCCCGCCAGCTCGACGAACGCACGCAGGTCGAGGTTCCCGTCCCAGCAGAAGTTCCCGGGACCGGGCTCGTGCGCCTGCCAGAACACGTACGTCGCCACCGAGTCCAGCCCGCCCGCCCTCGCGTGCCCCAGTACCTCCGACCACCGCTCGCGCGGGATGCGGGCGTAGTGCACCTCGCCGGTGACGGGGAACCACGGTTGCCCGTCACGCTCCAGGTGCCTGCGGGTCACCCGGATCTCCCGGGTGAGGGCGTCGGCGTGCATGGGGTCCTCTCGTCGGCGGTGGGGCGGTGCCCGCACGAACCTAGGCCCTCGAGAGCAGGAGCAGCCGCACCACCCGCGCTGTTCGGCACCACCCCACCCCGGGACGGGTGCCGGCCGCTCGGTCACGCGACGGTCGACGTCACCATCCGCGGGTCGGCCGTCGTGACCTCGTGCACGTCGCCGGTGACGGCGATCGTGGCACGCGCCGTCGCCGTACCGGGCACGTCGCGCTTCTCCGCCGGACGTGCGCTGGTGATCGCCCCGCCCGTCGTCTCCTGGACGTCGTCGGGGGCGACCTCCGCGGTCGCGGCGGCGTGCGACCCGGCCCAGACCTCGACGTCGCCGGGCTCGACGACGCGCACCATCCGCCGGTCGCTGAACGCGAGCCGCGTCGTGGGCACCTCGAAGGTCGCCACGACGGACTCCCCCGCCTCGAGCTCCACCCGCCGGTAGCCGAGGAGCTGCACGACCGGGCGCGGCAGCGACCCCACCACGTCGCGGGCGTAGAGCTGCACGACGTCGGCACCGGCCCGGGTGCCGGTGTTCGTCACCCGCACCGACGCGGTGAACGTGCCGCCCGCCGCGACGTCGGCGTCCACCGTGAGGCCCGTGTACTCGAACGTGGTGTACGACAGCCCGAAGCCGAACGGGCGCAGCGGCGTGGAGTCGGTCGACGTCACGTCCGACGGCCCGCCCAGCACGGGGTGCAGGTACGAGTACGGCTGCGCACCCGCCGACCGCGGCAGCGAGACCGGGAGCCGCCCGGAGGGGTTCACCGTGCCCGCGAGGACGCCGGCCAGCGCGGGCCCGCCCTCCTCGCCGGGGAAGAACGACTGCAGCACCGCCGCCGGCGCGCGGTCGCCGTCGAGCGCCCACCCGATCGCGTACGGCCGGCCGCTGAGCACGACCATCGCCACGGGCGTGCCGGTGGCCACGACGGCCTCGACGAGCGCCCGCTGCACGCCGGGGAGCTCGAGCGACTCGGCGTCGTTGCCCTCCCCGACAGTGCCGCGCCCGAACAGTCCCGCGTGGTCGCCCACGACGACGACGGCGAGGTCGGCGCCGGAGGCCGCCTCCACCGCGGCGGCGAACCCGGAGGTGTCCTCGCCCTCGACGTCGCAGCCGACGGCGTGCACCAGCTCGGGCCGGGCCATCCCGGCCTCCTCGAACGCCCCGGCCAGCGACTCGAGCACCGTGGGGATCTCAAAGCCCTTGGGGACGTCCGGGTGGTGCGCCAGCACGTGGTTGGCGAACGAGTAGCAGCCCATCAGCGCGTCGCTGCGGTGCGCGTTCGGCCCGACGACGGCCACGCGCGCGGGAGCGGCGGCCAGCCCGTTGAGCGGCAGCAGCCCGTCGTTCGTCAGCAGCACCACGGACTCGTCGGCGAGCCGGCGGGCGACGGCCCGGTGCCCGGCGGGGTCGAGGTCGACGGCGGTGGGGGCGTCGCCCTCGAACGCGTCGTCGTCGAGCAGCCCGAGCTGCTCCTTCTGCCGCAGGGCACGCAGCACGGCCCGGTCCACCAGCGCCTCGTCCACGTCGCCGGCGCGCACGGCGGCCGCCAGCGGCTCGAGGTACGCGTCGCCGCTGGGCAGCTCGACGTCGAGGCCGGCCTCCAGCGCCTGTGCCGCGGCCTGCGCCCGGTCGGCGGCGACCCGGTGCATGACCTCCAGGAACGCCACGCCGAAGTAGTCCGCGACGACCACCCCGTCGAAGCCCCACCGCTCCCGCAGGATCTCGGTGAGGTACTCGTGGCTCGCGTGCAGGGGCACGCCGTCGACGTCCACGTACGACGCCATCACCGAGCGCACGTCGCCGTCGAGCACCGCCATCTCGAACGGCGGGAGGTAGACGTCCGCGATCTCGCGCGGGCCCGCCGACACGGGCGCGTGGTTGCGACCCGCGCGCGAGCCGGAGTAGCCCACGAAGTGCTTGAGCGTCGCGTGCACCCCGGCATCCTGCAGCCCGCGCACGTACGCGGTGCCGACCGTGCCGACCAGGTACGGGTCCTCGCCGATGCACTCGTCGACGCGGCCCCAGCGCGGGTCGCGCACGACGTCGAGCACGGGCGCCAGGCCCTGGTGGATGCCGAGCTCACGCATCGAGTCGCCGATGAGGCGGCCCATCTCCGCGACCGTGTCCGGGTCGAACGACGCCCCCCATGCGAGCGGCGTCGGGAACGTCGCGGCCTTCCAGGCGGCGAGGCCCGTGAGGCACTCCTCGTGCACGAGCGCGGGGATGCCCAGGCGGGTCTCGGCCCGCAGCCGGCGCTGCTCGTCCCACAGCCAGCGGGCCCGGTCCACCGGGTCCACCGGGCGGGTGCCGTACACGCGCGTGTAGTGCCCGATGCCGTGCCGGGTGACCTCGTCGAGGCGTGCCCCGTCGTCGGACGCCATCTCGCCCTGCATGGGCGCGACGACGTCACCGCCCTTGTCGAGCCAGTAGCCGACGAGCTGCGCGAGCTTCTCGTCGAGGGTCATCGCCGAGTGCAGCGCGGCCACGCGCTCGGACACCTGCGGCATCGCAGGGAGAACATGCGTCACGGTGGGATCTCCTTCGTACGCGACGTACGGACGGTCGGGGTGGGGACGGACGCCCGGGCTCGGCCGGGCGGCCCGTCCTCAGCCCTTCACGGCGCCCTGCAGGCCGTTGACGATGCGCTTCTGCATCGCGAGGAAGAACACCAGCGCAGGGATCATCGCCAGCGTCGTGAACGCGAACACGCCTGCCGTGTCGGCCGAGTGCTCCGAGGAGAAGTCGGCGACGCCGAGGGGGAGCGTCCGCATGTCGCCGCGCAGCAGGAGCAGCGGCAGCAGGTAGGCGTTCCAGGACCCGACGAACGCGAGCACGCCGACGGTCACCATGCCCGGCCCCGACAGGGGCAGCAGGATCCGCCAGAAGAACCCGATGCGGCTGGCGCCGTCGAGCTGGGCGGCCTCCTCGAGCTCCGCGGGCAGGGCCTGCAGGAACGGCCGCAGGATCACCACCGTCATGGGCAGCGCGAACGCGGCCTGCGGCAGCGCCACGCCCCACCAGGTGTTGCCGAGCTGGTAGTTCTGCGTGATGAGGATGAACAGCGGGATGATCGCCACCGTGGCCGGGAACAGCAGCCCGATGACGAACACGAGGAACAGCGCCTCGCGCCCGCGGAACCGGTACCGCGCCAGCGGGTAGGCGGCCATGATCCCGAACACCACGACGACGGCCGTCGTGACGACCGCGATGATCGTCGAGTTGAGGAAGTAGCCCCAGAACGGGGAGTCCGCCGCGAGCACGCCCGCGTACTTGGACAGCACCCACGGGTCGGGCAGGCCGGCCGGGTTCTCCGCGAGCTGGGCGTTGGTGCGGAAGCCGCCGAGGACGCCGTACAGCACCGGCCCGAGGGTCACCGCCACCACCACGAGGGAGATCGCGTAGACCAGCACGTTGCCGCCCGGGTTCGACCGCTTGCGGCGGCGCGGCGCACCCGCCGGGGCGGGCTTCGTGCGGGCGGGGATCGTGGCGGCGCTCATGCCTCGTCCTCCTTCGAGTCGCGGCTCAGGATGAATCGCTGGTACGCCAGGGCGAGCACCAGCGCGACGACGAACAGGACCACCGAGGCGGCGCCGGCGATGCCGAAGTTCTGCCGCTTCGTGCCCTCGTTGACCAGGAACGTCGCCATCGTCGTCGTGGCGTTGGCCGGGCCGCCGCCGGTGAGGATCCACACCATGTCGAAGAGCTGGAGGGAGCCGATCATCGACAGGAAGCCCCACGTGCGCATGGTCGGGCCGAGCAGCGGGATCGTGATGCGCCGCTGCACCTGCCACCAGGAGGCGCCGTCGAGCTGGGCGGCCTCGTAGAGCTCCTCGGGCACGCCCTGCAGGCCGGCGAGGAAGAGGATCACGGCGAGGCCGAGGTACTTCCAGGTCAGCACGACGAGCACGGTCCACAGGGCGTACTCGGGCGTGCCGAGGAAGCCCTGGTCCGGGCCCTGGAGGCCGACGGCGGCGAGCATCGTGTCGATGACGCCGTACTGCGGCTGCAGCAGCTGGAACCAGACCACGCCCGCGATGACCTCGGCCAGCACGTACGGCACGAAGATGATCGTGCGGAGCAGCCCCTGGCCCCACATCTTGCGGTTGAGCAGCAGCGCGATCGCGAGCCCCAGCGGGAGCTGCAGCAGGATCGAGCCGACCACGATGATGAGGTTGTGCACGAGCGCGTCGGTGAACACGTCGTTCGTCAGCACCGAGACGTAGTTCGCGAGGCCGACGAAGTCGACCATGGGGCCGAAGCCCTTCCACCGGTACAGCGACATCTGCACGGCGGTCGCCACGGGCACCGCCACGAACGCCACGAGCAGGGCGAGCGCGGGGGCCACGAAGAAGGCGATCTCCGCCCGCTTGCGCCACACCCCGCGTGTCCGCCGGCCCGGGTCCGAGCCGGTCCCCGTGCCCGCGCGCCCAGCCGGGCGCCGGCCCGCCGGCCGTGCATGAGCACGACCGGCGGACCGGGCCACGGTGGACGTCGCGGACGAGGCGGCCGCGGGTGCGGTCACGTCGTCCGCCACGTCGATCACATCTCCGCTTCGGCCGCGGACTGCACCGCGTCGACGACGTCCTGCGGGGTCGCCTTGCCGGCGAACAGCAGCGCGATCTCGTCGTTCATGGCGCCACCGATCGACGTCCCGAGCAGGGTGTCGAGGTAGAGCTGGATCTCCGGCGCGCCGTCACGCACCGTGAGCAGCTCCGACAGCGCCGGGTCGGAGACCGAACCGGAGGCCGTCGGGTTGGTCGGCAGACCCATGTCGAGCTCGGCGAAGCCCTGCTGGACCTCGTCCGAGATCAGGTACGCGGCGAAGTCGACCGCGGCGTCGGGCGAGCTGTTCGACACGGCCCACGCGTCACCGCCACCCATCTGCGCGAACTCCGTGCCCTGCTGGCCCTCGATGGAGGGGTACGGGAACCAGCCCGTGTTGTCGCCGAGGCCGGTGCCGTCCTCGGTGAGGCCCTGCATGACGCCGGGCTCCCAGTGCCCCGCCAGCTCCATCGCGACCTTGCCGGTGGCAAGGAGGCCGGAGGCCGAGGTGGCGCCGGACTGCGCCGGCGTGCTCAGGAAGCCCTTGTTGAAGGGCTCGGTGTCGATGAGCTCCTCGAGGTCCTCGCCGGCCTTGACGAAGCACGGGTCGGAGTAGTCGACGTCGGCGATGGCCGCGGCCAGCGTCTCGGACGAGCACTCGCGGATCACGTTGTAGTACCAGTAGTGCGCGGCGGGCCACTTGTCGCCGGCGCCGACCGACAGCGGCGTGGTGCCCGACGCCTTCAGCTTGTCGAAGACGTCGTAGAGGCCGTCCATCGTGCTGGGCGTGCCCTCGATGCCGGCGTCCTCGAAGATCGCCTTGTTGTACCAGAAGCCGACGACGCCGATCGAGAACGGCAGCGCGTAGGACGCGCCGTCGACCTGGAAGCCGGACATGTACGGCTCGATCGTCGAGATCGTGTCGGCAGCGGGCTCGGAGATGTCCTTGAGCAGGCCCGCCTCGACGTGGGCCGCGAGCTCGCCGCCGCCACGCTCCATGAAGACGTCGGGGGCGTCGCCGGCCTGGAAGGCCGCGTCCAGCTTGGTGAGCATGTCCTCGTGCTGCATGGCGCTGACCTCGACGGTCACGCCCTCGTTCGCCGCCTCGAAGTCTGCGGCGACCTTGTCGTAGTACTTCTTGCCGTCACCGGTGTTGGAGTTGTGCCACCAGGTGATCGTCACGGGAGCACCGGGTTCGGTGGTCTCCTCCTCGCCCTGGCCGCCAGTGCCCTGCCCGGCGCAGGCCGTGGCGAGAAGGGCGACGGTCGCTCCGAGCGCGACCATGGTCGCGCCACGCGTTGTCCTCGTCATCGTGGATCCCTTGTCTTCGTCGACGGGAGCGGCAGCTGCCGCGGGTGGTCATCATCGTGCTGGCATGAGACTGGCAGCCGGGACCGGTGACCGTCAATCGTTTTCGATAACGATTTCGGCACGACGGCGGCCGGTGGGGCGCTCCTGCCCCGAAAGGCCGGCGACACACCCGGACGGAACGCCGGGGATAGCGCATACTGTCGACTCGTGAGCACCGCCGCCCAGCCCCCCGCCGCAGGGCGACCTGTGCCCCCGTCCCGCGTGACCATCTCCGACGTCGCGCGCGTCGCCGGCGTCTCCGTCGCCACGGTGTCCAAGGTCGTGAACAACCGCTACGGCGTCGCGGCCGCGACGGCCACGCGCGTGCTCGCCGTCGTCGAGGACCTCGGGTACGAGTCCTCGCTCGTCGCCCGCAGCCTGCGCCGGGGAAGCACCAACGTGATCGGCGTGCTCGTCGCCGAGTTCGAGCCGTACTCCACCGAGCTGCTCAAGGGGATCTCGGCCGCAGTCCAGGGCACCGGGTACGAGCTCCTGGCCTACGCCGGCCACACCGACGGCGGCGTCGCCGCCGGGTGGGAACGACGGTCCCTGTCGCGCCTCGCCGGGACGCTCGTGGACGCGGCGATCGTCGTGACGCCCACGATGGTGATGTCCACCGACGTCCCGGTGCCCGTCGTCGCCGTCGACCCGCACACCGGCCCCGAGGGCACGCCCACCGTCGACTCCGACAACACGACCGGTGCCCGCGAGGCCGTCGAGCACCTCCTGTCGCTCGGGCACCGCCGCATCGCCCACCTGGGCGGACGCGCCGACCTCGAGTCCGCCCGCCTGCGCGAGCTGGGCTACCGGCAGGCCCTCGAGGCCGCCGGCATCGAGGTGGACCCGGCGCTCGTCCGCGTCGGCGGGTATCGGCCCGACCTGGCCGACCAGCCCGCCCGCGAGCTGCTCCAGCCCGCCGGGGTCGAGCGGCCCACCGCCGTCTTCGCTGCCAACGACGCCTCCGCGATCCACCTCATGGACATCGCCGCGGAGCTCGGCCTGCGCGTCCCCGAGGACCTGTCCGTCGTCGGGTTCGACAACATCCCGGAGTCCTGGAGCACCACGCCGCCCCTGACGACGGTCGCGCAGCCCCTGCACCGCATGGGCGCGGAGGCGGTGCGGATGCTCCTCGACCTGCTCGACGGCGGCCCGCGCGAGCAGCACCTGCGCCTGCCGACGTCGCTCGTCGTGCGGTCCACCACCGCCCCGCCGCAGGGGGCGCCGGCGCCCTCGGCCCACGACCCGGCCCGGGCGACGCCGACCCGCGGCTAGCTGCGGCTAGCCGGAGCGGCGACCGTGCCGCGGCGGGGCGCCGCCGGCGTAGCGCGCGCGCAGCCGCACCACCAGGAACCAGAGCACGAGCAGGCCGATGACCACCAGCACGGCGTCGGACAGCACGCCGCTCCAGCGCGCGAGCACCGGCTCGATGGCGGGCCCGAAGGCGTAGCCCAGACCGATCCAGATCGAGTTCCACACCCCGGAGCCGATCACCGTGTACAGCGTGAACGACCAGAACGGCATGCGTTCGATCCCGGCCGGGATGGAGATGAAGCTGCGCACCAGCGGCACGCACCGGCCGCCGAGCACCGCGATCTTGCCCCAGCGGGCGAAGAAGGCCTCCGCCCGGTCGAAGTCGGACCCGTCCATGAGGGGGATCCGGTCGACGATGGCCCGCGTCCGGTCGCGGCCCAGGAGCAGACCGAGGTACCACCAGACCCACGCGCCGACGACGGCGCCCAGCGTGGCCATGAAGATCGCCACCCAGGCGTTCATCTGCCCCGCGTAGGCGAGGAACCCCGCCCCGGGGAGCACGGCCTCGGACGGGATGGGGGGCACGAACGTCTCGATGAGCACCGCGGCGCCCACCCCGACCTCGCCGAGCGTCACCATGAGCCCGAGCACCCAGCCGATGAAGCCCTCGTACTCGGCGGACCCGGCGGCCTCGCCGGCCGCGCGCAGCGCGCCGGTCATCCGGCGAGGGTGGACTCGAGAGCGGCGTCGAGGGCGGACCGCGCCGCGGCCACCGCGGCCGGGTCGGTAGCGTCGTAGCCCCCGGCACCTCCGCCGCCGGGGCCGCCGTCCGCGGCGACCGTGCGCTTGGCCGACAGGTGCACGGCGTCGACGCCGGCCGCGACGAGGGCCGGGACGTCGTCGACCCGGACGCCGCCGCCGGCCATGATCTCGACCCCGGCCCGGTGGCCGTGCTCCGCCAGCGCCGCCAGCACGCCCAGGCCCTCGCCCGCACGGGCGGCCCCGCCCGACGTCAGGACCCGGCGCACCCCGGCCGCACCGAGCGCGGGCAGCGCCGCGACCGGGTCGGCCAGCTGGTCGAGCGCGCGGTGGAACGTCACCTCGGCGCCGTCGGCGGCGTCGACCAGGGCACGGAGCGCGCCGTCGTCCACCGTCCCGTCGGACGTGAGGGCACCGACGACGACGCCGTGCGCGCCCGCCTCGAGCACCGAGCGCACGTCGCGCACCTGGACGTCCAGCTCGTCCGCGGTGAAGTGGAACCCGCCCGGCCGCGCGCGGACCAGCACGTGCACCGTGACCCCGGTGCCGCGCAGCGCCTCGACGACGGCGGCGACGGTGCCCGCGGACGGCGTGACCCCGCCGGTGCCGGCGAGCGCGGCGCACAGCTCGAGGCGGTCGGCGCCGCCGGCGGCCGCGACACGGGCCCCCGCGACGTCCTGGACGGCGATCTCCAGTCTCACCTGCGGTGCCCTGTCGTTACTCACCCGCGCGAGTCTAGGGCAGGATCCTGGGGTGCCCTCGTACCGCGTGAGCCTTGCCGTCGGCCTGCTGCAACCCGGTGTCGACCCCGCCGACGTGCTGCCCGCGGCGGCGGGCGCCGCCCGCGAGCTCGTCACCGTCGAGGCCTGGGACGTGGGCGTCGTCCGGGGCCGCGCGCGCATCACCGTGCGGTTCACGGCGGCCTCCGACGACGAGGCGCACGGGGTCGCCGACGCCGTCCGGGACCGTGTCGAGGTGCTGGCCGACACCTTCGGCGGGCAGCTCACCCGGCGCTGGGGCCACCACTGGCACCCGGCCTGACCGCCTGGGGCGGCCACGACCTCCGGTCAGGTCACTGACCGAAGGTCTCCAGCAGCGTCGCGCGCTCGGCCTCGGTCAGGTCGGTGCTCACCAGCGTCGCCTTGACCCCGTGGAACCTCGGTGCTGTCGGGCTCCCCCTGCGTCCGAGGCTTCTTCGCGCCGACGGGCCAGCTCACCACCGTGGGGTCGATGATCTTGACCAGGCCGTGGGCCCCTCCCCGTCGGGCCGGGCCGCACCCCGGCTGATCGTCGTCCTGGCACCGGAGCCGCAACGTGCCACCGGTCACGGTCGCCCGCGGCGGGCACTCCCGGGATTCATTACCGTGTGGACCATGACTTCCACCCCCGTCGACCCCACCACCACGGCTGCTTGGGGCGAGCTGTACGGCCACTACCAGGACTTCCGCGGTGACCTGCGCGGCTGGTTCGCCGACGACCCCGCCCGCGCCGAGCGGATGAGCCACACCGCGGGCGACCTGCTCGTGGACCTGTCGAAGAACCTCGCCACGGACGGGACCACCGAGCTGCTGGTCAGGCTCGCGCGCGAGGTGCGGCTGCCCGAGCGGATCGAGGCGATGTTCACCGGGGAGCACATCAACGTCACCGAGGACCGCGCCGTCCTGCACACCGCGCTGCGGCGCGCGCCGGGCACGCAGCCCCCGCTGGTCGTGGACGGGCAGGACGTCGACGCCGACGTCGCGGCGGAGCTGGACAAGCTGAGCGCGTTCGCCGACGACGTGCGCTCCGGCGCGTGGACGGGCGTGACCGGCAAGCCGGTGCGCACCGTGGTCAACATCGGCATCGGCGGCTCCGACCTGGGGCCCGTCATGGTCTACGAGGCGCTCGCGCCGTACCTCAAGGACGGGCTGGAGGTGCGGTTCGTCTCCAACATCGATCCCACCGACATCGCGCAGAAGACGGCCGGGCTCGACCCGGAGACGACGCTGTTCATCGTCGCCTCCAAGACCTTCGGCACCCTCGAGACGTTGACGAACGCCCGCCTGGCGCGTGCCTGGCTCTGGGAGCAGCTCCAGGCGGGCGGCGCGATCGAGGACGACGCCGACGCGAAGCAGGCGGCGGTGCGCGCGCACTTCGTGGCCGTGTCGACGGCGCTCGACAAGGTCGCCGCGTTCGGTATCGACCCGGCCAACGCGTTCGGGTTCTGGGACTGGGTGGGCGGCCGCTACTCGGTCGACTCCGCGATCGGCACGTCGCTGGCGATCGCGTTCGGCCCGGACCGCTTCCGCGAGCTGCTGGCCGGGTTCCGTGCGATGGACGAGCACTTCCGCACCGCACCTCTGGAGCGCAACGTGCCCGCCCTCATGGGCCTGCTCAACGTCTGGTACGTCAACTTCCTCGGCGCGCACACGCACGCCGTCCTCCCCTACGCCCAGCAGCTGCACCGGTTCCCGGCGTACCTGCAGCAGCTCACCATGGAGTCCAACGGCAAGTCCGTGCGCTGGGACGGCTCTCCGGTGAGCACGCAGACGGGCGAGGTGTTCTGGGGCGAGCCGGGCACCAACGGCCAGCACGCGTTCTACCAGCTCATCCACCAGGGCACGCGCCTGATCCCGGCGGACTTCATCGCCGTCGCGAACCCCGCCTACCCGCTCTCCGACGCCGAGGGCGACGGCAAGGCCGTGGCGGCCGGCGCCGACGTGCACGAGCTGTTCCTCGCGAACTTCTTCGCCCAGACCAAGGCCCTGGCCTTCGGCAAGACGGCGGACGAGGTGCGCGCCGAGGGCACCGACGAGGCGCTCGTCAGCGCCCGGACCTTCTCTGGCAACCGCCCGACGACGTCGATCATGGCGCCCGCGCTCACGCCCTCCGTCCTGGGCCAGCTCGTCGCCCTGTACGAGCACATCACCTTCGTCCAGGGCGTCGTCTGGGGCATCGACTCATTCGACCAGTGGGGGGTGGAGCTCGGCAAGAAGCTCGCCCTCGAGGTCGCGCCCGCCGTGTCCGGCGACGACGCCGCCCTCGGCGCGCAGGACTCGTCCACCCAGGCGCTCATCCGGTACTACCGCGAGCACCGCGCCTGACGGTCGGCACCTTCCCCCGGGCGCCGCAGCGCCCGGGGCACAGGGTGCCGGGCGCCGTCGTCAGTCCGCGCTCGGCACCTGGCCCTTGACGTCGTCGTACCCCGCGTCGTTCGGCAGCTCGCCCGGGGCGTAGATCAGCCGCACGACGCCCGTGGGGAACGACTCGGACCGCAGCAGCCGCAGCGGGTAGACCGCCTCGCCCTCGTCGAAGAGCCGCCCACCACGGCGGGCGGCGACGGGGTGCACCAGCAGGCGCAGCTCGTCGAGCAGCCCGGCCGCGAGCAGCTGGCGCACCACCGAGACGGAGCCCGGCACGAGGATCTTGCCCAGCCCGGGCTCCGCCTTCAGCGCGGTCACCGCGGGCACGAGGTCGCCGTCGAGCCGCTCGACGGCGCGCCAGCCCAGCTCCTGGGTGCCGCGCGTCACGACGACCTTGCGCATGTCCCCGAGCCGCT
Source organism: Isoptericola luteus (assembly GCF_020297055.1). Taxonomy (GTDB): domain Bacteria; phylum Actinomycetota; class Actinomycetes; order Actinomycetales; family Cellulomonadaceae; genus Isoptericola; species Isoptericola luteus. The sequence goes on along the minus strand of NZ_JAIXCQ010000009.1, from coordinate 11,277 downwards.
TCGCGAAGCCGGCGTCCTCCTCGCCGGCCAGCTCACGGCCGGGCCACGCCCCGGCGAAGCTGTCGTAGGTGACGCGCCCGATCAGCAGCACGTCGGTGCCCTGGTAGTCGTCGTCGACGGCGGCCGCCATGTGGTCGTCGAAGTACGGGAAGTGCCAGGTCTCGTCGATCTCGGTCACGCCGTCGAGCGAGATGAACAGGGTGGAGACGAGCGTCGCCATGGTGCGTCCTCCGGTCGGTGCGGGCATGTCGGGCATGTGCGGCCCGTCACGGTGGGCCGCGCCTCCCCCTGTAGACCGCGGGGCGCCCGAAACTCATCGCGGGTCACCGCCGTCGCGGCACCCAGGTGTGCGTCCCGGCGAGGCCGAGCGCGATCACCGTGCCGACGGTCAGGTGCTCCAGGGCCAGGAGCAGCATCGCGCCGCCGTTCGCCGCGCCCAGCGGGCCGAGCAGCGACACGAGCAGGACGGCGGCGCACAGCGTCAGCCAGGTCCGCCGCCCACCGTTGCTGGCGCGGGCCAGGAGCGACCGGACGCCCCAGCCCGCGAGCGCCGCGGTGAGGCTCGCGCCGAGGACCAGCGAGATGGTGACCTCGAGGGTGCCCGTCCCGGCCCGCACCTGCGGGTCGACGCCGGCGAGCGTGCCGACGAGGAACACGAGCGCTCCCGTGAGCATCGCCGCCGGCACGACGGCGCGCGGGCCGGACCACCGTCGGCGGCGCGCCGTCCGGGGCGCCCCGGCGCCCGAAGTCGTCCGCGGTGCGCTCGAAGCTTCTGTCGTCCACATGTCTCGTCCCTCCTTCTGCCGGCGCGGTGCCGACAGGACGACGGTGTCGCACGGGTGTGCCGCGCCGCGCCCTCCCGGAGTCGGTCGTCACCTGGTCGTCCGGCGGGCGCACCCCCGACCTTGGTCGGTGTCGGCCGCGCGTCCGCAGGTCCTAGCGTCGGCGCATGACCTTCCCCGCCACTCCCGCGGACTGCCCGCCGCCCACCGCGCAGCCCGTCCTCGCGACCCGCGGCGCGCTGCGCGACCGGGCCGCGGACCCGCGCACCGCGCCGCCTCTGCTGCCGACCCGCGTCGCCGTGGTCACGACCGTGCTCATCGCGGTGCTCACCGCGCTGGCGGCCGCGACGACGCTCGCGGCGTCGGCCGACGAGGGCGCCAGGACGGTGGGTCTCGACGTCGCGGTCGCCGTCGCGGCGGTGGCCGCCTACCCGTTGTTGTGGACGCGTCGTCCCGTGCCGGCGGCCCTGGTCCTGGCCGTGCTGGCGGCCCTCTCCCCCGCTGCGACGCCCGCCGCGACGGCCGCCACGCTGCAGGTCGCCCGCTGGCGCCCGGTCCCCACCGCCCTGCTGGTCGCGGTAGCCGGCGTCGTCGGACACGGGGTGCAGGCCTTGTGGCGCCCGGTGAGCCTGCCGCTCGGCTGGTGGCTGCTGTGCGACGTCGCGGTGCACGCCGCGCTGCTGGGCTGGGGCGCGTACTGGCAGGAGCGCGCGGCGGTGATCTGGTCGCTGCGGGACCGCGCCCGGCGGGCGGAGGCGGACCAGGAGCGGCGGCTCGCCGAGGCCCGCACGGCCGAACGCACCCGGATCGCCCGCGAGATGCACGACACCCTCGCGCACCGGCTCTCGCTGCTGGCGTCGACGGCGGGCGCGCTCGAGTACCGTCCGGACGCCGACCCCGCCCTGCTCGCCGTGGCCGCGGGCCGGGTGCGGGCAGGCGTGAGCGACGCCCTGGAGGACCTGCGCCAGGTGATCCGCCTGCTGCGCACCGCGCCCGACGACCTGGGGCCTGCGCCACGGCTCGACGACGTCGCCACGCTCGTCGACGAGGCCCGCGCGGCGGGCGGGGACGTGCGCTACGAGCTCACGCCGGCCGCCGACGACGCGGCCCACGAGGCGGGCCGCGACATGCTCCCGCCGCAGGTCGCGGTCGCCGTCTACCGTGTCGTGCAGGAGGGCCTGACCAACGCCCGGAAGCACGCACCGGGTGCCGCTGTCCGGGTGGCCGTCCACGTCGGGGACCGGGACGTCCGCGTGCGTGTCACCGACGACGGCGCCCGCGACGTCGACGCGCGCCCGCCCGGCCCCGGCACGGGGACGGGGCTCGTGGGCCTGCGGGAGCGCGCGACGCTGCTCGGCGGACGCGTCGAGACGGGCCCCCGTGCGTCCGGCGGGTTCGCGCTGGAGGCCTGGCTACCCTGGGACTGATGCAGAGTCTTTCCGAGCCGGGCGGCAACGGCGCCACCGCGGACGCCGGCACTGGGCCGACCCCCGTACGCGTCGTCCTGGTGGACGACGATGCGCTCGTGCGCGCCGGGCTGCGCCTCATGCTCGACGGCGCGGAGGGCATCAGCATCGTCGCGGAGGCGGCCGACGGCGCCCAGGTGCCCGCCGCCCTCGACGCGCACCCCGTCGACGTGGTGCTCATGGACCTGCGCATGCCAGGGATCGACGGGATCACCGCGACCCGGCAGGTCCGCGCCCGACCGTCCGCACCGGCCGTCGTCGTGCTCACCACGTTCGACACCGCTGAGGAGGTGGGCGGCGCCCTGCGTGCCGGCGCCGCGGGCTACCTGCTCAAGGACATGCCGCCGGCGCGCATCGTGGCCGCCGTGCGCTCCGCAGCCGCCGGCGAGCCGGTGCTCGCCCCCGACGTCGCGCGCCGGCTCATGGACGCGGTGGCAGGGTCCGGCGGCGCGCGGCAGCGGGCGCGGGACGCGCTCGGCACCCTCACCGTGCGCGAGCGCGACGTCGCCGTCGAGCTCGGCCGGGGCGCGTCCAACGCGGACATCGCCGCGCGCCTCTACCTCAGCGTGCCCACGGTCAAGGCCCACGTCTCCAGCCTCCTGGACAAGCTGGGCCTGGAGAACCGCACACAGGTGGCGCTCCTGGTGCACGACGCCGGGGCCGACTGACCCCGGCTCAGCTCTCGACGGCCAGGGACGCGCGTGACGCCCCGTCGCGCGAGCCCCCGGGGGGATGCTCCGGCGCCCGCCCCAGGAACTCGGCCACCCGAGGCGACGCGGGGCTGCGCAGCAGCACGTCCGGCGCGTCGACCTGCAGGATCCGCCCCGCGTCCATGACGGCGACGCGGTCGGCCACGGTGAAGGCCTCGTCGTGGTCGTGCGTCACGAAGACGGCCGTGGTGCCGGAGGCCCGGAGCGCCTCGCGCACGTCGACGGCCAACCGCTCGCGCAGGCGGCGGTCGAGGGCCGACAACGGCTCGTCGAGCAGCAGCAGCCCCGGCCGGGGTGCGAGCGCCCGGGCGAGCGCCACGCGCTGCCTCTCGCCGCCCGAGAGCGTCGCGACCGCACGCCCGCCGTACCCGGCGAGCCCCACGTCCTCGAGCAGCGCGGCGACCCGCGCCTCGCGCTCGGGGCGCGGCACCCGGGCGGCCTCGAGCCCGTAGCCGACGTTCCCCGCGACGTCGCGGTGCGGGAAGAGCTGGCCGTCCTGGAACAGGAGGCCGAACCCACGGCGGTGCACGGGCACGCCCGCGACGTCCTCGCCGTCGAATAGCACCCTGCCCGCGGCCAGCGGCTCGAGCCCGGCCACCGCCCGCAGCAACGACGACTTGCCGCAGCCGCTGGGCCCGAGGAGAGCGACGATCTCGCCCGGGGCGACGTCGAGCGACACGCGGTCCACCGCGACGAAGCCGGGCCGGCGGCGACCCGCCCCATACCGCACGACGGCGTCGCGCACCTGGAGCCCCGAGGCGCCGTCCGGGCGCACCGCACCGGGCGCACCGTCCCCGCGGTGCCCGTCCACAGCAGTCCCCACGGTCGGGTCCATCAGAACTCCCCTCCGGGCCGGTCGCCGCGCAGGCGTTCGGCCACCATCATGACGGTCGCGGTGAGCACCGCGAGCACGACCGACGCCGCGAGCGCCATGCCGTAGTTCTCGGCGCCGGGGCGACCGATGAGCCGGTAGATGACCACCGGCAGCGTCGCGGTGTCGGGCCGCGCGAGGAACGACGTCGCGCCGAACTCCCCGAGCGAGACGGCGAACGCGAAGCCCACCGCCAGCCCGAGGGACCGGGCGCCCATCGGCGCGTCGACGGTCCGCAGCACCCTGCCCGGCGCCGACCCCAGGGTGGCGGCCACCTCCCGCAGCCGCGGGTCGATCGCCCGGAGCACGGGAAGCACCGTCCGGACCACGAGCGGGATCGCGACCACCGCCTGCGCGATCGGCACCAGCACCCCGGCGGTGCGCAGGTCGAGGTCGAGCCCGAGCGGCCGGTCCAGCGTGATGAGGAACCCGAAGCCCACGGTCACGGCCGAGACGCCGAGCGGCAGCATGAACAGCGCGTCCAGCGTCCCGACGGCACGACGTGCGCCGGTCGAGCGCGGCCGGCGCGACACGACGAGGGCGACCAGGGCTCCCACGACGACGGCGATCAGCGCCGCGAGGGCGGCCGTCCGCAGCGAGTTGCCGGTCGCCTCCCACACCGTGACGGACAGGGCGTTCCGGCCGCCCGTGGTGCCGAGCGCCACGTAGTTGTCCAGCCCCCACGAGCCGTCCGGCGCGCGGAAGGACCGCGCGACCAGGCCGGCCATCGGCAGCGCCAGCAGCCCGAGGACCACGAAAGCCGTGACGACGGCCGGCGCCAGGTCGCTCCCGTCCGGGCGGGAACGCAGCCGCAGCCGGTGGGCCGCCGCACGCTCGCTCGTCAGGTGCAGCGCCCGTTCCCGGCGGGTCCGCGCCCGCGCGCCGAGCAGCAGCGCCGCCACCACGACGACGAGCTGGAGCACCGACAGCACCGCCGCGGCGCGCAGGTCGAGGAACTGCGTGGTGCGGACCCAGATCTCCGTCTCGATGGTCCCGTAGCGGATCCCGCCGAGCACGAGGACGACGCCGAACGCCGTCGAGCAGAAGAGGAACACGACGGCCGCGGCCGACGCGATCGCGGGGCCCAGCGCGGGCAGGGTCACGGTGCGGAACGCCCGCCACGGCGTCGCGCCCAGGGCGCGCGCCGCCTGCTCCGCACGCGGGTCGAGGCGCTCCCAGAGCCCGCCGACCGTGCGCACCACCACGGCGTAGTTGAAGAACACGAGCGCCAGCACGATCCCGGCGAAGCTCTCCTCCAGGCCCGCCCAGCCGAGCGGCCCGCCCGGCGCGAACAAGGTGCGGAACGCGACACCCACCACGACGCTCGGGAGCACGAACGGCACGGTGACGAGCCCGCGCACCAGCGTCCGGCCGCGGAACCGGCAGCGGTAGAGCACGTACGCGCCCGGGAGCCCGAGCACGACGGCGAGCAGCGTGCCCGCCGTCGCCTGCCCGAGCGTCTGACCGACGATCCGCCAGGTGCGCGGGTCGCCGAGCACCTCGGCGAAGCCCGACAGGTCGAGCGTCCGGCCACCGGCGCCGTCGTCGGGCAGCACGCCCTGCGCCACGATCGCGGTGACCGGCCAGGCGAAGAACAGCCCGAGGAACACGAGCGGCAGCCCCGCGGCCAGGCCCCAGCCCAGCCACGTCGCCCAGCGCGGGCGGACGCTCAGCCGCGGCTTCGTGGCGGCCGGACCCGCGGCTCCGCGCCTCAGCCGGAACTTGTTGTCGGCCGAGTCTGCGGCTCCGCTGCGGGCGGGTGCCTCGTCCCTCGACCCCCACCCTCCGCTGCGCCTCCGCCTCAGCCGGAACTTGTTGTCGGCCGAGTCTGCGGCTCCGCTGCGGGCGGGTGCCTCGTCCCTCGGCCCCCACCCTCCGCTGCGCCTCCGCCTCAGCCGACGACGGTGGCCGTCCACCGCTCGATCCAGTCGTCACGGTGCTCGGCGACCTGCGCCGGCGGCACCTCGTAGGGCTCGTCCGCGAGCGGGGCGAACTGCTGCCAGTCGGCGGGGAGCTCGACGTCCGGGTCGGCCGGGTACATGTACATCTGCCCGGGCACGTCGGCCTGGAACGGCTCGGACGCCAGGAAGTCCACGAGCTGGCGGGCGCCGTCCGGGTGGTCCGTCCCCGCGAGCACGCCCGCGTACTCCACCTGCCGGAAGCAGGTGCCGAGCATCGCGCTGGTGCTCGACGTCGCGCCGTCCTCGCTCACCGTGAACGCCGGCGACGTCGCGTACGACAGCGCGATCGGGCGCTGCCCGCCCTCGCCCGCACCGGAGAAGTCGACGTAGTACGCGTCCTCCCAGCTCTCCGCGACCTTGAGGCCGTTGTCCCGCAGGTCCGCCCAGTACGCCTCGAAGCCGTCCTCGCCGTATGCCCCCACCGTCGCCAGCAGGAACGCGAGGCCGGGGGACGACGTCGCCGGGTTCGTCACGACGGTCAGGTCGGCGTACGCGGGGTCGGTGAGGTCGTCGAGCGTGGTCGGCGGCGGCACGTCGTGCTCCTCGAACCAGCCGTCGTCGAGGTTGAGGCACACGTCGCCGACGTCGATGGGTGTGAGGGTGCCGGCCAGGTCGTCGGGGGCGTAGGCCGCGACCTCAGGGGCCAGGCCCTCGGGCTGGTACGGCTCGAACACCCCCGCGTCCACCGCCCGTGAGGCGAACGAGTTGTCCACGCCGTACACGACGTCGCCGAGGGGCGAGTCCTTGGTGAGCACGAGCTGGTTGACGAGCGTGCCCGCGTCGCCCGGGGCGACCTGCTCCACGGTGAGCCCGCTGGTCTTCTCGAAGGCTGCCAGCACCTCGTCCGACACCGCGAACGAGTCGTGGGTGACGAGCGTGACCACGTCCTCCTCCGCGGCGTCGCCCGGCTCACCGGACCCGCACGCCGCCAGCAGCGGCAGCAGGCCGACGGCGACGACCGCGGCCGCGGGCCTGGTGTTCCGCCGGACGTCCCGGCGCGCCGTGCCCAGGCTCTTGTTGTTCCTCATGCTCTGGTTCCTCCTCAGACGTCGAGAAGGGGATCTCCGGCGCGTCGGCCCGCGGCCCCGAGGGCGTGCGGACGTGCAGCGCAGGGTCGAGATGCCCGACTTCCTCCACCGGTGCTAGCCGGGTCAGGTTCGAGGGTCTGCGGTGGTCCGCACTCTCAGCGCCCGAGGGCGCTCCCCTGTCGTTTCACCATGAGCCTACACAGGCGCGGCACGCTACGGTGGTGGCGTCCCTCACGCTCCGGGCCCCACGGTCCTGACGTGCGCGGACGGCAAGCTATCGACCGAAGTGTCACTCGGGCAGAGTCGTCACTCGAGCAGGAAGAAGGAGTCCTCGTGGCAGACGACGAGCAGCCGCTGGCGGTCAAGGTCGGTACGGTCCTGCTGACGGTGGCGGCCGGGTGGGCCGCGCAGAAGCTCGTGGGCGTGGTCTGGGAGAAGACCACGGGGAGCCTCGCTCCCACCAACGTCGACGACGACGAGCTGTCGATCATCCAGGCCGTGACGTTCGCGGCCGTCTCCGGTGGCGTCGCGGTGCTCGCCAAGCGGCTCGCACGCCAGGGCGCCGTCCGCGCCGGGGCGCGCTTCCGGGCCTGATCAGCACCCGACCGGCATCCGACGAGCGCCCGCACGCGCGCCGGGTCAGCGACCGGCCCGGGGACGGCGCCGGGCGAGCTGGGCGTCGTGACCGTGCGGCCGGTCGACGGGGTGGACCGTCGCCAGGGCCCGGCTGAGCCGGGCGGCAGCGTCCTCGCCGGGCAGCGCGGCGCCGACGATCGACCGGGGGACGTCCAGGTCCTCCTCGTGCTCGCGCGTCCGCTCGCCCTCCTCGACGGCGCCCTGCGCGAGAGCGGCCATCATCTGCACGCCCGCCGTCTGCGCCGAGATGCCCGCCTGCGCTCCCGCGTCGGCGAGCACCTCTGTCGCGACGGACTCGTCCACCCCGCAGACCGCCATGATCGCTCCCTTGGCGCGCTCCGCGGCCGCGGCGGCGACGAAGGCCCTCGAGACGGCCCGCTGCGCCTCCCGGTCGAGCGCGTCCTTGGGCACCGGGCTCGCGTCGATCACGTACCCGACCACCTGGGTGACGCGACCGTCCTCGTCGTGGCGCCCCTGCCCGGTGATGACGACCGTGCGGGTCCGCCCGTGGTCGTCGACGATGCGGTGCGCACCGGCGAACGGTTTGCCGGACGCGAGCGCGACCGACGCCGTGCGCGACAACCGGTCACGGTCGTCGGGATGCAGGTGCGCCCGCAGCACCTCCGGCCCGGGCTCCACCTTGCCGGCCTCCCGGCCGAAGATCATGAACACCTCGTCGGACCACCACCAGGCGCCGTTCGCGGCGTCGACCCGGTAGCGGCCCACGAGGAGCTGGGTGCCGGCGCCGAGCAGCTCGGCGAGCACCACCAGCTCGCGGCGCAGCGGGCCGCCGTGGGCGGACGACGTCGACGCTGACATGGCATCCCTCCCGCACCTGGTTCCTGGCCGGGCCCGCGCTGCGGGCGTTCACCACGCTACCGGGACGCGAGAACACCGCCACCGGGACTCACCAGGCCGGTGGCGGTGCTCACACCGCTCGGGGTACGCCCCCGGTGCAGGCCCGATCAGGCTGCGGTCGACCCGGCCGCCTCCCGACGTGCCGGCTCGGCCTCCTCGGCGACCTGCTTGCGGTGCTCGCGGAACGAGTGGACCACCGCCGCCGCCCAGCCGAGCGAGATCACGGCGTAGACGACCACGCGGAGCGTGGGGCTCACCGCCAGCAGGTCCGCGTTCATCAGCGTCCGCGAGTTCGTCAGCACGATGACGCCGCCGACCGCGGAGCCGAGCACGCGCGGCGGCACCAGACGCACCAGCCACGCCGCGATGGGGGCCGCGATCAGGCCACCGACGAGCAGGGCGATCACCCAGCCCGCGTCGATCCCCGCTGAGCCGAGCCCCACCAGGAAGCCGAGGCTCGCCGCGACGGCCACGAAGAACTCGCTGGTGTCGATCGAGCCGATGACCTTGCGCGGCTCCATCCGGCCGCTCGCGAGGATGGCGGGCGTTCCCACCGGCCCCCAGCCACCCCCGCCCGTCGCGTCCATGAAGCCGGCGACGAGGCCGAGCGGGGTGAGGAAGCGCTTGCGCAGCGGCTGCCCGAGCCGGTCGGTCCTCAGGCCGCGGAACGTGAACCTGATCAGCACGTAGGTACCGAGGGCCAGGAGGAGGATCGCCATGAGCGGCTTGGCGATCTCGGTCGAGAGCCACGACAGGAACGTGGCGCCCGCAAAGGCACCGACGGCTCCGGGGATACCGATCCGCAGGACGACCTTCCAGTCCACGTTGCCGAAGCGCCAGTGGGAGGCGCCGGAGGCCAACGTCGTGCCGATCTCCGCGAGATGGACCGTGGCGGAGGCGGCCGCGGGGTTCGTACCGATCGCCAGCAGCAGCGTCGTCGACGTGACGCCGTAGGCCATCCCGAGGCTGCCGTCGACGAGTTGGGCGCCAAGACCCACGAGAGCGAGGAGCACGAGTGTCCGCACGGGCGGTTCCCTCCGTCGGCGCGACAGCGGGTCCGCCGCGACTTTGCCCAAGTTATCCGACCAGTTCGGTCGGATTCAAGGGTCGGACGGAAACTGTCCACTGGCCGAGATTCGGCCCGTCAAGCGCGGCCCGTCAGGGACTTGTCCAGGCTCCCTGGTCGTCCGTGAGCCGTCGGACGGCGTCCGGCACGTTTCCCGCCGCGAGGTCCGCAAGAGTCACCTGCTCGAGCACCGCGCGCACGTTGACCCTCAGCGCCACCCAGACGTGCAGAAGCGACGCCGCGGCCCCCTCGTACTCGAGGTCCGAGGGCCGGACGTCACGCACGAAGACCAGCGGGCCGTCCACGGCCCGCACGACGTCCGCGACCGTCACCTTGTCCGCTGGCCGGGCCAGCACGTACCCGCCGCCGGCCCCGCGGCGGCTGGCGACGATCCCCTCGCGGCGCAGGTCGCTGAGGATCGCCTCGAGGAAGCGGTGCGGGATCTGCTGCGCCCGCGCCAGGGCCTCCGCGGGCACCGGCCCCGCGTCGGTCGACGCCGCCAGCTCGGCCGAGGCCCGCACGGCGTAGTCCGCCTTGGCGGAGATCCTCATGGGGCGCCGTTCGCCACCGGAGCCACCCCGGCGGCCGGGGCCAGGACAGGGCCGGCCGCTCGGGCGGACGCCCCGAACGAGCCCGTGAGGGGCAGCAGCGGAAGGATCGTCGCCTGGGCGGCGTGGTAGACGTCCGGCTTGCCCACCCAGGTGCGTCCCGACGGGTTGTTCTCGGTGTCGAGCTCGTGGAACCAGGAGCCCTGCAGGTGGTCGATCAGGTGGGCGTCGATCCACTCCCACCAGCCGCCCGCGAGCTCGCCGTACCGAGCCTGGCCGGTGACCTGACCGAGGACGTCGGCGGCCGCGACAGCCTCCGCCGCCACCCAGTGGAACCGGCGCGCCTCCACGGGCTCCCCGGACCAGTCCGTGGTGTAGACGAACCCGCCGTCGGGGTCCCACCCGTCCTGGACGGCGCGGTCGAACAAGGCCTGTGCGCTCACGGTGCGCTGACCGGGCGTCTGCGCCGCGACGTCGACCTGCACCAGGAGGCGTGCCCACTCCAGACCGTGGCCCGGCGTGGCGCCGTACGGCTTGAACGGGTCGTTCGGCCGGTCCGCGTTGTACTCGAGCTCCGGACGCCAGTCGGTGCCGAAGTGCTCGGGGATCCGCCACGAGTTCGCCTCGGCCCAGGTGACCACGCGGTCCGCGATCCCCGCGGCACGGGCCAGCCACTCCTGCTCACCGGTCGCGTCGTGAGCCGCGAGCAGGGCCTCGACCCCGTGCATGTTGGCGTTGACGCCCCGGTACGGGTCCACGACGCTCCAGTCGCGGGAGCGGGTGTCCAGGTGAAGGCCGTGCTCGGCCTCCCAGAACCTCTCGTCGAGCACCCGGAGCGCCTGCGCCAGGAGCTCGGGCGCGCCCGCGCGGCCGGCCATCGTTCCCGTCGCGGCGGCGAGGACGACGAACGCGTGCGCGTACGCCTCCTTCGTGCCGTCGACGTCCTCGGCACCCGGCCCCCGCGACGCCAGCCAGCCGCCGTGCTCCGCGTCCGCCAGCACGGACCGCAGGCCGGACAGTGCACGGTCGGCGTGGTCACCGGCCCCGGGACATCCCAGCAGGTGCGCCATCCCGAGCACGTGCGCCATGCGGCAGGTGATCCAGGTCTCGACGGCGCGGTCGGTAACCGGGTGGCCGGCGTCGTCCAGCCACCACGCGGCACCGTCGTCCCGCACGGCGACGGCCGCGAGGTCCGCCAGCGAGGAGAAGTGGGCTCGACGCCACGCCTGCGTGGGGCCGTCGGGGGGGGTCGTCGTACTCACCCGGGCAGCCTATCCAGCGAGGGCACCCGGGCGGCACCCTGAGCTCTCTATCTCGGCGGTGGTAGCTCTCTATCTCGGCGGTGGGGGGG
>NZ_JAIXCQ010000008.1 GCF_020297055.1 Isoptericola luteus | reverse complement strand
CGGCCAGCTTGTCCAGGGCGGTGTTCGCGCCCGTGACGTAGGCGGCGTGGTGCTTGTCGTGGTGCAGCTCCATGATCTTGCCGCTGATGTGCGGCTCGAGCGCGGAGTAGTCGTACGGCAGGTCAGGCAGGGTGTAGACCGTCATCACAGGTCCTCTCGTCGGGTGTCCTGACCGTAAGACCTCAACGGTGGTCCAGGTCAAAGGACTCCGCTCCGGGCGAACACCCGAGCCGCCACCCGGGCCGCCACCCGGGCGAGCCCCCGGCTGCGTATCCTCGCCAGCAGAGGGCCGACCGGCCCGGCGGGAGGGCGGCACAGATGGGTGCGGGGCACGACCACGCGCACGGGGCCACGGACCACCGCGGCCGCCTGGCCGCCGCGTTCGGGATCACGGTGGTGGTGCTGCTCGCGCAGGCCGTGGGCGCCGTCGTCACCGGCAGCCTCGCGCTCCTGGTCGACACCGCGCACATGCTCACCGACGCCGGTGGCCTCGCCCTCGCCCTGTTCGCCGCGCACCTGTCCCTGCGGCCGCCGTCGGCGCAGCGCACCTGGGGGTTCCGCCGGGCGGAGGTGCTGGCCGCGCTCGCCCAGGCGGCGGTGCTGCTCGTCGTCGGCGTGTACGTGCTGGTCGAGGCCGTGCTGCGGCTGCTCGAGCCGCCCGAGATCCCAGCGACCGAGCTCGTCGTCTTCGGCATCGTCGGGCTGGTCGGCAACCTCACCGCGATGGCGGTGCTCGCGAGCCGCCGCGACGCCAACCTCAACCTGCGCGCCGCGTTCCTCGAGGTGGCGAACGACGCGCTCGGTTCGGTGGCGGTCATCGTCGCGGCGGTCGTCATCAGCACCACCGGCTGGCAGGGCGCCGACGCCGTCGCCGCCCTCGTCATCGGGGCACTCATCCTGCCGCGGGCCGTGCGCCTGCTGCGCGCCGCCACGTCCGTGCTGCTGGAGTCGACTCCCCCGGGCCTCGACCTCGACGAGGTCCGTGAGCACCTGCTGCGCGTGGACCACGTCCGTGGCGTGCACGACGTCCACGCCTCCCTCATCGCCACCGGGCTGCCCACCCTGTCGGCGCACGTCGTCGTCGACTCCGCCTGTTTCAACGACGGCCACGCCGGGCGCATCCTCGACGAGCTGCAGGAGTGCGTCGCCACCCACTTCGACGTCTCCGTGGAGCACTCCACGTTCCAGGTGGAGCCCGACACCCACCCGGAGCACGAGCACCCCACCCATCCCTGACCACCGACGCCGGCCCGGACTGTGAGATTGGCCGGGTGGGACGTGCGTCACACCGGCACAGGTTGACGACGACCTATGCTCCGGACGTCATCTCGTGAAAGGCGTCGGCGTGCCCCGGACCCAGCTTCCCCTCGTCGCGACCTCACGGCCGGAGACCCGCACCAAGCGGTTCCGGCCCTGGCGCGACCTACCCGTCGTCGTGTGGCTGCTGCTCGTGGTCGTGGCCACGCTGGTGCACCCCTGGCTGCCCGCACCTCGTTGGCTGATGCTGCACCTGCTGTTCCTCGGTGCGATCAGCCAGGCGATCCTCGTGTGGTCCGAGCACTTCGCCCTCGCGCTGCTGCACGCGCGCGCCACCGAGTCCGACGTCCGGCGCCAGAACGCACGGCTCATCACCCTCAACGCCGGGACGGCCCTCGTCGTCGTGGGGGTGCTCACCGCCTGGTGGCCCGTGACCGTGGCGGGCGCCGCCGGTGTCGCGACAGCCGCCGCCTGGCACGGCATCGCCCTCTACCGTCGCCTGCGCCGCGCGCTCGGCACGCGGTTCGCGACCACGGTCCACTACTACGTGGCCGCGGCCGCGATGCTCCCGCTCGGCGCGGTGCTCGGCACCCTGCTGGCGCACGGCCTCGGCTCGACGACGGCCGTGCAGGTGCGCCTCTCCCACGCCCTGCTCAACGTGCTCGGCTGGATGGGCCTGACGATCCTCGGCACGCTCGTGACCCTGTGGCCCACGCTGCTGCGCACCCGCATGGACGACGCCTCCCTGCCCGCCGCCCGGCGGGCGCTGCCGGTGCTCGTCGTGGGGCTGCTCGCCGCCGCGGCCGGCGCCGTCGTCGACGTGCTGTGGCTGACGGCGGGCGGGCTGGCCGCCTACCTCGCCGGCACCGTCGTGCTGTTCGTTCCCCTGGTGCGCACCGTTCGCAAGCGCCCGCCGCGCACGTTCGCCGCCGCCTCCGTGGGGCTGGGCATGGTGTGGTTCGTGGTGCTCCTGGCGGTGCTCCTGGTGGGCACGACGCGCGCGGCCGCCGGGGGCGGCTGGGCCGTGGCCGCCGCCACGCTCGACGGCGTCGCCCCCTACCTCGCGGCGGGCGTCGCCGCCCCGGTGCTGCTCGGTGCACTGTCGCACCTGGTGCCCGTGTCGGTGTCCCGCGGGCCGGCCGCTGCCAAGGCCGGGCACGCCGTCATGGACCGCGGCGGCTGGTTCCGCGTCGTGGCGGCGCACGGCGCCCTGGTCGTGACGGCGCTGCCCGTCGCCTCGCTCGTGCGCGTGCTGACGTCCACGCTCTACCTCGGGGCGATGGCGGCGTTCCTGCCGCTCATGGTGCTGGCGATGCGCACGGCCCGGCGGGCGGCGACCTCACCGCCGCCCGACGACGCCCCTGCCCCCCGCCGGACGCTGCAGGCCGTGACGGGCCTGGTCGCGGTGGTCGCCGTCGTCGCGCTCGGTGCCGGACTGGACCAGACGGCCGTCGGCGGAGCCCTCGCCTCCGCGGCAGGACGGACGAGCGGCGGCGCGTCGACCGCGGTGGCACCGACCGGCGAGACGCGCACCGTCGAGGTAGAGGCCCGCGACATGCGGTTCTTCCCCGCCGGCGTCACCGTGCCCGCCGGCACCCACCTGGTCCTCGAGGTGACGAACACCGACCCTGCCGAGGTGCACGACCTCGTGCTCGACGGCGGGGCGAGCTCGGGCCGTCTCGCGCCCGGCGAGTCCGCCACCGTCGACGTCGGCGTCGTCGACGGCCCGCAGGACGGCTGGTGCTCGATCGTCGGGCACCGGGCGATGGGCATGACGTTCGCGGTCGGCGTCGAGGGCGAGCCCGCCGCCGGCGACACGTCCGCCGAGACGTCGGGCGACGCAGCCGGCCACGACATGTCCGCACACGGTGGCACCGCAGACCCGAGCAGGTCCGCGGCCGACGACGTCGTGCGCGGCGCCGAGCCGCCGGCCGGGTTCGAGGCGCACGACGCCGTCCTGCCGGACCTGCCCGCCGCGCCCGCCGACGGCGAGCCCACGGTGCACCGCCGGACCCTGGAGGTCGTGGAGCAGGAGGTCGAGGTCGCCCCAGGCGTCACGCAGACCCTGTGGACGTTCGACGGCGCGGCCCCCGGCCCGACGCTGCACGGCCGGGTGGGCGACGTCTTCGAGATCACGCTCGTCAACCACGGCAGCATGGGCCACTCCGTCGACTTCCACGCGTCGTCCCTGGCGCCCGACGAGCCGATGCGGACCATCGCCCCCGGGGAGTCGCTGGTCTACCGGTTCACGGCCGAGCGGGCCGGGGTGTGGATGTACCACTGCTCGACCATGCCCATGACGGCGCACATCGCGAACGGCATGGCGGGCGCCGTCGTCATCGAGCCCGACGACCTGCCCGAGGTGGACCGCTCCTACCTGATGGTCCAGTCCGAGCTGTACCTGGGGCCGCAGGGCGGCACGGTCGACGTCGACGAGGCGCTGGCCGCCCAGGGCGAGGACCTCGTCGTCTTCAACGGGTACGCGGACCAGTACGCCGCGCAACCCCTGGCCGCGACCGTCGGCGAGCGGGTGCGCGTGTGGGTGCTCGACGCCGGGCCCAACCGGGCGTCGTCGTTCCACGTGATCGGCTCGCAGTTCGACCGCACGTGGGCCGAGGGGGCCTACCTGCTCGGTTCCGCCGACGCCCCGGCCGACGGCGCACTCGGTGGCTCGCAGGCCCTCTCCCTGGCACCGGCGCAGGGCGGGTTCGTCGAGACCGTGTTCCCCGAGGCTGGGCACTACCCGTTCGTCACGCACGTCATGGCCGACGCCGAGCGCGGCGCCCGCGGCGTCTTCGAGGCGACCGCACCGTGACGCCCCTCGGCGCTGCGCACGCGCGACCGTCTGGCGGCTCGGCCGCGCCGGTGGTGTGCTGAGCGCATGTCGGTCAGCGAGGAGGAGCACCGTCGGACGGGCCACGCCGACGAGCCACACGTCGGCAGCCTGGCGCAACGGCTCAACTGGCTGCGCGCGGGAGTGCTGGGAGCCAACGACGGCATCGTGTCGGTCGCGGCCGTCGTCGTGGGCGTGGCCGCCGCCACCCCGTCGCGCAGCGCGGTGCTCACCGCCGGGCTCGCCGCGCTGCTGGGTGGCGCGATCTCGATGGCGCTCGGCGAGTACGTGTCCGTCTCCAGCCAGTCGGACAGCGAGAAGGCGCTCATCGCCAAGGAGAAGCACGAGCTCGCGACCATGCCCGACGAGGAGTTCGACGAGCTCGTCGGCCTGTACCGCGAGCGCGGGCTGAGCGAGGCCACGGCCCGGCAGGTCGCCACCGAGCTCACCCGCCACGACGCGCTCGGCGCCCACCTGTCCGCGGAGCTCAACATCGACCCGGACGACGTCGTCAGCCCGTGGCACGCCGCGTGGGCGTCCCTCCTCGCGTTCCTGTGCGGCGGCATCCTGCCGATGGCCGCCGTGCTGCTCGTCCCGGAACCGTGGAAGATCGCGGCCACGTTCGGCGTCGTGCTCCTCGCCCTCGGCGTGGCCGGATCGATCGCGGCCTGGATCGGGGGGTCGTCGCGCGCCCGGTCGATGGCGCGCGTCGTCGTCGGCGGCGCGCTGGCGCTCGGCGCGACCTTCGGCCTCGGCTCGCTGCTGGGCACCACCGGCGTCGTCTAGGCACGCACCTCGGCGCCGGGCACACTGTGCGCATGGAGCTCGAGGTGCGCGGCGAGGTGTTCCAGTGGCGCGGGCCGGCCCCGTACTACTACGTGGCCGTGCCCGACGCCGAGGCGGAGCAGATCGCGGCCGTCGCGTCGCTGGTCTCCTACGGCTGGGGCGTCATTCCCGTGCACGGCAGGATCGGGGCGACGTCGTTCACCACGTCCCTCTTCCCCAAGGACGGCGGCTACCTCGTGCCGCTCAAGGACGCCGTGCGCCGCCCCGAGGGCGTGCAGGACGGCGACGACGTCGTCATCCTTCTCACGCTCGACGGCGTCTAGCGTGCCGGCACGGTGGCGCACCCGTCACCGGGGTCGCAGGTCCAGCCGGCGCAGCAGCTGGGCGTTGAGCGCCACCACCACGGTGGACGCCGACATGAGCAGCGCCCCGACCGACATCGGCAGCACGAACCCGACCGGCGCGAGCACGCCCGCCGCCAGCGGCACGGACAGCAGGTTGTAGCCCGCCGCCCACCACAGGTTCTGCGTCATCTTGCGGTAGCCGGCGCGCGACAGGTCGATCACCGACAGCACCGAACGCGGGTCGTCGCTGGCGAGGACGACGCCCGCCGACGCGATGGCGACGTCGGTGCCCGCACCGATCGCGATGCCGACGTCGGCCTGCGCGAGGGCCGGCGCGTCGTTGACACCGTCGCCGACCATCGCGACCTTGCGCCCCTCGGCCTGGAGCTCCGCCACGCGCGCGGCCTTGTCCTCGGGCCGGACGCCCGCGAAGTACCGGTCGACGCCGAGCTCGCCCGCCACGGAGCGGGCCACGGACTCCGCGTCGCCGGTGATCATCACGACCTGGACGCCGCGCCGGTGCAGCTCCGTGACTGCCGCCGCGGACTCCGGCCGCACCTCGTCCGCCAGCCTCAGCTCGCCGACGACGACGCCGTCGCGCAGCACGTGCAGCACCGTCGTGCCGTCCTCGTCCCCCGCCCCGGCGCGTCGGGCCACGGCGGGCTCGGCAGGCTCGGCAGGCCCGGCAGGCCCGGTGGACGCGTCGAGGAGCCGCGGCCCGCCGACGCGGACCTCGTGCCCGTCGACCGTCGCGGTGACGCCGACGGCCGGGGACGACGAGAACCCGGACGCAGGCGGCACGCGCAGGCCACGCTCGGCGGCGGCGCGGACGATCGCCCGCGCGAGCGGGTGCTCGCTGTCCGCCTCGGCGGCCGCCGCGAGCGCCAGCACGCCGTCGCCGTCCAGCGCGCCCGGCTCGGACCCCGCCGCGACGACACCGGTCACGACCGGCTCGCCCTTGGTGAGGGTGCCGGTCTTGTCGAACAGGACGGTGTCGACCGTGCGCATGCTCTCCAGGGCCAGGCGGTCCTTGATCAGGACGCCGCCGCGGGCGGCCCGCTCGGTCGCGATGGACACGACCAGCGGGATCGCCAGGCCCAGCGCGTGCGGGCAGGCGATGACGAGCACGGTGACGGTCCGCACCACGGCGTCGTCCGGCATCCCGAGCGCTGACCAGACGACCGCGGTGACCACGGCCGCCCCGAGCGCGAACCAGAACAGCCAGCCCGCCGCGCGGTCCGCGAGACGCTGCGCGCGGGACGACGACGCCTGCGCGTCGGCGACGAGGCGCCGGATGCCCGCGAGCGCCGTGTCGTCACCGGTCGCGGTGACCTCGACCCGCAGGGCGGAGTCCGTCGCGACCGTGCCGGCGGTGACCGCGTCGCCGACACCCCGCGACACGGTGCGCGACTCGCCGGTGACCATCGACTCGTCCAGCTCCGCGCGGCCGTCCACGACCTGGCCGTCGGCCGGCACGCTCGCGCCGGGGCGGACCAGGACGACGTCGCCCACCACCAGGTCCGACGGTGCGACGGGCACGACCCGGTCGCCGTCGACCCGCTCCGCCTCGTCGGGCAGCAGCGCCGCCAGGGAGTCCAGCGCCGACGTCGTCTGCGCGAGCGAGCGCATCTCCACCCAGTGGCCGAGCAGCATGATCACGACCAGCAGCGCGAGCTCCCACCAGAAGTCGAGCTGCGGGTCGAGCAGGCCCAGGCTCGCGCCCATGGACGCGGCGAACGCGACCGTGATCGCCAGGCCGATGAGCAGCATCATCCCGGGCGCGCGGGCGCGCAGCTCGTCCACCGCGCCGGTGAGGAACGGGCGACCGCCCCAGACGAAGATCACCGTGCCGAGCAGCGGGGAGACCCACGGCACCCACGCTGCGTCCGGCAGGTCGTAGCCGAGCACCATCGCGAACCCGTCGGACAGCGCCACCGTCGGCAGGGCGAGCGCGAGCATGACCCAGAACAGCCGGCGGAACTGTGCGACGTGCCCGGCGTGTCCGCCGTGGCCCGCGTGACTCCCGTGAGCTCCATGGCCCGCGTGGTCCCCGTGGTGCCCGTGCTCGTCGTGGACCGTGCGGGTGTCGTGGTTCCCGTGCTCGTGGTGCTCGTGGTGCTCTGTCGCCGTCATCGCCGCTCCTCGCCTACCAGTCTCCGGGGTACACACGTCCGCCAACCGCATACCCCACCAGGGTATTCCACCCGGGCCGCGGACGCACCCTTGCAGCCGCCCGGCCCGGATAGCCTGGGCGCGTGCCACGCCCCTCCCACCCCACCGTCGCCATGGCCGGCATGGCCGGCATGGCCTGCGTGGTCGCAGCGGGCGGCATGGTGGGCGTGCTCGGCCGGGCCGGGATCGAGCACGCCCTCCCCTCGCCCCCGGGCGGATGGCCGTGGACCACGTTCTGGATCAACCTCGCCGGGTCGTTGGCGCTCGGCGCGCTGCTGGAGACGCTGGCCCGCTGGGGCCCGGACCGCGGCTGGCGGCGCGTCGTGCGCCTCGGCTGCGGCACCGGCGTGCTCGGTGGCTTCACCACGTACAGCACGTTCGCCGTCCAGGCGGTGCGCCTGGCCGACGGCGGCGCGGCCGGCGCAGCGCTCACGTACACGCTGGTCAGCGTCGCAACCGGCGTGGCAGCCGCCGCCGCCGGGATCGTCCTGGCCTCCCGAGCCCACCGCCGCTGGTCGGCGCGCCGGGACGGGGCGGCGACGTGACCGTCCTCCTGCTCTCGCTGGCGGGCGGCCTCGGGGCGGCGTCCCGCTTCCTCGTCGACTCCGCCGTCACGCACCGCCAGCGGCTCTCGACACCGATGGGCACGTTCGTCGTGAACGCCTCGGCCTGCCTCCTGCTCGGCCTGCTGACCGGGTGGACCGTGACCCGCTCCGGGTACGACGGCGTGGTCACGGTGGTCGGCGTCGGGTTCCTGGGCGGCTACTCCACCTTCAGCACCGCGAGCGTCGAGGCGGCACGCCTGCTGCTCGCCGGACGCGGCGTGGCGGCGGTCCTGCACCCGCTCGCGATGCTGGTCGTGTGCCTGGCCGCGGCGGCGGCAGGCCTCGCCCTCACCGGCTGACCACCGGGTGGAAGGCGCTTGCTCGACGCGGTCCGACGACGGAGACTCGGGCTGCACGACCGCGGCGGTCCGCAGCGTGCCAGCGACACGATGAACCAGCGACACGACAGCCAGCGACACGACAGCCAGCGACACGACAGCCAGCGACACGACAAGGACGTCCCATGCCCGAGCGCCCCCACCACCTCGCCCTCGACGCCGTCGTCGACCTCGACGTCCCGGGCCCCACGATCAGCCGCCACCTGTACGGCCAGTTCGCGGAGCACCTGGGCCGCTGCATCTACGAGGGCTTCTGGGTGGGCGAGGACTCCGACATCCCGAACACCGCCGGCATCCGGGCCGACGTCGTCGAGGCGCTGCGCGAGCTGAGCGTGCCGAACCTGCGCTGGCCCGGCGGCTGCTTCGCCGACGAGTACCACTGGCAGGACGGTGTCGGACCGCGGGACCACCGTCCGCGTATGGTCAACACGCACTGGGGCGACGTCGTCGAGGACAACTCGTTCGGCACCCACGAGTTCATGGCGCTGTGCGAGCTGCTCGGCACGGAGCCGTACGTCTCCGCGAACGTCGGGTCGGGCACGGTGCAGGAGACGAGCGACTGGGTCGAGTACCTGACCCGCGGAGACGACGCCCCCATGGCGCGCCTGCGCCGCCGCAACGGCCGCGACGAGCCGTGGAAGGTCACGTTCTTCGGCATCGGCAACGAGCCGTGGGGCTGCGGCGGCAACCTGCGCGCCGACCAGTTCGCCTCCCTCGCCCGCGCCCACGCCACCTACGCGCGCAACCACGGGGACAACCGGCTGGTGCGCGTCGCCGCGGGCGCGTCCGACGACGACTACTCCTGGACCGAGACGCTGATGCAGCAGGTCGCGACGCTCGGCGACGCGGAGCCGCGCGACCTGTTCCAGGCCGTCTCGTTCCACTTCTACACGTTCGCCGGCACGTGGGGGGCCAAGGGTTCGGCCACCGAGTTCGGCCGTGACGAGTACTGGGCCACGATGCGCAAGGCGCTCGACGTGCGCCGCCTCATCGCCGGGCACGCAGCGGTCATGGACGCCTACGACCCGCAGGCGAGGATCGCGCTCGCGCTCGACGAGTGGGGCACCTGGTGGGACGTGGAGCGCGGCACGAACCCGGGCTTCCTGTACCAGCAGAACGCGATGCGCGACGCCCTCGTCGCGGCCGTGCACTTCGACGCCTTCCACGACAACGCCCGCCGCCTGCGGCTCGCGAACATCGCCCAGACGGTGAACGTGCTGCAGTCCATGCTGCTCACCGACGGCGCCCGGCTGATCAGGACGCCGACGTTCCACGCCTTCGCGATGAGCACCGGGCACCAGGACGCCACGGCCCTGCCGGTCCGCGAGCGCAGTCCGCGCGCCCACCACGTCGTGGGGGGCACCCCTGTCGCGACCGTCTCGGCGTCGGCCTCCACGAAGGACGGCGCGGTGCTGGTGTCGCTGACGAACCTCGACCCCGACGCCGCGGCCACCGTGCGCCTCGACCTGCGCGGCGCCGTCGTCGCGGACCCCGTCGGCACCGTCCTCGCCGCCGACGACCCGGCCGCGCACAACACCGTCGACGCGCCGGACACCGTCGCGCCGCGCCCGCTCGACGGGGTGCGCCTCGACGACGGCGTGCTGGTCGCCGAGCTCCCGGCGGCGGCGTTCGCGACGGTGCGCCTCACCCTGACCTGAGCGGCCCGGGAACAATCCCGTGCGGCGCGGCGTTGGGTGCGAGGCTCCCGTACACCGTACGAATCGAGGTTTCGTGCCCCAGCCCGTCGTCCCGGTCCCCACTGCGAACACCACCAATCCGACCGCGACCACTTCGACCACCACCACCCCGACCGCAGCCACTGACGCGGCCCGCGACGCCGTCGAGGAGGAGCAGGCGACGCTCGACGCCGCGTGGCGTCGGCGCGCGGAGCTGCTCGACACGCTCGAGGCCACGCTCGCAGACGCCCGGCCGGCCGACGCCACCGCCCACGCCCGGGCCGCGCGCCTGCGCGGACGACGCGCGGAGCTCCTGCACGCCGACCAGGGACTGGTCTTCGGGCGCGTCGACGGCGACGACGGCAGCGTCCGGCACCTCGGCCGCGCCGGCCTGCCCGGTGCCACCGAGGACGACGAGCCCTTGGTGGTGGACTGGCGCGCCCCGGTCGCCCGCCCCTTCTACACGGCGACGCCGGTGGACCCGCAAGGGCTGCGCCGTCGGCGGCACGTGCGCACCCGCGGCCGCGAGGTGGTGGGCGTCGACGACGAGCCCCTGGACGCCGGGCTGGACGACTCGTCCCTCGTGGGGGAGGGCGCGCTGCTCGCCGCGCTCGACGAGCGCCGCACCGGACGGATGGGCACCGCCGTCGCGACCCTGCAGCGGGAGCAGGACGACGTGGTGCGCGCGGACGCCCGCACGCCGCTCGTCGTGCAGGGCGGGCCCGGCACCGGCAAGACGGTCGTGGCGCTGCACCGGGTCGCCTACCTGCTGTTCGCCCACCCGCACCTGGCGGAGCGCGGCGTGCTGGTGCTGGGCCCGTCCCGGCGGTTCCTCGACTACATCGCCCAGGTGCTGCCCGCGCTCGGCGAGACCGCCGTGGTCTCCGCAACCTGCGACACGCTCGTCCCCGGCGTCCGGCCCACGCGCGGCGAGGAGCGCGACGTCGCCGAGATCAAGGGGCGCTCGCTCTGGCTGCCCGTGCTGCGGCGCTTCGTGGCGTCGCTCGAGCCGGCCGGCAGCCCGCTCGACCTGGTGCTCGACGGCGAGGAGTACGAGCTCGGGCCCGCCCAGGTCGCCGCCGCCCGGCGCGCCGCCGAGGGCGCCGGCGCGTACCACCGCGCCCGGGAGCGCGTCGTGGAGCGGGTGCACGACCTTCTCACCGACGCGGTCGCCGACCGCCAGGCCGAGCTGCTCGCCAGGGCGGAGGACGGGTTCGAGGACGTGCTCGGGCGCCTCGACGCCACGCTCGCCGCCGCGGACGACCGCGCCCTCCCGACCGGAGCCACCGGGTCCGACGTCGACGGCGTGCTCTCGGAGGCCGACCTCGAGGCGCTGCGCGCGCGCATCGCCGCCGACCCCGGCGTCGCCGCGGCGGTCGACGCGTGGTGGCCCCGCCGCGACGCCGCCACGGAGCTCGCCCGCCTGCTGCGCGACGGCGGCCTGCTGCGCACCCACGCGCCCGAGCTCACCGGGGAGGAGATCGCGCGTGTCGTCGCCGAACCGGTCCTCGACGGCTGGTCGAGCAGCGACGTGCCGCTGCTCGACGCCCTCGCCGACCTGCTCGGAGCACCCGGCGCGAGGCACGCCGCCCACGCCGACGCGCACGCCGACGCGAACGACGACGCGAACGACCACGCGCACGGTGCGGAGCTGGCCGAGCGCGCAGCCCGCACGCGGGACTGGGCGTACGGGCATGTCGTGGTGGACGAGGCGCAGGAGCTCTCGGGCATGCAGTGGCACATGGTGGTGCGCCGCTGCCCCACCCGGTCGGTGACGGCCGTGGGCGACATCGACCAGGCGTCGTCGGCGCACCGGCAGACCGACTGGGGCGAGGCGGTGAGCGACGCGCTCGGCGACCGTTGGCGCCGCCGCGACCTGACCCTGTGCTACCGCACGCCGCGCGAGGTCATGGAGCTGACCGGCCCGGTGCTGCGGCGTGCGGGGAGCCGCAACGACCCCCCGCGGGCGGTCCGGTCCGCGGCTGTCGCGCCGTGGCGACGCAGCACCGACGAGGCCGGCTGCCCGGCCCTGGTGGCGGCCGCGGTCGCCGAGCTGGTCGAGCGGTACGACGGCGGCACGGTGGGCGTCGTGGCGCCCGTCGCCCGCGTCGCCACCCTGCGCGAGGCACTTCCCACCGGCGTGCCGGCGATGTCCGCGACGGAGGCGAAGGGGCTGGAGTGGGACGCGGCCGTCGTCGTCGACCCCGACGGCATCGCCGCGGAGCCGCGCGGCTGGAACGGGCTGTACGTGGCGCTCACCCGTTGCACGCAGGAGCTGGGCCAGGTCGTCGTCGCCTGACCTCCGCCGAGGTCGTGCGACAGCCGCACGACCTCGGCGGGGCCCCCGGCGGTCAGGACTCCGTGGGGCCGAGGTCGGGGGCGGGGACGCACCGGGCGCGCGGTGCCGCGGCGCCGGTCAGCTCGAGGACCACCAGCTCGTTGCGCTCGGCGCGCACCAGCGGCCCCGGCACGTAGAGGGTGCCGGTGGGCCCCTCGGCCGAGTAGCGGCCAAGCAGCTCGCCGTTGACCCAGACCAGGCCGCGGGTCCAGCCGTCCAGACGCAGGAAGTGGTCGGCGCCGGCGACGGAGTCGAACGTGCCGCGGTGGAACGACGGGCCCGCGACGGGCGCCTCCGGGTCCGCGGCGGTCCACGCCACGTCCCCGAGCAGGCGCGGCGCGGCGGTGAGGTGCAGGGGCGCCGCCTCCCAGTCCGTGAGCAGGCGGGTGGCCGTGCGCACCGGCCCCACGAGCCCCTTCGGCTCGCCGATCCGCGGTCCGTAGTTGACCCTGCCGCGGTCCTCGACGAGGAACGTCAGCGTGCCGGCCCGGCGCGGGAGCGGGAGCACGTTCACGTGGGTCGTCCGGTCGAGCACGCCCACCGGGTCGCCGTCGAGCGCCACGTACGCCCGGTCGCGCACCTCGTCGACGACCAGCACACCGTCGTCGGCCCGCACGGTCGTGGAGCACAGGGCGAACCCCGACCACTGCCGCAGGGCGTCCATCGTGGGCGCGCCGTCCGACGACGCGACGACGTCGGGGGCGAGCAGGTGCACCACGTCGGCCAGGGCGGCGCGCCGGCCGAGCTCCACGTCCACCACCGGGGCGGGCGCGGGGTCGCCGGGCAGCTCGTCGGGCACGGGCGCGTGCTTGGCGATCACCGCCCGCAGGGCGTGGAACTTCGCCGTCGGCGCGCCGTGCTCGGAGAGCGGGGCGTCGTAGTCGTACGACGTGGTGATGGGCAGGTAGGTGCCCTTGTCGTTCGCTCCACTGGTCAGCCCGAGGTTGGTGCCGCCGTGGAACATGTAGAGGTTGACCGACGCCCCCGCGGCGAGGAGGTCGTCGAGGTCCTGCGCCGTCGTCTCCGGGGCGGTGACGTGGTGGACCTGACCCCACGAGTCGAACCAGCCGTCCCAGAACTCCATGCACATCAGCGGGCCGGTGGGCTGGTGACGTCGCAGCGTGGTCAGCCGCTCCGGCGAGCGCGACCCGAAGTTCGCCGTCTTGTGGAGCTCGGGCAGCCCGCCGCGCGACAGGTGCTCGTCGTCCGCCTGGTCGCTCGTGAACAGCGGGACGTCGATGCCCTGCTCGCGCGTGCGGCGCACCAGCTCGCGCAGGTACGCGACGCGCTCGTCGTCGGGCACGCCGGGGTATGCGCCGTACTCGTTCTCGACCTGCACCATGAGCACGGGGCCGCCGCGCGTCACCTGCCGTGCGGCGACCACGGGCAGCAGCCGCGCGTAGTACGTGCCGATCGCGTCGAGGAACGCCGGGTCGTGCCGCCGCACCCCGGTCGCGCCCCCCGCGGACCCGCCGGCCGGGCCGGCAGTCCCACCGGCCGGGTCGGCAGCGAAGAGCCACGCGGGCAGTCCCCCGCCGTCCCACTCCGCGCAGATGTACGGGCCGGGGCGCACGATGGCGTGCAGACCCTCGGCGGCCACCAGGTCGAGGAAGCGTCCCAGGTCACGACGCCCACCGAGGTCGAACTGGTCCGGCTCGGGCGCGTGGAAGTTCCACGCGACATAGGTCTCGATCGTGTTGAGCCCCATGAGCCGCGCGGCCCGGATCCGCTCGGCCCACTGGTCGGGGTGCACCCGGAAGTAGTGCAGGGCACCGCTGATCACCTGGAAGGGGCGGCCGTCGAGCAGGAAGTCGCGCTCGCCGATCTCGAACGTGGGCATGAGGGGCCTTTCAGGCAGGTCGGACGACGGCGCGGCAGGCGGGCCGAGCACGCGCATGGGCGACGGCGGGTCACGGGCGGCGGCGGCGAGGGCGAGTGAGCGGCGGGGCACCGCACCCGCCCCGCCGCCGTCAGGCACGGGCCGTCAGGGGTTGACGGTGAAGCCCTGGTCGTTGCCGAAGGTGGCCGACTGCTCCTGCCAGGCGGCGAGGCCCTCGGTCAGCGTGGTGTCGCCCACGTACGCCTGGCCCACGGTGTCGTTGAAGATCGAGTTCGCGTAGACCTGGAACGGCAGGTACTGCCAGCCCTCGACGACGTTCGCCGCGGAGTCGGCGAGCACCTCGTTGACCTTCTGCCCGCCGAAGTAGTCGAACTCCTGCTCGCGGAACGCGGGGTCCTCGAGCTCGGCCGTGGTCGCGGGGAAGGCGCCCTCGTCGACGCGGGTCGCGACGCCGTCGCCGGCCGTCGCGTACTCCAGGAACGCCCACGCCAGGTCCGCGTTCTCGCTGGCCGCGGGGACGGCGAGCGAGCTGCCCCCGTTCTCGGCGGTCGCCTGCTGACCGGCCTCCCACTGCGGCATCGGGGCCACGGCCCAGTCCCCCGCGGCGTCCGGCACGGACGACTCCAGGTTGCCGCGCATCCACGCACCGATGACGAGCGAGGCGATCGACCCGTCGGACAGGCCCTGGTACCACTCGTCGCTCCACGACACGACGGGGGCCACGAGGTCGTCGTCGATCATGGTCTGCCAGGTGTCGGCGAACTGTGCCGACCCGGCGTCGGCGAGGTCGATCGTCACGTCCGTGCCGTCGACCCGGTACGGCTGGCCGCCTGCCTGCCAGATCATGCTCGTGGTGAAGCCGGCGTCACCGACGTCGTTGGTGAGGTAAGCCTTGGGGTCGGCCTCGTGCAGCGTCCGGGCCGCCTCGACGTACTCGTCCCACGTGCTGGGCACCTCGATGCCGTGCTCGTCGAAGACCCGCTTGTTGTAGAAGAGCGCCATCGGGCCGGAGTCGGTGGGCAGCGCCCAGACGCCCCCGCCCTGCGTGACGGCGCCCCACGGCCCCGGGGTGAAGGTGCCGTCGAGCTGGTCGGCGCCGTAGGGGGTGAGGTCCGTGAGCGCGTCGGAGAGCGCGAACTGCGGCAGCGCGTAGAACTCGACCTGCGCGACGTCGGGGACGCCGTCGCCGGCGGCGATCGCGTTCTGCAGGGCGGTGTACTGGTCGTTGCCGGTGCCGACGTTCTCCAGGGTGACGGTGACGTTCGGGTGCTCGGCCTCGAAGTCCCGCGCGACGGACTCGAGCGTCGGGTCCCACGCCCAGACGGTGAGCTCGCCGCCCTTCTCGAGGGCGGACGCGGCGTCGGCGCTCGCCTCGCCGGATCCGGCGGGTTCGTCGCCGGCGCCGGAGCAGGCGGCGAGCGGGACGGCGAGCGCGCCGGCGGCGAGCAGGGCGGTGAGCGCGCGGCGGCGGGGGACGGTGGTGTGTGCCATGGGGGTCCTCACTTCATCGACAAGGGACGGGACGGCGGTCGGGTGGTGCGGTCGGCGGGTCATTCCTTGACGCTCCCGGCGGCGAGGCCGGACTGCCAGTAGCGCTGCAGCAGCAGGAACGCGGCCACGAGCGGCAGGATCGTCAGCAGCGAGCCGGTGATGACCAGGTTGAAGATCGCCTCGCCGCCGGCGGTGGCGGCCTGCGCGTTCCACGCGTTGAGGCCGAGGGTCAGCGGGTACCAGTCGGAGTCCCGCAGCATGATCAGCGGCAGGAAGTAGTTGTTCCAGGTGGCGACCATCGTGAACAGCAGGACGGTGACGGTGCCGGGCGCGAGCAGCGGGAGGCTCACGCGGAAGAACGTGCGGAGCTCCCCGGCGCCGTCGATCCGTGCCGCCTCGAGCAGCTCGCGGGGCACGGCCTCGGTGGCGAACGTCCACATGAGGTAGAGCCCGAACGGCGAGATCAGGGACGGGATGATCACGGCCCACGGCGTGTTGGTCAGGCCCAGCTCGCTGAACATCAGGAACGTCGGGACCGCGAGCGCCGTGCCGGGCACCGCGACCGCCCCGATGACGACGGCGAACACGCCGCGCTTGCCGGGGAAGTCGAACTTGGCGAGCGCGTACCCGCCGAGGACGGCGAGGAACGTGGCCCCGCCCGCGCCGACCACGACGTACAGGACGGTGTTGGCGAACCAGCGCACGAACACGCCGTCGTCGTAGGTCAGCGTCGCGACGACGTTGTCCCACAGCGCGATGCTGTCGCCGAACCAGAGCCCGAACGAGGAGAACAGGTCCGCCTGGGTCTTCGTGGCGTTGACGAGCAGCCACGCGAGCGGCACCAGCGAGTACACCAGCACGACGGCGGTGAGCACGGTGAGCAGGGAGCTGCGGCGCGGGCGGGCCACGGACGGGCGGCGAGGGGTGCGCAGGCGTGGTGCCCGGTGAGGGTCCCGGTGCGTCGTGGCGAGCGTGGTCGTCGTCATCGTCACGGCTCCTTGCGCATGCCGCGCAGCTGCACCGCATAGGCGATCACCATGGTGATCACGCCCATGATGATGGCGACCGTCGCGGAGTAGTTGTACTGCTGACCGGAGAACGACAGCGAGTAGGCATATAGGTTGGGCGTGTACGACGTCGTGATCGCGTTCGGGGCCAGCGCCTGCAGGATGCTGGGCTCGTTGAAGAGCTGGAAGCTGCCGATGATCGAGAAGATCGTGGCGATGACGAGCGCGCCGCGGATCGCGGGCAGCTTGATGGCCCCGATCACCCGCCACTGGCCGGCGCCGTCGATCTCCGCGGCCTCGTACAGGGCGTGCGGCACGACGCGCAGCGCCGAGTAGAAGATCAGCATGTTGTAGCCGACGAACTCCCAGGTGACGATGTTGCCGATCGACGCCAGCACGAGGTCGGGCGACAGGGGGTTCGGAAGGGTGATGCCGAGGGCCTCGTTGATGTTGCCCACCAGGCCGAACCGCGTGCCGTACATGAAGCCCCACATGAGCGAGGCGACGACCGCCGGCACCGCGTAGGGCATGAAGATCGAGATGCGGAAAAAGCTCTTGCCGTAGAGCCGACCGCTGTCGATGGCGAGCGCCACGAGGAGCGCGATGCCGAGCATGATCGGCACCTGGACCACCAGGAACAGCGCGACCCGGCCGAGCCCTTCCCAGAACTGCGGGTCCTGCATCGCCCGGGCGTAGTTCTCGAGGCCGACGAACGTCGTCCCGCCCACCATCTGCGTGCGGAACACGGAGAGGTAGAGCGCGTAGACGATCGGGGCCAGGAACACGAGCGCGAACACGAGCATGAAGGGGCCGACGAACATCCACCCGGTCCATCGCCGCCGGCTGCGGCGTGGGACGGCAGGGGCGGCGCTCGCCGGGTGCAGCGCTGACGTCGTCGTCATGGATCTTCCTTGGATCTCCGGGATGTTGACGTCAACATCGACGACCGCACGGTCAGGATGTTGACGTCAACATGGACTAGGGTGATGGTGCACCGCGACCGCCACGGCGTCAACCCAGGCCGCTCGGCGACGTCAGGCTCACGAGGAGGACAGGGTGACAGCACCGGCACCGGGGCGGCGCGTGTCGATGGCCGACGTCGCCCGGCTCGCCGGCGTGTCGACCCAGACGGTGTCCCGGGTCTCGAACGGCCAGCCCAACGTCGTGGACTCCACGCGCCGCCAGGTGCTCGACGCGATGCGCACGCTCGGCTACCGACCCAACAGCGCCGCCCGCGCCCTGCGCTCGGGACGGTTCCGCACCATCGGCGTCATCCTGTTCACGCTCTCCACCACCGGGAACATGCGCACGCTGGACGCCATCGCCACGTCCGCGGCCGCGGAGGGCTACGCGATCACGGTGATCCCCGTCGAGGCCCCCACGCAGGACGGCGTCAACGGCGCGTTCACGCGCCTGGGCGAGCTCGCCGTCGACGCCGTCATCCTGCTGATGGAGGTGCACCTGCTCGACGCGGCCAGCGTCTCCCTGCCGACCGGCGTGCCCGTCGTCGTCGCCGACTCCGACGCCGGCGACCGCTACTCCGTGGTCGACACCGACCAGGCCGCAGGGTCCCGCGCGGCCGTGCAGCACCTGCTCGGCCTCGGCCACGACACCGTGGTGCACCTGGCCGGGCCGTCCGGGTCGTTCGCGAGCCAGCGGCGCGAGCAGGCCTGGCGGCAGGCGCTGCTCGACGCCGGGCGGCCGCTCCCGGCCGTCCACCGCGGCGACTGGTCGGCGACGTCGGGGTACGAGGCGGGGCGCGCGGTCGCGCGCACGGACGCCACGGCCGTC
This sequence comes from Isoptericola luteus, assembly GCF_020297055.1. Lineage (GTDB taxonomy): Bacteria > Actinomycetota > Actinomycetes > Actinomycetales > Cellulomonadaceae > Isoptericola > Isoptericola luteus. Next base: position 188,359 of record NZ_JAIXCQ010000008.1, on the reverse strand, counting down.
TTCGCCGCCAACGACCAGATGGCCCTCGGCCTGCTGCGGGCGCTGGCCGAGGCCGGGCGGCGGGTGCCCCACGACGTCAGCGTCATCGGCTTCGACGACGTCCCGGACGCCGTCGCGTACCTGCCTCCCCTGACGACCGTGCACCAGGACTTCGCGGAGGTCGGACGGCGCTGCGTCGCGGGCGTGCTGCGGCAGATGGCGGAGCACTCCGCCGAGCACGGCACCACCCTCGTCCCGACGCGGCTCGTCGAGCGGGCGAGCACCGCGCCGCCGCCGGCTGCGGCTGCGGCTGCGGCGAGCGCTCAGAGCCAGCCCACGCGCCGGAACACCCGGTAGAGCACCACGCACCCCACCACCATGAGCGCGAGCGAGAACGGGTAGCCGAGCACCCAGTGCAGCTCGGGCAGGTGCCGGAAGTTCATGCCGTAGACGCCCGCAATCACCGTCGGGTACACGAGGATCGCCGCCCACGCGGAGATCTTGCGCATGTCCTCGTTCTGCCGCACGGACACCTGCGCGAGGTGCACCTGCAGCATGTCGGAGAGCAGGTCGTCGTGGGCGTCGAGGTGCCGGTCGACCCGCTCCACCGCGGCGACCAGGCGCTCGAGCGTGCGGCGCTCCACCAGGGGGTGCTCCTCGTCGGCCTCGGACAGCTCGGGCAGCTCCGCCGACACGGGCACCAGGGCGCGCCGCGCCTCGGCGATCTCGCGCTTGAGATCGTAGACCTGCTGCACCGGCGCGGTGGTCCCGGTGTCGAAGACGAGACGCTCGGCGTCGGCGACGGCGTCCCCGAGCGCCACCTCCACCTTCGCCGCGACACCCACGAGGGACAGCACGACGGCGAGCACCACCCGGTGCGGCGCGGTGCCGTGATGCCCACCAGGACCGCCGAGGCGCTCGAGAGCGTGCTCCTGCACCCTCGCGTCGCCCTCCTCGAAGGTCAGCACCCGGTCCGGGCCCACCAGGCAGCCCAGCTCGCCCGTGTGCACCTGCCGGTCGTCCTCCGTGAACCACGCCGTCGGGGTGAGGAGCAGCACCCAGTCGTCGTCGATCCATCGCACCGCCGCGACCGGCCGGTGCGCCGGCCCGCGGAGATCGTGGACGACGACGGCGATGCGGTCCCGCAGCGCCGGGGCCAGGTCCTGTGCGGCGCGGGCGAACGCCACCCGGTCCTCGACGAGCGTCCAGCGGGTGCGATGCTCGGCGTCGGGCTGCGCGACCACCCCGCCGCGCGCCCCCACGAACCCCACCGTCGGCGCCGCCGGAACCTCGTCGTCCGTCACCCCTGCATTCTGGGGTGCCGGTGCCCGGCGGCGCAGCGCGAGCCGTCCGGGCGTCCGCCGCGCCTCGCCGCTCCCCGTCGCGTGACCGTCGCGTCCCCGCCGTGCCCCCGTCGTGACCCCAAGGGCGGCGAGGTCAGCGGGACGTGGAAGCGATCGGGGAGAGTCCGGCGTCGACCGGGTCGGCCCGGTCCGCGGCACGACGGGCCACGGCGGCCGCGCCGACACCTGCCGCGACGAAGATCGCCCCGAGCACCAGCCAGCCCGGCGCGCCGTACCGGATCGGCAGCGCGGTGACGACCACCGGGGCCACCATGCCCGAGAGCGCGTAGCCCGTCTGCGACAGGCCCTGGTACTCGCCCGCCCGCCGCGGGTCGGCGAGCTCGAACGCCATCCCCCACCCGCCGGCCTCGGAGAGCACCTCGCCGAGGGAGTGCGTGGCGGCGGCCAGCACCAGCAGCACCGTCGCGACCACCAGGCTGCCGTGGCCCGCGGCCGCGTACACCACGCACGCCACGGCGAGCAGCACCGCGCCGCGTCGCACCGCCCGGCCGGCCCCGCGCACGTCGTGGGTCCCGCGCGACGCGCGCACCTGCAGCAGCGCCACCAGCACGGTGTTGACCACCAGCAGCGCGGAGACGACGGCGGTGGGCGCGTCGGTCGTCGCCACCCACAGGGGCACGCCCACCGTCATCACCCCGAACTGCATGGCGACCACGGCGTTGAGCGCCACGCTGGCGAGGTACGTGCGGTCACGCCAGGGCGACGGCGCCGCGGTGCCGGCCGGGACACCGACCGGCGCACCGGCCGAGCCCGCGGCGGGCGCCGCGCCCCCGTCCGCGGCGCCCTGAGCGGCGAGCGCGCCCGCGCGCAGCCGTTCGGCCAGCCCGGGCACGGTGCGCGGGAGGGCGACCAGCGGCACGACGGCGACCAGCAGCAGCACCGCCGTACCCACCATCGCGGTGCGGTAAGCGACGGCGGTGTCGAGCAGCAGGGCGACCGCCGCGGCCAGCGTGCCCAGCCCGATGAACACGTTCGTCACGACGCGCAGCCGGGCGCGCACCTCGACCCGCTCGGCCCCGGTGAACCACCGTGCGAGCAACGTCTGCCGCGCGGTGCCCTGCACGCCGCGCCCGGCGCTGACCAGGACGGCGACCACGGTGAAGCTCACGACGTCGGCGACGAACGCGTAGGCGGCGAGCGCCGACGCCTGGACCACCAGGCCCCAGACCTGCACGCGATGCGCGCCCCACCGGTCCGACCAGCGGCCGGCGAGGAACGACCCCAGCACCCCCGCGCCGCCCGCGACGCCCAGTCCGAGCCCGACGGCACCGGCGGACAGGCCGACGACACGCGTGAAGTAGAGGACGGACACGGAGTAGAAGACTCCGGTCGACATGGCGAAGGCCATGGTCGAGACGGTGAGGGCGCGGGCCACCCGGTCACGGGGGAAGAGCGTCTGGATCACGGGAACCAGTAGGCGACAGACCTGGCGAAGCGCGGAACGATCAAGGAATACGCTTCATCCGTGGGATGGATGCGCTACGAGCTCGCGGGCATGGACCTGGCCGACGTCCGGTTCGCCGTCTCGCCGTTGAACGAGCTCGTCCTGTCGCTGCGCACCTGGCGCGAACCGGGCCGGTACCCGCTGCACCTGCCGTGGCTGCGCCGCACGCAGGAGGCCCGGTCCCGTCTCGACGGCGAGATGCTGCTGGCCCTGACCAACGAGACGCTGTGGACGCCGGACCATCTCACCCCGCGCCCTCGCGGCCCGCTCACGCGGATCGACGACGAGCTGGCCGTCGTGGCCCGGACCGGGGCAGACGTCGTCGGCCGCGAGCTCGCCGCGCTCCACCCCGCAGGCCCGCCGCCGGCGCTGCGCGGGCCGACGTCCCAGGTGCGGCAACGCGTCCTGGACGCCCTGGCCGCTTACTGGGACGCCTGCTTCGCCCCCTACTGGCCGCGGATGCGCGCCGTGCTCCAGGCCGACGTCGTGCACCGCGGCACCGTGATCTCCGCTCGTGGGGCGGGCGCGATGTTCGCCGACCTCGCCGAGCGCGTGTCGTTCGCGGACGGCGTCGTGAGCGTGCAGCTCGCGACCCAGCCCCGGGACCAGCTGCGGGCCACCACCGGGGAGGGCCTCACGCTGGTGCCGACGCTGTTCACCCGCGGGGCGTCCTGCCCCATCTCCCCCGCCGAGCCGCCGACCATCATGTACGGCGCACGGGGCACCGGGACGCTGTGGCAGGCGGAGCGGCCGGTCGCGGGCGCCGCGCTCGTCGCCGTCGTCGGGCGCGTGCGGGCCGGGCTGCTGACGACGCTCGAGCACCCGGCGTCGTCCACGGAGCTCGCGCGTCGCCTCGACGTCACAACCAGTGCCGTCAACCAGCACCTGCGCGCGCTGCACGACGCCGGCCTGCTCACGTCCGCGCGGTCCGGCCGGTCCGTGCTGTACCTGCGCTCCGAGGTGGGCGACGCCCTGGTCGGCACCCCGGCACGATGACGCACCAGCGCGACGACCGACGGGAGCGGCCTGTGGAAAGCTGCCCGCCGTGATCTCGACCCTGCTCGTCGCCCACCCCTGGCTCACGCCGGCCGCGTTCGCTCTGCTCGTCCTGGTGGGCCCACGGCTCGGGCGGTGGCTGGCCGGGCGCCCCCGGGTCGCGTGGGCCCTGTGCGGCGTCTCGCTGCTGCCCGTCCTCGCACTGACGCTCGTCCCCGTCGACCGCGAGCTCTTCGAACGGTGCGCGGTCCAGTGGGCGTTCCCGACGTTCGGGCGGGTCGAGATGTTCGCCAACGTCGTGCTGTTCGTGCCCCCGGTCCTGCTCGCCGCGGTCGCGCTGCGCCGGCCCTGGGCGGCCTTCCTCGCCGGGTCCGCGGCATCCGCCCTCGTCGAGCTGGTGCAGGCGCTCGTGCCTGCCATCGGCAGGTCGTGCGACACCGGCGACTGGCTCTCCAACACCACCGGGGCCCTCGTGGGCGCCGCGCTCGCCTGGGTGGCGCTGCGCCTGGCCGTCAGGACTCGCGACGGTGCAGGACCTGCGCCGCAGCCTGGTCACGCGGCATCAGCAGGATCTGGTCGACGTTGACGTGCGACGGGCGGGTGGCCACCCACGCCACGGTCTCGGCGACGTCCTCGGCCGTAAGCGCCTCGACCCCCGCGTAGACGGCGTCGGCCTTGGCCTGGTCGCCCTTGAACCGCACGAGCGAGAAGTCGGTCTCCACCATGCCGGGGTCGATCTCGCTGACGCGCACCGGCTGGCCGAGCAGCTCCAGGCGCAGCACGCGGGTGAGCGCCGCCTCGGCGTGCTTGGCCGCGTTGTACCCGGCACCGCCCTTGTAGGGCTCACGGCCCGCGATGGAGCCGATCGTGATGACCTGCCCGTCGCCGGACGCCAGGAGGGCCGGCAGCAGCGCCTTGGTGACACGCACCGTGCCGAGCACGTTGATGTCGTACATGCGCTGCCAGTCGGCGAGGTCGGCCTGCGCCACGGGGTCCGCGCCGAGCGCGCCGCCCGCGTTGTTGACGAGCAGGTCGCAGCGCCCGAGCCGCTCGTCGACGGCCTTCGCGAACGCCTCGACCGACGCGTCCTGCGTGACGTCGAGCGGGATCGCCGTGCCACCCGTCTCGGCCGCGACCTGCTCCAGCCGGTCCAGGCGGCGGGCGCCGAGGACGACGTGGAACCCGGCGGCCGCGAGCGCCCGCGCGCTGGCCGCGCCGATCCCGCTGCTGGCTCCGGTGACGACCGCGACGGGCTGGGTGTGCGACATGCTGCCTCCTCAGGCTCCCCGCGCTCTCGCGGGTCGGTATGACGTGGGGGCGGGCCGGGGCCCGCGTGCCGACCCTAGTGCGGTCCACGACGCGCGCGGGGGTCAGGGGGCGCGCTCCGCGTGATGCCGGCGGTCGCGAGCAGGTCCTCGTGCAGCTCCATCCACACCCCGTGCACGGAGGCGGCGCCGACGCCCGCCACCCGCGCGCCGTCGCCGGCCCGCGCGGCGGCCAGCGCGTCGTCCAGCCGGGCGTCGTAACCGTCGAACCTGCGCAGCTCGGCCGCGAGCGCGGCGAGCAGCGGGTGGGCCGCGTGGACGACGGCGGCGAGCTCGTCGAGCACGTGGGCGTCCCACGCGGCGTCGGCGTGGTCGTTGACGTCGAGCCGGCCGGCGTCGGCGGGCCGCAGCTGCCAGTCCGTGCACGCCCGCAGCAGCCGGGCGTTGAGCGGCGCGAAGGCGTGGAGCACGTCGCCCACGACGGCGGCCGCGCGCCCGTCGGGGTCGCCGGCCAGCTCCGCGGCGAGCAGGCGCTCGTCCTCCGCGCGACCGCGCTCGGTGAGCGACCACCCGCCCGTGCCGCCGAACGCCGCCCACCTCACCTGGCCGAGGGCCTCCAGGTCGAGCAGCAGCTCCTGGACGACCTCGACGTCGAGCCCGTACCGCGCGGCGACGGCGTCCGGGTCCGCGGTGCCCCGCACTCGCACGGCGTGCAGCACGAGCAGCCCGGGCTCGGAAAGGCGGCTCACGCGCCGTCCCGTGGGGACGCCGAGCCCGACCGAGCGACGAGGCGGTCCAGGCGCTGCTGCACCGCCTGCGGCGAGCCGAGCCCGAGCGCGCCCGCCATCCGCCCCCAGGTGTGGCCCGCGGAGCGGGCGGAGAACAGCGCGGCGGTCTCGAGCTGTCCGGCCTCCGCGCGCGCGGCGGGCACCAGCGTGAGGGCGGCGAGCGCCCCCGCGGCGTCCTGGTCGGCGGTGAGGTCGCCGCGCGCCGAGCGCCACAGGTAGTACCGCACGAGGTCGGTGGCCGACGGCGGCACCGACGCGGGCTGCCACGGCCGCGGCGTCAGCTCGTCGGCGCCGAGTGCCAGCAGCGTGCGGCGGGCCTGGGTCTCGGCGTCGGCGGCGGCCTGGTCGTCCGGCTGTGCGTCGAACGGTGCGTCGAACGGCGCTGCGGCCTCGGGCTTGCGGTCCATCCCGCGACCGTGCACCATCAACACACCGTTGTCAACGTTCCATTGATGTCGGAACCTTCGTCCGTGGGCGTCACTCACGGACGCACCTTGGACGACGCGCAGGGACGGAGGTGGTGCGAGTGCTCCCGGTGGTTCCCCTGCACGCCACGACGGCGGCACACGGCGGCAAGGCGGCGACGCTGGGCCGCCTGCACCGGCTCGGGCTCCCCGTGCCGGACGGCTTCGTCGTGCCCGCCGAGGTCGCCGTCGAGCACCTGCCCGCGGCGGTCGGCACCGGGCTCGGTGAGCTGACGGGCACCGAGAGGGCCGACGCCGCGGTGGCCGTGCGCTCGTCCGCATCCGACGAGGACGGCGCGCGCACCTCCGCCGCGGGCCAGTACGAGACCACGCTCGGCGTCGTGGGGGTGGACGACGTCGTCGCGGCGGTCGTCGCCTGCCGCGCGTCGTCACACGGCGTGCGGGCCACCGCGTACCACGCCGCCATGTCGTACGACGCCGGCCGGCCCGCTGACGGCGCTCAGACCGGGGTGGAGGTCGCCGTCGTCGTGCAGCGCCTGGTCGACGCCCGCGTGGCCGGCGTGCTGTTCACCGCGGGCTTCGACGGCGGGCGCACGGTGATCGAGGCGTCGTGGGGTCTGGGCGAGAGTGTGGTGCAGGGGGCGGTCGACCCCGACCGGTGGACCGTCGTGGCGGGGCGCGTCGTCGACCACCGCACGGGGTCCAAGCGCACCCGCGTCGACCGTCCGCCCGCCGGGGCGGGCACCGTCGTCCGCGACGTCCGGCCCGCCGACAGGGACCGGCCCTGCCTGGAGGACGCCACCGTGCTCGCCGTCGCGGCGCTCGGCGAGCGGGTGGCGGACCTGCTCGGCGGCCCGCAGGACGTGGAGTGGGCGGTGGACGACGACGGCACCCTCTGGCTGCTCCAGGCCCGTCCCGTCACGGCCACCCTCCCCCCTGACCGCTGTGAGCGGGCGATGCGCCCTGTCCCGGGCGCCATACCGGGCCCATCGCCCGCTCACAGCGAGAGCCGGGACCGCCCGGGAGCGGTGCTGACGGGCGTGGCGGGCAGCAGCGGCTGGGCGACCGGCCCGGCCCGGGTGGTGCGCGGGCCCGACGACTTCGCCGCCGTCCGCCCCGGCGACGTGCTGGTGTGCCGCGAGACGGACCCCGCGTGGACGCCGCTGTTCGGCGTCGCCGCCGCCGTGGTCACCGAGACGGGCGGGCTGCTCTCCCACGCCGCCATCGTCGCGCGCGAGCTGCGGCTGCCCGCCGTGCTCGGCGTCCCGGGGGCGGTCCGTGCCCTCCACGGCGCGGGGACGGTCGACGTCGACGGCGACGCGGGCACCGTGACCCTCGAACCACCGGGCGCTAAGCCCTTCTGACCTGCGCGGACACGCCTTGGCGCTGCGGCAGCACCGTGGAACGATCCGGACATGACGACCACCGTCCCCGCACCGAGCCGACCCTCTGCTCGTGGCGGGGACCGGGCCGGCGGGGGCCGGCCGGCGGCGTGGGGCAGACGCGTCCTCGCCACTCTCCTCGACTCCGCCGTCGTGTCGTCCGCCACCTTCCTCGCCGTGGGCGGGGGCCCCGGCCTGGTCGTCGCTCCCGGCCTGCCGTTCGACGTCGGGGACGGCCGGGAGGCCGGGTGGGCGGGGGCTACGCTGCTGCTCCTGCTGGCCATCCAGGCGTACACGGGGATGACGCCGGGCAAGCGGGTCGTGGGCATCTCGGTCGTCGACGACGAGTCCGGACGCCCGGTCGGGCTGTGGCGCACGCTGGTGCGCTGGGTCGCGCACCTGCTCGACGCGCTCCTGCTGATCGGCTACCTGCGCCCGCTGTGGCACCGCGAGCGGCGCACGTTCGCCGACTCGATGCTCCACACCGTCGTGCGGTCCACGACGACGCCCAGGCCGCACTCCTGGGTGACGAACCTGCGCCGGTCTCGCGACGCGCGGGCGCCCCGGCTGCGCTGGCCGCGGTGGGTCGCTCGCTACGCCGCGATCTCGCTGTGCACGGTGGCCGTCGCCATGAGCCTCACGCAGGGTCAGGGCCGGGCGACCTGGGGCCCGGTGAAGTCCGTCCTGTGCACCGTCGAGCAGGACGGCGGTGCCGGCGAGCTCCGCGCCGAGCTCGTCGTCCGGCGGACGGACGCCTGGTACTCCCGGCTCGGCGTCCGCCGCGGCGGCGAGACGACGTGGGACGTCGGCGTCCGGTGGTCGCACTCCGACGAGGACCTGTCGCCCGGCGGCACCTGGTCCAGCTCGTCGTCCGTGCGGTTCACGGACCTGGAGAACGTGGGACCGGACGCGGAGAGCGGGTTCGCCGACGTCCGGGACGGCGGCGAGCCGCTGTTCACGACGCCCCCGGTCGGCACGCTCCTCGCCGAGGAGTCGGCCACCACCGACGACGACGTCACGAGCCGGATGCTCACGACGTCGCTCCGGGACGCAGGTGGCGACGACGCCCCGGCCCTCGCCACCTGCGCGGGCCCGGTGCCCGACCCGCGCGCGCCCTCGTCCGGCGCCCGCTGGCCCTTCTAGCGCCCCCCGGACCCGCTGTGAGCGGGCGTTTGGCCCCCTTGCCGATGCTCGACAGGGCCAAACGCCCGCTCACAACACCCGGGGCCGGGGCGGGTGCGGCTACTTGATCGCGCCCATCGACAGGCCGCGCACCAGCTGCTTCTGCGCGATCCAGCCCGCCAGGATCACCGGGAGCGACGCGAGCAGGGCCGCCGCGCACAGCCGCGCGAGGAACAGGCCCTCGCTCGTCATCGTCGAGACGATGAAGATCGGCACCGTCGCGGCCTGCGAGGCCGTCAGGTTGAGCGCGAAGAAGAACTCGTTCCACGCGAAGATCACGCAGATGAGAGCGGTGGCGGCGATGCCGGGCGCGACCATCGGGATCAGCACGGAACGCAGCGTCTTGAGCAGCCCCGCGCCGTCGACGGCCGCGGCCTCCAGCACCTCGGCCGGGATCTCCTGGAAGAACGACCGCATCATCCACACCGCGATGGGCAGGTTCATCGCCGTGTACAGCACGACGAGCGTCCAGATGTTGTCGAGCACCTTGAGCTGCCCGGCGATGACGTAGATCGGCACGATGACGGCCACGACGGGCAGCATCTTGGTGGAGATGAAGAAGAACAGCACGTCGCTGACCTTCTCCACCGGCCGGATCGACAGGGCGTACGCGGCGGGGATGCCGAGCAGCAGCACGAGGACCGTCGAGACGCCGGTGGCGATCGCGGAGTTCGCGACGTACGTCCCGGACTCGCCGACGACGGCGCGGAACTGGTCGAGCGTCGGGGTGAAGAACCAGGTGGGCGGGCTCGACGACGCCTCGTTCTCCTGCTTGAAGGCCGTCATCGCCATCCAGAGGACGGGGAAGAAGAACCCGAGCGACAGGATCCAGGTGAGCGTGGTCAGCAGGCCCCCGGTGACGCGCCCGCGCGCGGCGGGACGACGCGGTGCCCGAGCGCTCGAGCCGGCGGGCGTGCCCGTGGGAGGTGTGGTGGTTGCGGTGGCAGTGCTCATGACCTGCTCACTCCTTGACGTCGAAGCTGCGGAAGATGAGTCGCAGCGCGGCGGAGGCGACGATGATCGTGGCGATGACGACGACGACGCCCATCGCGGCGGCCTGCCCGACGTCGAAGCCGAGGAAGGCGCGCTGGTAGATGTAGAACGGCAGGTTCGCGCTCGCCGTCCCGGGACCGCCTGCGGTCATGAGGTAGATCTGGTCGAACGTGTTGACCACGTAGATGATCCCCAGCAGGACCCCCAGCTCGATGTACCGGCGCAGCTGCGGCAGCGTGATCGACCCGAAGGTGCGCCACCACCCGGCGCCGTCCATCGCGGCGGCCTCGAGCACATCCTTCGGCTGCGCCTGGAGCCCGGCCAGGACCAGCAGCATCATGAACGGCGTCCACTGCCACACGAGGGCCATGAGGATGGCGACGATCGGGTACGTCGACGTCCAGTCGACGGGGTCGATGCCGACCAGCCCGAGCGTCCAGTTGAACAACCCGTACGTGGGGTTCAGCATCGCCATCGACCACAGCACGGACGTGGCCACGGGCATGATGAGGAACGGCGTGATGAGGAGCGTCCGGGCCACCCCGCGGCCGCGGAACGGGCGGTCCAGCAGGATCGCCAGCACGATCCCCAGCAGCATCGCCACGAGCACGCAGCCCAGGGTGATGACCACGGAGTTCACAGCCGTCTGGCGGAACACGGAGTCGCGGGCGATGTCGCCGTAGTTCGCGAGCCCGACGAACACGTCGGACTCGGGGCGCAGCAGGTTCCGCGAGCGCAGCGAGTACCAGATCGTCACGAGGAACGGGATCTGCGTGACGACGATCGTGAAGACGAGCGCGGGCAGCAGCGGTGCCCGACGGCGCCAGCGCTCGGCGGGCGGGTAGTCGTGCTTGTCGGCGCGGCGGGCCGCGCGCTGCGCCTCGGCACGACGGGCGCTGCCGGCGTGCGCGGTGACGGCGGTCATCGCTCGGCTCCCTCTCGGTAGGTTTCGGCCACGGTCTCGGCGTACTGCTGGGACTGCTCGAGCGCCTCGTCCACCGTCTTCTGCCCGGCGACGGCGGCGGAGATCTGCTGGCCGACGCGGGTGCCGAGGTCCTGGAACTCGGGGATGCCCACGAACTGGATGCCCGGGTAGGGCACGGGCGCCACCATCGTGGCCTCCTGGGTGGCCTCGCTCATCGCGGTGAGGGTCGCGTCGGCGTACGCCTCGGAGACCTCGGCGTACTCGGGGATCTCGTAGGTGGACAGCCGGCTGCCGGGTGGCACCCGCTCCCAGGAGAGCTTCTCGCCCACGAGCTCGATGTAGTCCTTGTCGGTCATCCAGGAGACGAAGTCCCAGGCGGCGTCCTTGTGCTCGCTCGTCGACGGGATCGCCAGCGACCACGAGTACAGCCAGCCGGCGGCGTCCGTCTTCTCGACGGGCGCGGGGACGTAGCCCGTCTTGCCCGCGACGGTGGACGACGCCGGGTCCTCGATGGACGAGACCATCGACGTCGCGTCGTACCACATGGCCGCGTTGCCCTGCGCGAACCGGGTGAGGCAGTCGCCGAAGCCCGACGTCGCGGCGCCCGGTTGCCCGTACTGCTGCACGGTGTCGACGTACGTCTGCACCGCCTCCTTGACCTCGGGCGAGTCGAGCCGGGCGTTCCAGTCCTCGTCGAACCACTGCCCGCCGAACGTGTTCATCACGGTGGTGAGCGGGGCCATGACCTCGCCCCAGCCCGCCAGGCCGCGCAGGCAGATGCCCGAGAAGTCCTGCTCGGGGTCGTGCAGCTCGGCCGCGAGCTCCCGCACGTCGTCCCAGGTCGGCCGGTCGGGCATCTGGAGCCCGGCCTCGGCGAACAGGTCCTCGCGGTAGGCCAGGAACGACGACTCGCCGTAGAACGGCACGGAGTAGAGGTCGCCGTCGACCGAGAGCGCCTCGCGCACGCTGGGCACGAAGTCCTCGGGGTCGTACCCCGGCGTCGCCTCCGCGTACGGCTGCAGGTTCTCGATCCAGCCGTTCTCGGCCCACATCGGCGTCTCGTAGTTGGAGATCATCACGACGTCGAACTCGCCGCCGCCCGTGGCGACCGACGCGGTGATCTTCGCGCGGGCCTCGTTCTCGGGCAGGGACACGAACCGCACGTCGATGCCGGGGTGGGCGGCGCGGAACTCGTCCTGGAGGGAGATCGCGTCCTGCATCTGCGGGTTGGACACGATGGCGACGACGATCTGCTCGCCGTCTCCCCCGCCGACGGCGCCCGCTCCGGCGCAGGCGGTGACGCCCAGGCTCAGGAGCGCGGCCCCGGCCGCGGCGGCGAGCGAGCGGTGTGGTGTGCGGGGTCGGCGGGCGGGGCGGGCTGGTGCGCCGGGTGGTCGGAACATCGCTGTCCTCACGTGTGCTGGTGCGTCGAGCGTGCCGGGCCGCGCACAAATGAGAGGCGGCGCTGCGCTCATCTGTCACGACAGTAGTTCGATATGCTCACCTGAGCAAGACCATCCGCTCACGTGCCGCGGTATCGACGCTCGCCTCTGCCGCAGAATCGAGGAACCGTGTCCGATCCCGAGCACGCGCGGCTCCTCGTCGACGTGAGCCGCGACTACTACCTCGACGGATCGTCGAAGGTGGACATCGCGCAGCGCTACGGCGTGTCCCGGTTCCAGGTCGCCCGGTTGCTCGCGGAGGCCCGGGACTCCGGGATCGTGCGCATCGAGATCACCCCGCCCGCCCACCTGGACGGCGAACGGTCCCGGCGTCTCGCCGACGCCCTCGGCGCGGAGCAGGTGGTCGTCGTGCCGTCCGGCTCGGACGCGGAGGGCACCCGCACCTCCGTCGCGCACGCCCTCGCCCGCGTGCTCGCCGAGCGGGCGCCCGCCGGCACCACGATCGGCATCTCCTGGTCGCGCACGGTCGAGGCGGCCGTGCACCACCTCGGCACGCTGCCCCCGTGCGACGTCGTCCAGCTCGTCGGGGCGCTGCCCGTCAGCGGCGCCGGCGACTCGCTCGGGCTGACCCAGACCTTCCGCTCGATGTCGGGCGTGCGCACGTGGCCCGTATGGTCGCCGCTGCTCGTCGGTGACCCGTCCACCGCCGCCGGCATGCGCCGTCAGACCGAGATCGCCGCCGCCCTCGACCGTGCGGACAGCCTCGACCTGGCCGTCGTCGCCGTCGGCGCCTGGACCGACACCGGCTCCACCGTCTACCCGCAGGTCACCGGTGACGAGCGTCGCGCCGCGGCCGCCGGCGGGGCGATCGCCGAGTGCTCGGGGCGGCTGTTCGACGCCGCGGGGCGGCGCGTCGTCACGCCGCTCGACGCCCGCGTCGTCGGCGTGACCCTCGACCAGCTCGTGCGCACCCCCGAGGTCGTGGCCGTGGGCTACGGCGCCCAGGCCGGAGCCGGGCTGCGCGCCGCCGTGCTGGGCGGCGTCGCCACCGTCCTCGTGTGCGACGAGGCCGCCGCGCTCGAGATGGAGCACCTGCTCGAGGCGCCCTCGGCCTGAGCCTCGACGTGCGGAACACCGCGACCCGGCCGAACCTGGGGGTCACCAGGGAGGTACGCATGACCGAGACCGGCGAGCATCGCACCGAACCCGCCCCCGACGACCCGCGCAAGCCAGACTCCCCGCCCGACCTGCGCAAGCCGTCGTGGAAGCTGGCGTTCAAGGGGGCCGTCCGCGAGTTCATGGACGACCAGTGCACCGACCTGGCCGCCGCACTGACCTACTACGCCGTCCTGGCCGCGGCACCCGCCACGCTGGCGCTGGTGTCCCTGCTCGGCTTCGTCGGCGACCCCAAGGCGGCGATCGACTCGATCCTGACGACGCTCAGCGACTTCCTGCCGGAAGAGACGCTGGCGATCATCCAGCCCCTCGTCGAGCAGCTGGTGGGCTCGACGGGCGCCGGGCTCGCCCTCGTCGTCGGCCTCGTCATCGCCCTGTGGTCGGCCTCCGGCTACGTGAACGCGTTCGGGCGGGCCATGAACCGGGTGTACGAGGTCGAGGAGGGGCGCCCCATCTGGAAGCTGCGCCCGATCATGCTCCTCGTCACGCTCGTCGTCGTCCTCCTCGCGGCCCTCGTCGTCGCGAGCCTGGTGCTGTCCGGACCCGTGGCGCGCGCGGTCGGCTCGGCAGTGGGGCTGGGCGACGTCGCGATCACCGTGTGGAACATCGCGAAGTGGCCGTTCGCGCTGCTGCTCGTCGTCATCGTCGTCGCCCTGCTCTACCACCTGACGCCGAACGTGCGGCAGCCCAAGTTCCGCTGGATCAGCATCGGCGCCCTCGTGGCGATCGTCGTCTGGGCGATCGCGTCGGCCGCCTTCGGCTTCTACGTGGCGAACTTCGGCAACTACGGGTCCTACGGGCTCCTCGGCACCGTGATCGTGTTCCTGCTGTGGCTGTGGATCACCAACCTCGCGCTCCTGTTCGGAGCCGAGCTCGACGCCGAGCTGGAGCGCAGCCGCGAGCTGCAGGGCGGTATCGCCGCCGAGGAGTCCATCCAGCTCCCGCCACGCGACACGCGCGCCAGCGACAAGAAGGAAGCTAAGCGGCGCGACGCTATCGCTGAAGCGCGCGCGGTCCGCGAGTCCGCCGCCCGCGACGACGGTCCGCCGCGGTCATGAGGCCGCCCGCCGCGACCGCGACGCCCGTCATGACCAGCGCGATCACCGTGTAGAGCGTGATCCATGCCGGCGTGTAGCGCGTGACCTCGGGCCCCGTCCCGAAGAACGAGGCGAGAAGGCCGCAGACGAAGCTCACCGGGATCGTCGCCGCAATCGGTATGAGGAGCGTCCACCGGCCGACACGTGCCGACTCTGCTGGCTCGAGTCCGATGAGTACCAGGCGCCGGGTGTCACGGTGCACCTCGCGCGCGTGCTCGATCAGCTCGCGGAGGACGGCGGCGCCCAGGGTGAGGACCGATATCGCCCACACTGCGGCGATCCATCCCGCGATCACTCCCCAGGACATGCGGGTGCTCATAAGGTCGGCCGGGTTGAACCCGGGCAGTGGTGCGCCGGCGTGATGCACGCTCGCCGCGGACACGGAGTGGTCCGCCAACAGCAGGGCAGCACTGATCACCTGCGAGTCGCCGGATCCGCTCCCGCCCACGAGCCCAGAGGTCTCGACGATCTCAAGGTCGAGAGCCTCGCGGAACGTGTCGCGCACCTGGCTCGTCGGCGCCCCAGAGGAGTCGCACGGCGCGCCGCCCAGGAATCCGGCCAACGGCTCGAGCGTGGCGCAGTCGTCGAGCCCGACGGCTGGAACACGGTAGTCGTCAGCGGACGCCTCGTGACCCACGGGCAGGACGAGCACCGCGTCGTCGATGTCAGCCATCCGTTGCGTGAGCGTCATGAGATCGCCGTCACGGCCGTCCAACCAATCCACGGAGTAAGCAGCCGCCGCACCCGACGACGAGCTCGACCCCGAGGTCATCCCGCCCATCGGCCCCAGATACATGGACACGCTCGTCGCCCCGAGGAAGACGGAAAGGCCGAGAAGGGCCGCGACCCGGGCGGCCCGCTGAGGGTCGTGGACGATTCTCGCCGACGCCATCCACACGGCCGGGTCAGGCCTTCTCCCCCAGACCCGAGCCGCCTGCTGGGCGAACCAAGCCGCGGAGACCGGCAAGCCCAACGCGACGAACAGCACACCCACGACGAACAGGGCGGTGCCGTCGATCTTCAGCAGTGCCGTGCTCGCGACGGCCAAGGTGCCCAGGAGCACCGGCACGGCCCGCCAGCCGCTCACCCGACGCATCGGCCGCAGCCGTAGGGACGGCTCGAGCCTGCCCGCAGCACAGGCGAACGCGGCGGTCGCGACGACCAGGGCCGAGCCGTCGAGCAGGGCGAAGGGCTGCGCCTGCAGCGCCCCAGGCAGAAAATTTGTCCCCGTCAACGGAACGGTGGTGAACGTCGGCCCGATCAGCACGTGGACGAACGCTCCTGCCAGGGCGCCGACGCCTGCGAGGACGGCGCCCTCGAGCGCGAGAATCCCCCGCACCAAGGTGCGTGAGACCCCGAGAAGCAGGAGGAACTCCGAGCGCTCCGTCCGCACCTCGGACCTGGCCCTTGTGGACAGCACGAGCATCAGCAGCGCGGGGATGACGAAGAACGTGAGCACCAGCGTGGATGCCTCGGTGAGACGGAGCATCGGATAGTCGGCGAGGACGTCTTCATGATCCTCCATCGCCGCGACCTCGGTCGACGAGGGGAAGCGCACGACCGCGATCCCCTCACCCTCGAGGCTCCGACCCTCTTCGGGACGCACCCAGACGACAAGCTCGTCCTGAGTCCCGACACCCTCGGGTCCGATCGTCCCGTCGACACCCGTGCCGGCTCCGGACGACACGAGGCCGAGATCGGCGGCGTCGTAACCGAGCTGGACGAGGCCCGGGGACAGGACCGCTTCGCCTGGTTCCGGAAGTCGCGCAAGGCCCGGCGGCACGACATCGGGATCATCCTCGTGCCCCGGCAACGGCTCGATCCACCGGAGGAACACTTCCTGATCTTCGATGACGAACCCTCGCGGCGTCAGCGTCAGCAGGCTCTCGCCGATGTCGTCCGTCGGCGAGATCGGCATCCGCGCAGAGAGCTTCGCCTCGACCTCTGCGGACGCCGCCACGACCACAACACCGAGGACGAGGACGAACGCAGCGAGCGCCGCTGACCCGATGATGCTCACCTGACGCCACCGCTGACGAGCATCACGGCTCAGAGCGAGCCTCAGGGCGAGCCTGACGGCCGTGATCACGAGGGAGTCATGAGGCTGCCGTGCCGGAGCATCTGGACGCGGTCACATCGGGCCGCGACCGCGCGGTCGTGGGTCGCGACGACGACTGACACGCCTCGAGTCCTGGCCGTCCCGACGAGCAGGTCGGTCGTGGCGATGACTGATGCCTCGTCAAGGGCGGCCGTCGGCTCGTCCGCCACGAGGAGCCTGACGTCGTCCTGCGCCAACGCACGGGCCAGCGCGACCCGCTGTGCCTCTCCACCGGAGAGGTGGCCCGGTCTCTTGGTCATCGCGTCCGAAAGCCCGACCTCCTCGAGCACCGCCTGCCCGCGCGCTAGCGCCCGCCGGCGCGGCACTCCGTTGAACAGGAGGGCGACGGCGACGTTCTCGACCACGGAGAGCTCAGGCAGCAGCTGAGGGTTCTGCGCGACGATTCCGATGGAACGTCGTCGCAGTCGACTGACCTCGGAAGGAGACCGACCGCCGAGGTCGACCCCGAGCACGGTCACCCTGCCCGACGTCGGAAGCCGGGTGCCGAGCACACAGTCGAGCAGCGTCGTCTTGCCACTGCCAGACGGACCCATCAATGCGAGGATCTCGCCCTCCGCCAGACACAGGTCCGTCGCTGGGAGCGCCACCGCGTGGCCGACGACGACTTCGACTTCGTCGAGGACGACCGCCGGCGTCCCGGAAAGCATCAGCTCGGGTACCGCCAGGCCCCGTGCCGGTCGGGGAGCAACTGGATATCGACGGATCCCCGGTGCTTGACCACCTTGTGGTTCGTGTAACCACCGACCGTGGCCGTCGAGCCGTATCCACCGTGGTTGTTCCTCCGCGCCTCGGCCTCGGTCCTGCCGACCGCTAGATCCCGGAGGGTGTAGGTGGAGTAGACCGCGTGGTTGTCGGCAGCCGTGTCCTTGACCTTGACTCCCGCCTTGAAGAACTGCGTCGCGGTGTTGCCCTGATCAAAATTCCACGAGTCGACACCCGTCGCTGTCGAGTGCAGCGTGGCCTGGATCCCGTGCGCTGCGGTCGGTGTTGCGAGCAGAGCCGCCAGCACGATCGAACCCACCATTGTGCGAGCCTTCACGACACCTCCACGTCGAGGGCGTGGCCACAAGGGCTGGCCACAAGGGCGTGGCCACAGGGTGCTCCTCCTCGCAGGAACCTAGGGCGACTCACCGCTAATGTCAACGCCGTTCGGTTGCGGGTCTCGACTTGAGGTCAAGTCGCTGTTGTGCCTGGTCATAGGGGTGCGGCCCTTGTAGAAGTGGTCTTGTCCGCCAAGACGTGCCCACCTCCACAAAGGCTGCTGTGTCCGATTCTGTCATCCGTCATGCTCCGGGCGTGTCGGCTCCTGGGCACCTGGGCGAGCTGACTCGCCTCGTGCCGTTCGAGATGGTCGACGCGGTCCTGGCCGCGGCCGTCGGCGTGCAGCGGCGGGTGCGGTTGCTGCCGTCACGGGTGGTGGTCTACCTGCTGCTCGCCGGGGGCCTGTTCGAGCATCTGGGATGGGGGCAGGTCTGGGCGAGGCTGACCGCCTCTTTGCCCGGTGAGCAGCCCGCGCCCGCGCCCGCGTCGGTGACCGAGGCGATGCGGCGGGTCGGTCCCGGATCGCTCAAGGCGCTGTTCGACCTGCTCAAGGGTGGTGCCGCGACCACCGCTAGGCAGGCGGCGCGGTTCGCCGAGAGGCTGGTCGTCGCGATCGACGGCACCCAGATCGCCGTGGCGCACAGCCCGGCGAACCTGGCGGTGTTCCCCAAGCCGTCGCCCGGGCCGAACGGCGCTGCGGGGTATCCGATGCTGCGCCTGGTCGCGGTCGTGGCCTGCGGCACCCGGTCGGTGATCGAGGCGGTGTTCGGCACCGACAAGGTCGGGGAACTGACCTATGCCGCCCAGCTGGCCGCCACCGGTGGTCTACGGGCCGGGATGCTGCTGCTCGCCGACCGGAACTTCGCGACCTACCGGTTCCTGGCCCAGGTCTCCCAGACCGGCGCGGACCTGCTGATCCGCGCCAAGACGGGCACGAACGCGATGAAACTGCCCGTCGGGGAACGGCTGGCCGACGGATCGTTCCTGACCAGGGCCGGGGACGTGTCCGTGCGGGTCATCGACGCGCAGATCATCTCCAGGGCCCCGGACGGCACCACCCAGTCCGGGACCTACCGGCTACTGGCCACGCTCACCGACCCCCGCGAGGCACCCGCGATCACACTGGTGCGGCTCTACCACCAGCGGTGGGAGATCGAGACGTCCTACCTCGAGCCGAAGTCCACGATCCTGGGCGGGCGGGTCCTACGCGCTCGTCACCCCGCCGCCGTCGTCCAGGAGACCTGGGCACTACTGGCCACCTACCAGATCCTGCGGACCGCCATGGCCGACGCCGTTCTGGCCCGGCCCGACATCGACCCGGACCGGGCCTCGTTCACATCGCGCCGAAAACCGCCCGCGACCAGGTCATCCGCGCCACCGGGATCATCAACGACACCACGATCGACCTCGTGGGCCGTATCGGCACCGCCGTCCTGGAGGCCCTGATGCCCGCACGCCGCCCACGAATCCGCGCCCGCATCATCAAACGCGCGATCTCCATGTACCGCGCCAAGGAACGCAACGCCGACCGCCGCACCCGCCCCGTCACGATCCAGACCACCGTCTTGACGCACGCACCCGACGGCTCACCGAATGGCGTTGCCGCTAATGTCCGGCACATGCGCTCTTGTCCTCAGGCGCCGGCCAGTTTCACCACCGTCGCCCGGGCACCGAGCGCGTGCAGCGAGTCGAGTGCCGCGGTGTACGCCTCGACGAAGCGCGGCTGGGAGGCCAGGTCCCCGAAGAGCTCCTCGTCGCGCACGAAGGCCAGCGGGTCCTCGCGGTTCCTCGCCGCGGCGGCCTTGAGCCGGTCTGCGTACCGGTCCACGATCTCGATGGGCTCGCCCTGCTCGTCGACGCCCTCGTCGTAGCGCGCCCAGGAGGCGACGACGGCGGCCGACCGGTGGATCTCGCCCCCGGACGCGAGGTTCGCCCGGATCACGGGGACCAGCCACTTGGGGATGCGGTCGGACGACTCGGCGCACAGCCGTGCGAGGGTGTCGCGCACGTGGGGGTTGGCGAACCGCTCGATGAGCGTGTCCTGGTACGCGGCGAGGTCGATGCCGGGCACGGGCAGCATCGTCGGCTCGCCCTCGCGAGCCATGTAGTCGCGC
The DNA here is from genome assembly GCF_020297055.1 of Isoptericola luteus. GTDB lineage: Bacteria > Actinomycetota > Actinomycetes > Actinomycetales > Cellulomonadaceae > Isoptericola > Isoptericola luteus. The sequence goes on along the minus strand of NZ_JAIXCQ010000008.1, from coordinate 168,666 downwards.
AGGAACTGCACGAACGCCGGGTCCGAGCAGACCTCGTGCGCGTACCGGTACCCGGCGAGGTAGCCGAGGTAGCACAGCGCCTGGTGGCTGGAGTTGAGGAGCCGGAGCTTCATGAGCTCGTACGGCTCGACGTCGTCCACGAGCTGCGCTCCGACGTCCTCGTAAGGCGGGCGACCGTCCGCGAACCGGTCCTCGATCACCCACTGCGTGAACGGCTCCGCCACCACGGGCCAGGCGTCGTCGATGCCGAACCGGTCCGCGACCATGGCCCGGTCGTCGTCCGTGGTCACGGGCGTGATGCGGTCGACCATCGAGTTCGGGAAGGGCACGTTCGCCTCGATCCAGCCGGCGAGCTCGGCGTCCTTGAGGCGCGCGAACGCGGTGAACATCCGGTGCGCGACGTCGCCGTTGCCCTGGATGTTGTCGCAGCTGGCCACGGTGAACGGCGTGACGCCGCGGTCCCGACGACGGCGCAGCGCCTCCGTGACCAGCCCGAACGTGGTCGCAGGAACGGCGCCCGGCGCGAGGTCGGCCACGACCGCCGGGTCCTGGGCGTCGAACTCCCCCGTCACCGGGTGGACGTTGTAGCCGCCCTCGGTGACGGTCAGGGAGACGATCCTGATCTGGGGCGAGGCCATCTTCTCGATGACCGCCTCCGGATCGTCCGGCGCGAGCAGGAAGTCCACGATCGACCCGATGACGCGGCCCTCGAGCGTGCCGTCCGGGTGCTTGAGCACCAGCGTGTACAGCCCGTCCTGGCTCATCAGGGCGTCGCGCATCCGGGCGTCGTGGGGCAGGACGCCGACGCCGCAGATCGCCCAGTCGAGCGCCTTGCCCTCGGTCATCAGCCGGTCGAGGTACATCGCCTGGTGCGCGCGGTGGAACCCCCCGACACCGAGGTGGACGATGCCGGCGCGCAGCGCCGACCGGTCGTACGTCGGTACGGCGACCGGGAGGTCCCCGCCGGTCAGGTCTCCCACGGTCTCGTCGCGCAGTGCGGTCATGGTGCGTCCTCGCTCCTTCGTCTGGCCCGACGGCCAACGTAGCAAACGAGCGCGGTGCACGACACATATGAGCACGCTCGTTTGTCGGGAGGAAGTTGGCTATGGTGGCCAGTTCCTCGACACAGCTGGAGGCGAGTGGAGGTGAACTCACGTGACCAAGAGCTCGAAGAAGCAGCCTGCGCTCACCCTGAAGGAGAAGCGCGCGCAGAAGCGCGAGAGGGGCGCCGAGACCCTCGTCAAGGCGCGTAAGCGCTGACCCTGCACACGGATGCACACGCATGCACACGGAGCGGTCGGGGCGTCGAAGGACGCTCTGACCGCTCCGTGCTTCCACCGTCACCCGTGGGTCGTCCACCCACCGGATCGTCGGCCGGAGGGCGTCGGGCGGGGCGCGGCGCGGTCAGCCACGGTCGTAGGTGAGCACGGCATTGCCGCCCTCGAACGTCACGACGTCGGTCAGGTCGTACCTCGTCGGCCGGAACCTGACGGACCCGAACGCACTGCGGCCCGCTCCTGCCACCACCGGGTAGAGCTTGACGACGAGCCGGTCGATCTCGTCGAGGAGCGCACCCGCGAGGATCCCGCCGCCCGCGAGATAGATGTCGAGCGGGGAGTCCTCGGCCTTGAGCGCGCGGACGAGCCCGACCGGGTCGTCCCGCACGATCGTCACGTCCGCGTCGAGCTCCGGCTGTGACGTCGACACGACGTACTGGCGCAGGTGCTTGTACGGGCTGGTGATCCCGAGATCGAGAGCCGGCTGGTAGGTCCGCCGGCCCATGACGACCGTGTCGAACGTTCGTTGGGGCTCGTCGTCGACACCGAGCTGACTGCGGACATGGGTGGGCAGGACGTCCGGGAGGGTCTCGATCATCCGCGCGCTGTACGCGTCGCTGGAGGGGTAGAAGTCGACCTCGTCGTCCGGCCCCGAGAGGAAGCCGTCGATAGACAGGGCCACGAAATAGGTGAGTCGTCTCATGGCTCCAGCCTCGGATTCCGCCGATGCACGATCAATGACGCATCCTGGGGCGATCGTTCACGGGGCGTGAACGATCGAGGACGACGGAGAGGGTGACCGCGTGGACCTGAGGGACATCGAGATCTTCCTGACGCTCGCCGACGAGCTGCACTTCGGGCGCACCGCCGAGCGGCTCCACGTGTCCCCTGCGCGCGTGAGCCAGGCGATCAGCCGTCAGGAGCGCCGCATGGGGACAACGCTGTTCGAGCGCACGAGCCGGCGCGTCGAGCTCACCGCCGTCGGCGCCCGCCTGCGCGACGACCTGCGCCAGGGCTACGAGCTGATCCAGTCCGGCATCGCGGCGGCCAGCCGGTCCGACGAACGCCCCGAGGGCACGCTGCGCCTCGCGGCGATGGGGGTGATCGGGCACGAGCTCCGGCCCGTGATCGACGCGTTCACGGAGCGACACCCGGGATGCGCAGTCGAGCGGCGCGAGTTCCACTTCTCCGACCCCTTCGGCGCGCTGCGCGACGACGAGTCGGACGTCCAGGTGACGTGGTCACCCGTGCGCGAGCCCGACATCGTCGTGGGGCCGCGGGTGCTCACCGAGGGCCGGGTCCTCGCCGTGCCGGCGGAGCACGCGCTCGCCGGCGAGAAGGCGGTGTCGATCGAGGTCCTCGGGGACCACACGGTCCTCGATCTCGGGCCCGCGGTCCCGGGGTACTGGGAGGAGGCGATGGCACCTCGCCGGACGCCGTCCGGCCGCCCCGTCCTGCGTGGCCCGGTGGCGCGCACGTTCCACGAGGTGCTGACCGTCGTCGCGTCGGGCGAGGCCGTCACGCCGCTCAACGCGCACGTGTCGCGCTACTACACACATCCCGGCGTGGTCTACGTTCCGATCCTCGACGTCCCCGACACGGAGTGGGTGCTCGTCTGGCTGCGGGAGCGGGAGACCCCCGAGATCCGCGCGTTCGTCGACGCCGCCCGCGAGCTCGGTTCGCGAGCGATCTGACGACCGGCGACGGATGATCACAGGTAGCGGCGGACAGGATCGTCCGGCCGCGTGAGGAGGTCCGCCATGGCCCGCTCGGTGCCGCAGCCCGCGGTCGACCGCATGGTCCACTTCGGCGGCCGCCCCGTGGTCGTCGGGATCGTGCCGGGCCAACCCGACCTCGTGGTCCTCACCGCGCTGTCCCTCGCCCGGGCGATCCGTGCGCCCGCACTGCACCTCGCCTACGTCGACGCCGCCGTGGTCGGCACCCGTGCCCACGGCGCGACGGCGCGTCTGCGCGGGCTCTTCGAGGGGTCCGTCGCGGCCCACCTGTCGCACCATCAGCACCGTCCGGTCCTGACCGTCACGCTCAGCGTCGTCGACTGGAACGAGCTCCCCGCCCCGTGGGGACACTGAGCACCGGATCTCCGCCGGAGGCCCCTGCGAGTGGCGTCCACCGGCTCCTTGCGCACCGCTCGACATGTCGGGAATCCTGGGGCCCGTCCGAGCGTTATGTCCATGCGTTATGTCAGCGACACCGAGGACCCGAGGAGCAAGGAGCAACGTGCGACGCATTCCCCGCAAGGTCGAGGTCGAGCACGAGCCCGGCAAGATCACGCGGTATGTCCGGCACGACAACGGTGACGGCTACGTCTCCCCGCAGGCGAAGGTGCATCCCGACGCGACGGTCGAGCGCGGGGCGTACGTCGAGGCGGGCGCGCGCGTGGCCGACCACGCGCGCGTCGGCCGGTTCAGCTGGGTGGACACCGACGCCGTCGTCGGCCCGAACGCCCGGGTGGCCAGCAACGTGCACGTCGGCGTCCGCGGGATCGTCGGCGACGGCGCCCTGGTCGGCGACGGCGCCCGCCTGGGCGTCGACGTCACGGTGGAGCCTGGCGCCGTCGTCCTGCCCGACGAGCTCGTCCCGGCCGGCACCGTCGTGCGCTCGGAGCGCCGGCGCGGAGACTACGGCACCGCCGCCTGAGCCTTCCGAGCCGAGCGCGACGCCCTGCTCGTTCCGCAGGTCGGCACTGTTCGAGCCTTCCCGTCGGGAGGATCGCTATCAGGCGAGTTAACCTACGCCACATGTAGCATGCGCCCCATGAATGATACGACGCGTGCCGAGTACGTTCAACGGCCGGTGGTGGCCAGGGCGTTGCAGATGCACCTGGACGCCGTCGTGCAGCAGCGGTCCGGACGAATCGTCGCCATCCGCGGCCGACGACAAGTGGGAAAGTCGACCGTGGTGGAACGGTTCGTCGCGTCCACCAGCGTCCCCTCGGTGTTCGTCCCCGGCGTCTACGGGTCCCCTCTGCAGCGCCAGCTCGACGACGCCACCAGGGCGATCGTCGACTCTCAGCGCCCTCTGCCGGACGCCGAGCTGCTGACCGAGACTCCCGCGGTGACCTGGCGGGACTGGTTCGCTCGCCTCGCCGTGGCAGCCCGTTCGGGGCCCGTGATCGCCGTCCTGGACGAGTTCCCCTGGATGGTGCACGGGGACCCGACCCTTGAGGGCGAGCTCCAGGCGCAGTGGGACCGGCTGCTGGAACGCCTCCCCGTGCTGATGATCCTCATCGGCTCGGACGTCGCGATGATGGAACGCCTGGCAACGCACGGCCGCCCGCTCTTCGGACGGCTGCGTCCGTGCGTCGTGCCGCCGCTCGACCCTGCCGAGATGGCGGGAGCGCTTCCCGGCCGCGCCGCGTTCGAGGTCTTCGACGCCTACCTGGTCACGGGCGGGTACCCGCGGCTCGTCACCGACCTGGCGCGGCACGGTGCCGGCACCGAGGACTACGTCCGCGCATCCCTGAGCGACCGGTACAGCCCGCTCGTCACGACTGCCCGGATCACCCTGGACGCCGAGTTCCCCGATGCGCCCGCGGCGTACCGCGTCCTGGCGGCCATCGGCGCCGACGACACGGCGAGCCCCGGTTTCAACGACGTGACCTCCGCGATCAAGGACGCGTCGGAGCGAAAGGCGCTTGAGACCGCGGCGACGCGCGCGCTGAAGACGCTCACCGAGACGAAGTCGCTCGTCGAGCGGGAGACTCCCGCCTGGGCGGCCGCCTCGGGCAGGCTGCGCCGTTACCGCGTCACGGACCCCTACCTGCGCTTCTGGTTCCGCTACGTGGAACGGCGGGTCGAGCAGATCGCGCGCGGTCGTGACGACCTCGCGGTGGCCGCGTTCGAGCGTGACTGGTCGAGCTGGCGCGGTCGCAGCGTCGAGCCCGTGGTCCGCGAGGCGCTGGCCCGGCTCGCGCGCACCGACACCCGTCTCTCGGGCGTCGAGGCCGTGCACCCCTGGTGGACACGTGACGGCCAGGTGGAGGTGGACGTCGTCGCGACGACCCCCGAGCGTTCGGCCCTGCTCGGCTCCATCAAGTGGCGCCCGACGGGCGGCCTGACGGATCGCGACGTCGACGCGCTCCGCCGAGCTCGCGACCGGGTCCCCCGCAGCGACGCGGCCCTGCTCGCCGCGATCAGCCCGTCCGGGCGTCTTCCAGCGGGCGCCGACGTGGCCTTCGGCGCCGAGGAACTGCTCGGCGCCTGGGCCTCGTCTTCCGGTTGAGCACCCACGTCGACGAGGCGCGGGTCAGGAGGCGCGACGGCGCACGGTCAGCAGAACCACTCCCGCGGCCGTCACCAGCACCGCGAGACCGATGAGCCATCTGACGTCGCCACCGGTGCGGGGAAGCCAGGCCGGCGACGCAGCGTCGGTGCCGGGGTCGGGCCCCGGTGCCGGCGCCGGCGGCGGCGGCGACGGGCCGAAGGTGTTGGTCACAGCAACCGACGCCGGGTCGGCTGCCACCGTCACCGCTCCGGGCTCGCCGTCGTCGACGCCCGACACCTCCACCACGGCCGCGCCACCGTCGTCCGTCTCGGTCAGCACGCAGTCGGCGCCGACGGGAAGCCCGTCGTAGGTGACGGTGTCCCCGGCGGCGATCTCCCGCGCCGCCCCGCCCGGGACGTCGATGCCCGCACCCTGGAAGGTGCACTCGAGCGCGACCTCGAACGGCCCGACGTCGTACGGCGCGCCCTCGAACTCCACCACCTTGTCCACCACGATCGCCCCCGTGTCGTAGGTGTTCGTCACCAGCACCTCGACAGGCTCCTCGAACGTCGCCTCCCCGTCGACCACGACCGGGTCCGGGCTGATGGCCATCGACGTCGCCCCGCCGTCGTCCGTCTCCGTCACCGTGCACGTGTCGCCGTCCTGGAGCCCGAAGTAGAGCGCCGGGAAGCCGGGTCCGAACCGGCGGTCGGGCCCGCCGGGGACGACCTCGACCACATCACCCTGGCTGTCGGTGCACTCCAGGGTGACCGCGTACGGGAGCTCCTCGAACGGGATCGAGCCGAAGTCGAAGTCGGCAAGCTCCTCGAGCGTCGTCGGCAGGTCGGGCACGTCGGGCATCGCCGGGGCGAAGGCCACGCCGTCGCCGTCCACCACCTTGCGCACCACCAGCGGGCTCGTCTCGAACGTGTTCGTCATGTCGACGGTCACGGTCGTCGGGTCGCCGTCGGTCGCGTCCGGCACGACGACGTCCACCGTCGTGCCGTCCAGCGGCTCGCCGTCATCCACCGTGATGGTGGTGGACCACGCACCGAAGGTGTCCGTCTCGGTGACGGTGCACTCGGCACCGACCGGCAGACCGTCGTAGACGGCGGGATCACCCTGGGTGAACTCCCGGGTGGCACCGCCGGGCACCGTGAGCTCGACTCCGTCGTAGGTGCAGGCCAGCTCCACCTCGAACGGTCCCGGACCGTACAGCGCCCCGAGGCCGGCGAGCTCCTTGACCACCTCGACGGTGCCGACGTCGAACGTGTTCGTGACGACGACCTCCGCGGTCTCGTCGGCGCCGACGGTCACCGTGTCCGGGACGACGACCGCCCCGGTGGCGCCGGCGTCGTCGACCTCGGCGACCTCGCACACCGCGCCCGCGGGCAGGTTGGCGATCTCCGCGTCGAGCGGCCCGGCACCACCCAGCACCACGGTGCCGTCGTAGACCGGGCGCGGTGCGAGCGGCCCGTCGCCGTCGTCGTCGTAGGTGCACGTGACGGTGATCCTGAACGGACCCGTTCCGTACGCCTGCGCACCCTCGCCGTCGACCACCTTCTGCAGGTCGATCGCACCGACGTCGTACGTGTTGGTCACGCCGACCTGCGTCCCGATGGTCACGACGCCGTCCGGGACGATCGTCACGTCGACGGACGTGCCGCCGGTGGTGACGGGGTCCTCGCCAGGCTGCGCGACGGTCATCGACGTCGCGGCGGCACCGGCGGTGACCGTCTCGGTCACCGTGCACGCGGAGTTCACCGGCAGTCCGGTGAGCGCCACGGGTGCGCCGTCCCCGGAGAGCTCGACGACCATCGGGCTGCCGGGCACGTACCCGTCCGCGACGACCTCCTCGTCGAGGAACGTGCACTCCACCGCGGCCTCGAACGGCCCGTACGACACGGGGTCGCCGTCCTGGTCGACGGCGTCGCTCTCGACGGCCTTCGACAGCTCGAGGCTCGCGAGGTCGTACGAGTTGGTGATGGTGATCCCCGCGGCCGCGGTCTCCTGGATCGTCACCGACGCGGGGTCGACGGTGAAGTCCGTCTGCCCGGCGCCGTCGTCCTCCGTGAGCGTGCACTCGGCGCCGTACGGCAGGTTGGGCACGGTCACCGAGACACCCGGTGTCACCGTCACGGTGATCGGGTCCAGCTCGGTCTCGACCCACGTCCCCACCGCCGACGTGCATTGCACGATCACGTCGAAGGTGCCCGGCGCGTACCCCGCGCCGTCACCCGTGACGGCCTTGTTCACCTCGAGGGAGCCCGTCGCCGTGGCGACGCCGACCTTGACGCCCTCGGCCGGCACCTGGTTGAACCGGTCGCCCGACTGCGCGATGACGATGCCGCCCGCCGCGGCGGAGTTCCAGGCGATCGACTCGTCCCCCGCCTCGGGAGCCTCGGACGGGGTCGTGGTGGTGCCGTCGAGGGCGACGAAGTCGCCCGGCTCGAAGAGGCTGGCCTCGTCGAAGGTCACGACCGCCTTGAACGCGGTGACCTGGGAGTAGACGTCCTCGCTCACGTCCGCCGTGAGCTCCGCCCAGCCCGTCGCGGGATCGGTCGGGCACGTCGGGTCGAGCGGCGTGTCGATGTCGTCCTCGCAGAGGACGTCCGAGGTGGTGTAGTAGAACGTCGCCTCCGCCCCCTCCGGCGCCTCGGCCAGCACCGGCGGCGGATCGTTGGTGAGAACCGGCGTCCACTGGGAACCGCGCGGGGGGTCGGTGATGGTCCCGGTGTCACCGGGCGTCGGGAGCCGGTCGTAGAGCACGAGCGTGTCCATCGGCAGGTTGCCGACGTTGTCCACCCGGATGCGCCAGGTCTCGTTCTGGCCGGGCGGGACGACGGGAGTGCAGGGGTAGGCGTAGAAACCGTCCGCGTCCGCCTCGCACTCCTCGGGGGTCACGTCTCCCGACTGGCCGGGGTCGACGATGATCCCCAGCGGGTACTCGTCGCTCGTCGCCCGGACGAGCTTGCGCTGCTGGAGCGTGGCCGCGGCGGTCGGCGTGACGTCGGCGCTCGCCAGGCACTGCCCGGTCTCGGCGTCGAGGGTGCCGTCGATCGGCTCCCCCGCCGCGTTCTCGTTCTGGCAGACGTCCCAGGGACGGTCGCCGGTGACGCCGGCCGTGTTCTCCACGAGGGTCTGCGGCTCGATCCCGACCCGGAACTGCACCATGACCGTGATGGTGTACGTCTGGCCGACCTCGAGCACCGTCCCCTCCGGGAACGTGAACTCCAGGGCCTCCAGGTCGCCCTCGACGTCGGCGGTCACCTGGTCGCCGGTCCCCGCCTCCGTCGTGGGCAACGGGTCGCCGTTGGCCGGGTCGGGCGCCGCGCCCTCGAGCGCATAGGTGATCTGCGGGTCCACGTCTTCGGCGAGCCGCAGCTGAGGACCCTCGGCATCGACGGGCATCTGGGCGTCGACGACGTCGAGGTCGTAGACCGGCCGGTTCCCGGAGTTGGTGACGCTGAGGGTCATGGGGAACACGTCAGCCGGAGCCTCGATGCCGCCGCTGATCACGCCGTCGAAGGCCTTGACGATCTCGACGCCGTTCGTCGTGTGCTGGTAGGTGATGGTCGACGTCGCCTCGGCGTCGCCGCTCACGGGGACCAGCGGGCCTGTCGGGTCGTCCGGGTCGGGCACGAGGTCGGCACCTGTCACCGTCGAGGTGACGTCGTTGGTCGCGATCCCGGGCGCGTCCTCGCCGGGGGCCGGGTCGTTCTGCGCCAGGTCGCTCGGCACCGGGGTACCAGGGTCGGACCGGAGGGTGTCGCGCACCTGGACCTCGAGGTCCACCGCCTGCACCGGGTTGGCCGGGTTCTCCCAGATGGCGCCGTCAGCACGGGTGAAGGTGAGGCGCAGGCCGGTGACTGTCGCCGGGTCGACGCCCGCGGGCAGCGCAAAGGCGCCGGACGGCGTGCCGTTGGTCCAGGTGCAGTCGGCGAACGTGTCGCTCGTCTCGTCGTACGTCCCGCTGACGCAGGCGTCGACCTGGACCTGGTCGATGGGCGCGGTCAGGGTGGAGCCGCCGAAGCCGACCAGGTCGTACTGGTTCCAGAAGCTGCCGTCGACGTCGGTGAGCGTCATCTCGACGGCGCGCGACGGGCCCGTGGGCTGCCCGGTGATCGTCAGGACCGACGTCGGGTTGGGCTCGGCGTCCGACCCCGGTTCGACGATCGTGGTCGGGTCGAACGACTTGGTCTGCACCATCGAGATCGCGGCGTCCTGCAGCTCCATGTCCGCGGTGTCCCAGGCCTGGGGCTGCTGATCGGCCGTGCCGCCCGGCTCGATCAGCTCCGTCCCGGCGCTGTTCGGCACCGGGGAGTAGCCGTCCACGGTGATCCGTTCGCCCGTGTAGCGGTCGAGCTCGCGCAGCTGGAGCGTCAGGTCCAGCACGCCTTGCGCCTCCGAGACGATGCGGCCGTCGAACTCGACGGCCACGCCGACGACGTCGGCGAGGTCCGCGGCCGTCAGCGCCTCCGCCTCGGCCTCCGTGTAGTCGGCCGTCCCCCCGCCCACCGACGTCAGCGTGACCGTCGTGGTGCCGGTCCCCTCCGGTGCGGTGACCGCGAGGGCGATCAGGGTGAACGCGTCGAACGGCTGCGTGCCTGGAGCGGTCTCCGGGTCGACGACCAGCTCGTCGTTCGCCGTGCTCGGTTCCGCGATCCGCAGGGTGTCGACCCGTTGGACGGAGTCGTTGGTCGACGTGATGACGGCATGCGTCGACGGGTAGGCCTCGTCCGGGGTGCCGTCCGGCGGCACGGAGAGCGGGCCACCGGTCCAGTCCTTGGTGATCGAGACGTTCACCGGCTGGTCGAGGACGAGGACGTCGTCGAGGTCCGAGTCGGTGTAGTCCGTGCCGTCGAACGTGGCGGTGCCGCTCGCGGTGTCGCGGACCGTGCCAGGATCGTCCGGCAGGTTGTAGATGGTGCCCTCGGTGGAGCCGAGCACCGGCTCCCCGTCGCTGCGCCGTACGTCCCGGAGCTGGAAGGTCAGGTCCAGGTGGCGCCCGTCCGCCTGGGTGGAGCGGGCCACGCCCTCGCCGGGGTGCGGCACCGTGGGATCGTCGTCCGCCGACCGGGTCGGCGACTCGACGTACGTGATCCGCACCGAGACGGTCGAGGCCTGCTCCGCGCCGGTGAGCGGCACGGCCGGCATCCCGCCGTCACAGGGTGTCGCCGTCGTGCACGTGGAGTTCGCCGCCTGGGTCCACGTGGACCCGTCGTACAGCTCCACGCCCACGATCGCGTCGTACTCGATGAGCGGGTCGACCCCGGCGTCGATCTCCCCGATGCTCACGAGGTCGAAGGCGTCGTAGAACGACTGGTCGACGGCCGTTCCCTCGGGGTCGGCGATGTCACTCACCACCATCGGGTCGACGCCGGAGAACCCGTTGGTGGACCAGGTGATCTCGGCGGTCACCTGGTCCTGGGTCCGCGCCCGCACAGTAGGCGGGTCCTCTCCCAGGAAGTTCTTGCTGATGAAGTCCAGCTCGCCCGGGTCCGTGGGCACCGGGAACGGGTCCACCGTGTCGCAGCCCACCGCCGGCTCCGTCGGCGGCACCGCGCCCGACGATGCGCTCGAGGCGCCGCAGTTCTCGATCGGGGCGTCCCGGTCGGTCGGGCCGGTGTAGGAGGCGGTGAAGTTCGGCTGGAAGCTCGTTCCCGGGGGGAACCCGTCCCCGGTGGAGTCGTAGACGAACTGGACACCCTGTGCGTCGTCCGGCAGGTCGCAGCTCGCCGTCGTCGGCCCGACGAAGGTGCATCCGGGGGCGGGCTCCCAGGAGTCGCCGTCCCAGTAGTTGACCGTCAACGTCGACTCCGTCGGCACGTCCGTGGACCGCACGCTCGTCGGCACGAAGTTCTGGGACCACTCGTCGGGGCTCGTCGGGTCGGTCGGGTCCTGGACGATCACCTGGTCCGCGTTCGTCGTCGACCCGTCCTCGCCGAACGGCAGGAGCTGCGACGGGAGCTGGACGACGACAGTCTGGCCCGGCAGGGCGGGGAACGTCGACGGGGAGATCTGCTTTGTCGTCTCCGTCGCGAGCCGGTCTGTGAGCGTCTCCACGGTCGCCGCGTCGGTGTCCTCGGCGTTGGGGATGATCGCGGTGATCTCGTTGGGATGGAGGACGTCGTCCTCCGCCTGGTCCGGGTCGGTGTCCGCGGTGAACGGGAGCGAGGCGGTCGCGCCGGTGACGATCTCGCCCGTGAACTCGACCTCGAACCCGACGACGGTGCATCCCGCCGGCGGGTCGGGCAGCGTGTCCGGAGCCGTCGCGTCCACGACCTCGGTGCCGCCCTCGGCGCAGGAGTACGTCACGGTCGCGGCGTCCGCGCCCGTGGGCCACTGCACCGTGCCGTCGCCGACGCCGTCCCCGTCGTCGTCCGTGCCCCACCCGGTGAACGTCAGCGGGTCGTCGCCCTCGAAGGGGCTGTCGGTGCCCGGCGACGGCTCGGTGATCGTCATCGACGTGATCGGGTCCCCGTCGTTCGTGGCGCCGATCGTGACCGTCGTCGGGTCGCCGGCGCTCACCACTTCCGGGTCGAAGGACTTGGCCGCCGTCACCGCGTTGTTCGGCGGCGTGATGACGTACGTGTCGCTCGCCGTCGTCGGCTCGGACGCGCCGCCCTCGGCGTCGGTGACGTTCGAGGACACGGTGTTCGCCACCGTCGTCGAGGCGGTGAGCCCGGTGACGGCCTCGGTCTGCTCGACCACCACGGGCACGGACGCGGCGGCACCCTGCTCGATCTCGCCGGTGAACTCGACGGTGAAGCCCTCGACCACGCACCCGGCGGGCGGGCCGGGGAGCGTGTCGACGTCGGTCGTGGTCTCCGCCGGCGTCGACCCGTCCGCGCAGGCGAACGTCACCTCCGCGGAGGTCGCGCCGGCGGGCCACGAGACGTCGCCGAACCCGGTGAAGCCGAGGTACGTGAAGGGGTTCGGGACCGTCCCCGGCGCCGGCTCCTGGAGGACCAGCGTGTCCACCGGGTCGTTGGAGCCGTTGCTGCCCCCGAGGGTCATGGTCGCCGTCGTGCCGGGGCTCGCGATCGCCCCCTCGGGGTCGATCGACTTGCTGGTCTCCGAGTCGAGAACCAGCGGCACCGTCAGCGGGACGTCGGCCTCCACCGGGAGTTCGGGAGCGTTGTCCGACACGATCGTCGCGCTGTTCGTGACGTCGGTGCCGTCGAAGCTGCGTGGTGTGTCGGGCGGCACCGTCGCGATGACGCTGATCTGCACCTGGTCGCCCGTGGGGATCTCGCCGGGGTTGGTGTAGACGGCGGTGTTCGTGCCGGGGTCCGCCACCACCTCGCCGTCCCCGCTGATGACGTCCGCGCTGACGATCTCGAGCGGCGCGGGCAGCGGGTCCGTCATGGTCGTGTCGGCGCACGGGTCGTCGTTGGGGTCCGAGCACGAGAACGTCAGGACAAACGTGACGTTCTCGCCCGGCTCGTACGGGCCCGGCCCGCTGGTGACGGTCTTGCTGCCGCCCCATTCCGCCGCGGACGCCGTGGTCGCGGGCACCAGCAGCATCGGCAGCGCGATCGCGGCGGCCCCGAGCGCCGACCATCCCCTGCTGAAGCGGCGCCTGCCGCGACGCCTCCTGCGGCGCCGCGCCGACCGGCGCGCCGTCCCGTGACCCTCCACCATCGGTGCCCTCCCGCACTCCGGTGACTGGCTCCGTCCCGCGCCTTCGCGGACGACCGCCACCTACGACGGTGTCAGACGTAGCGCGATCGCGCGCGGCGAACGGACGCCCCGGGCACGGGGCTCGGCGCCGAGGTCAGCAGGGAACGTCGAGCAGGTCCGCCGGCACGCCCCACTCGTCCGCGAGCGCCACCAGCCCCGCCTCGGTGACGGCCAGGCCCCGCGTGCTCCCACGCCGCGCGACCCAGCCGGCGGCGAGGAACCGCCCGGCGACGGCGGCACCCAGCGCTCCGGCGAGGTGCTCACGCCGCTCGGTCCAGTCCGGGCAGGCGCGGGTGAGCGGGCGACGACCGCTCCCGGCCGCGTCGACGTCGACCCCCCTGTCCACGAGGCCAGTCCTCCCGGCGGAGGTGACGACGAGCCCGTCGCCCAGCCAGCCACGGCCGACCATGGCGTCGGTGACCGCCACGCCGAGCCGCCCTGCCAGGTGGTCGTAGCAGAGCCGGGCGCGGGCGAGCCGCGCCTGCTCCCGCGACTGCCGCAGGCTGACGACGGGCGCGGGCGGGCACAGCTCCCCCAGCGTCTCCAGCGCGTCGGCGACGCGGGCGTCCGCGAGCCGGAAGAACCGCTGCCGCCCGCGCGGCTCCGCCACCACGAAGCCGGCGTCCACCAGGGCGGCGAGGTGCTCGCTGGCCGTCGACGGCCGCACGCCCGCGGCGCGCGCGAGCTCGCCCGCGGGCCTGCTGCTGCCGTCGATCAGCAGGTTCAGCACGGTGGACCGCACCGGCGCCGCCAGGGCGCGTCCGACCGCCGTGAAGTCCCTGCCGCTCACGTCCTTGCCCGCCCGGTGGCCCACCCTCACGCTCATCGGGCCACGGTACGGCGACGACGTTTCGGCCGCCGCCGAAGCGTTTCCGCCGTACGGTGCCGACATGACCACCACGATGCAGGACCTCGAGATCGTCCTTGCCCACCACCCCGGCACGCTGGCCGCGCTGGGCCGAGCTCTCGGCGAGGCGGGGGTGAGCCTCGAAGGCGGGGGCGTGTTCGCGACCGGCTCGACCGCCGTCGCGCACTACCTCGTCCTCGACGGCCCGGCTGCCCGCGACGCCGTCGAGCACGCCGGCCTGGGGCCCGCCTGCCTGCACGACGTCGTGATGTTGCGTCTGGACCAGGAGACGCCGGGCCAGCTCGGCACCGTGGCCGCGCTGCTCGCCGACGCCGGCGTGAACGTCGAGGCGCAGTACAGCGACCACGCCGGCAACCTCGTCCTCGTCGTCGACCCGGCCCACCACGCCGCGTGCGCCGAGGTCGCCCGCGCGTGGGGTGAGCGCCAGGTCGCGGCTCGGCCCTGATCCGTGCGGAGCCGGCCAGGCAGGCATCAGTGGAATGGAAGTTATATAACTCGTTCCGCCTCTTGCTCCAAGTTATATAACTCCCCATACTGAGCGGCATGGACGCTCAGCAGGCGGCACACCTCATCGCTCAGGGCGAGACTCTCGAGGTCGAGTTCAAGAGCGAGCAGCGGCACGCCTACGCGGATCGGGAACTCACCGAAGCGGTGGCTTGCCTGGCCAACGGCACCGGTGGGGTGCTGTTCCTCGGGGTCGAGGACGACGGGACCGTCACAGGTGCTCGACCGCGGCACGGAGGTCGGACGGACCCGTTCCGAGTGCAAGCCGCGATCGCCAACGCGACGATTCCACCACTCTCCACCCGTGTGTCCCTGCTCTCGATCGCATCCCAGGACGTCACCGCGATCGAGGTGGATGAAGCGACGACGCCCATCGGCACCACGACTGGCCGTTACACACGGCGCGCGCTCCGCAACGACGGGATGCCTGAGTGCACGCCATACCCCCTGCACGAGATGTTGAGCAGGACCACGAGCACAGGCGAGTCCGACTACGCGACGCTTCGCGTACACGGTGCGACCTGGGCCGACCTGGACCCGGCCGAGTTCGACCGGTTCCGACGCCTCGCAGCCAGCCAGCCAGGCGACGGCACGCTCGCCGTGCTCTCGGACGTCGAGATCGCGCGGTCGCTCGGCGTCACTGAGCCCGGAACGGCCGGGCCGACACCGCTCATGGGCGCGCTGCTCCTCTTCGGCACGGCCGACGCGCTCGCGCGTTTCGCGCCGACCCACGAGACGTTCTTCCAGGTCATGCACGGCTCGGACGTCAAGGTCAATGAACAGGTCGTCGGAGGACTGCTCAAGTCTGCGGAAGAGCTGTTCAACCGCTTCTCGCCCTACAACACGGAGGAGGAGGTCGACGCCGGACTGGTACGCATCGCGCTCCCCCGCGTGCCGGAACTCGCCCTGCGGGAGGCGATCGCCAACGCGCTGGTGCACCGCGACTACACGATGACAGGTGCGGTGCGGCTCCAGGTCGGAGACGACGCGGTCGTGATCTCGAGCCCTGGTTCGTTCCCCCGCGGCATCACGCTGGACAACATCCTCGACCACAGCCGACCGCGAAGCCGAACCCTGGCCGACGCGTTCAAGCGAGTCGGGATCGTCGAGCGCACAGGCCGTGGCATCCCTCGGATGTTCGAGAGCACGTTGCGCATCGGCCGCGACGCGCCCGACTACTCTCGCAGCACGTCGGACGCCGTCGTGGCGTCGTTCGCGACGTCCGACGCCGACGCTGCCTTGGCCAGGTTCGTCTTCGAGAAGGAGTCGGTGCAGGGCGGCCCGATGCCGCTCTCCGTCCTCCAGGTACTGCACGAACTGCGGCGCGAAGGCGATCTCAGCGTGGCCGAGGCGGCTCGGCTCCTGCAGAGGACCGAGGGCGAGGCTCGCGCCTCGTTGACGAAGATGGTCGAGGCAGGTCTTGTCGAACCACGAGGATCCGGACGAGGACGCCGGTATCACCTCTCGGCGGCCACCTACCGCGCGCTGCACTCCGATCCGGGCTACGTCCGTGTCCGCGGACTCGACCGCATCCAGCAGCGCCCGATGGTGCTCACCTACGTGCGAGCGCACGGCAGCATCACACGGGCCACGGCGGCGGAGCTATGCGCGATCGCTCCACCAGCCGCTACGACGCTGCTACGGTCGATGGTCGACGACGGCGACCTCGAGCTGCGGGGCGAGCGACGAGGAGCGCACTACGTGCTCGCCGATCCCCCGCCTACCGAGGCTTGAACGCTCGCCGTGCGCGGCGTCGTCGAGCGGGGCCCGTTCGAGGCCGTCGAAGGCGTCTACCAGGTGAGGCATCGGCCTGCCCTCCGTGACCTTCATCGAGGGCGGACGTCGAGATGTCACGCCGTGAGCCCGGACCTCCTGGCACCACCGAGGAGAGGGCGGGCCGGAAGCAGCCGGTCGAGGCCGACCACCACGAGCCCGAGCACGTAGAAGGCTCCGCCGTAGACGGCCAGGTTGATCCCCAGCCCGCCCCAGCCGAGCGCGTCCAGGTCGACGAAGCCGTACGGGTACTCGCTGCCCGGGCTGAGCTGCCCGCGCACCAGGACGAAGCCGAAGTAGAGCACCGGGAACGCCATCCACACCGCGGCGTCGCGCAGGCGCATGCGGCGGTGCTCGTCGAGCAGCAGGAAGTCTGCGGCGACGGCGATCGGCACCAGCTCGTGCTCGATCTGCCCGTCGGTCAGGCCGAGGAACACCGCGGGCGCGTCCGGGTCCTCGGGCGCGAGGACGAGCCAGGCCACCAGCCCCGTGATCGACGCCGCCAGCGTCACCACGCCCTTGGCCCACACCGGTGGCTGGGTGCGGCGGAGCAGCGAGGCGACGCCCGCCCACCCGAACACCGCCACGACGAGGAAACCCGTGAGGTTGGTGAAGTAGACGAGGCCCTCCACGTCGCCGTCGCGCCAGATGACGCGGTTGCCCACGAGCGCGAGGACCACGAGGAAGAGCCGAAACAGACCCACGATGACGTGCATGGGCGTCAGTGAACCAGCATTTTCACAGGACGAGGATCGCGACCAGGCCGGCGATAGCGAGCAGCGCCGTGCCCCCGCACATGACCACGATCCGCCGACCGTGCCGCAGCCGCGGCTCGGCCGCGCCGAGATGCTGTTGCGTGTGCCGGGCGTGCCGCCCGGCGAACCACCACAGCGGGGGTGTCAGGGCGAGCGCGGCCGCGAGGACGAGCACCGAGGCCCCCTCCACGGCCGGGAGGGTCTGCCACGCCACCCCGCAGGCCGCGGTGAACGAGAGCAGCGTGCGCCGCCAGGCGAGTGCCGTGCGCTCGGCCTGCAGCCCGCGGTCCCGCTCGGGGCCGACGAGCGACGGGGCGTGCTCTGGTGCCATGCAGCACGCCTCAGTACAGCAGCAGCGCGAGCAGCACGAGGACGCCGACCAGGCTCACGGTCAGGACGAGGACGAGACCCGTGAGCCCGCCGGGCAGCGGCGCGTGCTCACGCATGGCGCGCTCCGTCCGCGCCCACTCGACGGCCGCGACGACGGGCACGACCACCCCGGCGACGAGCAGCACGACCGACGCCACCAGGCGCAGCGTCGGCTCCATGGGCAGGTCGAGGGCCTCCAGCGCCGTGCCGCCCGCGATGAGCCCGAGCGAGGTGCGGATCCACGCGAGGACGGTCCGCTCGTTGGCGAGGGAGAAGCGTGCGTCCGGCTCGGTGCCCTTCTCGTAGACCCAGCGGGGAAAGCGTTCGCGGCTCACGGGGCCCGAGCCTAGTCAGCGCCGGGCCACAGGGCGCGGGCGCGTCGGTGGCGGTGGCTAGCGTCGACGTCATGGCCCTCACCGATCGCGCTGCCTTCCTCGCCCTGCACCGCCCCGGCGACCCGTTGCTGCTGCCCAACGCCTGGGACGCCGGGTCCGCGCGGATCCTCGCCGCGCTCGGGTTCGCGGCCCTCGCCACCACGAGCAGCGGGTTCGCGGCGACGCTCGGGCGCGCCGACGGCGCAGTGACGCGCGACGAGGCGCTCGCCCACGCGGCTGTGCTCGCGGCCGCCGTCGACGTCCCGGTGAGCGCCGATCTGGAGAACGGCTTCGGGGACTCCCCCGACGACGTCGCGCGGACCGTGGCGGACGCCCGCGGCACCGGGGTCGCCGGGTGCTCGATCGAGGACCACACCGGCCGCGACGACGACCCGATCTACGACCGGACGCTCGCCGTCGAACGGATCGCGGCGGCGGCGGAGGCCTCCGGCGACGTCGTGCTCACGGCCCGCGCCGAGAACCACCTGCACGGCCGCGACGACCTCGCCGACACGATCGCCCGGCTCCAGGCCTACCAGGAGGCGGGCGCCGACGTGCTGTACGCGCCGGGGCTGCGCGACGCCGGGCAGGTCGCCACGCTGTGCCGCGAGGTGGACCGGCCGGTCAACGTGCTCCTCGTGCCCGGCGGCCCCGACCCGGCGGCGCTCGCCGAGGCGGGCGTCGCACGGATCTCCGTCGGCGGCGCGTTCGCGTGGAACGCCCTGTCTGGACTGATCGACGCGGCGCGCGAGCTGCAGGCCGGGAGCACGGCGTTCCTCGACCGCACCGCCCCGGCCCGCGAGCTCATGCCGCGCGCGTTCCAGCGCTGACGCGCGGCGCCCGCCACAGCAGCACGACGGCGATGCCGCCGGCCACGCACGGGGCCAGACCGGCCCAGCCCAGGGCGGGCGCCAACCCTGCCTCACCCGAGGTGTCCGGGGTGAGCAGCGCGGTCAGCGCGACGACGACGGCGAGCGCGAAGGCACCCACCGCGGCGCCTCGTGACCACCGCCGGCGCGCCCGGACGGCACGCATCGTCCAGAACCAGGCGGCGACGCCGAGCACGCCGACACCCGCCAGCAGGTACTGGTACGTGGTGACGGCGGCGTCGACCTGTGCCTGGCCGTAGGACGGGTAGCCCGTGCGCACGTGGTCGGCGAGCAGCCGGGTGCCTCCGTCGAGGAACGGCACGAGCGTCATGAGCACGGTGAGCGCGAGGCCCACGGACATCGCCACGAGGGCGCGGCGCTCCTGCGGGGTGCTCGTCATGGGAAGCCTCCCTGTCGGTGGACGAACTGGCGAAACCTACGCTGTAGGTCTTCGTGGCACGGTATGTTCTACGACGTAGGTTTGGCAAGCGAGCTCAAGGGGGCAGCGGCGGATGGCCGGACGCGCACGAGGTACCTCAGCAGGTCTCGACCGCGCAAGGATCGCGGCCGCCGCGGTCGCCCTGATCGACCGGGACGGGCTGGAACGGTTCGGCGTACGCCCGCTCGCCGGTGCGCTCGGCGTCGACCCGATGTCGATCTACCACCACGTCAAGGGCAAGGCGGCGCTGCTGGACGCCGCCTCGGAGGCCGTGCTCGGCGAGGTCGCCGAGCTCGCGGTCACCACAACCACCACGGCGCAGCACGACCCGAGCGGATGGCAGGAGCTCGCCCGCAACATCGCGCACGCGTACCGCGACATGGCCTACCGGCATCCCCGCGTGTTCCCGCTGCTGGTCACGCGCGCGCAGACGTCGCCTGTCGCGGTCTCCGCGCTCGAGTCCCTGGTGGCCGCGATGCGGCGCGACGGCCTGCCGGACCGCGTGGTGGCCGACGCACCGATGGTGCTGTTCGGCTTCCTCAACGGCCACCTGCTGGCCCGCACGGCCGAGGGGCAGACCGCCGTGCCCGCGTTCGACCCGCAGACCCATCCGGCGATGGCCGCCCTCGCGCCGGGCTGGTCCGACTTCGGCTCGGACGCCGAGCTCGACCGGATGCTCGACATCGTGCTCGCGGGGCTCGCGGGCTCGTAGGGCCCGCAGGGCCCGCAGGGCCGGCCCGGCAGGCGGCTACGGCACGAGACGCTGGGTGATCACCGACTCGTCCGGCCCGTGCTGCACGCGCGCGAGCGCGCCGTTGACCAGCGCGAGGTACGGCGGGACGTGCCCGCACTCGACGTCGCCGAGCACCGGGATCCCCAGGTCGCCGAGGGCGTCGCGGACGGCGTCGTGCTGGGTGAAGCCCCCGACGGCGGGAGCGTGCGTGCGGCTCACGAGGACGGCGTTCGCGGCGTCGAACCAGCCGGCGTACCGCATCGCCCACAGCGCGCGGCCGATGTCGGTGGCGCCCCACTCGCACACGTCGAGGTAGACGACCAGGCCCTCCGGTGCGTGCTCGGCGGCGAACGCCGGCACGTCGCCGTAGGGCGTGCCCGCGAGGACGCCGACGGTCTCCACGCAGCCGCCGATCAGGCGGCCGCCGACGTCGACGGCCGCGTCGTCACCCTCGGCCGCAGCCCCGGCGTCGAGCCGCACCCACGCGCCGGCCGCGTCCAGCGTCCAGGTCGAGACCTCCGGGTGCTTCTCGTAGTCGTCCCACCCGGACGAGCGGTACCGGCGCGGCGAGCGCTGCACCAGCACGTCACCGGGCCCGGCGGCGGCGACGTCCCACCAGCCCAGCAGGCCGTCGGGCACGTCGTACGGGGTGTCCATGAGGTTCTGACCGTGCAGCGTCGCGACGCCGGTGCGCAGGGTGAGCGGCAGCATCACGGAGGAGATGTCGGAGAAGCCGACGAGCCACGTCGGGTCGGCCGCGAGCGCTTCCCAGTCGAGGCGGCCGAGCAGGTCGACGGCGAGCTCGCCGCCCCACGGCGGCACGACGGCGCGCACCACGGGGTCCGTGAGCATCGCGGTGAGCTCGGCGGCGCGGTCCGCGGCCGGGGCGCTGACGACGCCCGACCCCGTGGGCGTCGCGCCGACCCGCACGTCGTAGCCCCGTGCGCGCACGACGTCGGCGGCGTGGTGCAGACGAGCGTGCAGCGGGGGCTCGACGCCGGCCGACGGCGCGGTGACACCGATCGTGTCGCCGGGACGCAGGGGGCGCGGGTAGCGGATCGTCATCCCCGGACTCTCCCCGGTGGACCAGTCCCGGGGCAACCGGATTGCCGCCCGGCGGTCAGTCCAGCGGGTCCCGGACGATCGGGCACGTCATGCAGTGCCCGCCACCGCGACCGCGGCCGAGCTCGGCGCCGACGATCGTGATCACCTCGACCCCGGCCTGCCGCAGCGCGGCGTTGGTCAGGGTGTTGCGGTCGTAGGTGAAGACGACGCCGGGCTCCAGCGCCACGGCGTTGTTGCCCGAGTCCCACTGCTGGCGCTCGGAGGCGTACACGTCCCCGGCGGTCTCGACGACGCGCAGCCGGGGCAGCCCCATCGCCTCGGCGACGACGTCGACGAACGGGGTGTCCCCCTCGTCGGTCACCTCGATGCCGGGTGCCGCGTCGGACGGCCGCAGCGAGACCGCCCGGATGCCGTCCACGAAGGCGGGGTGCACGGTGACGAGGTCGCGGTCGGCGAAGGTGAACACGGTGTCGAGGTGCATCGCGGCACGCAGCTGGGGCATGGCGGCGACGACGACCCGCTCCGCGGCGCCGGCGTCGAACAGCGACTTGGCCAGGCTGGTGATGCCCTGACGCGACGTCCGCTCGCTCATGCCGATCAGGACGACGCCGTTCCCGACGGGCATGACGTCGCCGCCCTCGACGGTGGCGCGAGCCCAGTCCTGCTCGGCGTCACCCCACCACACGCGCGACGGCGCGTAGTCCGGGTGGAAGCCGTAGATCGTCTGCATCAGCATCGTCTCGTCGTGCCGGGCCGGCCAGAACAGCGGGTTGAGCGTCACGCCGCCGTAGATCCAGCAGGTCGTGTCGCGGGTGTACAGCGTGTTGGGCAGCGGCGGGAGCAGGTAGTCGCCGGCGCCAAGCGACTCGCGGGCCAGGGACAGGTAGCCGGTGCGGAAGTCGGCGGGCAGGTCCGCCGTCGAGAGACCGCCGATGAGCAGGCGCGACAGCTCGCGCGACGGCAGCGAATCCAAGTAGGCGCGGGCGCCCTCGACGAGCCCGAGACCGACCCGGTTGGGCACCACCCTGCGGTCCAGCAGCCAGGCGCGCGCCTCGGCGATGTCCATCGTCTGTGCGAGCAGGTCGTGGAGCTCGACGACCTCGACCCCACGGTTCGTCAGCTTGTTGACGAAGTCGAGGTGGTCGCGCTGTGCCGCCTCCACCCACATGACGTCGTCGAACAGCAGGTCGTCGGAGTTGCTGGGCGTGAGCCGCTCGTGCGCGAGCCCGGGCGAGCAGACGAGCACCTTGCGCAGCCGCCCGACCTCCGAGTGGACGCCGTGCGGGGGGACGGGGGGCGTGGACGATACGGAGGTCATCGGGGTCCTTTCGGTGGAACGGTACGACGGTGCCTAGATCGAGATCCAGCCGGCGGCGAGCCCGGTCGCGGCGAGCGCCGCGAGGGCGAGGACCACCACGAACCCGACCAGCTCGGCGGGTGCGAAGACCCGGCGCCCCTGCTCGCGGCGGGTCATGACGAACAGGATCGTCACCGGGGCGTAGAAGAGGAACGAGACCACCACCAGGCTGAAACCCGCCGCGAAGACCAGGAACGCCGTGTAGACGGTGGCAAGAGCGGTGATGACCAGGTCGGCGCGCAGGGTCGAGGGCCGTGCGCCGTCGTAGGTCTCGCGGGTCGTGCGGAGCTTGACGGCGTAGAGCGCGGCGAGCAGGAACGGGATCAGCGTCATGACGGCGGTCATGTCGAGCGCGAAGTCGAACGCGTCCTCGGAGAAATAGGTGACGATCAGCACCACCTGCGACAGCGACGTGCTGAGCAGCAGGGCGTTCACGGGCACGTCGCGCTGGGTGCGGGCGAGGAACCGGGGCATGTCGCGGTCCTTGGCGCTGACCAGCAGCACCTCGGCCGCCATCAGCGTCCACGCCAGGTAGGCACCCAGCACGGAGACGATCAGCCCGATGCCGACGAAGACGCTGCCCCAGTCGCCGACCGCCGCCTCGAGCACCCCCGCCATCGAGGGCTGGCGCAGCTCGGCGATCTCGGCCATCGGCAGGATGCCGTAGGACACGATCGACACCGAGGCGAAGATCGCGAGCACGCTCAGGAAGCCCAGGATCGTGGCGCGCCCGACGTCCTCGCGGCGCTTGGCGTGCCGGGAGTAGACGCTCGCGCCCTCGACGCCGAGGAACACGAAGACGGTGATGAGCATCGTGCCCCGCACCTGGTCGAACAGGGAGCCGGCGTAGTCCGCCCCGCCGAAGTTCTCGGCGAAGACCCCCGGGTCGAACAGGAACAGCGCGAGCAGGACGAAGACGATGATGGGGATGACCTTGGCGACCGTGACGATCCGGTTGATCGCCGTCGCCTCCTTGATGCCGCGGCGCACGAGCAGGAAGAACAACCACAGCCCGGCGGTGGAGCACACGATCGCCAGCACGGTGTCCCCCGCACCGAGCGCCGGGATCCACTGGCCCAGTGTCGAGGTGATGAGCACCCAGTAGGTGACGTTGCCGACGCAGGCGCTGGCCCAGTACCCGGCGGCGGAGAAGAAGCCCGTGAACTCCCCGAAGCCTGCCTTGGCGTAGGCGTAGACCCCGGCGTCGAGCTCGGGCTTGCGCACGGCGAGACGCTGGAAGACGAACGCGAGCATCAGCATGCCCGTCCCGGCCACGGCCCAGGCGATGAGGGCGCCCAGGACGCCCGTCTCCTGCGCGAACCTGCTCGGCAGGGAGAAGACGCCAGCGCCCACCATGGACCCGACGACCATGGCGGTGAGTGTGAGGAGCGAGACCTTGGTCGCACCCTTGGCGGGTGTGACGGTGTCCTCGTGTGCCATGTTCGATGCCCCCGGAGTGCGGTCGGCTGAGACGATCATCGGCAGTGCTGCGCTCGATGCTCCCACCATCAGGGCAGGTCCGCACGGCGATCCGTGTCAGCGCCGCCGGGCACCCAGCCGCTTGACGACCTCGACGAGCAGGAACACCACGACGGACAGGCCGAGGGTCTTGCCCCACTCCTCGAGGCCGATCGGGGCGGACCCGAACCAGCCGTGCATGAACGGCGCATACACGAACACGGCCTGCAGCGCCACGAGCGACGCCGCCGAGATCCAGATGACGCGGTTCCCGCGCAGCACGTCGAGGGTCAGGCTCGACCGGTCCAGGAACCGGCAGTTGAAGAGGTAGGCGAGCTGCCCCAGGGCCAGCATCGTCACGGCGGTCGTCTGCGCCTCGGCGTGGGTCGCGCCCTGCGCCCGCTCCGCGTAGAAGACGACCATGGTGGCGCCGCCGATCAGCAGCGACACGACGAGGATCCGCCGCAGGAAGACGCCGTCGATGATCTGGGCCGCGGGGTCGCGCGGCCGCCGGTGCATGACGTCGGGCTCCGCCTGCTCGTACGCGAGGCCGAGGGACAGCGTGACCGCGGTGATCATGTTGATCCACAGCACCTGCACCGGCGAGAGCGGCAGGACGAGGCCGAACAGCACCGCGAGGAGGATGACCAGCGACTGCGCGCCGTTCGTCGGCAGCAGGAACAGCACGGACTTGCGGATGTTGTCGTAGATCCGCCGCCCCTCCTCGACCGCCCGCTCGATGGTGGCGAAATTGTCGTCGGCGAGCACCACCTCGGCGGCCTCCTTGGTCGCCTCCGTGCCCTTGATCCCCATCGCGACGCCGACGTCGGCCTGCGTGAGGGCGGGGGCGTCGTTGACGCCGTCACCGGTCATGGCCACGACCTCGCCGTGCGCCTGCAGCGCCGAGACGATGCGGATCTTGTGCTCGGGGCTGGTGCGGGCGTACACGTCCACGTCCCGGACGACGGCGCGCAGCTCCTCGGCGCTCATCGCCTCGAGCTCGGGGCCCGTGAGGACGGCGGGCCCGTCCCCGGACCGGCCGTCGACGATCCCCATCTCGCGGCCGATCGCCAGCGCCGTCCCGGCGTGGTCGCCCGTGATCATCTTGACGCGGATGCCCGCCGTGCGGCACTGCGCGATCGCGCCGACCGCCTCCGGGCGCGGCGGGTCGACGATGCCGACCAGCCCGCACAGCTCCAGGTCCTCGTCGACGTCGGACAGCTCGAGCGCCGTCGTGCCCGCGCCCGCCGTGGCGCGGGCGGCGGCCAGCACCCGCAGGCCCTGGCCGCCGAGGGCGTCGATCTGCTCGGTCCAGAAGCCGCGGTCCAGGGGCTCCGGGGCCCCGTCGGCGCCGGTCTGCGTGGCGCAGCGGACGAGCACCCGGTCGGGCGCCCCCTTGACGTGCACGTGCAGGCCGCCCGCCGGGTCCCGGTCGAGCGTGGCCATGAGCTTGTGCTCCGACTCGAACGGCACGACGGCGACGCGCGCCCAGTCGTGCGTCTCGACGCCGGCCTTCATGCCCATCGAGCGCAACGCACCCTCCGTGGGCTCCCCCACCAGGCGCCACCCGTCGTCGTCGGCGGCGTCCTGGGCGGGCACGATCCGCGCGTCGTTGCAGAACGTCATCGTCGTCGCGACGCCCGCGAGGTCGGGGCGCTCCGAGAGCGTCACCTCGGCGCCGTCGTCGGGCCCGTCCTTCACGGCGACGGTCCCGTGCGGTGCGTACCCGGCGCCCGACAGGGCGAACGCCCCGGCCGCGGTGCGCACCACTCGGGCGGTCATCTCGTTCTTGGTGAGGGTGCCGGTCTTGTCCGAGCAGATGGTCGTGACCGACCCGAGCGTCTCGACGGCGGGCAGCTTGCGCGTGATGGCGCGGCGCCGCGCCATCTGCTGCACCCCGAGCGCGAGGGTGATGGTCACGAGGGCGGGCAGACCCTCCGGCACGGCCGCGACCGCGAACCCGATGGACGCCGACACCAGGTCGGGCACGCTGAAGTCGTGCACGACGCGGCCGATGACGACCATGACGACCGCCATGCCCAGGATGAGCACGGCGAGGATCTTGCCGAAGTGGTCGAGCTGGCGCGTCAGGGGCGTCTGGAGGCTCTCGACCTCGGAGATCATCGTCTGGATGCGGCCGATCTCCGTGGCCTGCCCTGTCGCAGTGACGACCCCGACGCCCTGGCCCGCGGCGACGAGCGTGCCCGAGAAGAGCATGCTCGTGCGGTCCCCCACGCCGGCGTCGGCGGCGACCGCTGCCGCCCGCTTCGAGGCCGCGACCGACTCCCCCGTCAGCGCCGACTCCTCGACGCGCAGGTTCGTGGCCTCCAGGAGCCGGACGTCGGCCGGGACCTTGTCGCCCGACCGCACGCGCACGACGTCGCCGGGCACGAGGTCGTCCGCCTCGACACGCTCCCAGGCGCCGTCGCGCCGCACCTCGGCGTGCAGCGACAGCATCTGCCGGATGCCGTCGAGCGCGCTCTCGGCGCGACCCTCCTGGATGAAGCCGATCGCGGCGTTGATGATCGCGACGGCGAGGATGACGGTGAAGTCGACCCAGTCGCCGAGGATCGCCTTGAGCACCGCGGCGACGAGAAGGATGTAGATGAGCACGTCGTCGAAGTGCACCGCGACCCGCTTCCACAGCGGGTCGCGCTCCGGCGGTGGCAGCCGGTTCGGGCCGACGCGGGCGAGCCGGGCGGCCGCGTCCTCGCGGTCGAGGCCGGTCGGGGTGGTGCCGAGCTCGGCGAGGACGTCCTGGGGCGCGCGAGACCAGGGCGCCGTGGGCGCCTCGCCGAGCTGGTCGGTCACGGAGTCTTGCGCCCCATCGTCCCGGCGACGATCGCCACGCCCACGGCGGCGAGGCCGATCTGGAACGCGAGCTCGATCCAGTCGATCCCACCGGTGTCCTTGACCCCGACGAGGTCCGCGAGCCAGGTCCCGAGGAGGGCCGCGACGATGCCGACGAGGATCGTCACGAGGATCGAGATGTTCTGCTTGCCTCGCACCAGGAGCCGGCCCAACGCTCCGATGATCGCGCCGATGATGATCGCCGTGATGATTCCACCTGCAGTCATGATCGCTCCATCCTTCGCCGTGGCTGGTCAGACCCCTTGAATGTAGGACCGCGAGCCCCTGGGCGCACGACAGACGCGGGGCCTGGGTCCGTGAGACCGCCCACCATCGTCACGGCGGGTCGTTGACAAAGCGGAACCGCACGCGCACGTCCTCACGGTCGAGCACGAACGTCGACCCCCGGTCCGACCATCGCTGCGGCACCAGGTACAGCACGCCCTCCCCCTCGACGAGGAGCCGCAGCCCGCGGTACCGGTAGCGCTCCACGCCGGAGGCGTCGGCCGGGAGCACCGACTCCTCGACGGCCGGGTCGCCGCCGTGCAGCCGCTGCGTCGTGTCGACGACGACGGCGGGCAGCACGGTGAGGTTGCTCGCCAGGCCCTTCGCGCGGGTGGTGCCCGACCACTCGGCGACCGTCGCCGTGGCCCAGAACAGCGCGGCGACCACGGTCAGCACCAGCAGCACCACCGCCGTCCGGCCGGGATCGGGGCCGGTGCCCGCCGCCCGCCCGGGGCGCGGGTGCCGGCGCGCCCACGCCAGGCCGTACGCGAGCAGCGCGGCGCCCGCCCCGAGGACGACGGGCGTGACCAGCGGGAACAGGGCCCAGCCCGTGAGCGCGGGGTACGCGAGCAGCAGCGTCACCCCCAGCAGGAGCAGCGCCGTCCCCGCGGCGACCAGGCCGCGCGCCCAGCGCCGCGCGGTCGCCCCGGCCGCCGTCGCGAGCCGGCGCCGCAGCGCGGCGTCCACCAGCACCAGCCCGACCCCCACCAGCAGGACCAGGAGCATCGGCACGAGCAACGGCTGCGGGCTGCGCATGACGAACTCCTGGGTGCTGAACCCGAGCAGGTCCACGTCGATGCCGAAGTACAGGTACTGGGACCGCGAGGACACGTAGCCGAAGTAGAACAGCACCGCTGTCACCAGCGTGGCCGGCGCGACGACCGACCCGACGAGCGTCCACAGGCGACCCAGTGCGCCCGCGCGCTCGGCCTCGTCGGGCCGGACCGTGCCGGACGGCGTCGTCACGCGCCGTCCTCCTCGGCGGGCGGCGCAGGGCTCGGCATGACCCAGCGCGTCCCCGTGGTCACCCGGGCGCGGTAGTCCTCGCACAGCTCCTCGCTGTCGCACGAGATCCGCACGTTCAGGGCGGTGCTGACGCTCTCCGTCCCGGGGGTCGGGGGAACGACGGCGATCGCGCAGGCGGGCGTTGCGTGGGTCAGCGTCGCGCCGACGCACGAGGCCGCGCCCCCGCAGGTGACCTCGACCGCGCGTCCGGGGTCGGACTCGACCTCGTAGACCTCGACCCACACGCCGGGGTCCGGGGTGGCCGCGGGCTGGACGACCGCGCACCACGCCTCGTCGACGGCGACGACGGACGACGGGTCGCCGCCCGCGTCCAGCTCGGCCAGCGGCGGCAGTGCCGGGCGGCCGTCGGCGCGGGGCGCGGCGGGTTCTTCGCCGTCGTCGGCCTCGGGCTCCGGCGCGGCGTCCGGGTCGACGGCGATCCCGTCCGACGTGCCCGGTGAGGGCTCTGCCGCCGCCGTGCCCGGGTCGGCGTCGTCGGGCGCGGCCGGCGGGCCGAGGGAGCACGCCGCGACGCTCGCCGCCACCATCGCTCCCAGCAGGAGCCTTCTGCCCTGACTCATCCCGCCACCCCGGGCGCACCCGAGCGGCCGCATCGCGGTCGTCCCACGTCCCGGCGCGCCCGTCGCGCGCCGGCTCTACCGAAGGGGAACGCGCGTGCCGGCGGCTGATACCTCAGCGCGGACGCGAGAGCAGCACCGCCTGCTGCCGAGGGATCAGCGCGGCTTGCTCGACGAGAGGTACGACACCGAGACGTAGCCGGTCTTCGAGCCGACCTTCACCTTCTGCCAGCCCTTGGACACCGACCCGACGTGCTTCACCGCCGTGCCCTTCTTCAGTCTCGCGAGCACCTTGGAGGACGTCGTCGCCTTCGCCCGCAGGTTCAGCGAGGTGACGCGCACGTACGACGTCTTGGCCTTCGTGGACTTGGGCGGCTTCGACGCCGACGTCGCGGCCGGCTTGCTCGACGAGAGGTACGACACCGAGACGTAGCCGGTCTTCGAGCCGACCTTCACCTTCTGCCAGCCCTTCGACACCGACCCGACGTGCTTCACCGCCGTGCCCTTCTTCAGGCTCGCGAGCACCTTGGAGGACGTGGACGCCTTCGCCCGCAGGTTCAGCGAGGACACCCGCACGTACGACGTCTTCGCCTTCGGTGCCGCGGGGGCCTTCGCCGCCGACGTCGTGGCGGGCTTGCTCGACGAGAGGTACGACGCCGAGACGTAGCCCGTCCTGGAGCCGGCCTTGACCTTCTGCCAGCCCTTCGACGCCGACCCCACGCGCGTCACCGCCGTGCCCTTCTTCAGCGTCGTCAGCACGCTCGACGACGTCGACGCCTTCGAGCGCAGGTTGAGCGCCGAGACCCGCACGTACGCCTTCGACGTCGTGGCGGTCTTCTTCGAGACGGTGGCCGCCGAGGACACCGCCGGCTTGCGCGGGGTGACGTACGAGGCGCTCACCCACCCGGTCCTGGAGCCGTACTTCACCTTGCGCCAGGTCCCCGAGGCGTCGCCCGGCTTCGCGGTGAGCTTGCCGGCCTTCGGGACGACGGCGCGCACGGACGTGCCGGTCGACGGGCCGGACCGCAGGTTGACCTTGCTCGCCGCGTAGTAGGTGCACGACGACGGCACCTTGCGGGCCGCGGCCCACGTTGCGGAGCGGACCAGGTCGACGCCCTGCCCCTTGAGGTAGGCGATCGGGTCGGTGTTGGTGGCGCCGGAGCCGTAGGTGCCCTTGAAGATCTCCAGGTGCAGGTGCGGCCCGGTCGACGTGCCGGTCGAGCCGACGTCGGCGATCCGCTGCCCGGCCTTGACCTTCTGCCCGACGCGCACGTAGCGGTCGCCGTCGATGACGTGCCCGTAGAGCGACGACATCGTGCGCCCGCCGATCGAGTGCTTGATGACGACCCACTGGCCGAACCCCGAGATCGACCCCGCCCGCAGCACCGTCCCGGAGGCGATGGCGTTGATGCGGCGGCCGGACGCGGCCCCCATGTCCTGCCCCTTGTGCCACGCCGAGGCCCGGGCGACCGGCATGCACCGCGGCCCGTAGTACGACGAGATCGAGTACGTCTTCGCGGCCAGCGGCGCGACCACGCCCGACGCCGCGCCCGCCGGCGGGGCCACGAGGACCGACCCCACCCCGAGCCCCAGCGAGAGCGCCCCTGCGACCAGCAGCGCTCCGACGCGCTGCTTCACCCGTGCTGTTGTCAACCTGTGCCCCCCGGCGACGATCCGATCTCGAACGACGTGTCCGCTTGACACTGTCGGACAAGAGATAGGTCATGTGGCCGGGTTTCGCGCGGCAAGCATCCGGGTTGTCCGCGGAGGGGGTGGTACGGCCGGGGCCGCCGGAGGGGATCCGCTACCTCGTCGCGAGGAACAGCACGAGCACGCCGGCGAGCACGATGCTCGCCGCTGCCCCGAGGTGCACCGCCCGGCGCCGCCGCACGACGGCCACGAACTCACGCAGGTAGGCGCTGGGGAAGTAGTACCCGGCCGTGGGGGCGCCGACGGCGTGCACCTCGAGCCCGAGATCCATCGCCTCGAGCGCCGCGCGGGGCGCGTGGTAGTCGTTCGTCGCCAGGAGGTACGGCTCGGCGACGCCCGCGGCGCGCAGCAGCGCCACGCTGTTCGCGAGGTTCTCCCGGGTCGTGCGCGCGCGGTCCTCGACGAGGATGCGCTCGGCCGGCACGCCCTGGTCGGACAGCCACTCGGCCATGGCCACCCCCTCGGGCCGGTCCTCGTCGGCTCCCTGCCCGCCCGACGGCACGACGGGGACCGGGCCGTCCGCTCCGCCGAGCCGCGTGGCCGCCTCGAGGGCCGTCGTCAGCCGGGCCGCGAGCAAGGGTGGCACGCGGCCGCCCACCACCCGGG
Organism: Isoptericola luteus; assembly: GCF_020297055.1. Lineage (GTDB taxonomy): Bacteria > Actinomycetota > Actinomycetes > Actinomycetales > Cellulomonadaceae > Isoptericola > Isoptericola luteus. Next base: position 137,881 of record NZ_JAIXCQ010000008.1, on the reverse strand, counting down.
AACCCAGCACGACAACCGCGTGCGCGGGCACCCGGGCGGCGTACCGGCGGTACAGCAGCGTCTGGGCGACGAAGCCCAGGAACGAGAACCCGAGCCAGGCGGTCGCCAGCAGCACCACGGTCGTGAGCGCCAGGGCCCACGGCGCCCCGAGGGCCGCCGGCACCAGCGCGACCACCGGCGCCGCGAGCATCGCGAGCCCGGCCAGGAGGGACAGCATGTTCGGGAGGCTGCGGCGCTCGCGCCGCACCATGGTGACCCCGTTGAGCACGAGGAACACCGGCAGCGCCAGCAGCCCGAGGGCCAGGACGGCGAGCAGCGCCAGGGTGACCCACGACAGGGCCTCCGCGCCCCCGGGGACCAGGGAGACCAGCGCGCTCACGAGGCCGGCGCCCGTGTAGACGACGGCCATCAGCAGGAACCCGTTGCGCAGGCGCCGCCGGTCCTGGCGCAACGACCAGGCGAGCCAGCACCCCCAGAAACCTGTCGCCGTGGCGGCCGACACCACCGTGCCGAGACCTGCGCTGAGCTCGGGAATCACTCGGCCCTCCCGGGTGTTGGACGACGCGCTGGTGGACGGACTGCCAGGCAGGATAGGCAGACATCCGGCGCGTCCGTGCGAACGCCACCCGGGGATCCGTCACCGGATCACGCCGAGGCTCACGCGCGAACTGACCGCAGGCGGACGGAGACGTGTGATGGCAGGCCTGGCGCTGCGTGAGCGCCTCCGCACCGAGTCCGGCGCTGCCCTGCTGCTGGTCGCCGTCACCCTCCTGGCGCTCGTGTGGGCGAACTCGCCGCTGTCCCCCTGGTACACAGACCTGTGGGCGACGCCGGTCCGGATCGACGTCGGCGACCTGAGGTTCGACATGGACCTGCACCACTGGGTCAACGACGGCCTCATGGTGCTGTTCTTCTTCGTCGTGGGGCTCGAGGTGCGTCAAGACCTCTCCGTCGGGTCGCTGCGTCAGCGCAGCCACCGCCTGGTGCCGCTCGTGGCCGGGACGCTCGGCGTCCTCGGGCCCGCGCTGGTGTACCTCGCCGTCGCAGGTCGTGCCGCACCCCAGGGCTGGGGGGTCGTCGTCGGCACGGACACCGCGTTCCTGCTCGGCGTCCTCGCCCTCGTGGGCCCGGCGATGTCGAGCCAGCTCCGCGTCTTCCTGCTGACCCTGACCGTGGTGGACGACTTCCTCGCCGTCCTGATCATCGGCGTCTTCTACACCGATGACGTACGGGTCGGCCCGCTGGTGGTGGCCGCCGCCAGCCTCGCCGCGCTGTGGCTGCTGGGGCGGATGCGCCAGTGGCGCAGCTCGCCGTACGTGCTGGTCGTGGTGGTGCTCTGGGGCGCGACCGTGCAGGCCGGGGTGCACCCCTCGATCTCCGGCATGCTGGCGGGGCTGCTCGTGCCCGCCGCCGTCACGCAGCGCGCCGACGTGCTGCAGGCGAAGCACCTGTTCCGCGCCTACTGGCAGTCGCCCGGCGCGGCCGTCGCCCGCACCGTGCAGGTGGGCCTGGCACGGTCCATCTCCGTGAACCACCGCCTGCACGAGGTGCTGCGCGGGCCCGTCTCGCTCGTCGTCGTGCCCGTCTTCGCCCTCGCCAACGCCGGCATCGACCTGCGCGGCGGCGCACTCGGCCACGCGCTCACGTCGACCATCACCTGGGGCGTGGTGGCCGGGCTCGTGGTGGGCAAGCTCGTGGGCGTCACGCTCGGCACGTGGGCGGCGCTGCGCCTGCGGCTCGGCACGCTGCCCGACGGCGTAGGGCCGGGCAGCGTGGTGGGCGGGGCCGCGCTCTCCGGCATCGGGTTCACCGTCGCCCTGCTCGTGGTGAACCTCGCGTTCCCCGACCGCGTCGACGCGCAGGCCGCGACGGTGGGCGTGCTGCTCGCCATGGTGATCTCCTCGCTGCTGGGGCGGCTGGTCTTCACCGTGGCCCGGGTGCGATGGGGCGAGACGAGCGCCGACCTGCCCGTCACGCTCGAGCCGCCCGTCGAGCCCGAGCGGGACCACGTGCTCGGGTCCGACGACGCCGCCCACACCGTCGTCGAGTATCTCGACTTCCAGTGCCCGTTCTGCGCCCGCGCCACGGGCATGGGCCACGAGGTGCGGGAGCACTTCGGCGACCGGGTCCGCTACGTCGTGCGGCACCTGCCCCTCGACGACGCCCACCCGCAGGCCTACCTCGCGGCCGTGGCGGCCGAGGCCGCGGCGCGACAGGGCCGGTTCTGGGAGATGCACGACGAGCTGTTCGCGCACCAGTCCCGCCTCGAGCCCGACGACCTGCGGGAGCACGCCGCACGGATCGACCTCGACCTCGACCGGTTCGACGCCGACCTGGGCGACGACGCCGTGCACGCGCGCGTGCAGGCCGACCTGGCGAGCGCCCGGGCGAGCGGCGCGCGCGGCACGCCCACCTTCTTCCTCGACGGCGTCCGTCACCGCGGCCCGCACGACGCACGCACGCTCATCGCGGCGCTCGAGGCGAACGAGGTGGCCGCGGCGCAGGACCCGGCCCGGCGCCGCCGCTCCTGAGCCGTCGGCGCGGCCCCGCTCGAGACCACGGCCCGCGGGTCACCTGCCGAGGCGGTCACGAAAAGCGTGGCCCCGGCGGGACCGCCGTGGTCCGATGGCGCCATGACCTCTCGCATCTCGCACACGACGTTCGACGCCCGCGACGCCTACGCGCAGTCCGTCTTCTGGGCCGACGTGCTCGGCTACACGGACGTGCCCGGCGACCCCAACCTGCCAGGTCATGTCGAGTGCATGATCGTGCCCCGCACGGACGTGGACGCACGGCCCGAGAGCCGGGGGCGCGTCCTGTTCATCGAGGTGCCCGAGGCCAAGGAGATCAAGAACCGCGTCCACCTCGACCTGCGGCCCACGGACCGCACCCGCGACGAGGAGGTCGAGCGTCTGCTCGCCCTCGGCGCCACCCAGGTGGCGGACCGGCGCAGGCCTGACGGTGGCTGGGTCGTGCTCGCCGACCCCGAGGGCAACGAGTTCTGCATCCTGCGCAGCGACGCCGAGGTGGAGTCGAGCGGCGCGAGCTGAGTCTCAGAGCCGGCGGACCGGGATCCGGGTCTCCCTGGCGCCGCTGCCGTCGGCCGCACGCTCGACCCGGAACGCGGGCCGGTCCGGCCGTTCGGCGACCGCCTCGACGAGCTCGCCGTCGCGGAAGTGCAGTGCGGCGAACTCGTCGACGGCGTACCCGTCGTGCAGGGCTCCGTCGCCCACCCAGCCGAGGTACTTCTCGCGGCGGTCGGGCTCGCCGAGGTAGTGCGGGCAGGCGCTGCCGGCGAGGATCCCGAGGCCGTCGTCGAGCGCGGCGAGCGGACCGAACGAGTCCGTGGACGAGCTCTCGAACCAGCAGTTCATGCCCGCGCTGATCCCTGCCAGGACGGTGCCGCGCGCCGCCGCCTCGGCGAGCAGCTCGGGCACGCCGTGCAGCCGCCAGACGGCGAGCAGGTTCGCCGTCGATCCTCCGCCGACGTAGACCACGTCCTGCTCGAGCAGCATCTTCGGGTCCCGGTATCCCCAGGGGTCCCGGCAGAACAGCGACAGCACCGACGTGCGCGCGCGGCCCGCGAACGCGGACTCGAACCGCTCGACGTAGGAGTCCGCGTCGCCGCTGGCCGTGGGCACGAAGCACACCCTCGGAGTGGCGGCGCCCGTGAGGTCGAGCAGGTGGTCGTCGATGGCCGACGAGCCGTCGTCCGACATGGAGAAGCCGCCACCGCCGAGAGTCAGCACCGTTCCGATCACGGTGAGACCCTACGACTGACGACGACCGACGAACAGGGAGTTTCGACGTGGCACAGCACCCCACGAACGCCGACGGACTGACGCTGCCCGCGGTGGGGCTCGGCACCTACCGGCTGCGCGGCCGGGACGGCACGCGGGCCGTCGCCCAGGCCCTGGACCTCGGGTACCGGCTGCTCGACTCCGCCGTCAGCTACCAGAACGAGGGCACCGTGGGGGCCGGTGTGCGCGCGAGCGCCGTCCCGCGCGAGGACGTCGTCGTGACGTCCAAGCTTCCCGGCCGGTACTACGCGCGCGCCGACGCCCTGGCGACCGTCGAGGAGAGCGTCGCCCGCACCGGGCTCGACCACCTCGACCTGTACCTGCTGCACTGGCCCAACCCGGCGCGCGACCAGTACGTCGAGGCGTGGACGGCGCTGATCGAGGCGCGCGAGCGCGGGCTCGTGCGGGCGATCGGCGTGTCCAACTTCCTGCCCGAGCACCTCGACCGGCTCGCGGCGGAGACCGGTGTCGTCCCGGCCGTCAACCAGATCGAGATGCACCCGTACTTCCCGCAGCCGGAGCAGCGTGCCTACGACGCCGCCCACGGCATCGTGACCCAGGCGTGGAGCCCGCTCGGGCGCGCGAACGAGATGCTCGAGGACCCGGTCCTGGCGGGCATCGCCCGCGACCACGACGCGACCGTCCCCGAGATCATCCTCGCGTGGCACACCCGCCTCGGCGTCGTCCCGCTGCCCAAGGCCTCGTCCGCCGACCGGCAGCGCCAGAACCTCGAGGCGGGCCGCGTCGCGCTCACCGAAACCGACCTGGACACGATCGCGGGCCTGGCCCGGCCCGACGGGCGCATCGCCGACCAGGACCCGGCCCGCTACGAGGAGCTCTGACCTACGACTCCGCCGCCTGGCCGAGCTGGGCGCGGGCGAGCGTGACGACGCGACCCAGGTTGAGCGTCCATCCGACGCCGAACACGTGGGGACTGACGATGTGCTCGCCCTCCGGGTCCCACATCCGCTCGCGGATCCGGTCGACGGTCGGCACACGGAAGTCGTAGGGGACGAAGCCCGCGACCGTGCCGTTCCAGGTCCGGTCGTCCTCGTCCTTCTGCAGCTCCTTGGCCACGGCGGCGACGACCAGGCCGATCGTCACCAGGCGGACCACGGACTTCAGGCCGCTCTTCTTCTTCGTGCGCTGACCCATCTCGGCTCCCATCGTCGACGACGTCCTGGTCCATCGTGCGGGAACGACCCCGGTCGCGTCGAGCGGGCCGACGAGCCCCGGGTCGTGTCGAGCGGGCCGACGGCGCGCGGGGCGGCAGGCCGCCCTGGCAGGATGGCGGTCTCCCCCACCGACGAGGACGGTTCATGGCCTACTTCCGCCGCACCGGCGCGACGACGTTCCAGCCGACACCCCTGGTGGGAGGTGCCTGGAAGACCGACGAGCAGCACGTGGCCCCCACCCTGGGCCTGCTCGCCCACCTGGTCGAGGCGGACCGGCAGGCCCGGGGGCGCGACGATCTCGCTCCCCTCCGGCTCTCCTACGACATCTGGGGCCCGTACCGCCTCGAGGAGATGGAGACGGCGGTCCGTGTGGTCCGGCCGGGGCGCGGCGTGGAGCTGGTGGAGGCCGAGGTGAGCTGCTCCGGCCGCAAGGTCGTGACGCTGCGCGCCTGGCTCGGGCAGGTCGGGGACACCACCGCGCTGGCCGGCGGCGGGCCCGCGCCGCTGCCCGGACCGGACGAGACGCCGGCGTGGGACCCCACCACGGACTGGCCCGGCGGGCTCGTCGCGTCGATCGAGGTGCGCCGCACCCTGGAGGCTCCCGGCCGGGGCGTGGTCTGGGTGCGCACCGCCCACCCGCTCGTCGAGGACGAGGAGGTGGGTGCCCTCGCCCGGTTCGCCGGGCTGCTCGACGTCGCCAACGGCATGTCCGTCCGCTCGGACCCGCGGGACGTCGCGTTCCCGAACCTCGACCTCACCGCGCACCTGCACCGGCTGCCCGCCGGGGAGTGGCTCGGACTGGACACCACCGTGACCTTCGGGTCTGCCGGGGCGGGTCTGACGAGCGCCGTCCTGCACGACGTCGACGGGGCGTTCGGCACGAACGCCCAGTCGCTGGTCGTCCGGCCGCTGCGCTGACGGCGTGGTCCCGCGGCACGGGGCTCGTCCATCGCACCGTGCACGTCTATACCTGACGTATATACGTAGGAGGCGTCATGCGCACCACCGTGTTCCGCAACGCTGCTGCGGGGCAGGGCCGACGTCGCACGACCACGGTCCCAAGCGGCCGAGGGGCGCGTCGCCGTGTCGTCGATCAGCGAGATGGAGCTCGAGTACGGCATCGAACGGTCGAACGACCCGGCTCGGAGCCGCAGGGCCGTGGGCGAGCTGCTGTCACTGGTCGAGGCCCTTCCGTTCAACACCGCCGCAGCGATGCACGCGGGCCGGATCCGCGCGATCCTCGCCGGTCGGGGAGAACCGATCGGCCCGTTCGACACCCTGTTGGCAGGCCATGCCCGGTCGCTCGGCCTCGTCGTCGCGACCAACAACGTCCGCGAGTTCACCGGCGTCCCCGGGCTCGAGGTCGAGGACTGGCTGGCGACACCGGGCGACGCGCTCGGCGCGACGCCGGGGTCATGAGCCCTCGCACGTCCCGGATACGGTAGAAAAGGGACAATCCGGTTGCTCGGACACATCAGTCCGGTTGATCGAGCCCGCCCGATCCGAGTGAGGTCCCATGCCCGCAGTGCAGTCCGTCCTGATCGTCGGCGGTGGTAGCGCCGGCTGCGCCACCGCGACCCAGCTGGCCCGCGCAGGGGTCCGGGTGGAGATCGCCGAGGCGCGGTCCGCCGTCCCCGTCGAGGGGTCCGGCATCACGCTGCAGGGCAACGCGTTGCGAGTCCTGCGCGACGTCGGCGTCTGGGACCGGTTGCAGGCCCACGGGTACGCCTTCGACTCGGTCGGGATGCGCGCCCCCGACCCGGCAGGGACGCTCGTCGCCGAGATCCCCGACGTCCGCACCGGAGGGGACGACCTGCCCGCGACCCTCGGCATCCCCCGCCCCACGCTCGCCCGCATCCTGCTGGAGCACGCCGCCGAGGCGGGCGCCGACGTGCGGTTCGGCACCTTCCCCACACGGCTGCGCCAGGACGACGACGGCGTCGACGTGACGTTCGGCGACGGCAGCGAGCGCCGGTACGACCTCGTCGTCGGTGCCGACGGTGTCGGATCCTGGACCCGGCGCGCGCTCCGCATCGACAGCGAACCGCGCGGCACCGGCATGGGCATCTGGCGGGTGGACGTCGCGCGTCCCGCCGACGTGTTCCGCACCGACCTCACGCACGGCGGGCGGTGCTACATCGCCGGCTACTGCCCCACCGGCCCCGACACCATGTACGCCTACCTCGTCGAGGACGTCCAGGACCGGCGGCACCTGAGCCCCGCCGAGCAGATCGCCGTCGTGCGGGACCTGGCGAGCAGCTACCACGGGCCGTGGGACGACGTCCGTGCGCAGCTCACCGACACCACCGGTGTGAACTACTCGCTGTTCGAGTGGCACGTGGTCGACGGGCCGTGGCACCGCGGTCGCGTCGTCCTCGCCGGCGACGCCGCCCACTCCTGCCCGCCCACCCTCGCCCAGGGCGCCGCCCAGGCGCTGGAGGACGCCGCGGTGCTGAGCGAGCTCCTCGTCGGTGCGGACCGGTTCGACGCCGACCTCCTCGCCCGCTACACCGCGCGGCGGCTGCCCCGCGCGCGCCAGGTCGTGGAGGCGTCCGTGCAGATCGTGCAGTGGATGCTCGACGGCGTCCGGCCGCCCGTCGCCGACGTGCCCGCGCTCATGCACCGCATCCAGACCATGGTCCGCGAGCCCGCCTGAGCCGTCAGAGACGGTCGGCGACGTACTCGTGCCATGCCAGGCCGGACTCCTCGACGTCGTGGAGGGTTAGGACGTCCAGACGAAGGATGCGAGAGGTGGCACCCGTGCCGGCGACGTCGGAGCCGCCCGGCACCACCGCGGCGACGACCACCGGCTCCAGGAGCTCCGTGACGACGCCGTCCGCCGCGGTCGTGCCCGCCGGGACCCCGGTGACGTGGACGCAGGTCCGTACCAGCATCTCGCCGTTCTCGATGTCGAACCACGCCTCGTCGGGCAGGTCGCCGAGGCCGTCGTCGCGGCACGGCGCGACGTCGACCGACGCGAACTCGCCGCCGGCGACGGTCTCAGAGATCAGGGCCTCGAGCTGCCGCGCGGCGTCGTCGGTGAGCACTTCCGAGTAGTCGCCGGTGGTGTAGTCGACGACGATCGCGGCCGGCGACGTGCCGCGGTGGTCCAGCCGACGGGTCTGCCCGGAGCTGCGGAGCGTGGTCGGGGCGCTCGCGGCGTACGCGGTCGCAAGGAGCTCGGCGGCGTAGTCCGGTGCCGACGCGACCCATCCGGGCTGGTCGGCGTCGACCGGGTTGAAGCGGTCGCGCGGGCCTACCGGGGCGCCGGGAGCCGCACACGCCGCCAGCGTCAGGACGACGGCCGCGACCGCCGGGCCGAGCCCCCGGCGGGGGTCGTCGTTCATCGGTCGCTCCCTCGCGTCTCCACGGCCCCAAGGTAGCGGGGCGCGAACGCGAACGGACGAGATTCGTCCGAGATCACCTGTAGGGATCACCCCCCTGCCGGCGACATGAGAGGTGTCGGCACTGTGCCGTCGACGGTGAGGAGGCACGTATGGACCGGGCGCGGCCCACCTACCGCGGGCACGTCGTGCTGCTCGTGGTGCTCGTCGTACTGGGGTGCGGCGTGGGGTGGGGCGTCGGGATCGCGGTGCTCTCCTTGATGGGCCGGCCGGTCGCCGACGGCATCGGGCGCTGGAGCCTGGTGCTGATCGGCGCGGTCGTGCTCGTCGGCCTCCTGCTCGGAGTGGTCTCGCTGCTCCGAGGGCCGCGGGTGATCGTGGTGCGGGACCCGGCGGCGGGCGAGTGGTCGCTCCGCAGCCGGCCCGTGCCGTTCCGGTTCGCCGACTCGTCGATGCTGGACCCGGGGTCGCCGGGGTTCGTCCTCGCCCGGCAGGTAGCCCGCGCGGCCGCCGGAGCGCCGGGGGACGCCGCCTGTACCGTGCGCGCCGTCCACCTGCTGCGACGCGTCGTCGAGCTCTCGCGGCGCTCGCACGCCTCGTCACCCGTGGTGGGCGACGTCGAGTGGGCGCGCCTGCGCATCGACGTCGTGAACTTCGTCCACCTCGCCGGCGGCGGGCACCAGTCGCCCGGGCTCCGCGACGCCGCCTGAGGCGACGCGCCGGCGACGGCCGTCAGTCCCCCGGCCACTCCCCCGTCCAGCGCTCGAACGCCCGGGCGCCACCGCGGTCGACGAGCGCCTTCACGGCGGCGAAGATCGCGCCCTGTAACAGCGACGCGAGCACGATCTCCCGCAGCGGGTACTCCGACTGCAGCGGCGTGGGCGGGTCGTCCGGGTGGCCCGGAGCCACGCGCTTGTACACCTGCTTGAACACCTGCCCGGCGACGAGGCCGCCCACGAGCGATCCCACGATGCCGACCGGCCGGTACAGGATCTTGGCCGACGTGCTGCCCTTGGCCTCGGCGCGTCCCCCGCTGCTCTGCTGCTTGCCCATACGCCGACCGTAGGTCGACCTGGGCGAGCCCGCAGATCAGCGCACGGTGAAGTAGTTGGTGTTCTTCGAATCGGAACGCCCCGTCGTCGTCGAGCCCTTGTAGAAGACCTCGAAGTAGTGCTGTCCTCGCTCGACACAGGGCATCGTGATCGTCTTCTTGCCCTTGTCGCTCCGGCGGAGCGTCACCGTCCTGACCACGGACGCCGCGGCCCTCGCATCCGGGGATGGAACGACCACCAAGGTCACCACCACGAGAAGGAACGCCATGACCGCGGCGACGAGCCGGGTCGTCCCACTCCCTCGCCGTCGATCGGAACCGTTGCTGCGTGCACGCTGGACCCGCTGTTCATCTCGCATCCCGTCACTGTCCTTGGTGACCGAAATCGTAGTGTTGGACGATTCGTCCCGCCGAGAGCGTTCGCCGGCTCCGGTCGCACCGTCATCCGCCTTCCCGTGCGCACATCAGAATGTGGGCATGGCACATCCTCGATCCCGGTCCGACTTCTTCCGTGCCTGGGTCAGCAGCCTCGTCGCCGCCGTCGTCGCGGTCGGCGGCGTCACGTTCGTCGGCAGCGCCACCTCCGTACCGATCGCCACCACCGCGGACACCGTCATCACGACGTTCGTCTTCCTCTTCCCGGTCTACGCGGTCGTCTACGTGGGCTGGGGCGCGCGGACCTACTCCCGGCTGGAGCCGGCCCGACTGCGCGAGGTCGCGTCCGCCGAGCTGCGGGACCAGAGCCGACGACTCCACCGCGCGCTCGGCCTGACCGGAACCGCGAACACGACCATCAGCGCGGCGGTCATCGCCGTGGTCGCCACGGTGGGCATCGCTCAGAGCCCTCAGTTCCGGGGCGAGACCATCTACCTGGTCGCGGGGCTGCTGACCGTCGCCAGCGCGTGGATCCTCATGGTCTTCTCGTACGCACAGGCCTACCTGCGTCTCGATGCACAGGCGGGCTCGAGCGCGCCCGTGCGATTCCCGTCCCCGACGAACCTCGCTTCGACGACTACCTCACGCTCGCCGTCCTCGTGTCGACCATGGCCGCGACCGTCTCCGCGGAGATCACCACCCGGCCGGGTTGGCGCCTGGTGCGTGCCAACGTCCTCGTGGCGTTCGCCTTCAACACCGTGATCATCGCGATGACGGTGTCCCTGCTGTTCGGCAGCCTCACCTCGTGAGCGGGCCCGGCCTGCCGCCCCGCCGGGAGGTTGTGGGCACCACCGAGGGGACGCCGACCGACGCCTTCGCGACGGCGGCCGGGACCGAGCTCGCGAACGAGACCCGTCGACGATTCTGGGGGCGTCGCGCCAAGAAGGCGTAGGCGCGCCCCGGGAGGTCACCGCTGGAGCCGTGGGTCGTGCGACGCGTCGGGGTACATGGCCGGGCAGCCGTGGTCGGCCGCGTCGGGGCGCAGCTCGTAGTGCCACGGCTCGTTGCCGTAGATCTGGCACAGACCGTACGCGGCGCCGCGCTCCGCCAGCCAGGCGGTCGCGTCCCAGAGCCCGACGTCGATCGCGTCCCCGTGCACGTGCGGGGACGTCTCCGCGGTGGCCACCCAGCGGGCCGCCTCCTCGACCGAGCCGTACTCGGCGATGGCGTCCCGGAACAGCTCGTCCTGGTACTCGGGTGAGCGCCAGCCACTGTTGACCCAGAACGTCACGCCGTCGGCCTCGGCGGCCGACGCGGCCCGGCGGACGGCGCCGAGCAGCTGCGGGTCGAGGCGGGCCACGGCCGGCGCCTCGCCGTCGAAGACCGTCACGTCGCCGTGGACCTCGCCGTCGGAGCCGAGCTGCCGGACGGGCAGGACGCCGGCGGCCATGGCCGCCACGACGGACGCGCCGACGACAGACGCGGCGAGGACGGCGCCGGCAAGGGCGGCGGAGCGGCGCCGTCGGGGGCTCCGGGAATGCCTGGGGGGCATGCCTCCAGCCCACTCGACGGCCTGTTGCCCGCTCGTATCCCGTTTCCCATATCCCCGCGATATGTGGCGGCTCGTAGCATCGGCAGGGTGCGCGTGCTGATCGTCGAGGACGAGCCCTACCTGGCCGAGGCCGTCCGCACGGGCCTGCGCCTCGAGGCGATCACGGCCGACGTCGCCGGCGACGGCGACACCGCCCTGGAGCTGCTGAGCGTCAACACGTACGACCTCGCCGTTCTGGACCGCGACATCCCCGGGCCTTCCGGCGACGAGATCGCCGCGAGCATCGTCGCGTCCGGGAGCGGCATGCCGATCCTCATGCTCACCGCGGCCGACCGGCTCGACGACAAGGCGTCCGGGTTCGAGCTGGGGGCCGACGACTACCTCACCAAGCCGTTCGAGCTGCGCGAGCTGGTGCTCCGGCTGCGCGCCCTCGACCGCCGGCGCGCGCACCACCGGCCGCCGGTGCGTGAGCTCGCCGGGCTCCGGCTGGACCCGTTCCGCCGAGAGGTCTACCGCGACGGCCGCTACGTGGCGCTCACCCGCAAGCAGTTCGCCGTGCTCGAGGTGCTCCTGACCGCCGACGGTGGTGTGGTGAGCGCCGAGGAGCTGCTGGAGCGCGCGTGGGACGAGAACGCCGACCCCTTCACCAACGCGGTGCGCATCACGGTCTCGGCGCTGCGCAAGCGGCTCGGCGAGCCCTGGGTGATCGCCACGGTGCCCGGCGTCGGCTATCGGATCGACACCGGCACCCCGGAGGACGGCGAGGGCGAGGGCGACCATGGCTAGGCCTCGTGGACTGAGCGTCCGTCTCCGGCTCACCCTCAGCTACGCCGGGCTCGTCATGGTCGCCGGCGCCCTGCTGCTCGCGGTGGTGTGGCTGTTCCTGCTGCGGTACGTGCCCGACGGGCCCATCCGGAACAGGGGCCCGTTCGTGCCGAACCGCTCCGACCTGGAGAGCGCCTTCGTCCCGCGGGCGGCGTGGGCGCTGGCCTTCCTGCTGGTGCTGGGCCTGCTGGGCGGGTGGCTCCTCGCGGGCCGCATGCTCGCCCCGCTGACCCGCATCACCGACGCGGCACGCCAGGCCGGGGCCGGCTCGCTCTCTCACCGCATCCACCTGCCGGGCCGCGACGACGAGTTCCGGGAGCTCGCCGACGCCTTCGACGTCATGCTCGCCCGGCTCGAGGCGCAGGTCGCCGAGCAGCAGCGGTTCGCGGCCAACGCCTCCCACGAGCTACGCACCCCGCTCGCGATCACCCAGACGATCCTCGACGTCGCCGCCAAGGACCCGGACTGCGACACCGGCGAGCTGCTCGAACGCCTCCGCGCCGTCAACACCCGCGCGATCGACCTCACGGAGGCCCTGCTCCTGCTCAGCCGCGCCGACCAGGGGTCGTTCGTCCGCGAGCGCGTCGACCTGTCCCTCGCGGCGGAGGAGGCCGCCGAGACGCTCCTTCCCCTCGCCGAGCGGCGCGACATCGTCGTCCGGGTCGACGGCGAGAGCGCGCCCGTCGTCGGGTCGCGGGCGCTCCTGCTGCAGCTCACCACGAACCTCGTGCACAACGCGATCGTCCACAACCTGCCCGGCGGCGGCACCGTGCGGGTCAGCACGACGACCGAGCCCGGGGGGCAGACGCTGCTCACCGTCGAGAACACCGGCGAGCGCCTCGAGCCCGGGCTCGTCGCGACGCTGACCGAACCGTTCCAGCGCGGCACCTCGCGGGTCCGGCGCGATCACGCGGGCACCGGCCTCGGACTGGCGATCGTCCAGAGCATCACCCGGGCGCACGCCGGGGAGCTCACGCTCTCCGGCCGGGTGGACGGCGGGCTCCGGGTGGTGGTGCGGCTGCCCGCTGCGCCACCGCCGCTCGGCGGCTGAGGATCAGTCGGTGCCGAACTCCATGGCGGCGCGGTCGAGCGCGTCGTCCTGCTCGTCGACGTCAGCGACGTCCGGGTTCGCGGAGATCGCCGCCGCACCGCCTGGGGCCAGCTCGCCCACGAGCTCGTGGGCACCAGCCCCGAGCAGGCCCTGCGCCGCGTACTGCTCGAGCTTGGCGCGCGAGTCCGCGATGTCGAGGTTGCGCATGGTGAGCTGCCCGATGCGGTCCACGGGGCCGAACGCCGCGTCCTCGGTCCGCTCCATCGACAGCTTCTCCGGATGGTACGAGAACGCCGGGCCGGAGGTGTTGACGATCGACCAGTCGTCGCCGCGGCGCAGCCGGACGGTGACCTCGCCGGTGATCGCCGAGGCGATCCAGCGCTGCATCGACTCGCGGATCATGAGGGACTGCGGGTCCAGCCAGCGGCCCTCGTAGAGCAGGCGGCCGAGCCGGCGTCCCTCGTTGTGGTAGTTCGCGAGCGTGTCCTCGTTGTGGATGGCGTTGACGAGGCGCTCGTAGGTGATGTGCAGCAGCGCGAGCGCGGGTGCCTCGTAGATCCCGCGGGACTTCGCCTCGATGATCCGGTTCTCGATCTGGTCGCTCATGCCGAGGCCGTGGCGGCCCCCGACGGCGTTGGCCTCGTTCACGAGGGCCACCGGGTCGGTGAACTCCTGGCCGTTGATGGCCACGGGGCGCCCACGCTCCCAGCGGACCGTGACGTCCTCGGTCTCGATCGCCACCGACGGGTCCCAGAAGCGCACGCCCATGATCGGGTCGACGACCTCCATCGACTCGTCGAGGAACTCGAGCGTCTTGGCCTCGTGCGTCGCGCCCCAGATGTTCGCGTCGGTCGAGTAGGCCTTCTCCGCGGACGCGCGGTAGGGCAGGTCGCGCGCGGTGAGCCACTCGGACATCTCGTGGCGGCCACCGAGCTCGGCCACGAAGTCGGCGTCGAGCCACGGCTTGTAGATCCGCAGGTGCGGGTTCGCCATGAGGCCGTAGCGGTAGAACCGCTCGATGTCGTTGCCCTTGAACGTCGAGCCGTCGCCCCAGATGGAGACTCCGTCGGCCTGCATGGCGCGCACGAGCAGCGTGCCGGTGACGACGCGACCCAGCGGCGTGGTGTTGAAGTACGTCTTGCCGCCGCTGCGGATGTGGAAAGCGCCGCACGCGATGGCCGACAAGCCCTCCTCGACGAGCGCCGTCCGGCAGTCCACCAGGCGCGACACCTCGGCACCGTACTGACCGGCGCGTCCCGGGACGGACTCGATGTCGGGCTCGTCGTACTGGCCCAGGTCGGCGGTGTAGGTGCAGGGCACCGCGCCCTTCTCGCGCATCCACGCGACCGCCACCGAGGTGTCGAGGCCGCCGGAGAAGGCGATACCGACACGTTCACCGACAGGGAGCGACGTCAAGACTTTGGACATGGCTGCAAGTATATGCATAGCCATGCATACATATCCAACCGGGTGGATGGTGAGGCCCGATCGCCTTCGGCGGCGGCGCTCGCCCGCGCGGCCCGGCCGCCCGTGCACGCTAGGTTCGAGGTCATGACCGCACCCCGTTCCTGGCAGTCCGAGACGGCCCGCCTCGGCAACGCCGAGACCACCGATCCGACCGCGTGGTTCGAACGCCTCTGGGCGTCCGCGAAGGTCGGCGACATCACGACCCCCTGGGACCGGCACGAGCCGCACCCGGTCCTCGCGTCGTGGCTCGAGGCACGCGATGCGCGCGGCCCGGCGGCGGGTGGCACCGCCGTCGCCGTCGGGTGCGGGCTCGGCGCGGACGCCGAGCACCTGTCCAGGCTCGGCTACGAGACGACGGCGTTCGACATCTCCCCCACCGCCGTCGCGGCCGCACGCGACCGGAACCCCGGGTCGTCCGTGAACTACGCCGTCGGGAACCTGCTCGACCTGGCCGCCGAGTGGACCGGGGCGTTCGACCTGGTCGTCGAGATCTTCACCGTCCAGGCCGTGCGCCGGAGCGTCCGGGACGGGTTGACGGCGGGCGTCCGGTCGCTGGTGGCGCCGGGCGGGACGCTCCTGGCGGTCCAGGCCGTCGCCGAGCGGGCCGGCGACGACGGGCCGCCGTGGCCGCTGACTCGTACGGAGATCGAGGCGTTCGGTCAGGACGGCCTGTCGGCGACGTCGATCGAGGTGCTGCGCGACGTCCCCGCGCCCGGCGGACTCGGCGTCTGGCGCGCGGAGTTCCGCCGGGCCTGAGCGCCCTACTCGGGTCGGGTCCGCAGGTGCCGCTCGAAGAACCGGGCGGCATCGTCGCCCGCGAACTGCGGCACGCCGGTGTGGCCTCCCAGGTTGGCCTGCAGGGTCTTCTCCCGGGAGCCGAGGGCGTCGAACAGCTCCAGCGCGGCGTTCCGGTCGTTCCACTCGTCGTCCCACTGCAGCAGCACGTGCACCGGGATCGTGACCTGTCGCGCCTCGTCGAGGATGGTGCGCGGGACGAAGCTCCCGGCGTAGAGGCCCGCGGCGACGATGCGTGGCTCGACCGCCGCCAGCCGTACGCCGACCGAGATCACCCCGCCCGAGTACCCGACGGGGCCGTCGATCCCCGGCAGCGAGACGAGCTCGTCGAGGAGGGCCTGCCACTCCGGGACCGCCAGGTCGACGAGCGGGAGCACGAGCCGGTCCACGATCTCGTCGACCGGCTCGCGGGCGGCGAGCGCACCGCGGAGGTCGGTGCGGGCCCGCTCGAGCTCGGGCAGCCGGGGCCGTTCACCGGCCCCCGGGAGCTCGATCGTTGCGGCGGCGAACCCGTCCGCCACGGCCCGCCGGGCGCGTGCCAACAGCCGCGGGTACATCGGGGAGAGTCCCCCGGGGTGACCGACGAGGACCAGGGGCGTCGGCGAGGATGCGGCGACGGGCGTCCACAGGATGCCCGGGACCCCGTCGGCCGTGAACCGGCGCTCGAGGACGACGTCGTCGAGGCGTTGGTCAGAGGTGAAGTGCATGGTCGTGCCTTTCAGGAGTGCGCTGAGGTGGCACTCCCGGACGACCTATCGCCCGACCATGACCCCGGAGGGGAGCACCCACGTCGATACTGCGTTCACGGGTACCACCTCCTCCAGGTCTCGCACGGCCTCCCGGAAAACGTAGCAGGAGGGGCTCGCGCGCTGCCCGGGATTTCTCGGGCCTCCCTCCGGATCGCTGCGTGGCGGGCTGTCTGCGGCGGTGCTCAGGTGGCCGGCCCGCGGGCGGCGGTCTCCAGGTGTGCCCGCGCGGCGGCGAGCCACCCGGTCGTGTCGTGCGCGGGGTCGGCCGGGACCATCGCGAGCGAGTACCAGCCGACGAGGGCGTCCCACCATCGTGCTTCCGCGGCGTCGAGACGTCGTACCGACTCGTACCCGGCCAAGAACTCCGTGCGCACCTGTGCGGACACCGGCCCCCAGTCGTGGAAGAGCGTCCCCAGCAGGACGGCGGACCGCGCCAGCTCCGTGACGGGGTGGTCGAACGTCGCCTCGTCGAAGTCGATGACGGCCAGCACATCGGTGCCGGAACAGAGGACGTTCGCCGCCCGGAAGTCGCCGTGCAGCAGCTGGGTCGGCATCGGCGCGGTCGGCGCGTCGCTCACCAGACCGCGCACGGTGGCCAGGAGGGGTGCGGGGACGTGCGGCGGTTCGGAGTCGAGCCACCTCGTGACCCGTTCCCGCAGCGAGCCGCCCGTCGGCGACACCCGACGCAGGCGGTCGAGCGCCGGGTACCGGGCGAGGTCGTCGTGCAGCCGAGCCAGGACTGCGCCTGCCGCCGCGACCTGCCCGGGGTGCGCGACGTCGAGCGGATCTCCCTCGATGACGCGCTGAAGCACGAGCAACGCTCCGCTGCCCTCGAGGGACGAGCTGCCGTCGAGGGTCGGGACCAGAGCCGACACCGGCGACCCACGACCGGCGAGCCACTGCGTGAGGTCGGCAAGCTCGGACAGGCGAGCGAAGCGCCCCCGCGCCACCGACCACTTCGCCACGAGCTCGCCGTCGGACGTCGTGAGCCACGCAAGAGCGTTGTGGTCGCTCATCACGATGCGCCGACAGGCCGAGACGTCGATCCCCCAGTGCTCGCTCACCACTGTGGACAGCCAGTCCTGGGCCGTGCCGCCGTCGGCAAACCCGAAGCGACGTGCGAGGGCCTCGGCGGAGTCGCAGCTCTCCCAGAGCATCTCCACCGTGGGCGACCCGGTCCTCGGCATGGCGCACATCTCACCACGACCACGGAGCATGCGTCGGCATCGACACCACCGGGCCGCGTGGGCGACGCCGGTTGCGGATACCCAGGAGATTTCACGCCGTCAGCAGATTCAGTCCCTTGACCACGCCCGGATCCGTAGTGTCACGGATGTGAAGAGCTCAGATGCCCCCGTAGAGCTGATCTTCGTTCATGGCGCCCTGGTGCGAGACGGGGACTGGTGGTGGCGGCGAGCCGCGGACCTGCTCCGGGAACGTACGGGAATCCGCAGCCGAGCCCTCGCGCTGCCGTCCTGCGGCGAGGGCACGCCCGAGCAGGTTGCGGGCGGGCTCGTCGCCGACGCGGCAGCACTTCGTCGTGAGCTCGACGACGTGAACTCCGCGATCGTCGTCGGTCACTCCTACGGAGGAACCGTCATCGCGGAAGCGGGCCCACACCCCGCCGTCGCGCACCTGCTCTACGTGTCGTCGTACCTGCCCGAGATCGGGCAGGCGCAGGCCGCCATCATGAGCGATGAGCCCGACCCGGTCTCGATCGGCGACAACGGGGACGGCACGCTGGGCGTCGCCGGCTACGACGCGGCCTCGTTCGGAGCCCGATTCCTCCAGGACGCGGACGAGACGACGCAACGCCAGGGATGGGAGCGGGTGGCCCCGCAGGCGGCGGCCGCGTTCATGACGCCGACCAGTGCCGCTGGCTGGCGCGGGGTCGATTCCACGTACATCGTCTGCGCGGACGACCGCAGCACCTCTGTCGAGCTGCAGCGCGCCCACGCGGCGCGGGCCACGCGCTCCGTCGAGCTGCGCACCGGGCACCACCCGTTCGTCTCCCGCCCCGACCTGGTGGTCGATCAGGTCCAGGCCTTGCTGTAGCAGGAGCGGCCCGGCGCCTTCGCAGGGTGCGCGTCAGCTCCACGCGGGAGATCTCGAAGCACAGGCACACCACCTTGGGGCGCCCGATGCCCACCACGGTATGGTCCCGAGTCATGAGCAACGACAGCTGGAACCGCATCTTCCGCTTGGTGCACGACGGCGATTCCGGCCCGTGGCTGTGCCCGGTGTGCGACTTCGACGATCCGACGGTTGAACTGGGTCAGCGTTTCATGGGTGCCGGCGTGGTCAGGTCGACCGTGTACTGCAACGCCTGCACGGCGCACGCGCAGGTGCCCGACAGGCACGGCGTCGACCGCGTGAAGTAGTCAGCGGCGGATGCTGACCACATTCGTGTTCAGCTTGATGTTCATGGTGCACTTCTTGACCATCTGATCCCAGACGTCCTCCCAGCCCTTCTGCCAGGCAGTGACGCCGCTCGACGCGCCGAAGGGCCACGCCATGTCCGGCATCACCCACACGAGACCGTAGTACGCGGGAATCTTGTCGAGATCGCCATACCCCTGCACCTGGTACGCGTACATCAGATAGCCCTTCAACGCGCCCATCATGTTGTCGTCGAGAAACTGCGCGAAGGTCTTCGAAAAGACGCCGTACGGGTCGCCCACCGGCCTGGAGATCGGCATGGCGCCGTCGACGGTGCCGAAGATCTCGGTGCGTAGCCGGACGTAGTTCGCGGCGGCGAGGAAGAGGTCAGCGTAGGCCAGATCCTGGTCCACCTTGCTGCACGGCCACCCGTACCCCAGGTACTGGCAGGCGATCATGAGTCCGTAGTAGTTGAAATCCATGACGGTCTCGTTCGGCGGGCTGCCGACGACGATGCCTCGTTGAGAGCCGTGCGCGACGGCCACGCGCGCATTGCCGACGATGTACTTGGAGAGCGACTGCACCATGTCGTCGTACGCCGGCGACAGGTAGCACGTGCCGAGCTCGGCGATCGAGATACCGATCTGATCCGGCACCTGCAACGAATGCGTCTTTCCGGCGAAGCGATTCGTGCTCTCCAGCAACGTGACGTCGGTGTAGCCCAGGTCGATGAAGCGCTGCGCGAAGAGCAGCCCGCTCACTCCCGCACCGATGACCACGATGGCGGCGTCCTTGGGCGTCGACAGCAGCGCCGGCTTCACGTCGAGCAGGATGTTCAGGTACGACCAGCAGTGCAGGACGGACTCGAAGCACGTCGACGCGTGGACGTACACCGTGTCGTGCGCGCCCTGGATGTCGAGCCACTTCCACGGAGCTCCGCCATCGAGTGCGCCGGACGGGAACTGGTTGAAGTACGGCGTCAGCAACGGGTTCACGGCCGGGCGGATCGCACCGTTCTGGTTCTCCTTGACCTCCACGATCTCGTACCGGCCGGGCTGGAACGGCCACCATGAAGGGGGGTTGTCCAGGAACGCCTTGCGCTGGGCGGCGAGGGTGCCGGGATCAGAGGCACCATCGATCCCGACCATCTGATACGTCGTGACGACGTTGGTCGTGGCGTCGTTCGCGGCGGTAATGCCCCACTGCTTCGCTGTCTCGTTGCGATACCCCTGCACGAGACCCGACTGAGACTCGACGATGTCAGGCGCGAGGATGACGACACGATCCTGGGCCTTGCGCGGATAGACGCGCAGGCATGTCGTGTAGAAGGTGAAGTTTCGGAGCGAGCTCAGCAGTGCTCGCTCTTGGGGTGTGAATTCCATGACCGGCCCGAGCGCGCGCGGATCACACGCGATCACGAGAAGTGCCGGATTGACGACAACACGGTTTCCGCCGGTCTGATATACCACTTCCATGGCTGAGACCTCCGCGCCCACCGTAGCACCGGGTCGAATCCTTGACGCGGGAATGCGCGGGTGAAGTCATGACGGGCGATACGGCCCTTCGAGATGTCGTCATTGTCTTTGAGCAATCCGAAGCGCGCACCATCGCTACCCGCGCGCTCGGCGGTTCTCGCGGACGACCTCGAGCGGCCCCTCCTCAGGGCTCGGCGGCTCGAAGCGAGCGAAGTACTCGGCCGCAGTCGTCTCGGTCAAGGGCCAATCGTCAGCACCCTTGCCTTGGCGGTCGCCGATCCGGCTCAGGATCGTCGCGAGATCTGTCGCGACGTAGACGGTCTCGGGCACGACGCCATGCGGTGCCAGCAGCGCACGATATTCGTCACGCTGGCGTCGGAACCAGAACCCGAAGTCGAGCACCACGTCCGATCCCGCGGTGAGGTGACGCAGCAGTCGCGCCTTGAGCTCGGCCGCGACCTCCGCGACGACGGCGGCATCCGGCATCGTCGTGATGCCCCGGTCCCAGAATTCCACCTCGAACGACAGCCGGATCCATCCTGCTCTCTCGAGCCGCTTGGCGTACGTGGTCTTGCCGGCACCGCCAGGACCGCACATCATCACGACCCGGGGCCGCCGAGTCTGGTCCGCCGACACCTGCCCGACGCTACACAGTTCACCGGCTTCCCAACCACCCCGTGCTGGGGGGCACTTCGCGAACAGCTCGTCGGGGCGTGGCCCGCTGTCGACCACCGTGCTCTCACCGGCCGACAAAGACCTCGGCCCGGCGACCGCTCCCGTGCGAGCATCGAGCGATGAGCGCGGGGGACGAGACAGGTGGCGACTTCACCGGCGGGAACGTCAACGAGGTGGCGCGGGTCGGGGACACCGTCCGCCGCACCTCCGGGCCGTGGACGCCGACCATTCACGCGCTGCTCGCCTGGGTCCGCGCCCAAGGAGTCCAGCGACTCCCGACGCCGCTGGGAGTGGACGATCGCGGACGAGAGGTGCTCAGTTACCTGGCCGGCGAGACAGCGGGGTGGCCGGTGCCCGCCTGGGTATGGGAACCCGGGACCGCCAAGGACGCCGGAGCTCTGCTGCGCTCCTGGCACGACGCGACCCGGACCTTCTCTCTCACCAGTGCGGTGTGGCGGATGCCGGCCCACGAGCCGGCCGAGGTGATCTGCCTCAACGACGTCGCGCCCTACAACATGGTCCACGACGGCGAGCAGCTGGTCGGCTTCATCGACGTGGACATGGCCTCCCCCGGGCCGCGGGCGTGGGACCTCGCCTACCTCGCCTACCGGATCTGCGGCTGGTGCCAGGACATGCCGGCACCCCCCGCGGGATCGTCACGGGACGCACGGCTGGCCCACCTGCTGGACAGCTACGGCCGCGACGCCGCACCCTCCGTCCCCGACCTGATGCGCACGATGCGCCACAGGCTTCACGACCTCGCCGACTGGACCGAGGAGCACGCCCGCACCACCGGGGCCCACCACCTGCTCGATCATGCGGCCATGTACCGGCGCGACGCGGCACGCCTGACGTAGCGGAACCAGGTCGATGTCGCGGCAACCGACAGGAACCTTGCTGCCGTTGGCCGACCGCGCTCAGTCGGGGCGTCGGAGGTGCGCGGGCCTTTCGGTCTGAGCGAGGGCTTCCAGCCGGCCGACGGTGGTCGAGGGCTTCGGGAGCGCGAGAGTCAGCACCCCCCCCCCGCGGTGCGGCGATCCCTGGGTCCTGCTCGGTGAACGAGGCGACCCCGCAGCCCGGGTCCGCACAGACCCAGCGACGCTTGCGCCACCGCAGCCGCACCGGGTGCCCGAACGCCGGGACGTCAATCATCTCGGCCATCCGGCGGCCCTTCGAAGCCGCCACGACCCCGCAGGACGGGCAACCCATCAGCCCGGGCGCCGACTCCACCGCCACGACGAGCCCTTCGTCATCACGGTCGATGTCGATCACATGCAGCGACACACTGCTAGACCTGCATGTCGACAAACCGCGAGTAGTGTCCCTGGAACGCAACGACGATGGTGTCCGTCGGTCCATTACGGTGCTTGGCAACGATCAGGTCCGCCTCACCAGCGCGCGGCGATTCCTTCTCATATGCGTCTTCACGATGGAGAAGGATCACCATGTCGGCATCCTGCTCGATGCTGTTGTGGACGGCAATACCATTGGCAATGAAGTTGTGGGTGTCGAGCACCGTGGCATCGAAGACCTGCTTCTCCCCCACCAACTCAATGGCTACGACCTCGTCCCACAGCAGGTCATTAACCGCCATGATCTCGAGTTCTTTACTCTCGAGAACTTGAGCGATCTTTCCCAGCCTCTGCCGTGATGGGTTGCGCTTCCACATCGCACTACCGGAGAACTCCGTGCCGATCTCCTGAGCAAACTGGCGGTGAGTCATCCCCCGTTCGGCAAGCAGATCACGCACGTCGTCCCATACCTGGCGGGGCACGGTGTCGATGTTCGTGTTCGCCTTGGTGTCACGGATGACCTCGAGAAGCCGAGCGGCACTCTCACCACGGATTCCGTGCACGCCAACCTCTTGCAGGAAGCGCCGCTGGTCATCTACCCCGGAGATGTCCAGCGTGTATCCCTGACGGTACGCGCTCTTGAGCGTCGCTCGGTGCACCCGCGTCGAGATTCCGAAACGAAGCAACAACCGCGACAGCCCATCGACGAGCTCACGCGACGTCGAAGCGTAATAGATCCGCCCGCTGCGCCCATTCTTGTCGACGGTGACCGAGCCATCGGTCGCCCATAGGTGCTTGATGAAGAGCGCAATCTGCTGCTTGGGAAGGTTAAAGACGCTCGTCGGGATGAATTTCTCGTGACTCCTGGCCCCGAAAAGACCCATCCCGTCCAGCCACTCGGCGATCGGGTTGCGCTTGCCGTGCGCCAGGCGGAACGGAGCGGGCAGGCGCAGCGTCGTGACTCGCGCGGCAGCATGCTCGTCACGAATCGGCGTGATCCCGAAGGCCTCCGCGGCAGTCGCGACAGCCGTCAGATTGTGCTCGTCGACAGACGCGTACCTTATCGGCTGCCGCTTCACGAATGATCCGTCACCGAGGAGGTGTGCCAGCATCACGACCTTGCGGTCGTCCCACTCGGCGTGCTTCTCCGGCCCCGGCACGTGTCGCGGCACGCCGATGCGCGAACCGACCTCCAGCTCACCCAGCGGCGTCCAGCCCTCGTAGGTGAGGAACGGGTGGTTCGCCGTCGCCTCGATCTCCTTGCCCGACGAGAGCCTGAGCCGGTAGACCGGCTTCACCCCGGTGGGGAACACGTGCGTCAGGTGCCGGCGCACGTACTGCAGCCGCTCGTTCAGCGCCCAGACCGGGACGTCCTTGGCGTTGAGCGCGAACAGTTCGCCCATCGTCGTCTCGGCGCCGGTGTCGGCACGCAGGATCTTCGTGTCCTCGGTGAGGCACCCGGACTCTCGAAGGTCCGACATCGCAGGCTTCTTGTCCTGCCGCTGCTCGGGACCACGGTTCAGCTGCGAGAGCGCGATGACCGGAACCTGAAGCTCTTTCGCGAGGAGCTTCAGCGCACGCGAGAACTCGGAGACTTCCTGCTGGCGCGACTCGACGCGCTTGCCGGACGACATCAGCTGCAGGTAGTCGATGACCACGAGCTTGAGGTCGTGCCGCTGCTTGAGCCGCCGGCACTTGGCGCGGATCTCCATGAGCGACATGTTCGGCGAGTCGTCGATGAACAGCGGCGCCTCGGAGATCTTTCCCATCACCTTGGCGAGCTTCTGCCAGTCGTCCTCGCCCATGGAGCCGTTGCGCAGCTTCTGCAGGTGCACGCGCGCCTCGGCCGAGAGCAGTCGCATGGTGATCTCGTTGCGGCTCATCTCGAGCGAGAACACGACCGACGTCTGACCGTTCTTGATCGACGCCGCACGAGCGATGTCGATGGCCAACGTGGAGTTGTGCGTCGGCACCATCCCGCGGCTCGCCAGGTAGAGGTGCGAGGGGTGCGCGATCTCCACGCACCGCACCGGAACACTGTCGATCCGACGAACGTCCACGATGAACCGAGAGGTCAGCTTCGCAGTTGGCTTCCTGCGACGCTCCTTGTGAACCAGGCGCTTCCGCTCGAGCGCGAAGACGTCATCCTCGGTCGTGAACGTGATCGTGTAGGCAACCGACGACGCCGACGTCCGGCCGTCAACCTGCTTCTCCCACCATCCCGAGCGGTACCCGAGGCTGTGCACCAGCTCACGGAAGTCCTCGGCGAGGCGACGGTTGGTCACGCTGAACTGCAGGCTCCCGGTCCGATTGACCGTGCCGTCCGTATCCATGAGTCCCCACAGCAGCTCCCGCCGCTGCGCCTCACTCGCGCGAAGGTATTCGGCCGGAATGTGCTTGTCACCGTGCACACCGAGAGTTCTCAGGACCCCAGCGACCGAGCCGTGCGAGCGGTGACACTCCAGGCACCTGCGGTGGCCACTGCTCGGACGTCCGCAATCAGGACACGTCGGCGCCGCGCTCGGCGCGGAAACCGTCGTGGCCTTGCCACCGCACGAACGCCCGCAGGTCTTGACCTGCGACATCTTCGGCACAAGATCCGCGCCACACACGACACAGCGTCGTGCAGCTATCGGCTCGCCCTCGGGAAGCTGCAACTGGTAGAGCCTGGCCGGCCCGTCGGACGAGCCGTGTGCCGTGACTCGGTACCCGAGCCCTTCAAGACGCATACCGATCTCAGGATCGGCCGAGGTGAATCTCGCCGAGATCGAGTGTCCATCTCCGAGCCAGACTCCCAGCGCGTAGGGGTGGAGTGGCAGGACAGCGTCCGGCAGGTCCAGGGCTGGTGCCGTCACGACGGAGTGGTTGGCACGCTGGTCGGCAGTCTCGCAACGCAAAGTGCGAGCGATGTCCACAGTGGTGCTGATCGATGACTCAGGCGTCGAGCCGAACTGGACCTTGCGCCGCTGGGCCCTGGTGCTCGTCGACCACTCGTGCATGGCGTCCGCGACGATGGTGGTGCCGTCGTCGAACACCACCTCGTAGCAGGGGCGCCCGGTCATGACCTCGGTCGCGCGGACCACGCGGGTGGGCGTCCCGTCGGCAGCGATCAGCTCGTCACCCACGGCGACGTCGCCCATGGTGGTCCAGCCGGTCGGGGTGGGCAGCGGCGTGTCGAGCGCCAGGGCCTTGCCCATGGCCGGTCGGGCGGCGATGACGATCATCTGACCGGGGTGCAGGCCGTTGGTCAGGCGGTCGAGGTCGGCGAACCCTGTGGGCACGCCCGTCATGCCCTCGCCACGGTGGCCGGCGGCCTCGATCTCGTCCATGGTGCCGCCGATGATCTCGGACAGCGGCAGGTAGTCCTCGGTGGTGCGGCGCTCGGTGACGGCGTAGATCTCCGCCTGCGCGTTGTTGACGACGGTGTCCACCTCGCCGCCGTCGGTGGCGTACCCGAGCTGGACGATCTTGGTGCCCGCCTCCACCAGGCGGCGCAGCACGGACCGCTCGCGCACGATGCGCGCGTAGTACCCGGCGTTGGCGGCCGTGGGCACGCCCGCCATGAGGTCGTGGATGTAGGGGGCGCCGCCGATGCGCACGAGCTCGCCGCGCTTGGTCAGCTCGGCGACAACGGTGATCGCGTCCGCGGGCTCGCCCCGCCCGTACAGGTCGATGATGGCGTCGTAGATCGCCTCGTGCGCGGGGCGGTAGAAGTCGTTGCCGCGGATCTGCTCCACGACGTCCGCGATGGCGTCCTTCGACAGCAGCATGCCGCCGAGCACGCTCATCTCGGCGGCGAGGTCCTGCGGAGGGGTGCGATCGAACCCGGCGCCCGACGATGAACCGGAGTACCCGGCCTCGAGCTCGTCGATCGACATGCCCACCTCGCTCCCCCGGCGATGCCGGCACTGCGGCCCGCCGACCGGACCGTCCCTGCTGTCAGGTCCTCGTTCTACTCTGAGGCACCGACACCGCGCCCGACGCTAGGCTCGCCCGACGCCATGCGCAACGGGCCCTGTGGACGGTCGTGTGGACGGACCTGTGGACCGACCCCCGCCGCCTGTGCACAGGCAGTGGACAGGCATGTGCACAACTGGGGATATCTGCTGTGTACAACTCTCCGCAGGCCGCTGACCTGCTGGAACACTACGCTCAGGCTGTGGAGGAAGGAAAGTTGGGTGAGGTGCGACGCATTCCCGCGGAGCGACGCCGCATCGACCGCGACATCCTCGCGCTCGCGCTCCCCGCCCTCGGCGCGCTCGTCGCGGAGCCGCTCTTCGTCCTGGTCGACAGCGCCGTCGTCGGCCACCTCGGCACCGCCCAGCTTGCCGGCCTCTCCCTCGCCTCGACCCTGCTGCTGACCCTGGTGGGCCTCTGCGTCTTCCTCGCCTATGCCACGACGGCGGCGGTCGCCCGCCTCGTCGGCGCCGGGCGCACCCGCGACGCCCTCCAGTCCGGCGTCGACGGCATGTGGCTCGCCCTCGGCCTCGGCGTCGTGCTCGCCGGGATCCTCGCCGCGAGCGCCCCCTGGGCGGTCGGCGCCATGGGCGCCACGCACGACGTCGCCGACCATGCCGTCACCTATCTCCGCTGGTCCGTGGTGGGCCTGCCGGGCATGCTCGTCGTCCTCGCGTCCACGGGCGTGCTGCGCGGCCTGCAGGACACCCGCACGCCGCTGTGGGTGGCCTCCACCGGCGCGGTCGTCAACGCGGTCCTGTCCGTCGCGCTGGTCTACGGCGCCGGGCTCGGCATCGCGGGCTCCGCCATCGGGACGGCGGCCACCCAGCTCGGCATGGCCGCGTGGCTCACCGTCGTCGTCGTGCGGGGCGCCCGCCGCCACCACGCCTCCCTGCGGCCGCACCGTGCCGGCATCTGGGCGAACGCCGTCGCGGGCGCACCCCTGTTCGTGCGCACGGTGTCGCTGCGCCTCGCGATCCTGGTTACGGTCGCCGTCGCCACGAGGCTCGGTGCCACGAGCCTGGCCGGCCACCAGATCGTCAACAGCCTCTGGGGTCTGGCCGCGTTCGCCCTGGACGCCCTCGCGATCGCCGGCCAGGCGCTCGTGGGCCACGGCCTCGGCGCGGGAGACACGGCGCGGGTGCGCGCCGTCCTGCGTCGCTCGTTGCAGTGGGGCGTGGGGGCGGGCGTCGTCGTCGGGGTCGTGTTCGCTGTGGGCGGCTGGTGGATCGCCCCGCTCTTCACTCCCGACCCGGACGTGCGCGCGGCCGCGGCCTGGGGCCTCGCCGTCTGCGGCGTCCTCATGCCGATGGCGGGCTGGGTGTTCGTGCTGGACGGCGTCCTCATCGGCGCCGGCGACGGCCGCTACCTCGCGTGGGCGGGCATGCTCACCCTGGTGGTCTACGCCCCGTGCGCGGTCGCGGTCGGCGCGTGGGCGCCCGAGGGCGCCGTCGGCCTCGCCTGGCTGTGGGGTGCGTTCGCCGGGGTGTTCATGCTGGCGCGCGCCCTGACGACGGGACTGCGCGCCCGCGGCGACCGCTGGATGGTGACGGGGGCGTGACCCGCCCGGCCGGGCAGGTCACCAGCGTGTGAACGCGGCACCTCACGCGGGCACGAGCAGCCGGTACCCGACTCCGCGCACCGACGACAACCGCAGCTCCGGCACGGAGTGGAGCCGCTTGCGCAGCCGCTTGACCGCCGAGACCACCGGGTCGGGGTCGCCCAGGTAGACGGTGCGCCAGACGGTGCGCGTCAGGTCGGCGAACGACCACACCCGGTCCGTGTCCGACGCGAGCGCCGCCAGCAGGTCGAACTCGCGCATCGACAGGTGGATCCGGTCGCCCCGGGCGGTGACCTCCCGCGCCGCCAGGTCCACCTGCAGCGGCCCCCGCACGATCCGCACCGCCTGCTCGTCGTCGGTGACCAGCTCGTCGAGCCCGCCGTCCAGGACCGCCGGCGGCACCACGGCGCCCGCGGGCCCGCCGGCCGGCGGACCCAGGAGCATCCTCGCCCCGTCGACGTCCGCCGTCGCGATCACCGGCGCTCGGCCACGCAGCAGCCGGGCGACCTCCCCCACCCGTTGCAGGGGAATTCCGACGCACAGCACGTACCCGCCCAGGTGCTCGGCGGAAGGACTCTGGGGCATCGCTGACCTCCGTACCTTCCCGCAACGTTTACTCAGGTATCTATCAGATGAATCGTTCCTCGGCGCGGCGAACGGACCGGCGCACGACCGCCCGGCGACCGGTTGTTGACCCCGAACTGACCGGCGGGCGCCCTTGTTCCGCCTTGACCGTCACGGTGGGCTGGCACCGGGGGACCCGACCGGGTTCCCCGCGTCGACGTCACCGCCGACCGGCGGTGACGCTGCCCACGGGAGGTACCGTGCACGCTCCGCACCTCAGGAGAAGGCGATGGGTCGCGACCAGTGCGACACTCGCCCTTCTTGCCGCACCCGCAGCAGTCATGATCCCGGCCGCAGCAGCGACCGACCTGTCCACCGCTCCGTCACCCGGCTCCGAGCTGCTTCCGGCCGAGCCCGTCCCCGCGCCGGGGGACAAGATCAGCGACGATGCTGAGAAGTCCCTCACCGGAGGCCCCGACAACTTCTGGCTGGAGCTGACCGACACCGCGGACCTGTCCGCGGCGAAGGACATCGCCGACTGGGACGAGCGCGGCCAGTACGTCTACGACGCGCTCACCCGCGTCGCCGACAAGTCCCAGGCCGGGCTCGTCGAACGGCTCGAGGCCGCCGGCGTCGAGTACGAGCAGTTCTGGATCACCAACCGGATCCTCGTCACCGACGGCACCCTCGGGCTCGCGAACGAGCTCGCGGGCTCGCCCGAGGTGGCCGCCATCAGCGCGCCGGTCGTCGTCGAGCTCCCCGAGCCCGTCAAGCGCGTCAAGGCCGCCGACAAGGGCACCCAGGCCGTCGAGTGGGGCATTGAAGCCGTCAACGCCGACGACGTCTGGGCCCAGGGCATCACCGGCCAGGGCATCACGGTGTCCAACATCGACAGCGGCGTCCAGGTCGACCACCCGGCACTCGCCGCGCAGTACCGCGGCATGCAGGACGACGGCACGGTGACCAACGACTACGCCTGGTTCGACTCCTCGAACGCGTGCAGCGGCGCACCGTGCGACGGCAACGGCCACGGCACGCACACGATGGGCACCATGGTCGGCGACGACGGCGCCGGCAACCAGATCGGCGTCGCACCCGACGCGGAGTGGATCGCGGCCAACGGCTGCGCCACCTGCTCCGACGCGGACCTCATCGAGTCCGGTCAGTGGATCCTCGCACCGACCAAGGCCGACGGCTCCGACCCCGACCCGGCCCAGCGGCCCCACGTCGTCAACAACTCCTGGGGCTTCGACGCCCCCGGGGTCATCGACGACTTCATGGCCGAGGAGATCGCCGCGTGGGAGGCCGCCGGCATCTTCGGCAGCTGGTCCGCGGGCAACGAGGGACCCGCCTGCTCGACGACGTCGTCCCCGGGCGCGAACACCGCGACCTACGCGGTCGGCGCGTTCAACTCCGCGGGCGACATCGCGTCCTTCTCGTCCCGCGGGCCGGGCGAGGACGGCACCGTCCAGCCGAACATCGCCGCACCGGGCCAGAGCGTGCGCTCGTCGGTACCCGGCAGCAGCTACGCCACCTACTCGGGCACGTCGATGGCGGCCCCGCACCTCGCGGGCGCGGTCGCGCTGCTGTGGAGCGCGGCACCGACCCTCGTCGGCCAGATCGAGGAGACCGAGGCCCTCCTGGACGCCTCGGCCGTCGACGTCGACGACACCACCTGCGGTGGCACCGCCGACGACAACAACACCTGGGGCGAGGGCAAGCTCGACGTCGCCGCCCTGATCGCCGCCGCACCCGTCGGCGACACGGGGACCGTCGCGGGCGCCGTCACCGACGCCGACGGCGCCCCCGTCGCCGGCGCCACCGTGACGTTCGACGGTGCGGACGACCGCACCGCCACCACCGACGAGACCGGCGCCTACGAGGCCGTCGTCCCCGTCGGCGACTACGCGGTCTCCGCGTCGGCCTTCGGGTTCCTCGCCTCGCCCGCGGTCGACGTCACCGTCACGCAGGACGAGACGGTCACGGTGCCGATCGTCCTGACCGCTGCACCGACCCACACCGTCAGCGGCACCGTCACCGACGCGGGCAGCGGCGACCCCGCCGCGGGCGCCACCGTCACGCTGTCGGCACCGCTCGACGACGTCACGACCGACGCCGACGGCGACTACGCCTTCGCCGACGTCCCCGAGGGCACCTACACGCTGACGGTCTCGGCCGGCACCTGCGCCGAGCCCTTCAACACCGAGGTCACGGTGGACGGCGACGAGGACGTCGACGCGGCGCTCAAGCGGTTCACCGACGAGTTCGGGTACTACTGCACCGTCGGCACGGCCGGCGCGGCCACGGGCGACACCCTGCTCGACCTCACCGGCGACGACGTCGCCACCCAGGTCGCCCTGCCGTTCTCCTTCCCGTTCTACGGCGAGGAGTACGACGCGGCCTACGTGTCGTCCAACGGGTTCCTCAACTTCCTGGGGTCTGTGACCGCGTTCAGCAACGTGTCCATCCCGAACGCCGCCACGCCGAACGCCGGCGTGTTCCCGTTCTGGGACGACCTGCGGATCGACGAGGAGGCGGCCGTGTACACGGGCGCGACCACCGTCGACGGCACGGACGGGTTCGTCGTCGAGTGGCGGAACGTGCGCAAGTACACGCCCGCCACCGACCGGCTGAACTTCTCGGTCACGCTGCTCGAGGACGGTCGGGTCCTGCTCGGCTACGGGGACCTCACCGACACGGCGACCGCCACCGGAAGCTCGGCGACCGTCGGGATCGAGGACGCCGCGGGCTCCGTCGCGTCCCAGTTCTCGTACAACACCGCGACCCTGTCCGACGGGCTGTCGATCACGTACGACCTGGCGGACATGGGCGTGCTGAACGGCACCGTCCGGGACGCCAACACCAACGAGCCCCTCGAGGGCGCCACCGTAACGATCACGTCGAAGGACGACGGGGACGTCAAGGTCGCGACCACGGGCGCCGACGGCGCCTACGCGGCGATGCTCCCGCTCGAGCGGTACGGCATCGTCATCGAGGCGCCGGGCTACGTGAGCGCCACGCGCAACGCGGCGTTCAGCGAGGACGGCCAGGTCCTGACCCGCAACGCCAGGCTCGCCGCCGGGCAGGTCGAGGTGAGCAAGGAGTCCATCACGGCGGCACCCGCCATGGGGGCCACCGCGAACCGGTACTTCCGCGTGACGAACACCGGCACCGCGCCGGTGAACGTCGACCTCGGCGTCGGCGACGGGGGGTTCTCGGTGCTCGGCGCCAAGACGACCGGCGGGGCGATCTCGCACGTCGTCGGCGACGCCACGGTGCCGGACAGCGGCGGCCCGTCTCTCGGGACGACCGGTGCGGGACTCGGCACGGCCGACGGGGACAAGAAGGCTCCCGAAGGCCTGGCCACCTCGGGCGCGAAGGCGGGCACCGTCACGCCCGACCTCTCGGCCGTCCCGCTGGCGGACAAGACCATCACGCACTCCGCGTCGCAGAACATCGTGGCGAACAACTCGGTGGCCTGCACCAACCAGGTGGTCACCCAGGACAACGCCTACCTGCGGACGTTCACGCTGAGCGACTTCGACATCTCGGGGAGCTTCGACGTCACGAACGTGTCCTTCGGTGTCGAGGCGGCCAGGGTGGCGCAGCCGCTCACGGTGAACCTCTACACGCTCGACGGCGACGACCTCACCTACGCCAACCTGACGCTGATCGGCAGCGCCGAGGCGACGGTGGGCACCGACGCGGGCGGCACGGTCGTGTCCGTCCCGGTCACGGGCGAGGTGCCCTCGGGCGGCACGCTCGTGGTCGAGGTGGACGTCCCCGCCGGCGGCTGGTTCTTCCCCGGGTCCAACCCGGACGGCCAGACGGCGCCCTCGTACCTCCGGTCCGAGGCGTGCAGCATCCCGGAGCCGACCGACACCGCCGAGATCGGCTACCCCGACATGCACCTGGTGATGAACGTGTCGGGTGAGACCGCGGGCGGCGGAGGGATCTCGTGGCTGGACGTCCAGCCGCCGAGCTTCACGCTGGCTCCCGGGGCGTCCGTGCAGGCTGCCGCGACGTTCACCGCGAACGTCGCCCAGCCGGGCGCCTACACGGCGACGGTCACCGTGGGCAACGACAGCCCGTACGCCGCTCCCTCGGTCGCCGCGACGATGAACGTCAAGGCACCCCGCGGATGGGGCAAGATCGCCGGCACCGTGACCGGTGAAGGGTCCGCTCTCGACGGCGCGGTCGTCCACCTCGACGGCCTCGCGTCCGACATGACCCTCGTCACCGGTGCCGACGGCACCTACGGCTACTGGATGCCGCGGGCCAACGGCCCGCTGCAGATGATCGTGGCGGCGAACGGGTTCATCCCCACCACCCGGCAGGCGTCGATCGTCGCCGGGCAGACCTCGGTGTACGACTTCGACCTGAAGCCGCTGCCGTGATCTGACGGGAACGACGAAGGCCCCGGCCTCCTCGCGGAGGTCGGGGCCTTCGTGCGTGGTCTCGACGAGCTCGACCACCGGTGACCGATGTCAGCCGGCGACGACCTTGACGTCGATCTTCGCCGACACCTCAGGGTGCAGGCGGATCGACACGGTGTACTCGCCGGTCGACTTGATCGGCTGCCCGATCTCGATCTTGCGCTTGTCGAGCTTCGGGCCGTCCGCGGCCTCGACCGCAGCGACGATGTCACCGGTGGTGACGGCGCCGAACAGGCGGCCGGACTCGCCGGCGTGGGCCGAGACGACGACCTGCTTGGCCGAGACCTTGTCGGCCAGAGCCTTCGCCTCGTCGAGCGAGGCGACCTCGCGGGACTTGCGAGCCTTGCGGATCGCAGAGACCTGCGACTCCGCACCCTTGGTCCACGGGGTGGCCAGGCGGCGCGGGATGAGGAAGTTCCGGGCGTACCCGTCCTTCACGTCGACGACGTCCCCGGGCTCACCGAGGCCGGTGACCTCGTGGGTCAGGATCAGCTTTGCCATGATCTGTGATCCTTTCCGGTCAGCGGGCCGACGACGAGTACGGCAGCAGGGCCATCTCGCGCGCGTTCTTGACGGCACGGGCGATCTGGCGCTGCTCCTGGACGGAGACGCCGGTCACGCGACGCGCACGGATCTTGCCGCGGTCGGAGATGAACTTGCGCAGCAGCGCCGTGTCCTTGTAGTCGACGGTCTCGATCTTGGCCG
Organism: Isoptericola luteus; assembly: GCF_020297055.1. GTDB lineage: Bacteria > Actinomycetota > Actinomycetes > Actinomycetales > Cellulomonadaceae > Isoptericola > Isoptericola luteus. The sequence continues at coordinate 104,653 of NZ_JAIXCQ010000008.1, read as the reverse complement.
TCTTGAGCGGGTTCGCCTTCTTCTTGGGCTTGCGCACCACAGGCTTGGCCATGGTGTTGCTCCTTCTCAGGTGCGGTCCCGGGCGCGTGCACGACCCACCGCGAGGGGGGTCACGCCGTCACCGGGACGAGATGATCTGGGGAATGGGTGCCGATCAGAACGGGGGCTCGTCCGAGAACCCGCCACCCGACGACGCGGGGCCAGCCGTGGCCCACGGGTCGTTGCTCTGACCGCCACCGGAAGAACCGAAGCCTCCTGCGTTGCCGCCACCGGAGTTGCCGCCGAAGCCGCCACCGGAGTTGCCGCCACCGCCGAAGCCGCCACCGCCACCGGACCGCTGGGCACGGGTGACCTTCGCCGAGGCACTCCTCAGCGACGGACCGACCTCGTCCACCTGCAGCTCCACGACGGTGCGCTTCTCCCCCTCGCGAGTCTCGTACGAGCGCTGCGTCAGGCGTCCCTGCGCGATGACGCGCATGCCCTTCGTCAGCGACTCGGCCACGTTCTCGGCCGCGTCCCGCCAGATCGAGCAGCGCAGGAACAGCGTGTCGCCGTCCTTCCACTCGTTGGTCTGGCGGTCGAACAGGCGCGGCGTGGACGCGATCGTGAAGTTCGCGACCGCAGCACCGGACGGCGTGAACCGCAGCTCCGGGTCTGCCGTCAGGTTTCCGATCACCGTGATGACGGTGTCACCAGCCATTGCCTAGCTCCTTCGTTCGATCCGCGTGAGTTCGTGTGCGACTGCTGGGGGGATCCCATCACGGGGCACCGACAGGCGCCCAGCGGGGAGAGAAGTCGGTTCGGGAGACTCAGCGCGCGTCGGCGCGGAGGATCTTGGTGCGCAGGACGGCCTCGTTGAGGCCGAGCTGGCGGTCCAGCTCCTTCGCGGTGTCCGGCGTGGACGTGAAGTCCACGACGGCGTAGATGCCCTCGGCCCGCTTGTTGATCTCGTAGGCCATCCGGCGGCGTCCCCAGATGTCGACCTTGTCGACGGAGCCACCCTCGGTCGAGATGACCGACAGGTACTTCTCCAGCGACGGGGCCACGGTGCGCTCCTCGACCTCCGGGTCCAGGATCACCATCAGCTCGTACTGACGCATGTGTTCAACCCACCTCCTCTGGTCTTGACGGTCACGGTCGTTCCGTGACAGGAGGGTCTTGCGTGCGTCGGCTGCGCCACGACCCTCGGAACGGTCCGAGGCTCGAGAGCACAGCCAGTCCACCAGGGTACCCGGGTCCGGGCCCCTGGAGGAAATCGGGTGGGTCAGTCCCCGCCGAGTATCCCGCCGCCGTTCCCGCCGCCATTGCCGTTGCCGTCGCCGGGCGGCTCGGTACTCGGCTCCTCGGTCTCCGGCGGCTCCGTCTCCTCCGGGCCCTTGGAGACGACGATCGTCACCGTGGACCCGACCTCGACGCTGCTCCCGACACCCGGGTTCGTCGCGATGACGTTCCCCACCGGCTCGTCGCTGAACTCCTCGACGACGTTCGCCCGGAGCGTGTCGCCCTGGAGGATCTGCTCGGCGGTGGTCCGCGGCATGCCTCGGACCTCCGGCACGACCACCTGCTCGGGCTGCTCCGGCTGCCCCGTCGAGACCACCAGCGTGATGGTCGACTCCGGTGGCACCATCTCGCCGGCCGCCATGGACATCTCCACGACCCTGCCCTTGGGCTCGTCGCCGTTCTGCGGTCGGGTGCGGACCTGCAGACCCAGCGCCTGGAGCTCCTGGGTGGCGCGGGCGACGTCCATGCCCACCACGTTCGGCAGCTCGACCGCCTCCGGCGTCTCCGGCGTCGGGGACGGCGTGAACGTCGGCTCCGGGGCCACGTACTCGGGGAACTCCTCGATGTCGACGCCGTCCAGGGCGACCTTCATGAAGTCCGTCCACGCCCGTGCCGGCCACGAACCACCGGTGATCTCGCGGTAGCCACCGAACGTGTCGATCTGGTCCTGCCCGCCCATCTTCCCAGCCTCGAGGTCGAGGGTCTCGTACTGCCGCAGGCCCACGACGGTGGCGAGCTGCGGCACGAAGCCCGCGAACCAGGCCGACCGGTTGTCGTTGGAGGTGCCGGTCTTGCCGGCCACGGGGCGGGGCGCGAGCTCCTGGGCCGTGCGTCCCGAACCCTCTTCGACGACCTGGGTCATCGCGTACGTCGCGGCCGTGATCGCCTCGGCGTCGAACACCTTCTCCTGGGCCGTCGGGCCCTCGTACACCACGGTGCCGTCCAGGTTCTCGACCTTCTGCACGATGTGGGTCGTGGTGCGGTATCCGCCGGAGGCCATCGTTGCGTAGGCACCGGCCAGGTCGATCGGGTACACCGACGCCGTCCCGAGCACGTTGGACAGCCCGTTGGGGATGTCGGAGCTCTCACGGATGCCCGCGCGGTGCGCCACGTCCGTCGTCTTCTCGGGGCCGATCTTCTGGTTGAGCTCGACGTAGGCGGTGTTCACCGAGTGAGCGGTCGCCGTGACGAGGTCGATGCTGCTGCCGAGGTCCTCGCCGCCGAAGTTGGGCACCGACCAGTCCTCGCCGTTGTTCGCCTTCGGAAAGACCTTGGGCGAGTTGCCGTCGAAGCGCTCATCGAGCGTGACGCCCTCCTCGAGCGCCCCGATGAGCGTGAACGGCTTGAAGGTGGACCCAGCCTGCACCACGTCCTGCGTGGCGGTGTTCAGCGATTGCTTGACGTAGTCCGGTCCGCCGTACATCGCCTTGACGGCGCCGGTCTCCGGGTCGATCGACACCAGCGACATCCGCACCTTCTTGTCGGCGTCGTCGGGCAGGGACTTCGCGATGTCCACCGCGGCGCGCTGCAGCTTCGGCTCGATCGTCGTCGTGATGCGCAGCCCGCGGGTCTCGAGCTCCTCCGCCGAGTACTTCCCGTCCGGGTTGGACTCGGTCCGGGTGAGCTCCTTCTTCACCGCGGCGAGCAGGTAGCCCTTCTGCCCGCCCTGGCTGTTGGTGGCTTCCTTCTTCTCCTTGAACTCGGGGAAGGCCGCCTCCTTGTGCTCGGCGGCGGTGATGTACCCCTGCTCGTACATGTGGTCGATGCTGCGCTTCCAGCGCCGCTCCGCCTGCTCGAGGTTGACCGAGGGGTCCCAGTTCGTGGGGGACGGGATGATGCCGGACAGCATGGCTGCCTCCGACGGCGTGAGGTCCTTGGCGTCCTTGCCGAAGTACTCCTGCGACGCGGTCTGGATCCCGTACATGCCGCGGCCCCAGTAGATGGTGTTGAGGTAGCCCTCGAGCACCTCTTCCTTGGGGACGGTCTGCGCGATCTTCATCGCGATGATCGCCTCGCGGGCCTTGCCCGCGTACGACTTGGTGGTGTCGAGGCGGGTGCGCTCCACGTACTGCTGCGTGAGCGTCGAGGCACCCTGCGTGGAGTCGCTCGTGAGGTTGTGCAGCACGGCGCGTCCCATGCCGAAGAAGTCCACGCCGCTGTTCGTCCAGAAGGTGTCGTCCTCGGAGGCGACGACGGCGTTGCCCACGTACTCGGGGAGATTCTCGATGTCGATCTTCTCCCGCTTCTGCTCGGCGAACGTGCCCATGACCTTGCCGTTCGCCCAGTAGACGGTCGTCGCCTCCTGGTTGATGCTGTCCATGTTGTCGGGGATCGTCGTCGTGCTCCACGCCGCCACGAACAGGCCTGCCGCCAGGGACACGCCAGTGAGGCCGGTGCCCACGACGATGCGCCAGGAGGGCAGCCAGCGCTGCACCGGGCCCTTGTTCGGGCGCGGGTAGTTCCAGAAGCGACGTCTCCTCGCCACCGTCCAGCCTTTCGTCGTGGGTAACCGTGCGCACGACGGCGCGCACCGACCTGCGATCTCAGGGAACCCTAGGCGATGCACCCGCGCCGACGTCACCCTGAGGGGTGTCAGCACAGCGGTTTACGCCGAGCATCCGCAGCCCCCTGGCCCAGGCTTTGCGGAACCTTCACAACTCGCCTCATCAGGCGGGTCCGCTGCTCCCGTTGCGCGGACATGACGTCGCGTCCTATTCTCCCGATGTATCGACTCGATAGGTCGAGTCGTCAGGACGAGGGAGGAACGCCGTGCGCAGCAGGTCTGCCGTGCTCGAGACCGCCATCCTCGGCCTGCTCAATTCCGCCCCCCTGCACGGGTACGAGCTGCGCAAGCGGCTCAACCTGCTGCTCGGCTCGTTCCGCGCGTTCTCCTACGGCACGCTCTACCCGGCGCTGAAGTCGCTGGTGGCGCGTGGCCTCATCGAGGCCACCGACCCCGAGCCGGCACCGGCCGGGAGGGCTGCGGCACGTCCGGCGCGCGCGAACGCCCGGGCGAGCTCGAAGGCGCCCCTGACCGGGCGGCGCGGGCGGATCGTCTACCGCCTCACGGCCGAGGGCAAGGAGTACCTCCAGACCGTCCTCGCCTCATCGGGGCCGGCCGCCTGGGAGGACGAGAACTTCGACGTCCGGTTCGCGCTCTTCGCGCAGACCGACGCCGAGACCCGAATCCGCATCCTCGAGGGCCGGCGCACCCGGCTCACCGAGAGGTTGGAGGCGGTCCGGGAGTCCGCCGCGCGCACCCGCGAGCGGCTCGACGAGTACACGCTCGAGCTGCAGCGTCACGGGCTCGAACAGGTCGAGCGCGAGGTGCGCTGGCTCGACGGACTCATCACCACGGAACGCGACCGGGCTCTCGGCCGCGACCGCGACCATGACGCCGGGGCGCCCAAGCCCCCGGCCCCAAGTAGCAAGGAGCGAGGATGACCTCCGTCCGCGTTGCCATCGTCGGTGTCGGAAACTGTGCATCTTCCCTGGTCCAGGGTGTGCACTTCTACCGTGACGCCGACCCGTCCGACACCGTCCCCGGCCTCATGCACGTGCAGCTCGGTGACTACCACGTCCGTGACCTGGAGTTCGTGGCGGCGTTCGACGTCGACGCGAAGAAGGTCGGCTTCGACCTGGCCGAGGCCATCCACGCCTCCGAGAACAACACCATCAAGTTCGCGGACGTGCCGCCCACCGGCGTCACCGTCCAGCGCGGCCACACGCTCGACGGCCTCGGCGACTACTACTCCGCGACGATCGACGAGTCCGACGCGGCCCCGGTCGACGTCGTGCAGGCCCTGAAGGACGCGAAGGTCGACGTCCTCGTCTCCTACCTGCCGGTGGGCTCCGAGGCGGCCGACAAGTTCTACGCACAGTGCGCCATCGACGCCAAGGTCGCGTTCGTCAACGCCCTGCCGGTCTTCATCGCCTCCGACCCCGAGTGGGCCAAGAAGTTCGAGGACGCAGGCGTCCCGATCGTCGGCGACGACATCAAGTCGCAGGTGGGTGCCACCATCACGCACCGCGTGCTGGCCAAGCTGTTCGAGGACCGCGGCGTCATCCTCGACCGGACGTACCAGCTCAACGTCGGCGGCAACATGGACTTCAAGAACATGCTGCAGCGCGACCGCCTGGAGTCGAAGAAGGTCTCCAAGACCCAGGCCGTCACCTCCAACCTCACCGGCCCCCTGGGCGGCAAGAAGGAGGACCGCAACGTCCACATCGGCCCGTCGGACTACGTCGCGTGGCTCGACGACCGCAAGTGGGCGTACGTGCGCCTCGAGGGCCGCGCCTTCGGCGAGGTGCCCCTGAACATGGAGTACAAGCTCGAGGTGTGGGACTCCCCGAACTCCGCGGGCATCATCATCGACGCCGTCCGGGCGGCGAAGATCGCGCTGGACCGCGGCGTCGGCGGCCCCATCCTGTCCGCGTCGACGTACTTCATGAAGTCGCCGCCGGAGCAGATGGAGGACACCCACGGGCGTGCGCAGCTGGAGGCCTTCATCCGCGGGGACATCGAGCGCTGATCTCCAGCGAAGTGCAAGACCAGCGCGACCATCAGATCGAGCGCTGATCTGGAGCGCAGCGCAGGGTGCGGGCTCACCCCGCCGAGATCGAGGGGACCCTCTCTATCTCGGCGGGGTCCCCTCTCTATCTCGGCGGGGGTGCTCGCCGTCGGGCGGACGGGGCGTGGGAGGGTTGAGGCTGTGGAGAAAGGTGCACGGGTGAGCGTGATCTCGGAGCTGCGGGCGCTGCTGCGCCTGGACGGCTTTCGCAAGCTGTTCGCCGTGCGCCTCGTCTCGCAGGCCGGGGACGGCATGTTCCAGGTCGGGCTGGCGTCGCTGCTGTTCTTCTCCCCCGAGTCGCAGGGCACGGCGGCGGCGATCGCCGGTGCGTTCGCGGTGATGCTGGCGCCGTTCACGATCGTCGGGCCGTTCGCGGGCGTGTTTCTCGACCGCTGGCAGCGCCGGCAGGTCCTGGCCTGGGGCAACGCGGTGCGGGTCGTGATCACGGTCGGGATGGCGGTGCTCATGCTGTCCGGCGGTGTGTCCGGCTGGATCTACGCCTTCGGCCTGGCCGCGCTGTCGGTCAACCGGTTCCTCCTCGCGGGGCTCTCGGCCGGTCTGCCGCGCGTGGTCGACGGCCCGCTGCTGCTCACGGCCAACTCCCTCACGCCCACCCTGGGTGCGGGCGCGGCGTTCGTCGGCGGCGGGATCGGCGTCGTCCTCGGTCTCATGTTCGAGCCGGGCCGCGTCAAGGATTCCTCGGCCCTCGTGTGCGCGGCGGTCGTGTTCGGCATCGCGTCGCTGCTCGCGCTGCGGCTGGGACGCACCCAGCTCGGGCCGGAGCGGCCGGCGGAGGCCGCGATCCGCGGCGAGATCGTCAAGGTCGCCCGCGGCCTGGCGGACGGCGCCCGCTACCTCGTCACGCGGCGCACCCCGGGCCAGGCCCTCCTCGTGATGGCGGCGCACCGCTTCCTGTACGGCGTGGTGTTCATCGCCTCCATCCTCATCGCGCGCAACCTGCTCTCCCCCGGCGACCAGGACGCCGGCATGGGCACGTTCGCCGTCGTCATCGGGCTCACGGGCCTGGGCGGTGCGGGCGCGATGGTGCTGACGCCCACCCTGTCGCGGCTGACCGGCCCGCAGGGGTGGATCGCGATCATGCTGCTGCTCGCCGCGGCCAGCCAGCTCCTGCTGACGACGACGCCGTCCCGGGCCGTCGTCTACACCGGCGCGGCGCTGCTCGGGCTGGCCGCACAGGGCACCAAGATCGCGGTCGACACGATCGTGCAGCGCGACACGCAGGACGCGTACCGCGGGCGGGCGTTCGCCTTCTACGACGTGCTCTACAACGCGGCGTTCGTGGGCGCGGCGGCGCTGGCCGCCTTCACGCTCCCGGACACCGGCTGGTCGCGCGGCGTGTTCGTGGGCCTCGCCGTCGCGTACGTGCTGGTCGCGCTGCTCCTGTGGCTCCGCGGCGCACGCGAGGCGGCTCCGGCCGCGCCACGCGCCGACGCCGGCGCGCCCGACGAGGTCGCCACCACGGCCTGACCCGGCGGAACGCGGCCCGGCGCCGTCCGGTCCGTCCGGCACCGATGAGTCGCGCCCGGAAAAGGGGTCGTCAATCTCGCGGGAATAACGCAGGCTGGTCGATGGTCGTACACAGTACGGTCATGCCTCCCCGGCGACCGCGCGGGGGCGTCCGTCCCCGGTCCGGAACCACACCGCGCGCCGTCCCGCACGTGGAACGACCCTGCCCTGAACACGCCCGCACGCCGGGCATCGACGTGAAGCGGAGACCCCCGTGCCAGCTCCCCGGACCACCAAGACGACGCCCGCGCCCACGGCGCCGGCAAGGGCCCCTGAAGCGCCGCCGCCCGCCGCCGCCGCCCGCCTGTCCCGCCAGAACGTCAAGGTCATCGGGCTCCTGCTGGCCTCCAGCTTCGTCGTCATCCTCAACGAGACCACCATGGGCGTCGCCCTGCCCGCGATCATGGCCGAGATGGATGTCACGGAGGCCACCGGCCAGTGGCTCACCACGGCGTTCATGCTCACGATGGCGGTCGTCATCCCCGCGACCGGCTGGATCGTGCAGCGGCTGGGCACGCGTGGCGCGTTCATCCTCGCCATGGCGGCGTTCAGCACCGGCACGCTGCTCGCGGCGATCGCCCCGGCCTTCGGCATCCTCGTCGTCGCGCGCGTCGTCCAGGCGACGGGCACCGCGATCATGATGCCGCTGCTCATGACGACCGTGATGATGCTGGTCCCGCCGGCGCACCGCGGCCGGGTGATGGGCAACGTGTCGATGGTCATCTCCGTGGCGCCCGCGCTCGGCCCCACCATGTCGGGCCTGGTCGTGACGTCCCTCGGCTGGCGCGCCGTGTTCTGGGTGGTGCTCCCGATCGCGCTGGTGTCCCTCACCGTCGGCGCGGTCCTCGTGCGCGACGTCGCCGACCGCGCTCGTCAGCGACTCGACCCCCTCTCGCTGCTGCTCGCCGTCGGCGGGTTCGGCGGCCTGGTCTACGGGCTGTCCAGCTTCGGCGAGGCCGCGCAGCACGCCGTGGCGGTGCCGCCGAGCGCCCTGGTCGGTGCGGGTGCCGCGTTCCTCGCGGTGTTCGTCTGGCGCCAGATCGTGCTCCAGCGCACCGACGCCGCGCTGCTGGACCTGCGCGTCTTCCGGGCGCCCGGCTTCGGCCTGGGTCTCGGGCTGATGGCGCTGAGCTTCGGGTCGATGCTCGGCACGTTCATGCTGCTGCCGATCGTGACCCAGAAGGCCATGGGCATCTCGGCCGTGACGACCGGGCTCGTCATGCTGCCCGGCGGCATCGCGATGGGTCTGCTGGGGCCCGTGGTGGGCAACCTCTACGACCGGCACGGCCCTCGCGTGCTGGTGCTGCCCGGCCTCGGCGCCGTGACGGCGGGGATGCTCGTCTTCGCGAGCCTGTCGTCCACCTCGCCCGTCTGGCTGGTGCTGGCGGGGCACCTCGTCATCAGCCTCGGCCTGGCGCTCGTCTTCACGCCGTCGTTCACGTTCACGCTCGCCGGCCTGCGGCCGTCCCTGTACTCCCACGGTTCCGCCGTGATGGGCACGGTCCAGCAGCTCGCGGGGGCGGCCGGCACCGCCCTGTTCATCACGCTCCTGACCGTGCGGTCCGTCTCGATGGTCGACGACGGCGCCACCGCCGCCGCCGCGATGTCCGGTGGCGCGCGGGTGGCGTTCCTGGCCGGAGCCGCGCTGTCTCTCGTCACGCTCGTGCTCGCGACGCGGCTGCGTCGTCCCGCGCCCGTGCCGGGTGCGGAGGCGCACGTCGGCGCCCACTGAGCCACCCGCACGGGTCCGTCGAGAACGACCTGGGGGCCGCCGTCCGATCGGACTGCGGCCCCCGGGTCGTTCCTCGGCGGTGCGGGGTGTCTCGACGGTGGGTGACGGCGCTCAGGTCGTGGTCGACGTCCCGACGCCCTGGGCCGAGGCCGGCCGGCGAGCGGCCGCCGGCCGGAACGCGGGCGCGAGCGCGGCGACCGCGAGCGCCAGGACCGCGGGGACGGCGAACGCCCAGCGCAGCCCCGCCAGCTCGGCGACGCCGCCGATGAGCCCGGCGCCGAGCACGAATCCGACGTAGTTGAACAGGTTCACGCGCGCGACGGCTCCGCCGGTGCCGTCCGGGTCGAGGTGCCCGGCCACGGAGAAGGCCAGCGGCACGACGACGCTCAGCCCCAGCCCTGTCGCGGCGAACCCCACGACGGCGGCCCACGGTGCGGGGGCGAGCGTGACGAGCGCCAGGCCGGCCGCCCCGAACAGGCCGCCCGCGACGACGAGCCGCACGGGCCCGAACCGGTTGACCTGCCCGTCTGCGGCGAGCCTGCCCACCATCTGGCTCCCGAGGTAGGCGGCCAGCCCCAGCGGCGCGACGTTCGACGCGCCGTCCAGCACGTCCTCGACGTACTTGGTGGACCAGTTCGACGCCGCCGAGTCCGCCAGGAAGACGATCGTCACCGCGACGCCCACGAGCACCAGGGGGCGCCAGGGCACGTTGGCCGCGGCCTCGCCGCCCACGGCTGCGGGCGTCGTCCGGCCCGACTCGTCCGCGCGCGTCAGCAGCAGGGGGGCGGCGGCGAGGTCGACGACGATCCCCACCCCGGCCACCAGCCCCAGCCCGGCAACGAGGGACCATCCGAGCGAGTGGGCGAGCACGGCCGCCAGCGCACCCAGGATGCCGCCCACGCTCCACGCGCCGTGGAAGGAGTTGAGCAGGCTCCGGCCGTAGCGGCGCTCCACCGCCACGCCCTGCAGGTTCATCGCCGCGTCGACGATGCCGAGCAGCAGCCCCACCACGGTGACGACGCCGAAGAGGACGCCCACGGACGGCGCCAGGCCGGTCCCCACGATCGCGACCGCGACGAGCGGGCCACCGAGCCGCAGCAGCGCCGCGCTGCCGACGCGCGGCGCCAGGGCCCCGGCCAGCACGCTGCCCACGCCCGCCACCACGGGGACGAGCAGCAGCACCAGCGTGAGCGTGCCGTCGGAGACGCCGAGCGCGTCCTGGAGGGTAGGCACCTGCGCGAGCAGGCCCGCGAAGCACATGCCCTGGACCAGGTAGAAGGCGCTCGCGCCCAGCCTGGCCCTGCGGTCGGTTCCCATGCGGCCTCCGAGTCGGGTCCGCGCCGGTGCGGACCCTCGGCGCACACCCTACTCAGGGGGACGTCAGGACTGCCGCGACTCCCACCAGGTGCGCAGCTCCGCGGTGGCGCGCTCGGTGCCGAGCGGCCCGTGCTCCATCCGCAGCGCCAGCAGGTGCTTGTACGCGGCGCCGACGTCGCGGCTCGGCCCGATGTCGAGGATCGCCATGATCTGGGTGCCGTCGAGGTCCGGTCGGATGGCGTCGATCTCCTCCTGCTCGCGCAGGTGGTCGATGCGCTCCTCCAGCGCCGTGTACGCGTCGGCCAGCCGCTGCGCGCGCCGCTTGTTGCGGGTCGTCGAGTCGGCGCGCGTCAGGCGGTGCAGGCGCTCCAGGAGCGGCCCCGCGTCGGTGACGTACCGCCGGACGGCGGAGTCGGTCCAGGCTCCGTCGCCGTAGCCGTGGAACCGCAGGTGCAGCTCGACGAGGCGCGCGACGTCCTTGACGACCTGCTTCTCGAACTTGAGCGCGCGCAGCCGCTTGGCCACCAGCTTGGCGCCCACCACCTCGTGGTGGTGGAAGCTCACACCGCCGCCGTCCTCGAACCGCCGCGTCGCGGGCTTGCCGACGTCGTGCAGCAGGGAGGCGAGCCGCAGCACCAGGTCCGGGGCGGGCACGGGCCCGTCGGGTCCGGTCTCCTGCGCGATGGCCTGCTCCAGCACGATCAGGGAGTGCTGGTAGACGTCCTTGTGCCGGTGGTGCTCGTCGATCTCGAGCCGCAGCGCCGGCAGCTCGGGCAGCACCTGGTCGGCCAGGCCCGTGTCGACGAGCACCTCGAGCCCGGGCCGGGGCCGGGGCGCGAGCAGCAGCTTGGTGATCTCGGCCTGCACGCGCTCCGCCGAGACGATGTCGATGCGGCCCGCCATCTCGACGATCGCCGCCCGGGTCGCCGGCTCGATCCCGAAGCCGAGCTGGGCGGCGAACCGGGCCGCCCGCAGCATCCGCAGCGGGTCGTCGTCGAACGACCGCTCGGGGGCGATCGGCGTACGCAGGACGCCGCGCGCCAGGTCGGTGAGACCGTCGAACGGGTCGACGAAGGTGAGGTCCGGCAGGCGCACCGCCATGGCGTTCACGGTGAAGTCACGACGGGACAGGTCGCCGTCCAGGGTGTCCCCGAACGCGACCACGGGCTTGCGTGACGCCGGGTCGTACTCGTCCGTGCGGTACGTCGTGACCTCGACGACGACGTCCTGTCCGTCGACACCCCCCGCGCGGCGGCCCTTCGCGAACCGGCGTGCGCCGATCGTGCCGAACTCCTTGCCGATGTCCCAGTGCGCGTCGCCCCATCGCGCCAGCAGGGCCTGTGTCTCGTCGGGGGTGGCCGAGGTCGCGAAGTCGAGGTCGCTGCTCGGTCGGCCCAGGAACGCGTCGCGGACCGGTCCGCCGACGAGGGCCAGCTCGTGCCCGGCGTCGCGGAACACCTCGCCCAGCTCGACCGCCGCGGGGGCCATCTCGGTCAGCGTGGTGAGGGCGCGGCGCAGCAGCGCTGCGGGGGTGGAGGATTCAGGGGTCGGCACGACGTCCCATCCTCCCAGATCCCGCGGGCTGGTGCCCACGGGCCGTCGGTGCGGTCCAGGGCCCCGCACCCGTTCCACCCCACGTGGCGCCGCACGGAGGCGGTGCTGTACTCGGTAGGGTGGGCATATGTCCTCCCCGGCACCGGTTCCCGGCCCCCGCAGCGGGCGCTCGACCGTGCCGGCGGTACCCGTTCCGCCGGGCGGCCACCCGCTGCGCGTGGACCCTGCCCTCCTCACGGGGCACGCGGGCGTCGGCGTCCCAGGCGTCGTGGGGTCCGCGGCCACCGGGTCGACGGCGCACCTGCCCGTCGTGGAAGAGACGTCCGCGGGAGGTCTCGTCGTCGAACGAACCCCGGGCGGTCACCAGGCCGCCGTCATCGTGCGGCGCAACCGCGCGGGCCGGCTCGAGTGGTGCCTGCCCAAGGGGCACCTCGAGGGGGACGAGACGCCCGAGCAGGCCGCGGTCCGCGAGATCCGCGAGGAGACCGGGATCCTCGGCACCGTCCGCACGGAGCTCGGCATCATCGACTACTGGTTCTCCGGTGAGGACCGCCGGGTGCACAAGGTCGTGCACCACTTCCTGCTGCGTGCGGAGGGCGGGATCATCACCGCGGAGGGCGACCCCGACCAAGAGGCGGAGGACGCCCTCTGGGTGCCCGTCGCCGACCTGGGTCACCGCCTGTCGTACCCGAACGAGCAGCGCCTCGCCGGCGTCGCGCAGCAGGTCCTGGCGCGCACCCCCGGCGTGGTCGAGTGAGGCCTACCGCGTGACCGTCTCCCGGACCGCGGGCGCCCTCGCCGGCCTCGCGACCCTCATCACCGTCCTGCTCGTGACCCTCCTGGCGTCCGGGGTCACGCTCCTGCCCTCCGCCGGCACCGCCGTCGGCGAGGGCGGACGCGCCGAGGCCGTGGTCGCCGAGACCGGCACCACCGGGCTCGACGCGCCAGCCACCGCCACCGCCCTCGCCGCCCCGGCGGGAGCCGAGGGCACGGCGGGCGGCGTCGCCGCCGTCCGCGACGGCGAGGTCACGATCGACCTCGTCGGGGACCTGCCCGACGTCGCGCAGCCGGGCGACACGGTCACGCTCACCCTGCGGGTCACCAACGGTCGCGACACGGCGCTCGACGGCGCGCAGATCGACCTCGGCGCCTCCTGGCAGGTCGTGTCCTCGCGGGCCGCGCTCGCGGCCTGGGCCCTGGACGACACCACGACCACCGCCCTCCGGCAGAAGTCGGAGCCGCTCGGCCGGGTCGAGCCGGGTGCGTCGACGCAGACCGACCTCGCGCTCCCGGTCGACATCCTCGGCCTCGGGGCGGACGCGCCGTGGGGACCGCGGGCGATCTCCCTCGCGGTCGTCTCGGGCGGCGAGCCCCTCGACGTGCTGCACACGTTCCTCCTGTTCGCCCCGGACGGGCAGGAGCCCTCCCCCGTCTCGCTGAGCGTCGTCGCGCCCGTGACCGGCCCCGCCATCGACCCGAGGGATCCCGCGGGCTACGACGCCGAGCTGGCCGGTCTCACCGCGCCGGACGGTCGCCTCACGGCTCTCGCCGCCGCCGGCACGCCCGCGTCGGCCGCGCCGGGCGTCGCGCTCGCCGTCGACCCGGCGCTCGTCGCGGCCGCCCAGGAGTCCGACGAGCCCACGACGGTCGCCTGGGCCGAACAGCTGACCGACGGCACGGTCCAGGAGGTCGTGACCCTGTCCGCCTTCGACCCGGACGTCGCGGCACTCGCGCACTCCGGCCTGTCGCCCTCGGAGGCCGCGACCGGCCTGCGCGCCCGCGCCTGGCTGCCGAGCGACTGGCAGGCCCCGGCGGCGTGGGGTCCGGAGCTCGTCTGGCCTGCGGGCCGTCCTGACGTCACCACCATGGCCACCGCCCGTCAGGCGAACGCGGACCACGTCCTCGTGTCCCAGGGCCTCGCCCCCCGCGGCGACCAGGTCGCGTCCGCACGGACCGCCGTCGGCACCAGCACCGGGAAGGTCTCCGCCCTGGTCGCCGACGAGCACCTCTCCGTCGTCCTGGCCCGGATCACGGGGCAGGACGACGCGCCGACCCCCGCGGAGGCGGCCCAGCAGCTCCGGGCGGACACCGCGCTGCTCGCGGCCGGGCAGCGGGAGCAGGCGCGGTCGGAGGGCGTCGCAACGGCGCCGAGCCTGCTCGCGGCCCTCCCCCGCGGCTGGTCGCCGGACGCCGAGGCCCTCCACCAGGTGCTCGGCGCCCTGGACGCCGCCGAGTGGGCCGACGTCGTCACCCTGGGCCAGACGATCGCCACCCCGGCCTCCGACACCCCCCGCCACGGCCTCCCGCGCTCCGACGCCGACCCCGCCGAGCTGGCACCCGAGACCGTCGTCGACCTCGCCGAGACCCACCGCGCGGTGGCCGAGTTCGCCTCCGTCGCGGACGACCCCGACGAGCTCTCGGCCGGCGTCGACCGCATGCTCGTGTTCCCCCTCGCCCACGCCTTCCGCGACGACACCGAGACCCGGGCGGCCGCCGTCTCGACCGCCCTCGAACGCGCGGGCGAGCTCCGGCAGGGCATCTCGGTGGCCGACCGCTCCGCCATCAACCTCGTGGCCGACACGGGAGCGCTGCCCGTCCTCGTGCGCAACGACCTCCCCGCGGACGCGACGGTGACGGTCGTGCTCCGCCCCGACGACCCCCGGCTGAAGGTCGAGTCCCGGCCCACCGTCGTGGTGCCTGCCGGGTCGTCCACGCAGGTACCCGTCGAGGTCCGCGCGATCGGCTCCGGCGACGTCGACATCGCCGTCGAGGTGCTGGCCCCGAGCGGTGCCGTCGTCGCCGAACCCACCACGTTCTCCGTCACCGTGCGCGCCGGGTGGGAGACCGTCGGCACCGGCGTGGTCGCCGCGGCCGTCGGCCTCCTCTTCGTCGCGGGGATCTGGCGTACCGTGCGACGCGGGCGGTCGACGCGCCGCACCACGGGCGACGATGTCTCCGCGGTCGCGGACCCCCCGTCCGCGGACGCCCCGTCCGCTCCCACGCCGGCCGTCCCCCCGTCGGACCAGCAGCACGCACCCTCGGAGATCGACCGCACATGACCGCCGACCGTCCTGCCGAGCACGACGCCAAGCGCCCGCCCCGGCACGCCCGTGGCGGGAACGCGCACGCGTCGGGCGGTGCCTCAGGCCGCGCCCACCGCCCCGAGGCCGGCGAGAACGCCCCCGAACAGCCCGCCGGAGCCGTTCCCGAGGTGGTCCCCGAGAGCGACGCCGTGGCGGCACCCGGCACCGACGGCGTGCGCCGGGCGAGCCTGGGCAAGAACTCCATCGCGATGACGGTCGGTACCGTCGCGTCGCGCGCGTCGGGGCTGGTCCGCGGCATGCTCCTGGTGGCCTGCGTCGGCGCGACCGGAACCGTCGCGGACGCGTTCGACGTCGCGAACAAGCTGCCCAACATGCTGTTCGCGCTCATCTCCGCGGGCGTGCTCCAGGCGGTGCTGATCCCGCAGATCCTCCGGGCCATGAACGCGCCCAACGCACGCGAGCGGCTCGACAAGCTCATCACCATCTCGGGCCTGGGCCTCCTGCTGCTCACCGCCGTCCTCGTCGTCGCCGCACCGCTCATCGTGTGGCTGTACACCCTCAAGGTCGACGACCCGGACGCCCGTCAGCTCGCCGTGGTCTTCGCGTACTGGTGCATCCCCCAGGTCTTCTTCTACGGCCTGTACATGCTGCTCGGGCAGGTGCTCAACGCGCGCGGGCGGTTCGCCGCCTACGGCATGGCGCCGGTGGCCAACAACGTGGTGTCGCTGCTGGGCTTCGGCGCGTTCATCCTCGTCTGGGGCACCGCGCAGGCCGGCGGCATCTCCGACCTGTCCACGTGGACGACGTCGCAGACCGTGGTGCTCGGTGCCACAGCCACGCTCGGTATCGCGGCGCAAGCGCTGGTGCTGGTCGTCGCGCTGCGGCGCTCCGGGTTCCGGTGGCGGTTCCGCGTCGGGTTCCGCGGTATCGGCCTGCGCTCGGCCGGCGTGGTCGTGGGCTGGACCATCGGCGCGGTGGCTCTGGAACAGCTCGGCGTGCTCTACCTGTCGAACGTGCTCATCGCCGCCGGGACCACCGCCGGGCCCGACGAGGTCATCGCGGGCAACGCGGCCTACACGAACGCGATGACGATCTACCTGCTGCCGCACTCGCTCGTGATCGTCTCCATCGTCACCGTGATGTTCCCGCGCATGACGGCGGCCGTGCAGGCCGGGGACCTCCCCGCCGTGCGGGCCGACATGTCGCTCGGGCTGCGCTCCGCCGGGGTGTTCTCCGTGTTCTCCGCGGCCGCGCTCCTCGTGCTCGCCGTCCCGCTCACGTCGACCGTGCTCCCGTCGCTCGTCGCCGAGGAGGTCACCGCCGTCGCGCGGATCATCCAGGCCATGGCACCGGGTCTCGTCGCCCTGGGCGCCACCGTGCTCGTGCGCCGGATGTACTTCGCGTTCGAGGACGGGCGCAGCCTCTTCGTCATCCAGATCATCGCGACCGTCTCCATGGTGCTCGCGCTCTGGGGGGCCGTGTCCGTGCTCCCGTCCGCGTGGTGGGCGGTGTCCGCCGGCGGCGCCTACGCCCTGTCCACGTGGATCTCGCTCCTCCTGCGCGTCCGCGGCATGCACCGCAAGCTCGACGGGATGGACGGCCCCCGCGTGATGCGGCTGTACGTCCGGGCGGCCGTCGGCGCCGTCGTCGCGAGCGGGATGGGCTGGCTCACGGTCCGCCTCCTGGGCGGCTACGAGATCACGTCCTGGGGCAGGTCGGCACTGGTGACCGTCGTGGCGGGCGTCGTCATGCTGCTCGCGTACGTCCTGTCGCTCAAGGTCCTGCGGGTGCGCGAGCTCGACGACGCCCTCGCTCCCGTGCTCCGGCGGCTGGGTCGGTGACCCGATGCCGACACCCTCGAACAACCTGCACAAAACCCCTCTGACGTGCGGGGCCATTCCCTGTGGCCCTCGCCCGTACCATGGTCCGATGGACCGGAGGAAGTCACCCTCCACCCGCACCCCCACCGAGGAGCACAGGTGAGCACCGCCCTTCCCGGCACCGTCATGGTCGATCGCTACCGGCTGTCGCAGCCCGCTGCGTCCGACCTCGCCGCAGCCGACGCCTGGGAGGCGCACGACCAGATCCTGGACCGTCCGGTCCGGGTGACGTTCGTGGACGGACAGCACGCGACCGCGGCGCTCGACGCCGCCCGTCGCGCCGCGCTCGTCACCGACCCCCGCCTGAGCCGCGTGCTCGACGTCGGCTCCACCGACCTCGGCTCCGGGTCCCGCCACTACATCATCAGCGAGCCCTACCGCGGCTCGTCGCTCACCGAGATCATCTCCGGTGGACTGGTCGACGCCCAGCAGGCTCGCGCCGTCGTCGGCGAGGCAGCTGCTGCGCTCGAGGCCGCCGCGCAGCGCGGGGTCCACCACCGTGCGCTGCGGCCCGACGCGGTCCGGGTCGACGGCCATCGCGTGTCGGTCACCGGTCTCGGGATCGACGCGGCGCTCGCCGGGATGGACACCGGTGACAGCGGGAACACCCAGGCTGCGGGCGACGCCGCCGCTGCCTCGGACGCTCGCAACCTCGTCGCGCTCGTCTACTACGCCCTCACCGCGCGCTGGGCCGGCGACAGCCTCGAGGACTCCTGGATCTCCCCCGACGCCGTGCGTCCGTTGCCCGCGCAGACCGACGCCACCGGGGTGGTGCCCGTCTCGACCCTCGTGCCGCACGTCGACGAGAGCCTCGACGCGCTCGTCCGCCGGACGTTCGGCGCCGGCGCCGGCGCCGCGCCGGCGACCCCTGGTGACGTGGCCGCCGCGCTCGCCCCGTGGGGCGAGGTGTCGGTCGTCGACTCGTTGCCGCAGTTCGTCCAGCCCGCGGCCGGCCCGCCCTCGCGCTCCTCGGTGCTCGGCGCCGGCGCGCCGGGCGTGGCGCGCCCCGGCACGCCGCCCCCCGCGCAGCCCGTCCGGCGGCCGTCGACGGGGCGCATCGCCCGCGTGGCGACCGCTGGTGCCGCAGGCGCTGTCGCAGGCGGCGCCATGGGCGCGACCCAGGCGTACGCCGCCGCCCGGCCGATGGACCCGCAGGCCACGACGGCGCTGCCGCCGCAGGCCGGCCAGTACCCGCAGCCCACCTACGGGCAGCAGGCGTACGGCTACCCCGCGCAAGGGCAGCCGGCCGCCGGGTCCCCGGCCGGCGGCGGCTACCCGCCAGCCGGTGCCCCCGTCGCGGGATACGCCGCACAGCAGTCGACCGCGCACGCCCCGGTCCCGCCGCCTCCGCCCGGTGGCGGGGAGCCGAACACCAGCACCGGCAGCTTCGCGTCCAGCCCGGCGCCGCGACGTCGCGGGGTCAACCCGACACCGATCGTCATGGCGCTCGTCATCGTCCTCGTGATCGCCGGTGCCATCTGGGCGATCAGCCTCGCGGGCAAGCCGTTCGCCCCGCCGCTGGCCGAAGCCTCGTCGTCACCGTCGGCGCCGGCGGACGGCGGTGACGAGGGCACCGAGACCGAGTCCGAGGAGCCGACGCCGGACGAGCCCGAGGTCCGGCCCGTCATCGCGTCGGGTGACCAGCTCGACCCGGAGGGCGACGGCCAGCACCCTGAGGCCGTCGACCTCGCGTTCGACTCCGATCCGTCCACCTTCTGGTTCACGCAGTGGTTCGCCGACCCCAAGTTCGCCGGCCTCCGTTCCGGCATCGGCTACGTGATCAAGCTCGAGGAGCCTGCGCCGGTCACGTCGATCGCGCTCAACACGAACTCCGAGGGCGGGCACGTCGAGGTCCGTGCCACCACTGCCGACGCACCGACCGACGGCCCCGTGCTCGCCGAGGGCGCGTTCGCGAGCGACACCCAGCTGACGCTGAGCGAGGACACCGTCTCCGACTCGTTCGTCCTGTGGATCACCGAGCTCCCGATGACGAGCGGCAAGTACTACCTGGAGCTGAACGAGATCGTCATCTCCTGACAGTCGCGTGGCGGCGGGTCGGACGCGCCGCACCCGCGACGGTGAGGGAACATCGACACCACGGGTGGTGTTGACGCCGCTGGCGACCTTCACCACCCCGGACATCGCCCACCCGCACCACCCGCAGCCCACCCCGCAGGAGAGAACGTGACCGACCAGTCGACCGCACCCGCCGGTGAGTCCACCGTGCACGACATCGTCATCGTCGGCTCCGGCCCGGCCGGATACACCGCGGCGGTCTACGCCGCGCGTGCCGGCCTGGCACCCGTCGTGGTCGCAGGCTCGGTGACGGCCGGCGGTGCGCTGATGAACACCACCGAGGTGGAGAACTTCCCCGGGTTCCCGACCGGTGTCCAGGGCCCGGACCTCATGGAGTCCATGCGCGAGCAGGCGGAGAAGTTCGGTGCCCGCGTGCTGTGGGACGACGCCGAGACCCTCGAGCTCACCGGCGACATCAAGACGGTCGTGACCGGTGGCGGGGAGACTTTCCGCGCCCGCGCAGTGATCCTGGCGACCGGGTCCGCCTACCGGGAGCTCGGCCTGGCCGACGAGAAGCGCCTGTCGGGACGCGGCGTGTCCTGGTGTGCGACCTGCGACGGGTTCTTCTTCCGCGACCAGCACATCGCAGTCGTCGGTGGCGGGGACTCCGCGATGGAGGAGGCCACCTTCCTGACGCGGTTCGCGTCCAAGGTCACCGTGGTGCACCGCCGTGACGGGCTGCGTGCCTCCAAGATCATGGCGGACCGCGCCCAGAGCGACCCGAAGATCGAGTTCGCCTGGAACAGCGAGGTCGCGGCGATCAGCGGCCAGGACAAGGTCGCCGGCATCACCCTGCGCGACACCGTCACCGGTGCCGAGCGCGAGCTCGACGTCACCGGCCTGTTCGTCGCCATCGGGCACGACCCGCGCAGCGAGCTGCTCGCCGGCCAGATCGACCTCGACGACGAGGGCTACGTGCGCGTCGAAGGGCGCTCCACCCGCACCAACCAGCCCGGCGTCTTCGCCTGCGGGGACCTCGTCGACCACACCTACCGTCAGGCCATCACCGCCGCCGGGTCCGGCTGCTCCGCCGCGCTGGACGCCCAGGCATACCTCGCGGAGATCGCGGACGTCGACGCCGACCCGGAGGCCCTGCCCGCCGCGCTCGACGCCGTCGCCGGCTGAGCCTCACCACCCCTACCGCAAGACAGAAGGAGTCAGCATGCCGACCGTTGCCGTCACCGACGACACCTTCAAGGACGAGGTCCTGGGATCCGACATCCCCGTGCTCGTCGACTTCTGGGCGACCTGGTGCGGCCCGTGCCGCATGGTCGCCCCGATCCTCGAGGAGCTCGCCGAGGAGTACGACGGAAAGATCAAGATCGCCAAGCTCGACACCGACGCCAACCAGGCCACCACCATGGCCTACGGCGTCGTGTCCATCCCGACCCTGAACGTCTATTCCGGCGGCGAGCTGGTCAAGTCGATCATCGGCGCCCGTCCCAAGCGGGCCATCCAGGAAGAGATCGATGCAGTCCTCGTGAGCTGACCCCAGCATTCACCGTCGCGGCCGCCGTGTTTCACGTGAAACACGGCGGCCGTCGTCGTCCCTGGCCGGGGCGCGTGCTCAGGTGCCCGCTACTCGGCCGAGCCGCACTCGCCGAGCAGTCGATGGCGTTTCTCCCGCGTGCCGTTCACCAGCACCGGGGCGGCCGCCCGGTACGGCCCAGCTCCGCATCGGACCGGAGCCGGAGGCGCGGCTGGCACAACGGGCACGACGGGCACGACGGGCACGACGGGCACGACGGGCACGACGGGCACAACGGAGCGCCGGCCCGGCAGAGTCCGGTACGAGCTCACGGGCGGAACGCGCATGCGGCCCTCAACGGCGCATGTGGCCCTCCGGCACCGTCAGTGCGGGCCGCTCTCGGCGGGGGACCCACGTCCCGGACAGCTCACCCAACCTGCTGGAGCGGTCCGCGAACGCGACACGCGAACGTCGCCGCACGTGCCTGCCCTGACCTGGGCGCCGACCGTGCGACCTCAGCCGTGAACTGCCCTCGTCGGCGCATTCGCAGATCCCTCCGATGCCGACGGCGCACCCTGCGCGGCGTTCCCCAACGAGCATGCGCGTGCCGGCGCCTCTCGCCGTCCCGTTGGTTGGTACGCCGTCCCGTCAGTCGACGAGCCGCTCGAGGGGCACGCTTCCCCCACAGGTCGGCGTCGCGGGCGAAGCCACGGTGAGCGACCACACGAGTGCATTAGCAAGCGGCTCACCTACGTTCGACTGTCGCGGATTCTGGAACGGCACGAGGCGAGCACGGACCCTCGGACCGAGCCGTCGGACGCGCTCGTCCCCAGCGGTGCCCACGTCTGCGTCGTGCATCAGGCCGAAGATCTCGCGCGCCAGGTCCAGGTGCCCGACCCGCGAGCTAGCCAGCACGGACCCCGTCGCTGCGCCGAGCAGACGACGTACTCGGCCCCGCGAAGCGTTCTGACCGGATCGCGGTCTCCCGCGACCAAGGACACTCGCCCTCGCGCGCCGCATGGGTCGTCGGCCCCGGCCGCCGGTATATGCCGCTCTGTCCGACATGGGAAGTCCTCCGTGCCCCGAGCGCTCCGACTGAAATGAACGATCAGACTGAAATGCGCGCCGCCATGCGCGCTACCGCCCCCACCACAGCGCGCGAGATGGCTCGGCCTCCACGGCGACCAGCCGCGGCGCGACCGCCACGACACCCTCGGTCCAAGCGTGATCGCCGCTGGCACTCGCTGTCGGCCGTCAGACATGCCGACGGGCAATCCAGGTCTTGCGCCTCAGACCGAGTTCGGACCTCCCAAGACGCAGGCGTCTCCCCTGACCACTCCCCCACGGCTGTACCGAATGCGCTCCCGACTGGGAGTTCAGCCGCTTCCGACGCCCACGACGGGGACGGTCGTCGTTTCACGTGAAACACGTCATCATGCTCCCGCGCTGAACGACGGCGCGGGCGCACCGGCCCGTGCGAAACGAGTGTCGTGGCTTCCTCGCACCGCGGACGTCCCTGGCTACGGCTCCGGCTCCCGCTCCCGCCCCCGCTGCCGCTCCCGCTGCCGGCCTACTTTCGCTCTCGTGCCCACGCCAACGCTGATCAGGTGATGTCGTCCGCCGCGCCCATCGCGGATCGCGACGTTCCACGTGAAACAGCGAAGGGCCGTACTCTTTCCCCTTCACAGGCCAAAACGACTGACGACGTCAGGAGCTCAGCGCTTGCCGCTACCGACCGCATGAGGAATCGGCCTGGGTACCGGATCTTGTGCGTAGGTCCCAGAGACCAGACCGGCCCTCCCGCCGGTGGCGCCGGCTCGGGGACGGCGAAGCGACGACATAGGTCGCCGCTGTTTCACGTGAAACAGCGGCGACCAAGATGCTCGTGCTCGGTCCGACGGAAGGTCTCGGCGTGCGCCGTGAGCGTCGGTCAGGACCGCAGCAGGCCCGGATCCTCCGGAGCCATCACTCCCAGGATGCGGTTGAGGTCCTCCACCGACGCGAACTCCACAGTCACCCGGCCCTTCGTCTTGCCGAGGTCTACCTTCACGCGCGTCTCGAAGCGGTCAGAGAGCCGCGTCGCGAGCTCGGTCATGGCCTCGCTCCGCTGCCCCGCCCGGGGTGCTCGGCGCGTCGCTCGCTCCGCGTCGCCGCTGGTCAAAAGGGTGACGATCTCCTCCGTCGCACGCACCGACAACCCCTCGGACACGATGCGCTGAGCAAGGCGTTCGATCTCCGCGCCGTCGGTGAGGCCGAGAAGGGCGCGAGCATGGCCGGCAGAAAGGACCCCCGCGGCCACCCGTCGCTGGACCAAGGGCGGCAGCTTGAGCAGGCGCAGAGTGTTCGAGATCTGCGGGCGCGACCGCGCGATCCGGGTCGCCAGCTCCTCGTGCGTGCACCCGAAGTCGTCGAGCAGCTGACGGTACGCCGCAGCCTCCTCAAGAGGGTTGAGCGCGGCACGGTGCAGGTTCTCCAGCAGCGCGTCTCGGAGCATGTCCGAGTCCTCGGTCTCGCGGACGATCGCGGGAATGGTCTCCATCCCCGCTGCCTGCGACGCGCGCCACCGGCGCTCACCCATGATCAGCTCGAACTGACCCTCTGTCTCCGGGTCCGGCCGAACGACGATCGGCTGGAGCACGCCGATCTGCGAGATCGAGTCGACAAGCTCGTCGAGCTCACCGTCGTCGAACACTGCCCGTGGCTGCCAGGTGTTCGGCCGAATGGCACCGACCGCGATCTCGGCGAACCGCGCACCCGGAACCGGGACAAGGTCCGTTTCACGTGAAACGCCGCGGCGGCTCTCGCCGACAGACGCACTCGAATCGCCCTCGTCCAGCTCTGTCGCTCCTGCGGTCCCCGGCCCATCCGCCGGGGCCTCCTCCACAGGCTCTGAAGGGACGGACACCGCAGCGTCTCCGTCGTCCGTCTCCGTGGCAGTGATCCGAGTGATCAAGCCCAACGACGTCGTCGTCTCGTCCTCGATCTCACCCGCGCTCTCGGTCAGGCGCGCGCCACCAGCCTGAGTGATGTCGTCAAGGAGGCTCGTCGCTGCCTGACCTCGCCCGCTCTCGCCACCGGCCAGCATCCCGAGTCGTCCACCGGCGATCGCGTTGTCCCAGGACGCCGACCGACGCCCCGGACGCCCGGGGGAGTCCAGGGTCTCCGACTGCTCCGGAGCGAGAGCCTCCGATCCCGCCTTCGTCGACGTGCTCCCCTCTGCGGCGGCGGCGGAGGCCTTCGCGTCGTTCGAGGCGAAGAACACGTCGACCGGCCGTTCGGTCTCAGGACCTGACGGGATCAGGGCGCCCAAGCCACGGCCCAGGCCCCGCTTCTTCTGACTCATCCTCGTGCCTCCTGAACCGTGGGGCGCACCCGCCCCGTCGTCATGTCCATGCCTCTGCCGTACGCCGACGTACCCATGATCCGCGAGAATCCGCGCGGCGCACGTCGGAAACGGACTGCGTCACTGCAGGTGAGAGCGTCGCGGAGCCCGCTCCGAGAGTTCGCGCGCCGCTTCGAGATACGCCAGGGCACCAGTCGACCCCGGGTCGTACGTCATCACGGTCTGGGCGTGACTCGGCGCCTCGGAGACCCGCACCGATCGCGGGACTGTCGTATGCAGGGTCTGCGCCGGGAAGTGCTCACGCACCTCCGCAGCCACCTGCTGCGCGAGGTTCGTGCGCCCGTCGTACATCGTGAGAAGGATCGTCGAGACCGTCAGCTCGGGATTGAGGTGCGCCTTGATGAGCTCGATCGTCTTCAGAAGCTGGCTCAGCCCTTCGAGCGCGTAGTACTCGCACTGGATGGGGATCAGCACCTCACGGCCCACCACGAACGCATTCACGGTGAGCAGCCCGAGGCTCGGCGGGCAGTCGACGAAGACGTAGTCGATCTGCTCCTCTCCGTTCGCTGCCCGCTGTTCGAGGTAGTAGTCCAGCGCACGGCGGAGTCGTGTTTCACGTGAAACAAGGGAGACCAGCTCGATCTCGGCACCCGACAGGTCGATGGTCGCCGGGACGCCGTAGAGCCCCGGGACGTCCGGGCACTCTTGGATCGAGTCCGCCAGGGCGTCTCCGTCGACCAAGACCTCATAGATCGAGGGGGTCCCCGCGCGGTGTTCGATCCCCAGCGCGGTCGATGCATTGCCCTGAGGATCGTTGTCGATCACGAGCACCTTGAGGCCCGCCTGCGCCAGGCCGGCCGCCAGGTTCACCGTCGTGGTCGTCTTGCCGACGCCACCCTTCTGGTTTGCCACTGTGATGATGCGGGTCCGCTCCGGCTTCGGGAAGCGCCGACCGTGCAGCTCGATCCTTCGACGAGAGTCGATCGCGAGCTGCGCAGCAAGTGGTGTCGACTCGTCAGCGTCGGGGACCGACGCCACGAGAGCCGCGCGATGGGTGTCGACATGTGCGGGAATCCCGCCAGAAGCCCAGTCGAGGTTCGGTCCCGTTTCACGTGAAACATCCGCGTTGCTCATCGGCGACTCGTCATCGCGAGGCACTCCGTCGACGTGCTCCGTACTGGTGCTCACGCGCCACTCCTCCGGTTCGTCACCCACTCCGCCGGAAGCAGCGCGCTCGG
This sequence comes from Isoptericola luteus, assembly GCF_020297055.1. GTDB lineage: Bacteria > Actinomycetota > Actinomycetes > Actinomycetales > Cellulomonadaceae > Isoptericola > Isoptericola luteus. The sequence continues at coordinate 79,622 of NZ_JAIXCQ010000008.1, read as the reverse complement.
TCGTTGCGCGTCGGCCGCCTCGGCTCCGCGCTCACTCTACGGCGTCAGGGCCGCGGGGCGCTCCTGAAACTCCGGGCCGTCGATCGACTCGCGCGGATGCCCGCCAGACCTCCGCGGACCGCCCGTTCACCTGTGTGAGGCGGAACGGTATCGGCCCTGATCAGGCGCCCTTGCGCACCTTCAGGATCGTCGTCGGCTCGACTCCCTCGACCGTCGTGCCCTCGAGGATCTCCGGCTCACCACACCTGAACGAACGGAGCACCTTCCGTGCCGGGTCGATCTCCTGCGCAACGTTGCGTCCCTTCAGCACCACCATCTCGCCGCCGCGCCGGACGAGCGGCAGGCTCATCCGAGCAAGCTTGGACAGCGCGGCCACCGCGCGCGAGGTCACCGCGTCGACCTCGAATGCGTCGTGGTACTCCTCTGCCCGCCCACGCTTGACCTGTACGTTCGTCAGACCGAGATCTTCGCTCACCTCCGTGAGCCAGGCCGTCCGGCGCTCCATCGGCTCGATGAGGACGACCTCAACGTCGGGTCGCATGACAGCGATCACGATGCCCGGCAACCCCGCTCCCGAGCCCACGTCCGCCACGCTGCCTGCCTGGGCGAGGTGCGGGACGACCGCCGCCGAGTTCAGGATGTGCCGCTCCCACAGGCGCGGAACCTCGCGGGGACCGATCAGCCCGCGGAGCTCCCCCTCGGCGCGAAGCTTGTCCGCGAACGCAGCGACCTGGTCGTAGCGCGTACCGAAGTACTCCCGGACGGGCGCGCTCGTGCCCAGCGCACGGTCGCCCGATTCCTCCGCCTGTGCCTGCGTGCCGTTTTCCGTCATGACCGATCTCCTCGCGCCGTACTCATGAAATGCCGGGTGGCCGCCGGCCCGCGGGCCCTGGGCAACACGTGCCTGGGTCAAACGCAAGGGCCCGTCGTTTCACGTGAAACGACGGGCCCTCCACGCGCTGTTCAGTCGTCCGAGGCCGCCGGCTGGACCACGACGTACCGCTCGGGCTCCACGCCGCGCGAGTCGCTGAGCAGGCCAGACGCCGCCACGACGTCGTGCACGACCTTGCGCTCGAACGCGTTGAGCGGGGACATCTCGATCTCCTCGCCAGACTCCTTCACCTGTGCGACGGTCTCCTCCGCCAGCACGGTGAGCTCCTGCCGACGCGCGGCACGGAAGCCGCCGACGTCCAGCATCAGGCGGCTGCGCTCCCCTGTCTTCGCCTGCACGGCGAGCCGGGTCAGCTCCTGCAGCGCCTCGAGAACCTCGCCGTCACGCCCGACGAGGGCCGACAACGATCCCTCCTCGTCCGCCACCACCTCGACGGCGGCGCGGTCGTGGCGGATGTCCAGGTCGATGTCGCCGTCCAGGTCGGCGATGTCCAGAAGCTCCTCCAGGTAGTCGGCCGCGATCTCCCCCTCCTCCTCGAGGCGGCTGGTGCGGTCAGGGCCCTGGTCCACGGTGTCGGTGCTCATGTCGATCCTGATCCTCTCGATGCCCGGCTCAGCCGCGCTTCTGGCGGTTCTTGCGCTTGGGCTGCTGACGCTGCCCGCGGGGCTGCTCCGGCTCCGGCTCGGGCTCGGCCTCGATGGCCCCCTTCGCGGCGGCCTTGCGGGCCTGCCTCTCCTTGAGCAGGCGCTCGGCCTCGGAACCCGGCGCGGGCATCCGCTTGATCGTGTAGAACTGCTGGCCCATCGACCAGAGGTTGGAGATCACCCAGTAGATCAGCACACCCACGGGGAAGTTGATGCCCGAGATCAGGAAGATGACCGGCAGGATGTACAGCATCATCTTCTGCGTGCTGGCCATCGGGCCCTCGAGGGCCGCCTTCGGCATGTTCTTCATGGTCAGCTGACGCTGCGTGAAGAACATCGTGGCGCTCATGATCACGATGAGCACGATGACGACGATCCGTGACGCCGTGTCGTCCGTCGTCCGGAAGATGTCCGAGAGCTGTGCGCCGAAGAGGCTCGACGACTCGATGTCGCCCGCGATGCGGCTGTCGATCGGGCCGATCGCGTCCTTGTTCCCGTTGGCGATGCTCTGCAGGTTGTTGAGCACCCGGAACAGGGCGAAGAAGATCGGGGACTGCAGCAGCAGCGGCAGGCACGACGCCATGGGGTTGGTGCCGTGCTTGCGGTAGAGCTCCATCGTCTCGCGGCCCATGGCCTCGCGAGAGGCGGGGTCGGTCTTGCCCTTGTACTTCTTCTGGACGGCCTGCAGCTCCGGCTGCATCATCTGCATGCCGCGCGACGCCTTGATCTGCTTGAAGAACAGCGGGATCAGCGCGACGCGGATCACGATCGTCAGGGCGACGATCGACAGCACCCACGCGAGGCCTACCCCGTCCTGCATCCCCAGGGTCGTGAACAGGGCGTGAGCCCCGTACATGATCCAGGCCACGACCCATTCGATGGGGTAAAGGATGGTATCGATCATCCCGAAATGTCTCCTTGGTCGGAAAGTCTGCGATCCCGGAGGCGCGGCCGGGGAGGGTCAGGGGCGTTCAGGCGCCGCGGTGCCCGTGATCGCGCACGTCGTCGTGCGTGTGTCGCGAGCGAGCCGGCGGAACGTCGTCCACGCCGCCGAGGCTCCAGGGGTTGCACCGCAGGATGCGCCAGAGCGCGAGCCCGGTCCCCCGCAGCGTCCCGTGCGTGCGCACGGCGATGATCGCGTACTGGGAGCAGGACGGGTAGTACTTGCACGTGGGCCCGGTCAGCGGGGAGACCACCGCCTGGTAGACGCGGATCATCCCGATCAGAACGGTCGTCGGGAGGTTCCGCAAGGCCTCACGGCCGAGAGTCGCAGCACTCATCGGGCGCCCTTGGCGGCCTCAGAGGCGCGGATGACCGCGCGGTCGAAACATCGTCCGAGGTCGCGGTCGAGCTCGGCGTAGCTGGCGTCCGCCGAGGCGGGCAGAGCCCGCACCACGGCAAGCGCGCCGGCGGGAAGCCCGTCGAGGTGCGCGCGCGACGCATGGCGCAACCTGCGCTTCACCTGGTTCCGGTGCACGGCGTTCCCCACAGCCTTGGATACGACAAGACCGACCTGTGGGGCCCGCTCACTCTCAGGGTCGAGAGCGAGATGGACCACCACGGTCGATCGTCCTGCACGCGTGCCGCGGCGCACCGCCCGTTCGAAGTCGACGGAACGGCGCAGTCGGTGCGCCGCGGGCAGCACGGCTCAGGCAGAGAGCTCGGCGCGGCCCTTGCGACGGCGGTTCGCCAGGATGGCGCGACCGGCGCGGGTGCGCATGCGCAGCCGGAAACCGTGGGTCTTCGCACGACGACGGGTGTTCGGCTGGAAAGTCCGCTTGCTCACGAGTTACTCCAAGAAACGTCGGGGAGGCACACCGTCAGTTCCTCGACGATGCTGGTCATCACAGGTCGACATGCGTACGGACGCCGGCGCCGACCGGGCCGGCCCGAGGTACCCGCAAGCGGGCGCGCAAAAAGACCTGGAACGGCTGTCTGACGTTACGCTGCCCAGCCCTCGCGGGTCAAACCGGCGAGGGCCGCGCTCGGCATTCCCTCCCTGCCGGTGCCTCGCTACGATGACGAGACCTGAAACCGGACTGGCACCGGCCTGGCACGACGACGCGCAGCGCGGCGCGGAAGGTCGCCGCCCGGCTCCCTCGTCCACAGCGTTGTCCACAGCATCCACAGGATGTGGACAACTATGTGGATGGTGGCCCGGCGTGACAGACTCACGGCACTTCCCACCCATCGAGAACGACGAAGGACGACACCCGTGGCCCAGCCGGACGAGAACATCACCGACGTCTGGGCACACACCCTGGCCACGCTCGAGGCCCGTCCCGACATGACGGCGCGCCAGCTCGCCTTCATCAAGCTCGCGAAGCCGATGGCGATCCTCGACGACACCGTCTTCATCGCAGTGCCGCACGAGCAGACCCGGACGTACCTCGAGACGAGCGTGCGCGACCAGCTCGTGTCCGCGATGGCCTCGACGCTGGGCCGCGACATCCGCTTCGGGATTACCGTCGACCCCGAGCTCAGCAGCGACACGCTGACCGGTCCTTCGCAGGACTACAGCGCACCCGCGCCCGCCGACGCCCCCGGGGTCGTCACCGACGAGGCCGACGCTCCTGTGCTCCCGCCCACCCCCAAGCCGTCCGCGGAGCCCACCCGGCTGAACCCGAAGTACATCTTCGAGACGTTCGTCATCGGCTCCTCCAACCGCTTCGCCCACGCGGCGGCCGTCGCCGTCGCCGAGGCCCCGGCCAAGGCCTACAACCCCTTGTTCATCTACGGGGACTCCGGCCTGGGCAAGACGCACCTGCTGCATGCCATCGGGCACTACGCCCACAACCTCTACCCCCATGTGCGGGTGCGGTACGTGAACTCCGAGGAGTTCACCAACGACTTCATCAACAGCATCGGCGAGGGGCGTGCGGGGGCGTTCCAGCGCCGGTACCGCGACGTCGACGTGCTCCTCATCGACGACATCCAGTTCCTGCAGGGCAAGGAGCAGACGATGGAGGAGTTCTTCCACACCTTCAACGCGCTGCACAACGCGAACAAGCAGGTCGTGATCACCTCCGACGTTCCGCCCAAGCAGCTCAACGGCTTCGAGGACCGGCTCCGCTCACGGTTCGAGTGGGGCCTCATCACCGACGTCCAGCCGCCGGACCTCGAGACCCGGATCGCCATCCTCCGCAAGAAGGCGGCGAGCGAGCGCCTCGACGTGCCGGCGGAGGTGCTCAGCTACATCGGCTCGCGGATCTCGACGAACATCCGTGAGCTCGAGGGCGCGCTGATCCGGGTCACGGCGTTCGCGAACCTCAACCGGCAGCAGGTCGACCTCGCGCTGGCGGAGATCGTGCTGAAGGATCTCATCACCGACGACGACTCCACCGAGATCACGCCCTCGATGGTGATCGCCCAGACCGCCGCGTACTTCGGCCTGACGATCGACGACCTGTGCGGGTCGTCCCGATCCCGTGTGCTAGTCACCGCACGCCAGATCGCCATGTACCTGTGCCGGGAGCTCACGGACCTCTCGCTGCCCAAGATCGGCCAGCAGTTCGGCGGCCGGGACCACACCACCGTCATGCACGCGAACCGCAAGATCGCCGGCCAGATGGCGGAGCGTCGTTCCACCTACAACCAGGTGACCGAGCTGACCAGCCGCATCAAGCAGCAGCACCGCGGCTGAACTGCCCCGAGCCCACTCCGCCGATGCCCCTCTCCCGACACCTGGGACGCGGGGCATCGGCGTGTCCGGCCCTGTCCCGGACCACCGGTGGACACTCGCGAGGCCGCTCCGAACGCCTCGTCCACATCCTCGCCCACAGGATGTGGGGCTCTGTGGCGCGCCGCCGACCGCTTCATCCCCAGGGTTGTGGAGGACATATGTGGACAAGTCGCCGGATCGTTCGGCCGGCCCGATTCACACCTGTGGATAACTTTGTGGACGAGTGTGGACCGAGGCCTCGAACCGGTGGACGACGACCCCCAGATCGGTGGACACCTGTGGGTACAGCTTTCGTCACCCACAGGCGCCCACAGTTCTCCACAACATCACCCCCACTGTGTCCACAGCCGAGAACGCCATCTGACCTGCGAAGACACACGATCTCCCCAGATTCCACAGCCCCTATGACGATGACGAATCCTTGATCTAGGGGGAATTCACCGCGCCTTCATCTGCCCGGGCCGGCCGCCCTGTCCACGCCCGCACCGGCTGGGGAGAGCACGTGCCGAAGAAGCCCCGACTCGCGTAGGGTTTGGCTCGGACGACGACCCGCCACCCGCTGCACCGCTCCTGGTCATCCCGGGCAGGTGGGATCCCCGCCGTCCGCATCGACGACTGCTCGAGGAGTGGGATGAAGTTCCGGGTTGAGCGCGACGTCCTGGCCGAGGCCGTGACCTGGACGGCACGCACGCTTCCCACGCGGCCGCCTGCACCGGTGCTCGCGGGCGTGCGCATCGAGGTCGACAGCGCGGGCACCATCGGCCTGTCGAGCTTCGACTACGAGGTCTCGGCCCGCTCGGAGATCCCGGCCGAGGTCTCGGAGCCCGGAACGGTGCTCGTCTCCGGCCGCCTCCTCGCAGAGATCTCCCGCGCACTCCCCCACAAGCCTGTGGACGTCACGCTCGAGGGCACCAAGGTCGTGCTGACCTGCGGCGCCTCGCGGTTCACGCTCCTCACGATGCCGGTCGAGGACTACCCGGCCCTCCCCTCGATGCCCGAGCTCAGCGGCACGGTGTCGGGCGACGCCCTGACCCACGCCGTCGCCCAGGTGAGCGTCGCGGCGAGCCGCGACGACACGCTGCCCCTGCTCACGGGCGTGCGCATGGAGATCGAGGAGGAGCGCATCACCCTCCTCGCCACGGACCGCTACCGTCTGGCGCTGCGGGAGCTGACCTGGACGCCGGCCACGCCGGGCTACTCCGCCGTGGCGCTCGTGCGCGCCCGCACCCTCACCGACGTCGCCAAGTCGCTCGGCAGCGGCGGGGGGACGGTCGACATCGGCCTGTCCACAGGCCAGGGCGTGGACCTCATCGGGTTCGAGGCCGCCGGCCGGCGGACCACCTCCCAGCTCGTCGACGGGGACTACCCCCCGGTGCGTCGGCTGTTCCCCGACGCGACGCCCATCCACGCCGTCGTCGCGACCGGGCCGCTCATCGACGCCGCCAAGCGCGTCTCCCTCGTAGCCGAGCGCAACACCCCGATCCGCCTGTCGTTCACCGAAGGCCAGGTCGTGCTCGACGCCGGCCAGGGCGACGACGCGCAGGCGTCCGAGGCGCTCGAGGCGGTGCTGGTCGGTGAGGACATCCAGGTGGCGTTCAACCCGCAGTTCCTGCTCGACGGGCTCGGCGCCCTGGGCACGGACTTCGTCCGCCTGTCGTTCACGCACCCCAACAAGCCGGTGGAGTTCACCGGGCAGGGCTCGCTCGACGGCGAGGACTCGTCCGAGTACCGCTACCTGCTCGTGCCCATCCGCTTCGCGGGCTGACCGCCCGCCGCGCCACGTCGGGGCGGCCGCCGTACGCTCGGCGTGTCGTCCGCCAGCCGTCCCCATCCGCCTCGGGAGGATCCACCCATGGTCAGTCACATCGGTCTCGTCGGCCTGGGCAAGATGGGCCACAACATGCGCGAGCGGCTGCGCAACGGTGGCATCGAGGTCACGGGGTACGACCCTCGACCGGAGGTGACCGACGTCCCGGACCTGGCAGGGCTGGTCGCGGCGCTCCCCGAGGGCCGGCGCGTGGTGTGGGTCATGGTCCCGGCCGGCGCGCCCACGCGCGGTGTCGTGGACGAGCTGGGCACCCTGCTCTCCGAGGGCGACATCGTCATCGAGGGCGGCAACTCGCACTACCCGGAGGACCAGGCGCGGGCGGCCGAGCTGGCCGAGCGTGGCGTCGGCTACGTCGACGTGGGCGTCTCCGGTGGCGTGTGGGGCCTGGAGAACGGTTACGGCCTCATGGTGGGCGGCGAACGGGACCTGGTCGAGCACCTGATGCCCGTGTTCGACGCGCTGCGGCCCGAGGGCCCGCGCGAGGAGGGCTTCGTGCACGCCGGTGAGGTCGGGGCAGGACACTTCGCGAAGATGGTCCACAACGGCATCGAGTACGGCCTCATGCAGGCGTACGCGGAGGGCTACGAGCTCCTCGCCGCCAAGGACATCGTCACCGACGTGCACGGGACGATGAAGGCGTGGACGCGAGGCACCGTGGTCCGTTCGTGGCTGCTCGACCTCATGGTGAAGGCGCTCGAGGAGGACCCGAGCCTCACCGCGATCGACGACTGGGTCGACGACTCCGGCGAGGGCCGGTGGACGGTCGACGAGGCGATCGACAACGCGGTGCCGCTGCCGGTCATCTCGGCCGCGCTGTTCGCGCGGTTCTCGTCGCGCCAGACCGAGTCCCCCGCGATGAAGGCCGTCGCGGCGCTCCGCCAGCAGTTCGGTGGGCACGCGGTGCGTCCGGCAGGCCCTGCGTCGCCGGGCGCCGGCCCTCTCGAGCCTCCGGCCTGACGGCCCCGCAGGGGGACCATGTACGTCTCGCACCTCTCCCTCCTCGACTTCCGCTCCTACGCCGCGGCCGACGTCGAGCTCGAGCCCGGTCCCACCGCGTTCGTGGGGCGCAACGGCCAGGGCAAGACCAACCTGGTCGAGGCCATCGGGTACGTGGCCACCCTCGGCAGCCACCGTGTCGCGAACGACACCCCGCTCATCCGCGCCGGGGCCGAACGAGCCGTCGTGCGCACCCGCATCGTGCGGGGTGACCGCGCGTCCACCGTCGAGCTGGAGATCACGGCCGGCAAGGCGAACCGCGCACGCGTCAACCGCGGGCAGGCGGGCCGCGCGCGGGACGTGCTGGGGATCCTGCGCACGGTCCTCTTCGCGCCGGAGGACCTGGCGCTCGTCAAGGGCGACCCGGACGGGCGTCGCCGCTTCCTCGACCAGCTCGTGGTCCAGCTGCGGCCCCGCGCCGCCGGCCTCCTGAGCGACTACGAGCGAGTGGTGCGCCAGCGGTCCGCGCTGTTGAAGTCCCTGCGCGGTGTCCAGCGCGGCGGGCGGACGCCGGATCTGTCGACCCTCGAGGTGTGGGACGCCAAGGCGGCACAGCTCGGGGCGCAGATCCTTGCCATGCGGCTGGCCCTCACCGCCGCGCTCCAGCCGGAGGTGGAGGCCGCGTACGCGCAGGTGAGCGACGCGGACGGGCGGGCCGAGCTCACCTACCGCTCGAGCGTGCCCGAGGCCGACGGCGGGGCGCCGTCAGGGCTGACCGGGGCGGGAGCCATGACGCCGACGGCCGCGGAGCTGGAGCCGGCGATGCTCGAGGCGATCTCCCGGGTGCGCGGGCAGGAGGTGGAACGCGGCGTGAGCCTCGTGGGCCCGCACCGCGACGACCTGGTCCTGACGCTGGGGGACCTGCCGGCCAAGGGGTACGCGAGCCACGGCGAGTCGTGGTCGATCGCGCTCGCGCTGCGGCTCGCGTCCTACCGGCTGCTGGGTGGCGGCGCCGACCAGGCCTCCCCCGCTGTGGACGGCCTGGGCACGGGCGGCCTGGGCACGGACGGCGAGACCGCGGGCGCCCCACCCGCCGAGGCCACCGTCGTCGTGCCCGAGGGCGCGTTCTGGGACCCCGACCTGGGGACGGACGCCGACCCCGTCCTCATCCTCGACGACGTCTTCGCCGAGCTCGACGTGCGTCGGCGGTCCCGGCTCGCCGACCTCGTCGCTCCGGCCCGGCAGGTGCTGGTCACGGCCGCCGTCCCGGGCGACGTCCCCGAGAGCCTGCTGGGCGCCCGGTTCGAGGTCACGCCCGGGCAGGTGCGGCGTGCCTGACGACGACCTCGGTGTCGAGGGGCCCGAGCGCCGCGGCCCCGGTAGCACGCCGGACGACGGGCACGACGACGGCACCGACGGCACCGACGGCACCGGCGTCCCCGGAGGGGCGAGGAGGGCCGCGGGCGACCTGCGACCTGTCGGCGACCGCACCGATCTCACGCCCGCCGTCGAGGTGGCGCGCGAGGCGTTGAACCGCGCGAAGGCAGCGGCGCGCGCGAAAGGGTTGCGGCCCGGGTCCCCGGCGCGCCGCTCGCCGCTGGTGGAGCCGCGCTACTCCGGCAAGGGACCCGGCGCACGGGACCCGCAGCTCCTGTCCGACGTCATCGGCCGGTTGCTGCGGGACAAGGGCTGGACGTCCGATGTCTCCGTCGGGGGCGTGATCGGGCGCTGGCGCGAGGTCGTGGGCGACCAGGTCGCGGACCACTGCGAGCCCGAGACGTTCGAGGACAAGGTGCTCGTGGTGCGTGCCGACTCGACGGCGTGGGCGACGCAGGTACGCCTGCTGGTCCCCACGTTGCTCCGGCGCCTGTCGGAGGAGGTCGGGGAGGGCGTCGTCGAGCAGGTCACCGTGCTCGGCCCTGCCGGACCAGGGTTCCGCAAGGGCCGGCGGAGCGTGCGCGGCCCCGGGCCGCGCGACACCTACGGCTGACCGGTTCGGACCGCCGCAGCTGCCGCGACGGCGGCGCGAGGCGGCGCGAGGCGGCGCGACGGCCCGCGCCGCGGGCGCTGGGACGACGAAGGGCCCGACCGGAGATCCGGTCGGGCCCTTCGGTGCTTACCGCGGGCTCAGGGTGAGCTCGCGGTCAGCGTCCTCTGCTCAGTCCTGCTGCAGACGGCGTCGCACGAGGAACAGCGTCACGCCACCGGCCACGAGGAGGGCCGCGAAGCCGGCCACCCAGCCGACGGTGGCACCGGTCATGGCGAGCTCGCCCTCACCCTCGGCCTCGACGGCCGGGGCGTCGTCCAGCTCGACGTCGACGACGGCCCCGTCGGGGCCGCCCATCCCCTGCGGGTTGGCGCACTCGGACGACGCCGGCGGGTAGTCCACGACGGCCGCGAACGAGGGGTTGACCTCGAACAGGACCTGGACTCCGTCACGGGTCCACGCGAAGTTGCCCTCGGTCTCGACGTACGAGCCGTCCTCCTGGAGCTCCCAGCCCGGCCACTGCAGCGGCTCGGTGTCCGAGGCGCCCGGCCACAGCAGGCTGCCCTCGAGCGGGAGTCCGGTGGTGACGTGGTTCTCGCCGTCCGGGTTGAGGAACGTGATCGTCAGCGGGGTCTCGTCGTCGATCTCGACGCCCTCGGGCAGGCTCATCGAGTAGCCGAGGTACGGGGAGGCGCCCTCACAGACGGCGGCCACGTCACCGGGGACGAGCGCGCACTCCTCGGCGGACGGGAGGAGGTTCTCCAGCGGGAAGATCACGTCACCGTCGTCGGTGCGGGTGTACCCGCCGAGGTCCTCGCCGAACGCGTACCCGTCGGCCGGGACCGCGAGAACACCCTGCTCGGTGCTGAGGTAGTTGATCCCGGTGGTCACGGGGAGCTCGATGTCGGAGGACGTCGAGCCGCAGACGGTGACCGCGGCGGGCGGGACGGGCGCGACGACCTCGTCGGGCGTGTCGACCGGCGGCTCCGGGGTCTCCGGGACGTTGGGCGTGCCGTCGCAGTTCTCACCGGTGGGCAGACTGATGCCGAGCTCGGCCAGCTCCTGGTGGGTCCAGTCCATGAGGTGGGCGTCGTGCAGCGTCCCGTCGGGGAACTGGATGTTCTTCGGCACCTCGTACTCGTCCGGGCCGCCGCGCAGCAGGTCCTGCTGGATGCCCCAGTCGGTGCAGAGGTCGATCTCGTCGAGGATCGACGTCTCGGGGAGCTCGGTGTACCAGTAGGTGCCGTCGCGCTTCGAGTCCTTGGTCCACTCGACCGTCGTGGTCCCGACGAGCGTCTGGAGGCCGGAGTTCTCCCACGCTGCGGGACGGTCCTTGTGGATCTTCGGGTACAGGTAGATGGCGACCTGTGCCTCGGACTTCTTCGGCTGCTCCGGCGTGGTGGGCAGGCACGGCTCGGTCGTTCCCGAGTCCTGCCAGTCGTAGCTCGAGCTGTCGTGGGCGTCGACGTCGATCGACCAGGTGTGCGACGTGGAACCGTCGAGCGGGAACGACTTGCTCCAGTTGCGGTCGAACTGCTCCGTGGCGACGGCCGATCCGTCGACCGTCACCGTGACCGTGGCGCCGCGGTAGGCACCGAGGTTCACGGAGAGGGTGGTGCAGGTAGCTGATGCGTCAGGGGTGTGCGCGGAGGCCGGTGCCGCGGTGGCGACGAGCATTCCTCCGAGGGCGAGCGCGGTCGTGGCGACGCCCGCCAGGATCCTCTTCACGTGGGATTGGTCCCTTCGTTGGGTCCGGGCACGTCACGTGCCCGACATGCGAAACAGGGAGACAGGGTGTATTAGAGCACTTGAAGGAGGAAAAAGGGAGATAGAGGGTGAAAATCGGTGAGAATACGCTGTTCGGACCCGAAGTTTCACCCGCTCCGGGCACCTGTGGACAACGGTGTGGAGAAGTGATGGCGAGGTCACACCTCCACGGGTGCTTCCTGGTGGCCGGCAAGGGCGTCAATCCGCCAGTTCGTCGCCCTCGGCAGGTAGACTGGGAAGGTCATTCCGGGTCGTGTACCGACCATCCGTGAGGCGCCGTGCACCAGGTGCGGCGAGTAGGCGCGGGCGAGGCGTCCGTCGTCCTGTCCGCCGGCCCCGCGGCAGGTCGGGTGCACACCCGGAACCTGTGAGCCGCACCAGCGCCACGCCATGCGTGGGGCCGGAGTCCTGCGCGACGATCGAGGAGAAGCCCAGCCCGTGGCAGACCGTATCGACACCACCCGTCCCAGCACTGCTGCCTCCGATGGCGTCGTCGGGCCGGGGGGCGGTTACGACGCCGGGAACATCACCGTCCTGGAGGGCCTGGAGGCCGTCCGCAAGCGTCCGGGCATGTACATCGGCTCGACCGGTGAGCGCGGTCTGCACCACCTCGTGTATGAGATTGTGGACAACTCTGTGGACGAGGCCCTCGCGGGCCACGCGGACACGATCGAGGTGACCCTGCTCGCCGACGGCGGTGTCCGGGTCCAGGACAACGGCCGCGGGATCCCGGTCGCGATGCACCCCACCGAGGGCAAGCCGACGCTCGAGGTCGTGATGACGATCCTGCACGCCGGCGGCAAGTTCGGCGGCGGGGGCTACGCGGTGTCGGGCGGCCTGCACGGCGTGGGCATGTCCGTGGTCAACGCGCTGTCCACGCGCTTCCTCTCCGAGGTCCGGCGCGACGGGTTCCACTGGAGCCAGGAGTACCGCGACGGCGGTGAGCCCGTCGCCCCGGTGCAGAAGCTCAGGCCGCTCGGCCCGGACGAGATCACCGGGACCACGCAGACGTTCTGGGCGGACGACTCGATCTTCGAGACGACCGACTACGACTACGAGACGCTGCGCTCGCGCTTCCAGCAGTACGCGTTCCTCAACAAGGGCCTGACGATCATGCTCACCGACGAGCGCGCCGGGCACACCGTCATCGACGACGAGGTCACGGGCAGCACAGACGCCCCCGCCGAGGGCGACGCCGCGGCCACGTCGCCGGAGGACGAGGCGCCCGCCGCACGCTCGGTGACGTACCGGTACGAGAAGGGCCTGACCGACTACGTCGCCCACATCAACGCCGCGAAGAAGTCGGAGCTGGTGCACCCGGAGATCATCGACGTCGAGGCGGAGGACACCGAGCGGCTGATCTCGGTGGAGATCGCGATGCAGTGGACCACGGCGTACAGCGAGTCGGTGCACACGTTCGCGAACACCATCTCCACCACCGAGGGCGGCACCCACGAGGAGGGCTTCCGCGCGGCGCTGACGACCCTCATCAACAGCTACGCGCGCGACAAGGCCATCATCAAGGAGAAGGACGAGAACCTCACGGGTGACGACATCCGCGAGGGCCTCACCGCCGTCATCTCCGTGAAGCTCGGCGAGCCGCAGTTCGAGGGCCAGACCAAGACGAAGCTCGGCAACACGATGGCCAAGACGTTCGTCCAGCGGGTCGTGCGCGAGAAGCTCACCGACTGGTTCGACGCGCACCCCTCGGAGGCGCGCGACATCATCCGCAAGGCGATCCAGGCGTCGCAAGCGCGGATCGCGGCGCGCAAGGCGCGCGAGGCCACCCGCCGCAAGGGGGTCCTGAGCTCGGGCGGGATGCCCGGCAAGCTCAAGGACTGCCAGTCGAACCGGCCCGAGGACTGCGAGATCTACATCGTGGAGGGCGACTCCGCCGGCGGCTCCGCCGTCCGCGGGCGCAACCCGCACAACCAGGCGATCCTTCCGCTGCGCGGCAAGATCCTCAACGTGGAGCGCGCGCGGCTCGACCGTGCGCTCTCCAACACCGAGGTCCAGGCGCTCATCACGGCGTTCGGCACGGGCATCGGCGAGGACTTCGACATCGCCAAGCTGCGGTACCACAAGATCGTGCTCATGGCCGATGCCGACGTCGACGGCCAGCACATCTGCACCCTGCTGCTCACGCTGCTGTTCCGCTACATGCGCCCGCTCATCGAGCACGGTCACGTGTACCTGGCGCAGCCGCCGCTGTACCGGCTCAAGTGGTCGAACTCCCCGCACGACTACGTGTACTCCGACCGGGAGCGCGACGCGTTCCTCAAGGAGGGCATCGCGGCGGGGAAGCGGATCCCGAAGGACAACGGCATCCAGCGGTACAAGGGCCTCGGCGAGATGGACTACACCGAGCTGTGGGACACCACGATGGACCCCGAGAACCGCACGCTGCTGCAGGTCACCATGGACGACGCGGCCGCCGCGGACGAGATCTTCTCCGTGCTCATGGGCGAGGACGTCGAGTCCCGCCGCAGCTTCATCCAGCGCAACGCCAAGGACGTCCGCTTCCTCGACATCTAGCGGGGTACGTCGGTGTACAGACCACCTGTGCGCCGTTGTACCGGTAGTTCGAGGACGACAGGACCCGCGCCCCGGCGGCGCAGGAAGAGAAAGAGGTAGATGGTGACCGACGAGACTCCCGGCCCAGACATGACGGACGGCGCACCCGGCGAGGAGATCCCCGCGCAGGCGGACGGTGCCGTCGCGGTGCACCACGGGCGCATCGAGCAGGTCGACCTGCAGCTGGAGATGCAGCGCAGCTACCTCGACTACGCGATGAGCGTCATCGTCGGCCGCGCGCTGCCGGACGTGCGGGACGGGCTCAAGCCGGTGCACCGGCGCGTGCTGTACGCGATGTACGACGGCGGCTACCGCCCCGACCGGGCGTACTCCAAGTGCTCCCGCGTGGTCGGCGACGTCATGGGCAAGTTCCACCCGCACGGTGACACGGCGATCTACGACACGCTCGTGCGCCTGGTCCAGGACTGGGTGCTGCGCTACCCGCTGGTCGCGGGGCAGGGCAACTTCGGCTCCCCCGGCGACGACCCTGCCGCGGCGCCGCGGTACACCGAGTGCCGGATGGCGCCGCTGGCGCTCGAGATGGTCCGGGACATCGAGAAGAACACGGTCGACTTCCAGGACAACTACGACGGCCGCACCCAGGAGCCCGTCGTCCTGCCGGCCCGGTTCCCCAACCTGCTGGTGAACGGGTCGGCCGGCATCGCCGTCGGCATGGCCACGAACATCCCGCCGCACAACCTGCGCGAGGTCGCGGAGGGCGTGCGCTGGCACCTCGCCCACCCGGAGGCCACCAGGGAGGAGCTCCTGGCCGCGCTCATGCAGCGCATCAAGGGGCCGGACTTCCCCACCGGCGCGCAGATCCTCGGCACCAAGGGCATCGAGGAGGCGTACCGCACGGGGCGCGGCTCCATCACGATGCGGGCCGTCGTGAACGTCGAGGAGATCCAGAACCGCATCTGCCTGGTCATCACCGAGCTGCCCTACCAGGTCAACCCGGACAGCCTGGCCAGCAAGATCGCCGACCTGGTCAACGACGGCAAGATCGCCGGCATCGCCGACATCCGCGACGAGACCTCGGGCCGCACGGGCCAGCGCCTCGTCATCGTGCTCAAGCGCGACGCCGTCGCCAAGGTCGTCCTCAACAACCTGTACAAGCACACGCAGCTCCAGCACTCGTTCGGCGCGAACATGCTGGCCCTGGTCGACGAGGTGCCGCGCACGCTCAGCCTCGACGCCTTCATCCGGCACTGGACGACGCACCAGATCGACGTCGTCCGACGCCGCACGGAGTACCTGCTCTCCGAGGCCGAGCGCGAGATCCACATCCTGCGCGGGTACCTCAAGGCGCTGGACGCGCTCGACGAGGTCATCGCGCTGATCCGCCGCTCCCCCGACGCCGAGCAGGCCCGCACCGGGCTGATGGAGCTCCTCGACGTCGACGAGCAGCAGGCCAACGCGATCCTCGCGCTCCAGCTGCGCCGTCTGGCCGCCCTCGAGCGGCAGAAGATCATCGACCAGCACGCCGAGCTCGAGCGCCAGATCAAGGACTACGAGGACATCCTGGCCAAGCCGGAGCGGCAGCGCACGATCGTCGGCGACGAGATGGACACCGTCGTCGACCGCTTCGGCGACGAGCGCCGCACGACGGTGCTCCCGTACGACGGCGACATGTCGATCGAGGACCTCATCCCCGAGGAAGAGGTCGTCGTCACGATCACCCGCGGCGGGTACGCGAAGCGCACCCGCTCGGACAGCTACCGTGCCCAGCGGCGCGGCGGCAAGGGCGTCCGCGGGGCGGCGCTGCGCGAGGACGACATCGTCGAGCACTTCTTCGTCACGACGACGCACCACTGGCTGCTGTTCTTCACGAACCTCGGCCGCGTCTACCGTGCCAAGGGGTACGAGCTGCCCGAGGGCGGGCGCGACGCCAAGGGCCAGCACGTGGCGAACATGCTCGCGTTCCAGCCGGGCGAGCGCATCGCTCAGGTGCTCGACCTGCCCGACTACGAGGCGGCCGACTACCTCGTCCTCGCCACCCGCCGCGGCGTCGTGAAGAAGACGCGCCTCGGGGAGTACAACTCGCCGCGCTCGGGCGGCCTCATCGCCATCAACCTGCGCGAGGACGAGGACGGGACGCCCGACGAGCTCGTGGCGGCTCGCCTGGTCAACGCCGACGACCACCTCATCCTCGTGTCCCGCAAGGGGCAGTCGATCCGGTTCCCCGCCGACGACGACACCCTGCGCCCGCTCGGTCGTGCGACGTCCGGCGTCACCGGCATGAAGTTCCGCGACGACGACGAGCTGCTCAACGCGGACGTCGTGACGCCCGGCACCGAGCTGTTCGTGGTCACCGAGGGCGGCTTCGCCAAGCGCACGCGGATCACCGAGTACCGGGTGCAGGGCAGGGCCGGGTTCGGCATCAAGGTGGCGAACCTTGTGGAGGCTCGTGGAGACCTCGTGGGGGCCCTGGTCACGGAGTCTGATGACGAGGTGCTCGTGATCATGGAGCGTGGCAAGATCGTGCGGTCCGCTGTGGCAGGGGTGAACCTCACCGGCCGCACCACGCAGGGCGTCACCTTCGCCAAGCCCGACAAGGGGGACCGCATCATCGCCGTGGCCCGCAACGTCGAGCGACGCGCCGACGAGGAGTCGGAGAACGAGGAGTCGGTTAGCGTGGACGGACAGGCCGCCGACGAGCAGAAGAGCAGCGGGGACGAGGACTGATGACGGAGAACACCGCGTCGGGCGGGTCGACGAGCGCCACGTCGGTGCCGGCGGCGCACCACGGCTCCGAGATCGACGAGCAGACGCACCGCAAGAGCCCGGTGCCGATGAGCGCGCCGATGAAGGTGAGCGCGCCGGCCAAGGTCGACCCGCCGCCCCCGCCGCCCGGCAGCACGACGGGCTCGTCGCCGGTGAAGGAGGGGGCCGTCAAGGCGGCCGCCGCCGCGCTGGCCGCTGCGCGTTCCGCGGCCAAGAAGGTGCAGTCGGCCATCCCGGACGGGTCGTCACGCGCCGCGGGCACCACGGACCAGCCCGCCCCCGCCGCGAAGGCGAAGCCCACGACCGGCACCAAGCGCCCGCAGGCCTCGGCCGAGCCGAGGCCCCAGATGCACTACTCCGCGGGTGGCGTCGGCGGCACGACAGCGCCGCTCGGCACCGCGGAGGTCTCGGCCGCCGCGGCGCGCGAGGCCGGGCCGCGACGGGTGCGGCTCTCCGTCTCCCGCGTGGACCCGTGGTCCGTCATGAAGCTCGCGTTCCTGCTCTCGGTCGCGATCGGCCTCATCACGGTCGTCGCGACGATGGTCGTCTGGTACGTGCTGAACGACATGGGCACGTTCGCCACGATCCAGGACTTCCTGCAGCAGACCATCGGCAACGGCACGCTGAACATCGTCCAGTTCATCGCGTTCGACCGGATCGTGTCGGTCGCTGTCCTCATCGCCATCGTGGACATCGTCCTGCTCACCGCGATCGCCACGATCATGGCCATCCTGTACAACGTCACGGCGGCGCTCGTGGGCGGTGTGCACCTCACGCTCACCGACGAGTGAGCGGGACCGACGTCACACCCGCGGACGCCCGCCCCGGTTTGGGAGCGGGCGTCCGCGTACGGTAATGTTCCGTGCTGCACGCGTTCCCCGGAGCACGTGCATGGGGCTATAGCTCAGACGGTTAGAGCGCTTCCCTGATAAGGAAGAGGTCGGAGGTTCAAGTCCTCCTAGCCCCACTCCAGGTCGCACCGGCCCGGGCCACGACAGGCACGGCCCGAAGGGCCGTGACGAGGAGGTTCTCGTGAAGAAGCTGTTCGTCCTCCTGCTCGCGCTCGGCGCGGGCTACCTCGTCTGGCGCCGGCTCAACGAGGATGCCGCCGACCGTGACCTGTGGTCCGAGGTCACCGACACGATCGACTGACACCTCGCTCGCCGGGGGCCATGGCGCAATTGGTAGCGCACCTGCTTTGCAAGCAGGGGGTTAGGGGTTCGAGTCCCCTTGGCTCCACCAGAACGGACGAAGGCCCTGCCGCACCTCGGGTGCGGCAGGGCCTTCGTCGTCCCGCCCGGTGCGGAGGCGTGGTCAGCTCTTCGTGCCCCCGCCGGACGTGTCGTCCTTCGGAGCCCCGGGCTTGGGCGCGGTGCTCTTCGGCGTCACCGGCTTGGGCGCGGCGTCCTTCCCGGCGGTGTCGGCCGAGCTGGCCCCGCTCGAGGTGGCCCCGCTCGGGGTGGTCCCGGTCGAGGTGGTCGGCGTCGGGGTGGGCGCGCCGTCCTCCTTGCGGGCGGTGCCGGCGCGGCCGCGGGACGTGGCCTTCTTCGCGGCGTCCGTGGCCTTGTCCACGGCGCCGGTCGCCCGGTCCTTGGCCTTGTCCACGGCCTCGGTGACCTTCTCGGTCACGTCCTCCGCGGCCTCGCGGCCCTTGTCCGCCACCTCGCGCCCGCGGGCGACGGCGTGGCCCGCGGCCTCGCCCACGGCCTCTGCGGCGTCAGCGGCCGCGTGCCGCGCGTCGCGTGCCGCGCCGTCGTAGTCGGGCTTGGCAGCCTGCTCCCACGGCTCGGCCCAGGGGTCGTTCTGCGGCTGGGCGCGGCGCCAGAACGTGTAGCCGGCCGCGGCGGCACCGAGCAGCGCGAGGAACCAGAAGAGTCCCTTGCCCTTGCCCGAGCCCTTCTCGGCCTCCTTGGCGGCCTTCGCGGCCGCCTTGTCGGCGGCCTTGGCCGCCTCGTGCGCCCGCTTCGCGGCCCGCTTGCCGGCCTTCTTGCCCGCGTCCTGCGCGGCGTCGGCCGCTGCGACCGCAGCCGCCCCCGCGACGGCGCCCGCCCGCGCGGCGGCGTCGTTGAACGCCGACACGACGCGAGGCAGGTAGTCGTCCACGATCTTGTCATGCGCGGTGTCGACCATCGGACCGGCCGCCTCGGCCGCCTTCTCGACGCGCGGCGCCGCGGCCCGCACGCTGTCCTGCCATGCCTTCTCGGCACGCGGCGTGAGCCACTCGAGGAACGATTCCATGCGCGGTTCCGCCCATTCCTTGGCCTGACCGGCCTTGTCCTTCGCGCCGCCGGCAGCTCGTGCGCCGACGTCGACCAGGACGGCCGCGGCCTCTGTCGCGGAGTCCCTGATCTTCTCGGTGTCGACCTTCTCGGTCACCGAGGCGAGCTTCGAGTTGAGGTCCTTGCTGATGTCCTTGGCACTGTCGCCGACGCTCTTTCGCACCATGGGCCCACTCTGCCACCAGGTCGCACGGCCTGCAGGGGCACGCTGCGGCGGGTCCGTGGAGGAGGTGCGCAGACGCGGCCGAGGGGTGATCGGTGAGAGGATGACGTCATGTTCGCAACCCTCCACACCACGGCCGGTGACATCCGGATCGAGCTGCTGCCGAACCACGCGCCCAAGACCGTCGACAACTTCGTCGGTCTCGCGAAGGGCACCAAGACGTGGACGGACCCGAGCACGGGCGCCGAGCGGAACGACCCCCTGTACGACGGCGTGATCTTCCACCGTGTCATCGACAACTTCATGATCCAGGGCGGGGACCCGCTGGGCACCGGGACGGGCGGCCCCGGGTTCACCTTCGACGACGAGATCCACCCGGAGCTCGCCTTCACGGAGAAGTACATCCTCGCGATGGCGAACGCGGGCAAGCGCCGCAACCCCGTGACGGGCGCGGTCGAGGGCACCAACGGCTCGCAGTTCTTCATCACCACGGCCGCGACCCCGTGGCTCACCGGCAAGCACTCGATCTTCGGCAAGGTCGCGGACGACGAGTCCCGCGCCGTCGTCGACGCGATCGGCAACACGCCGACGCGCCCCGGTGACCGCCCGAAGACGGACATCGTCATCAACAGCGTCACCATCGAGGACTGACACCCCGTTCACGCTGTGGGGGGCGTCGGGCCTGCTTCCGGGATCGGAAGCGGGCCCGACGCCCGCTCACCACGGGATCGACCCGGAGGGCCGAGCCATCTCGACACCGCCACCCGCCGCGCAGCCCGGCCGGGCCGGGGCGCCGCCGGTCTGCCCGCGGCACCCCGACCGGGTCTCCTACGTGCGCTGCCAGCGCTGCGGCCGGCCGACGTGCCCCGAGTGCCAGCGGCCCGCGGCCGTGGGGATCCAGTGCGTGGACTGCGTGGCGCAGGCCGCGCGCCAGATGCCGGCCACGCGGACGATCTTCGGCGGGACCGTCCGGGGCGGTCGCCCGGTCGTCACCCTGACGATCATCGGGATCTGCGTCGTGAGCTGGGTGCTGCAGCTCGTGACCGCCGGCCTGTGGACATCCCAGTGGGCCTACAGCCCGTACGCGGGGTCGGTGGAGCCGTGGCGGTTCCTCACCGCGGCGTTCCTGCACTCGACCAGCATCATGCACATCCTGTTCAACATGTATGCGCTCTGGCTCCTCGGGCCGTTCCTCGAGCAGGCCTTCGGGAGGGCGCGCTTCGTGGCGCTCTACGTCCTGGCCGCCGTCGGCGGCTCGGTGGGCGTGCTGCTGCTGACCCCGCCGACCTACGAGGGCTGGACCACGGAGGTGGTCGGGGCCTCGGGCGCCGTCTTCGGCCTGTTCGGCGCGATCATCCCGGTGCTGCGGCGCACGGGGCGCAGTGCGACGCAGATCGTCGTGCTCATCGCCATCAACATGGCGATCCCGTTCTTCGTCCCCGGGATCGCCTGGGAGGCGCACGTGGGCGGGCTCGTCGTCGGGCTCGCCATCGGCGCCGCCTACGCCTGGGCGCCCCGCGAACGCCAGCGGCTCGTGGGGTGGGCGGTGCCCGCTCTGGTCGGCGTCGTCCTCGTCGCCGCCACGGTCTGGAAGTACACGTCCATCGGCCTGCTCTGACCGTCGTCCACAGGGTTGCTCACAGCTGTGGAACTACACCCGTGGAACTCTCGACGGTAGACCGGGGCGCGTCAGCGCCAGCGTGTGGTGAGACCGAACCCGGCGATGATGAGCACGAAGCCGACCGCCAGGTTCCATCCGCCGAGCGCCGGGATGGGTAGGCCCATGCCGGGTGCGGTGAGGTAGTACGTGACGATCCACGCGAGACCGGCCAGCATGAGGCCGAGCATGGTGGGCACGAGCCAGCGCGGGTTGCCCTGCGGCTTGGCCGAGGCCGTCTCCGCCGGACCGGCGGGAACGACCTTCTTCTTGCGGGACTTCGACTCGGGCACGGGAAGGCTCCTGTCCGGGCGTGCGGGGCGACGGTCGGAGGGCGGTCGCCCGCCGACGTCTACGGTTCCGTCGACTAGCGTAGTCGTCGACAGGACCCTGCGGGACCGGTGGTCCGGTCCGGAACAACCGGCGAGCGTGGCAGAAAGGGGCCCACATGAACCGACGACTGCGGTCGACCCTGTCGGTCACGTGCGTCCTGGCCTCTGCCGGGCTGCTCTTCAGCACGAGCGCGCGGCTTGCCGACGCCGGTGACAGCCGCGCCCCGCAGGACCTCGCGGAGGTCGTGAGTTCCGAGTCCGAGCGGGTCAGCGAGCTCGCGGACCGGATGAACTCTCTCGAGGCCGAGATCGAGGACCTCGGCGAGCAGGCGAACGCCGACCTGCCCGAGCGGGCCGCGAACCTCGTCGCACGCGAGTCGGTGGTCTCCGGGGCGCTGCCCGTCGACGGCCCCGGCCTGACGGTCTCGCTCGACGACGCCCCGGCGTCGAGCCGGTCCATCTCCGGCGTGCGCGTCGACGACCTCGTCGTCCACCAGCAGGACATCCAGCACGTCATCAACGCCCTGTGGGCCGGCGGCGCCGAGGCGATGACGCTCCAGGGCGAACGGGTCACCTCCACCTCGGCGTTCCGGTGCTCCGGCAACATCCTGCTGCTGCACGGCAAGGTCTTCTCCCCGCCGTACGTCATCGAGGCCGTCGGCGACCCGGACCAGCTCCAGGCCGCCCTCGACGCCTCCCCCGGTGTGGACATCTACCGGCAGTACGTGGACTGGGTCGCCCTCGGCTGGTCGGTCGCGTCGTCGACTGACCTCGAGCTCCCGGCGTACACCGGGAGCTCCGAGCTGCAGTACGCGACGGCCCCCGACGACACGGACGTGTTCTCGTGAGCGACGGCCGGCGCGCCCCCGCCCACGCGCGCGGCCCGAGCCCGCGCGCCAGCTCAGCCCTGCACGGGCGCCCGGCGCCGCGGCGCGGCGCGGTGAGCACCGTCGTCGGCGTGATCGGCGAGCTGTTCATCACGGCGGGCGTGGTGCTGGGCCTGTTCGTCGTCTGGCAGCTGTGGTGGACGGACGTCCAGGCCGACCGCGTGCACCAGCAGGTCCTGGCCGAGCTCGAGTGGCCCGAGCCTCCCGTGATCGTGGAGGACGACGCCGGTCCTGCCGTCGCGTCCGAGCACCGCGAGGACCCGCCGGTGATGGACGAGCCGGAGACCGGTGAGGTCTTCGCCAAGCTCTACGTGCCGCGGTTCGGCGAGGACTATGTCGAGCCCATCGCCCAGGGGGTGGACAAGGCGAGCATCCTCGACCGCCTCGGCATCGGGCACTACCCCGAGACCGCCATGCCCGGGGACGTGGGCAACTTCGCCTCCGCGGGGCACCGCACCACGTACGGCAAGCCGTACCACCAGGTCGCGGACCTCACCGAGGGGGACCCGCTCGTGGTCCGGACCGCAGACACCTGGTACGTCTACCGGGTCACGAGCCACCAGATCGTCAACCCGTCCCAGATCGAGGTGATCTCCCCGGTGCCCGGCCTCATGCCCGGCGAGGAGATCCCGGAGCTCACCCAGCGGTTCATGACCATGACCGCGTGCCACCCGATGTACTCGGCGGCCCAGCGCTACATCGTGCACGGCGAGCTCGACTACTGGGCGCCCGTGGAGGAGGGCACGCCGGCCGAGCTGCTCGACGCCGGGATCGAGCCGTCCGGCACGGCCGCGGCCACCACGCCCCTCCAGGAGGTGTCCTAGGTGTACGGAGCACTCTGGCGTGTACTCCCCGGTCCCGTGTGGCTGCGGGTGGTCATCCTGCTCGTGCTGGTGGTCGCGCTCGTGGCGGCCTGCTTCGAGTGGGTGTTCCCGTGGGCCTCCGAGTACGTCCCCATGAACGACAACACCGTCGAGGCGAGCACATCATGACCGAAGCCCCCGTCACCGGACCGCGGATCCTCGTGGTCGACAACTACGACTCGTTCGTCTACACGATCGTCGGCTACCTCGACCAGCTCGGGGCACGCACGGTCGTCGTGCGCAACGACGCCGTGCCCGAGCCCGACGCGGACGGCGTCTTCCACGACGAGGACGGGACGGCGTTCGACGGCGTGCTCGTCTCGCCCGGTCCGGGTACGCCCAAGGAGGCCGGCGCGTCGGAGGACGTCATCCGCGCCTGCGCGCGGTCGCGCACGCCGATGCTCGGGGTCTGCCTGGGGCACCAGGCGCTCGCCGAGGTCTACGGGGCCACCGTCGCGCACGCGCCCGAGCTCATGCACGGCAAGACGAGCCTCGTGGAGCACGACGGCGACGGGGTGCTCGACGGTCTTGCCACGCCGTTCACCGCGACCCGCTACCACTCGCTCGCCGTGCTCCCGGAGACGGTGCCGGCCGAGCTCGAGGTCACCGGCACCACGGCGTCGGGAGTCGTCATGGGCGTGCAGCACCGGGAGCTGCCGCTCCACGGGGTGCAGTTCCACCCGGAGTCGGTGCTCACCGAGGGCGGCCACCGGCTGCTCGCCAACTGGCTCGCCGTGTGCGGGGACGATGGCGCGGTGGAGCGGTCGCGCGGCATGGCCCCCCTCGTCCACCAGAGCTGACCGCTCGCCGCCCGGCCACGACGCAGCACGGAACGACGCAGCACGGAACGACGCAGCACGGAACGACGCGGCGCCCGGACCTCAGGATCCGGGCGCCGCGTCGTTCCGGTCGTTCGTGCTAGCCCTGGTCCTCCGTGCCGGAACCGAGCAGACCGCCGTCGTCGCCGCCGTCGTCCGGGGGGCCGGACGGGTCGGTCCCGCCGCCGTCGTCACCGCAGTTCTCGCCCGGGCCGGTCGAGACGACGTAACTCACCCGGCTGCTCAGCTCGAGCTCCGTGCCGGGTTCCGGGTCCTGGCTGATGACGATGTTGGGGCAGACGGTGTCGGACGGTGCCGTCGACGGGAAGGGGCTCAGGGCGCTCCCCCCGATGGACTCGACGGCCTCCTCGTTCGTCATCCCGACCACGTTGGGGACCTGGCTGGTCTCCGGGGCGGCCTCCTTGGCGATGATGAGCCGGACGCTGGAGTTCTGCGGTACCGACCCGGCGCTGGGCTCCTGCCGGATGACGGTGCCCGGCTCCTCGTCGCTCTCCTCGGTGCTGGTCTGTGCGTCGAGGTCGAGCTCGTCGAGCGCCGCCGTGGCGCTGGACTCCGACTTGCCGACGAGGTTCGGCAGGGTGACCTGACCGGTCGACACGAAGAGGTCGATCGAGTCGCCCGCGGTGACTGCCTTGCCCTCCTCGGGCTCCGTCCGGATGACGTCGTCCTCCTCGACGGACCTGCTGTCCTCACGCTCCACGTCGCCGACGACGAGGTTGGCCTCCTCGATCGCCTCCCGGGCGTCGTCCTCGGAGAGTCCGGCGACCTCGGGGACGGCGACGGTGTTGGGGCCCGCGGAGAAGGTCACGGTGACGGTGGAGCCCTTCTCGGCGGTCGCGCCGCCCTCGGGGCTCTGGCCGAGGAAGGTGTCCTCCTTCTCGGTGGAGTCCGTGTCGCGGGCCTCGTCGTAGACGAGTCCGGCCCCCTCGATCCGCTCCTTGGCCTCCGCCGGCGTGATCGTCTGCTCGAGCACCGGGACGGCGACGGTCTCGGGCGTGTCGTCACCGCCGTTGATGACGAGAATCGTGATGAGCGTGGCGATGGCGATCACGCCGATCGCGATCAGCGCCCACATGAGCCCCTTGCGGCTCTTCTCCTCCTCCGGCTCGCCAGGGGCGCCGTCCGGCGTCACCCCGAGCGCGCCCGTGGATCCCCACGGGGAGGCGGGGTCCATGACCTGGGTGCCCGCCCCCTGCTGGCCCATGAGCTGGGTGGTCGCGGCGCCGGCCGCGGCAGCGCCGATGAGCGGCGCCGTCACCGCCCCGCCCCGCACCGCGGACTCGAGGTCGGCGCGGAACTCCGCCGCGGTGGAGTAGCGCGCCTCACGGTCCTTCGTCAGCGCTTTGAGGGTGACGCGGTCGAGCACCTCCGGCACGTCGGAGGCGATCTCGCTCGGCCGCTGCGGGGCCTGCCCCACGTGCTGGTACGCCACGGCGACGGGCGAGTCGCCGATGAACGGCGGTCGGCCGGTGAGCAGCTCGAAGAGCACGCAGCCGGTGGAGTACAGGTCGCTGCGGGTGTCGACCTGCTCGCCGCGAGCCTGCTCCGGCGAGAGGTACTGCGCGGTGCCGATGACGGCGTGCGTCTGCGTCATGGTCGCGGCCGAGTCGGCCATGGCACGCGCGATGCCGAAGTCCATCACCTTGACCGCGCCGGTGGGCGTGATCATGACGTTCGCGGGCTTGATGTCGCGGTGGACGATGCCGGCATGGTGCGAGTACTCGAGCGCGCTGAGGATGCCCGCCGTGATCTCCACGGCCTCCTCGATCGGCACGGCCGCGCCGTCCTGCAGGATGTCGCGGACGGTGTGGCCCTCGACGTACTCCATGACGATGAACGGCACGTGCACGGACGCGCCCTGCGTGTCCGTGTGCGTGTCCTCGCCGGTGTCGTAGACCGCGACGATGGCCGGGTGGTTGAGCGCGGCCGCGGACTGCGCCTCGCGCCGGAAGCGGGCGAGGAACGACGGGTCCCGCGCGAGGTCGGACCGCAGGACCTTGATCGCGACGGTGCGACCGAGGCGGGTGTCGTGCCCGATGTGCACCTCGGCCATGCCACCGCGGCCGATGAGCTCACCGACCTCGTACCGGCCCGCGAGTACCCGGGGCGTGTTGTCCACCACTCAGATGTCCTTCTCGGTCATGGTCGCGCGCGGGGCGCGCGACGGCTCTCGGAGCATCATCCCAGAGTCGGGACCGACGCTCGCGTGCACGGTCGTGTGGTCACGGCCGGACATCGTCGTACCGGCCGCCGTCGAACCGGTCGTGAGGGAGCCGGCCGGGTGCGGGCCGGTGTCGTGCGGGCCCGACGGCGGGCCTGCCTCCGCAGCATAGGGGGTATGCAGGCGTCGGCGGGCCGAGGCCAGGGGCAGCGCGAGGATCACGGCCGCGGCCGAGCCGTCCCCGGACGTGAGGCTCTGCACCAGGGTGGCGAGGAGCAGCACCGCGAGCAGGCCGATGAGGGCGAGCAGTGGCCAGGACATGCGGCCCAGCGGCCCGAACCGCTGGCCGGTCGTGGTGGACGTGCGCTTGGGCGGGGCGGCGGCCGACGGCGCGCTCCGGGGAGTCTGGGGCCGGCGCTGATCGTGGGCCCCGGCGCGCACGTCGCGACGCAGCGGGTACGCCCGTGCGCGCGGCTCCGGGGCGGCGTCCACGGCGTCATCGAGGTCCGGGTCCGTCGTCGAGGGCGCGTCCGACGGCGCCTTGGACGGGGCGCCCGAGCGCGCGGCGGGGGCGAAGGGCGCCCCGCGGGGACGCTCCACGGCGGGTGTGGGCGACACGGGGGTGGGCGGCCCCGCCTGCCCGCCGGACGGGGCCGCGTGCGCCGGGACCGGCCGCGGGGCGCGGGCGCCCGGGCTGCGGGTGGACGCGGCACGCCGTGCCGCGCGGGACCTGGCGCCGAGCGGGTCCTGCGCGATGTCCCGGGCGAGCTCCTCGAGCTCGTCGGCGAGCTTCGCGGCGGACGTGGGACGGCGGGACGGGTCCTTCTCCAGCATGCGCTCGATGACGGACGACAGACCCGGGTGCACGTGCGTCGGCAGGGGCGGGACCTGCGCGTTGACGTGCGCGACGGCGATGTCCACGGGCGTGGAGCCGGTGAACGGCCGCTTCCCGGCCGTCGCCTCGTACGCGACGATCCCGAGGGCGTACAGGTCGGAGGCGGCGGTGGCCGCCTGGCCCACCGCCTGCTCCGGCGAGAGGTATTGGGCCGTGCCCATCACCATGCCAGTCGCGGTCATCGGTGCCTGGTTCGCGGCGAGGGAGACACCGAAGTCCGTGATCTTCACGTTCCCGCCGTGCTCCAGCAGGATGTTGCCCGGCTTGACGTCGCGGTGCACCACCTTCGCCAGGTGCGCGTGGTGCAGGCCGCGGGCCGTGGCCGCGAGGATCGGCAGCAGCTTGCGCGGGGAGACCACCGGCTCGCGCTCGAGCAGGTCCGCGAGCGGCTCGCCGAGCACAAGCTCCATGACGAGGAACCCGGCGCCGTCCTGCTCGCCGTAGTCGTACATCTGCGCGATGTTCGGGTGGCTGAGCGCCGCGCTGTTGCGGGCCTCGGTGCGCAGCCGGCGCAGGAAGTCCTCGTTGCCCGTGTACTCCTCGCGCAGCACCTTCACGGCGACCTCGCGACCGAGGTAGCCGTCGTCGGCGACCCACACCTCGCCCATGCCGCCGACGGCGATCCGGCGCGTGAGCCGGTACCGGTCGCCGAGCGCGAGCCCCACCGTCGGCCTCATCCGTTCAGCACCGCATCCATGACGGCCTTGGCGATGGGGGCCGCGACGGACCCGCCGGTGGCCTGCCCGCCGAGGTCGCCGCCACTCTCCACGACGACGGCGACGGCGACCTTCGGGTCGTCCGCGGGGGCGAAGGAGGTGAACCAGACGTG
This sequence comes from Isoptericola luteus, assembly GCF_020297055.1. Lineage (GTDB taxonomy): Bacteria > Actinomycetota > Actinomycetes > Actinomycetales > Cellulomonadaceae > Isoptericola > Isoptericola luteus. The sequence goes on along the minus strand of NZ_JAIXCQ010000008.1, from coordinate 51,683 downwards.
CGGGTCGGTCTTGGACGTGTCGGCACCGTGCTGTGCCGTGCCGGTCTTGCCCGCCACCGAGACGCCGGACATCTGCGCCGTCGTCCCGGAGCCGTCCTCGACGACGCTGACCATCATGTCGGTGAGCTGCTCGGCCGTCTTCTCCGAGACCGCCTGGCCGAGGCTCGTCGGAGACGTCTCCTCGACGACCTCGAGCTGCGCGTCACGGATCTTGTCCACGCTGTACGGCTCCATGAGCTCGCCGCCGTTGGCGATGGCGGCGGAGACCATCGCCATCTGCAGCGGGGTCGCCTTGACGCTTCCCTGCCCGATGCCGCTGAGCTCGAGCGCCGCGGTGTCGGGCGGCGTGGGGTAGCCGCTGGCCGCTGCCGGGAACGGGACGTAGAACGGCTCGTTGAACCCGAACTTCTCCGCCTGCTCCTGCATCGCCTCGTCGCCGAGGTCGCCGGCGAGGCCGAGGAACGTCGTGTTGCAGGAGATCCGCACGGCGTCCGCGAGCGACATCTCGCCCGAGCCTGAGCACGAGGTACCGGCGTAGTTGCCCACCTTGGTCGACGTCCCCGTGAGGGTGTACGTCGACGGGGCGTCGACGACGGTGCTCGGCGTGAAGTCGCCGCTCTCGAGCGCGGCGGCGGTGGTGACCAGCTTGAACGTGGATCCGGGCGGGTACGACTCCGCGGTCGCGCGGCTGATCAGCGGCCTGCTGTCGTCGTTCAGGAGCTCGGTGTACCGGTCGCTCGCAGCCTTCGTGTCGTGCGTCGCGAGCTCGTTGGGGTCGAACGACGGCTTGGACACCATCGCGAGGATGGCGCCCGTCGACGGGTCGAGCGCGACGACGGCACCGCGCTGGTCGCCGAGCGCGTCCCAGGCGGCCTTCTGCGCCGCGGGGTCGATCGTGAGCTCCACGGAGGAACCCTGCGGGGTGGCGCCCGTGAGCAGGTTCTGCAGACGGTCCACCCAGAGCGCGTCCGCCTGCCCGTTGAGGAAGTCGTTCTTCGCGTCCTCGATACCGGTGGTGCCGTTGACCAGGGAGAAGAACCCGGTCAGCGGCGAGTAGAGCTTGCCGTCCGTGTACTCGCGCTGGTAGCCGAACTCGTCGTCCACAGGGGTGGAGAGCGCGATGGCGTCCCCGCCCACGACGATGGGCCCGCGGTCCGTGCCGAACTGCGCGTGGAGCTTGCGGATGTTGCGGTTGTCGTCGTTGAGCTCGTCGGCCTGGAAGAACTGGATCCACGTGGTCGAGACCATCAGAGCCAGGAACATGACCATGACGACGCTCGCGAGCCGGCGCGTGGTGGTGTTCACGAGCGCTCACCCGGCCGGGTGTCGGGCTGCGCCGGCGTGATCATCTCGGTGGGGTGCGACGACGGCGCCGCTCCGGTCACCTCGCCGGCCGAGCGGCGGACGGGGGTGCCGGCGACCGGCGTGCCGGTGCCGGGCGTGCCCCCGGCGGCGCCGACGACGATCGGGTCGTGCATGGCACCGCCGGCGGCGACCGTGCCGCGCACGGGCAGCGACGACGGACGGCGGGCGATGTCTGAGACGCGCAGGAGCAGGGCGATCACGATCCAGTTCGCGAGCAGCGACGAGCCACCCTGCGCCATGAACGGCAGGGTCAGGCCCGTCAGGGGGATGATGCGGGTGATGCCACCGACGACGGTGAAGATCTGCAGCGCCATCACGAAGGCGAGACCGCCGGCCAGCAGCTTGCCGAACCCGTCGCGGACCGCGATCGCGGTCCGCAGGCCGCGGTGCACGATGAGCAGGTAGGCCAGCAGGATCGCGAGCAGGCCCGTGAGGCCGAGCTCCTCGCCCAGCGACGAGTAGATGAAGTCGGAGTACGCGAAGGGCACGCGGTACGGCTCGCCCTCGCCCCAGCCGGTGCCGAACATGCCGCCGGCGGCGAGGGCGAACGTGCCCTGCACGATCTGGAAGGACCCGCCCGGCGCGTTGTACAGGGCCGCGTCGAAGGGGTGCAGCCAGACCTCCATGCGCGCCGCGACGTGCGTGAAGATGCTCGACGCCGCGATGGCGCCGGCCCCGAACAGCAGCAGACCGATGAGCACCCAGCTGAACCGTTCGGTGGCGAGGTACAGCATGGCGACGAAGAGCCCGAAGAACAGCAGCGAGGTGCCCAGGTCGTGCTCGAAGATCAGCACCCCGAGCGACGCCGCCCACACGATGAGGATCGGTCCCAGGTCGCGGATGCGCGGTAGCTGCAGCCCCATGACCTTGGGCCCGGCGAGCGCGAGAGTGTCCCGGTTGGCCACGAGGTACCCGGCGAAGAAGACGGCGAACGCGATCTTGGCGAACTCCGCCGGCTGCATGGACATGCCGCCGAGGTGGACCCAGATGCGCGCCCCGTTGATCTCCTGCCCGATGACGGGGAACAGCGGCAGCACCACGAGCACGAGCCCCACCAGCATGGCCGTGTAGGTGAACCGGCGGATCCACCGGTGGTCGCGCAGGAACCAGATGAGCACGGCGGCGACCGCCGCGCCGAGCGCCGTGTACATCAGGCCGGACCAGGCGTTCGCACCCCGCATGTTCGACGCGCCGGACATCTCGAGGCGCAGGATCATCGCCAGCCCGATGCCGTTCAGGAACACGACCGAGGGCAGGATCACCTGGTCGGCCCAGGGTGCGCGCAGGCGCAGCACCACGTGCATGCCCAGGCCTGCGGCGGCGAGCAGGAAGCTCTTCAGCCAGAAGTCCTCCGGCAGCTCGCCCGTGAGGGCGTTGCCCACCGTGGCGAACGCGGTGATCCCCGCCGCGAGAGCCAGGACCAGCAGGAACAGCTCCGCCACCCGGGCGGGACGACGCTCCGTCGGTGCGACCGTCCGGGCGGCCTGCGAATCCTCGACCGTGCTCACTCGCTCGATCCCTCGTTGTTGCGGCCCTTGCCGGTCGGTCCGGGCGACGTCTCGTCCGCCGCGGGCTGCTCGTCCGCCGTCTTCGGGGACGACTTCGGCGACGGGCTGGTGGCGGGCGTGGGGCTCACGCTGGGCGTGACCTCGGGTTCCGGCTGCGCCTCGGCGATGAGCCGCTCGGCGCGCTCGCGGGCGTCGGCCTCCGAGGAGGCGCGGATCGAGCCGTCGAGCTGGTTGGCCCAGTAGTCCGGCAGCTCGTCGACCGGCGTCCCCGTCAGCTCGATCGCGGTGGACAGGGTGAGGGGGCCGGCGCTGGCCGGGATGCCCTGGAAGACGGCGACCTCGCCGTCCGCGACACCCACGTAGTACTGCTGCTGCGTCCACCCGTACGCCGCCCAGACGCCGTATGCGGCGCCGCCGAGCAGCGCGAGGACGACGAGCGTGGTGAGCCACGGGCGTCCGCGGCGCCGCGGGCGGACGTCGTCGTCCTCCGCGTCCTCGTCGTCGAGGTCGTCGTCGTCCGGGTCCATGGCCGTCGCGGCCGGGTCGGCGTCGTCCGGGTGCGGGTCGGCCAGCGGGGGCAGCTCGCCCGTCGCCGCGGCGCCCACGACCTGGACCTCGGAGTCGGCCGCCGGGACGGCCTCCTCGCCGGAGTCCACCACGTCGGCGACGACGACGGTGATGTTGTCGGTGCTGCTCGCCGTCATGGCGAGCGTGATGAGCAGGTCGGCGGCCTCGTCGGCCGTCTCCGAGTCGGCGAGCACCTCGGTGAGCTGCTCCGGGGTGACGAAGCCGGACAGGCCGTCGGAGCACAGGAGCCAGCGGTCGCCCGCCCGGGCCTCGCGCACGGACATGTCGGGGGTGAGGTCGACGTCGAAGTCGCCCAGCACCCGCATGACCACGTTGCGCTGCGGGTGGTGCTCCGCCTCGTCGGGCGAGATGCGACCCGTGTCGACCAGGTGCTGCACGAACGTGTGGTCGACGGTGACCTGCGAGAGCCGGCCGTCGCGCAGCAGGTAGGCGCGCGAGTCGCCGAGGTGCGCCATCGCGAGCGTGGAACCGGTGTGCAGCAACGCCGTGACGGTGGTGCCCATGCCGACGAGGTCCGGGTCGGCCTCGCTCGCGCGCACGAGGTCCTGGCGCGCCCGCTCGACGGTGTGCTCGAGGTCGGCCAGTGCCTGCTCGGGGCCGTGCTCCGAGCGGTCCAGGGGGGCGAGTGCGTTGATGGCGAGCCGCGAGGCGACGTCGCCGCCCGCGTGCCCGCCCATGCCGTCCGCGACCACCAGCAGGTGCGGGCCGGCGTACGCGGAGTCCTGGTTGCTGGACCGCACGAGCCCGACGTCGGACCGGGCGGCGTAGCGCAGGGTGAGTGTCACGGGGCGCTCATCCCTGGAGCTCGACGACGGACCGGCCGATCTGGACGCCGACCCCCGGGGCGAGCGGGATGGGGCCGGTGACCGGGGTGTCCCCGATGAACGTGCCGTTCGTGGAGCCCAGGTCCTCGACGAACCACTGGTCCCCCTGCGGGAAGATGCGCGCGTGCCGCGACGACGAGTAGTCGTCGTCGAGCACCAGCGTGCAGCCCGGGGCGCGACCGATGAGGATCGACGCCGTCGACAGCGGCAGCGTCGTGCCGAGCAGCGGCCCGGCCGTCACGACGAGTCGCGTGGGGGCGCCCCGCTTCGGCTTGGCGGGGGCGGCGGGGCTCGCCGCCGCACCCGGGGTGGGAGCCGCCTCCCGGCGCCGGTCCGACCGCGTGCCGCGCGGTGCGCCGCGTGGCGCCAGGTCACGACGCAGCACCGCGATGGCGGTGAGCACGAACACCCACAGCAGCACGAGATAGCCCAGCCGCAGCAGGGTGAACGTCAGCTCGCTCATCCTCGGGAGATCACCAGTCCTCGTTCGGCTGGCCGGCACCGCTGCCGGTCCAGAACATGATGCGGGTGCGACCGATGGTCAGGGTGTTGCCGTCCAGGAGGGTCGCGGCGGGGACCTGGTGGCCCTCGACGAACAGACCGTTCGTGGACCCCATGTCGGTGGCCACCACGCCGTCGGGCGTCACGCGGATCTCCAGGTGACGACGGGAGACACCCGGGTCGTCGACGACGATGTCCGCCTCCGCGTCGCGGCCGATGACCGTGACGGGGCCGGTGAGCAGGTAGCGCTGCCCGTCGATATCGATCAGCGGGTGCCGGGTGGAAGGAGCGGCCGACGTGGCAGGCGCGACGTTGCCGCGCACCGTGGCGGAGCGGAGCTGGAAGCGTCCGCCCGCGAGGTCCTCGTGCTCCTCGAACGAGACGCTCACCGGCCCCACGAACGCGTAGTGCTGCGAGACCGCGTACTCGGTGAGGTTGGTGGCGAGCTCGTCGGCCAGCGTCTCCGCACCCCAGGCGTCGATCTGCTCGAAGTCTGCCGGTGACAGCTCGATGGTGAACTCGTTGGGCACGACCGTTCGGTCGCGCCCCACGACCGCCGCACGGTCGTCGATCTCGCGGCGCAGCCGGCTCGCCAGCTCCACCGCCTTGATCTCGCTGTTGCGACCGATCTTCGCGAACGCGTTGTTCATCATGCGCTCGACGCTGCTCTCGAAGCGCTCCAAGGCACCCATGCCACCTCCTCCCGCCGCCCGAACATCCGCGGGCAGACTATCTAGATCGTAGGCAGCAGCGCAGCAGGACCTCCCAGTGCGGTGTGGATTTCCTGCGAACGGTCGGCGCAGACCCCGTCCCGGACGGTCACGACGGGGTCACGGAGCGCCTCCCGACGGGACGCCGTGTGACGTGCGCCCCTGTGCCCCCAGGGATTGGGGAGCGCCCCCGTCGCCGTGTTAATGTTCTGCAGCACGCGCGAGTGGCGGAATAGGCAGACGCGCACGGTTCAGGTCCGTGTGCCCGAAAGGGCGTGGGGGTTCAACTCCCCCCTCGCGCACGTGGGGGCCGTTTCCTTGGAACGGCTCAGGTGTGAACGAATCTCCCGTCCGGAGTGATCCGGGCGGGAGATTTGTCGTTTCTGGGTGGTTCGTGGCTGGCCGCGAGGCGCTCGTGGCACGTCGCTAGTGCTGGTTCTGGCTGCCAAGGGCGGGCGTCGGCGTCAACTGGGCAGTTCGGGACGTGCGGGGTCCCGATGGTCTTTCGTGGTGGTGACGGCGGGTGCGCCGTGGGCTGTGGTGCTCGGTGCGGTCAGGGTCCGCGGGTGCGGTAGATCGGATCGGGGGTGATCGCCTCAGGTTCTTCGCCGAGCTCGACCTGCCAGGGGTCGGGGCGATCTCGCTCGAGGTACCACTGGTGGAGGCGCTTGGCGTTGTAGCCCCAGCATCGCCAGGGCCAGAAGGAAGGCCGTGCCGAAGAAGCCGCGGACGCGTAGGTAGCCGCGGTTGATGTTGCTGGCGTTGTAGCGCACGTTGCCGAAGAGGCCCTCGACGAGAGTGCGGCGGTCGTAGGAGCGCCCCCACTCGCTGGTCTGCCACAGGTGGCGCTGGCGGTCGCGCTCGAGATCGGTGTTAGCGATGGTGACCGTCAGGCCGCAGCCGCAGAGCACCTCCGGGGTGCAAGTGGTGGGATCTATCCACGTGGTTCCCGATCGAGCGCCTCGGGGCGTGAGGCGCTTCCCGCATCGGACCGCTAGGGGTGTGCCTAGAAGGTCATTCGGGATGTGCCTGGCATCGGCACTATCGCAGCGAATTGACTGGTCAGCGGGTTCCCGGAACCACCCACGTGGAGGTAGTTCCCGAATCAGGGAGCCACCCGTTCCCGAAACCCCCGACCGGTTCATCTGGTCGGGGTTTCGTCGTTCCCGGCGGCGTGGTCGGTGGCGTTCAGTCCTCCTCGACCGCGACCAGGTCGACCAGGTCTGTGAGCTCGCTGGGGTCGCGAGCCTGGTCGAACCGGCGCAGTGCCGGGATGTAGAGCGACTTGTCCAGGTCCCAGTCGAGCACGACCGCTGGCTCGTCGTCGGGCGTCGCCGCGAGGAGGACGAGGTCGGCCAGGAGGCGGGTGGACCTGCCGTTGCCGTCGACGAACGGGTGGATCCGCACGGCCTCAGCGTGTGTTGCCATCGCCAGCTGTTTGGCGGTCCAATCCGAGGTGTGCTCCCAGCGGTACAGCAGGTTCTCGAGCGTGGACCGCAGTTCGACGGCGATCATCACGGGGTCGATGCCGATGCTGAGCTCGCGTTGACGGTACAGGCCCGCCCAGGTCCAGACGTTCTCGTAAAGGCGAGCATGCAGGTCTCGAAGCGCTCGGTCGGTGAGCAGGTCGGCCAGAAGCAGCTCACCCGCCGCGGCGCGTAGCGGCGCGTAGCGTGAAGGCACTGCGCACGGCGTCCTCGTAAGCCTGCTCCAGCTCGTAGACCGAGGCCTTGGTCAGCGGGTCGCCGATCGCTTCGGCGACATCCGGCAGGAGGGCGTCCAGCTCCTCGAAGTCGAGCGGCGTGCTGCCGTAGTCCGGGTCGAGGCCGGTCACTTCGTGCGTGCGGGGCGCGCGGCGACGTAGCGGTCCGTGACCGTGGAGCGCTTCGTGGACTTGACGACGCGACCTTCGAGCGCCGCCGACGCTCTCGTCGAGCGGACGGCTGCCCGTGCGGCGCCGCTCGCACTGATCTTCTTGGCCACCTGGCCCACCTCCATCACGGTCATCTCCAAGATAGCGCCGATCCCAGTGCCTTTGACCCCGACACCTCCTTGGCATGGACGTCGCGTCGTACGAGGAGGTCAAATCGCTGAGCATCCTGCGGGAGCCCGACGGCGACGTCTCTGACTGGGCTCCAGAGGAGAGGCTCTGGAACGTCGATTCTGGCTCGAAGATCTTCGCCGTGAGGCCCGGTGTCGGCGGGCCGGTCACATGCGAGGTTTGGCAGGGCCTGCCGGGTCTCGTCCTGCCACACCTCGTCTTCGAGGCGCCGCTGCACATCGAGGATCCGGCGGGTGTGATCGACAGTCGGCTCGGCTGGTTGCATGGTGACAGGCTTCTGGCGGTGTTCGCCGATGAGGCCGAGTTCGCAGCCCGCGTCCAGATCGTCGTTACCCCGGGTCAGATGGCCGATGCCGGAGGTGTGCCTGGGAGGGCCTCGGAGGTGTGCCTGGCGTGCAGTTCTTGGTGGTTGACGTGCTGGTCAGGGACTTTCGGGAACCACCCACGTGGGGAGGGTTTCGGCTTCAGAGCCGGAACCCTTCAGAAAGTCCCGGTCAGGTCCTCCTGGCCGGGACTTTCTGCGTTTCCGGGCGGCGCGATGCCGGTGGTGTGAGTTGTCGCCGGGTGTCTGGTGTCGCTGGGGCGGGCCTCGGCGATCTTCGTTGGTTCTGAGGTCTGCGGCTGGTCACGACGTGGAGCGGACTTCCCGTTCCCTCAGCCGCCCTCAGTCCGAGTCAGCTCCTCCCGGTGGGCCGGGAACCGGCCCTCAGCGCAGCCTGCGGAAGAAGCCGCGGATGTCGTCGACCAGCAGGTCGGGCGCGTCGTGCGCCGCGAAGTGGGAACCGGTGTCGTAGACGTTCCACGACACGATGTTCTTGTGGTCCCGCTCGGCGAACGCGCGGATCGAGTGGAAGTCCCAGGCGAAGTTGGCCAGCCCCAGCGGCACGGTGGTCGGCTCGGTCGGCTTGTCCGTGGCGTGGAAGTCCTCGTAGTAGAGACGCGCGGACGACGCCGCCGTGTTGGTGAGCCAGTAGATCATCGTGTTGGTGAGCACATAGTCGGGGTCGAGGTTCGGGCCGAGCAGCTGCGCGTTCCAGCCGAGCTGTCCCACCGGCGAGTCCGCGAGCGCGTGCGAGAGCGTCTGCGGGGCGGTCGACTGCAGCTTGTCGTACGCACCGCCGTTCTCCAGCCACCACGCCAGGAACTCGACATTCTTCCGGTCTTCCGGCGACAGGTTCTCCAGCTCGGCGGGATCGCCGGAGGGGAACGAGAAGACCTGGGTCACGTGCACCCCGAGGACGTGCTCGGGGTCGCAGCGCCGACCTCGGGCGAGATGAGGGAGCCACCGTCGTTGCCGTGAGCGCCGTACTGCTCGTACCCGAGGCGGTGCATCAGCTCGGCCCACGCCTTCGCGATCCGGTACCGGCTCCAGCCCCGGTCGGTGGTGTGGCCCGAGAATCCGAAGCCGGGCACCGACGGGATCACCAGGTGGAAGGCGTCGGCCGGGTCGCCGCCGTGGGCTCGCGGGTCGCTCAGGCGGTCGATCACGTCCAGGTACTCGACGACCGTCGTCGGCCAGCCGTGCGTCAGCAGCAGGGGAGTCGCATCCGCCTCGGGAGAGCGGACGTGCATGAAGTGCACGTTCTGCCCGTCGATGGTCGTGGTGAACTGCGGGTATCGGTTGAGCCGCGCCTCCCAGCGGCGCCAGTCGTACTCCTCGCGCCAGCGCCGGACCAGACCCTGCAGGTACTCGAGCGACACGCCGTAGTCGGCGCCGCCGTCGGGCAGCTCGTTGGTCCAGCGCACGCGGGAGAGGCGCTGGTCGAGGTCATCGAGGTCGGCCTGGGGGATGTCGATGCGGTACTCGTTGATGTCCATGGATCCCACTCTGGCGGCCCATCAGGAGGACTTGCTTCCTCATAGAATGCGAATCTTGGGCCATGCTGGAAACCTCTGCGCGGCTCCTGCGCCTGCTCTCGCTCCTCCAGCTCCCGCGCGACTGGGCCGGTCCCGAGCTGGCCCAGCGGCTCGGGGTGAGCGGGCGGACCGTGCGCGCCGACGTCCAGCGTCTGCGGGACCTCGGCTATCCGGTCGTGGCCACACGCGGGAACGTGGGCGGCTACCGCCTCGGCGCGGGTGCGAACCTGCCGCCGCTGCTGCTCGACGACGACGAGGCGGTAGCGGTCACCGTCGGACTCCGCACGGCCACGGGTGGCGCCATCGCGGGGATCGAGGAGGCGTCGCTCCGGGCGCTGGCCAAGCTTGAGAAGGTGCTGCCATCCCGGCTGCGCCGCCGGGTCAGCACGCTGCAGACCTATACGGTGCCTGTGCCCCGCGACGACACGGGACCGACCGTCGACACGGAGGTCCTGATGGCGATTGCCGCCGTCTGCCGCGACCGCGAGCGGCTCCGGTTCGACTACGCGGACAACTCCGGCGCGGCCACCGTCCGCGCCGTCGAGCCGTACCGGCTGGTGAACTGGGGCCGCCGCTGGTACCTCTTCGCGTGGGACCTGGACCGGGACGACTGGCGGACCTTCCGTGTCGACCGGATGCGGCCGCGCATCCCTACCGGTCCGCGGTTCGCCCCGCGGGAGCTGCCCGACGACGTCGCGGCGTACGTGTCGAGCCGGGTCTCCGCCGCCGCCTGGCGATACCGGACGCGAGTCACCGTGCACGCCCCTGCCGAGGTGGTGGGGATGCGGATCAGCCCGGCGGCCGGCGTCGTCGAACGCATCGACGAGCAGACGTGCGTGCTGGACACCGGAGCCGACACCGTGGAGACGCTCGGCGTGTACCTGGGACTGCTCGACGCGGACTTCGACATCACCGGACCGCCGGAGCTCGTCGCATACCTCCGCCGTCTGACCGCGCGCTACGCGCGCTCGACCCCACCCACCCCCGACCGGTAAGTGCTGGACATTTGCCCTCACGCTTCGCGTACGCCGTTCTCGTGCGCCCGCTCCGGCTCGTCGACCGAGGCTACGGTCATCGGGTCGCCGACTACCTCGGCGACCTGGGGCAGGAGGCATCCATCTCCTAGAAGTCGAGCGGAGTGTGCCTAGACGGCCGATCTGGGTGTGCCTGGCACCGGTGCCCTAGCCGCGGACGTGCTGGTCAGCGAGTTTCCGGAACCACGCACGATGCGATCCGGCCGCGTGCGGCGGCGCGAGCCCTGTTTCCTGGCGTCGAACCTGGTGAAGCCGCGTCCTGGAGGCCGCGGAGTCGTTCGCGGGCGCGACGGTGCGCGGCGCGGGCGGGCTGCGTGATGCTGGTGGTCTTGGTTGTCGCCGGGTGTCTGGTGCCGCAGCGGTGGTCCTCGGCGGTGTCGGCGTGCTGACCGGGTGGCCCGGCCCAGGGGTCGGGTGTCGGGTGGTTCGCCGAGCTGCTCGGCCCAGGGCTCGTGGCACTGCTCGGACCCTAGACGTACCTGTCGATGACGTTGCTCACCTGCTGTCCAGGACGGCGTCGTACGGAGCCCACGGGGGCTCGCGGAGGGCCGGGCAGTGCTCGGGGGTCGGGTCGTTCGCGATGGCGATCAGGTGGTCGAGCGCGTCGCGCGCGGCGGCGAGGTCGGACATGGTCGCGGTGATGCGGTCACGCTCGGCGGCGAGCAGCTCGAAGACCTCGGGAGACGCCTGCCCGGAGTCGACGCAGGGCAGCACCTGCAGGATCGTCCGGCTGGGCAGGCCCGCGGTGAAGAACTGCTGGATCAGCCGAACCCGTTCGACGGCCGACGCGGGGTAGCTGCGCTGGCCGCTCGGGGTGCGTTCCGACGCGAGCAGTCCCTGCTCCTCGTAGTACCGCAGAGCCCTGGTGCTGACTCCCGCGCGGCGTGCGATCTCACCGATCCGCATGTGCGTGCTCCTGGTGTGTCGCAATGCCGGGGCATCACGACTTGACCTTGACGTCAACGTGAGGTTTTAGCGTACCCGTTGCCGGGCCGGAGGCGGCCCGTGCCATCCGCAACGACCGACGCAGCACCCAAGGAGCACCATGAACGTCACCGACCAGATCGCCCTCGTCACAGGAGCCAACCGTGGGATCGGCCACCAGTTCGTGCTCGAGCTGCTCGAGCGCGGTGCCGCCAAGGTGTACGCGACGGCACGGCGTCCTGAGAGCCTCGACTTCGACGACCCCCGGGTGGTGCCGCTGCGGCTGGACCTGCTGGACCACGACTCCGTCGTCGCGGCCGCCGCCGCCGCGCCCGACGTGACCCTCCTCGTCAACAACGCCGGCATCGCCACCGGCGCCGCCCTCGTCACGGGCGACCTCGCCGAGGTGCGCCGCGAGATGGACACCCACTTCTGGGGCACGCTCGACGTCATCCGTGAGCTCGCCCCCGTCCTCGCGGCGAACGGCGGGGGCGCGATCGTGAACGTCCTGTCGGCGCTGTCGTGGTTCGTCGCCCCCGGTACGGGTTCGTACGCGGTGGCGAAGGCCGCCGAGTGGAACATGACCAACGGCGTGCGCCTCGAGCTCGAGGCGCAGGGCACCCACGTGCAGGGCGTCCTCCTCGGCGCCGCCGACACGGACATCTCCGCGGGCTACGACGGGCCCAAGATCGATCCCCGCGACGTGCCGCGCCGCTCGCTCGACGGGCTGTCCCGCGGCTCGATCGAGGTCGTCGTCGACGACTGGACCGCCATGGTGAAGGCGTCGCTCGCCGGGGAGCCCGCGGAGTTCTACGCGAAGATCACCGGGCTCCTGGCCGGGACCCGCGCGGCCTGACGGCGACGGCCCCGGCTCGTTATGCCTGGGCCGTCGCGCCCAGGCGCAACGGACTGGTCGAGCGCACCGTGCACCCGGTCGTGCCGCCGCGGGCCGAGTACACGCTGACCGAACCCGGGCGAGGGCTGCGCGCCACGGTGGACCTGATGTGCGAGTGGACCCGGCACCACATCGAGCACATCGAGTCCGCGCGCCGCCCGTTCGACGCCTGAGCACACGAGCGAGCATGTCTCCTGGCGAACTCGCTGGTGGGCGAGACGGCCGCGGGCGACGATGGTCGCACCATGGACGCCGTCGTCGAGACCGTCGAGATCGCCTGCGACGAGTCGGGCTTCTCCGGGAGGAACCTCCTGGACCCGCGCTCGCCGGTGATCGTGCACGCGAGCGTCGACCTCGCGGAGCCGGAGGCGCAGGACGTGCTCGGCACGCTCCGGTCGCGCTTCGGCCACCGCCGGGCGGCGGAGCACAAGGCGTCGGCGCTGCTGCGCGGCGAGGGGGACGCCGTCGCGTGGTTCCTGGCCGCGCTGGAGGGGCGATCGCACGTGCACGTCGTGGACAAGCGGGCGTTCGTGGCCACGCGGGTGCTGGAGCTGTTCGTCGGCGAGCCGTCGTACAGGGACGGGACGCGGCTGGGTGACGACCACGCCGGCGCCGTCGCGGCGCTGCGGCAGCGGGCCGACGTGCTGGCGGCGTTCGTCGCGATGACCCACCTCAAGCACCGGCGGGCGGTCGACCCGGAGGCCGTCGAGCGGTTCCTCGCCGCCGTGCCCGACGACGTCCCGGGGCTGCGGGCCCTGACGAGGGCGCGCGTCGAAGGCGTCCTGCGGCGCCTGGTCGACGGGGACCCGTCGATCCCGCCGCCGCTCGAGCCTCTGGTGCCCGCCGTCGCGGAGACCGCGCTGGCGTGGAGCGCGGGACGACGGTCCGTCGCCGTCGTGCACGACGAGCAGAGCGCCCTCACGCCGCAGCGCATGGCCCGGTTGGCGGCGGAGCTCGCCCGCGCCGTCTCCCCCGCCCCGCCGCCGTTGGTCGACGTCCGCCAGGTCGACTCGCGGCAGGACGCGAGGGTCCAGGTGGCGGACCTCCTCGCGGGGGCCGCCCGCCGGGACGCGGAGGCGCCCGTCGCGCCCGCCGTGCCCGTCAAGCCCGTCGTGCCCGTCAAGCCCGTCGTGCCCGTCAAGCCGGCCGCGCCCGCCACGCCTGCTGCGCTCGCTGCGCCACGGCGAGGCGCGGCGGAGGCCGGGTCGCTGTCGTAGCGGCGCGCCCGCCGCCGGGCAGGAACGTCGTGTGATCCGGGCACATGTCCGCGCGGCAAACAGGGGGTTGCGCACCGGAAAGCGGTCTCCTAGAGTCGAGAAACCGGTTGCTGTGATCAACCTGTGACCCGTCGCCGGGTCGACGTCGTCCCGACGGGAGGAGCGGACCGGCTCCTCAGCACCGGTGCAATGCCCCGATTCGATGACGAAGGTGAGGCAATGATGAGACGAACAGTCACCAAGAGACTGCTCGCGGCCGGTACGACCACGGCACTGGCGGCCGCGATCGGCGTGACCGCCCTGACGCTCCCGACGGCCCAGGCCGTGACGGGCAGCCCGACCGGCTACGCGACCCAGAACGGCGGGACCACCGGCGGTGCCGGCGGCGCGACGGTCCAGGCGAGCACCGGGACGCAGATCCACGCGGCCCTGTGCAACCGGGCCAGCAGCGACACCCCGATCACGATCGAGGTCTCCGGCACCATCAACCACGGCAACACGAGCAAGGTCTCGGGCGACAGCTGCAACACGGCTGACGACAAGATCGAGCTCAAGGAGGTCAGCAACGTCACGATCGTGGGCGTCGGCAGCGGCGCCACGTTCGACCAGCTCGGCATCCACCTGCGCAGCGCCAGCAACATCATCATCCAGAACGTGACGGTCAAGAACGTCAAGAAGTCGGGCTCGCCGACCTCCAACGGTGGCGACGCCATCGGCATGGAGAGCGGGGTCAGCAACGTCTGGGTGGACCACGTGACGCTCGAGGCCTCGGGCGGCGAGTCGGAGGGCTACGACGGCCTCTTCGACATGAAGGGCGGCACGAACTACGTGACGCTCTCCTACAGCATCTTGCGCAACTCCGGCCGCGGCGGCCTCGTCGGCTCGGGTGACAGCGACCTCGACAACGGGCCGGTCACGTACCACCACAACCTCTACGAGAACCTCGACTCGCGCGTCCCCCTGCTGCGCGGCGCGACGGCGCACATCTACAACAACCACTACGTCGGCATCGTGAAGTCGGGCATCAACGCGCGCGCCGGCGGCGAGGCCAAGGTCGACAACAACTACTTCGAGAACTCCCGGGACGTCCTCGGCACCTTCTACACGGACCTGCCCGGCTACTGGCAGGTCAGCGGGAACGTGTTCGACGACGTGACCTGGTCCGAGCCCGGCGAGGACAACGACCCGGCCGGCCCGAACCCGACGTCGACGACGTCGATCAACGTGCCCTACGGCTACTCGCTCGACGACGCGAGCTGCGTGCCCGACGTCGTCGCCCAGACCGCCGGCGCGAACACGGGCCTGCAGGTCTCGGACGGTTCGTGCGAGGCGCAGACGCCGGACCCGACCGAGGAGCCGACGCCGGACCCCACGGACGAGCCCACCCCCGACCCCACGGACGAGCCGACCGAGGAGCCCCAGCCCAGCGCCGAGACGATCTACGTGGCGCCGGGCGGCAGCGACGGCGCCTCCGGCACAGAGTCCGACCCGACGACGCTCACCGCCGCCATCTCGCGGGTGACCCCGGGCGGGGAGATCTTCCTGCGCGGCGGTCAGTACGACATCGCCGACACGGTGACGATCCAGCCGGGCAACGACGGGCTCTCCGGGAACCGGACCCTGCTCTCCGCCTACCCGGGTGAGACGCCGGTGCTCGACTTCTCCGCCCAGGCGGAGGACTCCTCGAACCGCGGCCTCGCCATCGGCGGCGACTACTGGCACGTCTACGGCATCGTCGTGCAGCACGCCGGCGACAACGGCATCCTGCTGGGCGGCAACAACAACGTCATCGAGCGCACCGTCACGCGCTACAACCACGACACGGGCCTGCAGCTCTCCCGGCTCGTGGCCGGTGCGCCGTCGAGCGAGTGGCCCTCGAACAACCTCATCCTGTCCGCGGAGTCGCACGACAACGCCGACTCCGACGGGGAGGACGCGGACGGCTTCGCCGCCAAGCTCACCTCGGGCCCCGGCAACGTGTTCCGGTACGCCGTGTCCCACCACAACATCGACGACGGCTGGGACCTGTACACCAAGGACGACACCGGCCCCATCGGCGCCGTGACGATCGAGAGCTCGCTCGCCTACGGCAACGGCACGCTCAGCGACGGCTCGCAGGCCGGGGCGGGCGACCGCAACGGCTACAAGCTGGGCGGCGAGGACATCGAGGTCGACCACGTGGTGCGCAACAGCATCGCGTTCGACAACGGCAAGCACGGGTTCACGTACAACAGCAACCCGGGCTCGATGACGATCTCGGGCAACGTGAGCATCGGCAACGAGGAGCGCAACTTCAACTTCGACGCCGGCAGCTCCGTGTTCACCGGGAACACGTCGTGCGACAGCGGCTCCAACGACCGCATCGTCGGCAACGACGCCGGTGACAACCAGTTCTGGTCGGGCTCGAACGGCTCGCGCTGTGCGGACCTCGACGGCGACCTCGACTGGTCGTTCGCCTCCGACGGCGCGCTCCGCGTGAGCTTCGGCGGCACCCCCGTCGACCCGACGGACCCGACCGACCCGACCGACCCGACGGACCCTCCCACCGACCCGACCGACCCCCCCACGGACCCGACGGACCCCCCGACGGGCACCAACCTCAGCATCGGGGCGGGCTCGGACGGCTCGAGCAAGGCGAGCGGCACCAGCTACGGCAACGTCCGTGACGGTGACACCGGCACCTTCTGGGCACCGTCGGGTTCCACGGGCACCATCTCCATCAAGTGGGACTCGGCCACGACGGTCTCCACGATCCGCATCGTCGAGCCGTCCGACACGGCCGGCAACATCGGCTCGTGGCAGGTCGTCGACAACGACGAGGGCACGGTCCTGGCGAGCGGCAGCGGGGCGGGCGTCATCTCGTTCTCCTCGACGTCGCTGCGCAAGCTCAACTTCGTGATCACCAGCTCCTCCGGGACGCCGAAGGTCGCGGAGTTCGAGACCTACGCCGGCTGAGCCTCGGCTCCCCGGCAGCGACGGGCGGGTTGCCGGTGGTCCCTCACGACCACCGGCGGCCCGCTCGTCGTCCCCGCCCCGCGTGTCAGAGTGGGCCCATGACGACTCCTGACGAGCCGATCGACCACGTCGTCCTCGTGGACGACGCCGGGAACCGCCTGCGCACCTGGCCGCGGTCGAGCGTGCACACCACCGAGACGCCGCTGCACCTGGCGTTCTCCTGCTACGTGCTCGACGACGACGGGCGGCTGCTCATGACGCGCCGCGCGCTGTCGAAGCGCACCTGGCCGGGGGTGTGGACGAACTCGTTCTGCGGGCACGTGCGCTGGGAGGAGACCTCGCTGGACGCCCTCCACCGGCACGCGGGGCACGAGCTCGCCCTGCGGGTGCGCGACGTCGAGGTGGTCCTTCCCGGCTTCCGGTACCGCGCGGTCGACGCGTCCGGCGTCGTCGAGCACGAGATCTGCCCCGTGTCCGTGGCGCGGGCCGCGGGCCCGGTCACGCCGAACCCCGACGAGGTCGCCGAGCTGGCGTGGGCGCGCCCCGAGGACGTCGTCACGGCCGCCGAGGCCACCCCGTGGGCGTTCAGCCCGTGGATGGTGGCGCAGCTGCGGGCGCTGCGGGCCGCCGGCCGGGAGCTCAGCCCGGCGTCGTGACTCTGTCACCCCGGCCGGGACGGACCCCTCGCGAGGCGAGGAGCACCAGGACCGGACCCCGGGACCTCGCCCCGCGTACCCGGCGGTGAACGCCGGCGGAATCCTGGGCGAACATCGGCCCTCTTCACCCCCTGCGGTGCCTCGGGTCGACACATACTGCGGCTGTGCACGACGAGATCGCCTCCATGGCCAGGAACATCGGACCGCGCGGCGGAGCCCGGCTCGCCGAGGTGGTGGCGGAGCTGGCGAACCCCGTGATGGTCGTGAGCTCGGCGCTGCCCGTGGGCGAGCTCGAGGTGATGTTCCGCCATCCCGACGTCGGCTGCGTCGCCGTCCAGGACGACGCCGACGCCGCCCGCATGGGGATCATCACCCGGGCGGGCCTCGCGACCGTGCTCACCGGCCGCCTCGGCTACGGCCGCGCGGTGCTGGAGCGGCGTCCGACGTCGACGGTCGCGCACTGGGACCCGCTGGTCGTCGCGCCGACGACGCCGGTCTCCGAGGTCGCGACGCGCGCGATGTCCCGCGGCGGGGAGCACCGGTACGACGACGTGCTCGTCGCCGGACCGTCGTGGGCGGCGGCCGGCACCTCCGACGTCATGCGGGCGCTCGTGGCGGCGCTCGCGGACCGGACCACCCACGACCCGCTGACCCGGCTCCCCACGCGGGCCGCGACATGGCACTCCCTGACCCACCGCTGCGGCATGGTCCGCGGCGGCGGCACGCGCGTCGTGCTGGTGCTGCTCGACGTGCGCGGGATGGCGGGAGTCAACGCCCGCCTCGGGCACGCGCGGGGCGACGTCCTGCTGACGGAGCTCGCGGCCAGGCTCGTCGGCGCCCTGCCCCGGGGCTGCGAGGCCGGCCGGGTCGACGGCGACCGGTTCGCCGTCCTGGCGACGCTTCCCGCGATGGACGACATCCGGGCCGCGGCGTCCGCGGAGGCCGTGCGCCAGCACCTGCTCACCCACCTGGCCGAGCCGTCCGGCGGCTTCAACGGCGGGTCGTGGCCAGGGCTGCACTCGGCCGCGGCGTGGTCGGTGCCCGGTGCCGCCGACGCGGAGGAGCTCATCGGCATCGCCGAGGCACGCCTGGCCATGGAGGCCCGTGGCGCCGAGCTCGGGGGCGCGGGCGGCGTCGGTCCGGGCACGAAAGAGCCCGCGGGCTGGAGGACCGAACCTCCCACCGCGCTGGACGAGACGCGGCACCCGCGGGCTCCGGTGGTCGCGAGGAACTCGCTACCCGCCCGACGTTCTAGCGCGCGCGACTAGCGCGCGACCACCTCATGGGTCCGAAGAGTCTTCACGTCTTCGATCACCTCCCTTCTCATGTGCCCACGACGCTACGCCCGGGCCGCCGGGGGTGCCAACGGTTTTTCAGCGCCGCAGGTGCGCCCACTCCGCGGGGTAGTCGTCCAGCCACTGCGCCAGCGACCGCGCCGGTCGCCCCACCAGCCGCCCGACGTCCGCCGAGACGTGCGCCAGCTGCCCCGCCGCGATCGCGGTGTACGACGTGACCCACCCCGCGAGCTCGAACGGCTCGGCCCCCGACGTGGCCCGGGAGGCGTACGCCTCCTCCTCCGTCTCGGCGTGGTAGGTGATGCGGCGCCCGGTGGCGGTCGTGAGCGTCTGGGCCACCTCCGCGAGGGTCAGGGCCTGCGGCCCCGAGACCTCGTACGTGGCGGCGTCGTGCCGCTGCGGCCGCTCGTCCAGGATGACGGCGGTCGCGACGTCCGCCACGTCGTCGTGGGACACCGACGCCACCCGTCCCGTCCCGGCGGGACCGCGGATGACGCCGTCGTCCCCCACGAACGTGGTCAGGGCGTGGTGGTAGAGGTTGTCGCGCAGCACCGTCCAGCGCAGGCCGGAGCGCTCCCCTGCCCGCGCGAGGTGCTGCTCCGTGTGCCAGTGGTCGCGTGCGAACGTGAAGACGGCGTCGGGCGCCGCCCCCGTGAACGACGTGTACACGAGCCGCTCGACACCGGCCGCGACGGCGGCGTCGATGGTCGCGGCGTGCAGGTCGACGCGGTCGACGGACTCCCTGGCGCTCACGAGGAACACGGTGCGGACGCCGTCGAAGGCGGCACGCATGCCGGCCGTGTCGTCATAGCCGTCCGCGATCACGACCTCGCACTCCGGCAGCCGGCGACCGTCCGCGAGCCGCGGCTCGTGGCGCGGGTCGCGGACGACGAGCCGCTGCCGCGCGCCCTCCGCGGCCAGCCGGAACGCGAGCCGCGACCCCAGCCGCCCGCTCGCTCCCGTGACCGCGACCAACCCGTCCGCCGACCACCTCACCATGACCCACCGTAGGCACGACAGCGCCGGTTGAGCCCGTCGAGACCTGCACGGCCGACGCCGACCGCGGCCAGGGCGAGAATGGAGGCGTGACGAACCCCTACCGCGTGATGACCGTGTGCACCGGAAACATCTGCCGCTCCCCCATGGCCGAGATCGTGCTGCGCGACCGCCTCGAGGCCGCCGGCCTGGGCGGCGACGTCGTCGTCGACTCCACGGGGGTGAGCGACGAGGAGCAGGGCAACGGGATCGACGCCCGGGCCCGCCGCGTGCTCGTCGAGCACGGATACGCCGCGGGAGACGGCCACCGCGCCCGCCAGGTGACCCGGGACGGCCTCGCGGAGGCCGACCTCGTGCTCGTCATGACCGCGCAGCACGCCCGCCGGCTGCGCCGGCTCGCGGCAGGGTCAGACGGCGCCGCCGCGGCCGGACGGCCCGAGATCCGCCTGTTCCGGTCCTTCGACCCGGCCGCGCCGCTGGTCGCGCGCGACACCGACGAGCACCTGCTCGACGTCGACGACCCCTGGTACGGCGACCAGGACGGCTTCACCACGACGCTCGACGAGATCGAGGCCGCGGCCCACGGCGTCGTCGAGCACGTGCGCACCCGCCTGGCCGCGCGAGCGGGGGACCCGGCGTGAGCGCCGACGGGTACGTCGTGCGGCGCATGCGCGCCGACGAGTGGCGCCAGGCCAAGGAGCTGCGGCTCGCGGCCCTGCTCGACCCGGCCGCGCCCGTCGCGTTCCTCGAGACGCACGACGACGCGGCAGCCCGCCCGGACCTGTTCTGGCAGGACCGCGCCCTCGGCAACGCCACGAGCGACGCCGTGTGCGGCGTCGTCGCCCTCGACCCGGACGGCCGCTGGGTGGGCACCGCGACGGGGCTCGTCGAGGAGCCGGGCACCACCGACTTCGCGGGCCTGCCGGTCGAGCGGCGCCAGGTGCACCTCGTCGGGGTGTTCGTGCGCCCCGAGCACCGCGGGACCGGGCTGCTGGCCAGGATGTTCGACGAGGTCCAGGACTGGGCGCGCGGGCTCGGGGTCTCCACCGCGCGGCTGTGCGTGCACGTCCGGAACCCGCGCGCGCAGGCCGCCTACCGCAGGTACGGCTTCACGCCGTCGGGCGAACGGTTCGTGCTCGACGCGGGCGAGGAGCTGGAGATGGTCAGGCCGCTCTGAGGCGGCGTGCGGCGCTTTCCGCGCCGGCGGAAGAACGGCCGGGACCGGGCGCGCGTACGGAGGTACCGGAGCACCCGGTGCCAGAGGGTCGGCTCGGGCGCTGCCGGCGCGGCGGGGCGCGGCGGCACGTACGCGTCCAGCCAGCGGGTGGTCTCCCGCCACACCACGTCGCGCACCTCGGGGGCGGACAGCGTCACGTCGTGCAGGGCGCCCTCGACGCGCACGATGGTGACGTGGTTCCCCAGGTCGGCGCTGCGCCGTGCCACCCCGACCACGTCGATCACGGTGTCGGTGCGCGTCATGTCGTCGTTCCACCGCACGGGCGGCGTGAACCGGGTGGAGAGCAGCACCAGCACGGGAACCTCCAGGCCGAGGCCGCGCGCCACCCGCTCGTGTCCGCGGAAGATCGCGGACAACCACGCGGGTGTCGCACGCCAGCCCGCGTCGGGACGCCACGCCGGGTCGATGTCCCACGCGCCGTCGTACCGCGACGACACCGACCGCACGTAGAAGCCCTGGTCCAGGTTGATCAGGCGGCTCAGCGGCGCCAGCGCCGCCTGCACGCGCACGCCCGGCTCGAGCATCCGCCGTCCGACGTGGCGGGTCTGGAACTCCAGCCACGGGCTGTTGAGCACGAGCCCGTGGGCACGGCCCGGGCGGGCGGCGGCCCACAGGCTCAGCACCAGCCCGCCCGTGGAGTGGCCCATGAGCACGAGCCGGCGGGTGGTGCGCGAGTCGGGCGCGTGGCCGATGACGGCCAGCGCCGCCTCGATGTCCTCGTCGTAGGTGCGCAGCCGGGTGACGAACCCGGGCGTCTGCCAGCCGCGGATGCTGCGGCCGTACTTGCGCAGGTCGAGCGCCACGAACCGGGCGCCGCGTCGCTCCCAGTAGTCCGCGAGCTGGGTCTGGAAGAAGTAGTCCGTCCAGCCGTGCACGTACAGCACGTCGATGCCGGCGTCCGGCACCCGAAGCGGCTCGCCCACCGCGTGGGCGCGGCGCACCAGCGTCGCCACGACCGGGCCCTCGAAGTCCGGCTCCAGCACGAGCGTGTGCCGCTCGAACCCGGGCAGGACGTCGGGCAGCCAGCCGACACGCTCGGCCGGCGCGTCCGGCGCATCACCCGGGACGGGGTCCGGGACGGGGCCGATGGTGGGCTCGCTCACGCACCGAACGTACGAAACCTCCCGTGCGGGCGCGACTCCGGTGCCGGCGGGCGCGGCCCGTCGCGGTACGGGTGGACGGCGCGCGCTCAGCGTGCCGTGCCGTCGGCGGTCCGGCGCACCGACCGGCCGGGCAGCGCGGCGGTGCGCACGCCACCGTCGACGACGGCGATGCCGGCCACGAGCACCAGGTCGATCCCGGCCGCCTGCTGCCGCGGGTCGTCGAACGTGGCCGTGTCCTGCACGGTGTCGGGGTCCAGCAGCACCAGGTCGGCCACGTACCCCGGGCGGACCAGTCCGCGGTCGGCCAGGCGCAGCCGGCGGGCGGGACGTCCGGTGAGATGGTGCACGCAGTCGGCGAGGCCGAGCACCCCCTCCTCGCGCACGTACCGCGCCAGGTAGCGCGGGAACGTGCCCCAGGACCGGGGGTGCGGGCGACCGCCGACGAGGATGCCGTCCGACCCGCCGCAGTGCGTGCGGTGCATCATGATCGCGCGGACGTTCTCCTCATGGCCCACGTGCTGCAGCACCGTGGTGCCGAGGCGGTCCGCCACGAGCAGGTCGACGAACACGTCGCCCGGCGGGCGGCCCTCGTCCCGGGCGATCTGCGCGATCGTGCGCCCGACCCGGTCGCCCAGGCCCGGATGCTGGACGCCGCTGACCTCCAGGGTGTCCCACTCGGCGACGCACCCGTGGCAGCCGTCCGTGCCGACGTGCTCCACCTCGTGCAGGATGCGCTCCCGCTGCGCCGGGTCGGCCAGGCGCGCGAGCAGGGCGTCCGGACCGCCGGAGAACGCCCAGCTCGGCAGGACCGCGCTCAGCGTCGTGGAGCCGGGCAGGTAGGGGTAGGAGTCCAGGGTCACGTCGACGCCGTCGTCCAGCGCGTCGTCGAGCAGGGCGAGCAGGTCGCCCGCGCGGCCCGCGTTCGGGGCGAAGTTCATCGTGGCGTGCGTCAGGTGCAGGGCGCAGCCCGTGCGGCGTGCCAGGTCGATCATCTCCGCGTACGCCGCCAGCGCGCCCCGCCCGTACGAGCGGTGGTGCGGGCTGTAGTACCCGCCGTGCGCGGCGACCACGCGCAGCAGGGCGGCGAGCTCGTCGTCGTCGGCGTACATACCGGGCGGGTAGGTGAGGCCACTGCTCATCCCGAGGGCGCCGTCGCGCAGCCCCTGGGCGAGCAGGTCCGCCATGCGGGCCTGCTCCGCGGCGGTCGCCGGGCGGTCGTCGGGCCCGACGACGAGGTGGCGCAGCGTCCCCTGCGGCACCAGGTAGGCGGCGTGGCAGGCGATCCCGCGGTCCAGGCGGTCGAGGTAGCCGGCGACGTCGTCCCAGTCGTAGTCGAAGCCCGGCGGGTCGTCGTTCCAGCCGGCGATCTGGGCCCGCAGCGCCGTGCGGGTGCGGTCGTCGACCGGGGCGAAGGAGAGCCCGTCCTGGCCCAGCACCTCGAGCGTGACGCCCTGGCCGACTTTCGCCGTGTGGTCCGGGTTCGCGAGGATCTGCACGTCGGAGTGCGCGTGCATGTCGATGAAGCCGGGGGTCAGGACCCGGCCCCCGGCGTCCACCGTCCGCCGGGCGGCGCCGCTCGTGCCCGCCGCCCGGGCGTCGCGGCGACCAGGGTCGACGGCGGTGACGCGGCCGTCGCTGACCGTGACGTCCGCGAGCACGCCCGGCGCGCCGGTGCCGTCGACCACCAGCGCGTCGCGGATCAGCCAGTCGGTGCCCATCGCCTGTCGGTCCATCGCCTGTCGGTGCCCGTCGCCTAGAAGAACGTGCGCACGAGGTCGACGACGACGGGGTCCGCGGCGTCCGCGTCGTCGATCACCGGCACCATCGTCCACTTGTCCATCGCCGTGCACGGGTGGGACAGGCCCAGTCGCAGCACGTCGCCGATCCGCAGGTCGGCGGCCGCGGTGTCCGGGCGGGTCCCGGTGGCGGGATCGTCGGAAGTCGCTGGGCCGAGGTGGGGCGCTGGGCCGAGGTGGGCCGCTGGACCGAGGTCGGAGCCCGCGGGGGCGAGACGGACGAAACCGTGCTGGTCGTTCAGGGCGGTGACGGTGGCGCCGGTGACGGTCGCGAGCGGCTCCCCCGAGGTTCGCGGCCGGCGGCGCTGCACCTCGGGCAGGCCTTCGTCGAACGGCAGGTCGCGCTTGCCGCCGTCGACCAGCGCGAGCCCGGCCTCCGGGCGCGAGCTCACCCGGACCCAGCCGTGCATCGCGGGGCGGAGCGCGGGGCCGTCGGTGCGCGGCTCGTCGCCGAGCGGGGAGACGTGCCGGTAGAAGCCGTCGTCGTGCACCTGGTACGCCCCGCTGCGCAGGACGACGCGCACGTCCGGGCCGGTCAGCGGGCCCAGCACCTCCGCGACGACGTCGAAGTACGCGCTGCCGCCGGCGGAGACGATGGGGACCGCGACGTCGTACAGACCATCGTCAGTGATATGTACATGGAGGTCGACCAGGTCGCGCAGCCAGGCGCGCACCACGCCGCGGCTGCGCTCGTCCGAGTCGTGCGCCAGGGCGCCCTCGTAGCCCGCGACGCCCGCCAGCCGCAGGTGCGGCGACGCGGAGACGGCGCGTGCGACGTCGAGCGCCGTGGCACCGGTACGCGCGCCGGTGCGGCCGCCCGCTCCCCCGCGCTCGACCAGCACGTCCAGCGGCGGGCGGGGCCCGACGTCGTCACGGTGCGCGGCCAGCACGTCGTCCATGAGACGCACGGTGTCCGTGGAGTCGGCCCAGACGAGCACGCGCAGGTCGTCGTGGGCGGCGAGCTCGTCCGCGACCCAGCGCAGCGCGTGCGGGGAGACGAGGGAGTTGGCCACCATCACCCGCGTGACCCCGAACGCGCGCGCCACCCCGAGCTGGGACGCGTTCGCCACGGTGATCGCCCACGCGCCGGCGTCGATCTGCTCGGTCCACAGCTGCGGCGCCATCGTCGTCTTGCCGTGCGGGGCGAGGTCGAGCCCGCGTGCCGCGCACCAGTCGGCCATGACCCGCACGTTGTGGGTGAGCGCGGGCCGGGACAGCGTGAGCACCGGGGTCCCCAGCTCCGCCAGGCGCGGGCGGCGCTCGCGCACCTCGGTCACGGTGAGACCGTGCAGGGCGGGCGGCACGGCCTTGTGCTGCCAGCCGGTGCGCTCCTCGGCGAGCGCGGCCACCAGGGTGCGGTCGATGCCGCACCGGGCGTCGTGGTCCATCGTCAGTGATCCCCTCGTGCGCTCGGGCCTGTCGTGCGTTCGGGCATGCTGGGACGGTACGTCAGTACACCGAACGAACTCCAGGAGGACTGTCGAATGACCAGGACCGCCGTGCGCACCGACTCCGCGCCCGCCCCGGCGCACACCTTCTCCCAGGGGGTGCGCGTGGGCAACCTGCTGCAGGTCTCCGGCCAGGGGCCCGTGGACCCGGCGACGAACGAGTACCTATACCCCGGCGACGTCGCCGCGCAGACGACCCGCACCCTGGAGAACGTCGCGGCGATCGTCAGCGCCGGCGGGGGCAGCCTCGCCGACGTCGTGATGCTGCGCGTCTACCTCACGACCCGCGCCAACTTCGCCGCCATGAACGACGCCTACGGGGCGTTCCTGGCCGAGCGGCTCGGTCCGGACGCCGTCCTTCCCGCGCGCACCACGGTCATGGTCGAGCTGCCGCGCGAGGAGATGCTGGTCGAGATCGACGCGCTCGCCGTCCTCGAGTGACCGTGTGAGCGGGGGGGGGGGGGCGGGGGGGGCGCGGGGGGCAGGCCCAAACCCCCCCCCCCACCGGCGGGCGGGGGGGGGGGGGTGGGGCCCGGGGCCCCGCCGCCCCCCCCCCCCCCCCCCCCCGCTCACAACAGGTCGCCGGGGGCGGGGCGGGACGGTCAGCGGATGCCGCGGGCGCGACGGCGCTCGCGCCAGCGTCGTACCTCGCGCTCGACCTCGCGGGTGGGCGTCACGACCGGCGGGCCGCCCAGGAGCTGGCGGCGGGCGTCGACCACCCTGGCGTTGAACTCCTCGACGACCGCGCGGACGCGCTCCTCCTCGTGCTCGCGGTCGAGCGTCTCGTCGAGCTCCGCGTCGTCCTGGCGCAGCTGCGCGGACGGCAGCACACCGGTGATCTTCTCGCGCTCCACCAGGTTCTTCAGCCACCAGTCCGGGTCGTGCGTGCCGCCCAGCCCGGGGATCGGCTTGCCCGCCAGCGGCAGGTCGTCGAACTCGCCGCGGCGGATCGCCTGGTCGACGACGGTGTCCACCCACAGCGCGCGGTCGTCCATGCGTCGGTGCGGCTGCCGCGCGCCGGCCGCGCCCGACCCGGCATCCTCGCCCGTGACGGCTCCGTCCGCGTCGTCCGCGGCGTTCTCACGGTCGACCCGGTACTGTGCGGCGCGGCGGGCGGGGTCGTTCTCGGCACGACGGCGGCGTGGCCACATGGGCGTCTCCCTCGACTCGGCTCCCGACCACCCTATGACGCGAGCCCGTGTGAGCGGGCGTCTGGCCCTGTCGCGCGACCGCACCAGGGCCGATCGCCCGCTCACAGCAACCGGTCGAGGGGCGCAGCCCGGGTGGTGCCCCGGCATGATGGGCGGATGAAGGTCTCGCGCCGCAGCCACGTGCCCCCGTTCGCCGTCATGCAGGTGCTCGCGGCGGCGAACGCCCGGAGGGCCGCCGGCAACGACGTCCTCAACCTGTGCGCGGGCGAGCCGTCCACCGGGGCGTCCGACGTCGTGCGGGAGCGTGCCGCGGAGCTGCTGCGGCACGCGGACCTCGGGTACACCGAGGCGATGGGGGTGCCGGCCCTGCGCGCGGAGATCGCCGCGCACTACCGGCGCTGGTACGACGTCGAGGTGGACCCTGCCCGGGTCGCCGTGACGACGGGATCCAGCGGCGGGTTCCTCCTGGCCTTCCTCGCGGCGTTCGACGTGGGTGACCGGGTCGCGCTGGCCCGGCCGGGATACCCGGCGTACAAGAACATCCTGTCGTCGTTGGGGTGCGAGGTGGTCGAGCTCGACTGCGGCCCCGCCACGCGCTATCAGCCCACGGTCTCCCAGCTCATGGAGGCGTACTACGGCGGCGGGCTCGACGGCGTCGTCGTCGCTTCGCCGGCGAACCCCACGGGCACGATGATCACGCCCGCCGAGCTGGACGCGATCGCCGCCTGGTGCGCGGACCACGACGTGCGACTGATCAGCGACGAGATCTACCACGGCATCAGCTTCGGAGACGACGTACAACAAGCGACGGCTGCCATGTACACGGACCGGGGCGCCGTCGTCGTGAACTCGTTCTCGAAGTACTGGGCGATGACGGGGTGGCGGCTGGGGTGGCTGGTGCTGCCCGACGAGCTGGTGGGGCCGGTCGACGCACTCGCCGGCAATGTCGCCCTCTCGCCGCCCGCCCTGGCCCAGCACGCCGGGATCGCGGCCTTCTCCTCCGCCGGGTACGCGGCCGCGGCCGAGAACGTCGCCCGGTACGCGGCGTCCCGGGCGGCGCTGCTCGACCGCGTCGACGAGCTCGGGTGGCGCCCCGTCGCGCCCGCCGACGGCGCGTTCTACCTGTACGGGAACGTCGCACGCTTCCGGGACGCGGTCGGCGGGGACTCGATCACCTACTGCTCGCGGCTGCTCGCCGAGGCGGACGTCGCCATCACCCCGGGCACCGACTTCGACGGCGTGGCGGGCGGGGACTGGGTGCGGCTGTCGTTCGCGGCCGCCCCCGACGTCGTCGCTCGCGCCGTCGACCGGATCGTGGCCTGGCACGCGACCCTCTGACGACCGCGACGAGCTGTCAGGCCCAGGTGCACGGCAACGTGCACGTCGTCCTGACAACTCGCAGGCGGGTGGGGCACGGCACGCCCGGGCGGAAGCGGCGCGAGGTGGGCAGGATGGGGCGAGGAACACCGGCACACCGGGAGGAACCGCATGATCCGGCTCGTCACGTCGAACGTGCAGCACGCCGCCGTCGGGGGTGAGCACGTGGACCTGGAGCGGCTCGCCCACGCGCTGGCAGGGCTGGACGGCGACGTGGTCGCGCTGCAGGAGGTGGACCGCGGGCAGGACCGGTCCGGTGGTGCGGACCAGGCGCGCGTCCTGGCCGGGGCGCTGGGCATGACGGAGCACCGGTTCGTGCCCACGCTGCGCGGGCAGACGGACGACTGGCTCCGGCGACGGCGCGCGCGCGGGGACGAGCCCGCGGCGACGCCCGGCTACGGGATCGCGCTGATGACGAGGCTCCCGGTACGGCGGTGGCACCAGGTCCGCCTGCCGGCCTTCGCGCTGCCCGGAGCGCCGCCGCCGGGGGTGGACGAGCCGCGGGCGGCGCTCGCGGCCGTCGTCGAGACGCCGGACGGGCCGTTGACGGTCGTGACGACGCACCTGACGAAGCTGCGCGCGCTGAAGTGGTACCAGCTCGCGGCGCTGCGGCGCCGCCTGCGCGGGGCCCCGCGGCCCCTCGTGGTGCTCGGCGACCTCAACCAGCGCGACGACGTCCCGGCGCACCGCACCGGGTGGACGGAGCTCGTCCGGGTGCCGACCTACCCGGCGGAGCGACCGAGGCTGCGCCTCGACCACGTGCTCACCGACGGGCCGGTGGAAGCCGTGGGGACGGCACGGGCGGTCGACCTCGGGGTCAGCGACCACCGCGCCGTCGTCGTGGACGTCGGCCTGACGGCGGGCACGCCCCGCGCGGGGGCACCCTCGGCGAGGGCAGGACGATGAACGTCCCGATCGACACGCCAGGAGCGGTGGCCGGCGGCGGTGGCCGGACTCCGGGCCGACCGGAGACGCCCGAGCAGCGGTCGGACCGCAACTGGGTCGAGCTCCTCCAGGAGCTGCGGGTCATGCAGACCGGCGTCCAGATCCTCACCGGGTTCCTGCTGATCCTGCCGTTCCAGTCGCGGTTCGGTGACCTCGACGCGTACCAGCGCACCGTCTACCTGGTGCTGGTCCTGGTGTGCGTCGTGACGACGGGGCTGCTCGTCGCGCCGGTCGCGCTGCACCGGGCACTGTTCCGGCACCACCTGAAGGAGTCCGTCGTGACCGGCGGTGACCGGTTGACGCGTGCGGCCCTGGTGCTTCTCGCGGTCGCGCTGGCCGGGACGGCGCTGTTGATCTTCGACGTCGTGGTGGGCCGTACGGCCGGGATCGTGGTCGGTGCGGTCGCGGCCGTGTTCCTGCTGGGGCTGTGGGCCGTGATCCCGGCGATCGTGCGCCTGCGGTCCTGACCACGCGGGCCGGCCGCGCGCTCAGGCGGCGAGGCCGACGCGTTCCACGGTCTCGGGCTCGCCGCCGAACGGGGCGTCGGTGACGATCGGGGCTCCGGTGAGGACCGGGGCTCCGGTGAGGATCGGGGTGTCGGTGACGATCAGGTCCGCCGCGAGCGGCGAGGCCTGCGCCACGGCGGGCTCCGCGCCACCGGCGACCGGGTCCTGCGAGCCGTCGACGACGGCTGCGACGACGCCCGGGCTCGCGCTCCGGGCGAGCGCGGCCTTCTCGGCGCGCCGGGCGCGGGCGATCGTGCGCATGGCGAACGCGCCGATGATGACGGCGGCGATGTTGGCGAGCGCGGACGGCCAGATGCCGTTCGCGACCGCGATGAGCAGCATCACGAACGCGCCGGCGAAGTTGGACAGCTGGAACGCGAGCGAGTCGGCGGTCCAACGGCCCTTGCTCACCATGCCGTAGGCGAGGACGACGGCGATGGCGCCGACCCAGCCGAGGGCAGTAATCACGGTCAGAAGGGAGATCGTCATGACGGGCACCTCCGGGGGGTCGGCGTGGCACAGCGGTGCCACGGGAAGGGGGACGACGGGGCACCGTAGGTGCCACGCTCGATGTGGGGAGACGCCGGTCCCGAGAGCCGGGGAGCCGGTCGGGCCGGCTGGCGTCGTGATCATTCTGAGACATGATCTGGCTTCAGCGCAATCAAATCTTTCTCGGAACGCCATGTAGCATTGCTACATGGCTGCCGACCCACGAAGACTTGCCTTCCTCCTTGCCGTCCACAGGGCTGGAGGGGTCCTTGCGGCAGCAGATCTCCTGCATGTCACCCCGTCCGCGGTGTCCCAGCAGATCGCCAGGCTCGAGGCGGAGGAGGGCATCTCCGTCCTCGACCGCGGCCCTCGTGGCGTAAGTCTCACCCCAGCCGGTCGGGTGCTCGCCGAGGCGGCCGAGCGGATCGAGGCAGAGCTCATCGAGGCGCGGCAGGCGATCGCGGCGCTCGGCGAAGAGGTCTCGGGCAAGGTCGTGCTCGGCGGGTTCCAGTCCGCGATCCGCGCCGTCGTGGCGCCCATGCTGGTGGGGCTGGCCGAGCAGTTCCCCGGCGTCGTGGTCGACGTGCGCGAGCACGAGCCCGCGGACTCGATGCGGATGCTGCGGGCCGGCGACCTCGACGTGATCCTGCTGGAGCAGGACGCCGACGTGGACGCCCCTCCGCCGCGCGGGTCCCACGACGTTCCCCTGCTCGACGAACCGTGGCTCGTCGTCGTCCCCGCCGCGATGCCGACCCCGGAGCGCCTGGACGACCTGCGCGACCTGCAGTGGATCGGCGCGGAGCCGGGGACGGCGTCGGACCGCGCCCTGCGCCGTCTCGCCCGGTCCATCGGCGTCCCCATGGCCACGCGGCACGCGTTCTTCGACTTCGACACGGCGCTCGCGCTCGTGGTGGCGAACCAGGGGGTCGCGATGCTGCCCGCGCTCGCGCTGCAGCGCGGCGACGTCCCGGAAGGGGTCGAGGCGGTGAGCCTCGCCGGGCTCGGCACGCGGCGCATCGTCGCCCGGCACCGTGCGACGCGGCACGAGCCCGGGCCGGCCGTGCGGGCCGTCGTCGACGCGATGGTGGCCGTCACCCGGGACCTCGAGCTGGTGTGACGCCCGGCCGGCGGCGCGACCCGCGCGACCCGCGGGGCGCTCGCCGCGCGACGCGCGACCAGGGCTCCTAGCATCGGCAGCAGGGCGGCGCGGCAGCCGCCACGAGGAGGCCTGGATGCCCGACGACGCGACCGCGACCCCCCTGTCCCAGCGCACCGTCGGCAGTGCACGGCGGCTGTGGGGGCTGGTCTACGTCCGGGCGGTGGCCTATCTGGCTGCGGGCGTCGTCCTGTTCATCAATCCTGACGAGGGGCTGGTGTGGCTCCGCTGGCTCATCGGGCTCGTGATCTTCGCCCAGGGCGTGCTGCTGATCGTCGAGGGCCGCCCGACCAGGGCCGACACCACCGCGGCCGCCACCGGCGACGAGGTGAGCTGGCGGTTCGTCGTGGGCATCGTGAGCGTGGCGGCGGCCCTGGTCATCGTGCTGTGGCCCTCGATGAGCGCCCGGGTGCTCTATCTCGTGGTCGGGATCTGGGCGTGCGCGGCGGGGGTCAGCGGCGTGATCGGCGCGCTGAGGGCCCGGGCGCTGCGCGCGCTCGCCTGGGACTGGCAGCTGGTCAACGCGGTGCTGTGGCTCGTGCTCGGCGTGGTCATCCTGACCCGGCCCACCGACGACACCCCCACGATCGCGCTGCTCCTGGCGCTCTACCTGCTGCTGGCCGGGGCGGTGATCCTCGTCGGGGGGTTCGCCGGCTCGACACGCGTGCGGGACGAGCGGACGGGCCGCACGGGCCGCACGGCGACGGCCGCGTCCCCGCGGTCGCAGCCCGCGCCGTCGCGGGGCACTGCGTCCGGGGTCTCGACGACGAGACCTGCTGCCGAGCGCCCGTCGACGGAACCGCCGTCGGGCGAGCCGCCGTCACCCACGCGCGGGGACGACACGCGGCCCGGGTAGGATCGACGTCACAACGCAACATGCCGCTCGAGCCGCGTCGGGAGAGCCCGCGCCGGGAGCACGGACCGCACGGTCCCACGCCCGGCCGGCGCCGAAGGAGCAATCCCTCCCCGGGAATCTCTCAGGCCCCCGTACCGTCGCGGTGAGGCAACTCTGGAAAACGGTCCGCCATCGCCGTCCTGCCCCTGGCCGGGCGACGACGACGGACCTACCGACGGTGCAAGTCGGCGCGCCCCGTCGTCGGCCCTGGTCTGCTGTGACGCAGGCGGGCCGGTGTGAGGCGGACCGGCAAAACTCTCAGGTCGACGTGCGCGACCGGGCCCGGCCCGGCGCGCGGTTCCGATGACAGAGCGGGGAGGGACGGCTTGTCCCTGCCCGCCATCCGGCCCGACCCTCGGAGCGACCGACGTGACCACCTCTCCCCAGGGCTCCCCCGCCCCTGCGCCCGGCTTCGACCCGGACGTGTTCGCCGACCGGCACCTCGGCCCGCGCGGCCGCGAGGTGCGGGTGATGCTCGACCAGCTCGGGTACGACACCCTCGACGCCCTGGTGGACGCCGCCGTCCCGAAGACGATCCGCACGGACCGTCCGCTCGCGCTGCCCGCCGCGCGGTCCGAGGCCGAGGTGCTCGCCCACCTGCGTGACCTGGCCGGACGCAACGAGGTCAAGCGCCAGATGATCGGCCAGGGGTACTACGGCACCGCCACTCCCCCGGTGATCCGCCGCAACGTGCTCGAGTCCCCCGCCTGGTACACGGCGTACACCCCGTACCAGCCGGAGATCTCGCAGGGCCGCCTGGAGGCGCTGCTCAACTTCCAGCAGGTCGTCGAAGACCTCACCGGCCTCGAGGTGGCGGGTGCGTCGCTGCTCGACGAGGCGACCGCCGTCGCGGAGGCCGTCGCGCTCATGTGGCGGGCGTCGCGGGCGAGGTCCGGATACGTCGTCCTGGACGCCGACCTGTTCCCGCAGAGCCTCACCGTGACGCGTGGGCGCGCCGAGGCGATCGGCCTGCCGGTCGTCGTGGCGTCCCTGGAGGGCGGTCTGGCGGCGGGCCTGGACGCGGTCCTCGCCGGTGGCGGGACGCTGCCCGACGGCGACCTGGTGGGCGTCGTCGTGCAGCAGACGGGCGCGTCGGGACGGGTGCTGGACGCGCGCGGGGTCGTCGCGGAGGCCAAGGAACGGAAGGCCCTGGTGACGATGGCGACCGACCTGCTGGCGCTCACCCTGCTCGTCTCCCCCGGCGAGCTCGGCGCGGACATCTCGGTCGGATCGGCCCAGCGCCTGGGCGTCCCGATGTTCTACGGCGGCCCGCACGCGGCGTACATGGCGGTGCGCAAGGGTCTGGAGCGGCAGCTGCCTGGCCGGCTCGTGGGCGTGTCCACCGACGCCGACGGCGCTCCCGGCTACCGCCTCGCCCTGGCCACGCGCGAGCAGCACATCCGCCGCGAGAAGGCCACGAGCAACATCTGCACCGCGCAGGCGCTGCTCGCCATCGTGGCGTCGATGTATGCCGTGTACCACGGCCCGCAGGGCCTGCGGGCGATCGCCGAGCGCACGCACGCCCGTGCGGTCGCCCTCGCCGACGGGCTGCGCGCCGCGGGGACCGAGGTGGAGCACGACGTCTTCTTCGACACGGTCCGCGCCGTCGTCCCGGGCCGGGCCGACCGCGTCGTGACGGCCGCCGCTGACGCCGGCTACAACCTGTACAAGGCTGATGCCGATCATGTACAGATCGCCTGCGACGAGACCACCACGGCCGACGACGTCGCCGCCGTCCTCGCCGCCATCACCACCGCTCCCGGTGCTGAGGCGGCGAGCGGAGCCGACCGGAGCAGCGGAGCGGCGGGGGAGGGAAGCCCGCGCGCGGATGTAGACCTTCCCGAAGTGGAGGGCGCCCTGGCGCCCGTGAACGCATCCGCGCGCGGGCTTCCCTCCCCCGCCGCGGCCCTCCCCGACGAACTCCGGCGGACCACGCCGTACCTGCAGCACCCCACCTTCCACGCGCACCGCAGCGAGACCGCGATGCTGCGCTACCTGCGCGGCCTCAGCGACAAGGACCTGGCGCTGGACCGCACGATGATCCCGCTGGGCTCGTGCACGATGAAGCTCAACGCGACGGCGGAGATGGAGGCCATCAGCTACCCGGGCTTCGCGGACATCCACCCGTACGTGCCCGCTGACCAGGCCCGGGGCTACGCCGAGCTGATCGACGCGCTGGAGTCGCAGCTCGCCGAGATCACGGGCTACGCCGCGGTGTCGGTGCAGCCGAACGCGGGGTCGCAGGGCGAGTTCGCGGGCCTGCTGGCGATCAAGGGCTACCACCGCTCGCGGGGTGAGGAGCACCGCGACCTCGTGCTGATCCCGGCGTCCGCGCACGGCACGAACGCGGCGTCGGCGGCCCTCGCGGGGCTGCGCGTGGCGGTGGTCGCGACGGCTGAGGACGGTGAGATCCTGCTCGACGACCTGCGGGCCAAGCTCGAGGCGCACGGCGAGCAGGTGGCCGGGATCATGATCACCTACCCTTCGACGCACGGCGTCTACGAGGAGCACGTCCGCGAGGTCTGCGATCTTGTCCACAACGCCGGTGGCCAGGTGTACATCGACGGCGCGAACCTCAACGCGCTCGTCGGGCTGGCCCGGCCGGGAGAGTTCGGCGGCGACGTCTCGCACCTCAACCTGCACAAGACCTTCTGCATCCCGCACGGCGGTGGCGGTCCGGGCGTCGGGCCGGTCGCCGTCGCGGAGCACCTGGTGCCGTTCCTGCCGGGTGCGCCCGTGGGCGCGGACGCCGAGCACGCGGGCGTCCCCGTGAGCGCGGCCCCGCACGGCTCCGCCGGGATCCTCCCGATCTCCTACGCCTACCTCGCGCTCATGGGCCCCGACGGACTGACCGAGGCGTCGAAGACGGCGGTGCTGACGGCCAACTACGTCGCCGCCCGCCTGCACGAGCACTTCCCGGTGCTGTACACGGGGCCCGGCGGCCTGGTCGCGCACGAGTGCATCCTCGACCTGCGCGACCTCACCGCGGCCACCGGCGTCACGGCCGAGGACGTCGCCAAGCGCCTCATCGACTACGGCTTCCACGCGCCCACGCTGTCGTTCCCGGTGGCGGGCACCCTCATGGTCGAGCCGACGGAGAGCGAGGACCTCGCGGAGCTCGACCGGTTCGTCGACGCGATGATCGCCATCCGTGGCGAGATCGACCGCGTCGCGGCGGGGGAGTGGGCCGTGGCGGACTCCGTGCTGCGCCAGGCCCCCCACACGGCGGCGAGCGTCACCGCCGACGCGTGGGACAAGCCGTACTCGCGCGAGCTGGCCGCGTTCCCCGTGCCCAGCCTGCGCGCCACGAAGTACTGGCCGCCGGTGCGCCGCATCGACGGAGCCAAGGGCGACCGCAACCTCGTCTGCTCGTGCCCGCCGCCCGAGGCGTTCGCCGCCGTCTGACCCCACCACCCTGCTGTGAGCGGGGGGGGGGGGGGGGGGCGGGCGCGCGGGCCCGGGCCGGCCCCCCGGCCCCCCCCCCCACAGCGAGCCCCCCCCCCCCCCCCGCCCCGGGGGCGCCCCCCCCCCCCGGCGCCCCCCCCCCCCCCCCCCCCCCCCCCCCCCCCCGCTCACACCATCGAAAGGACGCCTCGTGACCGAGGATCGCAAGACACCGCTGCACGACGAGCACGTCGCGCTGGGCGCGACGCTCACCGGGTTCGGCGGCTGGCTGATGCCCCTGCGCTACACCTCCGACCTGGCCGAGCACCGCGCCGTGCGGTCGGCGGCCGGCCTGTTCGACCTGTCCCACATGGGCGAGATCCACCTGACCGGGCCGCAGGCCGGGGCCGCGCTCGACCGCGCGCTCGTCGGCAGGGCGAGCGCGATCGGGGTGGGCCGCGCACGCTACTCGATGATCTGCGCGCCCGACGGCGCCGTCCTGGACGACCTCATCGTCTATCGCCTCGCCGACGAGCACTTCCTCGTGGTCGCGAACGCGGGCAACGCCGTGCGGGTGTCGGCCGCGCTGATCGAGCGGGCCGAGGGCTTCGACGCCGTCGTGGACGACCGGTCGGACGCGACGGCACTCATCGCCGTCCAGGGCCCGCGCGCGGAGGACGTCCTGGCCTCGCTCACTGCGCCCGACGACGTCGGGACGGTCCGAGCGATGAAGTACTACGCGTGGGCGTCGGCCACCGTCACCGGCATCGAGGCGCTCGTCGCCCGCACCGGGTACACGGGCGAGGACGGCTTCGAGCTGTTCGTCCCGGCGGAGCGTGCGGTCGAGCTGTGGCGCGCCCTGCTCGCGGCGGGTCAGGACGACGGTCTGGTGCCCGCCGGCCTGTCCGCGCGCGACTCCCTGCGCCTCGAGGCGGGGATGCCGCTGTACGGGCACGAGCTCGACGAGACGACGACGCCGTTCGAGGCCGGGCTGGGCCGGGTGGTCAAGCTCGACAAGACCGCGGACGACGGCGCCCCGCTGCCGTTCGTGGGGCGCGAGGCGCTCGAGGCGCGCGCGCACAGCGCCCCGGCGCGCGTGCTCGTCGGGCTGCGCGGCGAGGGCCGCCGCCCGGCGCGTGCCGGGCACGACGTCGTCCGGCGCGGCCTGGAGGGCGGCGTCGGCGCTGTCGTCGGCGCCGTCACGTCGGGTCTGCCGTCGCCGACGCTCGGGTACCCGGTCGCGATGGCGTACGTGACCCCGGAGGTGTCCGCGCCGGGCACCGAGCTCGCCGTGGACGTGCGCGGCCGGGCCGAGCCGTTCGTCGTCGTCGACCTCCCCTTCTACCAGCGCGCGTAGCACAATCGCCCCAGCGACCCCTGTCCCGGAACGAATCAAGGAGCACCCCGATGGCCGACTTCCCCGCCGCCCTGCACTACTCCGCCGAGCACGAGTGGGTGGACGACGCGTCGCCCGCCACGGTCGGCGTGACCTCCGTCGCCGCCGACGCTCTCGGCGACGTCGTCTACCTCGAGCTCCCGGAGGTGGGCGCGACGATCGAGGCCGGCTCCGTCGTCGGCGAGATCGAGTCCACGAAGTCGGTGTCCGAGCTCTACTCCCCGGTGAGCGGCACGGTGGTCGAGGTGAACGACGCGGCGGTCGAGGACCCGGCGCTGGTGAACTCGGACCCGTTCGGTGCCGGCTGGCTGTTCAAGGTCGACGTGACGTCCCGCGGGGCGCTGCTGTCGGCCGAGGAGTACGCCGCCGAGGCAGGCTGACGACGGATCCGAAGGTCGTGACCATATTGTGACCTTCTTGCCCGGGTGACCGTTGTGTCGCCCGGGCAACTTTTTGACCTGGGGCGGGAGTGATTTGAGCGCTTTCCCCAGTGCTCAATCGTTCACAGGACTCTGAGGTTTCCTGGAGGAAATGTTCGACAGTGGCGTCATGAATCGAGGTTTCGGCACTCCACATCCATGACGGCTTCCCCAGGTCGACCGAAGGTCGGCAGCCGTCACCGGAGGAACCGACGATGAGCACCATCGAACTTGAACCCATGACCGCGACGTTCCCGAGCCTGTCGCTCACGCGCCGGGAGCGGGTGATCCTGTCCAACCTGTCCGAGGACGTCACCCTCGAGCAGATCGCGACGAAGCTGTTCGTCACGCGCAACACCGTGAAGTCCCAGGTGCGCAGCGTGTACCGCAAGCTGGGCGTGTCCAGCCGCGCCGAGGCCGTCGCGTGGGCACAGCGGGCGGGAATGCGGGCCAGCTGATCGCGCACGGGAGAGCCCTGTGGTGGTGTCGGGGGGGCGCTACCGCAGGGCTCTGGCGTGTCCGGATGAAAGAATCGCGGCATGAGCTCCCGCCGCCTGGTCGTGGCCGCCGCGCTGGTCGATGACCTCGAGCGCCCGACGCGCCTGCTCGCCGCGCGCCGCAGCCGCCCGGTGCGGATCGCCGGTCGGTGGGAGTTCCCGGGCGGCAAGGTCGACCCGGGCGAGTCGGCCACCGAGGCCTTGCACCGCGAGCTGCACGAGGAGCTCGGCGTGCGCGTCTACCTCGGCGACGAGCTCGTCGGGCCGGACGACGGCTCGTGGATCATCACCGACCGGCACGTCATGCGGCTGTGGCGCGCGGTCGTCGTCCACGGGGACCCACAGCCGCTCGTGGAGCACGACGAGCTCCGCTGGCTCGGCGCCGACACGCTGCACGACGTCGACTGGCTCGACGGCGACGTCCGGATCGTGCGGGCGCTGGCGGCGTCGTTCAGCGCGAGCTGAGGTCCGCCTGCTCGGCGAGCTCCGTGACCCAGCGGTCCACCTCGCGCCGGCTCCGCAGCCGCACGACCCGCACGTGGGGCGCCTGCGCGGCGAGGTACTCGTCCAGGCCGCGGTTCTTGTACCTGGTCTTCCATGCCCACCGCAGGATGTGGTCGTCGGCGGTGAGCACCGTCCACAGCGGCGGCTCGATGTTCCCGTTCCACAGCTCGACGCGCCGCCACCGGCGGTACAGCGTGCGGCACAGCACCTGCCACAGCACCACCGGTACCGGCAGGTCGAGCCACACCAGCACCTCCGCGCGCTCGAGGAGGAGCGGGCGCACCACCGCGTACTGCCACTCGCTCACCCAGGCCTCCTGCGCGGCGACCGCCCGCACGTCCTCCTCGAACTCCGGCCGCGGCGTCCAGCCCGGCCCGTGGAACAGCGAGTCCAGCTCGGTGTACGGCAGACCGAGGACGGCGGAGACCCGCCCCGCGAGCGTCGTCTTGCCCGCACCGGAGGTTCCTGCGACGAGGATGCGTTGGGGGAGCGGCGGCACCGGCCGATCCTAGGCGGCCGAGCCCGGTGGGGCGGCTCGCGCCCGGCGCGCGGTGTTGGTGGACTGAGCCGCATGACCGTGACGTCCGGCTTCGAGCTGCGCACCGACCTGCTGACCCGGGTGTCGCACGCCCACGACGCGTCCCACTACCTGCTCCGGCCGGACGTCGTGGTGCGCGCGCACGACGTCGCGGGGGTCGTCGCGGCGATGCGCGAGGCCCGGCGCCGCGGCCTGCCGGTGACGTTCCGCTCCGGCGGCACGAGCCTGTCGGGGCAGGCGTCGGGTGCGGGGATGCTCCTGGACACGCGCACGCGCTTCACGCGCGTCGACGTGCTCGACGGCGGTGCGCGCGTGCGCTGCGAACCGGGCGCCACGCTCCGGCTCGTCAACGCGCACCTGCTGCGCCACGGCCGCCGCCTGGGGCCGGACCCGGCGAGCGAGATCGCCTGCACGGTCGGGGGAGTGGTGGCGAACAACTCGAGCGGGATGTCCGCCGGCACCACGCGCACGGCCTACCGCACGGTGGAGTCGATGACGGTCGTGCTGCCGAGCGGCACCGTCGTCGACACCGGGGCGCCTGACGCCGACGCGCGGCTGGCCGCCGTCGAGCCCGCGCTGCACCGCGGACTGGCCGCCCTGCGCGACCGGGTGCGGGGTGACGTCACGATGCGCGCCGAGGTCGAGCGGCAGTTCGCGATGAAGAACACCATGGGCTACTCCCTCAACGCCCTGCTCGACCACGACGCGCCCGTGAAGATCCTCGAGCACCTCCTGGTGGGTTCGGAGGGCACCCTGGGCTGGGTCGCCGACGTGACCTTCCGGACCGTCCCGCTGCTGGCGCACGCCGGGACGACGCTGCTGGTCTTCGACGCGCTGGAGCGCGCCACCGACGCCCTGGTGCCCCTGGCCGGCACGGGCGCGGAGGCGGTCGAGCTCATGGACGCCGCGTCCCTGCGCGTCGCGGCGGCCGACCCGAAGGCGGACCCGTCGATGCGGGCCCTCGCGCGGGGCGCCGGGATCGAGGGCCAGACGGCGCTGCTGGTGGAGTACCGCGCTGCCACCGCCGAGGAGCTCTGCCCCCGGCTCGACGCCGCCCGCGCCGTCGTCGACGGGCTGCGGCTCGAGCTGCCGGCCGCCCTCACCACCGACCCCGCGACGCGCGAACGTCTGTGGCGCGTGCGCAAGGGCCTGTACACGGCGGTGGCCGGCACACGGCCGGCGGGCGCGACGGCCCTGCTGGAGGACGTCGTCGTGCCCGTCGCCGACCTCACCGCGACCGTGCGCGACCTGGGCGCCCTGTTCGCCCGGCACGGCTACGACGGCGGGCGGGGCACCGAGGCCGTGACGTTCGGCCACGCCAAGGACGGCAACCTGCACTTCATGATCACGCCCCGCCTGGGCGAGGCTGCGGAGCTGGACCGGTACGCGGCGTTCAGCGACGACCTCGTCGACCTCGTCCTGGGCCGCGGAGGCTCGCTCAAGGCCGAGCACGGCACCGGCCGCATCATGGCACCGTTCGTGCGCCGCCAGTTCGGGGACGACCTGTACACCGTCCTGCGCGAGATCAAGCGGCTGTGCGACCCCGACGGCCTGCTCAGCCCGGGGGTGGTCCTCACGGACGACCCGCGCGCGCACCTGCGCGACCTCAAGGTCGAGGCCTCCGCGGGAGGCGCCGACGCACCGCTCGTGGACCGGTGCGTCGAGTGCGGGTACTGCGAGCCGGGCTGCCCGTCGCGCACGGTGACGACGACGCCGCGCCAGCGGATCGTGCTGCTCAAGGAGCTGGCGGTGGCCGCGCCGGCCGAGCGCGCGGAGCTCGAGCGCGCCTACCGGTACTGGGGCGAGCAGACGTGCGCCGCCGACTCGATGTGCGTCGAGGCCTGCCCCGTGGGCATCGACACCGGGGTCGCGATGAAGGGCCACCGGGCCCGGGCGAACCCGCCGGCCGTCCAGCGCGGGGGAGCGGCCCTCGCCGGGGCGTGGGAGCCCGCGGTGGCCGCCCTGCGCGGGGTGCTCGGCGTCGCGCAGGCCGTGCCCGCCCCCCTCGTGCGCGTCGCGTCCGAGGTGGCGCGCGGGGTGGTGGGCACCGACGTCGTCCCGCGGGCCGACGACGACCTGCCCGGCCCAGGCCCGCGCCGTCGCCAGGAAGGGACGGCGGGGGAGCCGCGGGCGGTGCTGTTCGCCTCCTGCACGGGCGAGCTGTTCGCGCCGTCGGACGGCGCGCCCGGGGCGGAGGCCGCGCTGCGTGCCCTGTGCGAGCGGGCGGGCATCGGGCTGGTCGTGCCGCCCGGGATCGGCGGGCTGTGCTGCGGCACGCCGTGGGCGAGCAAGGGGCTGCCCGACGGCGCGGCCCGGATGGCGCGCAGGGTCGCGGACGCCCTGTGGACGGCGACGCGCGGCGGCGAGCTGCCGGTCGTGGGCGACGCGTCGAGCTGCACGCACGGCCTCGCCGCGGCCGCGGAGCACCTGGGGGCCGCGGACCGGGAGCGGTTCGCGCGCCTGCGGATCGTCGACGCCGTGACCTTCGTGCGCACCGACGTGCTGCCGGCGCTCGCGGACCGGGGGGTCGGCGTCGCGCGGACCGGGAGCGTCGTCGTGCACCCGACGTGCGCCACCGTGCACCTGGGCGCGGTCGACGACCTGCGCGCGGTGGCCGCCGCCGTCGCGGACGACGTCGAGGTGCCGCTCGCGTGGGGCTGTTGCGGGTTCGCCGGGGACCGCGGGATGCTGCACCCCGAGCTCACGGCCGCCGCGACCGACGCGGAGGCTGCGGAGGTCGCGGCCGGCGAGCGCCGTCGCCCGGGCGGCCGGTTCGACGCCTACGTCTCCAGCAACCGCACGTGCGAGATGGGCATGACCCGTGCAACCAGCAGAGACTATGTGCACGTGCTGGAGCTGCTGGAGGCCGCGACGCGGCCCGGCCCGGCCGGACCGACCCAGGAAGGGATGTGACGGCGCTCGTGCTCGCCGAGATCTCGCTGCTCGAGCTGCCCGATCTCCCCGAGCTCCCTGAGCTGTCGGTGGCCGGGGTGAGCGAGGCGACCCGGTGGCTCGACCTCACCGGCGTGCTGGGCTGCGCGATCCTGGGCGGCGCCGTCGCCCGGAAGATGAACCTGGACCTGGTGGGCTACCTCATCGTCGGGATCATCTCCGGCCTGGGCGGCGGCATCCTGCGCGACGTCCTGCTGCAGAACGGCCCGCCCGTCGCGTTCACCGACTACGCCTACCTGCCGACGGCGGCCGCCGGCTCGCTGCTCGCGTTCCTCGTGAACTTCTCCGAGGAGGCGTGGAACCGGATCTTCGTGGTCATGGACGCGGCGGTCATCGGGCTCTGGTCGGTCACCGGCGTGCAGAAGACGTTCGAGGCGGGGCTGGGCTGGCTGCCGGCGATCATCCTGGGCACCGTCACCGCGGTGGGCGGCGGCACGACGCGCGACATCATCCTGCGGCGCATCCCCGCCATCTTCGGCGGGAACGGCCTGTACGCGTCCGTGGCGGCGGCGTCGTCGACCGTCATGGTCGTCTGCGCGGTGCTGGGGCGGCCGGTCGCGGGCATCGTCGGCGGGATCCTGCTGTCCCTGGCGCTGCGGCTGCTCGCCGTCCGGTACGGGTGGGGGTTGCCGAACGGGCTGGGCTGGCAGCCGCACTCGCGCCTGGCGAGCGTCTGGCGCGACAAGCGCCCCAAGCTGCGCTCTGCGAGCGAGGAGGCGGGCGGGCGTCGCCGCGGGCCGCGGCTGCGCGCGTCGCACCGGATCCGCACCCGGCCCCGCAAGAACGCCGGCGACACCACGGGGAGCGCGCCGTGAGCCGCCTCGCTGCCAGGGCGCCGAAGGGAGCGCCGCGGGTGCCGGGGGCGCCGCCGGCGGTGACGCAGGGCGGTGCTACGGCCGCACCGGCCGTACGACCAGCGCCGCGCCACCACCGCGCCGGCGCGGCTCGGAGACGGCGGTGAGCAGTCCGTCGTCGCCGATCTGGACGGCGGTGGCGGCGCCGATCTCGGCGGCGCTGGTGAACGCGTCGCCCGCGGGCACGAGCCGGTGTCCCAGCGCTTCCAGACCCGGCCCGTAGGCCGCGATGAACTCCGGCTCGGCGGTGACGGACGCGGTGTTGCGCTGCGCGGCGCGGGGTGCGGCGAGGGCGTCCGCGATCTGCATGCCGCGGTCCAGGTGGTTCGTCAGGGTCTGCAGCACGGTGGTGATGATCGTGGATCCACCGGGGGAGCCGAGTGCGAGCACGGGCTCGCCGCCGCGCAGCACGATGGTGGGCGACATCGAGGACCGCGGCCGCTTTCCGGGGGCGATGCGGTTCGGGTCGTCGGCACGCCAGACGGTCGAGAAGTCCGTGAGCTCGTTGTTGAGCAGGAATCCACGGTCCGGCACGACCATGCCCGACCCGCCCGTCTGCTCGATCGTCAGCGTGTACTCGACGACGTTGCCGCGCTTGTCCACGACGGTGAGGTTCGTCGTCGAGACGTTCTCGGTGTCCGCGTCGACCGGCGCGATCGTCTCGCCGCACTGCCCGGAGCTCGCGTTCACGTCGCCGGGCGGCACGGGCTTGGCGGCGGCCGCCGCCGGGTCCACGAGGCATGCGCGCTCGGCGGCGAAGCCGTCGGACAGCAGCGTGTCGAGCGGCACGTCGACGAACGCCGGGTCGCCCAGGTACGCGCCGCGGTCGGCGAACGCGAGGGCGCTCGCCTCCAGGTAGTGGTGCAGGTAGTCGGTGTCGGACATGCCGGCGAGGTCGAACGTCTCCAGGATGTTCAGCGCCTCGCCGACGGTCGACCCGCCGCTCGACGACGGCGCCATGCCGTACACGTCGAAGTCGCGGTAGTCGGAGTGCGTCGCGTCCTGGAGGATCGTCTCGTAGCCGGCCAGGTCCTCGAGCTCCAGGTAGCCCGCGGGGACGGGCAGGTCGGTGTCCGGGTCGGTCACTGGGTCCTGCACGACGTCGACCATCTCGCGGGCCAGGCGTCCGCCGTAGAAGGCGTCCGTGCCGTGCCGCCCGAGCATCGTGTAGGTGCGCGCCAGGTCGGGGTTGCGGAACCGGGTGCCGACCCGCGGCGCCTCGCCGCGGGGCAGGAACAGCTCGGCCGTGTCGGGAAAGGCCGCGAACCGTTCGGCGTTGTCCGCCGTCTGGTCGTGGAAGGTCTGGTCGACGACGAACCCGCGCCGGGCGAGCCTCGTCGCGGGCGCGAGCGCCTTGCGCAACGAGTAGGTGCCCCACTCGTCGAGGGCCGTCTCCCACGTCGCGGGCGTGCCCGGCGTCCCGACGGCGACGCCGCTCGTCACGAGCTCGGGCGTGAACGGGTACGGCTCCCCCGTGGCGGGGTCGATGAACGCGTCGCGCGGCATCGCGGCGGGCGCCGTCTCGCGCCCGTCGACGGTGTGGACCTCACCGCTGCGCGCGTCGTAGTACACGAAGTACCCGCCGCCGCCCAGCCCGGCGCTGTACGGCTCGGTGACGCCGAGCGCGGCGGCTGCCGCCACCGCGGCGTCCACGGCGTTGCCGCCGCGCCGCAGCACGTCCAGGCCGATCCGGCTCGCGTCCGGGTCGACGGTGCTGATCGCCCCGCCGTAGCCGACGGCGGTCGGGACCTTGTCGGCCCACGGCGGCCGGGGGTGGGCGCTCGCGCTGGTGGCGGCCGTGCCCGCGACGGCACCGGTGGCCGTCAGGGCGAGGGCGGCCAGGACGGCGGCGGAGCGGCGCGCACGGGAACGGCGGTGGTCCATGGCTCTCTCCTGGTGGGGGGTGGAGGTGGCGCAGGCGCGGTGCCTCAGCCACCACACTGGCGGACATCGCCGCGGGTCGCGCGTCGAAACGGCGCGGTGCGGAGCGCCTGTCGTCACCGCCGGGCGCGCAGGGGCAAGAAGTTCCCCTAGAGGTTGCATTCATGAAAGTTCCTGGCAACCTTGGCGCGGGAGGGTGTGACCGAAGCGCACCACCCGGCCGATCGAGCGGACGACCCCGACGAGCCGAGCACCTCCGCCGGCCCGGCGGGCCACGAGCACCGCCGGGCCGGTGGGGCCCACCGCGCGGAGGCCGTTGGCGACGCCCGCCGTCCGCGGCCTATCCTCGGACCATGAGCGACTTCCAGGTCAACCCGCGCACCAAGTCCGAGCCCTCGGGCATCGTCTTCGGTCGTTTCCTCTTGGCGTTCGTCCTTTTCGTCGCGGGCCTGGTCCTCATCGGGTCCGGCAGCTCCGGCGGCAACGAGACCCTCGACCCGTACCTCTTCGTCGGCGGCCTCGTCGCGATCGGCCTCGCCTTCGGCCTGCCGATGATCGGCGCCCACGAGCGCGGCTGAGGCTCGCGCCGAGGTCTTCTCGAGCAGATCGCGTCTCGGCAGGTCATTGCACGTTCTTGACGCTATGTTGGGCGCGGCGGCGGCATCGTTGACGATGTCGTGAGGCAACTACGCCCCGCCCTGTGCGAGATCGAGGTGACCTGTGGGTGCGTTCACGTTCCTGCTCGGCGGTGCCGCCGCGGCCCTGAGCTTCGCCCTGCTCCGCGCCGGCGGGGGCTGGACGACGGCTGGCCGCGCCGCCGTCCTGTTCCTCGCCGGGTACGGCGTGTTCCGGGGCGACACCATCGGACCCTGGTACTTCCCCGTCCTCGTCGGCGCGATGGTCGCGTTCGTGCTCGACGCCGGCTATGACCTC
This sequence comes from Isoptericola luteus, assembly GCF_020297055.1. GTDB lineage: Bacteria > Actinomycetota > Actinomycetes > Actinomycetales > Cellulomonadaceae > Isoptericola > Isoptericola luteus. Next base: position 6,835 of record NZ_JAIXCQ010000008.1, on the reverse strand, counting down.
TGGCGTGACGCGCGCCGCAGGACGTCGTCCGCCTGAGCGCCTCTGCCGCCCCGCGCGCCCGCCCGTCCGTCCGCCCTCCTGCCCGCCCGTCGAACAAGTGGTTGCTCGGGGACTGCCGAGGTCCGTCCCGGAGCAACCACCCGTCCGGCACCGAGGGAGCGCATGTCCGGCGTCAGGTGGTGCTGCGCACCTCGTCGAGGAACCGGCGTGAACGCCGGCGCAGGCTCGCGACGCGACGCTCGACGATCAGGGCGCGCACGCCGTCGTCGTCGGAGCCCGCCTCGGCCAGCGTCGGACGACGGCGCACGTTGCGCGAGCACCGGAAGTCGCTGCAGACCAGCGTCCCGAGGGTGTCGCCCTTGCGGCCCGCGGCGCCGCCGCGCCGTGCGACGTAGAGCTGGACGTCGCGCGTCTCGACGACGTCCTCGCACCAGGCGCACATGACGGCGCGGCGCGGGCCGGTGCGCTCGGCGGCGCGCAGCAGCATGCCGACCGGGACGTCGTCGACCCACATGACGACGTACGCGGACAGAGGCTGCTTGCGGTCGCGCCAGCCCAGGTAGTCGAGCCGGTCCCAGCCCAGGGTGTCCAGGTCGGGGAGGATCATCCGCTGCCGCTCGCTGCGGGTGGCGTTGACGAGGCTGTCGCGGATCTGCTTGTCGGTCAGGGGGGACATGGGTGTCCTTCGGTCGCGAGGGGTGCTGTGGGCATGACGAAGCCCCGCACCGTGCGACCTGCCGACGGAACCTGGCTGTGAGGTCGGTCCGCGTCAGAGCGCGACGGCGCCGGGGCGCGCGGGATTGCCCGAGCAGGCCTGGTGGCCCACCCCGCTCCCTGCGGCGATGCCGTGCATCCGTCGCTCCTCGATCCTGGCGAAAGTGGGTGGTCCGCTCGCGCCCGAGGCGCGACCGGCCCGTCCAGGGTGGCACGGGCCGGTCGCTTCGAGCAACGAGAATTCCGTCACCCCGGGCGAAGGTCAGAGGGTCGCGCGGACCTCCCGGGCGGCGGCGACGAGGTGCGTCAGCGCCGGCTCGATCTCGGCGTACCGACGCGTCTTGAGACCGCAGTCGGGGTTCACCCACACCAGCGCCGGGTCGATCGACTTCACCGCGAGCTGCAACAGCTCGGTGACCTCCGCCGCCGACGGCACGCGGGGCGAGTGGATGTCGTACACCCCCGGCCCGATGCCGCGCGAGTAGCCGGCGTCGCGCAGCTCGGGCACGACCTCCATCCGCGACCGGGCGGCCTCGACCGAGGTGACGTCGGCGTCGAGGCCGTCGATCGCGCCGATGACCTCGCCGAACTCGGAGTAGCACAGGTGCGTGTGGACCTGCGTGGCGGCGTCGACGCCCGACGTCGCGAGCCGGAACGACCCGACGGACCAGCGCAGGTACTCGTCCTGGTCCGCGCGTCGCAGGGGCAGCAGCTCGCGCAGGGCGGGCTCGTCCACCTGCACCACGGCGATGCCCGCGGCCTCGAGGTCGGCGATCTCGTCGCGCAGGGCGAGGCCGACCTGGTTGGCGGTGTCGCCGAGGGGCTGGTCGTCGCGCACGAACGACCACGCCAGGATGGTCACCGGGCCGGTGAGCATCCCCTTGACCGGCTTGTCCGTGCGCGACGCCGTGTACGCGGACCACTCGACGGTGATGGGCGCCGGGCGCTGCACGTCGCCCCACAGGATCGGCGGGCGCACGCAGCGCGACCCGTACGACTGCACCCAGCCGTTCGCGGTGACGGCGAAGCCGTCGAGGTGCTCGGCGAAGTACTGCACCATGTCGTTGCGCTCGGGCTCGCCGTGCACGAGGACGTCGAGGCCGAGGGCGGTCTGCAGCTCGACCACGCGGTCGATCTCCGCGCGCATCGCGGCCGTGTAGTCGGCATCGGCCAGCTCCCCCCGGGTCCACGCCGCGCGGGCCCGGCGGATCTCGGGGGTCTGGGGGAACGACCCGATGGTCGTCGTGGGCAGCGGGGGCAGACCGAGCCGTGCGGCCTGGGCGGCAGCGCGCTCGGCGTACGGTCCGCGGGCGAAGTCGGCGTCCGTCAGCGCCGCCGCGCGCTCCCGCACCGCGGGCACGACGACGCCCGCCGCCGTCACGCGCGACGCCACGGCCTGCGACGACGCCGTGAGCTCGGCCGCGACGGCGTCCCGCCCCTGCGTGACCGCACGGGCGAGCACCGTCACCTCGCCCACCTTCTGGTCGGCGAACGCCAGCCACTCGCGCAGGCGGGGGTCGAGGGTAGTGCCGCCGGTCCGCCCGGGGGCGGCGTCGGCGAACACCTCGTCGTCGACGTCGTGGGGCACGTGCAGCAGCGACGTCGACGTGCCGACGGCGACGGCGCCCGCGCCGAGCGGGCGCAGCGCGTCGACGACGTCGAGCCTGGCGGTGAGGTCGGAGCGCCAGACGTTGTGCCCGTCGACGACCCCCGCGACCAGGGTCTTGGTCGCCAGGCCCGGCACGGGACCGGTCGCCGGGACCGAGCCCTTGACCAGGTCGACGGCGATCGCCTCGACGTCGGTGGCGGCGAGCAGGGCGAGGCCGTCGGGTTCGAGCCCGCCGAACGGCGCCGCGACGAGGATCGCCGGGCGCTCGCCCGCCTCGTCGTCGGTGGCCGCTGCGAGACCGCTGGCCAGCGTGCGGTACGCGGCGTTGACCGCGGCGTGCAGGCGGTCGGCGGGCACGTCGAGCGAGTCGGTGACCAGCGCGGGCTCGTCGAGCTGCACCCACGGCGCGCCCACGGCCGCCAGCGCGCGCAGCAGGTCGGCGTACGCGGCGACGACGTCGTCGAGGCGGTCGAGCGGGTGGAAGCCCTCGCCCGCGTCGTCGGCGGCCTTCGACAGCGCGAGGAACGTGACGGGGCCTACGAGCACGGGCCGCGTGGTCACGCCCGCCTCCTTGGCCTCCGCGTACTCGCGCACCACGCGGTGGTCGGCGAACGAGATCGGCGTGGACTCGCTGATCTCCGGGACGAGGTAGTGGTAGTTGGTGTCGAACCACTTGGTCATCTCGAGCGGCGCGTCCTCGCCGCGCCCACGGGCCACGGTGAAGTAGCCCTCGGGCTCGAGCGAGCCGTCGTCCGGGTCGATCAGGTCGCGGAACCGTGCCGGTACGGCGCCCAGCGTGGCGACGACGTCGAGCACCTGGTCGTAGTACGAGAACGAGCCGGGCACGGAGCCGTCGTCGGGGTCCAGGCCGAGCGCGACGAGGCGGCGGACGGTGTCACGGCGCAGGGTGCCGGCCGCGATCTCGAGGTCGACGGCGTCGGTGCGGCCGGCCCAGAAGGACTCGACGGCCTTCTTCAGCTCGCGGCGGCGCCCGATGCGCGGGTAGCCGAGGATCGTGCCGCCGGGGAATGCCGGGCGGGCGGTGGTGGTGGGGTCGGTGGTCATGAGCACTCCTGGGTGGGCGGTGTCGTCGTCCGGGTACGCCGAGCACGGGATCGCGATCGCCATGAACACCTCAGAGCGAACGGGAGCCCGTGTCCGGCAGTCGGGTCAGACGACGGGGGCCTTTGTCGGGATGCCCGGTACCAGCGGCCTTCTGGCCAGGTCGACGTCGTCCAGCGGGCTGCCGGACGGCACGTGACCGCCGAGGTGAACACCCTCGAGCAGGTCCAGAGCGGGTCGGTACTTGTTGAACGTGTACACGTGGATGCCGGGGGCACCGGCATCGAGCACGCGTTGGGCGAGCTCGATGCCGCGCGCGGTCCCGTAGGCGTGCTGTGCCTCCGGGTCCCCGGCGGCGTCGAGGGCGTCCAGCAGGTGCTGGGGCGCCCGGACGCCGGTGAGCTCCTCGACGCGACGAAGCCGGCGAGGCTCGGTCGTGGGCAGCTGCCCCGCGAGGATCGGGATCGTCACGCCGGCCGCGCGGGCCTCGGCGACGAAGTCGGTGTACGAGTCGGCCTCGTAGAAGAGCTGTGTGATGGCGAACCCGGCCCCGGCCTGCTGCTTCTCCAGCAGGCGCCGGACCTCCTGGCCGCGGGTGGTCCCCGCCTGGACGTTGCCGTCGACGAACGTCGCGACGGCGATCGTCATCGGGCGGGCCGCGCCGCGCAGGGCGGCGCCGGGGTCGGCGGCGCACCGCCGTGCCTCGACCTCGCGGAGCAGCTGCACCAGCTCGATGGAGCTGTGCACGCCGTCGCCGGGCGGGCGCCAGTCCGGCTGGTCCTTCGGCGGGTCGCCGCGCAGCGCGAGGAAGGCGCGCGTGCCCGCGTCGAGGAAGTCGTCGATGACGGCGCTCACGTCCTCGCGCGACGCCCCCACGCAGGTCAGGTGGGCGACGGGGAGCACCGGGGTGCCTTCCAGCAGCCGCGCGACGACCTGCCGGGCCGTGGCGCGGTCGCTGCCGCCGGCCCCGTACGTCACGGAGACGAAGTCGGGGTGGGTGGCGACGAGCCGACGCGCCGTCTCCCAGAACTTGGGGGCGGCGTCGGGGTGGCGCGGCGGCATGAGCTCGAACGAGACCGTCGGGCGTGCCGGCAGCACCGGGGTGGGCGAAAGGGATGCCTCTGCGACCATGCGTCACTCCATCGATCCTGGCGTGAGCACCTTCGTCCTCGGGAGGCTTCCGTCGGAGAACGGGTTGCTGCGGCGTCGTCGAGCCAGGACTCTCGGCCGCTCTGGATGGCTTGGACCCCGATCGTAAGCAATGTCCGTGATACGGGCCAATATTGTTCCGCCCGCTGAGACAGTGAGGTCTGAACGCGCCTTCGGGCGTCTGAACACTGTGCACCGCGGCGCTCGTCGTCGCACCCGGCGGTGCGGATCAGGGCACCAGCACGACCTTGCCGCCCGGGTGCCCGGCCTCGACGAGCTCGTGGGCGCGCGACGCCTCGGTCAGGGGCAGCACCGCGGCGACGGACGTCGAGAGCCGGCCCTGGGCGAGCGCGTCGACCGCCTCGGCGAGGTCGCCGGCGTCGCGCTCGGACCGGTAGCTGGCTGCGACGCCGAGCTCGCCGGCGGCGTCGTCCGCGATGGTGACGATCCGGTCGGTACCGCCGCGCAGCTCGATCGAGTCGGGCAGCACGCCCGCCCCGGTTGCGTCGAGGACGGCGTCCACGCCGTCGGGGGCGAGGGCCCGCACGCGCGCGACGAGGCCGGCGCCGTAGGGCGTCGGGGTCGCGCCGAGGGCGGCGACCCGGTCCTGGTTCCGTGCCGACGCCGTCCCGACGACGCGCGCGCCGCGCCGCACGGCGAGCTGGGTCGCCAGCGCGCCCACGGATCCCGACGCCCCGTGCACGAGGAGCGTCTCGCCAGGCCGCACGGCCAGGAGCCGCAGCACCCGGGTGGCCGTCTCCGCCGCGACGGGGAGCGTCACGGCATCAGTCGCGGCCAGGCCCTCCGGGAGCACGGCCCAGACCGACACGAGCGCGTGCTCGGCGTACCCACCGGTGGCCGCGAAGCCCACCACGCGGTCGCCCGGGCCGACGCCGGTCACACCCTCGCCCAGCGCGTCGACGACGCCCGCCACCTCCAGCCCCGGCACGACGGCGGACGACGGCGCGGGGGCGTCGGAGCCGGACCCGCCGCGGACCTTCGTGTCCCAGACGTTGACCGCCGCAGCCTCCACCCGGACGCGAACCTGGCCCGGGCGCGGCTCGGGCACCGGCACGTCGGCCGGGTGCAGCACCTGCGGGCCGCCGAACGTCTCGAACACCATCGCCAGCATGTCGGCCCCCTTGTCTTCGTGCTTGTCTTCGCGTGCGAGCTCTCAGCGAAGCGCCGCGAGCACGGAACCGAACCCGGCTCGGGACGTCACGACGCGGACTCCGCCAAGGTGCTGAACCCTGCCACCGGGGAGTCGACGGTCCAGCGTCCGCCGCGGTCTGCCGCGGACGCTGACAGGGGGTGGCCCAGGACCAGCAGGTCCGGTACGGCCGGGACAGCAGCACCCGGACCCGCGAAAAAGGCGTCCCAATCGACGTCTGCGGTCTTCCCTCGGCGGTCGACGACCAGACCTCTGACGCTCATGGCGGAAGGGGACTCGAGCACCTCCTGTGCCGCCCTGATCACGGCGTCGACGTCGTCGGGCTCCAAGCCGTCCAGGTAGCAGGTCACGCTCGTGAACCCCTCTCCGGCGTTCTCGCCGGCACAGTGCCGTCGCGTGGTGACGATCATGTCGTCCGATCCGGAGAACCACGACTGGAAGGTCACGGTGACGACCTCGGAGAGAAGCCGCAGGAACTCATCGCGGTCGACGAGATGACGGTCCCCTTCCAGGTCGAGAACTGCCACCCGACCGTCGGTGCCGGACGCAGTCAGGCGGGCACCCGTCCCCATGACCCAGTCGGTGATCCGCGTGCCGTCCGCGGTGGACACGTAGAGCGTGAGGAAGCCATCTGACATGCGCTACTCCTTGGGGAAGGTGAAGACGTTGTCGACGCCGAGCTTTCGACCGGCCTGGTCGATGGCGCTCGTGGGAGTGCCGTCCTCGAGGTAGTACATGGCGCGCACGCCGTCCCGGTCGGCTGCGGCCTTGCTGACGTTCAGAGCGTGGCCGAACTTGGCCGGGTCCTTTGCCTTGGCGGGCCCGCCGACGAAGATGTACTCCCCGTTTGGCCCGATGACGTCGATCCCGGTCGACCCCACACCGTCGACCTTGAGCTTGATGTCCTGACCGTCAGGGCCCTTGGCCACCTTGCCACCGACGATCTTGGCGACCCGCTCCTCGCGCGCAAGGCCCACCGAGTTGGCCGCCTTGCCGTGTCCGCCGGCGTTGTGGACCAGGACGGCGGTGTCGCCGGCCAGGACGTAGTAGTCGTGGTGGGTGGCGACGTGGATGTTGTAGACCGTGACGGGGTCGTTCGGGTCGCGGTGCTCGACCTCGATCCGGTCGAG
>NZ_JAIXCQ010000007.1 GCF_020297055.1 Isoptericola luteus | reverse complement strand
GCCTGCTGGCGGTGGTGGTCGCGTTCATCCCGATCGTGGGCACGGCGTTGGCGGGGGTGTTGATCGTGGTCGCCGCGGTCGCGGCGATCGTGTCCGCGCTGGCGAACCTGACGTTGGCCGCCACGGGTGAGCGGTCGTGGGCCGAGGCGGGGATCGCGATCGCGGGGGCCGCCCTGTCGGTGATCGGGTTGGGTGGTGCGGCCAAGGCCGCCACGGGCCTGTCGAAGGCCGCCCTCAAGCAAGGCGCCAAGACCGGCGCGAAGAAAGCCTGGTGCAAGGTCGGGTTCGGTACCTGCTTCACCGCGGGGACCCTGGTCCGCACCCCGGAGGGTGACCGACCCATCGAGGACCTGCGGGCCGGGGACAAGGTCTGGGCGCATGATCTGGCCGCCGGGGCCGACGTGCTGCAGGTCGTGACCGAGACGTTCGTGCGCACCACGACCACCCTGTGGCACCTGAGCATCGGCGGGCAGGTCGTGACCACCACCGACGAGCACCCGTTCATGGTCACGAACATGGGCTGGATCCTCGCGAAGGACCTGCAGCCCGGCGACCTCCTCGTGACGCCCGAGGGCGCCGTGTCCCTCGACCGGATCGAGGTCGAGCACCGCGACCCGAACGACCCCGTCACGGTCTACAACATCCACGTCGCCACCCACCACGACTACTACGTCCTGGCCGGCGACACCGCCGTCCTGGTCCACAACGCCGTCCACGCGAAGGCCCTCACACCGGGCAAGACGTACAAGATCAACGGGGCGACGTACCAGGTCGACAGCCTGGGGCGTCCCTCGGGCATCAGGGTCAAGCTCACGAAGAGCGACATCGGCGGGGCGACCGACCCGAAGGTCGACCCCCTGGGATACATCGACGGTGTCCACCAGCGCGGACACCTCCGCGGTGCCAACCTCGGGGGACCGAACGACCACGCGGCCAACTTCGTCTCGCAGCACCCCCGCTCGAACAGCCCGTGGCAGCGCGCCGTCGAGCGGGAGGTCAAGCGCGTCGTCAACGGCGGGGAGAACGTCGACTACCGGGTGACCCCCAAGTACGAGGGCAGTGCGGAGGTGCCGTCCCAGATCCACTTCGAGGGCACCGGCGACAACGGCTACAAGCTGGACTACACGCTGGACAACCGGGCGGACCTGCCCCTCCTGTCGGAGGAGGTCGCCGCCGGCAACCTCCCCAAGAACGAGCACGGCTTCCGGTTCGGCACGAGAGGCTAGGAGGAACACATGAGCACGCAAGACCTCATCGACGCAGGGAACCTGACCCCGCCGGCGGCACCGTACGACTGGGCCGGGACGGAGCAGCGCCTGGAGATGGCCGTCCCCGAGGACTTCCGGCAGCTGCTCGACGCGGGCGGAGCCGGACAGTGGTTCGGCTACATCCGGCTCTTCGCCCCCGGGCACCCGCTGCCGAGCCAGGACCTCCTGGAGTCCCCCGGCGTGTTCCGCGACCTCCTCGTGCTGTGGGACGACGACCCGGAGTTCCGGCCGGACGACCTGCCCGAGGACAGCCGGCTCATCGCCTGGGCCAACACGGGGAACGGTGAGACGGTGTTCTGGCGCGTCGACCCGGGCGCGAGCCCCGCGGACCACACCGTGTACGTCGAGGACGCGGACGGCGAACGCTGGGAACGGTTCGACCTCGGTGCGACCGCCTTCCTCGAAGGAATCATGAACGGCTCCGTCGAGTGCGAGCTCTTCTCGGACACGTTTCTGCGGGTCGACCGCGTCTTCGATCCGTACCCGCCCGCCTGACCGGGCCCGTCGTCCCGATCCCCCGTCCTGACCCAGGAGACCTGATCGCCCATGACGGACGCTCTCCCCGACATCCCTGCCTCGTCGCGACCCGGCCCCGGCGCGGCAGCCCTGCAGGCTGCGCTCGCGGCGGGCGACCGTGCCGCCGTGCTCGGCACGCTGCGCGGCGCGGCGGTCGTCGTCCCGCACCTGGAGCGCGAGGACGGCACGCCCCAGGTGCGCGTGTTCGACGCCCCGGACGGCTCGGCACGGCCATACGAGCTGTGCCTGTTCTCGTCCGCGGCCGCCCTGTCGGCCTTTCTCCAGGACGACCCCGGGCGCGAGTTCAGCCTGCGCGGACGTGACTCGCTCGCGCCGTTCCTGCGCCGGCACGGCGCCGTGCTCGAGCGGGTGGTCGTCGACCCGGCGGGCGGGCACGCCATGGTCCTCTCCGTCGCCGAGGCGCTGGGCGCACTGGACCTCGACGCCGACGCAGGAGGCACCGGCGACGGCGACCCGACAGGGCTTGCGGACGACTCCGGCGCGGGCATCAGCATCGACGGCCTGCACGCGATGGCCACGGTCGACGAGCCGGGCGGCTCCCGCGGCATCGGGATCGAGCTCAACCTGCCCGACCACTGGGCCGTGGTCGACCTCGACGACCCGCACGAGCGGGGCCTGCAGATCCGCGCGATCGTCAAGCAGCAGACCGCCGTGCTGGGCGACCGCGGCGCCCCGTTGCGCCGCGACCTGCGTGAGCAGCTGACCGCGGTCGCGGAGCGCGCGGCCACCGCGGGAGGTCGTGTCATGGCCTACCTCACGCTGCCCGGCAAGGAGGCGGCGCTCGCGCTGAACCTCACCCTCTACTGGCACGACCTCGGCCCCGAGGTCGGCGGCGTCAGCCACCTGCAGCGCATCGACGACCGGCTGCGGCCGACCCTGGGTCCCGACGACGCCCTCACGACCACCGAGACGCTGTCGGGGCCGTTCCTGCGGCACGTGCGCGCGGCGCACGGCTCGCCCGAGCTCGGCGGGCAGGACGTGCCGCTGCTCCTCGTCGACTACTGGGCGCCGGCCCCCGGCGCGCAGTCCGTGGCGCGCCTCGCGTTCTCGACCCCGCACGTGGAGGCCCGCGACGCGATGCTCGGCCTCACCGACCGCGTCCTGTTCGCCACGGAGTGGCTCATGAGCGAGCCCGGGGCGGCCGACGGCGCCGCCGTCCCCGTCGCGCGCTGACCGTGCCAGGGTGGGACGGTCCCCCGCCCTTCGACCTCAGGAGACCCCGATGGCTCCCCGGATCGCCACCACCACGACCGTCGAGCGCGACGAGCTCGTCGAGTTCCTGCGCTCGAGACGCCACGGCGTCCTCGTCACGACGCGGGGAGACGGCACCCCACAGCTCAGCCCCGTGACCTATGGGGTCGACGCCGAGGGCCGCGTCGTGGTGTCCACGTACCCGGACCGGGCCAAGGCCGTGAACCTGCGCCGACGGCCGCGGGCGTCGTTCCTCGCCCTCGGGGACGACTTCGACGACGCGTGGGTGCAGGTCGACGGCGCCGCCGAGGTGATCGACGTGCCGGGGTCCGTCGAGCCGCTGGTCGAGTACTACCGCGCCGCGGCCGGCAAGGAGCACCCGGACTGGGACGAGTACCGCGAGGCGATGGTGCGTCAGGGCAAGAGCATCGTGCGGATCACGATCGACCGCTGGGGCCCCGTCGCCACCGGCGGCTTCCCGCCGCGGCTCGCCCAGGGCTGAGACCCTCGACGGCCGCGCCAGGTCCGAGCGAGGCCCGGCACAGGCCCGGCGCAGGTCTGGCGCAGGTACGACGCAGGGGTTGTCTGCGCAGGTCACGACGCCTAGGGTCGGTGGCACAAGCCCCCGGGGAGCGCCAGAGCGCTGAGAGTGCGGCCGGACGACCTTCGTCTACCCGCAGACCCGTGGAACCTGATCTGGTTCGTACCAGCGAAGGGAGCAGGGCGGTTCTCGCCGTCCCGCGCGCCACCGCGCTCGTTTCCGCGCGGCGGGCGGCGGGGCGGTACGGGGTCGTCGTGCGTGTCCACCGTGGGGCCCGAGGACGAGGAGCCCGGATGCACCCCACCGACGTCGACCGCACGCCTGAGACCCCTGAGACGCCCGAACCCGCTGAGACCCCTGACGCCCGGCGCGACCACGGCACCCCGGGCGATCGGCCGGTACCCGCCCTCCGGGCGCGGCGCCCGCGGCCCGGCCTGCACGACACGGTCCTGCTGGCGGTGCTCGCGGTGGTGTTCGGCTTCGTGTTCTGGGTCGCCGACCAGGTCTACGGCCCCCTCCTGCTGGCGCTGGGCCCGTTCGGCGGCTTCGCGGACGCCGTCCTGGGCGGCGCGTGGATCGTCGTCGCCCCGCTGGCGCTGTTCATCCTGCGCCGTCCGGGGGCGGGCCTGCTCGCCGAGGTGCTGGCCGCCGGGGTGGAGCTCGTCGTGTTCGGCTCGCCGTTCGGGCCGATGGTGCTCGTCTCGGGGCTGGTGCAGGGCGCGGGGGCCGAGCTCGCGTTCGCCCTGACCCGCTACCGCCGGTGGGGCTGGGGCACGTTCGCGCTGTCCGGGGTGACGGCCGCCGCCGTCACCTACGCCTACCAGACCTTCGCGAACGGCTACCTGGGACAGGACCTCTATCTGCTGCGGTTCGCGGTGCTCGTGGTCTCCTGCGTGCTGCTGTCGGGCCTCGCGGCCCGTGCCCTGGGACTCGCCCTCCTGCGCACGGGCGTGCTCGACAACTATCCCGTCGGCCGCGCTCGATGAGCGCGACCGCCGAGCGGCTCACCGTGACCTACCCCCGCGCTGGCGTGGCCGCGCTCGACGACGTCACGGTGCGGCTCCCCGACGGCGACGCCCTCCTGGTCGTCGGGCTGTCCGGGTCCGGCAAGTCCACCCTGCTCGCAGCGCTCGCCGGCATCGTCGGGCACACGGTCGACGCCGAGGTGTCCGGGCGCGCGCTCGTCGGCGCGGTCGACGCCGTCGCGGGCGGGCAGCGTGCGGTCGCCGCCGTCGCGGGCCTGGTGCTGCAGGATCCCGCGGCCCAGACGTGCCTCGACACCGTCGTCGGCGAGATCGAGCACGTCCTGGAGAACCGGGCGGTGCCGCCCGCGGCCATGCCCGCCGCCGTGGAGGCTGCGCTCACCGCGGCCGGCGCGGGCGACCTCGCCGGACGCGCCACCGGCGAGCTCTCGGGCGGGCAGCTCCAGCGGGTCGCGCTCGCTGCGGCGCTCGCGGGCCGTCCCCGGGTGCTGCTCCTGGACGAGCCGACGGCGCTCCTCGACCCCCGCGCGGCGCGCGACGTCGGCGCCCTGGTGGGGCGGCTCGCCACGCAGGGGACGACGGCGGTCGTCGTCGAGCACCGCGTCGACGACCTCCGCCCGCTGCCCGCGCGCACGCTCGTGCTCGACGGCGGCAGGATCGTCGCGTGCGGGCCTACGGCCGAGGTGCTCGCGACGCACGGGCACCGGCTGCTGGCCGCAGGATGCTGGGTCCCGACGGACGTGCTGCTCGACGCCGCCGGGGCACCCGGCCGGCTCGGCGACCCGGGCACCGACGCCTGGTTGGTGGAGCTCACCGCGAGACGTGCCCCGTCGCCCCCGCCATCCCCCGACGGCGCAGCCCTCGTGGCCGCCGGACCCCGAGGGGGCGACCCCGTCCTCGACGCCCGCCGCATGAGCGTGTCACGCACGCGACGACCCCACGGGCGCTGGTCGCGCGCCCGACAGGTCGACGTCGTGCACGACGTCGACCTGCGGGTCGGGCGCGGCGAGGTCGTCGGCGTGGTCGGGGTCAACGGGTGCGGCAAGTCCACCCTGCTGCGGGGCCTCGCGGGGCTGGACCGCACCCGCGGCACGCGGCGCACGGGCCGTACCGCTCTGGTCGTGCAGCACCCTGAGCAGCAGCTCCTGTGCCGGACCGTCGCCGCGGAGATCGCCTACGGTCCCCGCCGCGCGGGCCTGCCCGACGACGAGGTGGACCGCCGGGTGACGGCCGCTCTGCACCGCTTCGGGCTCCACGACCTGGCCGACCGGTCGCCGTACCGCCTGTCCGGGGGCCAGCAGCGCCGGCTCTCGCTGGCGTGCGCCGTCGTCACCGACGTCGACCTCCTCCTCGTCGACGAGCCGACGTTCGGGCTCGACCGCGCCGGTGCCCTGGACACGGCCGGGGTGCTCCGCCAGGTGTCCGAGGACGGCGCCGGCGTCGTCGTCGTGAGCCACGACCTGGAGCTCCTGGCACGGTGCGCCGACCGCCTGCTGGTGCTGCGCGACGGCCGTCCGGTCGCGCACGGCCGCCTCGAGGCCGTCCTCGGCGACACGGAGACCCTGGACGCCGCCGGACTCGCCCGGACCGACCTGCTCGACTGGTGGTGCGGCCGGCCAGGGCCGCGGCCGCCGCTGCGGTCGCTGCTGGGCGCGCTCGACGCCGCCGTGAGCGCCCGGTGAGCGCCCGGTGAGCCCCGGTCCCGGTGGGCCAGGAGCGTCGCCCGCCGTGGCCTGGAACCCGACCGTCAAGCTCGGCACGCTCCTGGTCGCGAGCGGCGCCGTGCTGCTCGTCACCGACCCGGTGACGCCCGTCGTCCTGTGGCTGCTCGCCACGGGCGCTGCGCTGCTGCTCGGCCGCGTCCCGGCGGGGACGCTCCTGCGTGCCCAGCTCGCGCTCGTGGCGTTCGCCGGATCGGTGTTCTCCTCGAACCTCCTGCTGCGGCACGACGGCGACGTGCTCGCCGTCGTCGGTCCCGTCGAGGTCACCAGCGGCGCGCTGGCGGTCGCGACGTCGTTCGCGGCCCGCACCCTGTACCTGGGCACGGTCTCCGTGCTGCTCGTGGTCACGACCGACCCGGCGCGGCTCATGGTGAGCCTCCACCAGCACGCGCGCGTCCCGGCCACGACGTCCTACGCCGTGCTTGCCGCCCACCGGGTGCTCGAGCTGCTGCCGGCCGAGTGGGAGGCGATCCGCAGCGCCCAGGCGGTCCGAGACCCCCGCCGGGCCGCCGGTGCGCCGCTGCCGCGCTCGCCCCGAGCGCTCGGCACCGCCGTCTTCGCCCTGCTGGTGGCGGCGGTCCGCCGCGCCGAGCGCACCGCCATCGCGCTGGAGAGCCGGGGACTCGGGTCGGGCCCGCGCACCACCGCGCACAAGGTGCCGCTGCGGGCCGGCGACGTCGTGGCGGCAGCCGCCGTGCTCGGCGTCGTCGCCGGGGTCCTGCTCGCCGGGTGGTGGGGCGGATGGCTCTCGGGCCCCGCGGCGCTGACCGCGTGAGTAGGCTCTCGACATGCGGCTCCTGCCCGACCCCGTGTGGCCCGTGCTCCTGCTCGCCCTGGTCTCGGCCGTCGACGCGGTGCTGTGCATCGGACCGGTGCGCTTCATCGCCGACTGCTTCCGCGACGTGCACTTCCCCGAACGCTGGTGGTGGGTGACGCCGTGGCTGAAGGCCGCGGCCGCGCTCGGGCTCGTCGTCGGCATCTGGGTGCCGCTGCTCGGCACCGTCACGTCGGTGGCCCTCGTCGTCTACTTCGCCCTGGCGCTGGGCTTCCACGTGCGGGCACGGGACTTCGGGCGCAACTTCTTCGTCAACGCGACCGGCATGTTCCTGCTGTGCATCTTCGTCCTGTGGTTCTCGTTCGTCCGCTGACGCCGTACGGCGCCCGCCACCTCACCGATCGGAGCTCCGCGTGCCCCTCACCCTGACCGTCCTGCTGTGGTCCCACCCCGGCCAGGCCGACCTGCTGACGTCCTACGAGAACGAGGTGCTGGCGCTCGTGCCGCGGCACGGCGGGCGCGTCGTCTCGCGGGTGCGCAACGTCGCCGGCGAGGCGGCGACCTCCCGCGAACGGGCCGCCGAGCACGCCTGGGAGCCCTGCGAGGTGCAGATCATCGAGCTGCCCGACGACGACGCGCTCGCCGCCTACATGGCCGACCCCGAGCGCGTCGCCCGGCTCGACGTGCGGGACCGCGCCATCGCGCGGACCGAGATCCTGCGGGTCGCACCGGTCGGATGACCGGCCCGGCCCGGCCCGGCCGGGCACGGCGCGGCCGGGCACGGCGCGGCCGGGCACGGCGCGGCCGGGCACGGCGCGGCCGGGCACGGCGCGGCCGGCCTAGAACAACAGATGCTCGGCCTGCCGGTCGGCCGCGTCGCGCGGTCGCAGCTCGTCCGGGAAGCGCCCCGTCGCGCCGGAACGGGCACGGTGCCCGGAGCCGCCGAACCCCCGCTCCGCGAGGAGCGGTCCGACGCGGTCCCAGAGCCACTGCCGGTAGGCCTCGAGCGCGTACGTGCCCCGGGCGAACACCCGCTCGTACCCCGCGACCGCGTGAGGGTGCTCCCGCTCGAGCCACTGCAGGTACCACTCCCGGGTGCCGGGCTTGAGGTGCAGCGGCACCACCGTGACGCCCGTGGCGCCCGCCTCGGCGATGTCGTCGAGGAGCCGGCGCAGGTGGTCGCGGGAGTCGGTCAGCCAGGGCAGCACCGGTGCCACCATGACGCCACACGGCAGGCCGGCGGCGCGGACCGCACGGACCAGCTCGAGCCGGGCCCGGGGCGTCGGGGTCCCCGGCTCGACCGATTGCTGCAGCTCCTCGTCGGCGAACGCGAGCGAGACCCCGATGCCCACCTCCACCCCCTGGGACGCCCGGGCGATCAGCGGCAGGTCCCGGCGGAGCAGCGTGCCCTTGGTCAGGATGGAGAACGGCGTGCCCGAGTCCGCGAGCGCCTCGATGATGCCCGGCATCAACCGGTAGCGACCCTCCGCCCGCTGGTACGGGTCGGTGTTGGTGCCGAGCGCCACCGGCTCGCGCCGCCACGACGGCTTCGCGAGCTCGGTGCGCAGCACCTGGTCGACGTTGATCTTCACGACGACCTGCGAGTCGAAGTCCTGGCCGGCGTCGAGGTCGAGGTACTCGTGGGTGGGCCGGGCGAAGCAGTTGTGCGACACCACACCGTTCGCGACGAAGTCGCCGGTGCCCGTGGTGATGTCGACCATCTCCTGTTCGAGGCCCAGGTCCTCGATGCTCGTGACGTCGAGACCGGCGGACGTCGTGACCGCTCCCCCCGGGGAGGCGGCCTCCTGGCCGGGTCCCGTCAGGCGGTCGTCGACGGTCAGGAACGGACGGCGGGGGATGCCGGGCTCCTGTCGCGCCACGTGCTTCCAGCCACTGCCGCTGGCCAGGAACCGATGGTCGCCGCTCGCGACGATCGTCGTCCCGCCCGCAAGGGTCACGCGGTGCGCCCGCTTGACCGTGCGCCACCAAGCGAGAACCGGGGTCGCCGCGTACCGCCGGTGGCTGCCGTCGACGACGGTCCCGACGACGAGGTCACCCACGCGCACGTCGCGGATCGGCTGACGACGGCCGTCGGCCATGAGCACCTGCGTCTCCGGGCTGATGCAGTAGCGACAGGCATGGCTGCAGCCGCGGTAAGGGTTGATGGTCCACCCGAACGGCATCCGTGACGCCGCGGGCACCTTGCTCAGAGCGCTCTTGGACATCACCTCGTGGAACGTGACGTCAGCGAACTCAGGGGTCTTGACACTGCGGACCAGGCCCAGCCGCGCCAGGCCGGAACGCTCCAGCCCGGGCAGCGCGCCGTCGTCCGACCGGATCGCCTGGCTGTCCCACCTCATGAACCTATTCGAACACACGTTCGGGCGGCTTGGTAGCCGGCGCGTCGTCGGGCATCCCGCCGGGCACACACCGCGTGACCGCTCGTCACGGGATCGCGCAGGGCGCGATCCCGTCGCTCGTCGAGCCCCGGGCGTGCGGCTGGGATCAGGCCGGGACGCGGTCGGCCGCTCGGGCCGGCATCCGGTCGGCCTCCCGGACGGCGGGAAGGAGCCCGTAGGACCTCGCGAACATCAGCGTGGCGGCCGCGGGGTCGGACGGCTGCGCCGCGGCGTACCGCTTGAGGTTGCCCCGGAACACGACGCGCCCGGGAACGCTCAGCAACGTCTGCGGGCGCACCTTCCAGCGCGGGACGCCGAGGTCGCACACACCGGCGTCGCGCAGCACGTGGTAGACGAACTCCGAGCAGAAGAAGCGCGTGTCGTCCTCCGAGCCGCGCCCGAACAGCCCCGTCACGAGGCCCGGCGCGTTGTAGGTGTAGGTGTGCCCGTCCAGGACGAACTCCGCCACCCGGGTGCTGATCGCCTCGTGCTGCGCGGGCGACACGGGGATCGCGAGCACGGCACCGGGCAGCACGGGCATGTCCCGGTACATGCCCTCGTCGAGCCGCTCGCGCTTGAAGCACCCGACGAACGGGTTGCTCGCGCGCCGACGGCCGAAGCTGAACATGAGGTCCAGGCCGGGGTCGAGGGACAGCGAGGCGTGGGTGTACTCGTCGCGCGTCGCCAGGCGGATCGTCCGGGACAGGACGGTGCGGCTGCGGGACAGGACGACGTAGACGTTCACGAAGGACAAGGTACCGGCTCCAGAGCGTCGTCCGGGCAGGTCATCGGGCGAATCAGGGGAGATTCAGGGACGCATCAGGGGTCACCTGGGGGATAAACCCACGGCCGGGACGCCCCACCGCTCAGTTCCAGACCCCGAGACGGTCCACCCGACAGGGCCTCGACGGCCCGGAAACCGACCGAAGGAGTCCCCGTGCTCACCGTGCAGCGCGCGTTCAGCAGCTTTTCCGTCGACGCCCTCGACACCGCCGAGACGTTCTACCGCGACGTCGTCGGGCTCGCCGTCCGCCGCACCCCGATGGGGCTCGAGCTGGACGTCACCGGCGGCACGCCCGTCTTCCTGTACGCCAAGGGCGACGAGCACCAGCCTGCCGGCCACACCGTGCTCAACCTCGTCGTGGCCGACGTCACCGAGGCGGCGAAGGCGCTGCTCACCGGCGGCGTCGAGCTCGTGCGCTATCCCGGCTTCCCGCAGGACGCCGACGGCGTCGTGCGCAGCGAGGACCCGCGCCAGGGACCGACCATCGGCTGGTTCCGCGACCCCGCCCGCAACGTCGTCGCGCTCATCGAGGGATGACGACGCCGCGGGTGGGGTCGCCCCGACGGGAGCATCACTCCCCCGCCGGCACCACCCGCGGCCGCAGGTCCTGCTCCGGCGGGGTCCACACGGACGCGTCGGCGTCCTTCTGCTCGCCCGAGCGGATGTCCTTGACCTGGTCGGGGCCGACGACGTCGTCCTCGCCCGCCTGCCCCGGGAACCACACGAACGGGATGCCGCGGCGGTCGGCGAACTTGATCTGCTTGCCGAACTTCGCCGCCGCCGGCGCGACGTCCACGGGGATGCCGCGGGACCGCAGCGCGGCGGCCACGGCGTCGGACTGTGCCCGGTGCTCCTCGTCTGCGACGGCGACCAGGACCGCCGTCGGCACCCCGCGGGTCGCGGTGACGAGCCCCGCCGACAGCAGCCGCGAGACGAGCCGCGAGACGCCGATGGACAGCCCCACGCCCGGGTAGGTGTTCTTGCCGTCGGAGGCGAGCGTGTCGTAGCGGCCGCCCGAGCAGATCGACCCGAGCTGCTCGTGGCCCACGAGCACCGTCTCGTAGACCGACCCCGTGTAGTAGTCGAGCCCGCGGGCGATCTTCAGGTCGGCGACGACGACGCCCGGCGCGCGCCGGGCCGCCGCCTCCACGAGGGCGCCGAGCTCGGCCAGGCCCGTCTCCAGCAGGTCCGTGCCGGCGCCGTAGGAGCCCGCGAGCGCGCGTACCCGGTCGATCACCCCGGTGTCCGCGCCGGAGATCCCGGCCAGCTCCAGACAGGCCTTCGCCTGTTCGGGCGTGGCCCCCTGCTCGGCCTGGAGCAGCTCGGCGACGGCGTCCGGGCCGATCTTGTCGAGCTTGTCCACCTGACGCAGCACGCCCTCGACGTCGTCCAGCCCGAGGCCGCGGTAGAAACCCTCGGCGACCTTGCGGTTGTTCACGAGGATCCGCACCTCGGGCACGCCCACGTCGCGCAGCGCGCCCAGGGCCTCCGCCATGACCAGCGGGAGCTCGACCTCGTAGTGGTAGGGCAGCTCGCCGGCGCCGACGACGTCGATGTCGGCCTGCACGAACTCGCGGAACCTGCCGTCCTGGGGACGCTCACCCCGCCAGACCTTCTGGATCTGGTAGCGCTTGAACGGGAACGCCAGGCGGCCGGCGTTCTCCAGCACGTAGCGCGCGAACGGGACGGTGAGGTCGAAGTGCAGACCGAGCTGCTTGTCCGGCCTCTGGTCACCACGGGCCTGGTCGCCGTCCTCGTCCTGGAGCCGGCGCAGCACGTAGACCTCCTTGGAGGTCTCGCCCTTGCGCAGCAGCTGGTCCAGCGGCTCGACCGCGCGCGTCTCGATCCCGGCGAACCCGTGCAGCTCGAAGGTGTGTCGCAACACCTCCAGGACGTGCTGCTCCACGACGCGACCGTCGGGGAGCCATTCAGGGAAGCCGGAGAGCGGGGTAGGGCGTGCCATGGGCACCATCTTCCCAGACGGCGGACGTGCGCCCGGTCGCCGGTCCACCGGTGACACCACCATGTCGCCCACCACATCCGCTGACGCGTCCCCCACGCGTCGACGGCGTCAGGCGAGGAAGGGGTTGGTGTCCAGCTCGTGCCCCACGCGGGTGGTGGGCCCGTGACCGGGCACGACGGCCAGGTCCCGGTCCAGCCGGCCGACCACGTCGCGCAGCGTGCGCCGCATCGTCGCCGCGTCACCCCCGGGCAGGTCGGTGCGCCCCACGCCGCCGGCGAAGAGCACGTCGCCGGCGAGCACCACGCCCGACGGCGCGCCGGGGCCGGCGGCGCGGCCGTCACCGTCACCACCGAGCACGAAGAGCGTCGAGCCCTCCGTGTGTCCCGGCGCGTGCACCGCACGCAGCCGCACGGCACCGGCGACGAGCGTCTCGTCGTCCCGTCCCGGCTCGAAGACCTTGACCTCCCCCGGGGCCCGGTAGTCCTCCTGGCGCCGTCCGGTGGCCGCGAGGGCGTCGCCCAGCGCGTGCGACACCCCGGCGTCGCTGATCCCGAGCGTGCCGAACGGGTCGGTGAGCCGGTACGCATCGGCGGCGTGGACGCGCATCGGGACGCCGTAGCGCTCGCACAACGTCGCCGCGTCCCAGGTGTGGTCGACGTGCCCGTGGGTCGCGAGCACCGCGCGTGGGCGCAGGCCCAGGCGGGTGACCAGTGCGGACACCTCCTCCTCCACGCCCGCTCCGGCGTCCACGACGACGCAGTCCCGGGGCCCGCCCGGGGCGTCGTCCGCGACGACGACGCAGCAGTTGGTACCGAAGACGGGTGCCACGACCAGGTGTATCTCCACGGCGGCCACGGTATCGGGCGGGTGTGACCTGTACCCCGGTGCCTAGACTGTCCCCCGCGCGCGGATCCGCGCGCGCCGACGAACGACCAAGGAGGTGCCCCCGACGGTGGCGGCCACCCAGCGCGAGCAGGCGCGCAAGCAGCAGGCGAAGTGGGAGCAACGGCAGGCACGGGCGCGCGCGAAGCGGCAACGCACGTTCGCGCTCGTGGCCATCGCGGCCGTGCTCGCACTCGTCCTGGGCACTGCCGTCGTCGCCGGGCTCGGCGGGCTCAGCGGCGGCACGCAGTCGCCCCCGACGCCCGCGGCCGCCGGGGCGTGCCCCGCGAACACCCCGGGCGCCCGTGACGGCGGCGCCCTGCCCGACCCGTCCACCGCCGAGGGCCGGACCTGGACCGCGACGCTGCAGATGTGCTCCGCCGGGGTCGAGTCCGACCTCGTCGTCGAGCTGGACGGTGCCGCCGCCCCCCAGGCCGTGGCGAGCTTCGTGGCGCTGGCCGACGCGGGGTACTTCGACGGCACCGCCTGCCACCGGCTCACCACCGCGGGCATCTTCGTGCTGCAGTGCGGCGACCCGACCGGCACGGGGAGCGGCGACCCGGGATACTCGTACGGACCCGTCGAGAACGCTCCGGCCGACGACGTCTACCCGGCCGGGACGATCGCGATGGCACGCATCGGCGGCGACGGCGAGTCGATGGGCTCGCAGTTCTTCGTCGTGTACCAGGATTCGACCATCCCGTCCGACGCCGCCGGCGGGTACACGGTGCTCGGCACCGTGAGTTCTGGCCTGGACGCCGTCCAGGCAGTCGCTGACGCGGGCGTGGCGGACGGAGCCGCAGACGGCTCCCCCGCCAGCCCCGTCATCATCGAAGGAGTGGAGACCCAGTGAGCGAGAGCACCCCCGGCTCGACCGGCCCCGAGCAGCCCGTGGCCGCCGAGACCGAGCAGGCGACCGAGGCGGCCCCGCCTGTCGCCCCCGCCGGCACGGAGGCCTCCACCCAGGAAGCGCCGCAGCCGGCGCCCGAGGAGCCGCCGACCACCGGGGTTCCGGAGCCGGCCACGACCGAGCCCGAGCCCGCAGCACCGACCGAGCCCGACGCCGCGGCACCCGCGGAGCCGGCACCGACCGAGCCCGAGCCCGCCGCGGCCGCACCGGCCGAGCCGACATCGGCCGAGCCTGATGCCGCACCGGCCGAGCCAGGTGCCACGGCACCCGAGGCAGCGGCCGAGCCCACGACGCCGGAGACGACCGAGACCGACGCACCGCAGGCCGGTTCCCAGAAGCCGGCCGCGCCCAAGCCGGGCGCGCCCAAGCCTTCGGCGCTCGCGGGCGCGCCCAAGCCCTCGGCGATCCGCCGTCCGGCAGCGGCCGGCGCACCCTCGGGCTCGGTCCCGGCAACTCCTGGCGCACCGGCCACGCCCGTCATGCCTGTCGCACCCGCAGCCGTGGACGCCGCTGAGGCGGCCGCTGCCGAGGGCTTCGGCCGCGTGGACGACGACGGCACGGTCTTCGTCCGCGAGGCCGCGGGTGAGCGCGAGGTGGGCCAGTTCCCCGGCGTGCCCGCGTCCGAGGCGATGAGCCTGTACGTGCGCCGCTACCTCGACCTGTCGGCCAAGGTCGCGCTGTTCGAGACCCGCCTGAGCAGCGCGGACCTGTCGGTGCGCGAGATCGACCAGACGCTCACGAAGCTCACCGAGGAGACCACGGAGCCGGCCGCCGTCGGCGACCTGGACGGCCTGCGCGCCCGGGTCGAGTCGCTGCGGTCGGCCGCGGCCGAGCGTCGCGCCGCCCTGGAGCAGGAGCGAGCCGCCGCCAAGGCGGCCGCGGTCGAGGCACGCACCGCCATCGTGGACACCGCGGAGAAGATCGCGGCGACCGACCCGGCGAAGATGCAGTGGCGCCCGGCGGGCGAGGAGCTGCGCACGCTGCTCGACCAGTGGAAGGAGGCGCAGCGCTCCGGCCCGCGCATCGACCGTCCCACGGAGGAGGCGCTCTGGAAGCGGTTCAGCCACGCGCGCACCGCCTTCGACCGCGAGCGTCGCCACTTCTTCGCCGACCTCGAGCAGCGCAACGCCGCCGCGAAGACCACCAAGGAGAAGCTGGTGGTCGAGGCGGAGGCCCTGCAGCACAGCACCGACTGGGGTGCGACCGCGGCCGCCTACCGCGACCTGATGGCGCGCTGGAAGGCCGCCGGCCGTGCGAACCGCAAGGACGACGACGCCCTGTGGGCCCGGTTCCGCGGGGCGCAGGACACGTTCTTCGCCGCGCGCGACTCCGAGAACGCCGCCATCGACGCCGAGTACGCGCAGAACCTCGAGGTCAAGGAGGCGCTGCTCGTCGAGGCGGAGGCGCTGCTGCCGGTCACTGACCTCCAGCGGGCCAAGAACGCGCTGCGCGACATCCAGGAGCGCTGGGAGGAGGCCGGCAAGGTGCCGCGTGGCGACCTGCAGCGCGTCGAGGGCCGGCTGCGCGCCGTCGAGTCGGCGGTGCGCGACGCCGACCAGGCTCGCTGGGACCGCACCAACCCCGAGACCCGGGCACGGGCCGAGGGCGCTGCCGCGCAGCTCGAGTCCGCGATCGAGAGCCTGGAGGCCGACCTGGCGAAGGCACGGGCCGCCGGCGACTCCCGGCGCGTCACCGAGCTCGAGTCCGACATCGCGGCCCGCCGCTCGTGGCTCGAGCAGGTCGTGCGTGCCGCGCAGGAGTCTCGCGGCTGACGTCCGTCCACAGGCGCTGCGCGGGCGGGTCCCGCGCCCGGATACCGTTCCGGGCGTGGGACCCGCCCGTCCGTCTGCCCGTCCGTCTGCCCGTTCGTCCGCCCGTTCGTCCGCCCGTTCGTCCGGCACAGCCGAGCCCGGCGGCCAGAGCCTGGCCGACCTCCTCGCCCCGCCCGGCACTCCCCGGGCGTCGCGCCTCGTGCGCCCCGCCGACGTCGGCGGGCGCGCTGCGTGGGACGTCCTGGTGCGCGACGGCGCGCTCGACGTCCTCCGGCACGACGCCGCCGTCCCGGCCGGCGAGATGGTGGGGCCGCACCTCCGCGCCGAGACCCTCGTGGGGGACGTCCCCGCGGGCTCGGCGGTGTCCGGTCGCACCGCCGCCTGGGTCCACTGCGGCGGCGTCGCCCACGACGGCGGGCTCCTCGACCTGACCTACCTTCCCGGGCGCCACCGACCCCGGGTCCGCGACGACTCCGGGAAGGTCTGGCAGGCGCCGCTCCTGCGCGACGACACGGTCGTCCTCGCGGGCCTGCGGGTGACGGTCCCCGCACGCACCGTCGTCGACCTCGCGCTGCACCTGACTCCGGACGACGCGCTCGCCCGGGTGGTCGCGCTCGTCCGGCACTGCGGCGTCGACCTGTCCCAGGCCACCCGGCTGCTCGAGCGCCGGGTGCGCGCCGTGGGACGTCCGCGCGCACGGCTCGTGCTGGCCCGTGCCACCGAGGTCCTGGGTGCGGTGGGTGAGGCTCTGCCCTAGGTTGAGGCCCATGCCCTCCGACGCTCCCGCCGTCGAGCTCGACGCCGACGGCCGCACCGTGCGTGTCTCCAGCCCCGACCGGGTCGTGTTCCCCGAGCGGGAGGGGCGCCCCGGGATCACCAAGCTCCAGGTGGTGGAGTACTTCCTGTCCGTGGGCGACGGCGTCCTGGGTGCCCTCTTGCATCGCCCGACCACGCTGGAGCGATGGCCCAAGGGCTTCTTCGACGGCGCGGTGATGGCGACCCGCGCGGACAGCCGCGGGGACGCGTTCTACCAGAAGCGGCTGCCACGCGGCGCACCGGACTACGTCGAGACGGCGACGATCGCGTTCCCCAGCGGGCGTACCGCGGACGAGGTCGCCCCCACCGAGCTCGCCGTCGTCGCGTGGGCTGCCAACCTCGGCACGCTGACGTTCCACCCGTGGCCGGTGCGGCGTGACGACGTCGAGGCCGTGGACCAGCTGCGCATCGACCTCGACCCGCAGCCGGGCACCTCGTTCGACGACGCCGCAGCGGTCGCCTTCCCTCTGCGCGACCTCCTCACCGAGCTCGACCTGGTGGGCTACCCGAAGACGTCGGGCGGCCGGGGCATCCACGTGTTCGTACCCCTCGCCCCCCGGTGGTCGTTCCAGCAGGCTCGCCGCGCCACCATCGCGATCGGCCGAGAGCTCGAGCGCCGGCTGCCGGACCAGGTCACCACGAAGTGGTGGAAGGAGGAGCGCGGCGAGCGGATCTTCGTCGACTACAACCAGATGGCGCGCGACCGCACCATCGCCTCCGCCTACTCGGTCCGGGCCAACCCTCGCGCCACCGTCTCCACCCCGTTGGAGTGGGACGAGGTGGGCGAGGTCCACCCCGACGACTTCGACGTCACGACGGTGCCGGCGCGGTTCGCGGAGCGGGGCGACCTGTTCGCGGCGCTGCGGGCCGACCGCGACCCGGCCCTGGACTGCTCCCTGGACGCGGCCCTGGACCTGGCGCGACGCGACGAGGAGGAGCACGGCCTGGGCGACCTGCCCTATCCCCCGGAGTACCCGAAGATGCCAGGCGAGCCCAAGCGGGTCCAGCCCAGCCGCGACACCGACCGCAAGCGCTGAGCGGGCTACCCGGCGGCGGCGGACCGGGCGTACCGGAGGCACACCGACCCGTCGTCGAAGACGAAGGTGTCCACCAGCGCGAGCTCGGCGCGCAGCCCGTCGGGCAGCAGCCGCACCCCGGATCCCGCGACGTACGGCAGGACGCGCACGTCCATCTCGTCGACCATCCCGGCCCGCAGCGCGACCGCCGCCGTCGTCGGACCGGAGACCTCGACGACGCCGTCGCTCGCCGCCACGATCTCGGCCAGCCGCTCCGCGGTGAGGCGCGGCTCGAGCGTGGCGCGCGGGGCATCGAGGCCGGTCAGCGTGTCGGAGCAGACGATCTTGTCGATCTCGCGCCAGGCCGCAGCGAACTCGTCGGTCACCTCGGACTCCCCCGCCGGCATGGTGTCCCAGACCCGCATCGTCTCCCACATGCGCCGACCCAGGACGAAGGTGCTCACCTCCCGGGTCCGCGCGTTGAAGTAGGCGTGGGCGTCCTCGCTGGGCTCGGACCAGTCGAAGTTCCCGTCCCCGTCGACGACGTAGCCGTCGAGCGAGCAGCTCAACCCGTATCTCAGCATTCCCATGCCCTCCAGACGGCCGGCGGCCGGCGGACTCATCGCTCCGGTCGCCGGCTCAGGCGGTTCCGGGCGCGCCGGGCAGCAGTGACCCCAGGTCGTACCCGACCGGCTCCGCGAGCTGCTCGTAGGTGCACGACCCCGGGTCGCGGTCCGGCCGCCACCGCTTGAACTGCGCGGTGTGCCGGAACCGCGCGCCCTCCATGTGGTCGTATCCGACCTCGAGCACGCGCTCGATCCGCAGCGGGGTGAAGGTCAGGTCCTTGCCCGCGCTCCATCGCGACTGAGCGCCGGGCCGCCGCTCCCCTGCGCTGCCGTCGGCGACGGCCGGGTCCTGCCAGTCCGCCCAGGGGTGCTCGGCTCCTTCCGGGGTGCCGGGCTCGACGGCGAGCGGAGACAGCTCGGCGTGCAGGGCGGCCCTGCGGGCGGCGGGGAACGAGGCCGCGACACCCACGAACTGGAGCTGCGGGCCCACCGCACCGTCCTCACGGTCGGGTTCGTCGCGGTACAGCCCCAGCAGCAACGAGCCGACGAGCGGCCGCTCGGACGTCGACGTCTTGTGCAGCCGGAAGCCCGCGAGGACGACGTCGGCGGTGCGCGCGTGCTTGATCTTGAGCATGGCCCGCTTGTTCGGCTGGTAGGGCGCGTCCGCCGGCTTGGCCACCACGCCGTCGAGGCCGGCGCCCTCGAACGTCTCGAACCAGTCGCGCGCGACCTCGGCGTCCGTGGTCCGCGGGGTCGCGTGCACCTGCGGGCCCCGGAGGCCGAGCCCGTCGAGGAGCGTGAGCCGCTCGGTCAGCGGTCGGCTCGTGAGGTCGTCGTCGTCGAGGGCCAGCAGGTCGAAGACCACGAGGCTCGCCGGGGTCTCCTGCGCGAGCAGTCCGACCCTGGACGCCGCAGGATGGATGCGCTGCCCCAGGGCGTCGAAGTCGAGGTGGGCGGCACCACCGTCGGCGCCGGGTCGCGCGAGGACGATCTCGCCGTCGACCACGCAACGTTCGGGGAGCGCCGCCTTGACGGCCTCCACGACCTCCGGGAAGTACCGCTGCATCGGCCGGGAGTTGCGCGAGTCGATGCGCACGTCGTCGCCGTCACGGAACACGACGGCGCGGAACCCGTCCCACTTCGGCTCGTACACCCAGCCGGGCCCGTCGTCAGGCTGCTCCGGGACGGCGGCGACGGACTTCGCGAGCATGGGCAGGACCGGCGGCGACAGCGGCAGCGTCATGCCTGCGAACCTACTCCGCGCGGCGCGCGGGCACCTCCGCGGCTCGTCGGTCCCCGCCCTGCAGGTCGACCCACCGCACGCTGACGGTCACCCGGCCCGCGGCGTCACGGTGGGCGACCGCGTGCCCGGAGCGCTCCTCGCCGTCGAGCTCGAGCGAGAGCGCCGCACCCTCGCCCAGGAAGTTGCGCCACCAGCGTTTCGCCTCCGGTGCCACCGCCCTGAGGGTCACGCCCTCGCCCTCGCGACGGAACCCGACCGGGATGGCGAACTCTCGTCCGGTGCGCCGTCCCGTGTAGCGCACGATGGTGAGCCGCCGGCGCAACGGGCCGCCCCAGCGCGGCGACCGGCGCCACGCGAGCACGCGTCCGTTGAACCAGGTGACGAAGCGGCGCACACCTGGCGAGCTAAAGCTGGGCACGGGCTTCCTCCAGGGCAGGACGGCGCGGCCGGGCGGCGGGGAGCCCCCGGACGCGCTCAGGCGTCGGACGCATGGACCACGTCGTGCGACTCGTGCCCCCGCGTGCCGGTGAGCCGGTAGACGTCGAAGACCCCGTCCACCTTGCGCACCGCCGAAAGCACCTGCTGGAGGTGTCCCGGCTCGGCCATCTCGAAGACGAACTTCGACATGGCGATCCGGTCGGTCGTGGTCGAGACCGACGCCGAGAGGATGTTCACGTGGTAGTCCGACAGGACGCGCGTCACGTCGGACAGCAGTCGCGACCGGTCGAGCGCCTCGACCTGGATCTGCACGAGGAACATCGTGCTGGCGCCGGTGGTCCAGCCGACCTCGACGATGCGTTCGGGCTGGGCCTGGCGCAGCTGCTCCGCGTTCGCGCAGTCGGCGCGGTGCACGCTCACGCCGGCGCCGCGCGTCACGAAGCCCATGATCTCGTCACCCGGCACGGGGGTGCAGCACTTCGCCAGCTTGACCCAGATGTCGTCGACGCCCTTGACCACGACGCCCG
Organism: Isoptericola luteus; assembly: GCF_020297055.1. Classification (GTDB taxonomy): domain Bacteria; phylum Actinomycetota; class Actinomycetes; order Actinomycetales; family Cellulomonadaceae; genus Isoptericola; species Isoptericola luteus. The sequence goes on along the minus strand of NZ_JAIXCQ010000007.1, from coordinate 199,452 downwards.
GGTCCCCGGTGCGCGTACGGCGGGTGGGCTGACCGGGCCGCGCGACCTCGGCGGTGTCCTCCTCGGTGCCCTCCTCGCCGCCGAGGGACTTCACGAGCAGCTCGACGACGTGCTGTGCCGACGTGTGCCCTTCGCCGACGGCGGCGTACAGCGCGGACACGTCGGCGTACCGCATGTCGTTCGCGATCCCGACGAGAGCCTCGTGGCTGAGCAGACGCTGGATCGGCAGGTTCTGCTTGCGCATCGCCTTGGTGATCGCGTCCTTGCCCTGTTCGATCGCCTCTTCGCGGCGCTCCTTGGTGAACCACTGGCGGATCTTGTTCCGTGCCCGCGGCGACTTCACGAACGCGAGCCAGTCGCGCGACGGCCCGGCGGACTCCGCCTTGGAGGTGAGGATGTCGACCGTGTCGCCGTTCTGGAGCGACGAGTCCAACGGCACGAGCCGCCCGTTCACCCGGGCGCCCATCGTCCGGTGCCCGACCTCGGTGTGCACCGAGTAGGCGAAGTCGACGGGCGTCGCGTCCGCGGGCAGGGCCATGACCTCGCCCTTGGGCGTGAACACGTAGACCTCGGCCCCGCCGATCTCGTACCGCAGGGAGTCCAGGAACTCGCTCGGGTCCGCCGTCTCGCGCTGCCAGTCCACGAGCTGGCGCAGCCACGCCATGTCGTTGGCGCGGGGATCCTCGCCGCCCGCGGGGCCGCCGGAACGGGCCATCTCCTTGTACTTCCAGTGCGCGGCGACGCCGTACTCCGCACGGCGGTGCATGTCGTGGGTGCGGATCTGGATCTCGACCGGCTTGCCGCCCGGGCCGACGACCGTGGTGTGCAGCGACTGGTAGAGGTTGAACTTCGGCATCGCGATGTAGTCCTTGAACCGGCCGGGCACCGGGTTCCAGCGCGCGTGGAGCGCGCCGAGCACCGCGTAGCAGTCCCGCACCGAGTCCACGAGGACGCGCGTGCCGACCAGGTCGTAGATCTCCGCGAAGTCGTGGCCGCGGACGATCATCTTCTGGTAGATCGAGTAGTAGTGCTTGGGTCGGCCGGTGACGGTGGCCTTAATCTTCGCCGTGCGCAGGTCGGCGCTGATCTGCTCGCGCACGACGGACAGGTACTCCTCGCGCGCCGGGGCCCGCTCGGCGACCAGATGGACGATCTCGTCGTACACCTTGGGGTAGAGCGTCTGGAAGGACAGATCCTCCAGCTCCCACTTGATGGCGTTCATGCCGAGCCGGTGGGCCAGGGGCGCGTAGATCTCCAGCGTCTCCCTGGCCTTGCGCTGCGCGGAGGACCCGGAGACGTACTTCCAGGTGCGCGCGTTGTGCAGGCGGTCGGCGAGCTTGATGACCAGCACGCGGATGTCCTTGGCCATGGCCACGACCATCTTGCGGACCGTCTCCGCCTGCGCCGCGTCGCCGTACGTGACCTTGTCGAGCTTGGTCACCCCGTCGACGAGCATGGCGATCTCCTCGCCGTACTCGCGCGTCAGGTCGTCCAGGCCGTACTCGGTGTCCTCGACCGTGTCGTGCAGCAGCGCGGCTGCCAGCGTGGCGCCGTCGAACCCGAGCTCCGCCAGGATCGTGGCCACGGCGACGGGGTGCGTGATGTAGGGGTCGCCCGACTTCCGTTCCTGCCCGCGGTGCGCGTTCTCCGCCGTGGCGTACGCCCGTTCGAGCACCGACAGGTCGGACTTCGGGTGGTTGGTCCGCACCGCCTGGAGCACGGGCTCCAGCGCCGGGGTCGTCGACGGCGCACCGCGGACGCCGAGGCGCACCAGGCGGTTGCGCATCCACATGCCGGAGCCGCCGGACCGCCCGCCGGAGGGGGCCGGCTGCGCGCCGGAGGCACGGGCTACCGTGGTCTCGTCGCTCATCCGCGCCTCCTTCCGCCACCGTGGGGTGCTCGACGTCCGGGACGGCAAGTCTACGACCCGACGCGGAGCAGGGACTCCACCGTGCGACCGGCGAGCCGGTCGCGGCCGCCCAGGCCGGAGAGCTCCATGAGGAACGCCAGCGCCATGACGTGGCCGCCGGACCGCTCCACCAGGTCCGCCGCCGCACGTGCGGTGCCACCCGTCGCCAGGACGTCGTCGATCAGGAGAACACGCGCACCCGGGCGCAGTGTTCCCGTGCGCAGCTCGATCGCGGCCGACCCGTACTCGAGGTCGTAGTCGACCCGCTCGACGGGCGGCGGCAGCTTGCCCGCCTTGCGCAGGGGCAGGAACCCGACCCCGAGCCGCGTCGCGAGCGGCGCGCCCAGCAGGAAGCCGCGCGCCTCCATGCCGGCGACGACGTCGATCTCGCCGTCCAGCACGCGACCGGCGGCGTCGGGCAGGTGCAGCCTGGCGAACGCCTCCACGACGTCGGCCAGCGCGGGCCCGTCGGCGAGCAGCGGCGTGATGTCGCGGAAGACCACCGGCGGGTGCGGGTAGTCCGGGACGTCCCGGATCAGCGCCCGGATCTCCGCCGCGCGCCGGGGCCCGAGCCCGGCGAGGGCGTCCACGACGATGTCGTCGACGCCCTCGCCGGGCTCGGGCGGGTCCTGCGCGGCCGCCATCCGGCCGTCAGTTCCCACGACGACGGCGCGGCTGGGCCTGGTGGCCCTGGTGGCTGCCCGGGATGAGCTGGGCGGAGCCTGTGACGGACGCCGCGAGCTCGGCCTCGTGCCCACCCTCGGCCGCGAGCTGCTCGCGCGTGTCGTGCACCCGGCGGGTGTGCTCCGCGATCTTCGGCTCCCGCGTGCGCAGCGCGACGTCGAGCGGGGTGGCCAGGAAGATCGACGACGCGGCGCCCACCGCGATGCCGACGAAGAGGGAGAGCGACAGGTCGCGCAGCGTTCCGGCTCCCAGCAGGAACGCCCCGACGAACAGGATGCTGCCCACGGGCAGGAGCGCGACGACCGACGTGTTGATCGAGCGCACCAGCGTCTGGTTGACGGCGAGGTTCGCCCGCTCCTCGTAGGTGCTGCGCGTCTGGGTCGTCAGGTCGGCGGTGTTCTCGCGGACCTTGTCGAACACGACCATCTTGTCGTACAGGGAGAAGCCCAGGATCGTCAGGAAGCCGATGATCGTGGACGGCGTGACCTCCCACCCGACGAGCGAGTACACCCCCGCCGAGATGAGCAGGTCGGACAGCATGGCGACGATCGCGGCAACCGACATCCGCCAGGCCCGGAAGTAGATCGCCATGAACAGCGCCGCGGCCACGATGAAGACGATCGTGCCCCACAGCGCACGCAGCGAGACGCCCGCACCCCAGGTGGGGCCGACGAACGAGGTCGTGATCGCGGACTCCTCGACGCCGTACGCCTCGGCGAGCCCGACGGCGAGCTCCTGCTGCTGCGCCTCCGTCGCGGACTCCGTCTGGACCCGCACCGAGTCGCCGCCGACGACCGCCACGCGCGGCTCGTCGTCCGGGAACACGTCGTGGACCGCGTCCACCGCGGGCTGCTGGTCCGTGGTCGACACCCCGGCCACCGTGAACTCGGTGCCACCGCGGAAGTCGATGCCGAGGGTGAGGCCCTTGACGGCCAGCACCCCGATCGACGCGAGGGCGAAGATCGCCACGATCGCGAACCACCGCTTGCGGCGCTGGACGATCGGGTAGGACCGACGGCCGGTGTACAGGTCGTTGCCCCACTGGGCGAAGGTCATGCCGGCCATCAGCGGCTCTCCTCGTTCTGGTCGGCCCCGGACGCCTCGGGCGCGGTGGGGTCGGCTGTGTCCGGCGGGTCGGCGGTCGCGGCCGCCTTGCGCTCCGCCGCGCGGCGCTCCGCGATCGTCAGGCGCCGACCGGACGCGTCGGTCGCGGGGGCCGGCACGGGGGTGCTCGCTGCGAGCGGTGCGGCCTCGCCACCGGCCGACGCGGCGGGCGCGCCCGCCATCGCAGGCTGCGGCACGGCCACCCTGCCGGCTCCCACGTAGCGGGGCCCGCTACCGATCCGCAGCCGCTCCGGCGACAGTCCCGACCAGCTGTGCCCGCCCGCGAAGAACTTCATCCGCGTGAGCACCTCCATCATCGGGTGCGTGAACCAGAACACGACCATGACGTCGATGATCGTCGTCAGACCCAGCGTGAACGCGAAGCCCTGCACACCGCCCACGGCGAGGAAGTACAGGATGATCGCCGAGATCAGGTTCACCGACTTCGCCGCGAGGACGGTCCGGCGGGCGCGGGCCCACCCACGCTCGACGGCGAAGCTCAGGGAACGACCGTCACGCACCTCGTCGCGGATGCGTTCGAAGTAGACGATGAACGAGTCCGCGGTGAAGCCGATCGCGACGATGAGTCCCGCGACGCCGGCAAGAGAGAGCCGGTAGCCCATCTGCCAGGACAGGATCGCGATCGCCAGGTAGGTCATGACGCCCGCCACGACCAGCGAGCCCACCGTGAGCAGGCCCAGGGTGCGGTACTGGAACAGCGAGTAGACCACCACGAGCACCAGGCCGATGAGGCCGGCGATCATACCGTTGCGCAGCTGCTCGGAGCCGAGGGTCGCGGAGATCTCCTCCTGGCTCTGCACGTCGAACTGGATGGGCAGCGCGCCGAAGCTCAGCTGGTTGGCGAGCGTCGCGGCGCTCTCCCGGTCGAACGAGCCGGAGATCTGCGCCTGCCCGTCGGAGATGATGACGCCCGGGTCCAGGGACGGTGCCGAGACGACGAGGCCGTCGAGCACGATCGCGAACTGGTTGCGCGGGGACTCGAGGCCCTGCAGGCGCGTGGTGGTCTCGCGGAACTCGGCGGTGCCGACGCTGTCGAAGTCGAGGAACACGCCCCACTCGTTGGTCATCGCGCCGTTCGGGCCCGGGACCAGGCCGGAGCTGGCCGTGGCGATGTGGGTGCCGTCGACCTCCATCGGGCCGAGGATGTACTTCATCCCGTCGCTCTCGCCGCACGTGACGAGCACGGCGTCGGGGTCGTCGCCGCCGCCCCCGGCCAGGTTCGCCGGGTCCGTGCAGTCGAGCGCGTCGAACTCGGCCTGGATCTCGGGCGTGATCTGCGCGAGGTCGCTGTGGTCGCTCGCCGCCGGGGCGTCGTCCGTGGCCTCCGTCGGCTCGGTGGACGGCTCCGTGGACGCGTCGCCCGTCGGTGTCGCGGTCGCGGTGGCCTCGGCGGACGGGTCGTCGGTCGTCGCGGACAGCGCCTGCGTGCCGACACCCTTGCCGCTCGGGCTGGTGCCGTCCTCGTCGGCGGCACCGCTCGGATCGTCGGTCGCCGCGTCGTCGGCAGCACCCTCGTCGGCGGCCGCGTCCTCGTCGGCGGCACCCTCGTCCGTGGCGCCCTCCTCGGTGGCCGCGTCGTCAGCCGGCTCCTGGGTCAGGGGCGTGCCCACGTTGTAGGTCAGCACGGGCCGGAAGCGCATCTGCGCGGGCTGGGAGACGAGGTCGAGCGTCGCCTGGTCCACCTCGCCGGGGATGCCGACGACGATGTTGTCGCTCCCCTGCGCCGTGATCTCGGCCTCCGCGACGCCCGACGAGTCGATGCGCTGACGGATGACGTTGATCGACTCGTCGATCGTCTCCGACGTGACCTGCGACCCGTCCGTCGTGACCGCCTTGAGGACCAGCTGGGTGCCACCCTGCAGGTCGAGGGCGAGCCCCGGCACGAAGCTCGCGCCGTCCGGGTTGTCGGCCGACTTGCCGTCGAAGAACACCCCCGCGGCGAGGGCGACGAAGGGCAGGAGGATCGTCAGGATCGTGAAGACGACGAGGGTGCGTACCGGACGCGACCGCTTCGTGCGTGAGTTGGCCAACTTCTGTCTCTTCCCGTGTGCGCGCCGCCCGGACGACAGACGCGTGAGGGCGCCGGCCGGGTCGCCCCGACCGGCGCGGTGTCAGTCGGGGCGGCGCTCGACCGCCCCTCGCATACCGCTACTTCGCGGCGTCGCTCCCGCCGTCCTCACGACGCTGCTGCTCGCGGTACTCCCGCTGAGCGGTGTCCAGGCCGGACAGGTCGTCGGGGACGTCGACGTGATCGTCGCCGGAGGTGATGGTACCGGTCTCGGAGGCCTCGTCTGTGACGACGGTCTCGTCCTCGTCCTCGACCGGGGTGTCGACCCGCTTGGCGATCGCCGCGCGCAGCCAACGGGTCTGCGAGCCGGGGGCCGACTCGATGGTCACGGTGTCCGATGCGTCGTCGATCTCGACGACCGTGCCGAACATGCCCGAGCCGGTCATGACCTCCTGGCCCGGAGCCAGCTGGGAGCGGAACTCCTGCTGTGCACGCTGCTGCTTGCGGGAACGCGAGCTCATGAAGAACATGAGGCCGGCGAGGACCACAAAGAGGATGATCATTTCCACGAAGGGGCGTCCTTGTCTGTCGCTGCCCGCTCGTGGCGGGCGTCGGGGCACGCCGGTCGGCGCACCACGCGACGGTGCCCCGCCAGGGGAACCGTGCGCGTACGGGCCCCAACGAGCGCGAGACCCGCCGAGTTCCGGCCCCCGCCGCCTGTGGCCGGGACCGTCCCAGTCTAGGGGCTGCAGCGCCCGCCAGGACCAGCCCCGGGGGCGGGCCCTGCACCGGCCGTCGACCGGACCGCCACCCGGGCCACCGGCGGCCACGCGGGCGCATCAGCCGGTGGCGTCCCCACCTGCGTCGACGTCGAAGAGCGAGCCCGCGGCGGGCACGCCCCAGGCACCGGCCGGAGCCTCGAGCCCCAGGTGCTGCCAGGCCGCCGCCGTGGCCACGCGGCCCCGTGGCGTGCGCGAGACCAGGCCCTCACGCACCAGGTAGGGCTCGGCCACGGTCTCCACCGTCTCTGGCTCCTCCCCCACGGTCATCGCCAGGGTGCCCAGTCCGACGGGTCCGCCGCCGAACCGGCGACACAGCGCGTTGAGCACGGCGCGGTCGAGCCGGTCGAGCCCGATCGGGTCGACCTCGTAGACCTCGAGGGCCGCGCGGGCCGCGCGCAGGTCCAGGACGCCGTCGCCGCGCACCTGGGCCCAGTCCCGCACCCGCCGCAGCAGGCGGTTGGCGATCCGGGGCGTGCCGCGGGAGCGCCCGGCGATCTCGTGGGCCGCCCCGTGCTGGATCTCGACCCCGAGCAGCCCGGCCGAGCGCAGGATGACCCGCTCCAGCTCCGCCGCGTCGTAGAAGTCGAGGTGCCCCGTGAAGCCGAACCGGTCGCGCAGCGGTGCCGGCAGCAGGCCGGAGCGCGTGGTCGCGCCCACCACGGTGAACGGGGGCAGGGACAGCGGGATCGCGCTGGCTCCCGCCCCCTTGCCCACGACGACGTCCACCCGGAAGTCCTCCATCGCCACGTACAGCAGCTCCTCCGCGGGGCGCGCGAGGCGGTGGATCTCGTCGATGAACAGCACCTCGCCCTCCTCCAGGGAGGACAGCACCGCGGCGAGGTCTCCCGCGTGCTGGATCGCGGGACCGCTCGTCACCCGCAGCGAGGTGCCGAGCTCGGCCGAGATGATCATGGCCAGCGTCGTCTTGCCCAGCCCGGGCGGGCCCGACAGGAGCACGTGGTCCGGGGAGGCGTCCCGCGCCATCGCGGCCTGCAGCACGAGCGAGAGCTGGTCGCGCACCACCTTCTGGCCCACGAACTCGTCGAGCCGCTTGGGCCGCAGCGCCGCCTCGGCGGCGCGCTCGAGATCGTCGGCCCCGGCCGTCACCAGCCGCTCCCCTCCGTACCCGGGCTCCGGTGCGTCAGGCACGCCGTCCCCCCAGGGAGCGCAGGGCCGCGCGCAGGGTGCCCGCGACGTCCACCGGCGCGCCGTCCTCCTGCTCGGCGAGCACACGGTCCACGGTCTCCTGCGCCACCTTCGACGCCCATCCCAGACCCTCCAGGGCCTCGACCACCTGGTCCCGGCCCGGTCCGCCTGCCGTGTCCGCGTGCCCGGCGGGAGCGCCGTCCGCGCCGTCGCCGGAGGGGAGCCCGAGCTTGCCCGAGAGCTCGAGCACGAGGCGCTGCGCGCTCTTCGGCCCGACGCCGGGCACCCGGCGCAGCGTGGCGACGTCCTCGGCCGCGACCGCCCGGCGCAGCGCGTCGGGCGTGAGCACGGCGAGCATTGCGAGCGCGATGCGCGGCCCGACGCCGGAGACGGACTGCGCGGTCTCGAAGACCTCGCGCTCGTCCGCCTCGGCGAAGCCGTAGACCGTCATCGAGTCCTCACGGACCACGAGGGTGGTGTGCAGCTGCGCCCGTTCCCCCGGTCGCAGCGCCGCGAGCGTGCCCGGGGTGGCGTGGACGAGGTAGCCCACCCCGCCCACGTCGAGCACCGCCCGTTCCAGGGTCACGTGCGCGACCGTGCCGGTCAGGGAGGCGATCACCGCTGGTCCTTCCGTCGAACACCCGTGCGAGCCGTCACTGTAACAACAGCCACCGACGGCGCCGCCCGCGACACCCGGCGCCCGCGCGAGGTCGTCATCGGGAGCGCCAGGGGCGTCACCGCCGGGCGCGCGACGGCGCGCCGCGGTGGGTGCCCGACCGGGCAGACTGCTCGGCCGCGGCCCAGGCGCGCTGTGCTGCGGTGAGCTCGTGACGCTCGCCCCCCTGCAGGGCGCCGGTGGGCCGCCACAGGTGGGTGACGGCGAGCGCGAGGGCGTCGGCCGCGTCCGCGGGGCGCGGGAGCTCCGCCAGCCCGAGGATGCGCGCGATCATCCGCTGCACCTGCTCCTTGCCCGCACGCCCCGAGCCGGTGACGGCGGCCTTGACCTCGCTCGGCGTGTGCAGGGCGACCGGAACGCCCCGCCGGGCGGCGGCCACCATGGCGAGGCCGGCCACCTGGGCGGTGCCCATCACGGTGCCCACGTTGTGCTGGGCGAACACACGCTCGACGGCGACGACGTCGGGCACGTGCCGGTCGAGCCATACCTCGAGCTCTGTCGCGATGTGGAGCAGGCGCAGGTCGATGCTCAGCGCGGGCTCGCTGCCCACGACGCCGACGTCCACGAGCCGCGCCCGCCGCCCCGGCAGCGAGTCGACGACGCCGACACCGCACCGGGTCAATCCCGGGTCCACCCCCAGCACGCGCACGCGCTCACCTTCTCACGCACCGCCCACACGGCGGCGAAGGCGCGCGACGACGACGAGCTCGCGCCGCGGGCGGTGGCGGCACCCGCGCCGAGGATCACTCCTCGTCGAGCGCCGCCATGACCTCGTCGGAGGCGTCGAAGTTCGCGTAGACGTTCTGCACGTCGTCGCTGTCCTCGAGGGCGTCGATGAGGCGCAGGATCTTGCGCGCGCCCTCGACGTCGACCTCGACCTCCATCGACGGGTGCCACACCGAGTCGGCGGAGTCGTACTCGATGCCCGCCTCCTGGATGGCCGAGCGCACGGCGACGAGGTCGGTGGCCTCGCTCAGCACCTCGATGACCTCGCCGGAGTCGATGACCTCCTCCGCACCGGCGTCCAGCGCGGCCAGCATGACGTCGTCCTCGGTCACGCCGTCGGCCTTGGGCACCACGACGAGGCCCTTGCGGGAGAACAGGTACGACACGGACCCCGGGTCAGCCAGGTTGCCGCCGTTGCGGGAGAACGCCAGGCGCACCTCGGAGGCGGCACGATTCTTGTTGTCGGTGAGACACTCGACCAGGACGGCGATGCCGTTCGGCCCGTAGCCCTCGTACATGATGGTGAGGTACTCGACGGCGTCGGCGCCCTCGCCGGAGCCACGCTTGACCGCGCGGTCGATGTTGTCGTTCGGGACCGACGACTTCTTCGCCTTCTGGATGGCGTCGAACAGGGTGGGGTTGCCCGCCGGGTCCCCACCGCCCACCCGCGCCGCGACCTCGATGTTCTTGATCAGCTTCGCGAAGAGCTTGCCACGCTTGGCGTCGATCGCGGCCTTCTTGTGCTTGGTCGTGGCCCACTTGGAGTGACCGGACATGCGCTGATTAACCCCTTCGCGATGCTTGGACGAGCCGGACGAACAACCCGTGCACCCGCGCGTCCCCCGTGATCTCCGGGTGGAAGGCGGTGGCGAGGAGCCGTCCCTGGCGTGCTGCGACGATCTTACCGGCGGCGGCGCCCGTCGGTGTCCCGTGGGCCGAGACCGCCGGGATCCGGGCCAGGACCTCGACCTGGGGGCCGGCCCGCTCGATCCAGGGCGCCCGGATGAACGCCGTGCGCACGGGGCCGGGCTCGGGCCCGTCGGAGACCCCGGACATGTCCAGGTCGGCCTCGAACGAGTCCACCTGGCGGCCGAACGCGTTGCGCCGCACCGTCACGTCCATCCCGCCCAGGGTGCGCTGGTCGGCCGTGCCGCCCTCGATGCGGTCGGCGAGCAGGATCATGCCGGCGCACGAGCCGAACACGGGCAGCCCCTGCCCGATGAGGCGGTGCAACGGCTCGGCCAGCTCGAACAGGCGCAGCAGCTTGTCGATCGTGGTCGACTCCCCGCCCGGCAGGACGAGACCCTCGACGGCCTCGAGCTCAGAGACGCGGCGCACGCCGACGGCGCGCGCGCCGGCCCGCTCGAGCGCGGCGGCGTGCTCGCGCACGTCGCCCTGGAGGGCGAGCACCCCGACGACGGGGCGGCCGTCGGCGCCCGCTGAGGCGGTCACCGCCCCAGCTCCTCGGGATCGGACGGCTCGTCGTCGAGCTGGGTGCCGAGGTGCCGCACGGTGCCGTCCCACCCGCGGGCGAGGGCGTCGACGACGTCGGGCAGGACGGTCGGGAAGACCTCGCGGGTCTCGGCGCGCAGCTCCGCGGTGGTCAGCCAGCGCATCTCGTCGAGCACGTCACGCTCCACCGGCGTCCATCCGGCGTCCGTCGGCTCGTGGCCGCCGTCCACCCGGGCGACGAAGAACACCTCGTCCTGCCGGCAGGTCTCGGCGAGGAACCGGAAGATCCCGGCGCGCGTCAGCACCGGACCGACCAGGTCCTCGGGGACGAGCGCGAGACCCACCTCCTCGCGCAGCTCGCGCAGCGCGGCCTCCACGTCGCTCTCCCCCGGGTCGATCCCCCCGCCGACGGTGAACCACCACGACCGGTCGGGCTCGTCCGCGTCGTGCCCGCGCACCAGCAGCACCCGGTCCGCTCCGTCCAGCACGATGACCCGGGCGGCACGACGGTGCCGCACCCCGTCCGGCCCGCGCACCCAGTCGGGCCCCAGAGACGCCGAGGTCACCAGGCGCCCCTCGCCGGCCGGACCTGCCCGACCCGTGCCTCGACGTCGAAGCCGTCGTGCACCGCCGGCCGGTCTCGAACCTGTACGGCGAGCAGCAGAGGGCGGGCATCCATGGCGCACATGGTAGTCACGGTCCGCCGCCTTCCGACGACGCCGGTCGAGGACCGGAGCGCCAGGGCGCCCGCGTGCCGTCCGATCACCCACGAGGCCGTAGACGTCCGGTCGGTACGGCGGTGAGCGGATCCTCCGGCCACGGATGGCGGGGGTAGCGGGCTCGCAGGTCCGCGCGCACCTGCGGATAGCCCCGCTTCCAGAAGGAGGCGAGATCGCTCGTGATCGCGACCGGACGCCGCGCGGGCGACAACAGGTGGAGCACCACCGGGACACGGCCGTCAGCGACGGCCGGAGCGGCGGTCCAGCCGAACACCTCCTGCAGCTTCACGGCGAGGACCGGCGGCTCCACACCGTCGTACGCGAGGCGGACCTCGGAGCCCGACGGGACCCGGAGGCGTTCCGGCGCGAGCTCGCCGAACCGGGCCGCCGCGGGCCACGGCAGCAGCCGCCGGAGCGCCGAGGCCACGTCGATGCGGGCGAGGTCGCGCGAGCTGCGCACCGAGGCGAGCTCGGCACCCAGCCACTCCTCGAGGCCGGCCAGCAGCGCGCCGTCGTCGACCGCAGGCCAGGGGGCGCCGAGGTGGGCGTGGCAGAACGCGAGCCGCTCCCGCAGGACCAGCGCGGCCTCCGACCAGCGCAGCACGGACAGCCCGCTGCGCCGCATCCCGTCCCGGACCGCTGCCTGGACGAGCAGCGGGTCGGGGTCGGCCAGCGGCACGTCGCCGAGGACGATCGCGCCGAGCCTCTCGATGCGCCGCGTCACGACCCGGCCGTCGCCCCAGCGGATCTGGTCGGTGGTCGAGACGAGGTCGCCGGCGACGTCTCGCGCGGTCTGCTCGTCGATCGGCGCCGCGGCACGGATCGTGGCGTCCGCTCGACCGGGTGCCCGGTCGGCCACCGCGACGGCCAGCCAGGTCGTGCCCCGCAACGGCGACTGCGGGTCCAGCGCCGCGCCCGTCCCACCGGACATCTGGTAGGTCGCCGAGCCGCTCCCCCGGACCCGCGCGACCCGGTCCGGGTATGCGAGCCCCACCACGATCCCGGCCGCGAGGTCGTCCGGGACCCCGCGCGACTCCCGCCCAGCAGGTCTCGGCGGCCCGCCCGGCGCCGCACCCCGGCCGAGGCGCTTCGTCTCCTCCCGCCAGCGGGCCGTGGCCGCACGGTCCTCGCCGCGACGCAGGGCGCGCCAGCGAGCCGGCAGGTCGTCGCCGAAGGAGCGGCCGGAGTCGTCCGAGAGCATCGCGACGACCTCGCGCGCCCGGTCGACGCCGACCCGCGGTGCCCCGTCGAGCAACGCCCGGGCCAGGCGGGGGTGCGCCCCGATCGCCCTCATCCGGCGGCCCCGCTCGGTGATGCGGCCGTCGTCGTCCACGGCGTCGATGCGGCGCAGCAGCTCGCTGGCCGCGGCCATGGCCGGCGCCGGCGGTGCGTCCAGCAGCGCCAGGCCGGCACCGGCCGGCGCACCCCACGCCGCGAGGTCGAGGGCGAAGGCCGCCAGGTCGGCGATCGCGATCTCCGGCGCCGCGTGGTCGTCGAGACGCGCGTGGTCGGTGGCCGACCAGCACCGGTAGACCCGGCCCGGCGCCTCCCGCCCCGCGCGGCCGGCGCGCTGGTCGGCCGACGATCTCGACACCCGGCAGGTGACCAGCGCCCCGAGGCCGCGGGCCTGGTCGGTCCGCGGCTCGCGGGCCAGGCCCGAGTCGACCACGACCGTGACCCCGGGCACCGTGAGCGAGCTCTCCGCGACCGACGTCGTGACGACGACCCGCCGGGTGGCGGCCGGCGCCAGGGCGCGCTCCTGTTCCGCCCTCGACTGGCGGCCGAACAACGGCAGGACGTCCTGCCCGGCCAGCCGGCGGGTCACGCCGTCGATCTCGGCCTCCCCCGGGACGAACACGAGGACGTCGCCGTCGTTCTCGGCCATGGCACGCCGGACCACGGCGGCGACGTGGTCCAGCAGGCGCGGGTCGACCCGCCCACCGGGGAGCAGCGGCGTGGGCAACGGTGGGGGGACCCACTCGGTCGCCACGTCGAACAGCACCGCGGACGCCGTGATCACGGGTGCGGGAGCGTCCGCCCCCAGCACGCGGCTGAGCCTGGCAGTGTCCGGCGTGGCCGAGGTCGCGACGATCGCCAGGTCGTCCCGGAGATTCGCCCGGATGTCGACACAGAGCGCGAGCAGCAGGTCGGCGTCGAGGTGCCGCTCGTGGCACTCGTCGATCACGATCGCCGAGACGCCGTCCAGCTCCGGGTCCTGCTGCAGCCGGCGCACGAGGAGCCCCGTCGTCACCACCTCGACGCGTAGGCCGGTGCCACCACTGCGTTCACCGCGCATCGCGTAGCCGATCCGCCGCCCGAGCGGTTCACGGGCCAGCGCCGCCAGCCGGGTCGCGGCCGCGCGGGTCGCCATCCTGCGCGGCTCGGCGACGATGATCGTGCCCCCGAGCGCATCGGCCAGCGCGAGCGGCAGCAGCGACGTCTTCCCCGAGCCTGGCGGCGCGACCAGCACCGCGGTACCGCGCTCCTGCACCGCGTCGACCGTCGCGGGCAGCACCGCACGGACGGGCAGGTCCGCACCCGGCACCGACGGTTCCGGCAGCAGCACGCCCCGCCCGGCCGTCGTCACGCAGGAACGGTATGACGTTTTCCACCGCCGCGCCAGCAAGCGGTCGGCCGCACACGGCCATCCCCCGTGAGGACGACGGAAACTGCCCCCACCAGGGGGATTCGTGGCGCCGAGGCCTCCCATAGCTTCGTGGGCAGCGGCGTCACCACGTCGCGGACGCAGCGAGCTGGAGGAATCTTGACGACGACGCAACGGTCAGCGGAAGCCGGTATCCCCCGAAGGTTCCCCGGCGTGGTGATCGCCGCGGCACTCACCGTCGCCGCGGTGGCGGCCTGCGCCCCCACCCCGGGGGTGGGGGCACCGGCCGAGGAAGCACCACCGGTCGTCGCCGCGACGCCCGCCACGTCGCACATCGCCTGGGGCGCGTGTCCGACGCCGGCCGAGGGGGCCACTCGCGACCCCAGGCTCGTCTGCGGAACGCTGGACGTCCCGCTCGACTACGAGGACCCCGATGGCGAGATGATCGAGGTGGCCGTCTCGAAGCTGCCGGCAGCGACGTCCAGCGACCGCCGCGGCGTCCTCCTGCTGAACCCGGGTGGCCCCGCGTTGCCGGGCCTGGACAGACCGGGCGACGTCGCGCCGACCCTGCCGCGGTCGGTGCTCGCGGCCTACGACCTCATCGGTCTCGACCCGCGCGGGGTCGGGCACAGCACCCCACAGAGCTGCGGCCTCGACGACCCGTCTCTCGCCGGCCTCTTCCCGTACCCGGCCGCGGACGGCTCGATCGACGCGAACGTCGACCACGCACGCGCCGACGCCGAACGGTGCGAGACGAACGCCGGCAAGAAGCTCCGCCACTTCACCACGGCCAACACCGCCCGCGACATGGACCGTGTCCGCGCGGCGCTCGGCGAGGAGAAGATCTCCTACTGGGGTCAGTCCTACGGGACGTACCTCGGCGCCGTGTACCTGTCCCTGTTCCCGGCGCGCACCGACCGGGTCGTCCTCGAGGGCAACGTCGACCCCACGAAGGTCTGGGCCGGCGCGAAGGACAACTGGGGCAAGGCCATGTCGGAACGCTTCGGTGACGCGGCAAGGGTCGCCGCGGCGCAGCACGCCACGCTCGGGCTGGGCCGAACCGCAGACGAGGTGACCGAGACGTACCTCGCGCTCGCCGACCGCCTCGACCGCACCCCCGCAACCTTCCCCGGCACGTCACTGGCCCTGACGGGTTCGATGCTGCGCACCGTCACCTACAGCCTTCTGCTGCACGACGAGTCCCTCCCGGCGCTGACGCAGTTCTGGAAGGCCGCCGCCGGGCTGGCCGACGGCACGCTCACCGAGGCGGACGGCCAGGTGCTGCAGCAGGTGTTCGCCGCGCCGCCGGCGACACCCGGGGTGCCGGCCGACAACCAGGCCACCATGTTCCTGGCACTGACCTGCGGTGACGCGCGCTGGTCCGACGACGTCGGCGAGTACGCGCGCCGCACCGCCGAGGACCGCGCGGCCTGGCCGCTCAGCGCGGGGATGCCGGCCAACATCTGGGCCTGCGCGTTCTGGCCGGAGCCGATCGAGGAGCCCGTGCGCGTGACCGGCACGGGGCCGCGCAACACGCTGATCCTGCAGAACCGCAGGGACAACGCCACACCGTGGGAGGACGGCCTCGGGCTGCACCAGGTCCTCGGCCGGCGAGCAGCCTTCGTCGGCGCGGACGCCGGCGGGCACGACGTCTACGGCCAGGGCTCCACGTGCGTGGACGAGGCGACGGTGACGTTCCTGACCACCGGACGGCTGCCGGACGAGAAGGTCTACTGCACCGACGCCGCCCCGCGATGATCGTGATCGACCAAGGGCCCCGCGGACGGCGTGTCCGTGGGGCCCTCGCGTCAGCGCCAGGAGCAGGCCGTCACCAGCCGCGCTCCGCGAGGCGCACAGGCGCCGGCTCCGCCTCGACGTTGATGCCGACCATGGCCTCGCCCAGCCCGCGCGACACCTTGGCGACGACGTCCGCGTCGTCGTGGAACGTCGTGGCCTGGACGATCGCCTTGGCGCGGGCCACCGGGTCTCCCGACTTGAAGATGCCGGACCCCACGAAGACGCCCTGCGCGCCGAGCTGCATCATCATCGCCGCGTCGGCCGGGGTCGCGATGCCGCCGGCGGTGAACAGCACGACCGGCAGCGTGCCGGTGCGCGCGACCTCCGCGACGAGCTCGTACGGTGCCTGAAGCTCCTTCGCCGCGACGAACAGCTCGTCCGTGGGCAGCGACGTGAGCCGGCGGATCTGGTCGCGGATCTGCCGCATGTGGGTGGTGGCGTTCGAGACGTCGCCCGTGCCGGCCTCGCCCTTGGAGCGGATCATCGCGGCACCCTCGGTGATGCGGCGCAGGGCCTCGCCGAGGTTGGTGGCGCCGCAGACGAAGGGCACGGTGAACTGCCACTTGTCGATGTGGTTCGCGTAGTCGGCGGGCGTGAGCACCTCGGACTCGTCGACGTAGTCGACGCCGAGGGACTGCAGCACCTGGGCCTCGACGAAGTGCCCGATGCGCGCCTTCGCCATGACCGGGATCGAGACGGCCTCGATGATGCCGTCGATCATGTCCGGGTCGCTCATGCGCGCGACGCCGCCCTGCGAGCGGATGTCCGCGGGGACGCGCTCCAGCGCCATGACGGCGACGGCGCCCGCGTCCTCGGCGATCTTCGCCTGTTCCGGCGTGACGACGTCCATGATGACGCCGCCCTTGAGCATCTCCGCCATGCCTCGCTTGACGCGGGCGGTGCCCACCTCGCCGACGTGGGTGCCAGTACCGGTGGTCTCGCTCAACTGTGGCCTCGCTCGTGTCGTGGGTCGAAGGCGCGGCCGCTGCCGCGCCTCTTCCATCCTACGGTCGCGCGCGCACGCCCGGATTCCTCGCAGTCCCCGGCTCCGGCGCGCTCGGCCGTAGGCGGTCAGGAGTGGTCGAGCCCGTCCGGCATCTGGTCGTCGAGCTCGACCGTCTGCGGCACGCCCGCGCGCCCCGTCAGGTGCAGCAGCCGCACGTACCAGGTGCGGCGGGCCCGCTGCGCCTGGGCCACGGCCTCGTTGTGGAACCGGCGGGCGAGCTGGGCGCGGTACCAGGCCGCCCCGAGGTTGCCGACGAGCTCGGCGCCGTCCGTCGACTCCCGCAGCTCGCGCAGCGCCTCCTCGTCGTCCAGGGCGGAGCGCAGCGTGATCGTCAGCGTGCTCTCGGCGCGCTCCCGGGACGGGCCGAGCCCGTCCAGGGCCAGCTCGGCGCCCGGGTCGGGCGCCTCGGCCGCGTCGACGACCGCGAACGCGGCGTCCGCGACGAGCACGGCCCCGGCCGGGTCCAGCAGCCCGGAGGAGGCCAGGTCGATCGCCGCCCCGGCGCGCCGCGTCAGCTGTGCCTGGAGCGCGATGCGCGACGCCACGACCTTGCGGTGCAGCCGGTCGAGCCGCGAGGCCGACACCCAGGCGAGCCAGACCACGACCGCCGCCGCCACGAGCACCACGAGCGCGAGCTCGGACCAGGTCATGCGCCCTCACCTCCTCCCGGCCGGAGGGCGCGGCGCCAGCCCGTCCGGTCGTCGGCCGCCGTGACGGCGTCCGGCATCCCGTCCACCCCGATCGCCTCGCCGGCAGCGAGCGCCATCTCGTAGACGGCGAGCACCTGCCGCGTGACGACCGACCAGTCGAACCGCTGGACGAACGCGCTCGCACGCGCGCGGCGCTCGGCCGTCCCCACCGGGTCCCCGAGCGCCTCGACGAGCACCCGCGCGAGGTCCTGGGGCTCACCGGTGCGGAACAGCCGGCCGCCCGCACCGTCGTCGAGCACCCGGCGGAACGCCCCGAGGTCGCTCGCGACGACGGCGGTGCCGGCGCTCATCGCCTCGACCAGGACGATGCCGAAGCTCTCGCCGCCGGTCTGCGGGGCGACGTACAGGTCGGCCGAGGCCAGCAGGGAGGCCTTGTCCGCGTCGCTCACGCCCCCGAGGAACTCGAACGAGGTGGCACGGGCACCGAGGGCTTCGATCGCGGCGTCCCGGCCGTCGTCGCCACGGCCCGCGACGAGGAACCGCGCGCCGGGATACCGCTCGAGGACGGCTGGCGCGGCCGAGGCGAGCACCTGGAGGCCCTTGCGGGGCTCGTCGAGGCGCCCGAGGAACGCGATGGTCGGCGCGTCGGCGGTGCCCTGCCAGCGGGACTCGGCGCCCGCGGCGGCGAAGACGTCGACGTACACGCCGTTGGGGATCACGACGGCGTCGCCGCCCATGTGGTCGATCAGGGTGCGCCGGGCGTCCTCGGAGACGGCGATGCGGGCCGCGATCTTCTCCAGCGACTGGCGCAGCAGCGGGTGCGCCACCTGCAGGGCGCGGGAGCGCGCCTGGGAGGTGTGGAACGTCGCGACCACGGGGCACTCCGCGAGCCACAGGGCCAGCATCGACAGGCTGGGCACCATGGGCTCGTGCAGGTGCACGACGTCGAAGTCGCCCGCCTCGAGCCAGCGGCGCACGCGCCTGGCGGCCCGCGGGCCGAAGGCGAGCCTGGCGACCGAGCCGTTGTACCGCACCGCGACCGCACGGCCCGCGGGCGTGACGACCTGCGGCACCGGGGTGTCCTCGTCGGCGGGCGCCAGCACCGAGACCTCGTGCCCGAGCTCCTGCAGCGCCTCGGCGAGGTCGCGCACGTGGAACTGCACGCCGCCGGGCGCGTCGAACGAGTAGGGGCACACGATCCCCACGCGCAGCCGCCTCATGGCTTCCCCGCCTCCTCACGCGTCGACGCGTACCGCTCGGCGTCCAGGTCGTCGACGAACACCCGCTGCAGCATGTGCCAGTCCTGCGTGCTCTCCACGATGCTGCGCGACACGGCGTCGACCCACCCCTGGGTCATCCGAGCGGCCTGGGCGCGCCGGTCCGGCCTGCCGGCAGGCGTCGTCACGTCCGGCACGGGAACCTGGGGGTAGAACCGCAGCACGACGCCCCACGGCGTGCCGGCCGCGCGGCGCCGGGCACCGGCGAGGCGTTCGTAGGTGACCCCCACGGGAACGAGGGGGACGTTCGCGGTGAGCGCCAGCATGGCCGGACCCGCGGCGACCCTGGCACGATGCCCGCACAGGTCCACCTCGATGCCCTTGGCGGTGAGGTCGCGGTCGGCCAGCAGGGGCACGAGGATGCCACCGGCCGCTGCACCGCGCACCAGCCGGCGGAAGACGTCCGCGTCGCCCAGCGGGAGCGCCTCGATGCCGATCGAGCGGCGGAACTCGACGAACTCGGTGAAGAGCGCCTCGGGCCGGAGCCGTTCGGCCACGGTGAGCACCGGGGCGAGGTGCGGCGTCGCGTAGGCCCCGGCCAGGTCCCAGTTGCCCAGGTGCGCCAGGGCGAGGGACGCCGCACCGCCCGCACGCAGATTCGGCACGACGTTCTCGGCGCCCTCCACGCGGACCCGGGCGGTGATCTGCTCGGGCGTCGCACCCTGCAGCGTGAACGCCTCCCGGAAGTACCGCATGTACGAGCGCATGCCCGACCTGGACAGCCGGCGCAGCTCCCGGGTGTCCAGGTCGGGCCGGACGCGGGCGTAGTTGGCCTCGAGCCGGCGCACCCCGGACGTGCGGCGCAGCCAGGTGAGGTCCGCGACGACGGTGAACGCCGCCCGCAGCACCGGCTCCGGGATCTTCGGGGCGTGACGCCACGCGAAGGTGTAGAGCGTGGCGATGTCGATCGACGGGCGGGCGCCCATCAGGCCTCCGTGGGGTCGGCGGGGCGAGCAGGGTTGCCGGGGCGAGCAGGGTCGCCGGGCCGCGCGGGGCCCGACGGCGGTGCAGCAGCCGACCCGGGGGCACGCGCGAGCAGCTGCGTGCGGACGGTCAGGACCCGCTGCACGACGGTGATCGCGCTCGCCAGGGCGAGCAGGCTCAGCGCGGACACCGACACGACCCAGGGCAGGCCGATCTGCGTGAAGGCGACCGCGACGAGGGCGATCACGAGCCGGTCCGTGCGCTCGGCGATGCCGACGGCGGCGTTCGCGCCGACGCTCTCGCCCCGGGCGCGGGCGTAGGGCACCACGGAGCCCAGCACCAGGCAGGCGAGCGACGCCACGGTGCCCCACGTCGCGAACGGGGTCTGGGGGTGCAGCACGAACCAGAGGGTGAGCCCCGCGAACACCGCGCCGTCGGAGATCCTGTCGAGCGTCGAGTCGAGGAACGCGCCCCACGGCCCCGACCGCCCGGACAGACGTGCCATGACGCCGTCGAGCGAGTCCGCGAGGGCGAACAGCCCGATGAGGACACCACCGAGCAGCAGATGGCCGGTGGGCAGCAGGCTCAGCGCGAGAGCGCTGACCACGACGGTGCCGGCCACCGTCACCGCGTCCGGGGAGACGCCCCAGCGCAGCAGCAGGCGGGCGGGCGGGGTGAACAGCCGCTGCATCGCGGCTCGCAGGCGACCGAACATCAGCGGCCCTCCCCGGGCTGGGCCGCGGCGTCGGACCACGCGGCGGCGAGGCGCGCCCGGGTGTCGGCCAGCAGCTCGGGCAGCGCCTTGGTCTGCGCGACGACGGGCAGGAAGTTCGCGTCGCCGAGCCACCGCGGCACGACGTGCTGGTGCAGGTGTGCCGCGATGCCCGCCCCGGCGACGTCGCCCTGGTTCATGCCGATGTTGAAGCCCGCCGGGGCGTAGACCGCCTGCAGCGCCCGGACGGCGGCCTGCGTCATCTGCCCCAGCTCCGTGGTCTCCGTGACGCTGAGCTCCACATACCCCGAGACGTGCCGGTACGGGAGCACCATGAGGTGCCCGGAGTTGTACGGGTACAGGTTGAGCACCGCGTAGCACTCGCGCCCGCGGGCGACGACGAGGCCCGCCTCGTCGTCGCCCGCGGGGATGCGGCAGAACGGACACTGCGCCACCGAGCCGTCGGCCGGCTTGTCCTGCCCGCCGATGTAGACCATGCGGTGCGGCGTCCAGAGCCGTTGCATGCCGTCCTGCGGCGGGCCGAAGTCGCCCGCCGGAACCGTGTCCTGCGGTGTCATCTGGTCTCCGAGGCCATGCGCCGGCCCGCTCAGACCTGGACCCGGTCGCGCACGGCCGCCACGATGCGCTCGATCGCTTCGGCGACGGGCACGCCGTTCTCCTGGGTGCCGTCGCGGAACCGGAACGACACCGCGCCCGCCTCCACGTCCTCGCCGCCCGCGATGAGCACGAACGGTGCCTTGACCTTGGCCGCGTTGCGGATCTTCTTGCCGAACCGGTCGTCCGACAGGTCGATCTCGGCGCGGATCCCCTGGGCCTTGAGCTGTGCGACGACGTCGGAGAGGTAGCCGTCGAACGCCTCGGCGACGGGGACGGCGAGCACCTGGACCGGTGCCAGCCAGGCGGGGAACAGCCCCGCGTAGTGCTCGATCAGCACGCCCATGAACCGCTCGATGGAGCCGAACTTGGCCGAGTGGATCATCACGGGCTGCTGCTTGGTGCCGTCCGGTGCGGTGTACTCCAGGCCGAACCCCTTGGGCTGGTTGAAGTCGTACTGCACGGTGCCCATCTGCCACGTGCGGCCGATCGCGTCCTTCGCCTGCACGGAGATCTTGGGGCCGTAGAACGCGGCGCCGCCCGGGTCGGCCACGAGCTCGAGACCCGACTCCACCGCGACCTTCTGGAGCACCGCGGTGGCCTTGGCCCAGTCCTCGTCGGTGCCCACGAACTTGTCGGGCTTGGAGTCGTCCCGCGTGGACAGCTCCAGGTAGAAGTCGTCGAGGCCGAAGTCCGTGAGCACCGACAGCATGAAGTTCAGCAGGTGCTTGACCTCGTCGGGCGCCTGCTCCGGCGTGACGTACGAGTGCGAGTCGTCCTGGGTCAGGCCGCGCACGCGCGTCAGCCCCTGGACGACGCCCGACTTCTCGTACCGGTAGACCGTGCCGAACTCGAACAGCCGGATCGGCAGCTCGCGGTACGAGCGACCGCGGCTGGAGAAGATCAGGTTGTGCATGGGGCAGTTCATCGCCTTGAGGCGGTAGCGCCCGTGGTCGCCCACCTCCTCGAGGTCGAGCGCGGGGAACATGGTGTCCGCGTAGTACGGCAGGTGCCCCGACGTGTAGAAGAGGTCCTCCTTGGTGATGTGCGGCGTGCCGACGTAGGAGAAGCCCTCCTCGATGTGGCGCTGGCGGACGTAGTCCTCCATGACCCGCTTGATGACACCGCCCTTGGGGTGGAACAGCGGCAACGCCGAGCCGACCTCGTCGCGGAACGAGAACAGGTCCATCTCCACGCCGATGCGGCGGTGGTCGCGGCGCTCCGCCTCGGCGAGCCGCTCGAGGTACGCCTTGAGCTCGTCCTTGGACGGCCAGGCGGTGCCGTAGACACGCTGGAGCTGCGGGTTCTTCTCCGACCCGCGCCAGTAGGCGGCGGCCGAGCGCATGAGCTGCACGCCGTTGCCGATGAGCCTGGTGGAGGGCAGGTGGGGCCCACGGCACAGGTCCTTCCAGACCACGGTCTCGCTCTCGCGGCCGGCGCCGCGCACGTTGTCGTAGATGGTCAGCTCGCCGCCGCCGACCTCCACGGAGCTGCCGTCCTCGTCCGAGGAGCCGCCCTTGAGCCCGATGAGCTCGAGCTTGTACGGCTCGTCGGCGAGCTCGGCACGCGCCTCGTCCTCGGTGACGACCCGGCGCCGGAAGGTCTGGCCCTCCCGGATGATCCGCGCCATCGCCTTGTCGAGGGCCTTGAGGTCCTCCGGCGTGAAGGGCGTGGCGACGTCGAAGTCGTAGTAGAAGCCGTCGGTGATCGGCGGGCCGATGCCGAGCCTGGCGTCGGGGTTGACCTGCTGGACGGCCTGGGCGAGCACGTGCGCGGCGCTGTGGCGCAGCACGGCGAGGCCGTCGGGAGAGTCGATCGTCACGGCTTCGACGACGGTGCCCTCGGCGAGCGGGGTCGAGAGGTCCAGCAGGGCGCCGTCCACCCGCATGACGACCACCTCGCGGCGGTCGGCGAAGAGCTCGGTGCCGGTCGTCGGCGCCGTCACCGTGATCGCCCCGGCACTGTTCCGGTCGTCGGGGTTCGGGTGGTTCGGCGGGGCGACGTCGGACACGTGCGTGCTCCTAGGTTCGTCGGGAAGGAGGTCGGTGCTGCGCACTCGCCGGGTCGGGACGCGACGAGGGGCGCCACCCGGGGTGACGCCCCTCGATGGTACCGACCTGGCCGCGCCCGCGGCGACGAGAACCGCCGCGCGACCCGGCGCCCGCCCGCGCGCGGCGGGTCAGTCGTTGTACTTCTTGGCCTGCTCCGCCGCGCTGTCGACGTGCCGGTCGACCTTGTCCGGCGCGACCTTCTTGATGGCGTCGGCGGCCTTGTCCAGGTTCTCGTCGGTGGCGAGGGCCTTCGCCTTCGCGATCAGCCCGTCCAGACCGGACGACTCCGGGGTGTTCCTCGCCATCACGTGCCTCCTGTCGCTCCGGCGCGCCCGACGCGCGCCGCTGGTCCTGTGGGACGTCCCCAGCCAACCAGCGGTCGGCGCCACCCGCGACCCGTCGACGACGTCGGCGGCGGCGGACCTCGGCCGCGCCGGCATCCTCGTGCATGTGAAGCATTTCACAAGCAATGGGTGGCCTGGTCAGAGCCTGTGGTCTTACCATTGAGTCACGCGCCGGACCTGGCGCCGAAGCAGCCGTCGCGACACCCGCGACCGCACCTCGGAGGGGACCATGACCACCACCCGCAGCACGCACCGTCCAGTCCGGACCATCGGCGCCCTGGCGCTGGTCGCCGGGGTCGCGATGATCGCAGCGGGGGGTGTCACCTGGGCCACCGTGAGCTCGCAGCTCGACGCGCAGAACATCACGGTCGCCGAGGACTCCTCGTTCCTGCCCGGCGACACCGTCGACGGCCCGCTCTCCGCGTTCGCGCAGGCCCAGATCATCGACAAGCACGCGCTCGAGGCGACCGGCGGCCAGACCTACGCCGAGCTCGGCAAGGACGACCCGCTGCGGGCCACCGCGATGAACGCCTCGTTCCTGCGGGCCTCGCTCTTCACCTCGGTCGTCGCCTACGGCGTCGCCGCGCTGGTCATGGGTCTCGGCGTCCTCTTCGGCCTGATCGGCTGGTCGCTCCGTCGCCTCGGCACCGAGCCCGCCGCCGCGACCGTGGCCGCGGACACCAGCACCACCGCCCCCGCCCGGGCCGAGGCCTCGGGCCGTCTGACGCCCGCCGTCTGACGCCCGCCGTCTGACGCCCCAGACGAAGCACCGAGACCGAGGTTCCCCGCAGCGGGGGCCTCGGTCTCTGCGTGCGCCAGGGCAGGCCGGCGCGCCCTCGCACGGCACAGGGCAGGATGGTGGCGTGCTCGATCCCGCGTCTCCCGACTACCCCGCCGCCGCCCGGCGCGCCCCGACGCTGGCAGCGCTCGACGACCACCTCGTCGACTGCCGCGCCTGCCCACGCCTCGTCGCCTGGCGCGAGGAGGTCGCCGCCGCCCGCCGGGCCGCGTTCCGCGACGAACGCTACTGGGGCCGCCCGGTCCCGGGGTTCGGCGACCCGCAGGCGGCCGTCGTCGTGGTCGGCCTGGCGCCTGCCGCGCACGGGGCCAACCGCACGGGCCGCATGTTCACCGGGGACCGCAGCGGCGACTTCCTGTTCGCCGCGCTGCACCGCACCGGCTTCGCGAACCAGCCCACGTCGGTCTCGGCCGACGACGGCCTGGCGCTGCAGGGTATCCGGGTGACCGCCCCGGTGCGCTGCGCTCCCCCGGCCAACAAGCCCGCGCCCGACGAGCTGCGCCGGTGCGCGCCCTACCTCGCCCGCGAGCTCGAGCTCGCGGGCAGCGGGGTCCGGGTGG
Organism: Isoptericola luteus; assembly: GCF_020297055.1. Lineage (GTDB taxonomy): Bacteria > Actinomycetota > Actinomycetes > Actinomycetales > Cellulomonadaceae > Isoptericola > Isoptericola luteus. Next base: position 174,885 of record NZ_JAIXCQ010000007.1, on the reverse strand, counting down.
CGATCGCCCTGGGCGCGATCGGCTGGCGGGCCCTGCTCACCGCGCTCGACGAGCAGGGCTGGGACGTGCCGCGTCCGCGACCTCGGTTCGCGCACGGCGCGGAGGTCACGCTCGGCCGGGCCGGCGGCACCGGCGAGGACGGCGCCGTGCTCACCGTGCTCGGCTGCTTCCACGTCTCGCAGCAGAACACCTTCACCGGCCGTCTCACCCCGGTCATGATCGACGCCGTGCTGGAGCGTGCACGGGCGCTCGCGGCCGGCTGAGCGGAGCCGGCCCGCCACCGACCGCCGGGCCGGCCGGCCCGAATTTCCCTCCCGCCACGACATACCGACCGGTACCGTCGGCCGGATGACCGTCACACTCCTGACCGGCCCCCCGGGCGCCGGCAAGACCACCGTCGCCGCGCTCCTGACGGCGGACGTCGCGACGCCCACCGTCAACCTGACGAGCGACACGTTCTACCGGTCCATCGCCACCGGCTTCGTCCCGCCGTACCTGACCGGCTCCCAGCGGCAGAACGACACGGTCGCCGCCGCGCTCGTGGGAGCGGTCAGCGCGTACGCGCGAGGTGGCTACGACGTCGTGGTGGACGGCGTGGTGGGCCCGTGGTTCCTGCCCCCGTTCCGCGACGCTGCCGCACGAGAGGGCTGGGACCTGGCGTACGTCGTCCTGCGCCCGGGCCTGGAGACCACCCTGGCGCGCGCCACCGGGCGCACCGACGCCGAGCTGCGGGACCCGGACGCCGTGCGCGGCATGCACGCCGCCTTCGCCGACCTGGGGGACCTCGAGACGCACGCCCGCGACACGAGCGACGAGGAACCCTCCGCGACGGCCGCCGCGGTACGTTCGGCGCTCGACGCCGGCGCGTACCGGCTCGCCCGCCCGGCACGGCCCAGCCCCGAGGACCACCGGGTCGACCCCCCGGTGCGGGCCGACGAGACGACGACCCTCCGAGGGTTCCTCGACTACCACCGCGACACGCTGCGCTGGAAGGTCGCCGGGCTCACGGCCGAGCAGCTGCGCACACCGCACCCGCCGAGCTCGTTGACGCTCGGCGGCCTCCTCAAGCACCTCGCGCTGGTCGAGTCGAGCTGGATCGCGGAGGTGTTCGACGGCGACGCCCCGCTCGCGCCCTTCGACACCGTCGACTGGGACGCCGACGGCGACTGGGAGTTCCACTCCGCCGCCGACGACTCGCCGGCCGAGCTCCTGGCACTGCTCGACGCCGCCGTGGCCGACTCGGACCGGCGCCTCGAGGCCGCGATCGCGGCGGGCGGCGGCCTGGAGCGGACGTCCGCACGGGAGTCCCGGCGCGCCGGCGAGGGTGCCTTCAGCCTGCGCTGGATCCTGGTGCACCTGATCGAGGAGTACGCCCGCCACAACGGCCACGCCGACCTGCTCCGCGAGGCACTGGACGGCGCGAGCGGGGAGTGACGGCGGCCGGACCCAGGGTCAGGCAGGCCGTCGCTCGCGTGCCGCACGCGCCTCGCGGCGGGGACGCAGCAGGTACTGCTCCGTGACGTAGCCGACCACGACGGCGAGCAGCACGGTCGGTGCCATCGCCGGCGCGGAGCTGCCCAGCAGCAGTACCACCAGCACGGCCGACGACACCGGGAACGGCAGGGTCGCGGCCGTCGCCGCCGCCATCCCGGCCGCGAGCGCCGGGACCATCCCGTACCCGGGCAACGGGGCGACGAGCACGCCCGCCGCCGCACCCAGGAGCACCGCGGGGAAGATGGGGCCGCCGCGCAGCGTGCCGAGCGACACCCCGTAGGCGACGGCCTTGAACGCGAGGAGCGCCACGAGCGCGCCGGCGCCCCAGGCCGTCGGGTCTGAGGCCAGCGGCCCCAGCAGCTCCTGCCCTGACAGCGCCACCTCCATCGGGGAACGCCCGGTGACCAGGGCGTAGCCCGAGGCGCACACCGCGACCGCGAGCGCCCCCGCGACGGCCCCCGCGAAGGGCCGGGCGGACGCCCGACGGGCGACGGCGGCGCCGAGCCGGTGCACGAGCCGCACCCCGACGGCGACGACGACGGCCAGCGGCACGGTCCACAGCAGGTCGGCGAGGTCGGGTCGCACGGGCGCGTCGAGCTCCGGCAGCGCCAGGGAGGCGATCCCGAGGCCCGTCCAGATCCCCATCCCGGTGAAGACGAGCGCCCCGATGCCGGCCGTGAGCAGCGCCGGCAGCACCACGGTGGTCAGGCGCGCCCCCGCGAGCCCGGAGATCGCCGCCGCCTCGACGACGAACACCGCGCCCACGAGCGGGCTGCCGAAGATGGCCGACAGCGCGGCCGCAGAGCCGGCCACCGCCAGGACCTGGCGCGCCGGGTCGTCGAGCGAGGCGTCCCACGGGCGCACGAGGACGAGGGCGAGCCCCGCGCCGAGGGCCAGCAGCGGGGCCTCGGGCCCGAGGACCGCGCCGACGGGGAGGCCCGCCAGGGCGGCGAGCAGGATGCCCGGCAGGTACGACGCCGGCACGGGCCCCAGGCTCAGCCCGTCCACGGGGACGTGCCCGCCGTGACCGGGCAGCGCACGGATCGCGAGCCCCGCGACGACGCCGCCGACCGCGAGCCACGGCAGCGGCCACCACCAGGGCACCTCGGCGAGTCCCCACGCCGAGGGCAGGTCCTCCCACACCAGACCCGTCGCCTCGTGCAGCAGGGCCAGGAAGGCGAACGACGCCAGCGAGACGGGCACGCCCAGAGCGGCCGACAGTCCCAGGAGCCGTAGCAGCCCGCGGCCCGCCGGCATGGTCGCAGGCCGGGTACCGTCCTCGGTCGGGTCCGTCATCCCTGTACCTCCTGGTTCGTCGACGACCCGCCCCCGGCGGGTGCGGCAGGCATCGCCCGGCGACGCACGGTCTCGGCCGCCACCGGGAACACCAGGACGGACACGATGGCCGCCGTCACCAGCGCGGCGGCGTGGGACTCGGGCAGCATGCCCACCGTCGTGCCGACCGTGGTGATCACGACGACCAGGGGCAGCGCCGTGGCCGACATGAGCCCGAGCGCGAGCGCGTCCGCACGGCCGAGCGCACGCCGGTGGAACAGGAACGTCGGCACGCACCGCACCACGAGGAACAGCACCACGAGGACCGGCACGGTCCACAGGACCCGCGGGTCCGCGAGCATCGCCTGCACGTCGAGCGTCACGCCGCTCATGACGAAGAAGATCGGGATGAGGAACCCGAACCCGATGCCCTCGAGCCGCGACTCGACGACCTTCGACTCGAGCGGGTCGCTGGATCCCAGGAACAGGTGCACGAGGATGCCCGCCGTGAACGCGCCGAGCACGGGGTCGAGGCCCAGTCCCAGGGCCAGGGCGAACATCGCGACCACCACGAGGACGCACAGCCGCACCGCGACCTGCGAGCTGGTCCCAAGGGTGGCGGTCACCACCCGCCCGAGACGCGGGTGGCGGGGCTTGCGTGCCAGGAAGGCGCCGTAGACGGCGAGCGCGGCGAAGATCAGGAGCACCACCACGGTCTTCGCCGGACGCTGCCCGCTGAGCACGAAGGCGATGGCGAGGATCGGGCCGAACTCCCCGACGGTGCCGACGGCGAGCACCCGGTCGCCGAACGGCGTGCCCGTCGCCCCGGCGTCGCGCACGATCGGCAGGATCACCCCGAGCGCCGTCGTCGTCAGGGCGAGCCCGACGACGAGACCGGCCTCGGCCCCCGCGAGGAGCACGCCGACACCCAGTCCGAGCCCGAGCGAGACGACCCAGCTCGACGCCGCCGTGCGCAGCGGGCCGCCGCGGATGCGCGCGAACTCGATCTCGTACCCGGCGAGGAACATGAGGAACGCCAGGCCGAGGTCGGCCATCGCGTCGATCACCGGGCTCTCGTGCACGAGCCCCAGGAGCAGCGGGCCGAGAAGGATGCCGAGCAGGATCTCGACCACGGCCGACGGGAGGCGCACGACCGGCTCCAGGCGGTCGACGACGAACGGCGCGACGACCGCCGCCAGCGCGACGACCGTCAGCATGGTCACGGTCTCGAGGTCCAACCGTCACCCCCCTCGCAGCTCACGGTGGACCCTGCGCCGGTCAGCCGAGCAGCTTGGCCTTGGCGGCGGCGAACTCGGCGTCGGACAGGACCCCCGCCGACCGGAGATCGCCGAGCTTCGTGAGCTGGGCGATGAGGTCGTCCTGCGCCGGCCCCGTGCCCACCTGCGCGGCCTGCTGCTGCGGGAACGCCTGCTGCTGCGCCTGCTGTGCCTGCTGCTGCGCCTGGTACTGCGCGGCCTGCTGCTGCGCCTGGTACTGGTCCGCCGCGTAGCGCTGCTCGTCGCGCGACGCGGCCCGCCGGTTCATCGCCCGGCTGGTCGCGTTCGCCGTGCCCGTGATGACCGCGGTACGTGCCATCGTCCCGATCAGTCCGGGCCGGCCCATCCGTCGCATGGGGGGCATGTCAGCTCTCCTTCTCGGTCGTCCCGGTGAGGCCGGCGGTGAGCTCGTCGATCGCCTCGGCCGGCACACGGGTCCAGTCGAGCATCCGGCCGCCGGCTCCGGCGACCGCAGCGGACAGCCCCCGCGCCCAGGAGTGCTCGAACACCAGCATGCCCACGGCGGAGCCGGGAGCCAGGTCCTCGGCGACGGCGTCGACGTCGTCGGCCGCGAGCAGCCCGGCGGGCTCTCCCACGATCCGGGCGAGCTCGTCGTCGCCGCCCTCCGTCGCCTCGAGCCACTCGACGGCGCCGTCCGCCGCCTTGCGGATCAGGAGCGCGTCGAGGACGTCGACGGTGCCGGCGTCGACGAGCCTGCCGAGCTCCGCGACGATCTCACCCTTGAAGTCGCTGCGTGGGAACTCGATGAGCACGAGCTCCACGGGGCCGCTGGTTGCCATGTCCTGCCTCTCGGTCGAGCGAGTGGGGGAAGGATCCGATCGGTCCCGCACCGCGGCCGTAGCCCGCGGGCGTGCCCGGACGGCAGCCGAGGACGCCGTGGGCTCCGTCGCGCCGGGGGGTCGCCGTGCCGGTCATGCCGTCACCTTCCCACTCGCGCGACGGATCCGCTCGCCGGGCGCCACGCCGCCCGGACGCTCCGGTGCTCGGGATCAGCCGACGACGGAGCCGACGTACCGGTGCGCGGCCGGCGCGAGCTCGGCGTGAAGGCGGGCGAACGTCTCGACGCTCCGCCGGCCCGGCCAGGCGCCGGGCAGCGCGCTCGGAGGCAGGCCCGGGTCGAGGTACGGGATGGGCCGCCAGTCGTCGAGCACGCGCGTCCATCGCAGGAACGCCTCGCGCGGCCGGGCCTCCGACCCGGCGTCGACCCCGGGCAGCGATCCGGGGGCCCGGGGCGTACGGCCGACGTCGTGCCGGGCGAGGAACTCCCGGTGGCGCGCGGCGAGGCCGTCGAGGTCCCACCAGCGCTCGGCGGCGACGGCGAAGGGCCCGGGCGTGCGCGGGGTGCCGGTGACAAAGAGCGTCGCGGCGTCGCGCAGCCCGAGGACGGCGAGGATCTCCTCGACCTCGCCGGCCAGGTGCGCGGGGCAGATCCACAGCCCGGTGGCGACCCGCCCGCAGCCGATCCCCGTGAGGTGCCGGCGCAGCTGGTGGCGCGCGGCGCGGCGCGGCTCCGGGACCGTGTACGAGACGAGGCACCACGGATCGTCCTCCGACTGCTGCCGGTAGGAGAAGATGCGCCGGTCGCCGCGCTCGAGCATCGGGACGGCGCCGGGTGCTACCCGGTACCCCGGACGGGAACCCACGCGCACGGCCTGCACCAGACCGTGCGACTTGACCCGCGAGATCGCCGCGCGTGCGCTCGACGGGCCGACCCCCATCTCGCCCAGCAGGGCGACGAGGTCGGCTGCGGCGATGCCTTCGATGACCTCGATGGCCTCGGTGCCGCCGGTGCCGCCGCCCGCGTGGTGCAGGTACGCCCCCACGATCGTGCGCAGCAGCGACGTCGCGCTGCCGGGCCGGGACTCGACGTCGTCGAGCACCGCCCCGGCGCCGGCCACGGCCCTCGGTCCCGCCACCGGCTCCGGGCCGACGGGGACGCCCGGACCCGCGGCCGGCACCGTCACCCCGCGGACCCGCCGCGGACGAGGGCGTCGCGGATCGCCTCGACCCCGAGGCGCACCTCGTCGAACGAGGTGGACAGCGGCGACAGCCCGAGGCGGATGCCGTGCGGGCGCCGGAAGTCCGGGATGACCCCCCGCTCCCAGAGCTCGGCCACGACCGCCTGGAAGTCGGGGTGGTCGATCGTCACGTGCGAGCCCCGCCGGGCGGCGTCGCGCGGCGTGGACACCTCGACCCCCCGCGGCACGAGGAGCTCGTCGACGAGGTCGAGCGCGTGCTCGGTGAGCAGCACCGACTTGGCCCGGATCGCCTCCGTGCCCGCCGCCTCGACGAGGTCGAGCATGTGCCCGGTCGCGAGCATGGACGTGATCATCGGGGTGCCCGAGACGAAGCGGCGGATCCCGGCGTGCGGCGTGTACGACGGGCCCATCTCGAACGGCGCGTCGGCGCCCATCCAGCCCTGGATCGGCTGGCGCAGCCGGTCCACCAGGTCAGCGCGCACGTACCCGAACGCCGGCGAGCCGGGCCCGCCGCCCAGGTACTTGTATGTGCAGCCGGCGGCGAGGTCCACGCCCCAGTCGTCCAGCGCGAGCGGCACCGACCCGGCGGAGTGGCACAGGTCCCAGAGCACGAGCGCGCCCGCGTCGTGCGCCAGGCGCGTGACCTCGGCGGCGTCCGTGAGGTACCCGGACCGGTAGGCGACGTGGCTGAGCAGCACGAGGGCGGTCCGGTCGCTCAGCACGGCCGCGACGTCGTCCGGGCCGACGCCCGCCACGCTCGCCGGGTCCAGCCACACGAGCGTCTTGCCGCGCTCCGCGGCGATGCCCTCGAGCAGGTACCGGTCCGTCGGGAAGTTGCCGGCGTCGACCACGATCTCGTCGCGGCCCGCGACCGCGGGCAGGTCCAGCGCCGCGCGGACCAGCTTGTAGAGGATCACCGTGGTGGACTCCCCCACGAACGTCTGCCCGGGCGCCGCGCCGAGCACGACCTGGCCTATCCGGTCGCCGAGCGTGAGCGGCAGCTCATACCAGGACTCGTCCCAGCCGCGGATCAGCCGGGCGCCCCACTCGTCGGCGGCGAACCGCGCCAGGTGCGCGGCAGCGGCCTTCGTCGGGCGGCCGAGCGAGTTGCCGTCGAGGTAGGCGACCACGTCGTCGGAGGCGACGAACTCGGAGCGGAACGCCGCGAGCGGGTCGGCCGCGTCGAGCGCGGCGGCGCGTCCCGCCGGGTCGACGGGCTCGCCCGGCGCAAAGGTCTCGGCGGGCGCGAAGGTCTCGGCGGGCGTGCCGGTGACGTCGACGGTGGGCGGCATCTGGTCGCTGGTCACGGTGCGTCCTCCTGCGGGGGTGGGGTGCGGGCGGGGTCGACGACGACGGTCGCGTCGGCCAGACGCTCGGTCAGCTCGTCGATGCCGGTGGAGGCGTCGAACGGTGCGCCGGGGACGAAGGTCGCCAGGCCGCGCACGGGGCGGGAGGTCAGGGCGCGAAGGACCGCCGGCACCTCGAGGCCCGCGGCGCACAGCGCGCGCAGCTCGCGCACGTTCAGGCCCACCGGCAGCGGGCCGTTGCCGAGGTCGGTGCCGTACGCGACGGCGCCTCCCGCCGTGTGGAAGCGCCGCAGGTTGTCGAGCGCGGTCTCGCGCTGCTCCTCCTGCCGTGCGTCGGGCGCCCCCCAGCCGTGCACGTCCAGGGTGCTCACCCAGACCTGGCGCACGGCGGCCTCCTCGACGACGGCGTCGGGCAGGCGTTCTGTCCACGGCGTGTGGGCCAGCCGGTCGACCCCCGCCTTGAGTGCGCGTACCACCTGGCCCGGGCCCTCCGTGTGCGCGACGACGGTGACGCCGCGCGCCCGCGCCACACGGACCACGGCGGCCAGGGTGGCGTCGTCGAGGAGCGGGCCGCCGGTGTGCAGCGTGACCTTCACGTACGAGGCACCGCACCTGGTCTGGCGAGCCACGGCCGCCTCTGCCTCCTCGGGCGAGGCGACGGGCACGACGGCGGACGGCGGCGCCCACGGGCGGTCCGCCGGGTAACCGCCCGGGGCGGCCAGGAACGCGCCCGCGACCCGGACGTGCGGCAGACCGGGGGCGCCGAGCCAGCCCGTCGCGACGGCCGGGTCCCAGCCGAGGTCGTCCACGCCGGCGATCCCACCCGCGCGCAGGGCGGCCGGGCCCTCGGCGGCGTCGACGAGACCCAGGTGGACGTGGGCGTCGACGAAGCCCGGCAGCAGGAATCCCCCGTCGACGACGCGGGAGCGCGGGACGCGCCTCGGCAGGGAGGTGGTCATCACGCGCCGAGCTCCGTGCGCACGGCGAACAGCTCGGGGAAGAACGTCAGGTCGAGCGCCTTCTTCAGGAACGCGGCGCCCGACGAGCCGCCCGTGCCACGCTTGAAGCCGATGATGCGCTGCACGGTGCGCAGGTGGCGGAACCGCCAGAGCTGGAAGTTGTCCTCCAGGTCCACGAGCTCCTCGCACGCCTCGTAGGCGGACCAGTGCGCCTGCGGGTCGGCGTAGACGGCCCGGAACACCTCGACCAGGTCGTCGTCGTGGGTGTGGGCGTGCGTCACGTCGCGGTCCAGCAGACGCTGCGGGACGGCGTGACCATGGCGCGCGAGGTAGCGCAGGAACTCGTCGTACACGCTCGGCTCCTCCAGCAGACGGCGCAGCACCTCCTGGGCGGGCGGCTCGGCGTCGAACACCCGCAGCATCCGGCTGTTCTTGTTGCCGAGCAGGAACTCCACGGCCCGGTACTGGTACGACTGGAAGCCGGAGGCGTTGGCCAGGTCGCCGCGGAACTCGCCGTACTCGCTCGGGGTCAGGGTGGCGAGCACGGACCACTGCTCGGTGAGCGTCCGCTGGATGTGCTTGACGCGCGCGATCCGCTTGAGGGCCGCCGGCAGGTCGTCGGCGGCCAGCAGCTCGCGCGCCGAGAGCAGCTCGTGCAGCACCAGCTTGAGCCACAGCTCGGTGGTCTGGTGCTGGACGATGAACAGCATCTCGTCGTGGTGGACGGGGCTGCTCACCGGCGTCTGCGCCGACAGCAGCCGGTCCAGGCGCAGGTACGAGCCGTACGTCATCTGGTCGCGCAGGTCGGTGACGATCTCCGCCTCGAGCTCGCGCTCGTTCGTCCCGGTGCCGCGATCGCCCGCCGGACGCGTGGGGTGCTCCATGGGTGACGACGATACTGCAGGATCCTGCCGACCGTCAGAGGACTGCAATAGCCGTCAGCCCGCGCCGGTCCGCGCGAGGGCGGCGACCTGAGACGTCGCGGGCACGGCGTCCTGCGCGCCACGCCGGGTCACGGCCAGCGCACCGGCGGCCGCCGCCAGGAACGCGGCGCCGGCCAGGTCCTCTCCCTGCGCCAGGGCGGCGGCGAGCACGCCGCAGTAGACGTCGCCCGCGCCGGTCGTGTCGACGACGTCGACCTCGAAGGCGGGCACCCGCACCGGCGCCAGGCCGCGGCGGGCCACCAGACTGCCCGCACCCCCGAGCGTGACGACGACCGCGGGCACCCTCGCCAGCAGCGCGCCGGCGAGGGCCTCGGGATCCCCGCCGCGTGACGGCGGTGGGTCGTCGGCCAGGTCCGCCGCCTCGTGCTCGTTGACGACCAGGACGTCGACGGCGTCCCACAGGTCGTCCGGCAGGGCCTGCGACGGTGCCGCGTTGAGCACCAGCAGGGCCCCCGGTCGCCGCGCCGCCGCCGCGGCCAGGACGACGTCGACCGGGATCTCCAGCTGGGCCAGCAGCACGTCTGCCGCGGCGATACGACGGGCCTGCGGCTCGGCGACCACCAGGTGCGAGTTCGCCCCGGGCGCGACGACGATCGCGTTCTCGCCGTCCGGCGACACGGTGATCAGGGCCGTGCCGGTCGGGGCGTCGGGACGCCAGACGAGGTCGGTGCGCACCCCGGACCTGCCGAGCGAGACGAGCAGCAGGTCGGCGCCCTCGTCCCGGCCGAGCGCTCCCAGGAAGGAGGTCTCCGCGCCCCCGGCCCGCGCGGCCCCCACGGCCTGGTTGGCCCCCTTGCCGCCCGGGCTGCGGCGCAGCCGGCCGCCCAAGACCGTCTCGCCCGCCCCCGGATGGCGTGGCACGTCGACCACGAGGTCCACGTTCGCGGACCCGACCACGACCACTCGCCCTCGCGTCACGGGCACCTCCTTGCGCGTCGCTCCCGACGGTACCGAGTCGGACGATACCGAGCCGGACGGCACCGGGTGGACCGTGCCGCGGGGATACCGTGAGGACGTGAGCACGCACGCAGACGGCATCGCCGGCCACCAGACGCCCGAGGCCGCCCAGATCCGGGTGCTCGTCGGCGAGCTCCGCCGTCTGGCGCTGACCTACAAGTTCGGCATCGACGAGGTGATGACGAAGGTCGGGATCCTGCGCGACGAGTTCCGCCACATGCAGCACTACAACCCCGTCGAGCACGTCACGTCACGGCTCAAGTCGCTGGAGTCGATCGTCGCCAAGTGCCGTCGCAAGGGCATCCCGCTGACACCGCAGGGCGTGCGGGAGCAGATGTTCGACGTCGCAGGCGTGCGGATCACGTGCAGCTTCGTCGCGGACATCTACCGTGTGCGCGACATGCTGGTGGGCCAGCCAGACCTCACCGTCCTCGAGGAGCGCGACTACATCGCGCACCCGAAGCCGAACGGCTACAAGTCGCTGCACCTCATCGTCCAGGTCCCCGTGTATCTCTCGGACCGCACCGAGGACGTCGTCGTCGAGATCCAGCTCCGCACCATCGCGATGGACTTCTGGGCCAGTCTCGAGCACAAGATCTACTACAAGTACTCCCGCGACGTGCCGGCACACCTGACCGACGCGCTCAAGCTCGCCGCGGACGTCGCCGCCTCCCTGGACACCTCGATGGAGCGCATCCACGACGAGGTGCGGGCCATCTCCGGGGAGGAGGAGCCGGTCGAGCAGCGCGACGGGCTCCTGAGCCCCGAGGAGATGCTGCGCAGCTTCTGGACGTCGACCGACTCCGCAGACGACGTCGTGCAGGGCTATCGCGAGCTCTGATCAGCCGACCGCGCGCCGGTGACGCTCGGCGAGCTCCTGGTACTCGACGGCGTTGCTCCGCACCCGCTCGGCGGCGGCCTCGTCGAGCTCGCCGCGCACCTTGGCGGGCACGCCGACGGCGAGATGCCCGGCCGGGACCTCCTGCCCCTCGCGCACGAGCGCACCCGCCGCGACGAACGCGCCCTCGCCCACCACCGCGTTGTTGAGCAAGGTGGCCCCCATGCCGATGAGGCTGCCGTCGCCCACGGTCGCGCCGTGGATGATCGCCCCGTGCCCGACGCCCACCCCGGCGCCGATCCGCGTGGGGATGCCGGTGTCGGTGTGCACCACGCAGTTGTCCTGGATGTTGGAGCCCTCGCCGAGCTCGATCGAGTCCATGTCCCCGCGCAGGACCGCGCCGTAGAAGACGCTCGCGCGGGGACCGACCCGTACCCGGCCGATGATCGTCGCCGTCGGGGCGACCCACGCCGTGGGGTCGATCTCGGGGGTGTGGCCGTCGAAGGGAAGCAGCGTTGCCATGGACCGGACCCTACCGGTGGCAGGGCTCGGCACCGAGGACCGTCACCGGCGGCGCGAGGCCGTCCGCAGCCGCAGTCCCAGCAGGTAGAGCTCGCACCCGAGGCACAGGCCGACGGCGGCGTTGAGGCCGGCCGCGACGAACGCGACGGCCGCCGCCCACGGCACGGCCGTCGGCACGCCGGCCAGGCCGAGCAGCACGCCCGCCCCGGTCACCACGAGCCCGACCACCTGCGCGAACCGCGGCGGGCGCGGGTCCTCGAGGTCGGTGGGCGGCGCGAGCCGGGGTCGCACGAACGTCGCGAAGACCCACGCCTGCACGGTCCCGGTCACGCCGCGGGCCGCGCCCAGGCCGAACCCGGCCGCCACGACGGCGAGCAGCACGAGACCCGCCGTGGTGGGCCCGAGCAGCACGACGACGGCGAGCAGCACCGCGGTGATGCCGGCGCCCACCCGCGGACCGCGCGGGTCGATGCCCGCGGGCGTGGCCCGCACCGCGTCGGCGGCGACCTCGGTGTCGCGGGTCCGCTGTCCGACCTGCGCGTGCGTCTGCTCGTGGGTCTGCTCGTGGGTCTGCTCGTGGGTCTGCTCGTGGGTCTGCTCGTGGGTCTGCTCGAGGTCCTGCTCGTGGGTCATCGTCCGCTCCCGGAGTCTCTCGTCGTCGTGGCCCGGCGGCCGCACGCCCGGCGCGTCATACCGTCACGCCGTCGCCGACGGCCGCGAGCGCCTCTCGCGCCCGCGCCGTGGACATCGCGCCGTGGACCCTGGCCACCTCGGCCCCGCCCGCGTCGAGGACGAGCACCGTGGGCGTGGTCAGGACCCGGAGCTCGCTCGTGAGGTCGAGGTGCTGCTCGACGTCGAGCTCGTGGTGCAGGACGCCGTCCTGGGCACCCGCGAACGGGCCGAGCACGCGAGCCGTCGCCCGGCAGGGCGCGCACACCGTGGCGCTGAGCTGGACGAACGTCGCGCGGCGGCCCAGCGTGACGCCGTGCGCCGCCCAGTCCACGTCCGCGCGGCGCGACGGTGCCCGTACCCGTCCCTGACGCGAGCGCCAGAGCGCGCCGAGCGCGGCCGTGACGAGCAGCAGCGCGCCCAGCGCCACGACCTGCGTCTCCACGCGCCACCTCCTGACCGACCCGGCCCGACCGGAACCAGGCACATCCTGGCCCGAGCCCCGCGCCACGGTCGACCCGTGCTCGGATGGCGGACGGACCGGCGTCAGTACCCCGCGCGCACGGTCCCTGGGTGCCCGGTTCCTGGGTGCCCGGTTCCTGGGTGCCCGGTTCCTGGGTGCCCGGTACCTGAGCTGTCGGTGGTGAACCGGGCCGCGAGCGCCTCCGAGCCTCGAGCGAGCAGGGCCACGTCGGCCCCGACGAGCACGAACGACGCCCCCGCGTCGAGGTAGGACGCGGCGACGGCCGGGTCGAACGCGTTGACCCCCACCGGGACGCCCGCGCCCCGCACGGCGTCGAAGGCACGCAGCACCGCGGCCACCACGTCGGGATGGGTCTGCTGGCCGAGCACGCCCATGGAGGCCGCGAGGTCCGACGGTCCGACGAACACGCCGTCGACGCCGTCGACGGCCGCGATCTCGGCGGCGGCCTCGACGCCCGCGGTCGTCTCGACCTGCACGAACAGCGACACGTACCGGTCGGCCTCGATCAGGTAGTCGTCCACCCGGTTCCAGCGCGCCGAGCGAGCCAGCGCCGACCCCACGCCCCGGCGCCCGCGCGGCGGGTAGCGCACGGCCTCGACGGCGGCGCGCGCCTCGGCAGCGGACGACACCATCGGCACCAGCAGGTTCTGGGCACCGAGGTCGAGCACCTGCTTGATCGTGACGGCATCGTTGGCGGGCACGCGCACCACGGGCGTCACGGGGTACGCCGCCACGGCCTGGAGCTGGGCGACGACGGACCCGAGCCCGTTGGGCCCGTGCTCCATGTCGACGAGCAGCCAGTCCAGGCCGCCGCCCGCGCAGACCTCGGCGACGAGCGGGCTGGCGGAGCACACCCACATCCCCGCGAGCGGGCGGGACGCCCCGGCCAGGGCGTCGCGGAAGGTCGGCCGCAGGGCCGGGTTCACTGGAATCGGCACGTGATCGTCCCCATCGGTCCGTAGTCGCACAGCACGCTGTCCCCGCGGGACACCCACATCGGGCGGGTGAACGACCCGGCGAGGATCGTCTCCCCCGCCTCCAGGCGGGCACCGTGCTGGTGGAGCTTGTTCGCGAGCCAGGCGACGCCCGACGCGGGGTGGTTGAGCACCCCGGCCGCGACACCCGTCTCCTCGATGGTCTCGTTGCGATACAGCAGCGCGCCGACCCACCGCAGGTCGACGGCGTCGGGCGCGGTCGGGTTGCCGCCCAGCACCATGCCGCCGTACGCCGCGTTGTCCGCGATCGTGTCGACGATCGTGCGGCCCTCGAGCTCGATGTGCGAGTTGAGGATCTCCAGGGCGGGCGTGACGAACTCGGTCGCGCGCAGCACGTCGAGCACGGTGCACCGGGGGCCGCTGAGCGGCTCGCCCAGCACGAACGCGAGCTCCACCTCGATGCGCACGTTCGAGAAGTCGTCGAACGGGATCACCGAGCCGCTCTCCCAGACGGTGTCATCGAACATCACGCCGTAGTCGGGCTCGGTGATCCCCGTCGCCGCCTGCATGGCGCGAGACGTCAGGCCGATCTTGCGGCCGACCAGCCGGCGGCCGGCGGCGAGGTTCTTGTCGCGCCACACGCCCTGGACGGCGTAGGAGTCCTCGATCGTGGCGTCGGGGTGGCACTCGGTGATCCGGGGGATCACGGAGCGTGTCCGTTCCGCCTCGGCGAGCTCCTCGGCGATCGCGGCGATCGTCTCGGGGGGAAGCATCGGTGCTCCTTCGTCAGGGTGCGGTCTCGGTGGGGCCGGTCGTGCTCGTGCGCGGCGGACGTGGGCGGCTCAGAGCCAGACGTCGCCGCCGCCGGGGTCGTCGGGGTGCTCGTGCTCCAGGTAGGCGGCGAGCGTCCCGCGCCGGTGCCGTCGCACGGCCCGCTCGACCTCCGGCACGGGGGCGCCGCTCGCGACGAGGGCCACGATCTGCTCGTGCTCGCGCACGGACTGCTCGGCACGGCCGGGCACGAACGCGAAGATCGTGTCGCGCAGGTGCCCCAGGCGCGCCCACTCGGCGTCGACGATCTCCAGCAGCCGCGGGTTGGGGCAGCGCGCGTACAGCAGGTGGTGGAACTCCTGGTTGAGCCGCGAGAACTCCCGGGGGTCGAACCCGTCGGGGCCGGTGGTCAGGGCGGTCATCGCGGCGTTGACGGCGCGCGCCCGCGCCAGGTCCTCCGGTCCGAGACGCGGGGCGGCCAGGGCCGTGGCCGCGCTCTCGACGACCGCGATGACCTGCATCGCCGCCCGGTACTGCTCCTCGTCGATTAGGGACACCCTGGCGCCGACGTTGTGCTCGAACGTCACGACCCCCTCCGCCTCGAGCTGGCGCAGGGCCTCGCGGACGGGCACGGCGCTCATGCCGAGCTCGTCCGCGACGGTCGCGAGCACGATCCGGCTCCCCGGCGGGAGGTCGTGGTTCGTGACCTGCTCCCTGAGCCAGTCGTAGGCCCGGCGGGTCTTGCTCGCGGCCGCGGACGTCGCCCTGGTCGTCGCCGTGGTCATCGCGCCTCGTACCGCGCGCGCCACTGCGCGTTCATGGGGAACAAGCCCTTGACCGGGTGCCCGGCCGCGACCTGCTCCGCGATCCACGCGTCCTCGTCCTCCTGGGCGAGCGCCGCGTCGGCGACCTGCTCCGCGAGCGCCGGCGGGACGACGATCACGCCGTCCGCGTCGCCGACGACGACGTCCCCCGGTTGGACGGTCGTGCCACCGCACGCGACCGTGACATCGCCTTCCCACGGGACGTGCTTGCGACCCAGGACGGCGGGGTGCGCCCCGGACGTCCACACGGGGATGCCGACCGCGGAGACGGCGTCGACGTCGCGCACGCCTCCGTCGGTGACGATGCCCGCCGCCCCGGCCGCGTGCGCGCGCAGGGCGAGGATGTCGCCGAGCGTGCCCGAGCCGGCGTCCCCGCGCGCCTCGATGACGATGACCTCGCCCTCGCCGACGGCGTCGAACGTGCGCTTCTGCGCGTTGTAGCCCCCGCCGTGGGCCTTGAAGAGGTCCTCCCGGTTCGGCACGAACCGCAGCGTCCGCGCCACGCCCACCACCTTCGCGTCGGGGTGCAGCGGGCGCACGCCGTCGACGGTGACGTTGTTCAGCCCGAGCTTGCGCAGCTGAGCCGAGAGCCCCGCCACCGGGGTGCGCAGGAGCTTGTCGCGCAGGCCCGGGGACAGGCCGGGCGCACCGAGCCCCGCCGCCTCGCGCGAGCCCCACGCCTCGGTGCGCTGGGTGTCGTCGACGGCAGGCAGCGAGCCGAGCGCGCCGTCGAACGGGACGTCGCCCTGCGTCACCGTGGTGACGAGCCGGCCGGTGCTCGGCGCACCGGGGGCGGACGGGGCGTCGACCTCGACCTCGACGACGTCCCCCGGCACGACGACGCTCGAGCCGGCCGGGGTGCCGGTGAGGATCACGTCGCCGGGCTCGAGCGTCAGGTGCTGCGACAGGTCGGCGACGATCTGCGCGAGGGGGAAGATCAGCCCCGCGGTCGTGTCGTCCTGGACCGTGCGCCCGTTGACCCAGGCCCGCACGCGCAGCGCCGCCGGGTCGAGCGTCCTGGCGTCGAGCAGGGCGGGGCCGACGGGGGTGAAGCCGTCGCCGCCCTTGGACCGCACGTTGGAGCCCTTGTCGGCCGCACGCAGGTCGTAGAGGCCGAGGTCGTTGGCTGCGGTGACCCAGGCGACGTGCTCCCACGCCAGCTCGGCCCCGAGCCGGCGGGCGAGGGTGCCGATGACGAGCGCGACCTCGCCCTCGAACGCGAGCAGCTCGGTGCCCGCGGGGCGCTCGACGGTGCCGCCCGTGGCCGCGACCGAGCTCGACGGCTTGAGGAAGTAGGACGGGTGCGCCGGGCGCCGGCCGCGCTGGTCCGCGCGGGACGCGTAGCTCAGGTGCACGGCGAGCACCTTGCCGGGACGCCCCGGCAGGGCGGCGAACCGCGGGTCGGGGGACGGGGCGGCGGGGCCGGCGTCGGCTGCGGCGTCGGTGCTCGGCAGATCGGGCATGGGCAGATCATATTTGATCTCAGTTCGGCGGGCTACCCCGGCAGACGGGCATCCCGACCTCCACCAGCCCGCTGTGCCCGACACGCAGACGGCCTCGTCCACGCTGGGCGACACCCTGATGCCCGACCTGGGACGACGGGCACGGCCCGGGTGAGTTTCCGGCGCGGCGCGCATCGGCGGGGCCGGCGGTCGCTCCCTCTCCGTGCGGCCGAACCGCGCCGCGACCCTCCTCCCCCAGGGAGCCCGCCATGCTCACCACCACCTCGGTGCCCCCGCGTCCGCGGGCGGCGTCCCACCCCCGGACCCGGTCCGTCGCCCGCCGCGCCGACGTCGCCGTGGCCCGGGTCGCGCAGCTCCTCACCCGGTGGTCCGTCCCCGTGCTGCGCGTCGCCCTCGGCCTCGTCTTCCTCGGGTTCGGGGTCCTCAAGTTCTTCCCCGGGGCCAGCCCGGCCGAGACCATCGCGTCCCGCACCGTCGAGACCCTGACGCTCGGCGTGGTCGACGGCGCGACCGCGGTGGTCCTCACCGCCACGCTGGAGACCTTCATCGGGCTCACGCTGATCACCGGGAGGCTCCTGCGCGTCGGTCTGCTGGCGCTCGCCGTCGCGATGGCGGGGATCCTCTCCCCGCTCGTCCTGTTCGCCGGCGAGCTGTTCGGGCACGGCGTCACCCTCCTCGGGCAGTACGTGCTCAAGGACATCGTGCTGGTCGCAGGCGCCGCCGTCGTCGCCGCCGTCGCACTGGGAGCGCGGCTGCGGCGCGAGACGTAGCGGCCGGGGCGACGGCCGTCCGGTGCTCTGCGCCGGGCGGCCGTCGTCGTGCTCCTGGGTCGTCGTGGGCTGCGGCCCGCCGGCCGAGGTGCGACCAGCGCCATCGACCGTGACGATGCTCGGGAGGGCGCGCCACGCGCCGACGACGGACGACGCCGAGGAGGGACGACCCGTGCCGCGACGAGATGCCGGACCGAGCGTCAAGGACAAGGAGCTGTACGAAGAGCTCCGCGACGAGGGCAACAGCAAGGAGAAGTCCGCGCGGATCGCCAACGCCGCCGCTGCCCGTGGCCGCAGCGACGTCGGGGCGAAGGGCGGCAGGTCCGGGTCCTACGACGACTGGACGGTCGACAAGCTGCGCAAGCGTGCCGCGGAGCTCGGGATCGAGGGGCGTTCGACGATGCGCAAGTCGGAGCTCGTCGAGGCGCTGCGCTCGCACTGAGCCACCGCCCCCGCCGCGTCGGTCTCCCGCTCGCGTCGGTGCAAGACTAGGCGGGTGAGGGAGGTGGTCGACGGGTGGAACCGACGCAGTTGTTGAGCCTCCTCGCGCGGTCGCTCGCCAAGGTCGACACCGACCGCCCGCTGGCGATGCGGCTGTGCGAGGCGTGCGTCGACATCCTGCGGGCCCAGGGCGGGGCGCTCACGGTGTCCGCGGTACCCGGGGAACGGCTCGCCGTCAGCACCCCCGGGGCGTTCGAGCAGCTCGAGCCCCTCCAGGAGGTCCTCGGCGAAGGGCCGGTGCACCAGGCGATGT
This sequence comes from Isoptericola luteus, assembly GCF_020297055.1. GTDB lineage: Bacteria > Actinomycetota > Actinomycetes > Actinomycetales > Cellulomonadaceae > Isoptericola > Isoptericola luteus. Next base: position 156,642 of record NZ_JAIXCQ010000007.1, on the reverse strand, counting down.
CCGAGGACCGCCTGGTCGTGATGCACGTCGACGGCGTCACGGACGACTATCCCGTGTTCTCCCAGCTCGCGGGCACCGTGGGCGGCCAGGTGATGCTCTACGCCGTGCCCATGCGCGCCGGCGGCCGCGTCGTCGGCGTGTTCAGCCTCTACGTGACGGCGGACCCGCAGGACCGCAGCTCGGAGGACCTGCAGTTCCTCGCCGACGCCGTCGGGGCCTCCCTGCTCGGCGACGCCGACTCGCTCGACTGGTCGGAGCGGGCCCAGATCCACCAGGCCACCGGCATGGTGACCGCCCAGCTGCGGGTCCCCCCGGAGGACGCGCTCGCCGTCCTGCGAGCGCACGCCTTCGCGCGCTCGACCAGCCTGCTGTCCGTCGCGCTGGACGTGCTCGAGCGACGACTGACGTTCTCCCTCGACGAGTCGCAGGACGACACGATCGACCGAACTGAGGATCCATGACGCCGCGCACTCCCGCCGACTCGCTCGCCGAGGCAGCATCCGCCCTGGTCCGCGAGCACGACGTCAGCGACCTCCTCGAACGGCTCGTACGGGACGCCGCACGGCAGGCCGACGGCGATGCCGCGGGCCTGCTCGCGCGGCCGTCCGGCGGCGTCCCGCTCGAGGTGCTCACCGCCACCGACCACGCCGCGGCCCACCTCGAGATCTACCAGGCACGGGTGGACGAGGGCCCCTGCGTGGACGTCTGGACGACCGGCCTACCCGTGGTGGCTGCCGGGCGGGCAGAGATCCTCGACCGCTGGCCGACGGCCGGGCGCGCGATCCTCGACGCCGGCTTCGCGCACGTCCACGCCTATCCCCTGGCCTGGCGAGGACGGGTCCTGGGCGGGCTCAACATCTTCGGGCGAGGCTCCCGCGCCCCCGACGAGGAGTGCGTCCGCATCGCGCACGCCTTCGCCGACATGCTCACGCTCCTCGTCGCCCAGCCCGCGAACGTGCCGGACGACGAGATCGACCTCCGACTGGGCCAGGCGCTCGGCGCCCGGGTCGTCGTCGAGCAGGCCAAGGGCGTGCTGGCGCAGACCCTCGGTATCGACATGGCCAAGGCGTACGAGGTGCTGCTCGAGAGGCGGGACCGATCGGGCGCGACCCTGACCGAGACCGGCCACCGGATCATCGCGGAGGCGCAGGTGCGCTGACGAAGTGCTCGTTCGCGTTGGCGTTCCTCCCAGATCCCTATAGCGTCGGAGCACGGTCAGGGAGCGGCCGTCGACACGCGTCGGGCGAAGGAGGAGCCATGTCCCAGTCGTTCAACGACTCCCCGCTGGAGCGGGTTCTCGCGCTCGGCGACGCGACGCGGGTCGGCCAGTACCGCGTCGATCTCGCGACCGAGCAGTGGTGGTGGTCCGACGAGACCTTCCGCATCCACGGGTTCGAGCCCGGCGAGGTGGTGCCGACGACCGCCATGGTTCTCGCGCACAAGCACCCGGAGGACCGCGACCGCGTCCGGCACGTCCTCGACGACGCCCGTCGCGACGGTGAGCCCTTCGCCACCGTGCACCGCATCGTCGACGCGAACGGATCAGACCACGTCGTCTCGATCGTGGGTCAGGGCCAGCGCGACGGCGACGGCCAGGTGGTCGCGCTCGTGGGGTACGTCCTCGACCTGTCGTCCAGCGTGAAGCGCTACGCCGCCCAGCAAGCGGACGACTCGATCCGCGCCGCCGCACAGAGCCGCAGCACCATCGAACAGGCCAAGGGCATCATCCGCCTGGCGCTGAACATCGGGGGCGACGAGGCGTTCGAGGTGCTGCGTCACTACTCCAACGTCACGAACGTGCGGGTCCGTGAGCTCGCAGCCGCCCTGGTGGAGCAGGCACAGGGCACCTCGGAGCCCCACGAGCGGCTGGCACCGCTCCTGGACGCGTTGCAGGACGCCACGCACCGCGTCCGGAACCACTCCGTGACCGGGCCGAGACGCCAGCAGCACGAGCTCCCGGCCTCCTGAGCCGCGCCGCAGGAGCTCCGCCGGCCTCCGGCGGAGCTCCTGCGGGACGCGCCGGTGTCAGGTCCCGTCCTCGCCGGGGCGAAACACGCGCGCGTACGTCGCCACAGCCTCGTCGACCACGGCCCGGTCGACCGACGCGACGGGCGTGGTCCGCACGAGCAGAGGCTCACAGTCGGGACCACGCCCGGCGATCTCCCCGGTGAGGACCCAGGGAAACCGCTCCGGCGTCATGAGGTGGGCGTACTGGTAGAGCTGGCGGGCGAGCCAGTGCTCCAGCGGGCGGTCCCACCACGGCTCGGGGCTCAGCGGGTTGACGCTGAGACCGGGGAGAACGCAGCCGCTCTCGTGGTCGCGGCTGCGGGTCGTCACGTCGGCCTCCGGACCCGCGCTGAAGCGCACGTACAGGGGGGCGGTGAGCCGCACCAGCTCCGCCACCTCCGCGAGCGACCGCAGGTGCACCATGTCCGGCGTCCCCCGTGCCGCCTCGAGCGTCGTCATGGTTCTCCCGGCTCCCCCTCGGGTGTCAGAACACCGACTTGCCGCCGGTGACGCCGAGGACGGTCCCCGAGACGTAGCTCGCGTCCCGCGGCGAGGCGAGGAAGACGAACGCCGGCGCGACCTCGGCGGGCTGGCCCGCGCGGCCCAGGGGCGTGTCCTGACCGAACTTCTGCACCTTCTCCTCCGGCTGGGTGGCGGGCTGCAGCGGCGTCCAGATCGGGCCCGGGGCGACGGTGTTGACCCGGATCCCGCGCGGACCCAGCTCGGTGGCGAGGTTGACCGTCAGGTTGTTGATCGCCGCCTTCGTGGACGCGTAGTCGAGCAGCGACGACGACGGCTGGTACGCCTGGATCGACGAGTTGTTGACGATGCACGCCCCCTCGCCGAGGTGGCGCAGCGCCTCCTGGGTGATCCAGAGCAGGGCGTAGAGGTTCGTCTTGAGCACCCGGTCGATCTCGTCGGTTGTGATGTCCTCGACGGAGTCCCGCCGCGCCATCTGGAAGCCGGCGTTGTTGACGAGGACGTCGAGCCCGCCGAGGCCCTCGACGGCCCGGTCGGGCAGGCCGCGGGCCGTGGCCTCGTCCGTGATGTCGCCCGGCAGCAGGACCGCCCTGCGGCCGGCCTCGCGGACCCAGCGCGCCGTCTCCTGCGCGTCGTCCTCCTCCTCGGGCAGGTAGCCGATCGCGACATCGGCGCCCTCGCGGGCGAACGCGATGGCGACCGCGCGGCCGATGCCGGAGTCTCCCCCGGTCACCAGGGCCCGCAGACCGTCGAGCCGGCCGGACCCCCGGTAGCTCTGCTCCCCGTGGTCGGGCCGCGGAGTCATCTCGCTCGTGAGCCCTGGGGGCTCCTGCTGCTGGGCGGGGAACGACTGCTGATCGTCGGACATGGGTCTCCTCCTGGGTGGTGCGGTGCGCTGGACGTGGGTGCGAGCCGACGCCGTCAGGCGGCCCGACGGCGCGCGAGCTGCGCCTCGTGCACGTGCGGGCGCTTGGCGGGGCGCGTCTGGGCGAGTACGCCGCGCACGCCCTCCTGCGCGGGGAGGCCGAAGCCTTCGCCTGCCGCGAGCCGCGACATCATCTGCGTCGCCGTCTCCCGCAGGGTCGCCCCCGCGGCACCGGCCGCCTCCACGAGCATCGCGTCCGCAGCGAACTCGTCGACGCCGTGCACGGCCATGAGGACGCCCTTGGCGCGCTCGATGGCGGCGGTGCTGACCAGGGCGCTGTCGAGGGCGCGCCGGACGTCGCGCTGCACGGCCTCGCGCTGCACCGGGGTGATGTCGACGACGTAGCCCGCGGTCTCCGGCGGGCCTCCGTCGCGGTTGCGGCGTGCCTGCGCCGTGACGAGCAGGGTGCGCGTGCGACCGTGCGCGTCGACGATCCTGCGGGCGGTCGTCACCGGGCCGCCGGCCGCGAGGGCGCGGGCGGCGTCGTGCACGAGGCGGCCCCGCTCGTCGGGGTGCAGCCGGGACTCCAGTGCCTGCGCCCCGGCCTCGACCGCACCGGGCTGGTGGCCGAGCATCACGTCGACCTCGTCGGACCACCACCAGCGCCCTGATCCTGACTCGGCGCGGTAGCTGCCGGTCAACAGATGCGTCCCGACGGCGAGCGCCGGGAGCAGGTTGTCGGTGCCGGCTGGGGCTGTTGTCGTCATCGTGACCTCCTGGTGGGGAGGGATCGGTGCCGCTTCCTGACGCCGCCCCTCACGCTAACGCTGCCCCTCCGGGACGGCCACCGGACAGCGCCCCGGCCGCGTGGTGCGGGCCGGCCGAGGCCGTGTCACGGTGCATCGAGAACGCGGCACCGCGGTCCAGCACCGGCCGCCCCGCTCGAGTGACAGGAGACGACGATGACGGACCAGCCCGGCTACGACCCGACCCAGGACCCGGACGCCGACCCCGACGAGCTCAACCCTCGGACCGGCGCGGCGGCCGGCGACGGCGACGGCCGTGACGGCGACCCGGACGCGGACCCCGACCAGCTCAACCCCCGCACGGGCGACCAGGCGAGCCCCGAGGGCTGAGGCCCGGCGAGAGCCTGCCCGGCCGCTCACCCCCCCGCCGACGCCCGGCCGCGCCGTGGCGCACGACGACGGCGCGGCCCCGGACCGGGGGCCGCGCCGTCGTCGTGCACGAGGGTCAGCCGGCGTCGAAGCGGTCCTCGCCCTCCTCGTCCGGGTCGTCCCTGGGCTGCTCGCCGGGGATCGCGCCCACGTCCGCGGCCTCGCCGTCGGGGGCCGAGCCCGCCGACCCTTGGGGCGCGTGCTCCGCCTGCTCCTCGTCGGGCTCCGTGCGCTCGTCGCCGGTCGGGTTCTCGCTCATCGTGTCTCCTCAGCTCTCGGGGAACGGTGGGACGGGGTGCTCGCTCAGCGCGGTCGCGACCTCGTACAGGTTGTGCGCCATGAGGCGCCCCGTGCGGTGCGACCACTCGTGCCCGTGCTCGGTGTCCGGGTACTCGGGCCCGGGGCCCGGGCCCTGGTTCCAGTAGGTCCACGCCTGGCCCGGCACCGTGTACCCGATGTCCACGAGGGCGCCGCTGATCTCGGAGATGACGTGGTGCGCGCCGTCCTCGTTGCCGGTGACGACCACCCCGGCGACGCGGTTGTAGGCGACGGGCGTGCCGTCGGGACCTGTCTCGGACAGCATCGCGTCCATGCGTTCCAGCATGCGCTGCGCGACCGACGACGGGCGTCCCAACCAGGTGGGCGTCACGACGACCAGGATCTGCGCGTCGAGCAGCCGTGCGTGCACCTGCGGCCACTCGTCGCCCTCGCCGAGGTCGGTGACCACGCCCGGCGGCACGTCGTGGTCGGCGAGCCGCACGTGCCCGACGCTCACCCCGCGCTCCTCGAGCGCCTCGGCGACGACCTGGGCGAGCAGCTCGGTGTTCGAGCCCTCGGGCGACTTCTTGAGCGTGCAGCTGACGAACAACGCCTTCATCGGAGACCTCCACGACGGGGCGGGCGGGCCGATCCTGGACCCGTGCCACCGTAACCCGGTCGGTCGCCCCCCACGATCGCAGCCGCCGTCCGGACCACGAAGCGCAGGCCCAGGTGGTCGACGGTGCAGGGCAGCGGGTCGGCCGCGAGGTGCTGGCCCCGTTCGACGGCGAGGCCGAGCCCGGCGAGGCGTGCGAGCAGGTGGGACGCGACCAGCAGCACCACGTTGCGGCCGGGGCACGAGGCGGGTCCCCCGCTGAACGGGACGAGGGACCAGTCGTCGTCCGCGCGGCCGTCGAGCCAGGCCTCGGGCGCGAAGCCGTCGGCGTGCTCCAGGCGGGCCGGGTCGCGGTGGAAGAACGAGCTCACGACCACGAACCCGGTCCCCGGCGGGACGGTCACGTCCCCCCAGCGGGTCTCCCGGGTGGAGTCGCGCAGCACCGCGAGGGTCGTCGGCCAGAGCCGGACCGCCTCGAGCACGCACGCCCGCCCGTAGGGCAGCAGCGCCACGGTGCCCTCGCCCGGGCCGCCGCTCGCGCCCAGCTCGTCCACGAGCCGGTCGCGCACCCGGGGGCGCGCCGCGGCGACGGCCAGCGCCCGCAGCGTCGTCGCGCCCGCCGCGTCGAAGGCGAAGAGCCAGTGGGGCACCTGCCCCGGTGCCTCGTCGGGGTCGGCGTCCCGGGCGCGGCCCGCGAGGGACGTGGGCGGGGCGGACGCCGTGTGCCGGGCCACCCGACGCTCCAGCTCCGCGAGCAGCCAGGGGCGACGCGGCCGGAACCACGACCAGTTGCCGTCCCGGCGCAGTGCCGACAGGACCCCGACGAGGCGCCTGTCCTCGCGGGCGTCCTCGCCGAACGTCACCTCGAGCACCAGGCGCCACCACACCCGCAGGAACGCGCCGGCGTCCAGCCCCCGGGCCGCCTGCACCGTCCGCTCCAGCTCGCCCGCCGCCCGCTCGACGGCAGCCACGAACGCCGTCGCGTCCTCGTGCACCGCGTGCCCTGCGTCGAGCGCCTCCTCGTTGAGCGGCCGGCGACGACGCCTGCCGTCGCGGTCGGAGACGAGCACGCCACGCGGCTGGAAGTGGGCGAGAGCGCCCCGCTTCTCCTTCGTCGCCGCGCTGAACGGCTCCGGCGTACCCTCCAGCAGGCGCCGGACGTCGTCGGCGGTCGTGACGACCGCGAGCCGGCGGGTCCCGGCGCGCAGCGCGAGAGGGGCGCCGTCGTACCGGTCGCGCAGCGCCGTGAGCACCCGGCGCACCTCCCGGTCGCTCTGGCGCCGCTCCGCCCACGCGGTCATGCGCGGGCGCCGCACGATCGCGCCCTGTGCGACGAGCGGCACGAGCACGGCTCGCACCACGCGGGTCACCTCGGCCGCGGTGAGGTCGACGGGGGCTCGGGACACGGGCGCTCCTCGGGTCGTCCGGGGCACGCCACGACTCGACGCGTCCGCACCCAGCGTGGTCCGGCGCGCCGCGCGGCGCATCCGGGCCGGTCCGGGGCGCACCCGGCCCCGCCGTCGAGCGAGCGCCGTCGAGCGAGCGCCGTCGAGCGAGCGAGCGCCGTCGAGCGAGCGCCGTCGAGCGAGCGAGCGCCGTCGAGCGAGCGCCAAGCGAGCCGACTACCGTGCGGCAGGTGGCGTCGAGACGGGGCGCCGTGCGCCCGGCCCCGCCGCGCGGGGCCCGCCTCAGGAGGCCGCCCATGTTCGCAGCACCGTCCGACGGCCGGTCGGCCGACCAGCCCCTGCCCCGGCTCGCCACCGGGCTCGAGCAGCTCTCCCGCCTGGACCGGGCGGCCGAGCTGCTCGGCCGCGTCGCCGGCACCGTCGTCCCCTCCTCCGGCCGCGTGCACGACGAGCTGCGGGGGCGCTCGCTGGGGCACCCGCTGCACAGCATCCTCACGGACCTGCCGATCGGCCTGTGGTCGGCGGCGGTCGCGCTGGACCTGACGCGCCCCGCCGACCACGCGGCCTCGGCCCGGCGGCTCGTCGGCCTGGGCCTGCTGGCCGCTCCGCCGACCGCGCTGACCGGCCTGGCCGACTTCGGGGCGCTCAGCGCCCCGGCGCGCCGCGTGGCCGCCGTCCACGCGGCGGCGAACGGCAGCGGCACGCTGCTGGCGCTCGCCTCCTGGCGGGCCCGGCGCTCCGGCCGCACGGGGCTCGGCACCCTGCTGACCCTCGCCGGCATGGGCGCCGTCAGCGTGGGCGGCTACCTGGGCGGGCATCTCGCGCAGTCCATGCGCGAGCCGGCCCACATCCCGGGGGCCTGATCGATGCGGTCCTCCTGGTTCCGGGACGCCGTGATCTACCAGCTCGACCCACGCCTGTTCCACGACGCCGACGACGACGGCTGGGGCGACCTGCGCGGTGCCACCGAGCGCCTGCACTACCTGCGGGGCCTGGGCGCGACGTGCGTGTGGCTGCTGCCGTTCTACGTCTCGCCGTTCCGCGACGGCGGCTACGACGTCGCCGACCACCTCGCCGTCGACCCACGCCTGGGCGACCTGGCAGACGTCGCACGCCTGCTGGAGAAGGCCGACGACCTGGGCCTGCACGTGCTGGTCGAGCTGGTCTCGCAGCACACCTCCGACCAGCACCGGTGGTTCCAGGAGGCACGCAGCGACCGCCGCTCGCCGTACCGCGACTACTACCTGTGGTCCGACGAGCCGAAGGACGACATCGAGCCGATGTTCCCCGACGTCGAGCCGCGCACCTGGACGTGGGACGAGGAGGCCCAGCAGTTCTACCGGCACGCCTTCTACGCCCACGAGCCCGACCTCGCGCTCGACAACCCCCGCGTGCGCGCCGAGCTGCACCGCATCGTGTCGTTCTGGCTCCGCCTGGGCGTCTCCGGCTTCCGGGTCGACGCCGTGCCCCTCATGGTGGAGCGTGCCCGCGCCGCCCGCCCGGACACCGACGGCCAGTGGCTCGTGCAGGACCTGCGGTCCGCCGTCTCCGCGCAGAGCGCTGGCGCCGTGCTGCTCGGCGAGGTCGACGTGGAACCGGACGGCTACGCCGACTACTTCGGCACCGGCGACGGGCCCGGCATGACGATGCTGCTCGACTTCTGGTCCAACAACCACCTCTTCCTCGCCCTGGCCCGCGGGCAGGCGGAGCCGCTCGTGCGGGCCCTGCGCGCCCAGCCCGCTCCCCCGCCGGGTGCCTCGTACGCCCAGTGGCTGCGCAACAACGACGAGCTGGACCTCGAGCGGTTGTCCAAGGACGAGCGCCAGGAGGTGCTCGACGCGTTCGCGCCCGCCGAGTCGATGCGGCTGTACGGCCGGGGCCTGCGGCGCCGTCTGGCCCCGATGCTCGACGGCGACCTCCGCCGGATCGCGCTCGCGCACGCGGTGATGTTCTCCCTGCCCGGGCCGCCCGTGCTGCGCTACGGCGACGAGATCGGCATGGGTGACGACCTCGGCCTGCCGGAGCGCGAGGCCGTGCGCACCCCGATGCAGTGGGCCTCGACACCCAGCGGCGGGTTCTCGCAGGCGGCGCCGGACCGGTTCCCCGCGCCCGTCATCACCGGCGAGTACGGTCCCGAGCGGGTGAGCGTCGACGACCAGATGGTCCACGAGGGCTCGCTGCTGCAGCGCGTCGGCGGCCTGGTGCGTGCCCGCCTGGGGCTCAGCGAGCTGGGCCGGACCCGTCCGGAGCCGCAGGACGTCGGCGCAGCGTCCGTGCTCGCGCTGCGGTACCAGGAGGACGAGTCCGCCGTGCTGCTGCTCGCCAACCTCGCGGGCGAGGACGCGGTGGCCACCCTGCCGTCGGACGACATCACCGAGCTGCGCGCGGGACGCGTGAGGTTCGTGGACGTGCACGTCGACCAGGACTACCCGGCCGTGGAGGCCGACGGCCGCGTCCCGCTGGCCGGCTACGGGTACCGGTGGTTGCGCCGCACGACCGGCGGCGGTTCGGGGGCGGGCACGTGACGACGGTGGGCCTGCACGTCTCGCACGAGCAGCTCGCGCCGGACGAGGCCCTCCGCGTCGCGCGGCTCGCCGAGGCGGCGGGCTTCGGTGACGCCATGTGCTCGGACCACCTCGCGCCCTGGAGCGGACGCCAGGGCGAGTCCGGGTCCGCCTGGTCGTGGCTCGGTGCCGCGCTGGCGTCCACCGGGCTGTCGTACGGCACCGTGTGCGCCCCCGGCCAGCGCTACCACCCCGCCGTGGTCGCGCAGCTCGTGGCGACCCAGGAGGTGATGTTCCCCGGGCGGACGTGGGTCGCGCTCGGCACGGGCGAGAACCTCAACGAGCACGTCACCGGCGATCCGTGGCCGCCCAAGGCCGAGCGCGACGCCCGCCTGGCCGAGTGCGTCACGGTGGTCCGCGCCCTGCTGCAGGGCGAGGAGGTGGACCACGACGGCCTGGTGGTGGTGCGCCGGGCCCGGCTCTGGTCGCTGCCCGACGTGCCTCCCCCGCTCGTGCTGCCCGCCCTGACGGCCGCGACCGCCGCCCACCACGCCGGGTGGGCGGACGGCCTGGTCACCGTCAACCAGCCGCCCGGCGAGCTCCGGCGGATGGTGGCGGCCTACCGGGAGGCGGGCGGCCGGGGGGAGGTCGCGGTGCAGGTGCACCTGTCGTGGGCCCCGACGCTCGACGAGGCCGAGGCGCTCGCCCTGGACCAGTGGCGCACGAACACCGGCCCGCCCGACGTGGCCGCGGACACCGCCACGACCGCCGAGTTCGACGCCCTGGCCCGCGACGTCCGGATCGCCGACGTCCGGAAGGTCGTGCTCGTCTCGGACGACCTCGGTGAGCTCACGGCGTGGCTGGCCGACCTCGTCGAGGCGGGCGCCGACCGCCTCTACCTGCACCACGTCGGCCGGCGCCAGGACGCGTTCGTCGAGACGTTCGGTGAGCACGTGGTGCCGCAGCTGCGTTGAGCGGCGCCGTCGTCACGACGGGGCGAGCAGCACCGCCTCCGCGGGGCCGACATGCCCGTGCCAGGGTCCGGGCCGCGCGCCCGGGTCGCTGGACAGCACGACCCGCCACCCGCCGTCGAGCGCCACCTCGCGCGGCGCGTCGGCGAAGTTCACCACGACGGCCCGCACGTCGTCGCCGTCGCGACGGCGGTAGGCCAGCACCTCGGGCGGGGAGTCCAGCTCGGTCCAGTCGCCGACGCGCAGCGCGGGGCTCGCATGCCGCTCGGCGACCAGCCGGCGGTACAGGCTCAGCACGGACGCCGGGTCGTCGCGCTGCGCCTGCGCGGCGAGCTCGCCGGCGTCGGGCGGGAACGGCAGCCACGGGCGGGCGCCGTCCCACCCGTGCGGGGGCTCGACCGCCCAGGGCAGCGGCGCCCGCGACCCGTCGCGGCCGCCCGGGTCCCGCCGCTCGTCTGGCCCGACGACGACGTCCTCGAGCCCCAGCTCCTCGCCCTGGTAGACGAACGCGGTGCCGCGCAGCGTCAGCAGCAGGACGGCGGCCGCCCGCGCGCGCCGCAGCGACCCGCCGTAGCGGCTGCGGTGGCGGGAGCTGTCGTGGTTCGACAGCACCCACGTGGGCCAGGCCTCGACACGGCCGAGCTCCCGCTCGACCTCCCGCACGCAGGCACGCAGCACCACCGGGTCCCAGGGCGCGTCCAGCGGCGGGAAGTTGAACGACATCTGCAGCTCGTCGCCCGCGCCGTAGTACTCCGCGACGCTGCGGGTCGAGCGGATGTTCACCTCCCCCACGACCACCCTGTCTCCCGGGTACGAGTCGACCACCCGGCGGATGCCGCGCAGCACCTCGTGGCTGTGCGGCTGGTCGTTGAAGGCCACGAGCGCCTCCCCGGCCGCGCACCGCGGGTCGTCCGCGAAGTCGGGGTCCTTGCCCGTGCAGTGCGCGACGTCGATGCGGAACCCGTCCACGCCGCGGTCCAGCCAGAAGCGCAGCACGTCGTGCATCGCCTCGACGACGTCGGGGTTGCGCCAGTTGAGGTCGGGCTGCTCGGGCAGGAACAGGTGCAGGTAGTACTGCTGCGTGCGCTCGTCCCACGTCCAGGTGCTGCCGCCGCCGATGGCAGACCGCCAGTTGTTGGGCTCGTCGCGCCAGTGGTACCAGTCCCGTCGGGCGTTCTCCCGCGAGCTGCACGACTCCCGGAACCACGGGTGCTGGTCGGAGGTGTGGTTGGGCACGAAGTCGAGGAGCACCCGCAGCCCGCGCGCGTGCGCGTCGGCGAGGAGCGCGTCCATGCCCGCGAGCGTCCCGAACACCGGGTCGACGTCGCGGTGGTCCGCGATGTCGTACCCCGCGTCGGCCATGGGCGAGCGGTAGACCGGCGAGAGCCAGATCGCGTCCGCACCCAGGTGCTGCACGTGGTCCAGGTGGCGGCGGATCCCCTCCAGGTCTCCCACGCCGTCGCCGTCGGAGTCGGCGAACGAGCGCGGGTACACCTGGTAGACGACGGCGCCCCGCCACCACGGGGCGACGCTCACCGGCTCATCCGACGCTGTCGGTGAGCTGGGCTCCGGTGGTCTCGCGCGCGCAGTGGCTGCAGCAGAACACCTGGTCGCCCACCGCGACCCCGTGCCCCAGCACCGTGCAGCCGCAGTGGGCGCAGCGCGGCGCCATCGCGTGGGCCGCGCACTCGAACGAGTCGTAGACGCCGCTGGTCCCGTCGTCCGTCGTGATCGTGAACGTGTGCGGGTAGTCGTTGCCGCACATGTCGCAGACAGCCATCCCGGCAACTCCTTTCGTGCTCGGCGGCGGCCGGCCGCTGCCGGCCCGTCCTCCCACCGTGGCAGGGCGCCGCCTGCTCGCAAACGCATCGGCGCAGCGGGTGAGCGACCCCGAACGATGCTTCACTGGGAGACGACCGGTGAAGCAGCTCGCCGACGACCTCCGGAGCCCGTGTCCCGGCCGGCACGGAGACGACGCCGCGCGACGCGGCGAGCGGACAGGAGCGACACACCGTGCGAGCACTGACATGGCAGGGACGGCAGCACGTGAGCGTCGAGGACGTCGCGGACCCGCACGTCCAGGAACCCTCCGACGCGGTGATCCGCGTGACGTCGACGGCGGTCTGCGGGTCGGACCTGCACCTGTACGGGGTCCTCGGGATGTTCCTGGACGCCGGCGACGTGCTGGGGCACGAGGCGATGGGCGTCGTGGAGGAGGTGGGGAGCGAGGCGGGCGACCTCGCCGTCGGCGACCGTGTCGTCGTCCCCTTCACCATCTCCTGCGGGCGGTGCTGGATGTGCTCCCGGGGCCTGCAGACCCAGTGCGAGACCACGCAGGTGCGAAGCCAGGACAAGGGCGCCGCCCTGTTCGGGTACACCCGCCTGTACGGACAGGTGCCCGGCGGGCAGGCCCAGTACCTCAGGGTGCCACAGGCCCACTACGGGCCGGTCGTGGTGCCCGACGACGGCTCGCCCGACGAGCAGTACCTGTACCTGTCCGACGTGCTGCCCACCGCGTGGCAGGCCGTCGAGTACGCCGACATCCCGCCCGACGGGAGCGTCGTCGTGCTGGGCCTGGGGCCTATCGGGCAGATGGCCGCGCGGGTCGCCAGGCACCGCGGCGCTGGCCCCGTCATCGGGATCGACCCCGTGCCGGAGCGCCGGCTGATGGCCCAGCGGCACGGCATCATCACGTTCGACCCTGCCTCCCGGGAGGTGCGCGGCGCGGTCCTCGACCTCACCGACGGCCGCGGACCGGACTCCGTGATCGATGCGGTCGGCATGGAGGCGCACGGATCGCCTCTGGCGGAGACCACCCAGAAGCTCGTGGGCATGCTGCCCGACGCGGTCGCCGCGCCCCTGACCGAGCAGGCCGGGGCGGACCGTCTCGCCGCGCTCCTCGCCGCGATCGGGATCGTGCGCCGGGGCGGCACGATCTCGCTGTCCGGCGTCTACGGCGGGGCCAAGGACCCGCTGCCGATGATGCAGATCTTCGACAAGCAGCTCACGCTGCGGACCGGCCAGGCCAACGTGCGGCGGTGGACGGACGACCTGCTCCCTCTCGTGCAGGACCCCGCCGACCCGCTCGGCGTGCTCGACCTGCGCACGCACCGTCTCTCCCTGGAGGACGCGCCCGAGGCGTACCGCACGTTCCAGCACAAGGACGACGGCTGCATCAAGGTCGTGCTCGACCCGTGGGCGCCGCGGTCCTAGCCGGGTTCCGGCGGGAACCAGTGCCGGCTCGATCAGGCCTCGCCGGGGATCAGGCGGCGGCCGGAGATGTCGGACGCCACGATGCGGATCCACTCGGTCTTGCCGTCCTCGAGGTAGCTGGACAGCCCCGTGGCCTGTGCGTCCGCGATGTCCTTCTCGCTGCGGAGCGCCCGGGCGTGGCCCTTGAGGACCACGCTCCACGCGGAGTCCTCGCCGATCTCGTCGACCTCGAGCGCGACCCGCGGGCTGAGCGTGATCTCGGCGAGCTTGGTGCCTGGCTTGGTCCGCAGGTAGACCCGATGGTCGGCGACGGCGAAGTTCACCGGGAAGATCTCGGGCTCGCCGGCCACCGACGTGGCGAGGCGACCGACCTTCTGACCGGCGAGGAGGCGCCAGCACTCGTCGTCGGGGATCTCGGACTGGGACGGCTGGGACGGCAACGGCTGCATGAGTCGGTCCTCCGGCGGACGAGGGGCGCGGGTTCACCCTCCATCGTCCACGCAGGGCGGACTGGTTGCCCGTTTCGGCCCCGGCGACGTCGTGCCCACGACCGAGCGAGATGACATCAGGGCTTCCGGAGGTTCCCGACCACAGGTGCGCTCACCGGTCGTGCGGCTCGCGGAACGCCCGGCGGCGCGCGTACTCGTGCAAGCGGTCGAGCGTCGCGATCTGCCGCTGGCCGCTCTCGGCGAGCTCGTGGAACTGCGCGGGGTCGAGGCCGAGCTCGCGCGCGTGCTCCTCGAGGGTCTGCCAGCCGCCCACCTTGCCGACCACCGCGGAGCGCATGAGCTCGGTCTCCAGCACCACCGACATCGGCGAGCGCCGCACGACCCGCCCGTTGAGCTTGAGCCGCCCGAGCCGCTCTGCGATGCCGGCGAGGAGCTGACGGTGGCGGCGCCTCGGCAGTCCCAGCGCCCCCAGCAGGCTCAGGTACAGCTCGCGCTCGCCCCGGATCTGCTCAGCGATCTCGACCAGCTCCGGGTGCAGGGGCAGGTCCGTGTAGTCACCGACCATGCGCTCGATACGGCCGAGGCCGGCGGTGGCCCCGGTGACGTGGTCGGCGAGGTACAGCCCGAGCAGCTCGCGGTCCAGCCGGGGCGGGATGCCGGGGTCGGTCGCCCGCAGCGGGAGCGTCGAGTCGCCTGCCGGCCGCAACGGGTCGGGGCGCAACGGCGCCGAGGCGAGCCCCCGGCCCTCCGCCATGCCCCGCACGACCTCCTCGAGGGAGTGCGCCGCCGTGTGCCGCGGCTGCCACCCCAGCTCGGAGACCGCCCGGCTCGTGTCCATCACGGGCACGCCCATGCCCATGTCCACCCAGCCGGGGTCGGCGGCCACGGCGTGGGTCGCGTACGCGAGCGAGACGGCGGTGCGCACCGCGGCGGGCGGCAACTCGACGAGCCGGCCGTGGTCGACGATCCGTGCGACGTCGGGACCGCGGAGCAGGTCGTGGGCCGCGACGTTGAACGCGCCGCCGGCGCGGCGCAGCAGCACCCGCCGGTAGGCGTCCGCGGCGTCGTCCGCGTGCACCGCCTGGAGCCGCAGCCCGGCTGGCAGGGGCAGCAGGGGCGGGCGGCCGTGCCGCAGCAGCCCCACGGGCACGAACGGGCCGACGAACAGCCTGACCACCTCGGCCCCGGCGTCGCCCTGGAACACCAGCGCGGTGCGCAGGCGGGCCACCACGACCTCGGGGTGGTCGCGCTCGAGCTCGTCCAGGACGCGCTCCTGCGCCGCCTTGTCGACGCTGTAGTGCGAGGTCGCGATGCCGCCGGCGGGCCAGTCCTCCGCCCGCGGGGCGTCGTCGTCGACCGCCGAGTACACCCCGACGGACGACGCGACGACCAGGTGCGGCACGCCCGCGGCGACGACGGAACGGGCGACGCGGCGCGTGCCCTCGACGTTGGCGGTGCGCAGCAGCTCGCGCTCGCGGTTGGGCTGGATCAGCCAGGCGAGGTGGACGACGGCATCGGCGTCCCGGAAGAGCGTGGTGAGCCGTTCGACGACGTCATCCTCCTCGCCGGCGAGGTCGACGGCGGCCCAGTCCGACTGCCGGTAGGGCTCGGCGGTCCGGTCGGGCAGCCGGCGCGCCACGCCCAGCACCGACGTCACCTCCGGCTCCTCGGCCAGCGCGCGCAAGAGCGCGGTCCCCACGTTCCCCGTCTCTCCGACCACCACGATGCGCATGCGCCCCACCGTCGCACCGGGTCCTGATGCCCGCAGCGCCACGGCACGACGCCCGGCGTCGTCGGGGGCGAGCGGGCGGACGAGCGGGCGGGCGACCCGGCGTCGAGCCCGCTGACAGCAAGAGAATTACCTATGGGGCACGATCCCCTTGCGAGGAAGCGGCTCTCGGGTGGACGGTGAAGGTCCGGGTTGCAGCAGCGACGGCCCGCCCGGTCGGCAGGACCATCCCTGGCCTGCTCGACCCTGCCCTTGCGAGGAGGGACCGTCGCGATGCGTGTCCTCGGCGTCAACGCCCTGTTCCACGACCCTTCCGCCGCCCTGGTCGTCGACGGCCGCGTGGTCGCCGCCGCCGAGGAGGAGCGGTTCTCCCGTCGCAAGCACGGCAAGCGGCCCATCCCGTTCGCGGCCTGGGAGCTCCCCGAGCAGGCCATGGCCTGGTGCCTCGAGGCCGGCGGCCTGCGCCCGCAGGACCTCGACGCCGTCGGCTACTCGTTCGACCCCGCGCTGGCGAAGCCCGCCGAGGAGATGGGCCTGCCCGACCCGTGGGACTGGCTGCGGGTGCGGTACGCCGAGCGCGCCCCCGACTTCCTCGCCACGGCGCTGCCCGGGCTCGACCGGTCGGTCGTCCGGTCCGTGCCGCACGAGATCGCGCACGCGGCGTCCGCGGCGCTGGCCTCCCCCTTCCCGACGGCGAGCGTCCTGTCCCTGGACGGGCGCGGTGAGCGCTCGTCGCACCTCGCCGGGCGCTACGACCACGGCCGGCTCGAGGTGCTGGCGAGCCAGGAGCTGCCCCACTCGCTCGGCCTCGTGTACGAGTCCCTCACCGAGCACCTGGGGTTCCTCCGCTCGAGCGACGAGTACAAGGTCATGGCGCTCGCGTCGTACGGCGAGCCCCGGTTCCTCGACGACCTGCGCGAGGTGCTGGCCGCCACCGACGACGGCGGGTTCGTCGCCCTGGCGCCGGACTGGAGCCGCTGGGCCCCGCCCCGTACCGACGACGGCACCTGGGGCGGCGCGCACGCCGACCTCGCCGCGTCCGTGCAGACGCGGCTCGAGGAAGTTCTCGTCGACCTCGCCACCTGGCTGCACGGGCAGACGGGCGACGGGGCCCTGACGATGGCGGGCGGGACGGCGCTGAACTGCGTCGCCAACTCGCGCGTGTGGCGGGAGTCGCCGTTCGACGAGGTGTGGGTGCAGCCCGCCGCGGGCGACGCGGGCACGGCGCTCGGTGCGGCCCTGCAGATCGCCACCGAGGGCGGGGACACGGTCGAGCCGATGGGGTCCGCCGCGCTCGGCCGGTCCTGGTCCCCCGACGAGCTCGCCGCGGCGCTGCGCGCGGCCCGCGTGCCCTTCACGACGCCGGACGACCACGCCGGTGAGGTCGCTGCGATCCTCGCGGACGACGGCGTGGTCGCCTGGTTCGACGGCCGCGCGGAGTTCGGCCCGCGAGCGCTGGGCCACCGCTCGCTGCTGGCGCACCCCGGCCGCGCGGACAACGTGGAGCGGCTCAACGACGTCAAGGGCCGCGAGCAGTTCCGCCCGGTGGCGCCGATGGTGCTGCTGGAGGACGCGCCCACGATCTTCTCCGGCGGCCCGGTGCCGAGCCCCTACATGCTGTTCGTGCACGACGTCGCCCCGTCGTGGCGTGAGCGGATCCCCGCCGTGGTGCACGTGGACGGCACGGCGCGCATCCAGACGGTCGACGACTCGAACCCGCGGCTGCAGGCCATGATCCGGGCGTTCAAGGCCCGGACCGGGCTGCCCGTCGTGGTGAACACCAGCCTCAACACGGCCGGGCGCCCCATGGTCGACGACCCGCGCGACGCCCTCGAGCTCTTCGGTTCCGCTCCCGTGGACGCGCTGGTGCTCGGCCCTCACCTGGTGCGCCGGGCGGACCTGTACGCGGAGGTGACGCCATGACGGTGCCGGACGCGGCCGAGCCCCGGTACGCCGTCGTGGTGCCCACGGTGGGACGTCCGTCGCTGGTGCGCCTGCTCGAGACCCTCGACGGGGCGACCGGAGGGCTGCCGGCGGCGCACCGTCCGGCCGAGGTGGTGGTGGCCGACGACCGTCCCGTGGCCCGTGGCCGCTGGGACGTGGCCGACCCGCCGCTCGACCTGGGACCCGCGGGAGGCCGGCTGCGTGCCCGCGTCGTGCGCACCGCCGGCCGGGGGCCGGCCGCCGCCCGCAACGCGGGATGGCGCTCGACGTCGGCTCCGTGGGTGGTCTTCCTCGACGACGACGTGGAGCTGCCCGCCGGGTGGGCGCGGCAGCTCGTCGCGGACCTCGCCGCCGCCAGTCCTCGGACCGGGGGGACCCAGGGCCGGCTCCTGGTCCCGCTGCCCGCCGTGCGCCGGCCCACCGACTGGGAGCGCGGGACGGCAGGCCTGCAGGGGGCCGCCTGGGCCACGGCCGACATGGCGTACCGCCGGGCGGCGCTCGAGGAGGTCGCGGGGTTCGACGAGCGCTTCCCTCGCGCCTACCGGGAGGACGCCGACCTCGCCCTGCGGGTGCGGGAGGCCGGCTGGGGGCTGGAGCGCGGCACCCGGACGACGGTGCACCCGGTGCGTCCCGCCGCCGACGGGGCGAGCCTGCGGGCCCAGCGGGGCAACCGTGACGACGCCCTGATGCGCGCCCTGCACGGCCCGCGATGGCGGGACCGTGCCCGCACCGGCCGCGGCCTGCTGGCGCGGCACGTCGGCACGGTGGCGGCCGCGGGCGTCGCGGTGACCGGGGCCCTCGCCGGGCGCCCTCGGTGGGCCGCGGCCGGGGCTGCGGCGTGGGGCGGGCTCACGCTCGACCTGCTGCGCCGGCGCACGGTGCCCGGCCCGCGGCCCGGCGACGACGTCTTCGCCGCCGAGCTGCGCCGCATGGCGTGGACCAGCGTCGCGATCCCGTTCGCCGCCGTGGCGCACCGCGCGGCGGGCGAGGTGGCGGTGCGGACCGGCGCGACGCCTGCCGGGCCGTGGCCACCGGCTCTGGACGTCGTGCTGCTCGACCGCGACGGCACCCTCGTCCACGACGAGCCGTACAACGCGGACCCGGAGGCCGTACGACCGCTGCCGGGCGCGCGCGAGGCGCTCGACGGCCTCCGTGCCCGCGGGGTGCGTCTCGGCGTCGTGACGAACCAGTCCGGCATCGGGCGGGGCCTGCTCACCCGCGCGCAGGTGGACACCGTCCACGCCCGCGTCTCGGATTTCCTCGGAGCCTTCGAGACGTGGCAGGTGTGCCCGCACACCCCCGGGCACGGGTGCACGTGCCGCAAGCCCGGGCCCGGACTGGTGCTCGCCGCCGCGGCAGACCTCGGCGTCCCGCCGTACCGGTGCGCGGTGATCGGTGACATCGGTGCGGACGTGGGCGCGGCGCTCGCCGCCGGGGCCACGCCCGTGCTCGTGCCGACGCCGGCCACCCGGCCGCAGGAGGTGGCCGCGGCCCCGCTCGTCGCCGCGGACCTCGCCGCCGCCGTCGAGGCACTCAAGGACCGGCTGGCAGCACCCGCGGACGCGACCGGCGGAGCGGCACGGTGAGCGCCGACGTGCTCGCCGTGCGCCTCGACGCCGACGGCGACGTCCTGCTCACCGGGCCGGCGGTCCGGGCCCTGGCGCACGGCGCCGCGGCCCGCGGCGGGCAGGTCGACGTGCTGGCGTCGCCCGCCGGGGCCGCGGCCGCCCGCCTGCTGCCCGGCGTGCGCGACGTGCTGACGTTCGACGCGCCGTGGTCGGGGTATCGTCCCCCGGCCGTCGACCCCGCCGCGCTGCGCCGGCTCGTCGAGACGGTCGCCGCCCGCCGGTACGCCACCGCGGTCGTCTTCACGTCGTTCCACCAGAGCTCGCTGCCCACCGCGCTGCTGCTGCGCACGGCGGGCGTCGGGCGCGTGGCCGCGACGAGCGAGGACTATCCCGGGTCGCTGCTCGACGTGCGGCACCACCGCCCCGAGGGCCTCCACGAGGTCGAGGCGGCGCTCGCCCTGGCCCGCGCCGCGGGGTTCGGCCCCCCGGCCGGCGACGACGGACGGCTGGCCGTCCGGGGCCCCCTGCCCGACGTGCGCGCCCTGGTGCCCGCCGAGCCGTACGTCGTCGTGCACCCCGGGGCCTCCGTGCCCGCGCGCGCTCCGGGGCCCGAGGACGCCCGGGCCGTCGTCGCGGCCCTCGCCGGCCGTGGGCACCGCGTGGTGGTGACGGGCGGCCCGCAGGAGACCGCGCTGGGCGAGCTCGTCGCCGGTGGCGGGGCCACCGACCTGTCCGGGCGCACGGACCTGCGCCGGCTCGCCGCGGTGCTGGCCGGTGCCCGCTGCGTCGTGGCCGGGAACACCGGGCCCGCCCACCTGGCCGCCGCGGTCGGCACGCCGGTCGTCTCCCTGTTCGCGCCCGTCGTGCCGCTGGAGCGGTGGGCTCCCTGGGGCGTGCCGGTGGTGG
This sequence comes from Isoptericola luteus, assembly GCF_020297055.1. Lineage (GTDB taxonomy): Bacteria > Actinomycetota > Actinomycetes > Actinomycetales > Cellulomonadaceae > Isoptericola > Isoptericola luteus. Next base: position 136,551 of record NZ_JAIXCQ010000007.1, on the reverse strand, counting down.
TGCTGGGCGACCAGGACGCCCCGTGCCGCGGCACGCGGGCGCGCGAGTGTCCCGTGCCGGGCCACACGTGCCTGTCGGGCGTCCCGGCCGAGCACGTCGCCGACGCCGTGGCACGGCTCGCGGACGGGGCCGGGACGCGGGAGGGCACGCCTCGCACGACCCCTGGGGCACGGGCGGTGGTCGCGTGAGGGTGCTGATCTGGCACGTGCACGGCTCGTGGGCCACGGCCTTCGTGGCCGGCGACCACGAGTACATCGTCCCCGTGGTGCCCGACCGCGGGCCGGACGGCCGCGGGCGGGCGGACACCTGGGACTGGCCGGAGACGGTCCGCGAGGCCACGCCCTCCGGGCTCGCGGCGCTGGCGGCCGGCGGGATCGACGTCGTCGTCCTGCAGCGCCCCCACGAGGCGGACCTGCTGCGCCGCTGGACGGGGCTCGTCGCCGGCCGGGACGTGCCCGCCGTGTACGTGGAGCACAACGCCCCCACCGGGCACGCCGCCTCGACGCGGCACCCGATGGCGGACGTCGACGTCGTCGAGGAGGGCCGCGTCCCGATCGTGCACGTCACCGAGTTCAACGCCCTCATGTGGGACACGGGCCACGCGCGCACCCTCGTCGCGCGGCACGGCGTCCCCGACCCGGGCCACCTGTGGACCGGGGGACGGCGCAGCGTCGGCGCGGTCGTCAACGAGCCCGTGCGCCGCTGGCGCGTGGCCGGCACGGACGTGCTCGTCGAGGTCGGCCGGCACGTCCCGCTCGACGTCTACGGGATGGGCGTCGGCAAGCTCGCCGAGCACCTGGCCGCCCCCGCCCGTGGGCCGGCCCACGGGCTGCACGACGACGTCCCGCAGCACGCCATGCACCGCGAGCTCGCGGCGTCGCGCGCCTACCTGCACCCCTTCCGCTGGACCAGCCTCGGGCTCTCGCTGCTGGAGGCGATGGCCCTCGGCATGCCGGTGCTGGCCCTGCCCACCACGGAGGCGCCCGTGGCGGTGCCGCCCGAGGCCGGCCTGCTCAGCGCGCGGCCCGACGACCTGGTCGCCACCGCGCGCCGGTGGCTCGACGACCCCGACGAGGCGCGCGCGCACGGCGACGCGGCCCGCGCCCACGTCCTGGAGCACTACTCGCACACCGCGTTCCTTCGCCGCTGGGACGCGATCCTGACGGAGGTGACCTCATGAAGATCGCGATGATCTCCGAGCACGCCAGCCCGCTCGCCGCTCTCGGCGGGCCGGACGCCGGTGGCCAGAACGTGCACGTGGCGTCGCTGGCCGCCCGCCTCGGCGCCCACGGGCACGCCGTGCAGGTGTACACCCGGCGCGACGACCCGGACCTGCCGGAGCGGGTGCCTCTCGCCGAGGGCGTCGAGGTGGTGCACGTCGACGCCGGGCCGCCCAGGCCGCTGCCGAAGGACGACCTGCTGCCGTTCATGGGCGCCTTCGGGACGGACCTGCGGCGCCGGTGGTCCGGCGGGGCGCCCACGGACCCGGTGCCGGACGTGGTGCACGCCCACTTCTGGATGTCGGGGATCGCGGGCCTGCAGTCCGGGCCGCCCCTCGGCATCCCGCTGGTGCAGACCTTCCACGCGCTCGGGTCCGTGAAGCGACGCCACCAGGGAGCCCAGGACACCAGCCCGCCCGAGCGGGTGGCACGCGAGCGGCTGCTGTGCCGCGCCGTCGACCGGATCGTCGCCACGTGCCAGGACGAGGTGGCCGAGCTCGTGGCCCTCGGCGCCGCGCCGGAGCGCGTGGAGGTGGTGCCGTGCGGCGTGGACGTCGGTCGTTTCCGTCCCGCCGGCCCGCGACGCCCCGCACGGGTGCCGGGCGCCCCCCTGCGGCTGCTCTCGGTGGGCCGGCTCGTCGAGCGCAAGGGTGTCGAGACCGTCGTCGAGGCGCTCGTGGCGCTTCCGGGGACGACGCTCGAGGTGGTCGGGGGTCCGCGAGCCGCCGACCTGGGCGGCGACCCGGAGGCCCGGCGTCTGATGGCGGCCGCGGACCGGTTCGGGGTGGCGGACCGGGTCCACCTGCGCGGCGGGGTGGACCAGGACGACGTGCAGGACCTCATGCACGCCGCCGACGTCGTCGTCTGCACGCCCTGGTACGAGCCCTTCGGCATCGTGCCGCTCGAGGCAGCGGCGTGCGGCAGGCCGGTGGTCGGCTCGGCCGTGGGCGGCCTGCTCGACTCCGTGGTGGACGGGCGCACGGGCCTGCTCGTGCCGCCGCGCGACCCCGCGGCGCTCGCGGCGGCCCTGCGTCGCCTGCAGGACGACCCCGCGCTCGGCGAGCGCCTGGGTGCCACGGCCCGGGTCCGCGCCGAGCGGCTCTACGACTGGTCGAGCGTCGCCGCGCGCACCGCCGCGGCGTACCGGGGCGTGCTCGCCGAGCACGACGGCGCGACCACCGGGCTCGGCGCCGGGGCCGCCGGGCTCGACACCGTCCGGGCGGTGAACGACCGATGAGCGGCACCTGGTCCGACGACGGCGCCGCCACCACCGGCGGCACCGACGACCTCGCCCGGGGCCTGCGGGCGCACGCGCACGACCTGCGCACCGGGCTGGACATGCTCGGCGGGGACGCCCAGCGGTTGGCCGGCTGGGGACGCCGGCTCGCCGAGACGGCCCTCGCGGGCGGGCGGCTGCTGGTGGCCGGCAACGGCGGCAGCGCCGCCGAGGCCCAGCACCTCACCGCCGAGCTGGTGGGCCGGTTCGAGGGCGAACGCCTCCCCCTGTCCGCCATCGCCCTGCACGCGGAGACGTCGAGCCTCACGGCAATCGCGAACGACTACGGCGTGCAGGAGATGTTCGCCCGCCAGGTGGCCGCGCACGGCCGACCCGGCGACGTCCTGCTGCTGCTGTCCACCTCCGGCGAGAGCCCGAACGTCACGGCGGCGGCCCGGGAGGCGCGCGAGCTCGGCGTCACCACGTGGGCGCTCACCGGTCCCGGACCGTGCACGCTCGCCGACCTCTGCGACGACGTCCTGGCCGTGCAGGGATCTTCGACGTCGGCCGTCCAGGAGCTGCACCTCGTCGCGGTGCACGCGCTCTGCGCGGCCGTCGACGCGCACGTCCGCCGCGTCCAGGGTCAGGAGCCGGCCGACGAGCCCGACGACCGGCCGCTCGTCGCGGTCGTCGGCGACGTCGTGCTGGACCGGGACGTCGACGGCCAGGTCACCCGCTTCTCCCCCGACGGGCCGGTGCCGGTGGTCGACACCCTGGGCGTGCGGCACAGCCCGGGCGGGGCGGGCCTGACCGCGCTGCTCGCCGCCGACGCCGCGCGCGTCGTCCTCGTGGCGCCGTTCGGCCGCGACCAGGACGCCGCCGCGCTGCGGCGCGCGCTCGACGAGCGGGTCCGCGTCGTCGCCCTGCCACAGGACGGCACCACGCGTCGCAAGACCCGCGTCCGCTCCGCGGGGCAGACCATCGTGCGCGTCGACGACGGCGGCCCCGCCGCCCCGGTGGACGTGCCCGGCGACGACGTGCGGGCGGCGCTCGCCGCGGCGGACGTCGTGCTCGTCTCGGACTACGGCGCGGGCACCACCCACGACCCAGTGGTGCGCGACGCGCTCACCGAGGCGGCCCGGGACCACGTCGTCGTGTGGGACCCCCACCCGCGCGGCGGCCCGCCCGTGCCCGGGACCACGGTCGTGACCCCCAACCTCGCCGAGGCGGTCGCCGCCGCCGAGGCGCTCGGCCTGCCGGCCGGCGGCGACGACCCCGGCGCCCTCGCCCAACACCTGGCGCACGCCTGGCAGGTCGGCGAGGTCTGCGTCACCGTCGGCGCCACCGGCGCGTACCTGGCCCGGTCGACCGGCCAGGTGACCTTCGTCCCCGCCGATCCCGCGGCGGGCGACCCGTGCGGGGCCGGCGACCGGTTCGCCTCCGCGCTGGCGTGCCGGCTCGTCGACGGCGGCACCGTGCGGGACGCCGTGCCGGGCGCGGTGGCGACCGCCTCGGCCTGGGTCGCGGCCGGCGGCGCCGACGCGTACCGCAGGCGGGCGGTGGACGCACCCCTGCCCGCCGCCGCGCCCGCCACCGGACCGTCTCACCACCTCGCCGACGTCGTCGCCCGGCTCGGTGCCTCCGGCGGCACCGTCGTGGCCACCGGCGGGTGCTTCGACCTGCTGCACGCGGGGCACGTCGCCACGCTCGAGGCGGCGGCACGGCTCGGCGACCACCTCGTCGTCCTGCTCAACTCCGACGCCTCGGTGCGCCGGCTCAAGGGCCCCGAGCGACCCGTCGTCGGCCAGGACGACCGGGCCCGGGTGCTGACTGCCCTCGACTGCGTGTCGGAGGTCGTCGTCTTCGACGAGGACGACCCGCGCACCGCCCTGGAGTCGCTGCGACCCGGCGTGTGGGTCAAGGGCGGCGACTACGGCGAGGCCGACCTCCCGGAGGCGGAGGTCGTGCGGCGCCACGGCGGCCGGGTCGTCGTGCTGCCGTACGTCGAGGGCCGCTCGACGACCTCGATCCTGCGGCGCGCCGGCGGGCCCGCCGTCGCCGCCTCCGGCGGCCGTCCTCAGACCACCGTCCCGGCATCGAAGGAGGACCGATCATGACCAGCAGCACCCCGAGCACCCCGAGCACCCCGAGCACCCCGAGCACCCCGAGCACCACGTCAGCACCCGGAACGCCCGTACCGCGCGAGCTCGGCACCGTCTACGTCACCGGCGGCTCGAGCGGCCTCGGGGCGGCGCTCGTCGACGCCGTCCTGGACGCCGGCGGCAAGCCGGTCGTCCTGGACCGGGTCCCGCCGGCCGGCGGCACCCCCCACGCCGTCGTCGACCTCGCCGACTCCGCCGCCGCCGCGGCCGCCGTGCAACGGCTCGCCGTGGAGGTGGGGCCGCCCGACGCGGTCGTCACCGCGGCCGGCACCGACGCGTGCGGGCGGCTCGACGAGATCTCCACCGACGACTGGGAGCAGGTGGTGCGGGTCAACCTCCTGGGCACCGTCGCCGTCGTGCGCGCCGCGCTGCCCTTCCTGACCGAGCGGCGCGGCACCGTGGTGACCGTCGCGTCGACCCTCGGCCTCAAGGGGGTGTCGGACGCGACGGCGTACTGCGCCTCGAAGTTCGCCGTACGCGGGTTCACGCAGGCGCTCGCGGCCGAGCTGGCGGGCCAGGTGGGCGTGACGTGCCTCGTCTCGGGCGGCATGCGCACCCCGTTCTTCGACGGTCGCCCCGAGCAGTACAAGCCCGGCCCCGACGCCGACCTGGCCGACCCCCGCAGCACCGCCGCTGCGGTCGTGACGGCGCTGCGCCAGCCCGTCGGCTTCGAGGTCCGCGAGATGCTCGTCATGGCCTCGGGCGAGGCGTCGTGGCCGTGAGCGACCTGCCCTCCATGGCGGAGGGCCAGGACGAGGGCGTGGTCCTCGTCCTACGGGCCCTCGGCCTCGGCGACGCCCTCACCGCGGTCCCCGCGCTGCGCGGGGTCCGCCGGGCCTGGCCCCGCCGGCGCGTGCTGCTGGCCGCGCCGCGGCCACCGGGCGAGTGGCTGCGCGGCCTCGGCCTGGTGGACGGCGTCGTGCCCGCGGAGGGTCTCGCGCCGCTGCGCTGGACGCAGGAGGCCGCGACCGTCACGGGCGGCCCCCCGCCCGGGCACGTCGCCGTGAACCTCCACGGGCGCGGCCCCCGGAGCCACCGCGTGCTGCTCGCCGGCGCCCCCGAGCGGCTCGTCGCCTTCGCCTCCCCGGAGGCGGGCGTCCAGGGCCCGCCGTGGAGCGAGGACGAGCACGAGGTGGACCGCTGGTGCCGGCTCGTCACCGACGCCGGTGGTGCGTGCGCGCGGGAGGACCTGCGGCTCGAGGCCCCCGCCCCGCGCGGGACGCACCTCGTGGTGCACCCCGGCGCCGCGTCGGGGTCCCGCAGGTGGCCGCCCGAGCGGTTCGCGGCCGTGGTGCGCCACCTGGCGGACGCCGGGCACGACGTCGTCGTCACGGGCGGCACCGGCGAGGCGGCCACGTGCGAGGCGGTCGCCGCGGCAGCACGCACGGGCCGTGGGCCCGGCCCCGGGACGGTGACCGACGCGGCCGGGACGCTGGACCTCGCCGCCCTGGCGGACCTGGTGGCCACCGCGCGCCTGGTCGTGTGCGGCGACACGGGGGTGGCGCACCTCGCCACCGCGTACGGCACGCCCTCGGTCGTGCTGTGCGGGCCCACACCGCCGCGGCTCTGGGGCCCCGCCGTCGACCCCGCGCGGCACACCGTCCTGTGGCACGGTGAGGACGACGACCTCGCCCGGTCGGACGGCGGCTACCGCGGCGACCCGCACGGCGACGCGCCGGACCCCGCCCTGCGGCGGATCACCGTCGAGGAGGTGGTGGCCGCCGCCGGCGCGCTGCTCGACCGGGAGGCGGGCACGGACAAGACGGAGGAGACCTGATGGACCGCGACGACGTGATGACCTGGGTGGCCGGGTACGAGCGCGCCTGGCGCGAGAACGACGCCGCCGCCGTCCGCCGCCTGTTCAGCGAGGACGCGAGCTACGCCCGCTCGCCGTACACCCCTGCGTTGCTCGGGCACGAGGAGATCGGCGAGTTCTGGGCGGCCGACGAGGGCGCGACGTTCTCCATGACGGCCGAGCCCGTCGCCGTCGAGGGCCGCCGCGCCGTCGTGCGCGTGGGCGTGCAGTACACGGCGCCCGAGGCGCAGGAGTACAAGGACCTGTGGGTGCTGGAGTTCGCCGACGACGGCCGCGTGACGGAGTTCGAGGAGTGGGCCTACTGGCCGGGGCTCCCCTACACCGCGAGCGGGCCGGACGCCTTCGGCCGCGAGGCCGAGCCCGGGCCGACGCCGGAGATCTGAGCCAGGGCCGAACCGGCCCAGGGCCGGGTCTGACGCGCGGCCCGGCGCCGGTCAGGCGGTCCTGCGGACGGCCTGCGGGGCCCTGCCCAGCGCGTGCACCGACCAGCCCGCCTCCCGCCAGGCCTGGTGGTCCAGGGCGTGGCGGGCGTCGACCACGTGCCGCCGGTGCACGAGCGCCCCGGTCGCCACCGGGTCCAGTCGCCGGTACTCGTCCCACTCCGTCGCCAGCACCATGACGTCGGCGCCGCGCACGGCGTCCTCGACGTCGGCCTGGTAGCCGAGCCGCGGATGGCTCGCCTGCGCGAGCGCGAGCGCCTGCGGGTCGGTCACCACGACCTGCGCCCCGGCGTCGGCCAGCCGCTCCGCGAGGGCGAGGGACGGCGACTCGCGGACGTCGTCGGAGCCGGGCTTGAACGCCGCCCCCAGCACGACGACGCGGGCGCCGACGATATCGCCGTCGCACGCGTCGCGGACCAGCCGCGCCGCGTGACCGGTCGCGCGCTGGTTGATCGCGTCGACCTCCTCGAGGAAGACGGTCGCCGGCCCGACGTCCAGCTCCCGCGCCCGTGCGACGCACGCCCGGATGTCCTTGGGCAGGCAGCCGCCGCCGAAGCCGAGGCCGGGGCGGAGGTAGGCGCCGCCGATGCGCGGGTCGTGCGCCATCGTCCCCGCCAGCTCCACCGCGTCCGCGCCGGACGCCTCGCAGACCTCGGCCATCGCGTTCATGAACGAGATCTTGGTGGCGAGGAACCCGTTCGCGGCGACCTTCGCCAGCTCCGCCGTCGCTCGGTCGGTGACGACGCGGGGCACGCCCGCCGCGAGCAGCGGGCCGTAGACCTCGTCGAGGCGGGCCGCGGCGTCCGCACCGGCCGCGCCGGGGGCCACGCCGTAGACGAGGCGGTCGGGGCGCAGCGTGTCCGCCACGGCATGGCCCTCGCGCAGGAACTCGGGGTTCCACACGAGCCGCGCGCCGGCCGGACCGAGCCGGTCCGCGATCCGCGCGGCCGTCCCCACGGGCACGGTGGACTTGCCGGCGACGACGTCACCGGGCCGCAGCACCGGCTCGAGGGCCGCGACCGCCTCGTCGAGGTGACGCAGGTCGGCCTCCCCGCTGCCCGGCCGCTGGGGCGTGCCGACGCACAGGAAGTGGACGTCGCACCCCGCCGCCCCGGCAGGGTCGGTGGTGAAGCGCAGCCGGCCGGCGGACAGACCCTCGGCCAGCGACGGCGCCAGGTCGGGCTCGTAGAACGGCGCCCGGCCCGCCGAGAGGGCGGCGACCCGGTCGGCGTCGACGTCCACCCCCACGACGTCGTGGCCGAGGCGGGCCAGCGCCGCCGCGTGGACGGCACCGAGGTAGCCGCAGCCGAGCACGGAGACGCGCAGCGCGGCGGGCGGCGTCGGCGCGGGCGGCGGGGCGCCGGGGCCCGGGTCGGTCCCCGCGGCCGCCTCGGGCTCCGCGGCCCGCTCCCGGAACCAGCGCACGGTCCGCGCGAGCCCCTCGCGCCACGGGGTGCGCGCGCGCCAGCCGAGCGCCGACTCCGCGAGCGACGTGTCCGGGCGGCGGCGCTGCGGGTCGTCCTGGGGCAGCTCGACGTGCTCGATCCCGGCGCTCGAGCCGGTCTCGGCCAGCACCGCCCGTGCCACCTCGAGCACGGTGAGCTCTTCCGGGTTGCCGAGGTTCATCGGCCCCGGGTGCCCGCTGGCGGCGAACGCCAGGAGTCCTTCGACGAGGTCGTCCACGTAGCACACGGAGCGGGTCTGGGAGCCGTCGCCCGCGACCGTCAGGGGCTCGCCGGCGAGCGCCTGACGCACGAACGTCGGGATCATCCGGCCGTCGTGCCCGCGCATCCGCGGCCCGTAGGTGTTGAAGATCCGCACGATGCCCGCGTCGACGCCGCGGTCGCCACGGAACGCGGTGGTCAGGGCCTCGCCGAACCGCTTCGCCTCGTCGTAGACGCTGCGCGGGCCGACGGGGTTGACGTGGCCCCAGTAGTCCTCGCGCTGCGGGTGCACCTCCGGGTCTCCGTACACCTCGGACGTCGAGGCGAGGACGAAGCGGGCCCGGCACTCCCCCGCCAGCTCGAGGGCGTGGCGCGTGCCGACCGACCCGACGTCGAGGGTCTCCACGGGGCGGCGCAGGTAGTCCGTCGGGGACGCCGGGGAGGCCAGGTGCAGCACCAGGTCCACGCCGTCGCGCGGCACCCCCGCCGTACCCAGGGTGATGTCGGCGTCGACGGCCACGAACCGCGGGTCGCCCCGCAGGTGCGCGACGTTCTGCGCGGCTCCCGTCGACAGGTCGTCCACGCACACCACCGCGGTGCCCGCTGCGAGCAGCGCGTCGCACACGTGGCTGCCGACGAATCCCGCCCCGCCGGTGACGACGGCGCGCCGGAACGCCGGCAGCTCGCGCGCCGTGATCGTCTCGTGGTCCTCGGCCATGGTCAGCCCTCTCGCCCGACGTCCCCGGACGTCGTCCGTGACGATCGATGGCGGCCGCGCTGCTGGACCCGACGTCTCACCGTGGCACGTGCCCCCGCACCACGCAGGGGGAACCGGCGAGCCGGCCTGTCAGGCGGACAGCGCGTCGACGCTCCGGCGCAGGACGACGACGAGCGCTCCGGCCACCAGGTGGTCCCGCGCCGACCGCTCCCGCGACGCGCGCAGGGCGTCCGGCAGCACCTCGACCTTCTCCGCGAAGCGCACGACCGGGTCGTCCTGCCCGTCGGCATCGGGCTCGGCGTCCGGTCTGCCCAGCGCACCAGCGAGCCCGCGCAGGGCGGTGGCGAACTCCGGGCGCAGCTCGGGCCCCAGAGCGACCTCCTCCTGATCCTGGCGCTCCCAGTCGACCAGGAGCCGCACCACCTCGTCCATCCCCTCTGCGACCACCCCGAGCACCTCGGCGCGGTGGGCCTGCGCGCTCGTGCGCTCCGGATGGCGGCGGACCCTGGGGTTGCCGCGCGACGCCTCGGAGGTCTGCGCCACCTCGGCCCGCGCTCGTTCGATGGTGGGCCGCAGGCCGGCCCGTCGTTCCTCCCACTCGTCGGCGGCGAGCGGTCCGTGGTGCTCCAGCCACCTGGCCAGCTCGTCGGCCTGGTCGACGAGCGCGTCGCGGAGGCGGTCGAGCGCCGCGTCCGACGGTGTGAGCGGCAGTGGCGGCCGGACGGCGTTGACGCCCACGCCGATCGCCGCCCCGACGAGCACGAGGCCGGCGAACGCCCCCACGTACTCGGTCTCCTCCCCCTGCCCGAGGATGAGCACGAAGAGCGCGGAGGTCGCCACCCACGTGCCCATCTCGCCGAGCGCGCTCCACCCCGCGCACAGCATCGCGACGCCCACGACCAGGGCCACCGAGAAGACGCTCGGCGACAGGACGGCGTCCACCACCAGCGCGACCGCGGCACCCAGCAGCAACGCCGCCACCGCCTGGACCGACTCGCGCACCGACCTCGCCAGGGTGCTGCTCGTGGCGACGACGGCGCCGAGGGGCGCGTAGTACGGGTACTCGGAGAACGGCATCGGCGCGACGAGCCCCACCACCCATGCCAGGGCGGCGGCGATCGCGCCGCGCAGGGCCAGGGACCAGCGCGGGTGCATCTGCCAGGCCCGGTACGCGGTCGCCGGGAGCCGGCGGTATGCGTCGCTCATCCGAGCTCCGGGGGCAGCTCCGCGTACCCAGGGGCGAGCCGCACGCTCCACCCGCCGGCCCCGGCGGCGGCCCCGTCGTCCACGGCCGCGACGTCCTGCCACCGCACCAGGTAGGTGCCGCGGTGCAGGCGCCGCACGATCTGCGGGACGGGCCACGGTGAACGCACCTGGGTGCGCTCGTAGCCGTGGTACGACCCGGCCCTCCGCGGCCCGACCAGCAGGCCGAGGACCACGGCACCACCCACGGCGTCGCGCCGGGCCCTGCTGCTCAGCGCGGCGTCGTGCTCGCTGTCCTTTCGGTCCTCGCTGTCCTCGCGGTCCTCGCGGTCCTCGCGACCGCCGGGCCCGTCGTCCGGCTCGTCGCGCGTCTCGAGCGCGAGCCGCACGTCTACGACGACGCCGAGCGGCACGCCGTCGGGGCCGAGCACGCGCGCGTCGAGGAGGTCGCCGACGTTCATCGGTCGCCCTCCGGGTCGTGCCGGCCGCCGGGGATGCGCTCGACGAGCCGCTCGCGGACCCAGTGCTCGACCCAGTCGGCGTCCAACCCGTCCGAGGACACCGCCAGCTCGACCGCCGTGCCGAGGTGCCCGACGTCGTCCCACGCGATGCGGGGCATCCGCGACGTGGGGGCCCGCCCCCCGAACAGCCGGGTGACGAGCGCCGGTCCGACCAGGATCGCCGCGACGTGCGCCTCCTGCCCGGCCCGTGCCTCGCTGCCGTCAGGCCCCCTGAGCTCCAGGTCGTCGACGGTGCTCACGGGCTCGCCGTCGACGTCGAGCACCTGCCGGCTGAGCAGGTGCAGCCGGGCGTCGACGATGCGTGGACCGTGGGTCATGAGCCTGCTCCCGTCGCGATCATCAGGGGGATCGCGGCGACCGCGGCCACCACGACGATCACCAGGTACACCGTGCCCAGAGCGTTCACCACCCGCCCGTTGACGTGCTCGCCCATGTACTCGGGATCGTTCGCCACCACGAGGATCGGCACGTACGTCAGCGGCAGCGCCACGGCGGAGAAGACCACCGACATCTCGGTGACGGCGATCGGGTCCACGCTGGTCATGAGGATCCCGACGCCCAGCAGCAGCGCCACGATCATCGTGAGGTGGAAGCGCGCGGCGCGCGCCGGTCGCCGGAACTTCCCCCAGGACCAGCCCAGGTACTGCGCCACCGTGTACCCGCTGGACAGCGCCGTCTCCAGCGCCGCGCCGAACGTGGCGGCCACGATCCCGACGATGACGAGGGCGAGCAGCAGCACCCCGCCCGCCTGCGCCACCGGCAGCACGATCTGCGACAGCGACGAGACCTCGATGCCCGCAGGCAGCAGCACCACAGCGGCGCACGCGGCGATCGCCACGGACAGCAGGCCGCCCAGCGGGAACCCGACCAGCACGTTGACCCGGTTGGTCGACAGGTCCTTGGCCGTCCATCTCTCCTCGACGGCACCCGACGAGAAGAAGAACACCTCGTACGGCGTCATCGCCGCGCCGAACAGGGCGACCGCGTAGTACCAGTAGCTCGCCGGGTGCTCGGTCCCCGGCGGCGACGGCGGCACGGCCTGGCGCAGCAGCTCGCCCCAGTCGGGGCCGAGCAGGAACAGGGCGACGGCGAAGCCGACGAGCAGCAGGCCCATCAACCCGGCCACGTTCTCCATGATCTGGAACTTCACCCGCCACAGCACGAGCCACACCGCGAGCCCCGCGACCGGGATCCACAGGCGCGGCTCCACGCTGCTGGCCAGGTGCAGCGCCAGCGCGATGCCGCCGATCTCCGCGGTGAGGGTGAGCAGGTTGATCGCGAACGACGCCACGAGGTTCGCACCCGCCGCCCGGGGCCCCAGGCGCTCGCGGATGATCTCGAACGTCGCGCGGCCGCTCACCGCCGTCACGCGGCCGGCCATGCTGGCGAACAGGCAGATGCCCACGACGCCGACCACCACGACCCACACGAGCGACATGCCGAACCGGGAGCCGACGACCGCGTTGGTCACCAGGTCGCCGATGTCGACGAACCCGCCGATCGCGGTGAGGATGCCGAGGGCGGCGGCGAAGACCTTCTTCATGGTCCGCCCGCCGCGGCCAGGGCCTCGTCCACGGCCCCGGCCGCCTGGTCCAGGTCGTCCAGGAGCTCCCCGGCACCGGCAGGTCCGGCCCCCAGGTCGCCCCCGGAGCGCACGGCGACCCACTCGCGTGCCGCGACGACCACGTCGGTCACGTCGCCGACGGCGGCCAGGCCGTCGGCACGGTGCGCCGACGACGCGGCGTCCGGCGGCACCAGGGTGGTCAGTGCGGCGTCCGCGTCGTCGAGCACGCGCAGCTGGTCGAGCAGCGTCGTGTCGGCCACCGGCCCCGTCAGCCGCCCGCGGGAGAGCAGCTCCACGGCGATCCGCGTCGTCTGCGCGGCCGACCCGGCCTCGGCCAGGGCATCGGCCACGGCCGCCGTCGCCTGCCCCGGCTCCTGCCTGCTGGCGACGCACCCACCGAGGGCGGCGAGCGCCAGGGCGCCGCCCACACCTCCGGCGACCACCCGCCCGAGACCACGCAGCCCGGCCATCCTTCGATCGTGCCCGTCACTCCTGGTCAGCGCACGCGGGAGCGCCGGGCGGGCAGCCGCGCGCCTCACTCGGCAGAGGATCCCTGGGGCGACGTGGCCGAGGTCCCGTGCTGTGCGAGCTCGCCGAGGAAGCGGTGGCACTGCTTCGCGCGCTCGGAGTCCTGCTGCATCACCTGCTCGAAGAACGCCGCGATCTCCTCCTTGCCCGCGTGACGGGCGTCGCGCACGTACTGCCCGTAGTCGTGGCCGCCCTTGAGCGCGTGGTACTGGACCGAGATGAGGTCGTACGTGACGTCGTCGAATCCCGTCTCTCCGGTTGCCATGGTTTCCTCCAGACGCCGGACTTCCGGCCTGGTCCGCCGGGGCCGTACCCCGTCGGCCGTGGTGGCCCGCTGCTGGACCGGATCTCCACCGTGCCAGGTCGGACGCTGCTCGCAACCGAGCCGCCGCTGCCGGGGCGTACGGTGAGAGAGCGGGGTGGCCCAGGCCGCCCCACCGGGCGACCACGGCGGAGCACCACCGGGGAGGCTCGCACGGTGGCGCCTGTCGCCACAGGACGGAGCCCATGGTCATCTCGAGGTATCTCCACGAGTACGCGACCCGAGCGGCCGGGCTCCTCGGTGACGACGTGGAGGCCAGCATCACCATGCGCCAGCACGGCCTCACGCTGCGAGGGGGCAGCAGCACCCCGGATGCCGCCCGCTGCGACCAGGCCGAGGCGATGGCCGACGCCGGCCCGTGCGTCGAGGCCATGACGACGGCCACGATCCTGGTCGTCCCGTCGGTGGAGGACGACGACAGGTGGCTCGCCTGGCGTGAGCAGTCGATCAAGGAGGGCTTCGTGAAGGCGCTCGCGCTGCCGGCGAGGGTCACCCCCGGGATCGTCGTCGCGCTGAACCTCTACTCGCGCAGCCCGGCCGCGTGGGAGGAGAAGATGGTGCGCGCCGGCGACTCCTACGCACGGCTCATCGCCTCAGGAGTCCGTCTCCAGCTCGAGTTCTCGGACCTCGAGGACGCCGCGGCGTCCCTCTACCAGGCGATGAGCGGCACCGTGGCGGTCGAACGCGCCGTGGGCGCGATCATCCAGACGAACGACTGCACGGAGGCTCAGGCGAGGGACCTGCTGCGGACCGCCGCCGAGGACCAGGGCGTCGGCGAGCGGACGATCGCCGTCACGATCCTGCGGTCGCTCGCGGTCGGCGGGCCCGGGCGCCGGCGCTGACCCCGCGCGGGGACGCTCAGAAACCCGGGACCGTGACCGACTCGTCCGCGTACGGGGCGATCAGCAGGGAGGCGGTCGCCCAGCCCTGGGCGAGAAGGCCGGCGTCGGACTCGGGCTCGGTGGACCACTCGGTGCCCTCGTACCGGATCACCAGCGCAGGGTCGCCGTCACCGGCCGGGGCGACCCGCGCGTGCACGGCACCGAACGTGGCGAGCGGCGCCCGGCGCAGTCCCCGCAGCTCGGTCACGGGCACGTCGGGGACGTTGACGTTCAGCGTCCGCCGGCGCGGCGGACTGCCGACCACCCAGTCGAGCACCCGCCCGGTCACGTGCTCCGCCGTCTCCCAGTGGCGGGGATCCTCCGCGTCGAGCGACACCGCGAGGGACCTCATGCCGAGCGCCGCCGCCGAGAGCGCCGCGCCGACGGTGCCCGAGTGCAGGACGGCGTTGCCCACGTTCGGTCCCCGGTTGACGCCGGAGAGCACCACGTCGGGCACGTCCCCGAAGGCCCCGTAGGCGGAGACGAAGGCGATGAGCGCCGGGTCGGCCGCCACCGCCAGGGAGCGTGCCTCGTCGGGCACGCCCGGGCCGCGGCGCTCCTCCACGAGCAGCCGCCCGTCCTCCTGGGCGCCGTGCAGGGCGGCCGAGGCGCCCGAGGACTCCTCGTGCGGCGCGGCGACCAGGACGTCGAGGCCGTGGGCGAGGGCGCACCTCGCGAGCACCCCGAGGCCGGGCGAGTCGATCCCGTCGTCGTTCGTCACCAGTGCGAGCATCGTGCTGCTCCTCTCAGTCGTCGTCCGTCGTGCCCCGGTCCAGCGCCTCGAGGGTCACCCGCTCGGCGAAGCTCTCGATCTCCTGTCTCCGGCCGGTGCCCAGCCCGTGCCGGGTCACGTTCAGGGCGCCTGCCGCCGCGCCCAGCCGCACGGCCGCACCGAGGTCCAGGCCCCGCGCGAGGCCGACGGCGATGCCGGCCGTCATCGAGTCGCCCGCGCCTCGGTGGTCGACGGTGGACACCGACGGCGTCGTGATCGTCGAGGCCCCCTCGCCGGTGACCAGCAGCGTCGGGTCCTGCGCCCGCGAGACGACGAGCGACCCGAGCCCGTCGGCGACCCAGCGCGTCGCCGCGCGACGCAGGGAGCCGAGCGAGTCGTCGTCGGCGGCGCCGGAGTCGACCAGCTCCTCGTGGCTCATCTTGAGCACCGCGATCCCCTCCCTGCCGACCTGAGCGGCGAGCTCGCCGCTCAGGTCGGCCACGACGGTCGTCCCGGAGGCCGTCACGTCGCGGGCGAGCCGCGCGAGGAAGTCGGGCGGGAGCCCCATGTCGTGCTGCGTGCCGGTCAGGACGCACACGTCGGACTCGAGCGCGGCGACCAGGGCCGTGCCGTACAGGTCGTCGAGCGCGTGGCGGTCGAGCGGCGCCGACGGCATCATCACGAGCTCGGGGTCGTCGCTCGAGCGGCGGTCCCGGAGCATCGTGCCGCCCCCTCCCTGGCACGTGACCCGCAGCGCGAGGTCGCGGGTCCGCGCCAGATGGGCCGTGATGGCGCCGGTCTCTCCCCCGAACGGACCGCAGACGACGACGTCCGCGTCCAGGGCCCGGGCCATCGTCGCCACCCAGAGACCCTGCCCGCCGGGGTGGACGTGGATCTCCGGCGCGCCCACGGCCCGGTCGGTCTCGATCTCGATCGTGAGCATCGGCTCCGGTGCCACGACGCACACGGCGGGTGGGCGCTGTCGTTCCATGGTCAGGACCCTAAGCAGGATCCGGGCCGGGCGCCGGGCGGCCGGCCCGTCATCCTCCAGGGCCGCGGCGCGTCAGAGCATGCCCCGGTCGCGGGCGACGGCGGCAGCCTCGGTGCGTGACTGGGTGCCGAGCTTGGTGTTGATGTGCGCCAGATGGGACTTGACGGTCGCGACGGAGACGAAGAGCTCGCGGGCGATGGCGTCGTTCGACCGGCCGGCCGCGACCAGGCGCAGGACCTCGAGCTCGCGTCCGCTGAGGTTCTCGGCCGGAGTGCGCAGGCGGCTGAGGAGCCGGCGTTGCACGTCGGCGCCGAGGGCGACCTCACCGGCAGCAGCAGAGCGCACGGCGCGGGCGAGCTCCTCGGTCGGTGCGTCCTTGAGCAGGTAGCCGGTCGCGCCCGCCTCGATGGCAGCCAGGATGTCCGCGTCGGTGCCGTAGGTGGTGACGACGAGCACCGGGGTGCGGTGCCGGCGCACGACGGCGCCGGTCGCGGCGGCCCCGCCCATCCGGGCGTCGCCGAAGCGGAGATCGAGCAGGATGACGTCGGCTCGGCCGCCACCGTCGAGCCAGGCGAGCAGGTCCTCTGCGGTCGACGTCTCGTGCACGACCCGCATGTCCGGCTGGGTGTCGACGACCGCGCGCAGCCCGGCGCGCACCACCGGGTGGTCGTCGGCCAGGACGACGTCGATCATCGCGCGCCCCCCGTCTCCCCCGTGGGCAGGGTGACCGCGACGGCGGTGCCGCCGTCGCGGCTGGTCTCCAGCGCGAAGGAGCCACCGAGATCGTGGGAGCGCGAGCGGATGGCGGGGAGGCCGAAGCCGCGCCGTGACGTCCGATCGTCTCGGCCACGGGCGGGGTCGAAGCCCGTGCCGTCGTCCACGACGTCCAGCGTGACCGTGTCGTCGTCGAAGGTCAGCGTCACCTGCGCGCGGGCGGCGCCGGCGTGCTCGGCGACGTTGGCGAGGGCCGACTGAGCGATCCGTAGCAGCGCGGTCTCCAGCGGCACCGGCAGAGGGCGGGTGGCGCCGCTCGTCTTGACCGAGACGGTCAACGGCCTCCGCCGCCCCGCGTCGGTGTCGTTGTAGGTGGTGGCGGTGCGGTCGGCCACCCGGTGCAGCGCCGCGACGAGAGTGGTGGCCTCGAGGTCGCCTGGGGTGAGGTCCTGCACGACGCGCCGCGCTTCGGCGAGGCCGTCCCGCGCGGCGCCACGCGCCTGGCCGATCAGCGTCCGCGCCCTGAGGTCGTCGGTACCGACGGCGTCGTCCGCCGTACGGAGCAGCAGCTCGATCGCCGACAGGGACTGCGCGAGCGTGTCGTGGATGTCCCGCGCGAGCCGCGCCCGTTCGTCGGAGACGGCCCGTTCCCGCTCGGCCTGGGCGAGGTGCTGGCGCACCTGGGTCAGCTCGTCGACGGTGCGCTGGCGCGTCTGCGACTCGCGCACGAACGCCTCGATCCCGAGCACCACCCCGACGGCGACGGCCGCGCCGAGCATCGGGCCGAGCACGAACCCCGTCCAGGGGGAGCCCTCGTCGGCCTGCACCACGAGGCCCTCACCGATCGCGAGCACCGTGGTGACGGCAACCGCGACCACGCCACGGTGGGGGCCGAGGACGTGCATCTGCACGAGCATGAGCGGGAAGGCGAGCCAGAGCGCCGCGGGCGACAGCCACAGCAGCACCGCCCAGGGCACCAGGAGGGCGGCGATCCACGCGGCATCGGGCCACCAGCGTCCACGCGGGGTGTCCACCGACCGTTCGTGCACCCGCACGACCGTCCGGCCCCAGACGTAGAGTGCGCCGAACACCACGGCGACGAGAACCACGAGCCCGCCGCTGCCCGGCGGCGACTGCACGACGGCGACCACGAGGAGGGCCGCGATCAGGGCGTCCAGTCCCTGGATGAGGCCGCGTGTCGCCGACGGCCGGGGGTGACGGGTCACCCGTCCACGGTAGCCAGCCCCCGCGTCCGCGCATCGTCCGAAAGGTTGATCGGCGGGACCACCCCGGGGCGCCGCGGGATCACCCCTGTCCACGATGACCGCGGGCCCGCTCGCCCGGAGGCTGGAGGACGTCCCAGCAACGTGTGTGGAGGTTCCCCGTGTTCGTCGCCCTGCGCGATCTGAAGCAAGCCCGAGGCCGCTTCGTCCTGATGTCCGTGGTGATCGTGCTGACCACCTTTCTCGTCACCTTCCTGGCGTCCCTGACCGCGGGGCTGGCGAGGGAGTCGACGTCGGCCGTGACGGACCTGCCGGCCGACCACCTCGCGTTCTCCATGCCGGCCGAGGACGACAGCCCGGAGTTCACCGCCTCACGCGTCGTCGCCGAGCAGTGGCGGGCCTGGGCCGGCGTCCGTGGGGTCGAGTCCGCCGACCCGCTCGGGGTGGCGACCACACGGGCCGAGACGGGCGGCACCACGGCGTCGGTCACCGCGCTCGGTGTCGCCCCGGGCGCCGGCCTGGTCGCCCTGGGCGACCGCGGCGAGGCCGGGGACGTCGAGCCGGGCACGGTCGTGCTGACCCCCGCGGCCGCCGCCGCCCTCGGCGCGCAGGTGGGCGACGGCGTGACACTCGGCGGCGCCGAGCTCACCGTCGCCGCGACCGTCGATGCCGACCAGTCGTTCTCCCACACACCCGTCGTGTGGACCTCGCTGGACGACTGGCAGGACGTCGGCGCTCGCGGTCGGGCCGACCGGGAGGCGGCACCGGTCGCCACCGTCGTCGCGCTGACGACGTCCCCGGGTGCCGACCTCGCGGCGGCGGACGACGCGCTCGGCACCACGACGGTCACGACGTCGGCCGCCCGGTCGGCCGTGTCGTCCTTCGCCGGGGAGAACACGTCGCTGACCACCATGCAGGTGTTCCTGCTCGTCATCTCGGCCCTCGTGGTGGGCGCGTTCTTCTCCGTGTGGACCGTCGGCCGTTCCGGGGACATCGCGGTGCTCAAGGCGCTGGGCGGTTCTACCGGCTACCTGCTGCGCGACGCCCTCGGGCAGGCCGCGGTGCTGCTCGTCGGTGGCGTGGCGACCGGCACGGCGCTCTCGGTGGCCGCTGCGGCCCTGCTGCCCAGCGCCGTCCCCGTCGTCGTCACGGCCGCCACCACCCTCGTGGCCGCGGCGGGACTGATCCTGCTCGGCCTGCTGGGTGCGGGCGTCTCGGTGGCCCGCATCACGCGCATCGATCCTCATGCGGCGCTGGCCGCCCGCTGACCTCGCTCCCCCCCGAGATGCTGACCCGCAAAGGAGAACCGATGGACCTGCACCTGGAGCACATCGTCCTCGTCTACCCCGACGGCGACACCACCCTGCGCGCCGTCGACGACGTCGACCTCACCGTCCCCGCGGGGACGACCACCGCCCTGCTGGGCCCGTCGGGGGCGGGCAAGTCGAGCCTCCTGGCCGTGGCGGCCGGGCTGACCCGCCCCACTCGCGGCACGGTCACCATCGGAGACGACGTCGTGTTCACGCCCGACACCTCCGTGGCCCGGTCCACTCGGGTGCGGCTCGAACGCATCGGCATGGTGTTCCAGTCCCCGCAGCTGCTGGGCTCCCTCACC
Organism: Isoptericola luteus; assembly: GCF_020297055.1. Classification (GTDB taxonomy): domain Bacteria; phylum Actinomycetota; class Actinomycetes; order Actinomycetales; family Cellulomonadaceae; genus Isoptericola; species Isoptericola luteus. The sequence goes on along the minus strand of NZ_JAIXCQ010000007.1, from coordinate 117,041 downwards.
GCGCTCGAGCAGCTCGAGCTGCACGCGCACCTGCGGGGCGCGCGCCCCGCGAGCACGCGCGAGCGGGCCATGGAGCTGCTGGACGCCGTGGGCGTCGCCGACCACGCCGGCAGGCGCCCGGCACAGCTCTCCGGCGGTCAGCGGCAACGCGTCGCGATCGCCCGCGCCCTCGTCGGCCGTCCCGAGGTGCTCCTCGTGGACGAGCCCACGTCCGCGCTCGACCACGAGCGCGGTACGCAGGTGGTCGAGCTGATCACCCGTCTCGCCCGGGAGACGTCGGCCGCGACGCTCCTGGTCTCGCACGATGCCTCGACGCTCGCCACCGTCGACGCCACCGTGCGGATGCTGGATGCCCGCATCGAGGCGACCCCGCCCCTCCGCACGGCCTGACGCGCCCTGACGAAGACACGAAAAGGGCCTCTGGCCTGCGGATCCGCAGGTCAGAGGCCCTTGCACGCGCGTGGGCGACATTGGTTCGAACCAGTGACCTCTTCGGTGTGAATGAACTCTGACCTGCAGAACTGCGGTCGGATCGCTGGGATTCCGCCCGTGGTGGTTCGCTGGGATCCGCTGGTGGTCGTGCCGTGAAGCCAGCAGTAGCGCCAGCAGCGAGTTGCGGTCTCACACTCGAGGTGGCAAGGCGGTGGGTTACTTCCCGAGGACCGCGCGCAGCTGGTCGACGACGTCCGTGCCGACGACGCGCCCGAGGACCTCGAGCACCTCGTCCTCAGACTTCGGGGTCGAGGCGACGGTCCGTTCGTGGGCGGCACGCATCGCGTCGGGCGCTTCATCGAGCACTCGAACGAAGAACTCGGCCGACGTCAGCAGAACGATGCGCCGCTGCGCCATCCACTCGCGAGGAAAGTGCTTGACGTTGTCGGTCAGCACGATGTCGGCACCGGTCGAGAACGCTGCGGCCAGGACATGGCGGTCCTTGGGGTCCATGTCCGCGAACTCGACCGCCGCCTCGTCCCTGGCACGCACCTCGACGAGGGCGTCGTCGAGGAACGCGTTCATCAGCTCCTCGAGCCGATCCGTCTGCTCCTGTGACATCCCCCTCTTGGCCCGCAGGTTCTTCGACATCTCTGCCAGGATCGCCGGGCTCCAGCGCACCTCGAAGCCGCCGGCGTCGTCGCCGTAGAGCACGTAGTCGCGCAGCGTCCGGGAGAACAGGATGTTCGCATCGGCGATGACGACCGAGACGGTCAATCGTCGAGGCCGATCTCGTTGGAGAACGCCGCAAGGTCGGCAGCGGCCTTCTCCCGACGCCTACGGCGAGCCTGCTCGAATGCCGCCAGAGATGCGGCACTGATCCGGTGATGGCTGCCGACCATGACGTGGTCGATCTCCCCGGAGCTCACGTGCTTCATCAGCGTCGGACGAGACACGCCGATCAGAGCCGCGGCCTCGGTCGTCGTGAGGAGCTCCCTCGTTGGCACGACGACGGCGCCCGACGTGCGCTCGGCATCGAGCAGCGCGAGCACTTTGCGTGCAGCCTCCCGCGGAAGGTTCAACGTCACGCGGACCTCGTCGGTCGTGCGCGCCAGCGCAGCGCGCAGCGTCTGCACGTCGCCGTCCAGAACATCAGTCACGACAGCCTCCCCAAACGCAGCATCAGAAACGCAATTGAAGCAAGTGTAACCCTGTGGGTCGATCGGAGCCAGACCACCCGCCCGCGCCGAGGCGTGGAGCGCGCGGGTGAGCCCGCCGAGGGCTTCGCGGCAGGCGGTACCTCTCGTCGCCGACGGCGAGCGAGAGCTCGCGGTGCGAACGCGGGAGTCACCCAACCCCGTCCGGTCGGCCACGCCGCCCAGGCGATAGTTGCGACATCCACGCCGGGGGACTGCCGCATGAGCAGGTGACACATGACGTCGGCTGACGACGTGGACGGCCGTCCCCAGCGCAGCCACGGAGCTGGCCCGAACAACAAGCGTCAGGACGGCCGAGTGACCTCTTCGGAACGCCCCCGACCCCCGCCGTACCCGTGGCCACCTCACGGGCCCGACCGCAACCCCGCACCGACCAGCCGACCTGCCTCGAGGAGCGTCGAACGAACAGCGTTCACGCAGTTCAAGCCGTCACTCGGGCCGTCGACGCTGAAGTGATGTCTGCACGCACGCCCCGTCACCGCGCACCGACGTCGAGCTCGACGACGCACTCCCCCACATGCCAGATCGAGTGTCACAGACCAGCAGTTAGACCAGCCCGTTGCCCGGCAAAACGAAAGGCCCCCTGCCCAGCGTTTCCGCTGGTCAGGAGGCCTTTCGGCTGGTGGGCGATACTGGGTTCGAACCAGTGACCTCTTCGGTGTGAACGAAGCGCGCTACCACTGCGCCAATCGCCCGGTGCGTGGACGATAGTAGCCACAGAACTGGTGCCGACTCAAACTCGCCCCGCCGTGACGGGCGACACGCAGGGTGGGCGCCGGGCGTCACGGGTCAAGGCGCTCCCGGCACAGCTTCTCGAACAGCTCCCGCGCCGCGGCGGAGATCGGGCCCACGGGCACGTCCGCGCCGTCCAGCCAGGTCACGGGCTGCACGTTGCGACCCGACGACGTCAGGGCCAGCTGAGCCTCGCCCAGCGCCACCTCGTCGAGCACGGCGAACGGGAGCTCGTCGGGCTCCGCCTCGCGCACCGGCAGGCCGGCCTCGGCGCCCCACTCCAGCAGCAGCGCCCGCGTGATGCCCGCGAGGCAGCCGGACACCAGGGGCGGGGTGACGAGCTCCCCACCGCGCTCGACGAACACGTTCGACCCGGTGCCCTCGCAGAGCAGCCCGGCCGTGTTGGCGAAGATCGACTCGTCCCCGCCCTTGGCGACGGCGTCCGCGAGCGCGACCACGTTCTCCGCGTAGGACGTCGTCTTGAGCCCGGCGACCGCGGAGTGCTCGTTGCGCGTCCACGGCGACCGGGCGGACCGCGACGTGGGCGCCATGCCACTCTCCTGCGCCACGACGACGACGGTCTGCGCGCCCGGCACCCGGCCGGAGCCGATCGGGCCGGGCCCTGCCGTCACGGTGATGCGCACCTTGCCGTCGAAGTCCCCCGCCGCGCGTCTCGCCTCCGCGAGCACGGTGTCGACGCCGTCGCGCACCGTCGCCAGGTCGGGCGCCGCGAGCCCGAGCCCGCGCGCGGACCGCTCCAACCGCGCCAGGTGTCGCGTCAGCGCGAACACCTGGCCGTCGAAGACGGTGCACGTCTCGAAGACGCCGTCCCCGACCGTCACACCGTGGTCGACCGCGCTCAGCGCGCCCTGACCCTGTTCCACGAGCCGTCCGTCGGCCCAGATCACGAGACCCATGGGGCCAGTGTGCCCGAGCGGCACCCCGGTCACCGCCGATACGTCAGGTGTGTCACCTCGGGCGTGTGCCGAGCGGCGACCGCGGTCAGCCCGAGCGGCCCGACGCCGTCGAACAGGCGCTCCCAGCCCCGGACGCCGAGCACCACGGGCGCGACGTGCAGCCGCAGCTCGTCGAGGAGCCCGGCAGCCAGGAACTCGTTGACCGTGGTGGCGCCGCCGGCGACCGACACGTCACCGTCCCCGGCCGCCTCGCGGGCACGGGCCAGTGCCTCGTCGACCCCACCGGTGACGAAGTGGAACGTGGTGCCGCCGTCCATGACGACCGGTTCGCGCGGATGGTGGGTGACCACGAACACCGGTGCGTGGTACGGCGGGTCGTCGCCCCACCAGCCCCGCCACGCCGGGTCCCACTCGCCCCGCCCCGGCCCGAACATGTTCCGGCCCATCACGAACGCGTCCGCGGCGACGATCGCCGCGAGCTCGTCCGCGTGGGCGTCGGCGTGCTCGAACATCCAGGCGTGCAGCCGCTCACCGTCGCCGACCCCGTCGCCGAACGGCTGGTCCACGCTCTGGTTCGGCCCGGCGGAGTACCCGTCGAGCGAGATCCCGATGTCACACGTCACCTGCCCCATGCCGGTTCAGACAGACCGTGGTCCTCGAACTCATCGGTGGTCGCCTGTCGACGCGAGGCCCACGAGGCGCGCCGCCTTGAGCTCGGTCTCGGCCCACTCCGCGGCCGGGTCGCTCCCCCAGGTGATCCCTGCGCCGGTGCCGAAGCGCAGCACGCCGTCGGACCACCAGAACGTCCGGATCCCGACGGCGAGCTCTGCCCGCCCGGCGTCCGCGTCGATCCACCCGACGGCCCCGCAGTAGGGTCCGCGCGGCGTCGTCTCCAGCTCGCGGATGAGCCGCAGCGCCGAGGACTTCGGCGCCCCGGACACCGAACCGGGCGGGAACGTCGCCGCGAGGACCTGTCCCCAGAGGCCGGGAACCGCGGCGACGTCGTCGGACAGCCGGCCACGAACCCGCGAGACGAGGTGCACCAGGCCGGGGTGCTCCTCGAGGGCGAGCAGGTCGGTCACCGCGACGCTCCCCGGTCGGCACACCCGTTGCAGGTCGTTGCGGACCAGGTCCGTGATCATGACGTTCTCGGCGCGGTCCTTGGGCGCCAGGCCCTCCGGCGTGCGGGCGGTGCCCTTGATCGGCCCGGACGTGAGCGTCGCGCCGGCGCTGTCCCGCTCCAGCCCCAGGTACAGCTCCGGCGACGCGCTGACCACCCAGGCGGGCTCGAGGCCGCTCGACGCGGGGACGTGGATCGCGGCCGCGTACGGGGCGGGGTTGCCGGCGGCGAGACGCGCCGCCAGGGCCGCGGCGTCCGGCTCGGTGCCGTCGCCCGTCACGGGGAGGGGGGCGCGGAGCACGCGGCACACGTTGACCTGGTAGACGTCTCCCTCGCGTATGCGGTCGCGCACGCGGGCGACCGCCCCGCAGTAGGCGTCCCGGTCCATGCTGGTGCTCCACGACGTCGGTGCGGGTCCGCGCCACCCGTCGGCCCCGGCCACCGGTGCGGCGGACGGGGCGGACCCGGCCTCGGCGAACCGCCAGGCTCGCGCGCTTCCCGTGCCGGCGCGGGCCCCGGCGTCGCCCGCCGGGTCGGCCTCGAAGTCGGCCTCGAAGTCGGCGACGACGAACCACAGCCCGCCGGCGTCGAGGCGCTCGGGGTTCGCGAGCAGGTCGACGCACTCGACGGCGCGGTGGGCGCGGCGGCCCGCGAAGGTGGCCCAGGAGGTCGGCTCGTGCACACGAGAACGCTACGTGCGGTGAGGCGATTGGACGGACCGTGAGCGGTCCACTAATGTTTGGGGCGCGCCAGAACGGCGGGCACCGCAGGGTGTCCGGGAACTGGTCGTGCGGATGTGGCTCAGTTGGTAGAGCATCACCTTGCCAAGGTGAGGGTCGCGGGTTCGAGTCCCGTCATCCGCTCGGAGGCCCACTCTCTGGTCGATCTTCTGCAGCGACAGGGAGAGCACGTCTCAAGGTGGGTTGGCCGAGAGGCGAGGCAGCGGCCTGCAAAGCCGTATACACGGGTTCGAATCCCGTACCCACCTCGGGCGATTGGCGCAGCGGTAGCGCGCTTCCCTGACACGGAAGAGGTCACTGGTTCGATCCCAGTATCGCCCACCAGCACGACGAAGGCCCCGGACCAGCAGGTCCGGGGCCTTCGTCGTCCCGTGGCGGGGTCGGATCCACGGCGGAAACCCGGGCACCCCTGATCCCGTCACCGCGTCGCAGGTCACAGCGCCGCGATTGGACCTCGGCCCCGAAGGTCACGTACTGTTCATCAGGCGCCAGGAGCGCGGGGAGACCCGCCTCGATGGTCGCGCGGATGTGGCTCAGTTGGTAGAGCATCACCTTGCCAAGGTGAGGGTCGCGGGTTCGAGTCCCGTCATCCGCTCGGCGCTCTGCCTCCCCTCCACCGGAGCAGGGAGCGCAGCAGCCGTAAGGGCGATTGGCGCAGCGGTAGCGCGCTTCCCTGACACGGAAGAGGTCACTGGTTCGATCCCAGTATCGCCCACCGGAATCATCGATCGACGGCCGCCCACCGGGCGGCCTTCGTCGTTCCAGGCAGCGTTTCCCGGGCAGCCTGTCGGTCTTCCGGCGTAGCGTCGACGGCATGTGCCGCAACATCACCACCCTGCGCGGGCTGGAGCCGCCCGCGTCCGACGAGGAGATCCGCGCCGCCGCCGAGCAGTTCGTGCGGAAGGTGACGGGCGTCCAGCGGTCCGCGACGGCGGCGACCCGCGAACCCTGTGAACGGGCGACAGAGGAGATCGCCGAGATCGTCACCGCGCTGCTGGGCGAGCTGCCCGCGCGGCGGCAGCCGCCCAAGACGGTCCCGCCCCTGCGCCGCGACGAGGTGCAGGCCAGGATCGCCGCCCGGCAGGCCGCGCGCGAGGAGCACGAGCGGATGCACGAGGCGGGCGTCGCCCACTCCCACTGAACCGGCCCGTTAGGCTCGGCCCGTGGATCACGAGCCTGCACCCGCGCACGCCGACTTCGGGCCGGGCCCCGTCTCCGCCACGATGCACCGGGCCAAGACGCGGGCCCGCGCCGCGCACGTCACCGTGGGACAGCTGCGTCACGGTCAGGACGGCAGCGTCGAGATCGACTGCTCCTGCGGCATGGTGCTCACCAACGGTCCGCAGTGGTCGCTCGACGAGCACATCCGCCTGCACCGCGCCGAGGCCCGCTACGTGGCGCTGAGCCTCGTCGCCCCGGCGGGGATGCCGCGCCTCCTCCCCGTCGCACAGGACCGGCTGCCGCGCGAGCCATGAGGTGCGCCCGGGGCGGCCCACCGGCGGGGTGAAAGCTCTCGAGCCGTGCCCTGACCTGCGACGGAGCACCTAGGCTGCCTCCATGAACCTGCGCAAGACCGTGCTCGTGGTGACCGTGCCTCTCCTCTCCTTCGCCCTGGCTGCGTGCACCGGCCCCGCAGACGACCTCGACGCCGTCGTCGACAAGCTCGACGACGCAGCGAACGACGCCGCCGCAGACGGAGAGGTCGGCAACGATGGCGACGGGGGCGACCTGCCCGGCCCGACGTACGCGGACGTCACGGCCATCTACTCCACGTGCGAGGCCGTCCAACCGCTGGTGGCCACGTTCGTCGACGGGCTGGTCCTGGGTGAGGAGACCGGGCTGACAGAGTGGTCCCTGCACTGCGAGTGGGTGATCCCGGAGGGCGCCACGGACATGAGCCTCAACCGGACGCTCACGGTCATGGTGCAGGAGGGAAGCGGCACGGTCCTGACCGCCGACGAGCTCGAGAGCAGCTCCGCGCTCCAGGCCGTCGAGCACCCGGCGATCGAGGACCTCGGCGGCATCGTGTTCGCCATGGCTGCCGACACGTCGGTCGCCACGAGCGTCTCGGTCACCACCCAGCTCCCCGCGGTCGAGATCCTCATCGGCGGGGCTGGCTGGGCGGACACCAACCACCTGACCGCCGAGGACGCGGCCGGCGTGGCGGCGCAGCTGCTCGGCGTCGGCTGACCCGGGCCACGCTGCGGCTCTCTCGTCAGAGCTCGTCGGGGTCGTCCCACGACACGCCGCTGGACGCACCCTCGATCGGGTGCAGCTCCGTCTGGCGCAGGCTCGTCGGCGCCTTGCTGGCGTCTCCCCCTGCCCGGGGATCTCCGTGGGGGTCGAGGGTCTCGACCCTGCGGGGGGAGATCCTCGCCTGGGAGGCGATCGACTCGTCGAGGGGCTCGACCGCTCGCGGCCGCGGACCTGAGGCCCGCCCCTTCCTGCCGGGGTTGTCCATGCCTCATCTTTAGCACCAGGCCGTACGTCACGCCGCCGCTTGGCACACTTTTTCTTTGCCTGCAGCGGACCTTGGGGCCACGTCCAGGTCCGTTCCGGGCGTCGTCCAGCAGGGTTCCCGGCGCGGCGGACTCGGGCCGCGGACGTCGGCGCCGATGACTAGAGTGTCCGCCGTGACCGCTGCCGATCCACGGCTCGACGACCGGACCGAGCTCGGGCCCCCTCCCCCGGAGGCCAGCCACCGCGACCGGTGGCCGGGGGCCCGCCCCTTGGTGTGGGCACCGCGCGCCCGGACGGTCGAGGTCGTCCTCCCCCAGCCCGGTGGCCCCGACGAGCGCCGGCACCTGCGGCTCGTCGGAGCGCACGAGCCCGGGTACTGGCGCGCCGACGAGGAGCTGCCCGTCGGCACGGACTACCTCTTCTCCGTCGACGGCGGCTCTCCCCTCCCCGACCCGTGCAGCCCTCTGCTCCCGGCCGGCCCCCACGGTCCCTCCCGCGTGTTCGACCCCGACTTCGCGTGGACCGACCAGGAGTGGCGCGGGACGGACCTGTCCCAGGTGGTGACGCTCCACGTCGACCTGCCCACGTTCACGGCGGAGGGGACGCTCGACGCCGCCCGCGCGCACCTGGGCGCTGTCGCCGAGACGGGTGTGTCCGCGGTGGAGCTGTCCCCCGTGGCGGCGTTCGACCCCGACCTCGGCCCGCAGGCCGGCGTCCGGCTCTTCGCGGTCCACGGGCCTTACGGCGGGCCGCGGGCGCTGCAGCGGTTCGTGGACGCCGCGCACGGCCTGGGCCTCGCCGTCGTCCTCGACCTGCCCCACCGCTGGGCGGTCGCCGACTCCCTGGACCTGCACGCCTTCGGGCCGTACGCCGCCGGCGCGCGCATCGGCCCCCGTACGGGGGCCCGGCCCGGCCCGGTGGGCAGCAACAGCCCGCGCATCAACCTTGACGGGAGCGGGAGCCGCGGTCCGCGCGACTTCCTCATCGCCGACGCCGAGCGCTGGTTCCGCGACTTCCACGTCGACGGGCTCCTGCTGGACGTCGACGCGCTGGTCGACCGGTCCCCCGTCCCGTTCCTCGGCGAGCTCGCCGAGAGCGTCCGCACCCTGAGCGACCAGCTCCGCCGGCCGCTCGCCCTGCTCACGGACGGGCCAGGGCGCAGCGACCGGCTCACCGGCGTCGTGCACGGCATCCTGGCGTCCCCGCAGGACCCGGACCGGGCGCTCGACCTGCGACGTCTCGCCGAGCAGGTCTTCCCCGTGCCGACGCTGCCCTCCTGGCGCTCGTCCAGCCACCGAAGCGCCCAGCACGCCGCCCAGCGCGCCTCGTCGGTCGTCATCGGCGACCTCACCCGGCTCCCGGCCGCGGCCGTCGCGGTGCCCTGGTCCCGCGTCGACGACGCACCCGAGGGCGCCGTCCCGTCCCGTGCCGACGACGACGCCCGGGCCTGCCTGCTCACCTTCGCGATCCTCGCCGGTAGCCCGCCCGTCCTCGACACGGAGCACGTGCCGATCCCCCACGACGACGACGCGGCGGAGCGCCTCGTGCGGTGGACGCGTGACCTCATCGAGCTCCGACCGGGCTCGACGGCGGAGGTCAGCGCACCCGTCGAGGTGCCTCCGACCCCGGGCGTCGTCGTGGGACGGCGCGGGGGCAGCGCGATCGTCGTCGCCCCGGGCAGCGAGCCCGCACGCCTCGACCTGGACGCCGTCATGCCGGTCGAGGACGGCACGTGGCAGGTCGTCCTCGCCTGGGACCCCGACGGCACCCGCAACGAGGACGGCGTGCTCACCCTGCCCCCGCGCTCACCGGCCGTGGTGCGCGTCGTGCCGCAGAAGCCCTGAGGGCGGGGCGCCTCAGACGTCGGCCGCCGCGAGGCGGCGGCCCTCCTCGGCAAGGGCGCCCAGCCGGGACAGCGCACGGTAGTACTTCTTGCGATACCCGCCGGCGAGCATCTCCGGGGTGAACAGGTCCTGCCCCTCGCCGCCGGCCGCGCCGCCCAGCAGCACCGGCACGTCCCGGTCGTACAGCCGGTCGACGAGCACGACCAGGCGCAGCGCCACCTCCTGCTGGTGCACCGGGTGTACGTCGGTGAGCGCCAGCAGCTCCACCCCGTCGAGCATCGCCCCGTACCGGCTCGGGTGCACGGTGCCCAGGTGGCCGAGCAGGTCGTCGAAGGCGTCCAGGACCGCGCCGGGGTGCTCGTGCGCCGCCTCGCGCACCGTCGCGGCCGCCAGCGGCTCCGGCTCCGTGACGACGGCGCGGTGCCGGTAGTCCTCGCCGTCGACCCGCAGCACCTCGAAGCGCGCCGCCAACGCCTGGATCTCGCGCAGGAAGTCCTCGGCCGCGAACCGGCCCTCCCCGAGCGCGTCCGGCAGGGTGTTCGACGTCGCGGCGAGCGCCACGCCGCGGTCGGCGAGCTCGCGCAGCAGGCGCGACATCAGGACGGTGTCCCCCGGGTCGTCGAGCTCGAACTCGTCGATGCACACGAGGCGCCGCGTCGCGAGGGCCTCCACCGTCGGCAGGAACCCGAGCGCGCCGACAAGGTTGGTGTACTCCACGAACGTCCCGACGGAGACCACTCCCGGGCCCGCCTGCTCGGTCACGGCGTGCGCCAGCGAGGTGAGCAGGTGGGTCTTGCCCACGCCGAAGCCACCGTCCAGGTACACGGCGGGCGGGGCCTGGCGGCGGGCGAGCAGGGCACGCAGGCCGCCCGCGCGAGGGGCCACGACCTGCCGTGCCAGCTCGGAGAGCCGGTCGAGCGCCGCGGCCTGGCTCGGGTGCGCCGGGTCGGCCCGGTAGGTGGCGAACCGCGCCTCGGCGAAGTGGCGCGGCGGCACGAGGTCCGCCAGGAGCCGCTCGGGCGAGACCAGGGGCCGTACGTGGGTGAGCGACCGGACACCGCCTGCACCGTCGGAAGCCGACGACGTCCCCGTGCTCGAGGAGTCGGCCGGTCCGGTAGCGCGCTGGGTGATCGTCACGACCGACAAGATTACGCCGCGCCAGTAACCTGCCGCTGTGACCTCTGCCACCGACTCCGCCCCCGTGCCCAGCGAGACGCCCCTCGACCTCGTCGTCCCCGCCGGTGGCCGACTGCCGGCCGACCCCGCCGAGGAGCGTCTGGCGGCGCTCTACGCTCCGCAGGCACCGCGCCACGTGTGGGCCAACATGATCAGCACCGTGGACGGCGCCGCCTGGGGTCCCGACCACCTCTCCGGCTCGATCAACGACGCCGCCGACTGGCGGGTCTTCCGCGTGCTGCGGGCCCTCGCGGACGTCGTGCTGGTCGGTGCCGGCACGGCTCGCGCCGAGGGGTACACGGCGCTGCGCCGGACCCCGGGCATCGCCACCGGGGAGGCCGCCCCGGACGCACCCCTGGAGCTCGCGCTCGTGACCCGCACGGGACAGGTGCCCGTCGCCCTCGCGGCGGCCGAGCGCCCGCCGTACGTCATCACCGGGGACCTGGGCGCACCTGCCGCCGCAGCCGTGCTCCCGGCCGACCGCGTGATCGTGGCCGCCCCGGCCCCGCCCTCCGGCACCGCGGCGGCCGGTGCCGCCGACCCGGGGGCCGTCGACCTGAGGGCCGGTCTCGACGCGCTCGCCGCGCGGGGGCTCGGGCACGTGCTCTGCGAGGGCGGGCCGCACCTGCTCGACGCGATGCTGCGCGCCGAGCTCGTCGACGACCTGTGCGTCACGACCAGCCCCCACCTCGCGGGGGCGGGAGCGGGACGGATCGTGGCACCGGGGATGCCGGGCGAGGACGCCCCGTCCGGCCCGGCGCTGCGCCCTGCACGTCTCGGGCACCTGCTGCACGCGCCGGGGCCTGGCACGATGCTCGCCCGGTGGGCGCTGCGCTGATCCCAGCGCCAGCGCCTGCCGGCGGCGGACGCGTTTCCCCGGGGCATGCCTCGCGCGCGACCCGCGCGCTGAACTAGCGTGCTGCCATGCCGACCACGATCATCCTCACCGAGGACACCCTGACGGACACCGACGTCGCGCACGTCCTGTCGATGCACCCCGACCAGGAGGTGCGCTACCGCGTGCTCGTGCCGGCCGACACCGAGCGCAACCTCATCACCTCGATCATCGACCACGTCGGGACCGGTGAGCTGCGCGAGGCGTGGGACGAGATCCTCGGCAAGGAGCCCACCCCCGCGCAGGCGACGGCCACGGCCGCAGAGCAGCTCGCCGGATCGCTGGAGGCGCTCAGCGCGGCCGGCGCCCGCGCGGACGGCACGGTCACCGACGACGACCCGGTGCCCGCTCTGCGCACCGTGGTCGCGGCGCACAACGCCCCCGGCGCGGACGACGACGACCGCGTGCTCGACGTCGTCGTCGTCACGTACCCGCACGCGGTGGAGGACACGTTCCACTCCGACTGGGCGTCGCGTGCCCGCGCGGACCTCAAGGTGCCGGTGCTGCACCTGCTGGCGGGTACCAGCGCGATCGTCGACTGAGCCGGAGGTGCGCCACCGCAGGCTCAGCGGACCTGGTGACCCGCGGTGCTGATCGTGGACTTCACCAGCTCGTCCATGGAGTCGAGGAACGGCTCGACGGCGAGCAGGCCGTGGTCGACGGCGGCGACGGACAGCTCGGTGCACCCGAGCACCACGACCGACGCGCCCTGGTCCACCAGGGTGGCGGCGACGGCACGGAGCAGGTCCGGGTCGGCCGGGCGGCCCGCCTTGACCTGGTCGTAGATGACCCGGTTGACGAGCGCCTGGTCGTCGGCGCCCGGGACGATGACGTCGACGCCGTGCGCGGCGAACGCGTCGTCGTACACCTTCGAGGCGACGGTGCCCTCGGTGGCGAGCAGCCCGACCCGCGCCAGCCCCGGCACGCGGCGCCGTGCGGCGTCGACCGTCACGTCGATGATGGACACGAACGGGGTGCTGATCGCGTCGAGCACCTGCTGCGTGAAGTAGTGGGCGGTGTTGCACGGCATGACGATGAACCGCACGCCGAACTGCTCGAGCCGGCGTGCGTCGCGTGCCAGGACGGGGCCGGGGTCCGCCGTCGAACGTCCCAGCACGAACTCGGTGCGGTCCGGGATGGTCGCGTGGTTGAGCACGACCATGTCGACGTGCTCCTGGTCGCGCTCCGCCTGCGTGCGCTCGACCACGCGCTGCAGGAAGTACGCGGTCGCCAGGGGCCCGACCCCGCCGATGACGCCGACCGGGCGGTCGTCGTCGGCGGGGCCGGCCCCGGCGCGGGGGGCGGGCGCGGTCACGCGCCGCCCTGCGCGGCCGGTGCCTGCTGCGCCTGCGTGCCCGTCCAGGCGAGGGACCTGGACTGCGCCACAGGGAAGTGCCGCGCGAACTTGCGGAACTGGTTGAGCTGCGCCACCAGCACGTACGCGACCCGGCGGGGGTCCCACTCGGCGCGGTACCACAGCGGGTTGGAGGCCCGCCGCCGCAGCTGCAGCGTGCGGGTCCGGGCGCGGGTGGCGTCGTCGGCCACGTAGCGACGCAGCAGCGCGCCCGGCAGCACCGTGTACAGGTGCTCCGTCGTCACCTCGCCGTCGGCGGTCAGCGGCACGGACGGGCCGAACACCGCACGCGGGTCCGGGTCGAGGCCACGCAGGTGCTCGTGCACGTAGAACTTCACCGGGTTGGCCCCGGTCGCGGTGACGTAGAAGTTCGACCGGCCGAGCCGCGGGTTGAGCTCGAAGAACACGTAGCGTCCGTCGCGCGGGTCGTACTTGAGGTCGAAGTTCGCCACACCCGTCCAGCCGACGTGCTCCAGCAGGCGGCGCGCCTGCTCGGTGACCTCGTGCTGGGTGCCGGTGACGATCGCCGCCGGGTTGCCCAGCGCGCCGGGGGCGTGCTCCTCCAGGAGCACGTGCCCGAACGAGGAGAACCGGACCTTGCCGGACGCGTCGCTGTAGCAGGTGAGGATCCGCATGCCCGAGTCGTCGCCCGGGATGTAGTCCTGGATGACGAACGACCCGGCGTACCCGGCGTCGCGGACCCGGCCGAGCAGCTCGACCAGCTCCTCGCGGTGCTCGACGAGGAAGACCTTCTTCTTCCCCGCGAACTCGACGTCGTGGTAGGCGGCCGTGCTGGCCGCCTTGGCGATGACCGGGAAGGTCAGGCCGCTGGTGTCCGGCTCGCCGCCGCCCGCGACGTCGTGCACCACCGTGGTGGGGTGGGCCAGGCCGAGCTCGGCGCACAGCGCCCCGAACTCTTCCTTGTCGATGAGGCGCAGCAGCACGTCCTCACGCACGTACGGCACGGTGTAGCGGTCCTCGAGCCGGTCCCGGTGCTGCACCAGGGTGCGCACCAGCCAGTCGGCGGAGCCCACGACGATCAGGTCGGCGTCGGTGTGCTGGTCCGCGATCGCGCGGAGCCGGGCCACGATCGCCTCGGGGTCGTCGATCCTCGGCTCCACCACGTGCGTGAGGATGCGCGAGTGGCGCACCAGGCCGGTCGAGGCGCCGGAGACGACGACTGACCGCACGCCGTACGCCTCGTGGAACGCGCGGGCGAGGCTGTAGGCACCGATGTCGCCGCCGAGGACGACGGGCTGCAGTCGGCGGGCGCTCACGGGGTCTCCTTCAGGGCGTGCGGGCGCGGGCCGTTCGTGGCGGTGCCGGAGCCCGCCGCCGAGTTGGCCGCGTAGTTCGCCCGCAGTGCCTCCAGCGGGTAGAACTGCCGGTACTTGCGGACATGGTTGACCAGGGCCGTCAGCACGTAGAGCCGCCGGCGCGGGGCGGCGTCCGCCGCGTACCGCAGCGGGTGGACCGCCTTGCCCTCGCGCTGCAGCCGGACGACGCGGGCCCGCAGCGCGGGGTCGAGCACGTAGCGCCGCAGCAGGGAGCGCGGCACGACCGAGTACAGCACCTCGCGCTCGGCCGTGACCGGCGCGCGCCGGACGCCGGCGATGACGTCGTCGACCAGCACCTCGGTCGGGTTCTGCCCGCCCGCGGTGAGGTAGTAGTTGTTGCGGCCGATGCGCGGGTTCTGCTCGAAGAACTTGAACACGCCGTCGCGCGGGTCGAGCTTGACGTCGAAGTTCGCGAAGCCCTTCCAGCCCGTGTGCTCGAGGATCCGCTGGGCGGCGTCGAGGATCTCGTCGATCCGCTCGACGATCATGGCCGACGGGTTGCCGCGCGCCGCCGGCGTGCGCTCCTCCAGGAGCACGCGGGCCGAGCAGCGCAGGGTGACGCGCCCGCTCGTGTCCGCGTACGCGGTGACCGAACGCATCTGCGTGTCGTCGCCGGGGATCATCTCCTGCACCAGGAACCGGCCCTTGAACCCCGCCTCGCGCAGGGACAGCATGAGCCGGTCGAGCTCGGCCGGCGTCGCGATCTCGAAGATCTTCTTCTTCCCGGCGAACTGCACGTCGTGGTAGTCGGCGCTGCTCGCGGGCTTCGCGATGACGGGGAAGTCGAACCCGACGGGCGCCGGCTCCCAGCCCGGCTCGGCGGCCGCGCGGAAGTCCTGGATCACGGTGGCCGGCGTCGGGATGCCCAGCTCGGTGCAGATCTCCTGGAACTCGGCCTTGTCGGAGATGCGGTCGATGAGCGCCACGTCCGCGAACGGCAGCACGAACCCTGCGGACTCGAGCTCGGCCCGGCGGTGCGCGAGCACCCGGACCACCCAGTCCATGTTGGTGAGCAGCAGGAGCTGCTCGCCCGGGTGGCGCGCCGACAGGTCGGTGGCGACCTTGCGCAGCGCGGCGACGATCTGCTCCCCCTCGACACCCGAGAGCACGGTGTCGACGATCCGCGAGTGCGCGATCGGGCCGGGCTCGGCGAACGCGACCACGGTGGTCCGCACCGCGTACCGCTCGTGGAAGGAACGGGCGAGGGCGTAGACCCCGATGTCGGAGCCGACGATGACGGGACGGAAGCCCGGGCCGGACGCGGTGGCGCCGGTGCCCTGGGCGGCCGTGCTGGTGCTGCTCACGGGTGTGGTCACGCCTCCTGCTCGGAGCGGTCGGCCGACCACTCGGTGTGGAAAGTACCCTCGCGGTCGGCGCGCCGGTAGGTGTGGGCGCCGAAGAAGTCGCGCTGGGCCTGGATGAGGGCCGCCGGGAGGCGGTCCGCGCGCACGCCGTCGTAGTAGGCGAGCGAGGACGAGAACGCCGGCGCGGGGATGCCCGCGGTCGCGGCCTGCGCGACGACGCGGCGCCACGCAGCGAGGCCGTTGCCGACGGCGTCGGTGAAGTACGGGTCGGCCAGCAGCAGCGCCAGGTCCTGGTCGCGCTCGTAGGCCTCCGTGATCCGGTTGAGGAACCGGGCACGGATAATGCAGCCGCCGCGCCAGATGCGGGCCATGGCGCCGCGGTCGATGTCCCAGCCGTGCTCGGCCGAGGCCGCCGCGATCTGGTCGAAGCCCTGCGAGTACGCGACGACCTTCGAGGCGTACAGCGCCTGGCGCACGTCCTCGATGAACGCGGCGCGGTCGGTGACCTGCAGGGGGGTCGCGTCCGCCCGGAGCGCCGCACGGGCGGCCTCGCGCTGCGGCACCGAGCCGGACAGGGCGCGGGCGAAAGTCGCCTCGGCGATGCCGGTGATGGGCACGCCCAGGTCGAGGCCGTTCTGCACCGTCCAGCGTCCGGTGCCCTTCTGCTCGGCCTGGTCGAGGACGACGTCGACGAACGCGGAGCCCGTCGCGGCGTCGACGTGCTGGAGCACGTCGGCCGTGATCTCGATGAGGAACGACTCGAGGTCGCCGGTGTTCCACTCGGCGAAGATCTGGCCGATCTCGGCGGCCGACGCACCGAGGCCCTGCTTGAGCAGGTCGTACGCCTCGGCGATGAGCTGCATGTCGGCGTACTCGATGCCGTTGTGCACCATCTTGACGAAGTGCCCGGCCCCGTTCGGTCCCACGTACGTGCAGCACGGCGTGCCGTCGACCTTCGCGGAGATCGCCTCGAGGATCGGGCCCAGGGACTCGTACGATTCACGGGTACCGCCGGGCATGATCGACGGGCCGTTGAGCGCACCCTCCTCGCCGCCCGAGACACCGGTGCCCACGAAGTGCAGGCCCTTGGCGGCGAGGGCCTCCTCGCGACGGATCGTGTCGGGGAAGTGGGCGTTGCCGGCGTCGACGACGATGTCGCCGGACTCCAGCAGCGGGACGAGCTCGTCGATGACCGCGTCCGTGGCGGCGCCCGCCTTGACCATGATCACGACCTTGCGGGGGCGGGCGAGCGAGGCGACGAAGTCCGCCATCGACTCCGACGGGACGAAGTCCCCCTCGCTCCCGGCCTCGTCGACCAGCGACTGCGTCTTGGCGAAGCTGCGGTTGTGCACGGCGACCGTGTACCCGTGCCGCGCGAAGTTGCGGGCGAGGTTACGGCCCATCACCGCCAGGCCGGTGACGCCGATCTGGGCGCGAGCTGTCATCGTTTCCTGCTTCCCTCGAGATGGTGGGGGGTCCGGCGGTCGCGGGCGACGTGGCCGGCCCGCAAGCCTCGACCAGCCTAGTCCGCACGGGCACCCCAGGTGGACGGACCATCACGATCCGGACACGAGGTGTGCAGCCGACCCGCGTGGCACCCCGCGCCCGACGACGCCCGCCGTACGGTGGCCCGTGTGACCGGTCACACCGGGGAGCCCGTCCCCGCCCCGTTCGCAGCCGCCCTCGCGTCGCTGCGCGAGCGTCGCCTGCGCACCGACGTGCACCTCGCCGAGATCCCCGGTCCCACGCGGATCGCGCCGTTCTCCGTCGCCCTCGAGGGGGAGATCGTCGCCGGCGACGACGGCGCCGGGACCGACGGCGGCGAGGTCGCCTCGGGGCGCTTCGTCGTCCTGCACGACCCGCAGGGGCAGGAGACCTGGCACGGGACCTTCCGCGTCGTGACGCTGGTACGGGCCACGCTCGAGCCCGAGCTCGCCGCCGACCCGCTGCTGGCCGAGGTCGCGTGGTCGTGGGTCACGGAGGCGCTCGGCACCGCGCGGGTGGCGGTCCGCAGCGCGGGCGGGACCGTGACCCGCGTCGTCTCGCAGAGCTTCGGGGCGCTGTCGTCGACACCCGACGCCGTCGACCTGGAGATCCGCGCGTCGTGGACGCCCGAGGACACGGACCTCGGGGCGCACCTGGCGGTCTGGGCCGACCTCATGGCCACCGCGGGAGGCCTGCCGCCGCTGCCCGACGGTGTCACCGCGCTCTCCTCCCGCGCACGACCTCCTACCCTGGGTCCATGAGCTCCACCCTGCCGCCGACCGCACCCGACGTGACCCCGTTGACCGAGCCCGCCGACGGCGTCGGGCGCGTGATCGACTCCGCGGAGGCCTTCGCACGCGTCGTGGAGCGGTTCGGCGGGGGCACCGGGCCGGTCGCGGCGGACGCCGAGCGCGCCTCCGGCTACCGCTACGGTCAGGCCACCTACCTGGTGCAGGTCCGCCGCGAGGGGGCGGGCACCGCGCTGGTCGACCCCGTGGGGGTCCCGGACATGTCCCCGCTCGGCGACGCCGTCGGCGACGTCGAGTGGGTGCTGCACGCCGCGTCCCAGGACCTGCCGGGCCTCGCCGAGCACGGCCTGCGGCCGGCCCGCGTCTTCGACACCGAGCTCGCCGCGCGGCTGCTCGGGATGGAGCGCGTCGGGCTCGCCGCCGTCGTGGCCGAGCTGCTCGGGCTCGGCCTGGCGAAGGAGCACTCGGCGGTCGACTGGTCCACACGCCCCCTGCCGGAGGACTGGCTGCGGTACGCGGCCCTCGACGTCGAGGTGCTCGTCGAGCTGCGCGACCTGCTGGCCGAGCGCCTCGACGCGGCCGGGAAGGCCGAGTGGGCGGCGCAGGAGTTCGAGGCGGTGCGCACCGCCACGCCGCCACCGCCGCGCCCGGACCCCTGGCGGCGTACGTCGGGCAGCCACGCCCTGCGCGACCGGCGGCGGCTCGCGGTGGTGCGCAGCCTCTGGTTCGCCCGCGACGCCAGCGCCCGCGCCCGCGATGTCGCCCCCGGCCGTGTGCTGCCCGACCGGGCGATCGTCGCCGCCGCACGGGTGCTGCCGCGCACGGTGCCGCAGCTCACCGCGCTGCCCGAGTTCGCCGGCAAGGCGACCCGTCGCCGTGCCCCCGCCTGGCAGCGCGCGATCGACGAGGCGCTCGCGCTGCCCGAGGAGCAGCTGCCCTCCCTGCGCGGGCCCAAGACCGACGGACCGCCCCAGCCGCGTACCTGGGCGGACCGAGACCCCGTCGCAGCCCGGCGTCTCGCCGAGGCCCGCGAGGTCGTGGCCGAGCTGTCCACGGGGCTCTCGGTGCCAGCGGAGAACCTGTTGCAGCCCGACGCCCTGCGCCGCCTGTGCTGGACTCCGCCCGAGCCTGGCGGAGCGGACGAGGTCGCCGCGTTCCTGCGCGGGCGCGGCGCACGGCCCTGGCAGATCGACCTGTTGGCGGGCCGTCTCGCGCCCGTCCTCGCCGTTCCCTGACCCTTGAGCTGTCAGGCCCTGGTGCACGTACCGGTGCACCTGGGCCTGACCGGTCGCGCGCGTTCGCACCTGGCTGTGCCGCGTGCACCGGGACGTGCACGAGAGCCTGACGACGTGCGGTGATACCGCGTCTCAGGGTGGTCTATCCTTTTACCGGTACTCGCGGTAGCGTGTACCGCAGCACGGCCACCCGCTGCCCGTGCTCCCTGAGCGGCGTCGCTCGTCGGACGCCGAAGTCCCGACCATCGCAATCGGATGGAGCTGCCATGACTGTGTCGAGCGAGGTGCCCGCCGGGGTGCCCAGCGAGCTGGCCACCCAGAACGCCCCCGGCACCACCCGGAACCCTGCCCGCCGCGCGCTGCGCGACGTGGTCTTCGTCGAGGGCGTGCGCACGCCGTTCGGCAAGGCGCGGCCCGACGGCCTGTTCGCCGAGACCCGCGCCGACGACCTCGTCGTCAAGGCCGTGCGCGAGCTCCTGCGCCGCCACCCCGAGCTTCCCGGCGACCGGGTCGACGAGGTCGCCATCGCCGCCACGACCCAGCAGGGCGACCAGGGCCTGACCCTCGGTCGCACGGTGGGCATGCTGGCCGGCCTGCCGGCGTCCGTCCCCGGCTTCGCGATCGACCGCATGTGCGCGGGCGCCATGACGGCCGTCACCACGACGGCCTCGGGCATCGCGTTCGGCAACGCCGACGTCGTCGTCGCGGGCGGCGTCGAGCACATGGGCCGCCACCCGATGGGCTTCGACGCCGAGCCGAACCCGCGGTTCCTGGCCGAGCGCCTCGTGGACCCGGAGGCGCTCAACATGGGCGTCACCGCGGAGAACCTGCACGACAAGTTCCCGCACCTGACCAAGGAGCGCGCGGACGCCTACGCCGTGGGCAGCCAGGCCAAGTACGCCAAGGCGGTCGCGAACGGCGACGTCGGCCCGGAGATCGTCCCCGTCGCGGTGCGCTCGGTCGAGCAGGGCTGGGGCCTGGCCACCGCCGACGAGCTGCCCCGCCCGGGGACCACCGTCGAGGGCATCGCGAACCTCAAGACGCCGTTCCGCCCTGGCGGCCGCGTCACGGCCGGCAACGCCTCCCCCTTGACCGACGGCGCCACCGCCGCGCTGCTCGCCTCGGGTGACGTTGCCGCCGAGCTGGGGCTGCCGGTCGGCATGCGCCTGGTCGCCTCCGCGTTCGCGGGCGTCGACCCGTCGATCATGGGCTACGGCCCGGTCCCCGCCACCGACAAGGCCCTCGCCCAGGCCGGCCTGACCATCGACGACATCGGCCTGTTCGAGATCAACGAGGCCTTCGCCGTCCAGGTGCTCAGCTTCCTCGACCACTACGGCATCGCCGACGACGACGAGCGGGTCAACCCGTACGGCGGCGCCATCGCGATGGGCCACCCGCTGGCCAGCTCCGGCGTGCGCCTCATGATGCAGCTCGCCCACCAGTTCACCCGGCACCCCGAGGTGCGCTACGGCATCACGACGATGTGCGTGGGCCTCGGCCAGGGCGGCACCGTGATCTGGGAGAACCCGCACCACGCCGACTACTCGGGCCACGTCTCGGCACAGGAGGACTGACCACACATGACCACGACCACCTCTGAGCCCCGCACCGAGCGCGTCACCCACGCGCTGGTGCGCGACGTCGAGCTCCCCGGCGGCGCCGGCACCCTCGCACTCGTCACGCTCGACAACGGGCTCGACCACACCAAGCCGAGCACGCTCGGACCGCTCGGCATGGCCGAGCTCACGGCCGCGCTGACCGCCCAGCAGGAGCGCGCGGGCCGCGGCGAGATCGCCGCGGTCGCCGTCACCGGCAAGCCGTACTTCCTCGCCGCCGGCGCGGACCTGCTCCAGGTGTCCACGGTGACGTCGCACGAGCAGGCTCTCGAGCTCGGCCGCAGCGGTCACGCCGCCTACGAGCTGCTGCACACCATGGGCGTGCCCACGTTCGCGTTCGTCAACGGCCTGGCCCTGGGCGGCGGCCTCGAGGTCGCCCTGAACTGCGACTACCGCACGGTCGCGTCCGACGCCCCGGCACTCGCCCTGCCGGAGACCGGCCTGGGCCTCGTGCCCGGCTGGGGCGGCGCCTACCTGGTGCCCCGCCTGGTCGGCATCGAGAAGGCCCTGGAGGTCATCCTCACGCGGCCCGCCGCGCAGCGGCCGTACAAGCCCGCGGAGGCCCACGAGATCGGCCTCGTCGACGAGCTGTTCGAGGCGGCGGACTTCCTCGAGCAGTCCATCGCGTGGGCGGCCCGCGTCGTGCGCGGCGAGGTCACCGTGACCCGCCGCGAGCTCGACCCGCAGCCCGTGTGGGACGCCGTCGTCGCGGGCGCGCGCAAGCAGCTCGACGCCGTGGTGGCGGGCTCGCGCCCGGCGCCCTACCGCGCGCTCGACCTCATGGCCGCGGCCCGCAACGCGACCCGTGCCGAGGCCTTCGAGGCCGAGGACGTGGCGCTGGCGGACCTCATCATGACCGACGAGATGCGCGCGAGCGTGTACGCGTTCCAGCTCGTGTCCGGCGGCAAGAAGCCGGCCGGCGCGCCCGACCCGAAGCTCGCCCGCCCGGTGACCCGGGTCGGCATCGTGGGCGCGGGCCTCATGGCCGCCCAGATCGCCCTGCTCGTCTCGCAGCGGCTCGGCGTGCCCGTCGTCATGCGGGACCTCGACTCCGAGCGCGTGGCCAAGGGCCTCGGCTTCGTCAAGGCCACCACCGACAAGCTCGTGTCTCGCGGCCGGATGACGCCCGCGGCCGCCTCGCGGATCTCCGCGAGCATCACCGGCACCACCGAGATCGGCGACTTCGCGTCCTGCGACCTCGTCATCGAGGCCGTGACCGAGGTCATGGGCCTCAAGAAGAAGGTCTTCGCCGAGCTCGAGGACATCGTCGGCGAGGACACCGTCCTCGCGACGAACACCTCGGCGCTGTCGGTCACGGAGATGGCCGCGGACCTGCGCCACCCCGAGCGGGTCGTGGGCATCCACTTCTTCAACCCGGTGGCCCAGATGCCCCTGGTCGAGGTGGTGCAGGCGACCGAGACGTCGCCCGAGGCCCTCGCCACGGCGTTCGCCGTCACGAAGAAGCTGCGCAAGACGGCGGTGCTCGTCGCCGACCGTCCCGGCTTCGTCGTCAACCGCCTGCTCGTGCTCGTGATGGGCAAGGTCGTCGAGGCGATCGAGAACGGCACGCCCGTCGAGGTCGCCGACACGGCGCTCGCCCCGCTCGGCCTGCCCATGCCGACCTTCGCGCTGTTCGACCTGGTGGGGCCGGCGGTGGGCCTGCACGTGCTCACGTCGCTGCGCGAGGACCTCGGCGACCGCTTCCCGACGTCGCCCGGGCTCGAGAAGATCGTCGCCGACTCCACGCGCGTCGTGCTGGACGCCCCGGCGCCCGGCCTGCCCAAGCCCGTCGACCCCGCGGTCCAGGACGTCTTCGGCCCCGCCCGCGCGGGCGAGCCCGGGGTCCTCGACGCCGCGGGCGTGCTGGACTCGGTGCTCACCGCCCTGGCGACCGAGATCGGGCACATGCTCGACGAGGGCGTCGTGGCCGCGCCGCAGCAGATCGACCTGTGCATGATCCTCGGCGCCGGGTGGGGCTTCCACACCGGTGGTATCACGCCGTACCTGGACCGCACCGGCTACAGCGAGCGCGTGCTCGGCCGCCGGCTGCTGCCCGACGGCGTCGCAGGAATCCCCGAGTCGTCCGTCGCCTGACACGATCCGACACTCTCCTCACGGGGATCCGCCGGCCGCCCCGCGGCCCGGCGGCCCGGCGGCCGGCCCTCACGCCCGAGGGCCGGCCGTCGGCGTCTGCCCACGTGTCCACCGGCGTCCCTCGCCCTCACGGCACCCTCGTCACCGGCGCTAAGTTGGTGCCATGGACCACGGAGGCACGCCCCTCACGTCCGTCGCCGAGCTCGAGGAGGTCGTCGGCGAACCGCTCCCGACCGCACGGCGCAAGGTCCGGCCACGCCTGCACGACCTGGACCGGCAGTGGCTGGCCGCCTCTCCCCTGTGCTTCGTGGCCACGGCCGACGCGGACGGGTACGCCGACGTCTCCCCGAAGGGCGACCCCGCCGGGTTCGCGCACGTGCTCGACGACGTCACGATCGCCCTGCCCGAGCGCCCTGGCAACCGCCGCGCCGACGGGTTCCACAACGTTCTCGCCAACCCCGAGGTCGGGCTGGTCTTCGTCGTGCCGGGACGCACCGACACCCTGCGCGTGAACGGCACCGCGCGCGTGCTGCGCGACGTCCCCTACGCGCCGGACCTGACGGTGCGGGGGCACGTGCCCACCCTCGTGCTCGAGGTGTCCGTGCGGGAGGTCTTCCACCACTGCCCGAAGGCGTTCCTGCGCTCCCGCCTCTGGGACCCGGAGACCTGGGCCCCCGACGCCGTCCCGCGGCGGGCGGTGCTGGCGCAGGCGCTGGAGCGCCCCGACGACACCGTCGCCGACCTCGACGAGTACTACGGCCCGGCGTACGCGGCGAAGATCTACGGCTGAGGCGACCCGAGCGGCAACGGCCCCACCGTGTGAGACTTCCCGCATGGAACGCACCATGGGCGTCGAGGAAGAGTTCTTGCTGGTGGGGGCGGACGGGGGCCCGGTCGCGAAGGCGTCCGAGGCCCTCGAGTCCTCGGAGACGGCCAGGGCTGTCGCGAGCCCCCACGGCAAGGGCGCCGGAGCGCTCGAGACGGAGTTCATGGAGGAGCAGCTCGAGACGGCGACGCACCCGCGCCGCGGGCTGTCCGACCTGGCCGGCGAGATCCGCGCGGGGCGCGCCAGGGCGCAGGCGGCCGCGGACCGGGTGGGTGCCCGGGTCGCGGCGCTCGCCACGTCGCCGCTGCCCTTCGAGGGCACCACCGTGCCCAGCCTGCGCTACCTCGAGGCCCGCGCCCGCTTCGGGCTCACGGCGCGCGAGCAGCTCACCAGCGGGTGCCACGTGCACGTCGCGGTCGCCGACGACACGGAGGGCGTCGCCGTGCTGGACCGGATCGGGCCGTGGTTGTCGGTGCTGCTCGCCCTGAGCGCGAACTCGCCGTTCTGGCAGGGAGAGGACTCGGGCTACGCCAGCTTCCGCTCACAGGTCTGGGCCCGCTGGCCCACGGCCGGGCCGACCCGGGCGTTCGGCAGCCCGCAGGCGTACCACGACTCGGTCGCCGCGCTGGTGGCCACCGGGACCGTCCTCGACCAGAACATGGTCTTCTACGACGCCCGCCTGTCCGCGAGGTACCCGACGGTCGAGATCCGCATCGCCGACGTCTGCCTCGAGGCGGACACGGCGACGCTGCTGGCGGCGCTCGCGCGGGCGCTCGTGGAGACCGCGGCGCGCGAGACCGCCGACGGTCTTCCCGCGCCGGAGCTGCACACCGAGCTGCTGCGCGCGGCCTCCTGGCGGGCCGGCCGGTCCGGGCTCAGCGAGGTGCTGCTGTCCCCGCGCACGTGGCGGCCGGTGCCCGCGCACGACGCCGTCGGCGAGCTCGTCGCACACGTGCGCGAGGCCCTGGCGGACTCCGGCGACC
This sequence comes from Isoptericola luteus, assembly GCF_020297055.1. Classification (GTDB taxonomy): domain Bacteria; phylum Actinomycetota; class Actinomycetes; order Actinomycetales; family Cellulomonadaceae; genus Isoptericola; species Isoptericola luteus. The sequence continues at coordinate 92,525 of NZ_JAIXCQ010000007.1, read as the reverse complement.
TGGATGACGTCACCGAGCTCCTCGGGCGGCTCTGGGCGGGCGGCGACGGCGCCGCGCGTCAGCGCGCCTGGCTCGCGGAGGGCGACGGCGACGCACGTCACGTCGTCGAGCGGGCGGTCGCCGCGACGCACGCCTAGCGCCGCATCGCAGCACGCGACGGCGCGGCGAGCGCCCAGCGGGTCAGTCCTCCCAGCCCATCCTGAGCACCTCGAAGGCCGTCGCGTGCCGGGTCCCGAACGCCGCCCCGGTCTTTGTCGTCATGCCGCCGAGGAACTCGGCGGGGTCGAAGCCGTCCCAGCCGAGCCCGTCGAGGTAGGCCGCGTGCGCGCGCAGGGAGGCGACGCCCGCGTCGAAGGTGGCGGTGACGTCGACGGCGTGCGCGGCGTCCGGGGACCCCGCCACCCAGACCTGCCGCACGCCGCCCCAGGGTTCGAGCCCGTCGGCCTCGAGCTGGTCGGCGAACACCCAGCGGTTCCCGGCGTCGCGGACGGCGTCGACGACGGCGCGCCCGGTGGCGACGTGGTCGGCCTGGTTGAGCATCCCGCCGGGGAACGACTCGCGGTAGTTGCCGGTGACGACCACCTCGGGGCGGTGCCGGCGGATCGCGCCCGCGATCGCGCGGCGCAGCGGGAGGCCGTACTCGATCACGCCGTCGGGAAAGCCCAGGAACTCGACCTCCGTGACGCCCACGGCCCGGGCCGAGGCGATCTGCTCCGCCTCCCGCACGCGCCGCGACTCGTCCGGGTGCAGGCCGTCGATCCCGGCCTCGCCGCTGGTGACCATGACGTACGCGACGCGCTTGCCCTGGCCGGTCCATCGGGCGACCGCCGCCGCGGCCCCGAACTCCATGTCGTCGGGGTGCGCGACCACCGCCAGCGCCGTCGACCAGTCCTCGTCGAGCGGTGTCAGCGCGGCGCTGCCGGAGCCCGCGTCCTCGGGGGTCGTCATGGCGCCCACGCTAGCTCAGTACGTCGTCAGGCCGCGGGACCGGAACACCTCGCGCACGGCCTCGGTGGCGGCCGCCGTGGGCGGCGGCGTGTCCGCGAGCTCGTAGGTGCGGCCCAGCTCGGCCCACTTGTCGCGGGCCATCTGGTGGAACGGCAGCACCTCGACGCGCTCCACCGTGCCGGGGCGCACCGCCTCGATCGCGGCGGCGTGGTCGGCCACGAGGCCGACCTGGCGTGGGTCGTCCGTCAGCCCGGGGACCAGCACGAAGCGCACCCAGACCCGCACGCCGCGCTCGGCGAGGTGCCGCCCGAACCGCAGGGTCGGGGCCAGGGACCGCCCCGTGACCCGGCGGTACGTCTCCTCGTCGCCCGCCTTGATGTCGAGCAGCACGAGGTCCGTGTCGTCCAGCATCGCGTCCGTCGCGTTCGCCCCGAGGAACCCGGAGGTGTCCAGCGTGGTGTGCACGCCGAGCTCCTTCGCCCCGCGCAGCACGCGCGCCGCGAAGGCGGGCTGCATGAGCACCTCGCCCCCGGAGAGGGTGATCCCGCCACCCGTCGCGGCGAAGATGCCGCGGTACCGCGCCACCCGTGCCAGCAGGTCCTCGGCGAGCACCGGCTCGCCGTCCTTCATCGCCAGCGTGTCCGGGTTGTGGCAGTACAGGCACCGCAGCGGGCACCCGGACAGGAACACGGTCAGGCGGGTCCCGGGGCCGTCGACGGCGGTGACGAGCTCCCAGGAGTGCACGGAGCCGAGCTCGCCCGTCCGCATCAGCGCGAGCCGCTCGTCCCGGTCGACGTCGGCCGTCTCCATGCCCCGCAGGCCTGCGCCGGCCCGGCGCCGGGACGAGGGGGCATCCAGGGTCGCCGGGCCGGCAGTCATCTCAGAGCTCCCCGTGGAAGGTGCGCGACAGCACGTCGAGCTGCTGCTCGCGGGTGAGCCGCACGAAGTTCACCGCGTAGCCCGACACGCGGATCGTCAGCTGCGGGTACTTCTCGGGGTGCTCCATGGCATCGGTGAGCGTCTCGCGCACGAGCACGTTCACGTTCATGTGGTAGCCGCCCGCGCCGAACGAGGCGTCGAGCAGGCCGACGAGGTTGCCCACCTGCTCGTCGCGCGTGCGGCCCAGGCCGGCGGGGACCACGGTGTTGGTCAGCGAGATCCCGTCCTGCGCCTGCGCGTAGGGCAGCTTGGCGACCGACAGGGCCGAGGCGAGCATGCCGTGCGTGTCGCGTCCGTTCATCGGGTTGGCGCCCGGGGAGAACGGCTCGCCCGCGCGGCGGCCGTCCGGCGTGTTCCCGGTGGCCTTGCCGTACACCACGTTGGAGGTGATGGTCAGCACCGACTGGGTAGGGACGGCGTCGCGGTAGGTCCGGTGCCTGCGCACCTTGGCCATGAACGACTCGACCAGCTCGACCGCGATGTCGTCCACGCGGTCGTCGTCGTTGCCGTACGCGGGCCAGTCGCCGTCCGTGACGTAGTCGACGACGACGCCGCGGTCGTCGAGGACCGGGGTCACGGTCGCGTAGCGGATGGCGGACAGCGAGTCCGCGGCCACGGCGAGCCCCGCGATGCCGCAGGCCATGGTGCGCAGCACCTCGCGGTCGTGCAGCGCCATCTCCAGACGCTCGTACGCGTACTTGTCGTGGGACCAGTGGATGCAGTTGAGCGCCTCGACGTAGGTCTCCGCGAGCCAGTCCATGGTGCGGTCGAAGCGGTCCCGCACGTCCTCGTAGTCGAGCGCCAGGCCGGGCGTCACCGGCGGGAACGCGGGCGAGACCTGCGCGCCGGTGATCTCGTCGCGGCCGCCGTTGATCGCGTACAGCAGCGCCTTGGCGAGGTTGACCCGCGCACCGAAGAACTGCATCTGCTTGCCGATCGCCATCGGGGACACGCAGCAGGCGATGCCCGCGTCGTCCCCCCAGGCCGCGCGGATCTCGTCGTCCGACTCGTACTGCACGGCGGAGGTGTCGATCGAGACCTGGGCGCAGAAGTCCTTGAAGCCCGCCGGCAGGCGGTCGCTCCAGAACACGGTCATGTTGGGCTCGGGTGCCGGGCCCAGGTTGTACAGGGTCTGCAGCATGCGGAACGAGTTCTTGGTGACGAGCGGCCGCCCGTCCGACCCCATGCCGCCGATGGTCTCGGTGACCCACGTCGGGTCGCCGGAGAACAGCGCGTCGTACTCGGGGGTGCGCAGGAACCGCACGATGCGCAGCTTGATGACGAAGTCGTCCATGAGCTCCTGCGCCCGCGACTCGTCGATCACGCCGGCGCGCAGGTCGCGGTCCAGGTACACGTCCAGGAACGTCGACGTGCGGCCGAGGGACATCGCGGCGCCGTTCTGCTCCTTGACCGCGGCGAGGAAGCCGAAGTACAGCCACTGGACGGCCTCGCGGGCGTTCGTGGCCGGCCCCGAGACGTCATACCCGTAGGACGCGGCCATCTCCTTGAGCTCACCCAACGCCCGGATCTGCTCGGCGTGCTCCTCGCGCTCCTGCGCGACCCGCTCGCTGAACGGCTCGGTGTCGAGCAGGAGCTTGTCGACCTTCTTCGCCTCGATCAGCCGGTCGACGCCGTACAGCGCCACGCGCCGGTAGTCGCCGATGATGCGGCCGCGCCCGTACGCGTCGGGCAGGCCGGTGATGAGGTGAGAGCTGCGCGCGGCGCGCACGGCCGGGGGGTAGACGTCGAAGACGGCCTGGTTGTGCGTCTTGCGGTGCGTCGTGAAGAACTTCTCGAGGTCCTCGTCGACGGGGTAGCCGTAGGTCTTCAGCGCGCCGGCCACCATGCGCCAGCCGCCGTTCGGCATGATCGCCCGCTTGAGGGGCGCGTCGGTCTGCAGCCCGACGATGAGCTCGGCGTCGGCGTCGATGTAGCCGGGGCCGTGCGCGGTGATGCCTGCCGGGGTGTGCGGGTCGACGTCGTGGACGCCCTTGGCGCGCTCGGCCGGGAACATCGCCGAGAGCCGGCTCCACACCCCGGTGGTGCGCTCCGTCGGTCCCGCGAGGAACGAGGCGTCGCCCTCGTAGGGGGCGTAGTTGCGCTGGAGGAAGTCCCGCACGTCGACCTCGTCGCACCACGGCCCGGGGGCGAACCCTCGCCAGGCCGTGCTCGTCGTGGTGTCGATCGTGGCGGATACCGCGTCGGTCGTCATGCCTCGCTCCTTCGGGTCGTCCACTACCCCGAGGATATCGTGAAAACTTTCACAAGATGCTCTGACGGCCTGTGACGTCCCAGACACACGGTGCGCGGGGTCAACCCACCGCACCCCGCGACCGCGGGGAAGCGGCGAGCGCGATCACCTCGCGCGTCGCAGGTGCGACGACGTCCGGCCGGTCGCCGCCCTGCCAGGCCCGGCCGTGGGACACCCAGCCGGTCCGCGTGCCCGCGGCCCGTCCCACGGCGACGTCCGCGTGCGCGGCGTCGCCGATCATCCACACGTCACGACGGTCGACGTCCGACGCCCCGAGCCTGTCGAGGGCGACCTCCACGAGGCGCGGGTCGGGCTTGGCGACGCCCTCCTCCCCGGAGACGACGATCGCGTCGACGTGCGGCTCGATGCCGCAGCGCGCGATCTTGCCGCGCTGCTGGGCGGACGCGCCGTTCGTGACCACGGCGACACGATGGCCCGCCGCGCGCAGCACCTCGAGGGAGCGCAGGACGCCGTCGTAGGGGCGGATGCCCGCGAGGATGCCCGCCCGGAACCGCTCGATCGCCGCGGGCACGTCGTCCGGCCAGCCGAGCCGGTCGACGATGACGCGCGCGAGCGCCTCCTTCGAGCCGTGCCCGCCCTCGTCGGCGGCGACGATCGCCGCCAGGTCGTCCGCGGTGCCGCCCACCTGCGCGACGGCGTCCGACGCCCACGCCCCGAAGGCCGCCGCGCGGTCGACGAGCGTGTTGTCGAGGTCCAGGAGCCAGATCATGCGGCGAGGCTACCCGCGGACCACAGCCCGAGGGCAAGCGTCTCAGGCGTCCGCGAGCGCCGCCAGCGCCGCGCGCACGGCGTCCTCCGCGCGCATCCGCTGCGCGGTGAGCACCTGGTCGCGGGTCGCGTGGTCGAGGAAGCTCTTCGACACGCCGCGGTGCACGAACGGCGTGCGCACACCCTGCTCCGCCGCCCGCTGGGCGACGGTGGCGCCGACGCCGCCGTCGACGAGGCCGTCCTCGAGGGTGAGCACCAGGTCGTGCTCCCCCGCCAGCTTGACCAGCGCCTCCGGCACGGGCAGCACCCACGTCGGGGCGACGACGTCCACCTCGAGACCGTGGGCGGCGAGCGACTCCCCGGCCGCGAGGGCCGCGCCGGCCATCGACCCGACGCCGACGACCAGGACGCGCCTGCCCGCCGCCGCGCCGGCGCCCGGGACATGCCGCGCGACGACGTCCACGCCGTCGAGCTCGGCCACCGCGGGGATCTCGTCGGTCAGCGCGCCCTTGGCGTAGCGGATCACCGTGGGGGCGTCGTCGACGTCCACCGCGGTGCGCAGCGCCGCGCGCAGCGTGGGCTCGTCGCGGGGGGCCGCGAGGCGCAGGCCGGGCACGATGCGCAGCATCGCCATGTCCCACATGCCGTTGTGCGACGCGCCGTCGTCGCCGGTCAGCCCCGCCCGGTCGAGCACGAACGTCACGCCGGCGGAGTGCAGAGCGACGTCCATGAGGACCTGGTCGAACGCCCGGTTGAGGAACGTGGCGTACACGGCCACCACCGGGTGCAGCCCGGCGAACGCCATGCCCGCCGCGGACGTGACGGCGTGCTGCTCGGCGATGCCGACGTCGAAGGTCCGGTCCGGGAACTCCTCGGCGAACGGCGCGAGGCCGACGGGGTGCAGCATGGCCGCCGTGATCGCGACGACGTCCGTACGCGCCCTGCCGACCTTGACCATCTCGTCGGCGAAGACCTTGGTCCAGCCGAACCGGGACGGCGCGACGGGCAGCCCGGTCTCGGGGTGGATCCGCCCGACGGCGTGGAAGCGGTCGGCCACGTCCTGCTCGGCGGGCGTGTAGCCGCGGCCCTTCTCGGTGATCGCGTGCACGATGACCGGCCCGCCGTAGGCCTTGGCGCGGCGCAGCGCGTGCTCCATCGCCAGCTCGTCGTGACCGTCCACGGGGCCCACGTACTTCAGGCCCAGGTCCTCGAACATGCCCTGGGGCGCGACGACGTCCTTGAGGCCCTTCTTGAGCCCGTGCAACCAGTCGTACGCGAACCGGCCCGGCGCCCCCGTGCGGTGCAGCGTGCGCTTGCCCCACTGCAGGAACGACTCGTAGCCGCGCGTGGTGCGCAGGGTGTCGAGGTGGTGCGCGACGCCGCCGATCGTCGGGGAGTACGAGCGGCCGTTGTCGTTGACGACGACGATGAGCCGCCGGTCTTCGGACGCCGCGATGTTGTTCAGCGCCTCCCAGGCCATGCCGCCGGTGAGCGCACCGTCGCCGATGACGGCCACGACGTGCCGGTCGCGGCGGCCGGTGACCGCGTTGGCCTTGGCGATGCCGTCGGCCCACGACAGCGCGGTGGACGCGTGCGAGTTCTCCACGACGTCGTGCTCGGACTCGGCCCGCGAGGGGTAGCCCGACATCCCGCCGCGCTTGCGCAGCGCCGAGAAGTCCTGGCGCCCCGTGAGCAGCTTGTGCACGTAGGCCTGGTGGCCCGTGTCGAACACGAGCGTGTCCCGGGGCGAGTCGAACACCCGGTGCAGGGCGAGCGTCAGCTCGACCACCCCGAGGTTCGGGCCCAGGTGCCCGCCGGTGCGCGAGACCTGATCGACGAGGAACGCCCGGATCTCCCCCGCAAGCTGCGTCGTCTGCGCCGGGGTCAGCCGGCGCAGATCCTCAGGCGAGCGGATGCCGCTCAACAGACCCATGTGTCACTCCTCCACATAACCGGACCACTGTAAGCGGTCTGCGTCACTCCCACGTGCACGACGGGGACGATAGGTTCAGGGGTGCCGACGGGAACACGTGACCACCGGCACGCGCCCGCAGGACGGTCGACCCGTCCGCGGCACGAGGACTCAGGGGACGACCCGTGCGCTTTCTCTCCGGCCAGCAGCCCACCACCGACCTCACCTACGGTGACGTCTTCATGGTCCCGTCCCGCTCGGACGTGACCAGCCGCTTCGACGTCGACCTCGCGTCGGACGACGGCACCGGCACCACGATCCCGGTGGTCGTGGCGAACATGACCGCCGTCGCCGGCCGTCGGATGTCCGAGACCGTGGCCCGCCGCGGCGGCGTCGCGATCCTCCCCCAGGACATCCCGGTCGACGTCGTCGCCGACGTCGTCGCCGACGTGAAGTCGAAGGACCCCGTCGTCGAGACACCGGTGGTGGTCGGCCCGGGCGACACCGTGTCGACCGTGCTCACGCTCCTCGGCAAGCGGTCCCACGGCGCCGCGGTGGTCGTGGCAGACGGGCGCCCGGTCGGCGTCGTCACCGAGCACGACTGCGGCACCGTCGACCGCTTCGCGCAGGTGCACCAGGTGATGTCCGACGACCTGGTCTCCATCGACGTCGCACAGCTCGAGGCCGACGGCCTGGAGGCCACCTTCGAGCGGATGCACGCCGCCAAGGTGCACCTCGCGCCGGTGGTGCGCGACGGCCTCCTGGCGGGCGTGCTGACCCGCAAGGGCGCCGTCCGCTCGACGGTGTACCGCCCGGCCCTCGATGCCGGCGGCCGGCTGCGCGTCGGCGCGGCCGTCGGCATCAACGGCGACGTCGCGGCCAAGACGCGCGACCTGCTCGACGCCGGCGTCGACGTGCTGGTGGTCGACACCGCGCACGGGCACCAGGCCAAGATGCTGCAGGCCCTGGAGGCGGTCCGGTCGGTCGACCCGCAGGTGCCCGTCGTCGCGGGCAACGTCGTCACCGCGGCGGGCGTGCGCGACCTGGTCGCGGCGGGCGCCGACATCCTCAAGGTCGGCGTGGGCCCGGGCGCGATGTGCACCACCCGGATGCAGACGGCCGTCGGGCGCCCGCAGTTCTCCGCCGTGCTGGAGTGCGCGGCGGCCGCCCGCGAGCTGGGCAGGCACGTGTGGGCGGACGGCGGCGTGCGGCACCCGCGCGACGTCGCGCTCGCGCTCGCCGCCGGCGCGTCCCAGGTGATGATCGGCTCCTGGTTCGCCGGGACGTACGAGTCCCCCGGAGACCTGCACGACGACGGCACGGGCCGCCTGTACAAGGACTCCTTCGGCATGGCCTCGGCACGCGCCGTCGCCGCGCGGACGGCGGGCGCGGGCTCGGCGTTCGAGCGGGCCCGCAAGGCCCTCTACGAGGAGGGCATCTCCACCGGCAAGATGTATCTGGACCCCCTGCGCCCCGGCGTCGAGGACCTCCTGGACGAGATCACGGCGGGCCTGCGCTCGAGCTGCACCTACGCCGGCGCCCGTACTCTCGCCGAGTTCCACGACCGCGCGCTGGTGGGCGTCCAGTCGGCGGCCGGCTACGCCGAGGGCATGCCGCTCGCCACGAGCTGGTAGCGGACCCGAGCTGGTAGCGGTGCGGGGCGACGACGCATCGCTCCCGGCCGGCGGTAGCCTGCCCGGATGACCACCTCCGAGCCCGCGTCGGCGCGGGCCCAGCTCGAGGGCCTGGCGCGGGACCCGGCGTTCCCCGGTCCGTGGCCGTACGCGCGCGGCGCGATGAGCGCCGCGGCCGCACGACCCGCCGCGGTCCTGGTCCTCTTCGGCGTCCTCGACGACCTCGCCGCCGACCACGTCGCACAGTCGCAGGCGCTGGCCCCGGACCTCGACGTCCTCCTGCTGGCTCGCGCCACCACCCTGAGCACGCACGCCGGCCAGGTCGCGTTCCCGGGCGGCCGGGTCGAGCCCGGCGAGGGCGTCGTCGACGCTGCCCTGCGCGAGGCCACCGAGGAGACCGGTCTCGACGCGGGCGGCGTCGAGGTGCTCGGCACGTTCGCCGAGCTCCCGATGCCCGTGAGCAACCACGTGGTCACCCCCGTGCTCGCCTGGTGGGCGCGCCCCTCGCCGGTCCGCGTGGTGGACCATGCCGAGTCCGCGCACGTGTTCCGGGCGCCGGTCGCCGACCTCGTCGACCCGGCGCGCCGGGTCACGACCGTCGTGCGGCGCGGCGGCAACACCTGGCGCGGCCCCGGCTTCCAGGTGCACGACGGCGACGTCACGCACCTCGTGTGGGGCTTCACCGCGGGCATCCTCGACACGATGTTCGACCACCTGGGCTGGACGGAGCCGTGGGACCGGGGCCGGGAGCTCGAGCTCTGAGCACCCGGGCGCTGCCGGGCCGTCGGTGGCCGTCGGTGGCCGTCGGTGGCGACGGCTATCTTCCGAGCATGACCAGCACCGACACCTTCTTCGCGCTGCGCACCGGGCGGCCCGAGGGCATCCCCTACGCGCTGACCGTGCACGACCTCGGCCCGGTGAACGTGCCCTCCGGCCGGCTCGAGGCCAGCGACCCGTACGTCACGCTCGGCGAGGGCCTCGAGATCCCCGTTCCGCCCGGCAGCCACCCGGTCCGGCTCACCGTCGCGGACGTGTCTCCGGAGCAGGACGGCAGTCACCCGCGCGAGGCGTACCTGTCCGTCGTGCTGGACGGGCGGCCCGCCGCCGAGGTGCGTCCGTTCGTGCCCGCGGGCGCCCTCGCGGACGCCACGGACGGGACTGCCGACGAGTCCGGGGAGAACCTTTGCCACGGCGTCGGCGTGGACGCCGGGACGGTGGGGTTCGCCGACGCCGCCGGCGTCCGGGTCGCGCTGGCCCGGGTCGACGACTGGTACGAGGACGTGGTCGAGCACGACGGCCCTGACGCATGGTTCACGTTGCAGGACTCCACGGACCACCTGGTCCCCGGCGCGGCCAACGTCGCGCTCCCCGGCGTCGATGGCGGCGAGAACGTGGTGATCTCCCACTCCGGCTGGGGCGACGGCTTCTACCCGGTCGTCACGACCCACGCCGAGGACGGCACGCTGACCGGCGTCCACGTCGACCTGCAGGCCGTCACCCACGAGCCCTGGTGGTCGCACCTGCCCCGGGAGCAGGAGACCGCCGCCTCCTGAGACGCGGGTGATCCGGGATGATGACCCGCGTGCCTGCCGCCGAGATCGACGTCGACGTCCCGCTCGCCCGCGCGCTGCTCGCCGAGCAGCACCCCGACCTCCTGGACGCCGGCGAGCCGCGCGTCGTCGCCCACGGCTGGGACAACGTCATGCTGCGTGTCGGCGACGAGCTCGCGCTGCGCCTGCCGCGGCGCGCGGCGGCGGCCGAGCTGGTGCTGCACGAGCAGCAGGCCCTGCCCCTCCTCGCCGGCCGGCTCCGGGCCGCCGCGCCCGACGTCGCGGTCCCGGCACTGGTGCGCGCGGGTCGGCCCAGCGCGGCGCTCGGCTACCCGTGGTCCTGGACCGTCGTCCCCTGGGTCGACGGCGTCGGCGCCGACCGGACCCCGGTGGCCGCCCGGACGGCCTGGGCGGGCACGTTCGGCCGCTTCCTCGCGGCCCTGCACGTGCCGGCTCCGCCGGACGCCCCCGCGAACCGGGTCCGCGGGGTGCCCCTGGCCCGGCGGGCCGAGGCCCGCGACCCCGCGGCGCTGGCCGCGCGGCTCGACCTGGTCCCGCCCGGCCGGCGGGAGGCCGCCCGGTCGGTCTGGCGGTCGGCGCTCGCCGCGCCGGAATTCGACGGCCCGCCCGTCTGGCTGCACGGCGACCCGCACCCGGCCAACCTCGTGGTGCCCGGCGGGGGCGGGGGTCTCCGGCTCGCGGTCGTCGACTGGGGCGACGTCACCTCGGGCGACCCCGCCGGTGACCTCGGCGCGGCCTGGCTCTGCTTCGACGCCGCCGGGCTGGCGCGGTTCCGGAACGCGGTGCAGGCCCACGCCGCCCACGGGCGAGGCTGGGACGAGGCCACGTGGGTCAGGGCGCGCGCGTGGGCGCTCCTGTACGCGACGAACATGCTCGCCCACCCCGGCGAGCACCCGCGCATGGTGCCGATCGGGGAGCACGGCCTCGCCCACCTGCTGGCCTGAGGACGTGGCCCGCCCGGTCGCGGCACACTGGGCGCATGGCCACGCAGAAGACCACCTGGACGGACGCCGACCCTCGCGAGTTCGTGGCCGCCGTCGCCCGGCCTGCCCGGCGCCGCGACGCGCACACCATGCTCGACCTCATGACCCGGGCAACCGGCGAGCCGCCGCGGATGTTCGGTACGTCGATCGTCGGTTTCGGCGAGTACCGGTTCGCCTACCCGACCGGACGGAGCGGGCACGCACCCGCCGCCTCGTTCTCGCCGCGGACCACGGCGACCGTGGTCTACCTGCCGGACGGCGTCGAGGCGCACGCGGACGCCCTGGCCGGGCTCGGCCCGCACACGAGCAGCGTCGGCTGCCTGTACCTCAAGGACCTCGCGACGGTCGACCTCGACGTCCTCGAGCAGATCGTGCGGGACTCGTCGGCGACGCTCACCGCGGACACGTTCGGCCGGCGGGCCGGCGAGGGCGGTGCGTAACGTCAGCTCGCGCCCGGCTCCCGCAGCAGGCCCTGCGACGCCCCTGCGGCGAGGAGCACGGCCCGTACTGCTGCCCTGGCGCGGTCGTAGGCCGCGGCGTCGTCGAGCAGCAGCGAGGCGAGGTCGGCGCGGTCCAGGGCTCCGTCGATGACGAAGACCAGCTGGTCCACGTCGGTGCCGTCACCCAGCTCGCCGCGCGCCACGGCGTCCCGGACCAGGCGTGCGAGGTAGGCGTCCCAGTCCCGCAGCGCCGTGACGACGGCGTCCCGGACCGGCCCCGGCGCACGCGCGTCGAGCTCGGCGCCCGCCGTCCGGAAGAAGCAGCCTCCCTCGAACACCCGGTCCGCCGAGTACGCGCACCACGCCAGGACCGTGCGCCAGAGCATCGGCAGGCCCGGGTCGCCGTCCCGTGCGGGCAGCACGACCGCCTGGCGGAACACCTCGCGGGCGCGCGCCACGGCGGCGACCTGCAGCCCCTCCTTGGACCCGAAGAGCCCGGCGATCCCGCTCTTGTTCACCGGAGCGGCCTGCGCCAGCGAACCGAACGTCAGACCGTCGAGGCCCTGCACGGACGCGACCTGCACGGCACGGTCGAGGACCGCCCGGCGCGAACGGTCGCCGCGCGCCCGGCGGCCGTCGGTCGCCGGCTCCGCTGCCGTCACCGCCACCTGCTCCTGGCTCATGGCACCTCCTGGGGTCATGAGTTGAGTGTACGACCGTTCGTTCAGTGGTACGGTGCGAGAGTTGCAATGCGAACGACCGTACAGATACTCCGGAGGCTCCCGTGCCCTACGTCCCCACCGTCGTCAGCACCGGCTTCCGCGTGCTCTCCGCGGTCTCACCGCCGCTGGCCGTCCGGGTCGGCGCCCGCACCTTCTGGCGGGTCGGCCCGCGGGCCGCGGTCCGCGACGTCGACCGCGACGTGCACCAGCGCGCGTCGCGCGCCACGGTCCACGTGGACGGCGAGCGCGTCGTCACCTACGCCTGGGGCTCCCCCGACCGGCCCGCCGTGCTGCTCGTGCACGGCTGGCAGCTGCGCGCGTCACGCCTCGCACCGCTCGTGGTCGCCCTCGAGAACGCCGGCATGCGGGTCGTGGCGTTCGACGGCGTCGCGCACGGCGAGTCCACCGGGCGGCGCATGTCCGCCGTCGAGCACATCGCCACGATGCACGCCGTCCAGGCCGCCGAGGGGCCGTTCACGGCCGTCGTCGGGCACTCGCTCGGCGGCCTGTCCGCGGGCCTCGCGCTCCACGAGGGCTTCGCGGCCGACCGGTTCGTCTCCCTCGCCGCGCCGACGGGGTTCGACGCGGTGGGCGCGACCTTCCTCCGGTTCGCGGGCATCCCCGACACCCTGCACGAGCGCTTCTGCGCGCACGTCGAGCGCACCTTCCCCGGCTCGGGGCCGGGCGTCCGCGACCGGCTGACCCTCACCGCCCACCCCGTGCCCGAGCACGTGTCCACGCTCTTCGTCCAGGACTCCGGCGACCGGATGACGGACCCCGAGGACGCGCAGCGCCTGCACGCGGCGCACCCGGGCAGCGAGCTCGTCCTCACCAACGGCCTCGGGCACAACCGCGTCCTGGACGACCCGGGCGTGCACGACGCCGTCGTCACGCACGTCACCGCCCCCGCGCGAGCCCGCTGACCCGCCCGCTCGCGCGCCGAGGGCCCCGGACGGTCGCACCCCGGCACACGACGACGGCGCCCTGCCCCTCCGCGTGGAGGGACAGGGCGCCGTCGTCGTGCGGTACCAGGCTCAGTCGATACGTGCACCGAGCCCTGCGTTGCGCTACCGGCTCAGGCGACGAGCGAGCGCAGCACGTACTGCAGGATGCCGCCGTTGCGGTAGTAGTCCGCCTCGCCCGGCGTGTCGATGCGCACCACGGCGTCGAACTCGACGACCGAGCCGTCGGCCTTGGTGGCGGTGACCTTCACCGTCTCTGGGGTCGTGCCCTCGTTGAGCGCGGTGACGCCCGAGATGTCGAACGTCTCCGTGCCGTCCAGCCCCAGCGACTGCGTGGACTCGCCCGCCGGGTACTGCAGCGGCAGCACGCCCATGCCGATGAGGTTGGAGCGGTGGATGCGCTCGAACGACTCGGTGATGACGGCCTTGACCCCCAGCAGCGCGGTGCCCTTGGCGGCCCAGTCGCGCGACGAGCCGGAGCCGTACTCCTTGCCGCCGAGGACGACGAGCGGGGTGCCCTGGGCGGCGTAGTCCTGCGCGGCGTCGTAGATGGTGTCCTGGGCGTTCTTCACGAAGTTGAACGTGTAGCCGCCCTCGACGCCGTCCAGCAGCTGGTTCTTCAGGCGGATGTTCGCGAACGTGCCGCGGATCATGACCTCGTGGTTCCCGCGGCGCGAGCCGTAGGAGTTGAAGTCACGACGACCGATACCGTGCTCGGCCAGGTACACGCCGGCCGGGCTGTCCGCCTTGATGGCGCCGGCGGGCGAGATGTGGTCCGTGGTGACCGAGTCGCCGAGCTTCGCCAGGACGCGCGCCCCGGCGATGTCCGAGACCGGCTCCGGCTGCGCACCCATGCCCTCGAAGTACGGGGGCTTGCGCACGTAGGTGGACTCGGGGTCCCAGGAGAACGTGTCGCCCTCGGGCGTCTCCAGCGCGCGCCACCGCTCGTCGCCGGTGAACACGTCGGCGTAGTCCTTGGTGAACATGTCCCGGTCGATGGAGGAGTCGATCGTGGCCTGGACCTCCTCCGCCGACGGCCAGATGTCCTTGAGGAAGATCGGGTCGCCGGCCTCGTCGCGACCCAGCGGCTCGACGTCGAAGTCGAAGTCCATCGTCCCGGCAAGGGCGTACGCGATGACCAGCGGCGGGGACGCCAGGTAGTTCATCTTCACGTCAGGGTTGATGCGGCCCTCGAAGTTGCGGTTGCCGGACAGCACGGAGACGACGGCGAGGTCGTGCTCGCTCACGGCCTCGGAGATCTTCTCGTCCAGCGGGCCCGAGTTGCCGATGCAGGTGGCGCAGCCGTAACCCACCAGGTGGAACCCGAGCTTCTCGAGGTAGGGCCACATGCCCGCCTTCTCGTAGTAGTTCGTCACCACCTGCGAGCCGGGCGCCATCGACGTCTTGACCCACGGCTTGGCCTCGAGGCCCTTCTCGACGGCCTTCTTCGCCAGGAGCGCCGCGGCGAGCATGACCGACGGGTTCGAGGTGTTGGTGCACGACGTGATCGAGGCGATCGCCACCGCGCCGTGGAAGAGGTCGTACGAACGGCCCTGGGTGTCGGTGACCGGGTAGGTGGCCACCGGACGGACGCCGACGGCCGGCGAGTCGGAGGCCGGGAACGACTCGATCTCCGACTGGTCGATCATGTTGACGACGTCGGGCGCGTAGTTCGGCAGGTCGCGCGCGAACTCCGTCTTGGCGTGGGAGAGCTCGATGCGGTCCTGCGGGCGCTTCGGGCCGGCGATCGACGGCACGACCGTGCCGAGGTCCAGCTCGAGGTACTCCGAGAACGTCGGCTCGACGTAGCTGTCCGCGCTCGGGTCCAGCCACAGGCCCTGCTCCTTGGCGTACTCCTCGACGAGCGCGACCTGCTCGTCGCTGCGGCCGGTGAGGCGCAGGTAGTCGAGCGTCACGCCGTCGATCGGGAAGATCGCGGCGGTGGAGCCGAACTCGGGGCTCATGTTGCCGATGGTGGCGCGGTTCGCGAGCGGCACCTGGGCGACGCCGTCGCCGTAGAACTCGACGAACTTCCCGACGACGCCGTGCTGGCGCAGCATCTGGGTGATGGTGAGCACGACGTCGGTCGCGGTCACGCCCGCGGGGATGGAGCCGTTGAGCTTGAAGCCGACGACGCGCGGGATGAGCATCGACACGGGCTGGCCGAGCATGGCCGCCTCCGCCTCGATGCCGCCGACGCCCCAGCCGAGCACGCCGAGGCCGTTGACCATCGTCGTGTGCGAGTCGGTGCCGACGCAGGTGTCGGGGTACGCGCGCAGCACGCTGCGGCCGTCCACCTCGACCTCGCGCGTCATGACCGTGCGCGCCAGGTACTCGATGTTGACCTGGTGGACGATGCCCGTGCCCGGGGGCACCACCTTGAAGTCGTCGAACGCCGTCTGGCCCCAGCGCAGGAACTGGTAGCGCTCGTGGTTGCGCTCGTACTCGAACTCGACGTTGCGCGTGAAGGCGTCGGCGCGGCCGGCGACGTCGATCTGCACGGAGTGGTCGATGACCATCTCGGCGGGCGCGAGCGGGTTGATCTGCTTGGGATCCCCGCCGAGGTCGGCGACGGCCTCGCGCATGGTCGCGAGGTCCACGACGCAGGGCACGCCGGTGAAGTCCTGCATGATCACGCGCGCGGGCGTGAACTGGATCTCGGTGTCGGGCTGCGCGTCGGGGTCCCAGGACGCGATGGCGCGCACGTGGTCGGCGGTGATGTTGGCGCCGTCCTCGGTGCGCAGCAGGTTCTCGGCGAGGATCTTCAGGGAGTACGGCAGGCGTTCGACGCCCTCGACGGCGGCCAGGCGGAAGATCTCGTACGACTTCCCGCCCACCTCCAGCGTTCCCTTTGATCCGAACGTGTCCACGCTGCTCACAGTGGCTCCTTCTACGGGGCTGGTCGGCGCGGACACCGTGTGCCGTGCTGCGACGAGGCTGCACCGAGACGGTCCGACGCCGGGATGTTCCGGGGGGCTCCGCCCAGCGTACGCACGCGCCGCCGGGCTACGCCCAGCATAGCCCATATATCTTGACGTCAAGATACTTCGACGACGCTTCCGGCGTGTCGGCGGGGAACGGCCGCCCGGGCCACATGCCGGGAACATCGCGGCCCGGCGCGCCGTTCTGCCTGTGCCGCCGACCGGAAGGACGCTCGATGCCGACCACCTCCGCCGAAGCCACACCCGCTCCCGCACCCGTGGCGGGGACGCTCCCCACGCTGCGCGAGCAGGCCGAGCGCCTGCTGGACCGCGGCGTCGTCCCGGCGGACACGCTGGCGGCCGACGCCCTGCGGGCCGCCGCCGCCCGTCTCGCGACGAACGCACCCGAGGGAGCGCTCCTGGTCGTCCACCCCCGCCTGCTGCCACCGTCGGCGCTCACCGCGCACCTGACCCGCACCGCCACCGTGCGGCGCCAGGACGTCGAACGGACCGGGTTCGTCGTCGTCGACATGTCCGACGTCGACGAGTTCGCCCCCGTCCCCGGCCTGGACGTCCCCGACGCCGACGTGTACGCCGTGGCCGCCCCCGAGAGGGGCGACCACCTGACGAACTGGTCGCCCGAGGAGGCCGTGCCCGAGATCGCCGGCCGCGGTCGCAGCCCGCTCACGCTGGCCGAGGGGATCCACTGGGTGCTCCAGGCCCCGGACGTCCTGGAGCGCAACCTGTGCTTCATGACCGTCGGCTCCCGGCTGCGCCGGCCGAACGGCACCTACGACGCACGCACGCCCGCGATCTGGATCTCCAACGGCACCGGGCGGGACGGCGCCGCGCGCAGGGGCGCGCCGAAGGTCGGCTGGTGCTGGTGGCGCAACCGCCACACCTGGCTGGGCTTCGCCTCGACGGCCGGGCGGGTCGCCGCCTGAGCCGCCGCCCACGGCGGGCTCCTCAGCGGTCGAGGACCGCGACCGCCTCGACGTGGTGCGTCATGGGGAACAGGTCGAAGGCCCGCAGCCCGGTCAGGGCGTACCCGTGCTCCGCCAGGTAGGCGACGTCGCGGGCGAGGGCCGCGGGGTCGCACGCCACGTAGACGACCCGGCCCGGCGTGCGCGACGCGATCGCGTCGACGACGGCCCGGCCGGCACCGGCGCGCGGCGGGTCGAGCACCACGACGTCCGCCGTCCCGACCGCCGAGCCGCCGGCGTCGCCGTCGGTGAGCACGCGGTCGACGGCGCCGAGGTGCAGCTCGACCTGGGGCAGGTCGTGGGCGTTGCGCCGCGCGTCCTTGACCGCGCGGGCGTCGCTCTCGACGGCGACCACCCGGCCGGAGGTGCCGACCGCGGCCGCCAGCGGCAGGGTGAAGAGCCCGGCGCCGGAGTACAGGTCGAGGAGCTGGGCGCCGTCCACGTCGCCCAGCGCCTCGAGGACGGCCTCCGTCAGCACGGCGGGTGCCTCGCGGTGCACCTGCCAGAACCCGTCGGCGGAGACGCGGTACCGGAAGTCGCCCGCGGAGACGTGCAGCGTCTCCGCCACGGCGCGGCGCGCGTTGGGGCGGGTGTCCGCGCGGCCGCGCCGCCAGACCTGGCCGTCGACGAGCAGCACCGGCTCGCCGCCCTCGGCGGGCGCCACGAGCTCGAGCCGGGCACCGGGCGTCCAGCGGCGGCTCCAGACGCCCTCGGCCTCCGCGAGCGCCGCGACCTCCTCGGTGGCCAGGGGCATCGCCGTCATCGGCTCGATGTCGTGCGACCGGAACCGGCGCATCCCGGCCCGGCCCTCGGCGTCGGCGACCAGCTCGACGCGGGTGCGGTAGGCCAGGCCTCCGCGGTCCTCGTCCCCGGGCGCGGCCTCGACGTCGACCCGCCGGTCGAGCTTCGCCAGCCGGGTGAGCTGCTCGGCGAGCACGTCGGCCTTCCACGCGCGCTGCGCGCCCAGCGCCACGTGCGCGAGCTCGCCGCCGCCCACGCCGCCCGGGCCGGCCTGCGGCCACGCGGACGGCACACGGTCGCCGGACGCCTCGAGCACCTCGACCGCGTCGGCCCGCCAGAAGCGCGAGCCGGTCTCGGTCACGCGGGCGCGGACCTTCTCACCGGGCAGGGTGTGGCGGACGAAGACGACCCGGCCGTCGAGCCGCGCGACGCAGTGGCCGCCGTGCGCGACCGCTCCGATCTCGAGCTCGACCTCACGGCCCACCTCGGGATCGACGGCGGCGGGACGGGGGCGCGGTGCGGAGCGACGGGGTCGGGGCATGGACGCCATTCTCCCCTGTCCCGCGCCGTGCACACGGTCCGCGCGGACGTGATCCTCAGTACCTCGGGCCACCCGGCGGGTACGAGGTGCCCTCGAGGCCCGTCTGGCCCCCGGTCGACTCGAGCTGCCACGGGACCGAGGCGACGACCACGCCGGGGGTGAACAGCAGCCGGCCCTTGAGCCGTAGCGCCGACTGGTTGTGGAGCAGCTGTTCCCACCAGTGCCCCACCACGTACTCGGGGATGTAGACCACGACGAGGTCGCGCGGCGACTCGCGCCGCACGGAGCGCACGTACTTGAGGATCGGACGCGTGATCTCCCGGAACGGCGAGTCCAGGACGCGCAGGGGCACGGGCAGGTCGAGCGCCTCCCAGCGCGACCTCAGGTCGGCGATCTCCGCCGGGTCCACCCCGACGGTGACCGCCTCGAGCACGGACGGCCGGGACGCCCGCGCGTAGGCCACCGCCCGCATCGTCGGCTTGTGGACCTTGGACACCAGCACGACGGCGTGCACGCGGCTCGGCAGGGCCCGGGCGGCCGACGTGTCGTCCAGCGCGAGCTCCTCGCTCACCCGCTCGTAGTGCTGGCGGATCCCCCGCATCAGCACGAACAGCACGGCCATCGCGAGAAGCGTGAGCCACGCGCCGTGCGTGAACTTGGTGACCAGGACGATGACGAGCACCGAGGCCGTCAGGACGAAGCCCACGCCGTTGACCAGCCGCGAGCGCACCATCATGGCGCGCTCGCGCGGGTCGGGCTCCTTGCGCAGGGCCCGCGTCCAGTGCCGGAGCATGCCGAGCTGCGACAGGGTGAACGAGACGAACACGCCGACGATGTAGAGCTGGATGAGCCTGGTCACCTGGGCGTCGAACGCGACGATGAGGACGATCGCCGCGACCGCGAGCGTGATGATGCCGTTGGAGAAGGCGAGACGGTCGCCCCGGGTGTGCATCTGCCGGGGCAGGTAGCCGTCCTTGGCCAGGATGGACCCGAGCACGGGGAACCCGTTGAAGGCGGTGTTGGCGGCGAGCACGAGGATAACGCCCGTGACGACCGAGACGGCCACGAACGCCGGCGTGAAACCCTGGAACACCGCCGCCGCGAGCTGGCTGAGCACGGGGTGCTGGGTGTAGTCCTCGGGGAGCGCCCGCCCGCCCACGGTCAGCTCGGCGGCGGGGTCCATGACGTACCGCACGCCCGTGGCCTGCGCCAGCAGCAGGATCATCATGATCATCGACGCCGACAGGACACCGAGCAGGGCGAGGGTCGTGGCCGCGTTGCGCGACTTCGGCTTGCGGAACGCCGGCACCCCGTTGCTGATGGCCTCCACGCCGGTCAGCGCGGCGCACCCGGAGGCGAACGCCCGAGCCAGCAGGAAGGCGCCCGCGATGCCGGTCAGACCCTCGTCGAACACCTGCGCGGGCACCAGGTCGAAGCCTGCGCTCTCGGCCAAGGGCAGGTTGCCGGCGAAGTACCGCGCCGTGCCCACCACCCCCACCAGCCCCACGAGGAACATGAAGCAGTAGGTGAGGACCGCGAAGACGGAGCCCGACTCCCGTGCCCCGCGCAGGTTCATCACCGTCAGGAGCGCCACGAGCCCCACGGCCACCGCCACCTCGTGACCCCGCAGGAACGGCAGGGCGGACGCGGCGTACTGCGCGCCCGACGAGATCGAGACGGCCACCGTCAGGACGTAGTCCACCAGGAGTGCGGAGGCGACCCCGACCCCGGCCTTCGGCCCGAGGTTGGTGGTGGCGACCTCGTAGTCCCCACCTCCCGACGGGTAGGCCCGCACGTTCTGCCGGTAGGAGGAGACCACCACGAGCAGCACCACCACGACGGCGAGGCCGACCCACGGCGACAGCGTCGTGGCCGCGATGCCGGCCACCGCGAGGGTCAGGAGGATCTCGTCCGGCGCGTAGGCCACCGACGACAGCGCGTCCGAGGCGAACACCGGGAGCGCGATGCGCTTCGGCAGCAGGGTATGGCCCAGGTTCTCGCTCCGCACGGGGCGACCGAGCAGGAGCCGTTTGGCGGCGTCCGCGATGTCCGACACGGCCACCCATGCTATGCCCCGCCGAGGTTCCCGGCCCGGTGTCGGGGCCGCGACCGTCGGCACGCGTCGCACAGCACCTGGCACAGCACCGGGACGGCACGGGCAGGGCGTGATCAGGAGGTATAGCGTTTCGCTCGTGCACTTCGTCATCATGGGCTGCGGACGTGTGGGTTCCACCCTCGCGCAGGAGATCGAGTCCCGCGGCCACTCCGTGGCCGTGGTCGACCAGAACCCGGAGGCGTTCCGGCGGCTGCCGTCGAGCTTCGCCGGGCAGAAGGTGACCGGCGTCGGCTTCGACCGGGACACCCTCGCGCAGGCCGGGATCGAGGACACGTACGGGTTCGCCGCCGTCTCGGACGGCGACAACTCCAACGTGCTCGCGGCGCGCGTCGCCCGGGAGACGTACCGGGTCGAGAACGTCGTCGCACGCATCTACGACCCGCACCGCGCGGAGATCTACCAGCGGCTCGGCATCCCGACGGTCGCGACGGTCCGCTGGACCGCCGACCAGGTGCTGCGGCGCATGCTGCCGCTGGGCGCCACCGACGAGTACCGGGACCCCTCCGGACGGATCCGGCTCGCCCAGGTGGACTACCACCCGGGGTGGGCCGGGTCCTCCGTGCGGCGGATCGAGGCAGCGACCGGAGCGCGCGTGGCCTTCCTGTCGCGCTACACCGACGGGCTGCTGCCGGACGCCGACACCGTGCTCCAGGAGAACGACGTGCTGCACGTGCTGATGACCGACGACGACGCCCCCGGCGTGGAGCGCACCCTCACGCACGCGCCGCGCGAGGAGGACGACTGATGCGCGTCGTCATCGCCGGCGCGGGCTCCGTCGGCCGGTCCATCGCCCGCGAGCTGCTGTCCCACGACCACGACGTGGTGCTCATCGACCGCAGCCCGGCGGCCATGCGGGTGGCCCAGGTACCGGAGGCGGACTGGCTGCTCGCCGACGCGTGCGAGCTGAGCTCGCTCGAGGGCGCCGACGTCGCCGGGGCGGACGTCGTCGTGGGGGCCACCGGCGACGACAAGGCGAACCTCGTCTTCTCCCTGCTCTGCAAGACGGAGTTCGGCGTGCCCCGCACGGTCGCTCGCGTGAACAACCCGAAGAACGAGTGGATGTTCGACGGCTCGTGGGGCGTCGACGTCGCCGTCTCGACCCCGCGGATCATGACCGCGATGGTCGAGGAGGCGGTCGCCGTCGGCGACATCGTGCGGATCTTCACGTTCCAGCAGTCCGGAGCGGACCTCGTCGAGGTCACGCTCGCCATCGACTCCGTGCTCACCGGCATGCGGGTCGGGGACGTCCGGTGGCCCACCGACACGGTGCTCGCCTGCATCGTGCGCAGCTCGATGCCCATCGCGCCCAGCGTGGACGACACGCTCGAGGCGGGCGACGAGCTGCTGCTCGTGGTGAGCGGCGAGGCGGAGGAAGCGCTGCAGCGGCTGTTCCGGGGCGAGGACGCGCCGGGCGCAGGCCCGGTGCCCTGACGCCGGCCACCCACGGGCGGACTGCTCAGGGGGCGGGGTCGGGCGCACGGTGGTGCGCGCCGCGCACCACCGCCCAGGTCAGCCAGAGCACGAGGCCCCACAGCGGCACGCCCAGCACGAGGTGCGCGGTGCCGAGCCAGCCGATGTCGCCGGAGAAGTACAGCGGCACCTTGACGGCGAGCCGCACCGCGAACAGCCCGGCCCAGAACCAGGTCGCCAGCGTGTACCGGCGCAGGAGGTCCCGGTCGCGACGCCAGGCCACGATCCCCGCGAACGGGTTCGGCTGCTCGGCGTCCCCCTCGGGCCCGGCCGGTCCGCCAGCCCTGTCGGCACCGTCGGCGTCCGCTGGGGCGTCGGGGGCGTCCTGCGCCGGCTCCTCCTCGGGCTTGGGTGCCGCCTGGTCGGCGAACCCGGTCCGCAGGGCCTCCACGACGAACCCGACCGCGGGCCAGCGCGCGAGGATCGACCCGAGGATGACCACGAGATAGATCGCGTTGGTCCACAGACCGACCGCGTAGAAGTTCTCCGCCTCCCCGGAGCGCCAGGCCCAGAACACCCCGACGGCGATGCCGAGCAGCCCGCCCAGCGCCTGCGTGATCGGGGTGCGCTGCACCAGCCGTGCCACGACGGCGACGAGCGCCGCCGCGACCGACGCGACCAGCGCGGGGGCGAGGTCGCTGGTCACGACGAACACCACGACGAAGACCAGCCCCGGTGCGATGGCCTCGACCATCCCGCGGACGCCGCCGACGGCCTCGCCGAAGGAGAACGAGTCGGCGGTGACCGCGCGTACGCCGCGGTTCTGCTGCCCGGCGCTCACTCGCCGGCCCTGGCACGCAGCTCGTAGCGCGGGTTGAACATCGTGCGCCGTCCGTCGAGGTCGCAGACCATGCCCTCGACGCGGATGCGGCGGCCCGGCTCGACGCCCGCGATGGTGCGGCGGCCGAGCCAGACGAGGTCGAGGGAGCCCGAACCGTCGTACAGCTCCGCCTCCACCGTCGGTACGCCCTCGCGGGGTCGCAGCACGACGGACCTCAGGACCCCCGCTGCGCTCGCGCGGTGACGGCCCGCGAGGTCGGCGACCGGGACGCAGCCACGGAAGGCGGCGGCCTCGTGCCGCTCCTCGTCGGCCGCGACCTCGTCGGCCGAGGCCAGGGCGTGCTTGACGGCGCTGCGCAGGGACATCGCTGCTCCCGGTCTCAGCGGATCTCGGTGATCTCCGGCCCGCGCGTGAGCGGGTCGAAGCTCGGAGTCTGGGGTGCCGCGCCCTCGGGGGCGTCCGCGCCCTCGGCCCCTGGAGCGGGGGCGCCGGCAGGCCGCGACTTCTGCGGCATCGCGAGGGTCAGCAGGTCGCGCGGCGGGCGCGGGCTGTTGTCGCGCACCACCACCACGTTGGCGAAGACCGACTCGAGGGGGCGCGCCGCCTCCGCGTCGACGGCCGCGCGCCCGGACAGGACGCCGCGCACGAACCACCGCGGGCCGTCCACGCCGATGAAGCGCGCCGGCCGGATGCCCGACTGCCCGTCCGGGCCGGTGGCCGGGATGCGCGCGATGAGCTCACGGCCGAACCGGCCGGGGACGTCGTCGACGGTGCCGCCCTGGGAGGTGATGGAGGTGGCGATCTCGGCACGCACCTCGTCCCAGATGCCCGCCGTCTTGGGCGCGGCGAACGCCTGGACCTGCAGGCCCGAGCCACCGAGCGTCGCGGAGACGCCGGTGACCTTCTGGGTCTTCTTGTCGATCTCCATGCGCAGCTCGAGGCCGGGCAGGACCGGGAGCCAGATCGCGCCGAGGTCGACGCGCGGCCCCATCGTCTCGACCTGGGAGGCGTCGAACGGCCCCTGCTCGGCCCGGTCGGACGCCCCGCCCTGCGCGGGTGCGCCGCCGGACGACGGGGTCGGCGAGGTGGCCTCGGTGGCCGCCTCGGACGCCTTGGTCGACGCGTTGCGCCGGAACAGCCCCACGGGGGTTCTCCTTCGTCTCGATCATGCAAACTCGGGGCGCCACCGCACGGCGGCGCACCTTCTCCCACAGTAGACCGCCGGGCCGAAAGGCCCGGCACCGTCCTCAGGCCGGGGTCCAGCCGCCGCTCGACCCGAACCCGCCGGAGCCACGGTGCGACCCGGGCAGGCTCGTCGCCGTGACGAACCGGGCCCGCTCGACCTTCTGCACCACCAGTTGCGCCACGCGGTCGCCGCGGCGCAGCACGACCGGGGTGCTCGTGTCCGTGTTCGCCAGGATCACCTTGATCTCGCCGCGGTAGCCCGCGTCGACCGTGCCGGGTGCGTTCACCACGGTCACGCCGTGCTTCGCGGCCAGACCTGAGCGCGGGTGCACGAACGCGGCGTAGCCGTCCGGCAGCGCGATGGCCACACCCGTGGGCACGGTCACCCGCCCCTGCGGCGGGATCTCGACGTCGACCGTCGTGACCAGGTCCGCGCCCGCGTCGCCGGGGTGCGCGTACGACGGCGGCTGGACGCCGTCGTCGAGGAGGGTGACGAGGACGTCGACGGTGCTCCCGTCGTGGCGACCGCCGTCGTGGAGATCCGGGTGGGTGGACCGGCTGGTGTCAGGCACCCGCGCAGCGTAGCCGACCGTCACCGGGGGTCGCCGGGGCTGGGATGATGGGCCCATGAGCGTGTCCCCCTCCGACCAGCCCTCCCCCACCACCGCCGCCCGATTCCGTGAACGACTGGTGCCCGGACCCGCCGCCTGGTGCGGCGCGCTCGGCCTCGGGGTGATCGTGGGCGTGACCCTGTGGCCGCTGAGCCACGTCGCGGGGATCGTGAGCGCGGTGCTGGCCGCGGCCTCCACCCTGGGCGCGCTGATCGCCACAGCGCCGGTGATCGAGGTCGCGGACGGCGAGCTGCGTGCGGGCCGGGCGCACGTGGCGCTGTCGCTGCTCGGGGACGTCACCCCGATGCTGGACGCCGAGGCGATGCGGACCGCGCTCGGCCCTGCGCTCGACGCGCGCGCGTACGTATGCCTGCGCGCGTGGGCGCGCACCGGGGTGCAGGTGCAGCTCGCCGACCCGATGGACCCCACCCCGTACTGGCTGGTGTCGACCCGGCGCCCGGCCGAGCTCGCCGCGGCGCTGCGGGCCTGAGGCTCGCCGGGCCTGGCTGCCGGCCGCGGGGACGACGAAGGCCGCCACGTGGAAGGCGTGACGGCCTGGGGCGTCGGACGGCGTGTGCCGCACGGTGGGGCGAGGGCGCTCAGGCGGCGCACTCCGTGCAGATCATCTGGCCGTTCTTCTCGGTGGCCAGCTGGCTGCGGTGGTGGACGAGGAAGCAGCTCGTACAGGTGAACTCGTCGGCCTGACGAGGCAGCACGCGGACAGCGAGCTCCTCGCCGGACAGGTCGGCGCCCGGAAGCTCGAAGCCTTCCGCAGCCTCCGTCTCGTCCTCGTCGACGACACCCGACGACTTGTCGGAACGACGCGCCTGGAGCTCCTGGATCGAGTCCTGCTCCACGTCCTCGTCGTTCTTGCGGGGGGCGTCGTAGTCGGTTGCCATCTGTGTGGTCACGCTCCGTGATGTCGGTGTCGGTACGCGCTGATAATGCTCGGCGACCGGGTTTTGTTCCCGTTCGGCCCACGGATTGTGCATCATTTCTGGCACCGACGCGACATGGCGCGCTGTATCCCGCGTCACATCCGCACGCCAGCCCTCTGACCTGCGAAGACACCACCTTCCCGGCGCCTGTCGAGAAGGGCTCCGTCAGTTCGGTGACGCGATTTTCACGCGTCGGCCCTGGGCGAAACTTCGTCACCTCGGGGCGCGCCCGACCGGACACCGTCGTCCGCACCGTCGGCGTCGCACTCCTCCAGCAGCGCGACCAGGTCGCGCACCACCGGCTCGGCACCCGCGACCGTCATCTCCACCCCCGGCCCGCGGCCCCGCAGCCCACCGACGAAAGCGCCCGCCTCGACGGCCACGAGCGCCCCGGCAGCCTGGTCCCAAGGGTTCAGGCCGCGCTCGTAGTAGAGGTCCAGCGAGCCGTCGGCCACCCGGCACAGGTCGATCGCGGCCGAGCCGATCCGGCGCACGTCCCGCACGCGCGGCAGCACCCGGGCGAGCACACGGCCCTGCTCGGCACGACGCTCGGCCGCATAGCCGAACCCGGTGCCGACGAGCGAGGTGGCCAGGTCGGCCGGGACGTTCGCCCGCAGCGCCCGGCCGTCCCGCTCGGCGCCGCGACCGCGGGCCGCGGTCCAGGTGCTCCCGTCGACGACGGCGTGCACGCACCCGGCGAGCGGCGTCCACCGCTCGGGGTCGACCGGGCCGGCGACGACCGCGACCGACACCGCGTACGCCGCGATGCCGTACAGGTAGTTGACCGTGCCGTCGATGGGGTCGAGCACCCATGTGAGCCCGGAGCTGCCGGGGACGTCGTCGCCCTCCTCGCCGAGGATCGCGTCGTCGGGTCGCGCGGTGGCGATCCGCGAGCGCAGCAGCTCTTCGACCGTACGGTCCATCTGGGTCACCGGGTCGACCGCGGTGGACTTGGTCGCCGCGACCTCGACGCGCTCGGGGCCGTTCGTCCGCACGTGCTCGCCCGCCTCGGTCGCGAGCCGCCGGGCCAGGTCCCGCAGGGCGTCGACGTCGACTCCCTCCACGACGGCGCGCACGTCGCGGGGCGCCTCGCCGGGCTGGCCGTCGGGCTGGCCATCGGGCTGGCCGTCGGGCTGGCCGCCCGGCAGGTCGTGGGGCAGGTCGTGGGCACCGTGGACGCTCGGCGGCTGCTGGGGGCTCATCCGTGCATCGTGCCGCACGGACCAGGGCCCCGGTACCCGACCGGCGCGCGACCGGGCACAATCGGCGGCACACCGACGCGCCTGCGCACCCATGACGCGCGCGGGTGGCACTCTCGAATCGGCGGACCGCTGCACCAGCTCCGGCCGACGGGCGTGATCAGCGGGCGTGACCCTGAGGGAGGAAGCATGGCCGAGCTCGAGCTCGCGAGACTGCACGAGGACGGTGAGCACCTCGTCCTGCGCGACCCCGACGGCGCGGAGACCCTGCTGGCGATCACGGAGGCGCTGCGCGCCGCCGTGCGCCGTGACCGCCCCCGCGTGGAGGAGCTCCAGGCCCGGGCGACCACGACGCTGCGCCCCCGGGAGCTGCAGTCGCGGCTGCGCGCGGGCGCGACGGCCGAGGAGCTCGCCGAGGAGTCGGGCCTGCCGGTCGACCACGTCCAGCGCTACGAGTGGCCCGTGGTCGCCGAGCGCAGCCATGTCATCTCCCAGGTCCGTGCCCACCGCCGCGGCGGCGACGGCGACGTCGCGCCCCTCGGCGAGGTCGCCGGCACCCGCCTGGCCGCGCGGGGCGTCACCGCGGGCCAGGCGCAGTGGTCGGCCCGCCGCGACGGCACCGCGCCGTGGGTGGTCGAGGTGCGCTTCCACGCCGGCGACCGGGACCGGTCCGCGCGCTGGACGTACGACCCGAAGGCCCGCGTCGTGACGGCGCTCGACGACGAGGCGCGCTGGCTCGGGCAGCCGGACGACCCGGTCTCCCCCGAGATGCTGGGCGTCCCCAGCGTGATCGGGCGCCGTGCCTCCGTCGACGCCGACCGCGAGCACGACGACGCCACCACGCTGCTGCTCGACGACCTCGCCGGGCGGCGGGGCCAGCGCCCCACGACCCGGCGTCGCGAGCCCGCCGCCGGACCTGGCCGTCCGCAGCCCGACCCCGTCCCCGTCGGGCGCGTCTCCGTCCCCGGCCTGGACACCCCCGACCGCCAGAATCCCGCCGGCGCCGCGGACGACGTCGGCGGGGCGAGCGTCGTGGACCTGGGGTCGCGGCGGGCCGGGGTGCGCACCACGGCCGAGGAGCGGACCTCGCGCGAGCCCGCGTCATCCACCCCCGAGCCGGCGGGCGCGAGCACCGCGGCGGCGGGCGAGGCCCCTGCCGAGACCGCCGGCAACGGCGCCGCCGCGCGTGAGCCGTCCGAGGACGCCGCGCCCGTCGCGGCACCGGCGGCCGGCCGCCCGGCCGGACGCACCGCCGCTGCACGCCGTCCGGCCCGCAAGGGCCGGCCGCAGGTGCCGAGCTGGGACGAGATCGTCTTCGGTGGCCGCCCCACGACCTGAGTCAGCCGAGGTCGAGCAGGGCGTCGCCGGACCCCTGGCGGCGCGCCACGTCCGTCGTCATGCGGCGCATGTGGTGACGCCGGCACAGGACCTCGTACGCGACCTGGGCCTCCGGCGCCCCCGCGACGTCGCCGACCACCACCTGGTCCCCCTCGAGCACCATGACCCCGCCCACGGTGCGGGCGTTGTGGGTGCCGCGCGCCCCGCACCAGCACAGCGCGGGCACCTGCAGCTCCTCGATGCGGTCGGCGAGCTCGAAGAGCCGCGCCGCACCGGGGAACAGGCGGGTGCGGAAGTCGGTCGTGATGCCGAACGCGAAGACGTCGATCTCGACCTCGTCCACGAGCCGGGCCAGCTGCTCGATCTGGAGCGGGGAGTAGAACTGCGCCTCGTCGCACACGAGATAGTCCACCAGGCGGCCCGCCTGTCGCTCGGCGGCCACGAGCTCCCAGAAGTCCGTGTCATCGGCGACCTCCCGCGCGTCGACCTCCAGGCCGAGCCGTGACGACAGGCGCGCCGCGCCCGCGCGGTCGTCCCGCGTGAAGATCAGCCCCGTCCGCCCTCGCGCCGCGTGGTTGTGGTCGGTCTGCAGCGCCAGCGTCGACTTGCCGCTGTCCATGGTCCCGGAGAAGAAGACGAGCTCGGCCATGGCCAGATCCTGTCAGACGAACGCCCGCTCACAACACCCAGGCTCATTGCCCTACGCGGCCGTCGACGCACTCGCGCAGGAGGTCGGCATGGCCGGCGTGGCGCGCGTACGCCTCGACGTGGCCGAGCAGGAGCTCGCGGAGCTGCAGCTCGCCGCCGGGCGGGGCGCCGAGGTCGGAGAGACCGGCGTTGGTGGCCGCGAGGTCGTCGATGCCCGCCACCATCCGGTCGGTCGCCGCGCACTCGGCGCGCCACCGCGCGAAGGCGGCGTCGACGACGCCGGGGTCGGCCACGGCGCCGTCCCAGTCCCCGTCCCGCTCGGCGTCCGTGCGGTACAGCCACGGGGCGTCCTCGCCGGTCATGATGCGCCGCACGTGACGCTCGTCCTCGGTGAGGTGCCGGACGAGCCCCAGCAGGGACATGGTCGACGGCGGGACCGACCGGCGCGCCAGCTGCTCGGCATCCAGACCGGAGCACTTCATCTCGATCGTCAGCCGGTAGCAGCGCAGCGACTCCAGCAGCATCGCGCGCTCGACGCCGAGCTCGTCGGCCGATACCTCGCCCGACTCGCGCGGGTCGTCGTCGGGGTCCTCCCACATGTCCGGGTAGACCGTCGCCCGCGTCCAGCGGCCCTGGCCGGAGCCGCCGGTCGTCCCGCCGGTGGTCCCGCCGGTCGTCCCGCCGGTCGTCCCGCCGGTCGTCGTGGCCGTCCCGCCCTCGCCGGTCCCGTCACCCATATCGTCATCGTCACACCCGCCCACACGGCCCGGCCAGCGGATTTCGCTCCCGCGCTACGCCTGCGCGACCAGCAGCGGCACCTTCATCTCCGCCGGCGTGAGCGACCCGTGCACCCCGGGCATCGCCCGGGCGGACGCCGGGTGCAGCCGCGAGTCGACGACGGTCGCCGCCCCGCGCGCGGCGACGATCACGTCGCCGAGCGCGGGCAGCACGTGGTCGGCGACCGGGCCGAGCCACCCGGCGGCGACGGCGTCGTCGCGCAGCACGACGAGCGCGTCGTCGCCCAGCACGTCCGACCAGCGTGCGGCCACGTCGAGCGGGTCCGTCCCCGGGGCGACGTACACGTGCGAGGCGCGCGGCTCGCCCCCCAGCAGCGCCACGCCGTCGGCGAGCTCCGGCGTCAGCGCGACGTCGTGCTGGCGGGCCATGTCCGCTGCGACCTGCCCGTGGTCGGCCGTGACGAGCACGAGGGTCCCCTTCGGCACGGAACGCACCAGACGGCGCAGCTCCGCGTCGGCCGCCTCCAGGGCATGGCCCCACTGCCACGAGTCCGGGCCGTCGCGGTGCCCGACCTTGTCGACCGTGCCGTGGTACAGGTACACCAGGCCCGGCTTGCGCAGGGCGCGCACGGCGGCGTCGATCTGGTCGGACAGGCTCTCGGCCGCGACGTAGGCGGGCCCGCGCAGGGCGGCGCGAGTCATGCCCGAGCCGTCGAACTTCGCGGGGCCGGGCGCCACCACGCTCATGCCCGACGCGGCGAGCGTCTCGAGCACCGTCGGCTCGCGCTGCAGGTCCGCGGGAGCCGTCACCACGGGGGCGGAGAGCTTCGGGCCCGGCCGGTACGGGTCGGACTGCTCGGACCAGGAGATCGTCGTGACGAGACCTCCGGTGGCCGGGTTGCGCTGGGTGTAGCCGACGAGTCCCGTGCGCCCGGGCGACGTCCCGGTGCCGAGCGTGGCCAGCGCCGCCGCCGTCGTCGACGGGAAGCTCGACACCAGCCCGCGGCCCCCCGCGATCAGCGAGCGCAGGAACGGCGCGTGGCCACCGCGCTCGGTGAGGTTCTGCAGGCCCAGCCCGTCGACGAGCACCACGACGACGCGGTCGACGCGCGGGAGGCCGAACGTCCCCGCGCAGTCCTTGCTCCCCAGGCCGGTGGACGTCTGCAGGCCGACGCCGAGCGCTCCTGCCGCGGCCGGCAGCACCGCGGCGAGCGACCGCACGCCGTAGGAGGGGGCCAGGAGGTCCCCGGGCAGCCGGAGCCGCCGGACGCCGGCGCTCATCGGACGGTGCGTCCGCCGACACCGGTGGCGGCGGAGAGCACGCGGGCGAACGCCATCGCCCGCCGCACGGCGTCCCGCCCCTCGGCGGCGGCGCTCACGCGCACCACGACGTCGTCCGGCGTGAGCTGGCCCGTGAGGCCGTGGTCGGCGTCGCAGGCCGGGTCGGGGCACTGCGCCGGCTCGAGGTCGATCCGCGAGACCGCGCCCCAGCCGATCGCCAGCGTGAGCTCCGAGGCGATGTCGCCCCGGCCGTGCTGGGCGGGCTCGGCCACGATGTGCGTGAGCGCCACGGACCGGACCTCGTGCAGCGGGACCGCCTCCGTCGTCGCGGCCGCCGACGAGGGGTGGGCGGCGTCGCCCTCGTGGTCGTCGACGTGCGCCGCAACGAGCCGCGTCGCGGTGAGGGCGAGGACCGTGAGGTGGCGCCGCACCGCGTCGTCGAAGGTGGTCTCCGCCTGCACGAGGTGCGCGAGGACCGGCTCGTCCGCGAGCGCGACGTCGAGGACGTCGTCGACGAGGTCCGGGTAGTACCCGGCCCTGCGCAGGTGGGCCGTGAGCTCGGCGCGCTGGTTCTCCCGGGAGGTCGTGTTCGGCACCCCCGCATTGTCCCACTGCCGTCCTGTGCCCGGGCAACCCCGCCCACAGGCGGTCCGGGGCTCCCGCTACGCGGGCAGCGCCCGGCGCAGCGCGTCGGCGCGGCGGGCCGCCGGGCGCAGCCGTACCGAGGCGTGCACGATGCTCGTGCCCTCGGCCCCCACGATCACCGGGTAGAGCTCGAGGGCGGCGAGCTCGGGCAGGTCGTCCGCCATCACGGAGACGCGGGCGAGCACGTCCTCCAGGGCGTCGATGTCCACCGGCGGGGCGCCGCCGTACCCGAACAGCCGGGGCGCCGTCCGCACCGTGCGGACCATGGCCGAGACGTCGACGTCGGTCAGCGGCGGCACGCCGTGCGCGACGTCGTCGAGCAGGTCCGTCGCGTCGCCCGCCAAGCTGAACGACACCATGGGCCCGAACAGCAGGTCCTCCGCCGAGCGCACCACGCACGCGACGCCCACCGGCGCCATGCGCTGCACCTCGACGAGCGGGTCGGGCTCCCCCAGCGCCGTCGCGGCGATCTCGTGCATCCGCTGGACGTCGGCACGCAGCTCGTCCGCGTCGGCGATGTCGAGCCGCACGCCGCCCAGGTCGGTGCGGTGGCGCAGGGCGGCGGAGGCGGACTTCAGCGCGACGGGCCAGCCGAGCTCCTCGGCCGCCGCGACGGCCTCGTCGCCCGTGCGCACGACCCGGGAGCGCCACAGCGAGAGCCCGTAGCAGCCGAGGAGCGCCGCGGCGTCGTCCTGCCCGAGCTCGCGCGGACCGTCGCCGCGGCCGCCACCCTGTCCACCCTGCCCGCCGCCCTGTCCACCCTGCCCGCCGCCCTGTCCACCCTGCCCACCGCCCTGTCCACCCTGCCCGCCGCCCTGTCCACCCTGCCCGCCGCCCTGTCCACCCTGCCCACCGCCCCGGCCGTCGGCGAGGAGGTCCTCGACGAGCCGGCGGGCGGCGCGCGAGTCCACGCCCTCGGGGCGCACGTGCGCTCCGCGCTCCTCCGTGCGCCACTGTGCGTACCCGACCACCTTGGCGAGCGCCGTGACGGCGTCCTCCGGGGTGGAGAAGGCGGGGATGCGCACCGCGGCGCCGTCGGGCGCCGTCGCGGCGAGCTCGTCCGGCAGGCCGCTGAGGCCGAGCATCGAGGCCACCGTCGTGCGGCCCGTCCGGGCCGCGGCGTCCGCGACGGCGCGCGCGACCGCGCCCGTGCGCGGCACGACCACGGGGACGTCGACGGCCACGACGACGTCGCAGGCGCCCGGGGCGAACAGCGCCTCGACCACCCGCGTGATCTCCTCGTCCGGCGCCTCCGGCATGAGGAAGTCGGACGACGCCGCGACGACGAGGCCCGCCGCGGCCGCCGCCTCCGCGACGAGCGCCGCCAGCGCCGCCGAGGAGGCGATGATGCCCACCCGCGGGCCGCCGGGCAGCGGCTGGTGGGCCAGCACCTGAGCGACGTCCATGAGCTGGTGGGTGTTCTCGGCCTTGATCACCCCGGACTGGCGCAGCATCTCGTCCAGGAGCCGGCGCGGCGCGTGCGTAGCCCGCACGGCGTGGCCGGGCGGCACGACCTGCCCGGAGCGGCCCGCGACGACGACCACGACCGGCTTGACGCCCGCGAGCCGGCGCGCGATGCGCGAGAACTTCCGCGGGTTGCCGATGGACTCCAGGTACAGGCACACGACGGCGGTGTGCGGGTCGTCCTCGAAGTACTGCATGAGGTCGTTGCCGGAGACGTCCGCCCGGTGGCCCGCCGACACGAGCGCCGAGACCCCGAGCCCGCGCCGCCGGAGCGTCGCGGTGAGCGTCACCGCCGCGGGCGCGGACTGGCAGAACAGCCCGACGACGCCGGGACCAGGGGCCCGCTCCGCGAGGCTGGCCTGCAGCCGGGCGCCGGGCGTGGTGGTGAGCAGGCCGAAGGAGGCGGGGCCGACCACGCGCATGCCGCCCGCGTGGGCCGCCCGGACGAGCTCCCGCTGGCGGGCCAGGCCGTCAGGCCCGGTCTCGGCGTATCCCGCGGACAGCACGACGACACCGCGCACCCCCCGCCCGGTGAGCCGGCGGACCACCGGCTCCGTGTCCCGCGCCGGGAGGGACAGCAGCGCCAGCTCGACGTCGGGCACGTCGTCCCACGACGCGGCCAGGCGCACCCCGGGGACGTCGGGCACCGGACCGGGCGGGTCGAGCACGGTGAGCTCGGTGTCCCCCGGGTCCGCCGCAGCGGCGTCCAGCACGCGCTGCGCGAGGTGGTGCTCGGTGGTCGGCGTGCCCGGCCCCGGCCCCACGAGCAGCACCCGGCGCGCGGAGAGCAGCCCTTGCATCGAGCGGGCCTCCGCGCGGTGCTCCCGGTCGGCCATGACCTCCCGCGAGCGCTCCGTCGGGTCCAGGTCGATGCCCACCGAGACGATGCCGTCGTCCAGGTGCTGGCTGATCGCGTACCCGGCCTCGCGGAACACGCCGAGCATCGACGAGTTCTGCGGCAGCACCTCCGCCGTGAAGCGCCGCACGCCCCGCTCGCGTGCGGCCGCCGCGACGTGCTCCAGGAGCACCGAGCCGAGGCCCTTGCCCTGGACGGCGTCGGCGATGTTGAACGCGACCTCGGCCTCGGCGGGCGTGATCTTGTCGTAGCGGGCGACGCCGATGACGTCCTCGCCGCCCGGCTCCGCCCCGGGCCGCACCGCCACCAGCGCCGCGCGGTCGTCGTGGTCGACGTGCGTGAGGCGGCTGAGCTCCCGCTCGGTGAGGCGGCGCACGGGCGCGAAGAACCGGAAGTAGGCCGAGCGCTCCGACTGCCCCGTCTGGAACCGCTGGATCGCCTCCGCGTCCTGCGGCCGGATGGGGCGCAGGTGGGTGGTGCTGCCGTCGCGCAGCACGACGTCCGCCTCCCACTCGACGGGGTAGGGCACGGGCACCGGGCCGCCGGGCCCGACCTCGGGTTCCTCCACGGCTGCAGGCTACCCGGGGCCTGCGACGTGCACCCGGAGGGCGGTGCGCCGCGCCTTCGCCGCCGTGTCCCTGGGCCGGACTAGAGTCTGCCCCGTGGCCGGGGGGACGCCCTGCCGCACGATCCCCCTCATCACCCACCGCACCGCACCACCCACCGCACCACCCACCGACACAGGGAGCCGCACCGCATGGCGCGCAAGACCAGCGCACCCGTCGCCGACGAGCCGTACGACGAGAAGATCGTCGACATCGACGTCGCGGCGGAGATGGAGGCGTCGTTCCTCGAGTACGCCTACTCCGTCATCTACTCCCGCGCGCTGCCGGACGCGCGCGACGGGCTCAAGCCCGTGCAGCGCCGCATCCTGTACATGATGGCCGACATGGGGCTGCGCCCCGACCGGCCGCACGTGAAGTCCTCGCGCGTGGTCGGCGAGGTGATGGGCAAGCTCCACCCGCACGGTGACACCGCGATCTACGACGCGCTCGTGCGCCTCGCGCAGAGCTTCTCCCTGCGCCTGCCGCTGGTGGACGGGCACGGGAACTTCGGCTCGCTCGACGACGGTCCCGCCGCCCCCCGCTACACGGAGGCGCGCCTGGCGCCGCCCTCGACGGCGATGACCGCCGGCCTCGACGAGGACGTCGTCGAGTTCGTGCCGAACTACGACAACAAGCTCACCCAGCCGTCGGTGCTCCCCTCCGCGATCCCGAACCTGCTGGTCAACGGGGCGTCGGGCATCGCGGTAGGCATGGCCACGAACATGGCGCCGCACAACCTCGTCGAGGTCGTGGCCGCCGGCCGGCACCTCGTGTCGCACCCGCAGGCCACGCTGGACGACATCTTGCGCTTCATCCCGGGCCCGGACCTGCCCTCGGGCGGCAAGATCGTCGGGCTCGACGGCGTGCGTGACGCGTACCGCACGGGCCGTGGCTCGTTCCGCACGCGCGCCACCGCGCGGGTGGAGAACGTCACGCCCCGGCGCAAGGGGATCGTCGTCACCGAGCTGCCGTACGGCGTCGGGCCGGAGAAGGTGATCGAGAAGATCGCCGACGGCGTGAAGGCGAAGAAGATCCAGGGCGTCACCAACGTCCAGGACCTCACCGACCGCTCCCACGGCCTGCGCCTCGTCATCGAGGTCAAGACGGGGTTCGACCCGGACGCCGTGCTGGAGCAGCTGTACCGCGCCACGCCCTTGGAGGACTCCTTCGGCATCAACAACGTGGCACTGGTCGAGGGGCAGCCGCGCACCCTGGGCCTGCTGGAGCTGCTGCGCGTGTGGGTGGAGCACCGCATCGAGGTGGTGCGACGGCGTTCCACCTTCCGGCTCGCCAAGCGGCAGGAGCGCCTGCACCTGGTCCAGGGCCTGCTCCTGGCCATCGTCGACATCGACGAGGTGATCCAGGTGATCCGCACCTCGGACGACGCCGGCACCGCACGTGAGCGCCTGATGAGCGTCTTCGACCTGTCGGAGCCGCAGTCCACCTACATCCTCGACCTGCAGCTGCGGCGCCTGACCAAGTTCTCGCGCATCGAGCTGGAGAAGGAGCAGGGCGAGCTCGAGCGCGAGATCGCCGAGCTCACCGAGATCCTGTCCGACGACGCCCGCCTGCGCGGCGTCGTCAGCGGCGAGATGGCCGACGTCGCCGCGACGTACGGCACGCCGCGGCGCACCGTGCTGCTCGACGCCGCGGGGGGTGCGACCGCGCCGGCCGCCACGAACGGGCGCAGCAAGGCCCCCGCGATCAGCCTGGAGATCGCCGACTCCCCCACGCGCGTGCTGCTGTCCGCGACCGGTCTGCTCGCCCGCACCTCGGGCGAGGCCGCCGACGCACCGCTGGACCGTCACGGGCGCCGGCACGCGCACGACGCCCTGCGGGGAGACGCCCCCGCCACCACGCGCGGCGACGTCGGCGTGGTGACGTCGACCGGGCGGCTGCTGCGCGTCTCGGTGCTGGAGCTCCCGTCGCTGCCCCCGGTGGACGGCGCGCCGTCGCTGTCGGGCGGCATCCCCCTGAGCGAGCTCGTGGCCCTGGCGCCGGGCGAGGAGCCGCTCGCCGTCGTGTCGCTCGGCGACGACGCCCCGCCGGTGGCGCTCGGGACCGCGGGCGGCGTGGTCAAGCGGGTCGCACCCGGCGACGCGCCGTCGCGGGACGAGTGGGACGTGATCTCCCTCAAGGACGGCGACCGGGTGGTCGGCGCCGCACCGGCGGCCGACGACGACGAGCTCGTCTTCGTCGCCTCGGACGCGAGCCTGCTGCACTTCGAGGCGTCGGCCGTCCGGCCGCAGGGCAGGAGCGCGGCAGGCATGGCGGGCATCCGCCTGGCCCCCGGGCAGCAGGTCGCGTTCTTCGGCGTGGTGCGCGCGGGCACGCGGGACCTGCACACCGTGGTGACCGTCGCGGGCGCTTCCGGCGCCCTTCCGGGCACCGGTGGCGGGTCGGCCAAGGTCACGCCCTACGAGCTCTACCCTGGCAAGGGTCGAGGCACGGGTGGTGTCCGCGCTCACCGGTTCCTCAAGGGCGAGGACGGGCTCGTCCTGGCCTGGGTCGGCGAGGGGCCGGCGCGCGCCGTCGGCACCGGGGGCCAGCCCGCCGAGCTGCCACCGACCAGCGAGCGCCGCGACGGGTCCGGCGTGCCCCTGGAGGCACCGGTCGCCGCGATCGGCTGACCCGCGACCGGGCGACCGCCGGGCGTGGCGTCGCGGTCCTGTGACGCCACGCCGCCGGGCCTCAGCGCTCGAGCGCCGCCACGATGGCCGCCCCCAGGTCGGCAGGGCGGGTGAACATCGGCCAGTGACCGGTGGGCAGGTCGACGATCTCGTAGCTGCGGTGCCGCGCGAGCTCTGCCACGAACGGGTGCCCCTCGGCCATCAGGCTGCGCAGGAACGCCCCGGGCATCTCGGAGGCGATCACCGTCGAGGGGATGTCGCGGCGCCGGTCGTCGTCGCCGAGGCGGTGCGGCTCACGCACGGTGGCGCCGGGCTGCGGGACCGCCCGGGCCCGGAACGCCTCCCACAGCTCGTCGGTGAAGCCCTGCACGGACTCCTCGTCGAGCTCCGCACGGGGCGGCAGGACGTGGTCGACGACGTCCGCCGGCAGATCGCCGTTCACCGCCTGCCCGTCGGCGAACGGCCCGGAGTCCACGTAGACGACGTGCGCGACCCGCTCGGGCCGCTCTCCCGACGCCGCGTAGACGAGGCCGCCGCCGGCGGAGTGCCCCGCGAGCACGACAGGACCGTCCCCGGGGACGGCGTCGATCGCGGCGACCACCGCGGCGACATGGTCCGCCAGGTGGATGTCGGACCGGTCGGCGTCGGCCGACTCCAGCCCGGGCAGCGTGAGGGGCCGGGCCGTGTGCCCGGCGGCCTCCAGCACGGGGACGACGTCGTCCCACGCGGACGCGTCCAACCAGAATCCAGGTACCAGGATGATGTCCATCCCTCGACCGTAGAGGTGACCTCCGACACGACCGTGGTGGGATGTCGTCATGCCCGCCGCTCCGACGTCCGACCCCGACTACGAGTTCTCCGCCGACACCTCCCGGGTCGACGTGCAGCGCGTGCACGCGCTCCTGGCCGAGCACGCGTACTGGGCGGCCGGGCGGCCGCTCGAGGTCCACGCCGCCGCAGTCGCGGGCTCGCGGAACTACGGCATCTACCGGCGCTCCACGGGCGAGCAGGTCGCCTACGCGCGGATCGTCACCGACGGCGCCACGTTCGCCTGGCTCGCCGACGTGATCGTCGACCCGGCGCACCGCGGCCGCGGGCTGGGCACCACCGTGGTCACCGGGGCGCTGGCGGACGTCGAGCCGCTCGGTCTGCGGCGCGTCCTGCTCAAGGCCTCGGACGAGGGCCGCGTCGTCTACGAGCGGCTCGGCTTCGTGCCGCTGGACGACCCGGCGCCGTGGCTGGTGCGCCTCGGCTCCTGAGCGGCGCCCGCCGGCTCGGCCGCGCCGCGCGAGAGCACGCCGGCCACCAGGAGCGCCTGCCCGACGACGTAGGTGAGCATCACCCAGAACCCGGACAGCGGCAGCGCGTACCACTCGGCGAAGGCTCCCAGGCCGATCAGCGAGTCCGACACGAGGAAGACGACGCCGCCGATGCCCGCCAGCCGGTGCACGCCCGTGGCCAGGACCGCCGTCGTCACCAGGCAGACCGCGTAGACGACGACGGCGGCCAGCAGCACCGTCGGCGCGCCCGGGGCGCACGCCCCGACGAGCACGACCGCCGCCACGGCGTACACGGCCACCCACGGCGTCCGCAGGAGCGAGGCGCCCCGGTGCGGCCAGAACGCCACGGCGTAGACCACCTGCGCCACGAGGAACCCGCCGACCATCGCCAGGAACGCCGCGTCGCCGTCGAACAGGTCCGGGAGGGTGTCCCCCACCCAGGAGAAGCCGAGCGCCAGGAGCACGAGCCGCACGAGCCTTGGGCGCGGGGCGCGGGTGGCGCTCCACAGCACCGCGGCGAGCAGCGGCATGAGGAACCACTGGGTCGTGCGTTCCAGGGTCGGGCCGTCAACCAGCTGTCCCATGAGGTGCAGGACGGTGACCAGGGCCAGCGCGACGGCCGCGGCCCGTGACCACGGTGTCGGCAGCAGGCGGTGATCACCGGGCGGGGCACCGGCCGAGGGCTCGGACGAGGACAGGTCGGTGGCGGCTCTCCCGCGAGGATGAACGGCGTCGGTCACGCCGCGCAGCCTAACGCCCGGCGCGCGCCCCGTCCGTCGTCCCGGCGCGGCCGCGCGGGCCGGCTGCCCGCGGACGCGCGCCGGCGCTCACAGCTCGATGGTGCGCAGGTGCGCCCCGTGCTTCTTGACGTATCCCAGGCTCGCGTACAGGCCGTGCGCCCCGCTCGGGTTCTGCGTGTCCACGTCCAGGCTCGCGTACTCCATCCCGTCCGCGGCGAACGCCCGCATCCCGGCGGCCAGCAGCGCGACGGCGATCTTGCGGCCGCGGTAGGCGCGCCGTACGCCGAGGATGTCCGTGTACCCGAAGGAGTACCCGCGCACCGCGAAGTCCGCGGTGTACCGGGCGGCGACGTGATAGCCGACGACGAACGGCTCCCCCGCGCGCAGCGACGCCGCGGTGTCAGGGTCGGTGCCCTCGTCGGCCAGCAGCGCCTCGACGTCGGGGGCCGGGTCGACGACGACGAACGACCACTCGGGCGCGAACTCGGTCCGCCCGGCCAGCCACTGCTCGCGCGTCATGGGCTGGCTGCCCCAGTGGTCGCGGAAGGCGTCGTTGTGCGCGAGCCGCGTCGCCTCGTCGTACTCGTCCGCGATCGGGACGAGGCGCAGGCCGCCGTCGAGCTCGACCTCGGGCAACGGGTGCGCCGCCAGGTCCCGGACGTCGCGGGCGAGGTCGGAGTAGTACCGCCGCGGCGTGAGGCCAGCGTGCTCGTAGAGCCGGATCGCGGCCCGCGGTGCCGTGTCCTCGACGAAGACACCGAGCCGGCCGGGGACCTCCTTGCCGCTCGCGGCCAGCACCTGCCGACCGCGGGCGACCAGCCACGCGAGGAGCTCGCGGCCGATGCCCTGGCCGCGGCTCGCCGGGTGCACGCCGCCGAACAGGAACGCCCGCACGACGGTGGTGTCGCCAGGCATCGAGTCGACCATCCCCCAGGCCCGTGGCGTGCCCGCGGCGTCGAGCCCGATCCGCCAGTTGGCGCCGAGGTCCCGGAAGGGGGCGGCGAGCTCGTCGGCCAGCTCTCCCGGCGACATCCGGTAGGGCTCGCCGTCCGCCGCCGCGATGGTGTTGCGCAGCTCCAGGAGCGCCGCCGCGTCGTCGGTGGTGACCGGGCGCCACGCCAGCCCTCCCGCCGTGAGCGCGGGCAGGTCGGCGGGCGCGGCCGCGCGCACGGCGATCGGCGCGAGGGCCACGGCGGGCCCGGCGGCGGTGGGCAGGGGTTCGGTGGTGGTCACGTCCTCACGGTAGGTCTCACCTCTCGTACACCGCACCAGATTTTCCGGCGCCGCGATTACGCTGCGAAGCGTGACCACGACGCCCCACCTCTCCCTCCGCGACGCCGACGCCCGCTCTGCCGCCCTGCGCGAGGCGCTGCGCACGCGCGTGGTCGTGGCCGACGGCGCCATGGGCACGATGATCCAGGCGGCGGACCCGACCCTCGACGACTACGAGGGCCACGAGGGCTGCAACGAGGTCCTCAACGTCTCGCGCCCCGACATCATCGGCAGCGTCCACGACGCGTACCTCGAGGTCGGCGTCGACGCGATCGAGACGAACACGTTCGGCGCCAACTGGTCCAACCTGTCGGACTACGGCATCGACGACCGCATCCGCGAGCTGGCCCGGGCGGGCGCCGCGCTCGCGCGCGGTCGCGCCGACGCCTTCGCCACGGCGGACCACCCGCGCTGGGTGCTGGGCTCGATGGGGCCGGGCACCAAGCTCCCCAGCCTCGGGCACACCACGTACGCGCACCTGCGCACCACGTTCGCCGAGCAGGCGGCGGGCCTCCTGGAGGGCGGCGTCGACGCGCTGCTGGTCGAGACCAGCCAGGACCTGCTCCAGGCGAAGTCCGCGGTCACCGGCTGTCACGACGCGATCGCCGAGGTGGGCCGCTCCGTCCCCGTGATCGTCTCGGTGACCGTCGAGACCACGGGCACCATGCTCATGGGCTCGGAGATCGGCGCCGCCCTCACCGCGCTGCAGGCCATCGGCGTCGACGCCATCGGCCTGAACTGCGCCACCGGGCCGGACCAGATGAGCGAGCACCTGCGCCACCTGTCCCAGCACGCCGAGATCCCCGTGACCTGCATGCCGAACGCCGGCCTGCCGGAGCTGGGCCCCCACGGCGCCGTCTACCCCCTGACGCCCGCCGAGCTGGCCGCGGCGCACACGCAGTTCGTCCAGGAGTTCGGCCTCGGCCTGGTGGGCGGCTGCTGCGGCACCACCCCGGAGCACCTGGCGCGCGTCGTCGAGGCCGTGCGCGGGCGCGAGCTGCCCGACCGCCACCCGGTGCGGGAGAACGGCGTCGCGTCGCTGTACTCCCACACCGACCTCACGCAGGACACGTCGTACCTCGCCATCGGCGAGCGCACGAACGCCAACGGATCCAAGGCGTTCCGCGAGGCCATGCTCGAAGGTCGCTGGGACGACGTCGTCGACATCGCCCGCGCCCAGACACGCGACGGCGCGCACCTGCTCGACGTCTGCGTCGACTACGTGGGCCGCGACGGCGTCGCGGACGTGCGCGAGGTGGTGTCCCGCCTGGCGTCCGCCTCCACGCTGCCGCTGGTCATCGACTCCACGGAGCCCGAGGTCGTCCAGGCGGGGCTCGAGCTGCTCGGCGGGCGCGCCGTCGTCAACTCGGTGAACTTCGAGGACGGCGACGGGCCGGGCTCGCGCTACGCCCGCGTCATGCCGCTCGTGCGGGAGCACGGGGCCGCCGTCGTCGCCCTGACCATCGACGAGGAGGGCCAGGCCCGCACGACCGAGCACAAGGTCGCCATCGCCACCCGCCTCATCACCCAGCTCACGGACGACTGGGGCATGCGGGTCGACGACATCATCGTGGACGCCCTGACGTTCCCCATCGCCACGGGCCAGGAGGAGACGCGCCGCGACGCGATCGAGACGATCGAGGCCATCCGGGAGATCACCCGCCGCTTCCCCGGCGTGCACACCACGCTCGGCGTCTCCAACGTCTCGTTCGGGCTCAACCCGGCCGCGCGCACCGTGCTCAACTCGGTGTTCCTGCACGAGGCGACGCAGGCCGGCCTGGACTCCGCCATCGTGCACGCCGCGAAGATCCTGCCGCGCAACGCCATCCCCGACGAGCAGTGGGACGCCGCCGAGGACCTCGTGTGGGACCGGCGCCGGTACGACGACGAGGGCAACCTGGTGCACGACCCGCTGTCGCACCTGCTGGAGCTCTTCTCCGGCGTGGACGCGACGGCGCTGCGCGACCAGCGCGCGGCCGAGCTCGCCGCGCTGCCGGTGGGCGAACGGCTCGAGCGACGCATCATCGACGGCGCGCGCAAGGGGCTCGAGGAGGACGTCGACGAGGCGCTGGCCTCCGGCACCAAGGCCCTCGACATCGTCAACACCCACCTGCTCGGCGGCATGAAGGTGGTGGGCGAGCTGTTCGGCTCCGGACAGATGCAGCTGCCGTTCGTGCTGCAGTCGGCCGAGGTGATGAAGGCCGCCGTCGCGCTGCTCGAGCCGCACATGGAGAAGGCGGAGGGGGCCGAGGAGCGCTCGAAGGGGACGGTCGTGCTGGCGACCGTGCGCGGCGACGTGCACGACATCGGCAAGAACCTCGTCGACATCATCCTCACCAACAACGGCTACACGGTCGTCAACATCGGCATCAAGCAGCCGGTGTCGGCGATGATCGAGGCCGCCGAGCAGCACGACGCCGACGTCATCGGCATGTCGGGGCTGCTGGTGAAGTCGACGGTCGTGATGAAGGACAACCTCGCCGAGCTCGCCTCGCGCGGCCTGGACGGGCGCTGGCCGGTGCTGCTCGGCGGCGCGGCACTGACCCGCACCTACGTCGAGGACGACCTCGCCGGCGCGTTCCCCGGCACCGTCCGCTACGCCAAGGACGCGTTCGAGGGCCTGCGGCTCATGGAGCCGCTCGTCGCGATCGCGCGCGGCGCCGACCCGGACTCCGTGGGGCTGCCGCCGCTGCGCAAGCGCCGGCACGGCGTCGTCACCGTGACCGAGACGGCGCCCGAGGACCTGCCCGCGCGGTCCGACGTCGCCGCCGACAACCCGGTGCCCACCCCGCCGTTCTGGGGCACGCGCGTCGTCAAGGGGATCCAGCTCGCCGACTACGCGGCGTTCCTCGACGAGCGGGCCGTGTTCCTGGGCCAGTGGGGGCTCAAGCCCGGGCGCGGCGACGACGGCGCCTCGTACGAGGAGCTCCGCAGGTCCGAGGGCCTGCCGCGCCTGGCGATGTGGCTCGAGCAGATCCGCACCGACCAGATCATGGACCCCACCGTCGTCTACGGCTACTTCCCCGTCTGGTCCGAGGGGGACGACGTCGTGGTCGCCCACCACGGCCCCGGGCTCGCCGGCGTCACCGCGCCCGACGGCGGCTCCGGCGGCGAGCCGGGCACCGAGCGGCTGCGCTTCACCTTTCCCCGCCAGCGCCGCGACCGGCACCTGTGCCTGGCCGACT
Source organism: Isoptericola luteus (assembly GCF_020297055.1). GTDB lineage: Bacteria > Actinomycetota > Actinomycetes > Actinomycetales > Cellulomonadaceae > Isoptericola > Isoptericola luteus. The sequence continues at coordinate 49,267 of NZ_JAIXCQ010000007.1, read as the reverse complement.
TCGTGCGGCCGCGCTCGTTCGTCGAGGAGACCGGCCGGTTCGACGTGCTGCCCGTACAGCTCGCGACCGTCGGCGACGCCGTCTCCGGGCACACCGCGAAGCTGTTCGAGGCGAACAAGTACCGCGAGTACATGGAGCTGCACGGCCTGTCCGTCCAGCTCACCGAGGCGCTGGCAGAGTTCTGGCACTCCCGCGTGCGCGCCGAGCTCGGGTTCGCGGACGAGGAGCCGGACGACGTCGAGGGCCTGTTCAAGCTCAAGTACCGCGGCGCCCGGTTCTCCCTCGGCTACCCCGCCTGCCCCGAGATGGAGGACCGGCACAAGGTGGTCGAGCTGCTGCGCCCCGAGCGCGTGGGCGTCACGCTCTCCGAGGAGCTGCAGCTGCACCCCGAGCAGTCCACCGACGCGTTCACGTTCCACCACCCGGAGGCGAAGTACTTCTCCGTGTGACGTTCAGGTGCCCTGGCGGGTGCCGCCTGGGTAGCCGTGACCTGCGGGTAGCCGGAAGGCCACGGATCCTGCCGACCGGTGTGTCGCTCCAGTGCATGACCGGCATCAGAGGTGCGGGCCGCTCAGCCTGCCCGCCCGGTGGTGCCCCTCCGGCCCAGTCGAGGCCTGGCCCGCAGCATCACCACGCCGGCCACCAGGAGGGCCGCCGCGAGGGCCGCGATGCAGGCATCGAGCCCGGTGACAGGCAGCGCGCCGCCGCCAGGTCCCGGCCCTGGCTCCGGGTCCGGATCCGGGTCCGGCGGCAAGCCCGGGGCGTCGGCGCGGACGTTGATGAACCTGCACAGCACCGTGTCGCCCGCGCGCACGTCGACGGTTGCCGTCGCGTCCTCGAGCACGGGGTCGCCGCTCGAGCCGGTGCAGGCCAGGAACTCCAGCTGCCAGCCGTCCGCGCCGGACTCCGACACCGTGTAGGCGCCAGGAGCGAGCGGTTCCGTGGTGAACGGCTGGTCCTCGTCAGTCAGGGTGAACCGCTCCTGCAACCCGCCCTCCGGGCCCCAGGCGAAGCCGAAGCCACGGTCGGACGCCGGGCGCGTGGACTTGTCCACGACCAGCACGCCCCACTCGGTGAGCTCCGGCCTGCTCGTGGCCGACGCACCGTGGGAGGCTGCCGGCCCGTCTTCCCAGGATCCGGAGCAGCGGCGCGACTGACGCGGGTCGCGGCGGCGACAGGCACCGGTCCGGGGGTGAAGGCCGGGGCGAAACCTCGCGCAACGGTCCGACGGGTGCGCGCGCCGCAGGCACGGTGGTGTCGTCAAGGCCGAGAACGAGCACCGGGCGACCGGCCACCACCGAGAGGACCTGCACCATGACGACCGCCACCTACGACTTCACGACCACGGCTCCGCGCGGTGCGGACGTCACCGGTCACCTCACCGTGCGAGCCGACGTCGACGAGACCGCGGCGCCCACGCTCGTCGAGCTGCCGGCCACGTCCAACCTCAACGACCTTCTCGCGAACCGACTTTCGACCGGCGTGGACGACGTGCTCGCCGAGCGCCGAGGAGCTGCGGCCGGGCCCTGGCGGGCCGTGACCGTCGGCGAGTTCGACGCCGACGTCGTCGCCGTGGGGAAGGGCCTCGTCGCACGCGGCGTCGCGCCCGGCGACCACGTGGGGATCATGTCACGGACCCGGTACGAGTGGACCGTCCTGGACTTCGCGATCTGGGCAGCCGGCGCGGTCTCCGTACCGATCTACGAGACGTCCAGCCCCGAGCAGGTCGAATGGATCCTGACGGACGCCGAGGTCGACCTGCTCGTCGTCGAGACGGCCGAGCACACCGCGACGGTCGAGCAGGTGCGCGGGTCCACGCCGTCGCTGCGCACGGTGCTCGTGCTCGACGACGGCGCGATCGACACGTTGACGGCCGACGGCGCCGACGTGCCCGACGCTCAGATCGAGCGACGCCGCGCGCTGGCGACCCTCAGCGACCTCGCGACGATCGTCTACACGTCGGGCACCACCGGCCGTCCCAAGGGCGTCGAGCTGACCCACGGCAACTTCGCCGCCCTCGCCGTCAACACCGTCCGGCACGTACCGGAGGTGTTCGACGGCGGCCGCACGCTGCTGTTCCTGCCCCTGGCCCACGTCTTCGCCCGGTTCGTCGAGGTCGTCGCCGTGGCGGGCGGCGTGGTCCTGGGCCACGCCCCGGACGTGCGGACCTTGACCGAGGACATGGGCGAGTTCCGGCCCACGTTCCTGCTCGCCGTTCCGCGGGTGTTCGAGAAGGTCTACAACTCCGCGGAGCAGAAGGCCGCCCAGGGCGGCACGCTGCGGATCTTCCACTGGGCCACCCGCACCGCGATCGCCTGGTCGCGTGCGCTGGACACCGACCGGGGGCCGAGCCTCGGGCTGCGACTGCAGCACAAGATCGCGGACCGGCTCGTGCTCGGCAGGCTGCGTGCGGTGCTCGGCGGACGTGCCCGGTACGCCGTCTCGGGCGGAGGGCCGCTGGGCGAGCGCCTCGGTCACTTCTACCGCGGCCTGGGCCTGACGGTCCTCGAGGGCTACGGACTGACCGAGTCCACGGCCCCGACCAGCGTGAACCTCCCCGGGAGCACGCGGATCGGGTCCGTCGGCCTGCCGATGCCGGGCTGCGCGATCAGGATCGCCGCCGACGGTGAGATCCTGCTGCGCGGTGACCACATCTTCCGCGGGTACCACCACGACCCCGAGGCCACGGCCGAGGCATTCGACGGCGAGTGGTTCCGCACGGGCGACCTGGGTGCGCTGGACGCGGGCGGGTTCCTGACGATCACCGGGCGCAAGAAGGAGATCATCGTCACCGCGGGCGGCAAGAACGTGGCCCCGGCGGCGCTCGAGGACCGCGTCCGAGCCCACGCACTGGTCAGCCAGTGCGTCGTGGTGGGTGACGACCGGCCCTTCGTCGCCGCGCTGATCACTCTCGACCCCGAGGGCCTGGCGGGCTGGCTGTCCATGCACGGCAAGCCGGAGCTCACGCCCGAGCAGGCACTGACCGACCCGGACGTGCGCGCCGCCATCGACCAGGCGGTCGAGCGAGCCAACAAGGCCGTGTCCGCGGCCGAGTCGATCCGCAGGTTCGCCTTCCTGCCCGGCGACCTGACCGTCGAGAACGGCTACCTCACACCGAAGCAGAGCGTCCGCCGCGCGACGGTCGTCGAGGGCTTCGCCGCCGAGATCGGCCGTCTCTACGGCGCGTCCCCCACGGCGACGGCTCGATGAGCGCACCTCTCGTGAGCACGCCGGGGCGCGGGACCACGGCCGGGCGGCTCGATGCCATCGTCGACGCCACGCCGACATCCCGCGACCGGGTCGTCGACCTCGTCCGCGCCGTGAGCATCTGCGTCGTCGTCGTGTGGCACTGGACGCTCTCGGTCACCCACTGGACCGCGGACGGTGCGCTGACGATGCCCAACCCCATCCACGCGGTGCCCGGTGGATGGGCGGTGACCTGGGTGCTGCAGGTGATGCCGGTGTTCTTCCTCGTCGGCGGCTACGCCAACCTGGCGGGCTTCCAGGCGACCGTCCGCGACGGCGGCGGTCCCGCGCGGTGCGTCGGCCGGCGGATGCGCCGCCTCCTGCTGCCGGTCCTGCCGTTCCTGGCACTGTGGGCGATGGTCGACGTGGCGATGCAGGCCACCGGCCGACCCAGCGTCCTGCACTGGGGGATGGTGGTCTTCGTCCCTCTGTGGTTCCTCGGGGTCTACGCCGCCGTGGTCGCCGCCGTGCCGATCACCGCTCGCCTGCACGCGAGGTGGGGCTGGCTGGTACCCACGGTCCTGGCCGGCGTCGCGCTCGCGGCGGACGCGCTGCGCCTCGGCGCCGGGCTCGGCAACCCGGTCGTGTGGGTGATCGGCTCGACCGCGGTGTGGCTGTTCTGTCACCAGCTCGGCTACTTCTGGAGGGACGGCACCCTGCTGGCAGGCGGACGACGTCGAGCCGCCGCCGTGGCGGCAGGAGGCTTCGTCGCCCTGACCCTGCTGACGACCCTCGGCCCCTACCCGCGTTCGATGGTGGCGGTCCAGGGCGACCCGGTGGGCAACATGTTCCCGACCACCGCAGCCGTCGCAGCGCTCGCGATGTTCCAGCTCGGGCTGGTGCTTCTCGGCCGGCCCCGGCTGCAGTCCTGGCTCCGCCGACGCCGGCCGTGGCGCGCGGTGGTCGCCGCGAACGCGGTGGCCATGCCGGTGTTCGTCTGGCACATGACGGCGCTGGTGGCCTTCCTGTGGCTGTACGGGCTGGCCGGGTTCACCCCGGCAGACGAGGCGACGGCGGCGTGGTGGCTCTCCCGCCCGGTCTGGATCGTGGGCCCCGGCCTGGTGCTCGCAGGGATCCTGGCCGTCGTCGCCGGGCCATACGGCCGTGCTCGCGGGGAGCGTCGCCCGCGAGCCGCGCACGGGACCTCTCGCGAACCCTAGGGGTCCACCGCGTCCCCCGAGATCGGGCACGTCGTGCCGTGACTCACTCTGCGACCCCGGCGACGCTGGGCTACCGCCCGAAGAGGCGGGCGAAGAACCTGGTGCCGGTGGCCGGCGGCTCGTCAGCGTGCCCCTTGCAGCGCTGGGCGGCCGGGATGCCGCGCATCACGTCGTCGACGTGCTGGCCGCACCCGGCCCAGGTCGTCTTCCCGCACGTCTTGCAGCTCACGGCTCGGCACATGGTGGTCTCCTTCGAACTCGTGGACCTCGGGCGAGTCGTCGCCGGGCCCCGGGGGACCACGGTGCTCCGCGGCCCGGGTGGTGCTGGATCAGGCGAGGGTGAGGAAGAGCTTCTCGAGCTCGTCGGTGGTCATGCCCTGGGGGTTCTTGGTCTTGTCGGGCTCGGTGACGCAGTCCTCCATCGCGTTGGCGACCACGACGAACCCGGCGCGGTGGAGCGCGTGACTGACGGCGGCGAGCTGCGTGACCACGTCGCGGCACGACGTGCCGGACTCGACCGCGGTGATGACGGCGTCCAGCTGGCCGCGGGCGCGGCGGAGCCGGTTCGCGACCCGGCGCTGTGCCGCCGCACGGCGCTCGGCCTCGTCAGAGGTGCCGGTCACGACTGATCCTGGTGTCTCAGGGGTGGGGGTCATGTGCGCTGCTTCCTTCCCGCCCCGCTGGGGGCGATGTCGACGACGTCCCGGGCATCGGGTACCCGTGGTGGGGGCTCTTCGGGGACCGGCGGTCCCGAGCAGTCAGCAGGGCGGAGGGACAGGCGCCCGTCACGCGTTCGCCGGCGTCGGACCGGCAGGTCGCCCGCACACCCAGCTCAGGCAGGCTGCACCTGGCGTGCGGTGAGCAGCTCCTCGGCACGCTCCCCCAGCACGGCACGCAGGGTGAGCATCCCGCCGGACAGCGACGCCGAGTCGAACCCCTCCTGGACCAGGACCCGGTGGGCGATGGCGGACCGGACCCCCGAGGCGCACGTCACCCGCACGGGACGGCCAGCCGCGGCCTCGCGGACCTCGTCGAGGCGTCCGCGCAGCTCGGTGTGGGGCACGTGCAGGGCGCCGGGGATCATGCCCGTGGCGACCTCGGCGGCGCTGCGCACGTCGAGGACCAGTGACTCGTACCGGACGGCGTCGAGGTCGCGGGCGTCCCACAGCGCCAGGGTGCCGTCGAGCACGTTCGCGCCCACCATGCCAGCCAGGTTGATCGCGTCCTTGGCCTGCCCGTACGGGGGCGAGTAGGCCAGGTCGAGGTCGATCAGGTCGGTCACGGACATCTGGGCACGGATGGCGGTGGCGAGCACGTCGATGCGCTTGTCGACGCCGTCGGCACCGACCGCCTGCGCCCCCAGCAGCAGCCCGTCGGGCGTGCGGACGTGCACGCTCAGCCGGATCTGCGCGGCGCCCGGGAAGTACCCGGCGTGCTGGTTCGGGTGCAGGTGCAACGTCCGGTACGCGACGTCGGCGGCGTCGAGCGCGGCCCGGTTCGCCCCGGTCATCGCCGCCGTCAGCTCTCCGACGCGCACGATCGCGGTGCCCAGGGGCTGCGGGACGGGGCGCGCGGTGCCCCGCCGCAGGATGTGGTCGGCGACCAGGCGCCCGGCGCGGTTGGCGGGCCCGGCCAGGGCGACCGGCCGGCGGACGCCGGTGACCGGGTCCGTGCTGACGGTGGCGTCGCCGACGGCCCACACGCCGGGCAGCGACGTGGCGCCGTGCTCGTCGACGACGATGGCGCCCCGCTCGCAGGCCACGCCGGCCCGCTCGAAGACCTCGGTGTCGGGCCGCACGCCCGCCGACAGGACGATGAGGTCGGCCGTCAGCCGGGTGCCGTCGGAGAGCACGACCGTGTCGGCGTCGCGGCCCGGCAGGACCTCCTCGGCGGCGACCCCGGTGCGCACGGCGACGCCGAGACGGCGCAGCTCCTGCGTCACCGGCCACGCCTGTTCCGCGTCGAGCGGAGGGAGCACCTGGCCGGCCGGCTCCACCATCGTGGTCTCGACGCCCTGCTGGGCGAGCGCCTCGGCGACCTCGACGCCGATGAACCCGGCGCCGAGCACCACCGCACGCCGCGCTCCCCCTGCGACCTCGTCGTGCAGGGCGACGGCGTCGGGAACGGTGCGCAACGTCTGCACCCGCGGCGAGTCCAGGCCGGGGACCGGCGGCCGGAACGCGCGCGCGCCGGGCGAGAGCACCAGCGCGTCGTAGGACAGCGACCGATCCCCCGCCGCGGTGCGCACGGTCAGCTCGCGCGCCTGGGCGTCCAGTCCGACGACGTCGTTCCCGGTTCGGACGTCGAGGTTCAGCGCGGCTTTCAGCCGTTCGGGCGTCTGCACCAGCAGCGCGGCCTCGTCGCGGATCTCCCCGCCGACGAAGTACGGCAACCCGCAGTTCGCGTACGACACGTGCTCGCCGCGCTCGAGCACGATGATCTCGGCCCGCTCGTCCAGGCGGCGGGCACGCGCGGCGCAGCTCATTCCCCCGGCGACGCCGCCGACGACGACGATCCTCATCACAGGACACCGCCCTCGGTGCGGGCCTCGGCGACCTTCGCCCGCACGTCGTCCATGTCCGGGCCCGGCACGCCGGTGATCACCTGCTCGAGCTGCGGCGACCCCGGGATGTCCGTCGTGATCTCTCGCGTTGCCATGGCCCGACGGTATACCCCCAGGGGTATTTTCGCGAACACGCGGGGGCGCCGCACCGTTCAGAGGAAGACCGGGCCCGCCGGTCTCGAGGGGCCGCTACGCGCCCAGCGGCTCGTCGACCCGCCCGACGGACCGCAGCACCAGCGACTCGACGAAGGGCGTGACCAGCTCCTCGACGCTCGCCCAGACCTGCTCCAGGGGTGCGCCGGACTCGATCATGCGCGACCCGGAGTTCACGACGGCGTTGACGAGCTCGGAGGTGCGCGTCACGTCGCGGACGCCGAGCACGCGCAGGGTGTCGGCGAGGGGCTGGAGCAGCTCGTCGTGCATGACCCGGGAGCCCTCGGCGACCGCGCTCGCCGGGCCGATGCTCGCGAGCGCCGTCGCGAGCGCGTGCTCGCCCTCGGCGACGAGCTCGAGGTTGGCCCGGATGTAGGCGAGCACGCGGGCGGCGTCGTCCGGGGCCTCGTCCATCGCCTGCGCGACCGTCGCCGACCAGCGGGGAAAGATGTCCTCGACCATGGCCCGCAGCAGGTCCTCGGCGGAGCGGAAGTACTGGTAGACGCTGGGCCGCGCGAGCCCCGCCCGCTCGGCGAGCGCCGCGAACGTCGGGGGGCGGCCCGTCTCGGCGAGGATGGCCCGGGCGGCGTCGAGCAGCGCACGCTGTTGAGCCGCCCGGTGCTCGGCGACGGTGGGGGCACTGATCCGCGGCACGACGTTCCTCTCGACGTGCTCTCGGGCCTCGCGTACGGGGCCCGAGAGCGTCTGGTCAAGCGCTCAGTCTTCCATCTTCCATCTCGACGACCCGGTCGCAGTGCTCCAGGACGTCGTGGTCGTGGGTGACCATGACGGTCGCGACCCCGTGCTCGTGCGTCTCCGCGGCGAGCAGCTCGACGACCTCGTGGCTGCGCGCCCGGTCCAGCGCGGCGGTCGGCTCGTCGACGAGGAGCAGCCCGGGTGTGGTGACCAGCGCACGGGCGATGCCCACCCGCTGCCGCTCCCCGCCCGAGAGCTCGTGCGGACGACGGCCGGCCTTGTGGCCCATCCCGACCTGTTCCAGGAGGTCTCGCGGGTCCCGGCCCGGGGTGCCGCGGACGCCGGCGACGTGCAGGGCGAACCGGAGCTGGTCCATGGCCGTCAGCGCGGGAAGCAGGTTGCCGGACTGGAACACGAAGCCGATGCGCTCGCGTCGCAGCGCCGCCTGGCGGCCGCCCTTGAGGGCGAGCACGTCCACGCCGTCCAGGTGCACGGCTCCGGACGTCGGCGCGATGAGCGCTCCGGCGACGGCGAGCAGGCTGGACTTGCCAGAGCCGGACGGGCCGACGACGGCGAGGAGCTCACCCCTCGGCACGGTGAGGTCGACGTCGTCGAGCGCCGTGACGGTCGAGTCGCCGTCGCCCAGCGTCAGGGAGACGTGCTCGAGCGCGAGGCCCTCCGTGGTGCGCGAGGCGCGGCCCGCGAGCTGTTCTGCGGTGTTCGTCATCGCTGTCCTCCGAGTGCGGTCAGGGGGTCGACACGGGCGATGCGGCCGACGGACGCGGCGGCCCCGACGAGCCCGAGCCCGATCAGGAGCACCGCGGCGGCGGCCAGCGGGGCCGCCTCGAGCGCGAACGGCATGGGCGACGAGCTCAGGAGCGCGCCGAACCCGACCCCCACTCCCATCCCCGCGACGGTGGAGACGACGAGCACGACGGCAGCCTGCCCGAGGGCGTCCCGGACGAGGTAGCCGGTGGAGGCGCCCATGGCGCGGGCGACGGCGATCTCGTGCTTGCGCTGGATCGTCCACACCATGAAGAAGGCGCCGACGACGAGCGCGGAGATCGCGTACAGGAAGACCTGGATCAGCTCGAGCGTGAGGGTCTCGGCGGCGTAGCCGGGCGAGCCGTCGAACGACTCCTCGAGGCTCACCGTCGTGGTGGCGGCGGCCGCGTCCCCGGCGGCGCGGTCGATGTCCTCGCCGGACGCGGAGGCGAGGGCGATCGCGGTGGCCCCGTCGTAGATCTCCGGTCGCGCCTCGGCGCCCTCGGGGATGCCGGCGTGGATCTCCTGCCATGTGCCCATCGGCACGTAGGCCACGTCGACGTGGCCGAACGTGTGCTGTCCGTCGAGGATCCCGACGACGGTGAGCTCGGTACCGAGCCGGTCGATCGTGACCGTGTCACCCAGGCCGAGGCCGAGGTCGGTCACGGTCTCGCTGACGACGATGCCGTTCTCGCCGCTCAGCGCGGTGCCCTCGATGACGTCCTCGGCCGACGGCGCCACGAACGAACCTGCCTCGACGCCGAAGAGGGCCAGGTCGACGGGCTCGTCGTGGGGGCCCTCGCCGTTGACGAGCTGGTTCCCGAACAGCGCCGCCTCGGCGACGCCGTCCTGGTCGGCCCACTGCGCGAGCTGGTCGCGGTCCACCGTGCTGCGGGAGAACGCGGAGTCGATCGCCGTGTCCTCGCCGAACGCGAAGGCGCTCACGGGCAGCTTCTTCAGACCGGAGACGCCGTCGTTGACCAGGCCGGACGACAGGCCGGACAGCATCACGACGAGAACGGCGATGAGAGCGACGACACCTCCCATCAGGCCGAATCGTGCGCGCGCGAACCACAGCTCGCGCCAGGCCAGGAACATAGTTCTCCTCTCAGGTCGGCACTACTTGCCGACGCACCGTCGGCAACGTTACCAACGGCATGACGGCAACCCGTGTCCGCCCGGTGTGGGATTGCTCATGCTCCGGGGCCCCGGCCAGGCAAGGGCCCGCCGCGGCCGTCGGGGACGATCGCGGCGGGCCGTGCGCCGCTCAGCTCACCGTGCCGGCTGCGCCCTCGCGGCGAGTGCCAGCCACGTGCTCACGACGGTGTCCGGGTTGAGGGAGACGGACTCGATCCCCCGCTCGACGAGCCACTCGGCGAAGTCGGCGTGGTCGGACGGCCCTTGGCCGCAGATGCCGATGTACTTGCCCTGGCGTCGGCAGGCGTCGATCGCGAGTCCGAGCAGCTCGCGCACCGCGGGGTCGCGCTCGTCGAAGGTGTGCGCGACGAGCGCGGAGTCCCGGTCCAGGCCGAGGGTCAGCTGGGTCATGTCGTTCGACCCGATGGAGAACCCGTCGAAGTGCGCCAGGAACTCGTCGGCGAGCAGGGCGTTCGACGGGACCTCGCACATCATGACGAGCTGCAGGCCGTTCTCACCGCGGCGGAGCCCGTTCTCGGCGAGGAGCTCGACGACCCCCTCGGCCTCGGCGACGGTGCGCACGAACGGGACCATGAGGCGGACGTTCGTCAGCCCCATGTCGTCGCGCACGCGGCGCAGCGCCTCGCACTCCATGTCGAAGCACGCGCGGAAGTCGGGCGAGAGGTACCGCGACGCGCCGCGGTAGCCGATCATCGGGTTCTCCTCGTCGGGCTCGTACAGCGACCCGCCGAGGAGGTTGGCGTACTCGTTGGACTTGAAGTCGCTGAGCCGCACGATGACGGGCTCCGGCGCGAACGCGGCGGCGATCGTCGAGACGCCCTCGGCGACCCGCTGCACGAAGTACTCGCGCGCCGACGGGTAGGCGCCGACCCTGCTGCGGACCTCCCCCCGCAGCGCGTCGGGCAGCTCGTCCACCTCCAGCAGGGCGCGTGGGTGGATGCCGATCTGCCGGTTGATGATGAACTCGAGCCGGGCCAGCCCGACCCCGTGGTGCGGCAGCCTCGAGAAGGAGAACGCCTGGTCCGGCGTGCCGACGTTCAGCATGATCTTCACCGGCGGCTCCGGCATGTCGTCGAGCCGGGTCTCGTCCTCGTCGAACGCCAGCAGGCCCTCGTGCACCCGTCCCTCGTCGCCGTCCGCGCACGAGACGGTGACCTCCTGCCCGTCGGCCAGGGCCCGCGTCGCCGAGCCCGTCCCCACGACGGCGGGGATGCCGAGCTCTCGCGCGATGATCGCGGCGTGGCAGGTGCGCCCGCCGCGGTCGGTCACGATGGCGGCGGCCCGCTTCATGATCGGCTCCCAGTCCGGGTCCGTCATGCTCGCCACCAGCACGTCGCCGGGGGCGAAGTCGTGCATCTGCTCGGGCGAGGACAGCACCCGCACCCGGCCCGCGCCGATCTTCTGCCCGATCGCCCGGCCCTCCAGCAGCACGGGGCCCTGCTCGCGGAGCGTGAACCGGCGCACGACGTTGGCCGACGCCCGCGAGACCACCGTCTCGGGGCGGGCCTGCAGCACGTACAGCTGCCCGTCGACGCCGTCCTTGCCCCACTCGATGTCCATGGGCCGCCCGTAGTGCTCCTCGATGACGAGAGCGATCCGGCCGAGCTCGGTGACCTCGTCGTCGGTGATCGAGAACCGACCGCGATCGGCCGGGTCGACGTCCGCGAACACCGTGCTGCCGCCCACGTGCCGGCCGTCCGCATAGCGCATCGCGACGGCCTTCTCTCCCACCGAGCGCTTGAGTATCGCGGACCGCCCGGCACGCAGCGCGGGCTTGTAGACGTAGAACTCGTCCGGGTTGACCGCCCCCTGCACGACCGCCTCGCCGAGCCCGTAGGAGCTGGTGACGAAGACCGCCTGGTCGAACCCCGACTCGGTGTCCACCGTGAACATGACTCCGGACGCCCCCACGTCGGAGCGGACCATCCGCTGCACCCCGGCCGACAGCGCGACGTCGTGCTGGTCGAACCCGTGGTGCGCCCGGTAGGCGATCGCACGGTCGTTGTACAGGGAGGCGAAGACGGACCGCATCGCGTGCAGGACGTTGTCGATGCCGCCGATGTTCAGGAACGTCTCCTGCTGCCCGGCGAACGACGCGTCGGGCAGGTCCTCGGCCGTGGCGCTCGAGCGCACCGCCCACGTCACCTGCTCGCCGTCGGCACCGTCGGCACCGTCGGCACCGTCGCCGACCAGCTTCGCGTACGCGGCGCGGACGTCGGACTCGACGTCGGCGGGGAACGGCTGCGCCTCGACCCAGCCGCGCACGGTCGCGCCCACGCGCGCGAGCCCGGCGACGTCGTCGGTGTCCAGCGGCTCGACGGCGGCACGGATGCGCTCGGCGAGGCCGTCGTGCGCGAGGAAGCGCCGGTACGCGTCGGCCGTCGTCGCGAACCCGCCCGGCACGCGGACGCCCGCGGCGCCGAGCCGGGAGACCATCTCGCCCAGGGAGGCGTTCTTGCCGCCCACCTGGGCCAGGTCGTCCATGCCGATCTCGTCGAACCAGAGGATGTTGGACATCGTCGTCCCTCTCGTGGGGTGCTCGGTCAGTCGCGCAGCTTCATGGACTGCAGGATGACCGCGGACATCTCCTCGACGCTCTTCGTCGAGGAGTTCAGGAACGGCACACGGGTGCGCCGGTAGAGGTCTTCCGCCCGGCGCAGCTCGAGACGGCACTGGGCGAGGCTCGCGTACTCCGAGCTCGGGCGGCGCTCGTGCCGCACCTGGCTCAGGCGCAGCGGCGTGGTCGTCAGGCCGAAGCAGCGCTCGGCGTAGGGCGCCACGGCGCGCGGCAGCCCGTCGGTCGGGAAGTCGTCCTCGGTCAGGGGGTAGTTCGCGACCAGCAGCCCGTACTGCAGCGCCAGGTACATCGTGGTGGGCGTCTTGCCGCAGCGCGACGGCGCGATGATCACGACGTCGGCGAGCTCGAGCGCGCGGTGGCTCTGCCCGTCGTCGTGCTCGATGGCGTACTCGACCGCACGCATGCGCGCGAAGTACTGCTCCAGGTCCCCCACCCCGTGGTACCGGCCGAGCTGTTCGCTCGCGGTCGTGCCCAGGGCGCCCTCGAGCTCCACGAGGTGCCCTCCGAGCAGGTCGATCAGCGCGGCCCGCGCGCGGGTGAGCTCCTCGCGCACCGGCGGGGCCTTGACCGTGGTGAACACGACCGGCCCGGGGCCGTTCGCGGCGGCCCGGTCGATCTCGGCGACGAGCGTACGAGCGCCCTCGACCGTGTCGACGAACGGGACGGTGTGGCGGCGGAACACCTGGGTCGGGAAGTTGGCGAGCAGCGCATTGCCCAGCGTCTCTGCGGTGATCCCGGTGCCGTCCGACACGAAGTACACCGACCGTGCACCCGTCGGCGCGGCGTGCGTCGCGCCGCCGGCGCTCCTGCGCTGATCGTCCATCCCTGGCCCGCCTCCTGTCGTCCGCCGCCGCCGCGCCGCCGCCGCGCCGCCGCCGCGCCGGGTGCACGCGCCCAGGCTAACGGTCACCGCTGCCCACCTCTCGCGACGTGGCGGCAGGGCCTTACGCGTCGGCGAGCAGCCCGGTGCAGTACTCGAGCAGGTCGTGGTTGCCGTCGACGACGTCGCGCTCGGTCATCTCGTACCGCTCGTCCCCGACCACCCCGACGTCCTCGATCGCCAGGCCCGCGCCGGTCCCGGACCGGACCATCCGGCGCACCGCGAGGGCGAACCCGATCCCGGGCGGCAGGGGCGGGAGCGTGCGGTGGGCCGCGTGGTAGGCGTACTGGACGTCGTCGCCCGTCCAGACGTTCGCACCACCCCCGCCGGTCGCCACGCCCACGGCGACGACCCGCCCGATGCCGTGGTCCACGACGCCGGCGGCGAAGAGGTCGCCGCACGAGTAGGTGGTGGCGTCCACCACGGCCACGACGGGGCCGTCGTACGCCCGCTCGACGCCGTTGCAGAGGTCGGGGTCGGCGACGGGCAGGTGCTGCGAGAACGGCTCGCCGAGGTCGAGCGCCGCGCGCAGGGACCCGGCCCAGTCGGCGAGGTCCGCGCCGTTGCCGTCCGCCTCCGCGATGTCGGCCATCGCGGCCGTGGCGCGGCAGGCGAACCGCACCGGCTCGACCCGCCGGTCCGTGAAGAGCTGGAACAGCCGCTCGGCCGCGTCGATGACGCCGCCCGGGTTCGACCGGAGGTCGACGACGAGCCCGTCGGCCGGCAGCGCACGCAGCAGCCGGGCGACCTCCTCCACGAACCTGCCGGGGTGCCGGACGTCGAAGGTCCAGATCCGCAGGTACCCGAACGTGCCGTGCGACGTCGTCACGGGCCGGGCGGCGACCGCGTCCGCGAAGCCGGTGCGCAGCCAGCCCGTGCCCTTGGCCCGCGGCTGGACGTCGAGGCGCCCGCTCTCCCACAGCCCGGTGGCGAACAACAGCTTGCGCGCGCACCGGGTCGCCTCCCCGACGACGTCGATCGCCCGGTGCGTCCGCGAGCCGACACGGTCGTCGGCCGTCGCGGCGACGCCCGGCCGGATCGCCCGCCACTCGAACCGGGCGGTGCGGTCACCGTCCGTCGCCGGGTCGTCGGGCAACCGGTAGCCGACGTCGACCCACAGCTCGTCCGGCGGGGGCAGGTACGCGAGCGGCCGCTGGGTGAGCGTCTCCAGCGCCCTGGCGCGGCGGGCGTCCGGGCGCCCGCCCGTCAGGGTCTCCGCGAACAGGTCGACCGCCCGGGCGAAGGGCACGGCGTTCCAGGTGGTGAGCCGCACCCCCGCGCGGAACGCCGGGTCGGGCACCTCGTCGGTCGTCTTGGTCACGACGAACGTGGGCGACAGGTAGGGGCCGTACGACTCCACGAGGAACGGCAGGGTCGCCACGTAGGCGTCCGCCCCGGGCGCGCCCACGAAGAGCTGGGTGTGCTGGTCGCGCAGCCGGTTGACGATCGCGGTGAGCGCCCGCAGGAATCCCGCGGAGTCGACGAACGGGATCTCGCGGCGCAGCGCCGCGAGCCCTCGGACCGGGTCGTAGCCGTAGAGCGCGCGCTTCTGCGCGTCGTGCACGTAGACGTCGCCGAGGAGCGCGGTCCAGAGGTCCACGAGGTCGTGCTGCTGCGTCACGCTGAGCACCACAGGCACCGGTCCCGCCTCCGCCCGGGACGGGACGACGTCGTCCAGGCGGCTGCCGGCCCGCGCCCGGACCGCCGCCCGGCTCGGCGACGTCATGAGCCGAACCGCGCGCGCAGCGGCGCGAGGACACCACCGGGGATCGGCGCCGCCTCGAGCAGGTCGAAGTACGCCGCGTCGTGCTCCAGGCTGGGCACCGGGGGGATCGTGACCTGGTCGGGGTTCTTGGGCGGGCCCGCCCGCCCGGTCTGCCGGGTGTCGGGCATGTCGAGGAAGAGCTCGAGCTCGGCGTCGGGCGCGAAGCGGGGGCCGGCGGAGGCTCGGGCCTGGGCGTTGGAGATCGCCTGCTGTGGGTCCTGCTGGACGGCGCGCAGCGTGCCGAGCACGTCCTTCCACGTCCACGCCCGCTCCGGGTCGGCCGGGTCCGGCAGGGCGACGCGCCGTCGTCGGCCGCCGACGGTGGCGGCGAAGCTCGGCGGCGCGGCGGCCTGGTTCATGAGGCTGGTGTCCCCGTAGCGGGGTGCGCCGTCGACGACGACGAGCGCGACGTCCCGCTCCCGGGCGGCGACGATCCGCTTCCAGGCGTCCCCACGGCCGCGACCGCGGACGACGGTCACGTCGGCGAGCGCCCCGGGCACGAGGCGCCCGACGGGCCGCTGCCAGCACCGTTCGAGGAGGGTGCCGGGGTTGCTGGTGACCATCTCGACGATCTGGGCGTCGCTGAGGTCGTAGCCGAGGTGGTCGGCGGCGATGCGGGCGACCTTCATCTCGCCGAGGAGGTTCTTCGACCCCGACGGGCCCCAGTCGCTGCCGAGACAGACGGTGATCCCGCGGGCACGGGCGTCGTCGACGAGCGTGGTCTCGGCGTACAGCAGGAGGTTGGACAGCGGGGACCAGACGACGCCGCCCGCCTCCTGCGGGTCCCAGCGGGCCCACTGCTCGGCGTCGACGGCGCACGCGTGGACGGCCAGGAGGGTGCGCAGCAGCCCGTCGGCACGGTCGAGGTCGGTGTAGTCCCGCAGCACGCGGGATCCGCGGCGGCCCTCGGCACAGTGGTAGATGAACCCGGAGCCCGCGGCCATCCGCCGCACGGCGGTGGTGAGCGCCTCCCCGGACTTGGTGACCACCGAGGTGTAGACGAGGTCGTCCCGGCCGGTGCCGACGTCCTCGGCGTCCACGTTGCGCATCACGGTGCGGTACCCCCGGTTGGCGGTGGGCCAGCCCTGCGCGGCGCTCGCTCCCCCGGCCATGGCGCGCACCTGCACGTAGGCGAGCAGCGCCTCGGGGCAGGCCTTGGCGTACACCCAGGCGGGCTCGGTGATCGACTCGGTGTAGGTGTCCGCGTCCGGCCAGTGCTTGTTGTGCAACCACGGCTCGGTGCGGCCCGGCTCGGTCCACAGGGGCAGCGCGTTGTAGGCGAGGTGGTTGTGCATGTCGATGAACCCCGGCAGCACGAAGGCGTCGCCCACGTCGACCTCGGCCGCGCCGGAGAAGCCCGCCACCCGCCGGCGTCCGGTGGTGACGTCGACGACCGTGCCGCCGTCGATCCAGACCCGGCCGGGCACGGGGGGCTCGGCCGCGCCCTGCGCCATCGGCGCGACCTTCCCGGTGATGACCAGCTTCGACATGGCCGTGCCCTCCGTGGTCGACCCGGACCGGGCGGGTGCCCCGACCGGGACCTCCCCCACATTGTCAGCACGTGCGACGCCGCCGCACCGGCCGTCCGCACCGACTTCACCCGGTGCCCGGCGTCCGGGTCGCGCACCCGCTCGTTCCCTTGTCGATGGGGACGACCGACGAGGAGGCACCATGATCACCGACGCGTTCGACACGGGCCCCACCCGCCGGTTCCGGACCCTGTGCCGCCGGTACCCCGACGACACGGTGTACCGCGGCGCCGACGGCTTCCGTTCCCTGTGGGGCCCGGTGTTCTACCGGGGGCGCGCCAACGGCACCGCCCGGCTGCTCGTCGTCGGGCAGGACCCGGCGCAGACGGAGGCCTTCACCCGGCGCATCCTGTCGGGGCAGGCCGGGCGCCGGGTGCAGGGCTTCGTCGAGAAGCTCGGGTTCACGTCGAGCTACCTCATGGTCAACGCGTTCCTCTACGGCATCTACAACCAGTCGATGGCGCTCGGGCACCTGAACGACCCTGGAGTCCTCGAGTACCGCCACCGGTGGTTCGCGGCGGCGCTCGCGCCGGGGCGCGTCGAGGCGGTGGTGACGTTCGGCAACCCGGCGTCCCAGGCGTGGCAGACGTTCCTGGGCTCGCCCGAGGGCGCCGGGGTCTCGGTGTTCCACCAGCGCGCCCTGCACCCGACGGCCGACAAGCCGGGCGGACCGATCTCGCGCCGGGACCTGCTCGACAACTGGAACGTGGCGCTGTCCCGGCTGCACGCCCGGGTCACCGCCCCCGACGTCGTGCGGCCGCTGGTCCCCTACGGCGGCGACCTCACCCCGGGCGAGCTGCCCGGGATCCCGAGCCGCGACCTGCCCGCGGGCATCCCGCCGTGGATGCGCAGCACCGACTTCTGGGCGGGTCCGGGCGACCCGCCGGGTGCGGAGCGCGCCAACCTCACCGTCGAGGTGCCGTCGCCCTGAGGGGCACGCTCACCGGGACGGCGCCGCCTCGCCGCCCCGCAGGATCGACGACATCTTCTTGCCCCGCGCGACCTCGTCGACGAGCTTGTCCATCCAGCGGATCTGCTGCATCAGCGGGTCGTCGATGTCCTCGACGCGGATCCCGCAGATCACCCCCGTGATCAGGGAGGAGCTCGGGTTCATGGCAGGAGCCTGGGCGAAGAACGTCTCCAGGTCGACCTCGTCGGCGATCGTCCTCTCGAGCCCGGCCCGGTCGTACCCGGTGAGCCAGGAGACGACCCGGTCGACGTCGTCCCTGCTGCGGCCCTTCCTCTCCACCTTCTGCACGTACAACGGGTAGAGCGTGGCAAAGGCCATCCGGCGGATACGGTCTGCGGGCATCGGTGTCGCCTTCTGTCGTGACGGGTCCGCCGAGACTACCGGGCGGGCTGCGCCGCGCCGACGGGGACGGCGACGCGCTCGAGACGCTCGACCAGCGCGACCAGGCCCGCTGCCACCGGGACCAGGAGGAGGTTGCCGAGCAGCATGGGCCGCAGGAACGGGAGGCCGGCGACGTAGCTCGCCAGCAGCCCGTCGAAGCCCGCGGGGTAGAACGTGCCGCGGCCGATCCACCAGACGCCCGCGTTGGTCCACAGGAAGAAGACCAGCGAGCTGCCCACGCCGAAGCCGAGGGCGGCCACGACCCGGGCGCCGCCGCGCACGCGGCCCGCCCACCACGCGCCGACGCCGATCGCGGCCCACGCCGTCCAGGTGAACACCAGCACCGACGAGTTGCCGAGCAGCACGTCGCTCAGCGCCACGACGACCAGGGGCGCGAACATCGCGAGCCGGTGCCGCAGCAGGCCGGCGGCCGCAAAGGCGGCCGCCGTGGAGAGCTCGAGGTTCGGCGGTGCGCCGAGGTCGTTCTTCACCAGCCGCCACACGACGGCGGCCGCGACGAGCACGACGGCGAGGGCGGGCCGCCACCAGCGGGCCGCCAGGTCGTGCGCCGTCATCGGCGCCAGCAGGCGGTCGGACGTCCCGGTCACTCGAACGCCTCCAGCGTCCACGTGATCTCCTGGCCGTCCTTCGTCTCGAGCGACCCGGCGCCGACCTGCGCCTGCTCGCCGTCCACGGAGAGCGCCCAGAACTCCGAGTCGGCGTCGGCCTCGTGGCCACCGATCCCGGTGACGAACGCGTTCTCGCCCTCGCCCTGCACGGCGGCGTCGGGGTCGTGCTCGAGCAGGAGCTCGAGCGCCGTCCTGCCGTCCTCGCCCTCGTAGGAGAACTCCGTGAGGTTCTCGGCGACGTGCTGCGACGGGTCCACGGACGTCGGTGCGCTCGGCGACGCTCCGCCCTCGCCCGCGCCGCCGCAGCCCGCGACGAGACCCACCGCGAGCAGCGTCGCCGGAACCGCCGCGAGCGCCCGGCGCAGGACGTGCGTGTGTCGTGTCTTCACGCTCCCGAGGCTACCCCGGCTCCGCCGCCACGGACCGGGCGCGGCCACGATCCGGACCGCGGTCGGCACGCCGGCCACGGCGCGCGGACGCGCAGGTCAGGCGTCGATGCGCGACTGGTCCAGGGTCTGCGCCCCGGCGACGATGAACTCCTTGCGCGGTGCGACGTCGCTGCCCATGAGCAGCTCGAAGACGCGCTCGGCGGCCTCCAGGTGCTCGACCGTGACCCGCCGCAGCGTGCGGTGGCGCGGGTCCATCGTGGTCTCGGCGAGCTGGTCGGCGTCCATCTCCCCCAGGCCCTTGTAGCGCTGGATGTCCTCCTTGTAGCGCCGGCCGGCCCGGTCGAGCTTCTTCAGCGTCGCCCTCAGCTCTGCCTCGGAGTACGTGTACAGGTACTCGTTCTTGCGCCGGCCGTTGCCGATGACCTCCACGCGGTGCAGCGGGGGCACGGCCGCGAAGACGCGCCCGGCCTCCACCATCGGCCGCATGTACCGGTAGAACAGCGTGAGCAGCAGCGTGCGGATGTGTGCGCCGTCGACGTCGGCGTCCGTCATCAGCACGATCTTGCCGTAGCGCGCGGCCTCCAGCTCGAACGACCGCCCCGAGCCCGCCCCGATCACCTGGATGATCGCCGCGCACTCGGCGTTGCGCAGCATGTCGCTGATCGACGCCTTCTGGACGTTGAGGATCTTGCCCCGGATGGGCAGGAGCGCCTGGAAGTCGGAGGACCGCGCGAGCTTCGCGGTGCCCAGCGCGCTGTCGCCCTCGACGATGAACAGCTCGCTGCGCGTCACGTCGTCGCTGCGGCAGTCGGCCAGCTTCGCGGGCAGCGAGGAGGACTCGAGCGCGTTCTTGCGCCGCGAGATCTCCTTCTGCTTGCGGGCCGTGACGCGCGCCCGCATCTCGGCGACGACCTTCTCCAGCAGCAGGGCGGACTGCGCCTTCTCGTCCCGCTTGGCGGAGGTGAGCAGCGCCTGCAGCTCCTTCTCCACGACGCGGGAGACGATGGCGCGCACCGGCGCGGTGCCCAGCACCTCCTTCGTCTGCCCCTCGAACTGCGGCTCCGCGAGCCGCACGGTCACGACGGCGGTGAGGCCCGCGAGGACGTCGTCCTTCTCGATGCGCTCGGCCGCGTCCTTCGTGGACACCTTGAGCCGGCGGGCGTTGACCTCGATCTGCTTGCGCACCGTCTTGAGCAGCCCCTGCTCGAAGCCGGACAGGTGCGACCCGCCCTTGGGCGTCGCGATGATGTTGACGAACGAGCGCACCTCGGTGTCGTAGCCACCGCCCCAGCGCAGCGCGATGTCGACCTCGCACTCGCGCTTCACCTCCTGCGGCGACATGTGACCGCGCGAGTCGAGCACGGGCACCGTCTCGGAGAACGTCCCCGTGCCCTGCAGCTGCCAGGTGGCGGTCACCGGGCTGTCGGGGGCGAGGAACTCGACGAAGTCGACCGCGCCGCCCGTGTGCTTGAAGACCTCCTCGTGCGGCCCGGCCTCGCCCGGCGTGCCGGGCAGGCCGCGCTCGTCGCGCACCGTGATCTCCAGGCCCGGCACGAGGAACGTCGTCTGGCGGGCGCGGGTCACGAGCTCGTCGTAGCTGAACACCGCCGACTTCGGGAACACCTGACGGTCCGCCCAGTAGCGCACCCGCGTCCCGGTGACGCCGCGCTTGACCTTGCCGACGACGGTGAGCTCGCTGTGGTCGGTGAACGGCGTGAACGGCGAGTCGGGGGACGCGACGCCGCGAGGGTCGTCGAACGTGCCGGGCTCGCCCCGGTGGAACGTCATCCGGTACGTCTTGCCGCCGCGGTCGACGTCGACGTCGAGCCGTGCGGACAGCGCGTTGACGACGGAGGCCCCGACGCCGTGGAGGCCGCCGGAGGCCGTGTACGAGCCGCCGCCGAACTTCCCGCCCGCGTGCAGCTTGGTGTAGACCACCTCGACGCCCGAGAGCCCCGTCTTCGGCTCGACGTCGACGGGCACGCCACGCCCGTCGTCCTCGACAGTGACGGAGGTGTCGGCGTGCAGCACGACGCGGATGGTGCTCGCGTGGCCGCCGAGGGCCTCGTCGACGGAGTTGTCGATGATCTCCCAGAGGCAGTGCATGAGTCCGCGCGAGTCGGTGGACCCGATGTACATGCCGGGACGCTTGCGGACCGCCTCGAGACCCTCGAGGACGGACAGGTGGCGTGCGGTGTACCCGGACTCGGAGGTGGCTGTCACGGGAACGAGGGTAGACGACCCGAACAGGTGTTCCGTGTGGCCCACGCCGCTATGCCCGCAGCGAACCGGGCCGCCGTAGAGGACGGTGTCGCGCACCGGGATGGTTGGATGGTCCTGTGAGCGCTACGACGACCGAACAGACACTGACCGCCGCCGACCGCTGCGACCGCTGCGGCGCCCAGGCGTACGTGCGCGTGGTCCTGCCCGTCGGGGAGCTCCTCTTCTGCGGGCACCACGCACGTGCGCACGCCGACGCCTACACCGGCGTGGCCACCCACGTCCAGGACGAGACCGACCGCCTGTTCGCCGAGCACGGCTCGGCGCGCCCCGAGTCCGACTGACGACGGCGGCCCGCTGCCCGTCAGTCACGAGAGCAGCCACGAGAGCAGCAACGAGAGCCCCGCACCGGACACGGTGCGGGGCTCCCGTGCGTCCGCGCCGCGCGCGCCCTGGCGCGCATTGAGCCGCCGGCCTCAGCCCCCGCTCGGGGTGAACCCCTCCACCCAGGACGCGGGCACGCCGAGGGAGGTCCGCCAGGCGTCCGCCGTCCGCGAGCGGACCACGGTCACACCGGTCGCCGAGGTCGCCGTGAGCGTGCGCACCTGGCCGCTCGGCCAGCGCGACGTCACGGTGATCGAGGCCACCGAGTCGAGGCCGAAGACCGCCTGCGCCTGCTCCTGCGAGAGCGGCTCGCTCCAGCCGGCGGCCGGGTTGCCGGGCGCGGCCAGCGAGTACGGGTCCGCGACGTGCCGCAGGTGCGGCAGGGATCCGGTGCCGAACGCCTCGTCGTTGGATGCCGTGCCCCCGGCAGCGCCCGCGGTGCCCGACGACGCGAAGTACGGCGTCTCCGCGATCGTGCCGTCGGCCCCGCGCAGCACGGTCACGGTGCCGGCGTCGTCGTGCACCGTCGCGTCCACCGCCGCCGCCCAGATGCTCCCGAGCTCGCCACCCTGCTTCGTCCACCCCGTGTAGTGCTGGGACCGTGTGTCGTCGTACACGTGGCAGGCGCAGTCCTCCTCGAGACCCCGGAGCTTCTCCACGATCGCGTAGCTGCGCGCCACGACGGCCTGCGCCTCGAGCGCCGCCGACCCGCCGCCGCTCTGCGTGCCCCACGCGGACGGCATCTCGTCGAGGCCGTACAGGTACTCGGTGTTGAGGACCACCTGGTTGACGACGTTCGGCCGCGCGGACCGGCTCGTCACCACCAGGCGCCCGTGCCGGTAGGTGCCCTGGGCGCCGTCGACCGTCGCCACCGCGGGCTCCCTGTCCGGCGCGTAGTACCGGGTCCCCGTCCACTCGAAGACCAGCCGGGAGACCGCCCCGACCCCGACGCGTGTGCGTCCGTCCTGGGTCACCAGGGCGGTCACACCGCCCGACGCGGCCGAGACGGTGACCTCCTGGTGCGGGCCGCCGGTGGCCACCACAGACCCCGTGGCGTCCCGGAGCCGCCAGGCACCCGAGTCGATCGCCAGCACCGTCGTGGTGCGGTTGTCCGTCGGCGGCCCGAGCACCTGGACGTCGATCGTCGTCCGGGGGTCGTTCGCCGTCGCGGCCGTCGCCCCCTGGTAGTAGTAGCCGAGGATCTGCTCTGCCGTGCGGCCCAGGCGCGCCTGCTGGTAGGCGCCCCACTGGGACATCCCCACACCGTGCCCCGAGCCGGAGCCGGAGACCTCGAACCCGGCCGGGACCACGAGCACGGGCAGCTCGGCGCTCACGGCCCGGCCGACCGCGAACCGGTACGTCGTGGACGACGACGGCCGCACCGTCGTCGAGGCGCGCCCGGTCACGCCGGTGCGCACCGTGCGCACGCGCAGCCACGACGAGCCCTGCCGGCGCTCCAGCACCAGCCCCGCCGCGATGGCGGGCCGGCCCCGCTTCGCGTACTCGACCGTGAGCGTCGTGGAGCCGCCCACCGTCACCGTGCCGCCCCCCGAGGCCGTCAGCGCCCACGTGCCCGCGTCGGCCGGCGGGGCGACCAGGACCGACGCCGCGACGAGCAGCGCGACCACCCCGGCCAGCAGCCCGGCCGGCAGCCCGGCGCGGCGTCGCGGGCTGCCCTGCCCGGCCGTGGTGTCGATCACGGGGCCACCCTGCCACACCACCCCGGCGAGATCCCCACGCAGGGCCGTCCCCGTGTCACAGACGGGCCCCTCGTCCCTCCCTCATCGGGACACGCCCGACGACGAGAGCGAGCCCATCGATGCCCGGCAGTCCTGGAGCGACGAGGCTCGACGACCCGGCGGTCGCCCCCGTGGCCGCATCGGCGGCCGTCGCGGCGGACGCGCTCGCGCAGGTGCTCGCCGGCGAGGTCCTCAGGCCACATGACCCCGGCTACGGCCGTGCGCTCGGCGGGGACAACCCCGCCCTGGTGCACCGGCCCGGGCTCGTCGTGCGGGCGGCGAGCGCCGAGGACGTCGCCCGGACGGTCCTGCTGGCCGCGGCGCACGGCCTGGGGGTCGGTGTCCGGTGCACCGGGCGCAGTGCCACGCCGACCGGACCCGCCGACATCCTCCTCGACACCTCCCGGCTCGACCGCGTGACCGTCGACCCGGTCGCGCGCACCGCGACGGTCGGGGCGGGCGTCCGCTGGGGCGCCGTGCTCGACGCCGCGGCACCCTACGGGCTCGCGGCGGCAGGCGGCCCGGCACTGCGGGCAGGCGTGGTGGGCTCCACCCTCGGCGGTGGCCTCGGACCGCTCGCGCGGAGCCTCGGCCTCGCCGCCGACCACGTGCGGTCGATGGACGTCGTCACCCCGGCGGGCGCCCTGGTGACGGCCACGCCGACGCACCACCCCGACCTGTTCTGGGCCTTGCGGGGCGGGGGCGGCGCGTTCGGCGTCGTCACCGCGATGACCGTGGACCTGTTCCCCGCGCGGACGCTCCGGGCCGGGACGCTCTGGTTCGACGCCGTCGACGCCCCGGCGGTGCTGCACCGCTGGCGCGAGCTCGCCGCGGACCTGCCGGACGAGGTGTCCACCTCGGTGGCATGGGTCGACCTGCCGCGGTCGCACCGCCTACCGGTGCCCCTGCGCGGCCGCACGACGGTCGCCGCCCGCTACGCCCGGCACGGCGACCCCGACGCGCCGCACCCGTGGGTCGACGCGCTGCGCCGGACGGCGGTGCCCCTGCTGGACACCGTCGGCGACCTGAGCCTCGCGCGGGTCGGCGACGTCCTGGACGAGCCGCGGGGACCTGAGCCGCTCGTCGACCGCGGTGGTCTCCTGCGCGCCCTGCCGCCGGAGGCTGTCGACGCGTTCCTCGGGGCGGTCGCGCCCGGCTCCGGGGTGCGCACGGCGGAGATCCGGCTGCTCGGCGGGGCGATCGGCAGGGCCGCGGGCGTCCCGGACGCCGTCGGCGGTCGTGATGCCGCGTTCGCCGTGCACGTGGTCGCCCCGGCCGGACCGGACGCCCCGACAGACCAGTGCGCCCCTCTCCAGGAGGTGCATGGCGCCCTCGCCCCCTGGGCCACCGGGGGCGCCATGCTCGACCAGGCGGGACCGCGCGACTCGGTCACCGCGGCGCTGGTGCGCACCGCGTACGGCCCGGTGAGCTACGCACGGCTGGTCGCCCTGCGGCTCAGGCTCGACCCGCACGGCGTGCTCGACCCCTCCGCACGGTGGTCGATGACGCGCGGCGGACGATGACGGGCGAGGACGCCGAGAGCCCCGTACCGGACGGCGGTACGGGGCTCTCGTGACACCGGCCGAGCAGCTCGGCTGGACGGGTCAGTCCAGGTAGTCGCGCAGCACCTGCGAGCGGCTCGGGTGCCGCAGCTTCGACATCGTCTTGGACTCGATCTGGCGGATCCGCTCACGGGTCACGCCGTAGACCTTGCCGATCTCGTCGAGCGTCTTGGGCTGACCGTCCTGCAGGCCGAACCGCATCGACACGACGCCGGCCTCCCGCTCCGAGAGGGTGTCGAGCACCTGGTGCAGCCGCTCCTGCAGGAGCGTGAACGACACCGCGTCGGCCGGGACGACCGCCTCGGAGTCCTCGATGAGGTCGCCGAACTCGGAGTCGCCGTCCTCGCCCAGCGGGGTGTGCAGCGAGATGGGCTCACGACCGTACTTCTGGACCTCGACGACCTTCTCGGGGGTCATGTCGAGCTCCTTGGCGAGCTCCTCGGGCGTGGGCTCGCGGCCCAGGTCCTGGAGCATCTGCCGCTGGACGCGTGCGAGCTTGTTGATGACCTCCACCATGTGCACCGGGATGCGGATGGTGCGGGCCTGGTCCGCCATGGCGCGCGTGATCGCCTGGCGGATCCACCAGGTGGCGTACGTGGAGAACTTGTAGCCCTTGGTGTAGTCGAACTTCTCGACCGCGCGGATCAGACCGAGGTTGCCCTCCTGGATGAGGTCCAGGAACAGCATGCCGCGGCCCGTGTAGCGCTTGGCGAGCGAGACGACCAGACGCAGGTTGGCCTCGAGCAGGTGGTTCTTCGCCCGCTTGCCGTCGTGCGCGATCCACCGCAGGTCGCGGTACATGCGGCGCTCGTCGGCGTTGGCCTTCGTCTTGTCCCAGTCGGCGTACTCCTTGGACAGCCGCTCCTCGGCGAACAGGCCGGCCTCGATGCGCTTGGCGAGCTCGACCTCCTGCTCGGCGTTCAGCAGCGCGACCTTGCCGATCTGCTTGAGGTAGTCCTTGACCGGGTCGGCGGTGGCGCCCGCCGTGACGACCTGCTGCGCCGGCTGGTCCTCGTCGTCGGTGTCGGAGACGACGAAGCCGCTCGCCTCGTCCTCGGGCTTGCCGGAGCCGTCCTTGCCGCCCTTGGCGGTGCCGGTGGCGGTCTCCTCCTCGGCGTCGTCGACGTCCTCGGAGTCCTGCGACTCGTCCTTGGCACGGGCCTTCGACGCGCGGGTCGTCCGGGTCGCCGGCTTCCGGGTGGTCTTGCGGGCGGCCGGCTTGGCCGGGGCCTCCGCCTCGTCCGGCGCCGCGGCCTCGGCGTCGGACGACGTGTCGGCGGCCTTCGCGGCCGTCTTCGCCGCGGTCGTGCCGGCCGCCTTGGTGGTGGTCTTGGCCGCCGTCTTCGTCGCGGGCGCCTTGGCCCGTGCGGCGGTGCTCCGGCTGGTGGTGGCCGCGGCCACCTTGGTGCCGGTGGGCACGCCGATGTCGACGCCTGCTGCGGCGAACGACCGGAGGACCGCCTTCAAGCGCTTCGGGTCGCCGACCGACGCCTCCTCGCAGGCAGCACGGAAGCTCTCGGCGTCGACACGACCGGCGGCGGTGCCGCGAGCGAGCAGCTCCTGCAGAGCAGGGTGCTCGAACTCACGGGGAAGAGCGGGGTTCTGCGCAGTGGACGCCACAAACCGACCTTTCGGCATTCGAGGGTACGGTGCTCCGCCGTCATGGCCGTGGTAGAGAACTGGACTCTCGGACCTCGTGGCTCAAGCGGACACCCCTATTGTACCGGCGACACCCGCGACGACGTGGCATCGCACGCTCCGGCGCGTGCCTCTTCACCCTGCGTCCGAGGATCTCCGGTCCTTGCTGAACGTGCGGGGCCGCACGAAGATTCCCGCCATCACGCGGAAACGCCCGCTGCCCGAGCCGGTCCAGGACGACACGGCGGGGCGCAGCGAACCGTCGGCAGCATCACACCGGGGGCGCGGGGCGACCGGCGAGTCACCCCGCCGGCGAGTCACCCCACCGGCGAGTCACCCCACCGGCGAGATCGTCACGGCTTGACGGCCAGCACGGGGCACGGCGCCTCGAGCAGGATCCGCTGCGCACCCGATCCCAGGATGAGCTTGCCCACGGGGCTCCGACGGCGCAGCCCGACCACGATGAGCTGGGCCCCCGCGTCGGCCGCGGTGCGCACGAGGTCGTCCGCCAGGTCCCCCGAGCCGGGGACCAGATGGTGCTCGACCCCGGCGTCGGTCATCCGCGCGCGGACCGCGTCCAGCTCGGCCGGGTCGGCGTCGGGCCGGGTGACCACGATCCGCAGGGGCACGGCCCGCTCACGGGCCTCGGTCACGGCCTGCGTGAGTGCTGCCTGACCCTCGGCCGTGCTCAGGAGTCCCACGACGATCGACATGGTCGGCACGCTACCCGACCCCCCTCGCCCGGACCCACCCGGGCGGCACCGCGGCGGCGAGGACCCCGCGCAGCAGCACCGCCAGGCGGTGCTGCGCGTCGGCCTCGATCGCCGCGCTCGTCCGGCGCATCGCGAGCCCGCCGTCGCCCTGCCACCAGGCCAGGACCCCGAGCAGCGTGAGCGGTGGCGCGTGCCAACGACGCGGCACGTGGGCGACCACCTGCTCCAGCACGGCCCGCGCCGCGGCGGCCGTGCCCGGGTCCGGCGCCACGGCGACCCGGGGATCCACCACGCGCGCGATGGCGCGGGCCGTGGCCACCTCGACGTCGCCGGACTCCGCGCCGCCCGCACCCGCGCTCTCGTCCCGCGCGACCCCGACCGGCGACGCGGGGCGCCGGGCCGCGGTCCGCCGCGCCACGTCGTCCGCCCCGGGGATCAGCGAGAGCAGGACGGCGTCCCGCACGGCGACGTCCGCGAGCGCCGCGGCCAGCCGACCCAGCCGGGCGGGCCCGAGCTCCGGCGTGCCACCCGGCTCGGCGCGCAGCGCGACGGCGGCGTGCCGGAGGAGGTCGTGCCACAGGTCGAGCCCGGCGGTGCGGCGTCGGGACTCCCGACTGCCCGGCGGGCCGTGCACGGCGTCCGTGCCCGTACCTCCTCCCGCGTCCTCCCTGCGGTCCGCCGCCGCACGCGCCGCGCGGGACGCCGCTCGCGCGGCCCTGGACCGCAGGGCCTCGGGCGCCCGGACGATGCGATGGGCCTCCTCCCACGACGGCGCCACCGTGCGGCCGGCCACGACGAGCGCGGCGTTGACCGCACCGTGCTCCAGCCCCGCCGTCGGATGCCCGTCGGGAGGGCAGCACGACGGGTCCTCGCAGTCCAGCCCGCGGTATCCCGTCGGCGCGACGTGCCACGGGTCGACGTCGCACACCGCGTCGAGACCGTCGAGCACCGGCGCCACGACCCTGCGCACCGCACGCCGGTCGCGTGCGGAGTGCACGACGGCCACGAGCGTCACCGTCCCCACCCCGCGCACAGCGGGGACCAGCCGGTCCCGTACCCCGAGGGCCGCCGGCGGGTGGCTGCCCGCGGACGCCGCGCGCTCCGCGGCGAGGTCGTCGAGCCCGACCCGCGCCACGAGCCCGACGGTGCCCGCGCCGGTCACGCAGACGACGGTCAGGCTCTCCTGCGGGCGGTACCCGAGCAGTGCCGGCACGGCAGCCACCAGGTCTCGGGTCGTGCGTACCCGGACGGCGGGCTCCACCCCGCCCGGCGGTGCGCCGGGTCCAGGGTCGTGCGGGTCGGGGAACTGGGCGACGACGGTCGGGTGCATGACCCGAGCACACCCCGACCGGTCGTGCCGCGGGAGCCCGTCACGGCCATCTGTGCACCGCTGCCACGCCGCCCGCCTGGGCACAGCCTCAGCAGCCGGAGCGGGCGGGCTCGCGACCCGGGACGAGCGCGCCGGCCTCGGCGTCGTGCGGGCACGACGCGGGCTTCGGCCCCCTGCGCACCGACCGCTACGGTGGGCGCCGTGCTCCCGCCGAACGCCCGCTCGTCCGACCGCGCTCGCGGCGCCCGTCGCGCCCGTCGTGCCCGGCGCGCTCGCGACCCGCAGCCGGCCGCCCGCCGTGCCGGGGTTCTTCTCGGGCTCACCGCGGTGCTCCTCGCGGGCGGGTGCGCGCCGTCCGACGACGGCGCGGACACGTCCCGGGACGACGGCTCGGGCCTCGGCGTGCGCGGCGAGCCCGGCAGTGCCTCCCCGGGCCCGGTGGCCGAGCCGGACGCGCCGGCGTCGCTGCCCACGTTCGACCCGACCACGACCGTCGGCACCTACGCCGAGGGCTTCCCCCGCGACCTGCTGGGCGCCCCGGACGACGCCACCGTGCTCGCGAGCTCGGCCACCCCGACCGACGGCAGGCTCACCGACGTCACCCTCAACCTCGCGACGTCCCGCAGCACGCAGGAGGCCATCGACCAGCTCGCCGGGAAGCTCCTCGACGAGGGGTTCGACGAGTCCCCGTCCGCGGCGTTCTCGGGGCTCACCGCGCAGACCACCTACACGCGCACCAAGAAGGCCGAGAAGCCCGTGACCGAGACGGTCCTGCTGGGGGTGCTGGACACCGGGGACCAGCGGCTGGTGACCGTGAGCGGCTCCGTCCTCGTCCCGTCCGACTGAGGCCCCGCGCGCCAGGAAGGGCCCCCGCGCGGTCCGACATAGGGTGTCGGCATGCCCACCGCTCCCGCCCTGGTCGACCTCGAGAACCTCCGCCACGACGTGGACGAGGCGGTCGAGCGCCACCTCGCGGACCTGACCACGGAGGTCCGCGCCGTCGGGGAGCCGGCCAAGGTCCTGGCCGCCCAGGTGGGCACCCTCCTGAGCGGGGGCAAGCGGCTGCGTGCCGCGTTCTGCTACTGGTCGTTCCGCGCCCACGGCGGCGCCGCCGACGGGCCGGAGCGCACCGCGGCGGTGCGTGCCGGTGCCGCGCTCGAGCTCTTCCAGGCCGCCGCGCTGCTGCACGACGACGTCATGGACGCCTCCGACACCAGGCGCGGCCTGCCGACCGCCCACCGTGCGTTCGAGGCGCGCCACCGCGACGCCGGGTGGGCCGGTGACCCCGGGCGCTTCGGCGAGTCGGCCGCCATCCTCCTCGGCGACCTGTGCCTCGTCGCGTGCCAGCGTGAGATGGCCGCGGCCGTCGCGGACCTGCCCGCGGGGACGGCGCGCGCGGCGCGCGAGCTCTTCGACGCGATGCAGACGGAGGTCGTGGTCGGCCAGTACCTCGACGTCCTGGTGCAGGCGGAGCCGTGGGGCCAGGACCCCGCCGCCGACGAGCGCCGGGCGCGCGAGGTCATCCGCGCGAAGACGTCGCGCTACTCGGTGGAGCGGCCCCTCGCCCTCGGCGCGATCCTCGCGGGCGCCGGCCCCGAGCGGGTCGCCACGATGACCACCGCCGGTATCCCGCTCGGCGAGGCGTTCCAGCTCCGCGACGACGTCCTCGGCGTCTTCGGCGACCCCGACGTGACCGGCAAGCCGGCGGGCGACGACCTGCGGGAGGGCAAGCGCACCGTGCTGGCCGCGCGCACCATGGCCGAGGCCGATGAGCAGGGGCGGGAGCTGCTGACCGCGCACCTGGGGGACCCCGACCTCGACGAGGCGACCGTCGCGCGGCTGCGCGACGTCATCCGCTCCAGCGGAGCCCTCGACGGGGTCGAGGAGCTCATCGGCACGCTGTCCGCCGTCGCGTTCGACACCCTCGTCGCCGCGGAGCTCGACGACGACCCGCGTCAGGTGCTCGTCGGGCTCGCGCACGCCGCCGTCGACCGGGCGGCCTGAGGCGCCGTCAGGCCAGCGCCTGCGCCACCCGTCGCACCTCGTGGGTGCGCCCGGACCGCAGCGCCTCCACGGGCGCCGTGCCGATCGACTCCTCCGGCTCGAAGAGCCAGCGCAACACCTCGGCGTCGGACATGCCCACGTCGCCCAGCACCATGAGGGTGCCGCGCAGCGACGGCAGCACCTCGGTGCCGTCCTCGCCGTCGACGAGGAACGCCGCCGGGACCTGGAACACACCGCGCTCACCGCGCCGGACACCGATGATCCGGCGGTCGGCCACGAGGCCGCGGACCCGCTTGACGTCGATGCCGAGCGCCTCGGCGACGTCGGGAAGGTTCATCCACGCGCCGACGAGGGCATCGAGGGCATGCTGGGCGTCGGGGGAATCGGACTGGGGCACGGCATCACTCACCGGGCCAGCCTACGGCCCCCGGGGGGCGGCCGCGCCTACACTCGTCGCGTGGCCATGACGACGACCGATCCGCTCCTCGGCCGCCTGGTCGACGGGCGGTACGAGATCGCCGCGCGCGTGGCGCGCGGCGGCATGGCCACCGTCTACCGCGCCCAGGACCGGCGCCTGGACCGTGAGGTCGCGATCAAGGTCATGCACCCGCACCTGGCCGACGGCGTGGACGGCGCGGCGTTCGTCTCCCGGTTCCGCCGCGAGGCGCGTGCCGCGGCACGGCTGACCCACCCGGGCGTCGTCGCCGTCTACGACCAGGGCCTGGACGGCGAGACCAGCTACCTGGTGATGGAGTACGTGCCCGGCACGAACCTGCGCCGCGAGCTGCACGAGGACGGGGCGCTCACCGTGCGCCGCGCCCTCGACGTGCTGGCCCAGGTCCTCGCCGCCCTGGCGGCGGCCCACCGCAAGCAGCTCGTGCACCGTGACATCAAGCCTGAGAACGTCCTGGTCACGCACGACGGCGACGGCGAGCACGGTCCCGACGACCGTCCCCGCGGCCGCGTCAAGGTGGCGGACTTCGGCCTCGCCCGGGCCGTCACGGAGGTCACCTCGACCGCGACCGGGACGATCCTGGGCACCGTGGCCTACCTCGCCCCGGAGGTCATCACGAGCGGCGAGTGCGACGCCCGCACGGACATCTACGCCGTGGGCGTCCTCGCCTACGAGATGCTCACCGGCGAGCTGCCGCACGCCGGCGAACCCCCCATCCAGGTGGCGTTCCACCACGTGCACGAGGACTACCCGGTGCCGTCCGCGCGGGTCGACTGGCTCCCCGCGGGGCTCGACGCCCTGGTGGCGTCCTGCACCGCCCGGGACCGCACCGCGCGTCCCGCGGACGCCGGAGCGGCGCTCACTCTCGTGGAGCGGCTGCGCGAGTCCCTGCCCGACGACGTCCTGGACCGCCGCGCGGAGCCGTCCACGACCCAGGGCACCGCGGTCGAGGGCCGTGGCGACGAGCCCGGAGCCGGTGCCGACCCGGACGAGCTCGTCTCCGACCCGGACCCCTTCGACGCCATCCCGACGGCGTTCTTCCAGGAGGTCTCCGCCCCGGCGCAGCAGGAGACCGACCTGCTGGTCGACCACCCGACGCAGGCCTGGGACGCGGCCGCCGGGCCACGGCCGGGCCGGCGGCGCCATGTCGTGGCATGGGCCCTGGCGGCGGTCCTGCTGCTCGGCGGGGGCGGGCTCGGTACCTGGTGGTGGTTCGCCGACGGTCCGGGCGCCTGGATCGACGTGCCCGCCGGGGTCGCCGGCGTTCCCCTGGACGACGCCGTGACGACCCTGGAGGCCGCCGGGCTGCGGACCACGAGCAGCAAGGCCTACGACGACCACGTCCCCGCGGGCTCCGTCGTCACCACGGACCCTGCCCCCGGCGAGCCGGTGCGCACGGACGGAACGGTCGACGTCGTCGTCTCGCGCGGCGTCGAGATGGTCGCCGTCCCCCGCGACCTCGTGGGCGCCGAGGGCGGCGACGCGCGAGCGGCGCTCCAGGAGGCCGGGCTGACGGTCGGGCCGGCCGAGAAGGCGTACGACGACGAGGCGAAGCCCGGCACCGTCGTGGAGGTCTCCGTGCCGGAGGGCTCCGTCCAGCGGCACGACACCGAGGTCGTCCTCACCGTCTCCGACGGGCCTGCGCCCGTCCAGGTGCCGCAGGTCGTCGGCAAGAAGGAGAGCGAGGCGGTCGACGACCTCGAGGCCCTCGGGCTCGAGGTGACCACGGCCGACCCGGAGTACTCCGAGGACGTCCCCGAGGGCCACGTCATGAAGCAGGAGCCCGAGCACGGCACCACCGCGCACCGCACGGACACCCTGACCCTGACCGTCTCGCAGGGCCCGCCGCTGGTCGAGGTGCCCGACGTCGTCGGGATGAGCACCGCCAAGGCGCGCAAGGCGCTGGAGAAGGCCGGGTTCGAGGTCGACGAGAACGTCTACCTCGGCGGGATCCTGGACAAGGTCCGGTTCCAGGACGTGACGGGCGAGGCCCCGAAGGGCAGCACCGTCACCGTGACGATCTGGTGACCGTCACCGGTCCGTGAGCATCTGGGCCACCTGGAAGGCCGTCTCCAGGGACTGCTGGTGGTTCAGGCGCGGGTCGACGAGCGTCTCGTAGCGCAGCGCCAGGCCGTCGTCGGAGATCTCCTCGCTCCCGCCGAGCACCTCGGTGACGTCGTCGCCCGTGAGCTCCATGTGCAGGCCGCCGGGCACCGTGCCGAGGCTGCGGTGCACCTCGAAGAACCCCGTGACCTCGTCGAGCACGTCGGCGAAGCGGCGCGTCTTGTACCCGCTGGCGGACCTGATCGTGTTGCCGTGCATCGGGTCCGTGACCCAGGTGACGACGACGCCCGCGTCGGTGACCTTCCGGACCACCTCGGGCAGCACCTCACGGACCTTGCCGGTACCCATGCGGGTGACGAAGGTGAGACGGCCGGGTTCGTTGTCGGGGTTGAGCCGCTCGGCCAGGGCGATCGCGTCGTCCGGCGACGTCGTGGGGCCGAGCTTGACGCCGATCGGGTTCGCGACGCGGGAGAGGAACTCCACGTGCGCGCCGTCGAGCTGGCGCGTGCGCTCCCCGATCCACAGGAAGTGCGCCGACGTGTCGTACGCGCGGCCGGTCCGGGTGTCGACGCGCGTGAGCGCGCGCTCGTAGTCGAGGATCAGCGCCTCGTGGCTGAGGTAGAACTCGACGGTCCGCAGCGCGTCGAAGTCGGCGCCGCACGCCGCCATGAACCGGATGGCGCGGTCGATCTCGGACGCCGTGCGCTCGTACCGCGCGTACGCGGGGTTGCGCATGAACCCGCGGTTCCACTCGTGCACCTGGCGCAGGTCGGCGAACCCGCCCTGGGTGAAGCCGCGCACCACGTTCGCCGTCGCGGCGGAGACCCGGTACGCCTGTTCCAGCCGGCGCGGGTCCGGCACGCGCGACTGGGTCGTGAAGGCGTGGCCGTTGACCATGTCCCCGCGGTAGGCGGGCAGCGTCACGCCGTCGCGCGTCTCGGAGTCGCTCGAGCGCGGCTTGGCGTACTGCCCGGCCAGGCGGCCCATCTTGACCACGGGCGTGCTGGCGCCGTGGGTGAGGATCACGGCCATCTGCAGGATGGTCCGCACCTTGTTGCGGATCCGCGTCGCGTTCGCGTCGGCGAACGTCTCGGCGCAGTCGCCGCCCTGCAGGAGGAACGCCTCGCCGCGGCCCGCCGCGGCGAGACGTTCCGTGAGCAGCTGCGCCTCCGCGGGCGCCACGAGGGGCGCGGCGCCCGCGAGCCGCCGAGCCACCGCCTCGAGCTCGCCGGCATCCGGCCAGCGGGGCTGCTGGCGTGCCTCGAGCTCCCGGAACCGGTCGAGGCCCTGGGGGTCGGTCCCGGGCACGACGGTGTCGACGGCGGTGGTCATGCGGTGTGCGCTCCTACCTGGTCGAGAGGTCGCGGATCAGTGGTCCGCGGCCGGAGCGGCGACGAGCGGCTGGCCGATCGCCTCGAGGATCTCGCCGAACCACTCGGTGGTCACGTCGAACGCCTTGCCGCCGGCGATGCGCGGGAACGCGATCGCCTTGAGCCGGTCGCCGTCCTCCTCGTCGTGGCCGATCACGCCGGCCTCGCCCCGCAGGGCGCACTCGACGGCGAGGTCGGTCATCGACTTGATGAGGCGCAGGTCCTCGGCGTTCGCGGCCGCGGCGCGCGAGTAGTAGCCCGACTTCTGGACCATGACCTTCTCGGCGCCCAGCTTCTCGGCGAACTGCTTCGCGAACCACTGGCCCGGGTTGATGGTGTCCAGCTTGACGTGACCGAACGGGTCGCGCGGGACCTCCTCGCCGGCGGCCTCGAGCTGCGCCACGATCTCGTGCATGCCCGCGCCCTCGGACAGGAAGATGTTGACGTTGCCGATCTCGTCCATCGTGGCGCGCAGGCGAGCTGCCTCGGCGTCGATGTCGAGCTTCAGCTCCGGCAGGAAGACGGCGTGCACGTCCCAGCGCTCGCGCGTCAGGCCGAGGGCGGGCGCCCACTCCTGCGCGTCGAGCCACCTGCGGTACTCCTTCGCGGCCGCCGCGGTGAGCCAGCCGCAGTGGCGGCCCATGACCTCGTGCACGATGAGCATGCGCGGGCCCGAGCGGTGCTCCCCGATGACGTTCGCCGCGAACCCGGCGGCCTCCTCGGCCGCCGTCCAGGCGCCGAGCGACTGGCGGATGGGCACCACGTCGTTGTCGATCGTCTTGGGCAGCCCGACGACCGTCAGCTCGTAGCCGTTGTCGTGCAGGTAGGCCGCCAGGTCGGCTGCCGTGGTGTTGGTGTCGTCGCCGCCGATGGTGTGCAGGACGTCGACGCCGTCCGCCTTGAGCTGCTCCGCGGCGACCTCGAGCGGGTTCTCACCCTCCTTCACCAGGCCGCGCTTGACGCAGTCGGCCGCGTTGGTGAGCTTGACGCGCGAGTTGCCGATGGGCGAGCCGCCGAAGCGGTGCAGGATGCCGGCCTGCTTGCGGCCCTCGTCGTCGACGACGATCTTCGTGCCGGTGAGCAGGCCGTGGTAGCCGTACTGGTAGGCGATGATCTCGATCGACGGGTCGAGCTCGGTGTAGCGCTCGATGAGGCCACCGACCGCGGACGACAGGCACGGGGCGAAGCCGCCAGCGGTCAGGAGAGCCACGCGACGAACCGACATGACAGGTGCTACCTCTCGGTGGGGGACGTACAGCAACCCTCATCCTAAGAGCACCCGGGCGGGTGGGTCGGCGCCGTCCACCGGACCGCCGGTGCCGGTCCGGCGCCGCCCGTCCGTACGAGAATGGAAGGACGAGCCTCCCCCGCCGACCGGCGCCGGGAGGCTCTTGCGTATGACGACGACCCGACCCGGCTCCGACCCGACCCGGCCCCAGCCCCGGCCCGACCTGTCCGCCCCCGACGTCCGCCGCGCCGGCCCCGGCGACCGCGCGACCCTCGAGCGGCTCTGGCTCCTGTTCCGCCACGACCTGTCCGAGGTCACCGGCGAGCTGCCCGGGTCCGACGGTCGCTTCCGCGACGAGCGTCTGCGCGCCGCGCTCGGCCGCCCCGGGCTCGGCGGCACGCCTCACGACGGGCCTGGCCCGGTCGAGGTGAACGGTCCGGGCGTCGCGGCCGCCGGGATATGCACCTACCTCGCGGTGGCTGGTGCGCATCCCGTCGCGTTCGCGCTGGTGCGCGGCCTCGACGGGCCCGTACGCGTGCTGTCCGCGTTCTTCGTGGTGCGAGCGGCCCGCCGGTACGGCGTCGGACGGCGCGTCGCGGGCGCGGTGCTCGCCGACGTGCCCGGCAGGTGGGAGGTGCCGTTCCAGGACGTCAACGAGGGTGCGGCCGCGTTCTGGCCGCGCGTCGCGACCGACGTCGCGGGCGACCGGTGGTCCGTCGCCCGCCGTGCGGTGCCCGGCCGTCCGGACGTCCCGCCGGACGTCTGGCTCGCCCTGGAGACCTTCTGACGCCGCGCGCGGCCTGCCGGTCAGCCCTGCCCGTCGATCTGCTCGTTGGCCTGCTCGTCGGCCTGCTCGTCGGCCTGTTCGTCGGCCGGCTTCTCCTGCGCGCGCTGCGCCTCGGCCTCGGCCCGTTGCTCGGCGGCGAGGCGCGCCTTCATCGTCGCGGCGTAGACGTCGACGTACTCCTGCCCGCTCAGCTGCAGGATGGCGTAGGTGATCTCGTCCGTCACCGAGCGCAGCACGAAGCGGTCGTTCTCCATGCCGTGGTACCGGCTGAAGTCCAGCGGCTCGCCGAAGACCATGCCGACGGGCATCGGCTTGGGCACGGCCTTGCCCAGCGGCTGCGCCACGTCCGTGCCGACCATCGCGACGGGGATCACCGGGGCGCCGGACTCGAGCGCGAGCCGCGCGACGCCCGTCTTGCCGCGGTACAGCCGCCCGTCGGGGCTGCGCGTGCCCTCGGGGTAGATCCCGAAGAGCTCGCCCTCGTCGAGCACCCGCAGCCCGGTGCTGAGCGCGGCCTCGCTGGCCTTGCCTCCCGACCGGTCCACGGGGATCGTGCCGACGCCGCGCATGAACCCGGCGACGACCCGTCCGCGCAGGCCGGTACCGGTGAAGTAGTCGGACTTGCCGAGGAACTGCACCTGGCGGTCGAGCACGAGCGGGAGCACGAACGAGTCGATCACCGCGAGGTGGTTCGAGGCCAGGATCGCCGGGCCGGACGAGGGCACGTTCTCCACGCCCTTCGTCCACGGGCGGAAGGCCAGCTTGAGCCACGGCCCGACCACCACGTTCTTCATCACCCAGTAGAACAACGATCCTCCTCGCAGGCCGCCTCGTGATCCATCGTCGCAGCCCGTCCTGCTCGTGCACCCCTGCGGTCCGCGAGGCGTCGGGTCCGACAATAGAGTGAACCCATGGCCGCACCGAACCCGGACGCCGAGAACGACACGCCGGACGAGCTTCCCGACGCCGCAGTCGAGGCGCGCTGGGCGGACCTGGTCGCGCAGCTCGAGGGCCCGGGCGCCGCCACCGGCCCGCGGCCCGCGGCGCCCGAGCCACTGCCCGAGCCACTGCCCGAGCCACTGCCCGTGGCATCACCGGAGGACCGTGGCGCCGGGTCGGGGCCGCGGGACTGGCCCGCCTCCCCCGAGGTCGAGGCGCTGGAGGAGGCGGAGTCGCACTTCACCCCGCCGGAGCCCGAGCCGCTGCTCTCCCGGGAGCCCCTGCTCACCCTCGCGTGGGCGCTCGTGGCAGGCATCCCGGTGCTCACGCTCGTGCTCGTGGTGGTGCGCGCCGCCGTCCCCACGTGGGCCCTCCCGTCCTGGATCGGTCCTGCCGGCGGGGTGCTCTTCCTCGGGGCCGTGGCGACCCTGCTGTGGCGGATGCCGCACCACCGCGACCCGGACGACGACGGCACCGGCGCCGTCGTCTGACCCGCGGCCGTCCGGCCCGGGCTCAGCAGCGGGCGAGGTCCGCCGCGCCGATGATCCCGGCCTCGTTCCCGTGCTGGGCCAGCTCGATCTGGGCGACGGGCCGGTGCCCGAGCGCGGACAGCTGCGCCTCGTAGCCCTTGCGCACCGGGGACAGCAGCAGCTCCCCGGCCGCGCCCACGCCGCCGCCGATGACGATGAGCTCCGGGTCCAGCAGGGCGGCGACGGACGCGGAGCCCTCGCCGATCCAGCGCCCGAGGTTCGCGAGCAGCTCCACCGCGAGCTCGTCGCCCTCCTGGGCGGCCTTCGTCACGTGCGGGCCCTCGATCGACCTCGGGTCGCCGCCCGCGAGCTCGAGGAGACGGGCGGCCAGGGCGGGCCGCGCGATCGCCGACTGCCGTGCGTCCCGTTCCAGGGCGCTGCCCGAGGCGTACTGCTCCCAGCAGCCCTCGTGGCCGCAGCCGCAGTAGTGCCCGCCGGGCACGACCCGCATGTGCCCCACCTCCGCGGCGACGCCCCAGCGTCCCCGCACGAGCTCGCGGTCGACGACGACCGCACCGCCCAGGCCCGTGCCGACCGTCAGCATCAGCATGTCGGTGGCGTCCCGGCCGGCACCGAAGGTGAAC
Organism: Isoptericola luteus; assembly: GCF_020297055.1. Classification (GTDB taxonomy): domain Bacteria; phylum Actinomycetota; class Actinomycetes; order Actinomycetales; family Cellulomonadaceae; genus Isoptericola; species Isoptericola luteus. The sequence goes on along the minus strand of NZ_JAIXCQ010000007.1, from coordinate 10,859 downwards.
TCCGCCCACCCCGCGGCGTTGGCGTCGTTCTCGACGACGACGGGCACGTCGAGGTCGACGAGCTGCTCGATCCGCTCCGCGAGCGGGTACTCGCGCCACGCGATGTTGGGGGCGAACAGCACCGAGCGGCGGTCCGGGCTCACGAAGCCCGCGGCCGCGAGGCCGATGGCTCCGACCTCGTGCTCCTTGGCCAGCTCGCTGCACGCGTCGGCGATGGCGCGGTCGATGTCGGCGACGTCGTCCGCCACGGTGTCGCGCCGGATCTTGGCCAGGACGGTCCCCGCCTCGTCCACGACGCCGACCGCGATCTTGGTGCCGCCGATGTCGACTCCGATGGCGTGCATGCGTTGACCTCACGATTCATACGTCGGGACCGCCACGACGTCGCGGCGGGGAAGGAGACGCTCCAGGAGCGCAGGGTCCAGACTAGCGAGGAGACGACCAAGGGTGCGAAGGCGTCCGTTGCTGACAGGGCGTCCCGGAAAACGCCTGAGACCCGGTATCGTGACCGCCACCCAAGAGCCCTGCCACTGGAGTCAGCATGGATGAGATCACCATTCCGCAGGCGGTGGAGCTGCCTGCGACGTCGAACCTCAACGACATCCTCGCGACGCGCGTCGCGAAGGACCCGGCCGCTCCGCTCGCCGAACGGCCCGACGGCGACGGCTGGAAGGCCGTCTCCGCAGCCGACTTCGACGCCGAGGTCGTCGCCGTCGCCAAGGGCATGGTCGCCCGTGGCGTCCAGCCCGGCGACCCGGTCGGGATCATGGCACGCACACGCTACGAGTGGACGCTGCTCGACTTCGCCGCCTGGGCGGCGGGCGCAGTGCCCACGCCCGTCTACGAGACCTCCTCCGCGGAGCAGGTGGAATGGATCCTCACCGACGCGAGCGTCAAGCTCCTCGTCGTCGAGGACGCCGAGCTCGCCGCGACGGTCGCCGAGGTCGCCGACCGCGCCCCCGCGCTCCAGGGCGTCCTGTCGATCGACGACGGCGCGATCGCCGAGCTGGTCGCCGCCGGCGCCGACGTCCCCGACGAGGAGATCGCCCGGCGTCGCGCGATCGCCGACCTCGAGGACGTCGCGACCATCATCTACACGTCCGGGACGACCGGCCGTCCCAAGGGCGCGGAGATCACGCACGGCAACCTCGCCCTGCTCTCGGTCAACGCCGTCGCGGCCGTGCCCGAGGTCTTCCGGGACGGCGGGCGCACCCTGCTGTTCCTTCCCCTCGCCCACGTGTTCGCGCGCTACATCGAGCTGCTGGCGGTCGCCAGCGGGACGGTGCTCGGGCACTGGTCGAACCTCAAGACCGTCACGGAGGGGCTGGGCACGTTCCGGCCCACCTACATCCTCGCGGTGCCGCGGGTGTTCGAGAAGGTCTACAACTCCGCGGAGCAGAAGGCCGCGGCCGGCGGCAAGCTGAAGATCTTCCACTGGGCGTCGGCCACGGCGATCGAGTACTCCCGCGCCCTCGACGACCCGAAGGGCCCCTCGCTCTGGCTGCGGGCACAGCACAAGGTCGCCGACGTCCTGGTCTACGGCAAGCTCCGTGCGGTGCTCGGCGGCCAGGCGCGATACGCAGTCTCAGGCGGCGGTCCGCTGGGCGAACGGCTCGGGCACTTCTTCCGCGGCCTGGGCCTGCACATCCTCGAGGGCTACGGCCTCACGGAGACCACGGCGCCCACCAGCGTGAACCGCCCGGACGCGACCAAGATCGGCTCGGTCGGGCCGCAGCTGCCCGGCTGCGGCGTGAAGATCGCCGCCGACGGCGAGATCCTGCTGCGCGGGCTCCAGGTGTTCCGCGGGTACCACAACAACCCGGAGGCGACGGCCGAGGCCTTCGAGGACGGCTGGTTCCGCACCGGCGACCTCGGCGCGCTCGACGACGATGGGTTCCTCACGATCACCGGCCGCAAGAAGGAGATCATCGTGACGGCCGGGGGCAAGAACGTCGTCCCCGCGCTGCTCGAGGACCGCATCCGCGCGCACGCCCTGGTCAGCCAGTGCGTCGTCGTCGGCGACAGCCGGCCCTTCATCGGCGCGCTCGTCACGCTGGACGCCGAGGGCCTCCCGGGCTGGCTGAAGATGCACGACAAGCCCGAGATGACGCCGGCACAGGCGGCCACCGACCCCGACGTCCTCGCCGCGCTCGACCATGCCGTCACCCGCGCGAACCAGGCCGTGTCGAAGGCGGAGTCCATCCGCAAGTTCGCCGTGCTGCCGGGCGACCTCACGGTGGAGAACGGCTACCTCACGCCGAAGCAGAGCGTGCGCCGGCACGTCTTCGTCAAGGACTTCGCGGCGGAGATCGACGCCCTCTACGAGGACACCCGCGAGCGCTCCGCGAGCTGACCCCGCAGCCCCGCCGGTCGGGCATGGCGAGACCTGGTCTCGTCACGCCCGACCGGCGGGGCTTCGTCGTGTCGGTGGCCGCCGCTACGGTCCCCACCATGCCGAGCGCCGCCGTCCAACCGTCCTTCGAGGACCTCGGCACCCCGTTGAGCGACGTCACGTTCGTCGTCGTCGACCTCGAGACCACGGGCGGCCGGGCCGCGGACAGCGGGATCACCGAGATCGGCGCGGTGAAGGTCCGCGGCGGCGAGGTCCTCGGCGAGCTGCAGTCCCTGGTCGACCCGGGTCACCCCGTGCCCGCCTTCGTCGCCCGCCTCACGGGCATCACGACGGCGATGGTGGCCACCGCACCGCCGATCGACCTGGTGCTGCCGAGCTTCCTCGAGTTCGCCCGCGACGCCGTCCTGGTGGCGCACAACGCCCCGTTCGACGTCGGCTTCCTGCGGGCGGCGTGCCAGCGCCTGGGCTACGACTGGCCGGGCTTCCGGGTCGTGGACACCGTGCCGCTCGCGCGGCGGGTCGTGACCCGCGACGAGGCGCCGAACCACAAGCTGTCCACGCTGGCCGCCCTGTTCCGCGCCACGGTCACCCCCGAGCACCGCGCCCTGGCGGACGCCCGCGCCACCGTCGACGTCCTGCACGCCCTGCTCGACCGGCTCGCCCCCCTGGGCATCACCCACCTCGAGGACCTCGCCACCGCGGCCGACCCCGTGCCGCCCGACGTCCGCCGCAAGCGCACGCTGGCCGACCCGCTGCCCGAGGCGCCCGGCGTCTACCTGTTCCGCGGACCCGGCGACGAGGTCCTGTACGTCGGGACGTCGACGAACCTGCGCAAGCGGGTGCGGTCGTACTTCACCGCGGCGGAGAAGCGCGGCCGCATCACCGAGATGGTGCGCATCGCCCACGCCGTCACGCCGATCGTGTGCGCGACGCCGCTGGAGGCGCAGGTGCGCGAGCTGCGCCTCATCGCCGAGCACGCCCCGCGGTACAACCGACGTTCGAAGCACCCCGAGCGGCAGTCCTGGGTGCGCCTCACCGACGAGCCCTATCCCCGCCTGTCCGTCGTGCGGGACGTGCGCCCCGGCACCCCGCACATCGGACCGTACCCGTCGCGCCAGGCCGCCCTGGCCGCCGTCGACGCCCTGCACGACGCCCTCCCCCTGCGGCAGTGCACGGCGCGCCTGCCCCGCGTGGCCCGCGTGGCGGGGAGCCCGTGCGCGCTGGCGGGCATGGGACGCTGCTCGGCGCCCTGCACCGCGGTCGGCGCGGCGGACGCCTCGTACGACGGCGTGGCGGCGGCGGCCCGGACGGCGCTCACGGCCGACCCGGCCCTCGTCGTCGACGCCCTCGCGGCGCGGGTCGGCCGGCTCGCCGCCCAGGAGCGGTACGAGGAGGCCGGCCACGTCACCCAGCGGCTGCGGTCGTTCGTGCAGGGCGCGGCGCGGGCACAGCGGCTGGGGCCGCTGGCCCGGTGCGCCGAGCTCGTCGCCGCCCGGCCCGTCTCCGTGGGTCCGGGGTCGATGGCGGGCGGCTGGGAGCTGGTCGTCGTCAAGCACGCACGCCTCGCGGCGACGGCGGTCACGGGGCCGGACGAGGACCCGTTGCCCGTGGTGGACGCGCTGCGGGCCACCGCCGAGGTGGTGGAGCCGCCCGTGGCCCCCGCACCCGCCTGCCACCCGGAGGAGGCGGCGCTCGTCCTGGCCTGGCTCGAGCAGCCCGGCGTGCGCCTGGTCCACGTCAGCGACCCCTGGTCGTGGCCGGTGCGCTCCGCCGCCGCCCACACCGACCTGGCCCGGGTCGCGGCGGCGGTCGCGCCCGGTGCCCGGGAGGACGACGCCGTGGCTACGATGACGGCATGCTGACCGCGATCGTGCTCATCGACACCGAGGCCGACCAGATCCCCGAGGTCGCCACCAAGGTCACCGCCCTCAAGGGCGTCAGCGAGGTCTACTCCGTGACCGGCAAGGCGGACCTGGTCGCCATGGTCCGCGTCCGCGAGCACACCGAGCTGGCCGACGCCATCGCCGACGGGATCAGCAAGGTCCCCGGGGTCGTGCGCACGGAGACGCTCATCGCGTTCCGCACGTACTCGAACCTCGACCTGGAGCAGGCGTTCGCCCTCGGTCTCGACGACTGAGCAGCGGCTCCCCCGTCACGCCCGGGTCGCGGCGACCCAGCGCTCGAGCGCCGCGGCGGCCGCTCCGTCGTCCACGCTGCGCGCGGCGTGCTCCGTCGCCGCGGCGAGCCGTTCGACGAGGGTCCCGGTCGCGGTGCCGGGCAGGCTCCCGTCGGCCACGATCGCCGCGGCCGCGTTGAGGAGCACCGTCTCGCGCACGGGGCCGCGGTCCGTGCCGTCGAACACGGCCCGGGCCACCCCGGCGTTGTGCACGGCGTCCGCCCCGCGCAGGTCGGCGACCGAGATCCGCTGGAGACCGAGGTCGGCCGCCGCGTCGAGCCGCTGCTCGGTCACCTGACCCGCGCGCACCTCCCACACCGTCGAGGCTCCGGTCGCAGCGAGCTCGTCGAGACCGTCGTCGCCACGGAACACCAGCGCGTCGGTACCCCGCGCCGCGAACACCCCCGCCATGAGGGGCGCCATCCGCGCGTCGGCGCACCCGACCGCCGTCGCCCCGGGCTGGGCGGGGTTCGTCAGGGGGCCCAGGAAGTTGAACGCCGTCGCGATGCCGAGATCGCGCCGCACCACGCCCGCGTGCCGCATGGACGGGTGGAAGAGCCCCGCGAAGCAGAAGGTGATGCCCACCTCGGCGGCCAGGCGCTGCACCTGCTCCGGCGCCTGGTCCAGGCGGACGCCCAGGGCCTCGAGCACGTCGGCCGAGCCGGACGACGACGACGCGGCGCGGTTGCCGTGCTTGACCACCCGCAGGCCGGCGCCCGCGAGGACGACGGCGGCCATCGTCGAGACGTTCACGGTGTGGTGGCGGTCCCCGCCCGTGCCGACGATGTCGACCGTGGGGCCGGGGACCTCGATCCGGGTGGCGTGGTCGAGCATCGCGGTCGCGAGCCCCGTCAGCTCCGCGGCCGTCTCGCCCTTGGACCGCAGGCCCACCAGGAAGCCCGCGAGCCGCGTGGGGGGTACCTCGCCCGCCATGACCTGGTCCATGGCCCACGCGGTCGCCTCGGCGGTGAGGTCGCGCCCGGCGACCAGGTCGGAGAGGAGGCCGGGCCAGGTCAGCTCGGCGGTCAGCTCGGCGGTGCGGCCGGCGGCCGGGTCGATGGTGGCCACGGTGGGTCCCTTCGGTACGGTGCCCGGCGCCGGCCGGCCGGCACGGGGCCGGCGGGCGGGTTCAGGCGGCTGCGGTCAGGAAGCCCGCCACCGCACGCTGCAGCTCGAAGGGGTCGAGCGGCCGCGCGACCACGGCATCGGCGAGCGACCATGATGCTAGCCATCCGTCGTCCCGCCTGCCGGTGAGTACCAGGACCGGCGGGCAGCGGTAGATCTCGTTCTTGAGCTGGCGGCACAGGCCCATGCCACCGGACTTGTCAGCCTCGCCGTCCAGGACCAGCAGGTCCCACCCACCCTTGTCGGCGGCGGCCAGGAGCGTCGCCGCCGTCGCGACCTCCGTCCAGCCGATCTCGGGGGCGTGCGCGCGCAGGCGTGGCCCCACCGCCAGGCGCACCTGCTCCCGCACCGTGTGGTCGTCGCTGTACACGAGGATGCGCGGGCCCTGCCGCGGGTCCGTCGACTGCTGCGTCATCGAGCCTTCCCTTCCCGGTGGGGCACACCCTCGTGCCCGTGTTTGCTGGCATCGTGGCACACCTGCGTCACCTCGGTCAGCCGCCGAACGTGGCGTTTTCGTGGCACTCCACAGGGAACCGTCAGATCGTGGCCGTCAAGTGGCGAGATCTCGCAGATCCTGTGCATCCGATCCCCGGCTCACCCCTCCTCCGGTGGCTCGAACCAGGCGTATGTCGGCCATAATGGCTGACGTGTCGACCGCAACGGCTGCTGCCCCCCATGCCCACCAGCACGTGAGCGTCAACCGTCCGAACCCCGTGTCGGTCGGGACGATCGTGTGGCTCGCGAGCGAACTCATGTTCTTCGCGGGACTGTTCGCGATGTACTTCACCGTTCGCTCGGTGATGCCCGAGGCCGAGTGGGCCGCCGAGGCGGGCAAGCTCAACCTCACCTTCGCCGCGATCAACACGACCGTCCTGGTGCTGTCCTCCGTGACGTGCCAGATGGGCGTGTGGGCCGCCGAGCGGTTCCAGCCGGTGCGCACCGGCTCCCTCCTGGCCGTGCACCGCTGGGGCATGAACGAGTGGATGACGCTGACGTACCTCATGGGTGCGTTCTTCATCGGCGGTCAGATCTTCGAGTACGCCGAGCTCGTCCACGAGGGCGTGACGATCTCGTCCACCGCCTACGGCTCGGTCTTCTACCTGACCACCGGCTTCCACGGCCTCCACGTGGTCGGTGGCCTCATCGCCTTCCTGTTCCTGCTCGGCCGCTCGTTCGCCGCGCGGCGCTTCGGCCACCACGAGGCCACCACGGCCATCGTCACGTCGTACTACTGGCACTTCGTCGACGTGGTGTGGATCGCGCTGTTCATGGTCATCTACATCCTGCGCTGACCCTTGACCCCGGCCGGCACCGATGCCGGCTCACCGACCCTGCACCTTCCATCTGCGAGACGAGGATCATTTCGTGAAGGCACTCGCCGCCCGCAGGCACCACCGGTTCGCGCCGGTCGTGCTGCTGTTGCTGGCGCTGCTGGTCACCGGCGGTGTCTACGCCGCGCTGGCTCCGAGCCCGGCTCAGGCCGACACCGCCAGCACCGAGGACATCGAGACCGGGAAGAAGCTCTTCCAGGCCAACTGCGCCACCTGCCACGGCCCGAACGCCGAGGGCACCACCGAGGCTCCGTCCCTCGTGGGCGTCGGCGCGGCGGCGGTGGACTTCCAGGTGTCCACCGGCCGCATGCCGATGCAGATGAGCGGACCGCAGGCCGCGGCCAAGCCGCCGCAGATGGACGAGGAGCAGACCGCCGCGCTCGCCGCCTACGTCGCCTCCCTGGGCCCCGGCCCGGCCATCCCCACCGACGAGCAGGTCGACGCCGCCGAGGGCGACGCCGCCGAGGGCATGGCCCTGTTCCGCACGAACTGCGCGATGTGCCACAACGCCGTCGGTGCCGGTGGCGCACTGTCCGAGGGCAAGTACGCCCCGGCGCTGCTCGAGACGTCCGACCGCAACATCTACCAGGCGATGCTCACCGGCCCGCAGTCCATGCCGGTGTTCAACGACGCCACCCTCACGCCGAAAGAGAAGCGCCACATCATCGCGTACGTCGCCGAGCAGCGTGACGGTTCCGCGGGCGGTCTGTCCCTCGGCAACCTCGGCCCCGTCAGCGAGGGCCTGTGGGCCTGGATCGTGGGCCTCGGCCTGATCATCGGTGCCGCAGTGTGGATCGGAGCGAAGTCGTCGTGAGCGCGAACCAGAACCCCCAGGGACCGTCCGGCGACCTGACGCCGCACGACAGCGAGCACGGCGCGCTCGTGCAGGCCGACCGGTTCCCCGACCCGGGCGTCCACGAGCACAAGCCCCGCCTGACCGACACCGACCCCCGGTCGGCGAAGCGCAACGAGCGGCTGATCGCGCTGCTGTTCGTGATCTCCGCCCTCGGCACGATCGCCTCCCTCTGGGCGTACTTCGCCGTGCGGCCCGACGGCACCACCGAGGGCGTGCGCCTGTCCACCATCGCGCTCGGCGTCACCATGGCGATCTCGCTCTTCGGGATCGGCATCGCCGCCGTGCAGTGGGCCAAGACGCTCATGTCGAACCGCGAGTACACCGAGGAACGGCACTCCAGCGCCAGCTCCGCCGAGGTCCGCGAGGCAGTCGCGGTCCAGTTCAAGGAAGGCGCCGAGGACGCGGGCATCGCTCGCCGTCCCGTGCTGCTCGGATCGGTCGGCCTCGCCCTGGCCCTCTTCCCCCTGACGATCGCCGTGCCGCTCGTGTCGAGCGTCGGCGGCGACTGGAACGTCAGCAAGTTCCGTCACACGATCTGGGGCAAGGGCGTCCGCCTCGCGTACGACCCCTCGGGTCGCCTGATCAGGGCCGCCGACCTCACGATCGGCTCCGTCGCGCACGTCATCCCCGACGTCCCCGCCGAGGAGCGCGAGTCGCACCACTGGATCACGGAGAAGGCCAAGGCGGTCGTGCTCCTCGTCCGCCTGGACCCGCGCGACCTCAAGCGGGACCACCGCGAGGGCGCGTCGCACGACGGCATCGTCGCCTACTCCAAGATCTGCACCCACGTGGGCTGCCCGGTCGCCCTCTACGAGCAGCAGACGCACCACCTGCTGTGCCCGTGCCACCAGTCGACGTTCGACATCGCCGACGGCGCCAAGGTGGTCTTCGGCCCGGCCAAGCGCCCGCTGCCGCAGCTGCCGATCACCGTTGACGACGAGGGCTACCTCGTGGCGGAGGACGACTTCAACGAGCCCATCGGCCCGAGCTACTGGGAGCGTCTCAAGTGAGCACCACGACCCCTACCGCCGCCGAGCCGACCACGCCGGTCGGCAAGGCTGCCGACTACCTCGACCAGCGGACCAAGGTCGGCGTGCTGACCAAGCAGCTCGTCCGCAAGGTCTTCCCGGACCACTGGTCCTTCATGCTGGGCGAGATCGCCCTCTTCTCGTTCGTCGTGCTGCTCATCTCGGGCGTCTTCCTCACGATGTTCTTCGAGCCCTCGATGGCGCTCGTGCACTACGAGAACGAGCACCCCGCGAGCATGCAGGGTCAGCTGATGTCCGTGGCGTTCGCCTCGACCCTCGACATGTCGTTCGAGGTGCGCGGCGGCCTGCTGATGCGCCAGATCCACCACTGGTCGGCGCTCGTCTTCATGGCCGGCATCGTCGTGCACATGATGCGCGTCTTCTTCACCGGCGCCTTCCGCAAGCCTCGTGAGCTGAACTGGCTCGTCGGCACCATGCTGATGATCCTCGGCCTGCTGGCCGGGTTCTCCGGCTACTCGCTCCCCGACGACGTGCTCTCCGGCAACGGCCTGCGCATCGCCGACGGCGTGATCAAGTCGATCCCGATCATCGGGTCGTACACCTCGTACTTCGTCTTCGGCGGCGAGTTCCCGGGCGAGCACATCATCCCGCGCCTGTTCACGGTGCACATCCTGCTCATCCCGGCGCTGCTGCTCGCCCTCATCGGCGTGCACCTGTTCCTCATGGTGCTCAACAAGCACACGCAATACCCCGGCTCGGGCCGCACGGACAAGAACGTCGTCGGCTACCCGGCGGTTCCGGTGTTCGCCACCAAGATGGCCGGCAACTTCTTCATCATCTTCGGTGTGCTGGCCCTCATGGGCGGCACGATGGCGATCAACAACGTCTGGAACTACGGGCCGTACGACCCCTCCCCCGTCGGTGCGGGCGCCCAGCCCGACTGGTACATGCTGTTCCTCGAGGGCTCGCTGCGACTGATGCCAGGGCAGACGGAGATCGTCATCGCCGGGTACACCCTGTCGCTGAACGTCCTCGTCCCGGCCGTGATCATCCCGGGGCTGCTGTTCACGTTCCTGTTCGTGTACCCGTTCATCGAGGCCAAGGTGACGGGCGACAAGCGCGAGCACCACGTGCTCGACCGCCCGCGCAACGTGCCGACGCGGACCGGGCTGGGCGTCGCGTTCCTCACGGCGTTCATCATCCTGGCGCTCGCCGGGTCGAACGACCTCATCGCGACGCACTTCGACATGTCGATCAACGCGATCACGTGGGCGTTCCGGATCCTGTTCTTCGTCGGGCCGTGGTTCGCGTTCTGGATCACCAAGCGCATCTGCCTCGGCCTGCAGCGCAAGGACCGCGAGCTGGTGCTGCACGGGCACGAGACGGGCCGCATCGTGCGGTTCGCCAACGGCGAGTACATCGAGGTCCACCGCCCGCTGGACGAGCACGAGCGGTGGCTGCGGGTCAACTACGAGGCTCACGCCCCGCTGGAGATCGAGCCCGCGACGGACGCCCGCGGTGTGCGCCGCCGGGGTTACAAGGCCGACCGTCGCTGGCAGCGGCTGTCCCGGTTCTTCTTCGAGGACCGCGTCGAGCCGGTGACCCCGTCGGAGCTCGAGGCCGCGCACTCGCACGGCGAGCACGACGAGCTGGAGCCCAGCCACGGCTCCCCCGAGCTGGTCTCGGGATCCCGAAGCGTCGAGCAGGAGCACTGAGTCTCCTGCAGGCTAGGACGGTGACCCGCGCACCTCGCCCCCAGTTCGAGGGGCGCGGTACGCGGGTCATCGTCGTCTGAGGCCGGTGCCAGCGACTGGTCCCGACCCGCCGTCGTCACTGCTGCGCACCACACCCGGCGCGCGGCCTGATCCAGGAGGTACCCGCAGCATGGCTGTCTACACGCTCCCTGACCTGCCGTACGACTACTCCGCGCTCGAGCCGCACATCAGCGGCAAGATCATGGAGCTGCACCACGACAAGCACCACGCCGCCTACGTCACGGGCGCGAACACCGCCCTGGACAAGCTGGCCG
>NZ_JAIXCQ010000006.1 GCF_020297055.1 Isoptericola luteus | reverse complement strand
AGGGCAACCAGGGCGGCAACCAGGGGGGCCAGCGCGACGAGCGTGGGCAGCGCCGCGACGACGACGGCTCGGGATCGCGCCGCCGTCGGGGGCGCGACCGGGGCCGCGACCGCAAGCGCGGGCGCACCCCGGGCCCCCGCCCCCCCCGGGGGGGGCGGTGGGGGGCCCCCCCCCCCCCCCGCCCCCCCCCCCCCCCCCCCCCCCCCCCCCGCGGGTCCGGGCCCTTTCTGGCGTCAGGAGCGGCCGAAAGCCTGGGAGAGCAGGGTCTCCTGCTCCTCCTTGTGCCGCTTCGCCGTGCCCGCCGCGGTGGACGCGGACGCCGGGCGGGAAGCGACGCTCAGGTGAGGCAGGTCCTCCGGCATCGCGAGGTGCAGGTAGGACCAGGCGCCCTGGTTCTGCGGCTCGTCCTGCACCCACACCAGCTCGGCGTTCGGGTACTTCGCGATCTCGGCGCGGATCTGCTCCTCCGGGAACGGGTAGAGCTGCTCCATCCGGACGATCGCGGTGCGGTCGTCCTGGAGCTGGGTGCGGCGCGCGATCAGGTCGTAGTAGACCCGGCCCGTGCAGAACAGCACCCGGTCGACGGCCGCGGCGTCCACCTGCGTGTCGGGGAGCACCGGCTCGAACGTCCCGGTCGTGAAGTCCTCGACGCTCGACGCGGCGGCCTTGAGGCGCAGCAGCTGCTTCGGCGTGAACACGACGAGCGGGCGGCGCGGTCGGTCGTACGCCTGCTTGCGCAGGAGGTGGAAGTACGACGCCGGCGTCGACGGCTGCGCGACGGTCATGTTGTTCTCGGCGGCGAGCTGCAGGAAGCGCTCGATGCGCGCGGACGAGTGGTCCGGCCCCTGGCCCTCGTACCCGTGCGGCAGCAGCATGACGATCGAGGAGCGCTGCCCCCACTTCTGCTCGGCCGACGAGATGAACTCGTCGATGACCGTCTGGGCGCCGTTGACGAAGTCGCCGAACTGCGCCTCCCACAGCACCAGCGCGTCGGGCCGCTCCACGGAGTAGCCGTACTCGAAGCCGAGCGCCGCGTACTCGCTCAGCGAGGAGTCGTACACCCAGAACTTCGCCTGGTCGCCCGACAGGTACAGCAGCGGCGTCCACTCGGCGCCGGTGTTGCGGTCGTGCAGCACCGCGTGCCGCTGCACGAACGTGCCGCGACGCGAGTCCTGCCCTGCGAGGCGCACCGGGGTGCCCTCCATGAGGAGGGAGCCGAAGGCGACGAGCTCGCCGAAGCCCCAGTCGATGCCGCCCTCCTTCGACATGAGCTGACGCTTGGCGAGCATCTGGGCGAGCTTGGGGTGCACGGTGAAGCCCTCGGGCGGTGCGACCTGCACGTCGCCCACGCGCTCGAGCGTCGCGTGGCTGATCGCGGTCTGCCAGCCGACCATGTCGCCGGCGCCCTCGCGCTGCGACTCCGGTCGTTCCAGGCCGAGGATCTCGTCGTCGCCGTCCGGCGTGCTGACGGAGCCCGCGGACTTGGTCTCGGTGAAGACCCGCTCGAGCTGGGACTGGTAGTCCTGCAGCGCCTGCTCGGCCTCCTCGACCGTGATGTCGCCGCGCGCCACGAGGTTCTTCGTGTACAGCTTGCGCACCGACTGCTTGGCCTCGATGAGGTTGTACATCAGCGGCTGCGTCATCGAGGGGTCGTCGCCCTCGTTGTGACCGCGCCGGCGGTAGCAGACCATGTCGATGATGACGTCGCGGTCGAACTGCTCGCGGTAGGCGAAGGCGAGCTCGGCCACGCGCACGCAGGCCTCGGGGTCGTCGCCGTTCACGTGGAAGACGGGGACCTGGTAACCCTTGGCGACGTCGGTCGCGTACGTCGTCGAGCGGGACGACGACGGGCCGGTGGTGAAGCCGACCTGGTTGTTGATGATGACGTGGATGGTGCCGCCGGTGCGGTACCCGCGCAGCTGCGCGAGGTTCAGCACCTCGGGAACGACGCCCTGGCCCGCGAATGCCGCGTCACCGTGGATGAGGATCGGCAGCACGGAGAAGCCGTCGCCGCCCAGGTCGATCCGGTCCTGCTTGGCGCGCACGATGCCCTCGAGCACCGGGTCGACCGCCTCGAGGTGCGAGGGGTTCGCGGCCAGGTACACCTTGGTGGTCGCGCCGGTCTCCGCGGTGAAGACGCCCTCGGTGCCCAGGTGGTACTTGACGTCGCCGGAGCCCTGGACGCTCTTCGGGTCGAGCTGGCCCTCGAACTCCTTGAAGATCTGGCCGTAGCTCTTGCCCGCGATGTTCGCGAGCACGTTGAGGCGTCCGCGGTGGGCCATGCCGATGCCGACCTCGTCAAGGCCACCCTCGGCCGCCTTGCCGAGGATCGCGTCGAGCAGCGGGATGACGGCCTCGCCGCCCTCCAGGGAGAAGCGCTTCTGGCCGACGAACTTGGTCTGCAGGAACGTCTCGAAGGCCTCGGCCGAGTTGAGCCGGCGCAGGATGCGCAGCTGGTCCTCGCGCGGCGTGCGGGCGTAGCCCGCCTCCAGGCGGTCCTGCAGCCACTTGCGCTGGGCCGGGTCGGAGATGTGCATGTACTCGATGCCGATCGAGCGGCAGTACGAGTCGCGCAGCAGCCCGAGGATGTCGCGCAGCGTGCTCTTCGGCTTGCCGCCGAAGCCGCCCGTGGGGAACCGCCGGTCCAGGTCCCACAGCGTGAGCCCGTGGTTCTGGATGTCCAGGTCCGGGTGCTTGCGCTGGCGGTAGGCCAGCGGGTCGGTCTCGGCCATGAGGTGGCCGCGCGAGCGGTAGGAGTGGATGAGCTCCGCGATCTTGGCGGGCTTGGCGGCCTCGACCTCGGCGTCCGTCGTGTTGTCGCGCACCCAGCGCACGGGCTCGTACGGCACGCGCAGCGCCGCGAACACGCGGTCGTAGAAGCCGTCGAGGCCGATCAGCTTGTTCCCGAGGATCTTGAGGAACTCGCCCGACTGCGCACCCTGGATGATGCGGTGGTCGTAGGTCGACGTGATGGTCATGACCTTCGAGATGCCCATGCGGGCCAGCTGCTCCTCGGACGCGCCGGCGAACTCCGCCGGGTAGTCCATGGCGCCGACACCGATGATCGTGCCCTGCCCCGCCATGAGGCGCGGCACGGAGTGCACGGTGCCGATGCCGCCCGGGTTGGTCAGCGAGATCGTGGTGCCGGCGAAGTCGTCCATGCCGAGCTTGCCGCCACGAGCCTTGCGCACGAGCTCCTCGTACGCCGCCCAGAAGCCGGCGAAGTCGAGCTCCTCGGCCTTCTTGACGCTCGGCACGAGCAGCTGGCGCGTGCCGTCCGGCTTGGCCAGGTCGATCGCGAGGCCGAAGCCGACGTGCGCGGGCTGCACGATGTGCGGCTTGCCGTCGACGAGGTCGTAGTGCGCGTTCATCACCGGCATGTCCGCCAGCGCCTCGACGAGCGCGAACCCGATGAGGTGCGTGAACGAGATCTTGCCGCCGCGGCCGCGGGCGAGGTGGTTGTTGATGACGATGCGGTTGTCCACCATGAGCTTGGCGGGCACGGCGCGCACGGACGTGGCGGTGGGGACCTGGATCGAGGCCTCCATGTTGGTCACGACGCGGGCGGCCGGTCCGCGCAGCTTCTGCACGTCGTCGGTGGCCTCGCCGTCGTCGGCCTTGGGGGAGGTGCGGGCGACCTCCGCGTAGGGCGCCGTGGAGGGCAGCGCCTCGGCGACCGGGCGTGCGGCGCTGACCTGCGGGTCGGCGGGCACCGGGGCCCGCTTGGCGCTCTGCGACGGCTCGGCGGCGGCTGTGCCCGACGACGACGGGGCCGCGGCGGCCGCCGGCTTCGGGGCGGGAGCCGGGGCTGGGTCCACCCGCTTCGGGGCGGGAGCCGGGGCCGGGGCCACGTCGTCCGCCGGCTTCACCGGGGCGGGAGCGTCGGCCGCGGGTGCGGCGGACGAGGTGCCGTCGGTCGCGCCGTTGCGGGACTCACCGGGCTGGTAGTCCGCGAAGAACTCCCACCACGCGGGGTCCACCGCGTTCTTGTCCTTGAGGTACTGCTCGTAGAGCTCGTCCACCAGCCATTCATTGGCTCCGAACGCGCTCGCCACGCTGATCGACTCTGACCCGTCCTTCGGGGACACCACGCGCGGATCGCCCACTTTCACACAGTTGCACTCGGTCGCTCGGAATACGCCCGGCGGTGCCGGCACGCGCTTCCAAGCCTATGCCCTCAGGCGCTCCTGGCACGGTGGCGGACATGGTGCGCGAACGGCGCGACGGTGCCGATCCGGGCCCCGGACCGACGCTGTGTGACCCGGCGGTAATGAGGTGGGCAACGGCGTGTCGTGACCCGACGTGCATTGCGTCGAGTGGCGTCATGCCGGCGCCATGCGCCGCATGTGGGTGTGACCAATATCACGCGAGCCGCCGCGACGAGGGGCTGGCTGCGTCGCGCCCGGACGGGTCAGTCGCCCTCGTCCGTCGTGACGCCCGGTGCGGGGCGGGCCCTCGCCGGGAGGGTGACCCGCATCGTCGCGCCGGTGTCCGTGTCGGCGACCTCCACGTGCCCGCCGTGCAGGTCGACGGCCCAACGCACGATGGCCAGCCCGATCCCCGTGCCGCCGCTCGACGGGTGCGGGCGGGAGGTCCCCGACGGCCCGCGGGCGAAGCGTTCGAAGACCCGGGTCCGGTCCTCGGGCGAGATGCCGGGCCCCTCGTCGCCGATCTCCAGCACGATGTCGTCGTCGACGGGGTAGGCGTCGAGGCGCACCGTGCCGCCGTGCGGCGAGTGCCGGATGGCGTTCTGGAGCAGGTTCGTGACCACCTGCCGCAGGCGCTCGACGTCCCCCTCGAGCGCCAGGTCGGGCGGGGTGACGTCCACGACGTAGCTCAGCCCCTTGGCGGCCTCCACCATCGACATGGCCTGGGCGGTCTCCTCGAGGAAGTCGCCCACCGAGAAGTCCTCGAGCACGAGGGCCGAGGCGCCCGCCTCGACGCGCGACAGGTCGAGCAGGTAGGTCACGAGCCGGGTGAGGCGCTCCGTCTGGTCGAGGGAGAGCTCGAGCGCCGCGGGCGTGGGCTCCGTGACGCCGTCCACCATGTTCTCCAGCTGGGCCTGGAGCGCCGCGACGGGCGTGCGCAGCTCGTGGGAGACGTTGGCGATGAGCTCCCGGCGGACGCGGTCCGACGCGTCCAGGTCCGCCGCCATGACGTTGAACGCGTCGGCGAGCTGGCCCACCTCGTCGCGGCTCGTCGCCCGCACGCGGATGGAGTAGTCGCCGGCCGCCATCGCCTGCACCGCGGCGGTCATCTCGCGCAGCGGCGACGTCATGCCGCGGGCGAGGAGCTGGGTGATGCCCAGGGACAGCACGATGGCCAGCGGCAGCGTGCGGGTCGGGCCGAACTGGTAGTTCAGCCCCAGCCAGGTCACCAGCACCGCGAACGTCACCGTCGCGACGACGAGGACCCCGAGCTTGGTCTTCAGGGACCGCAGCGGGTCGAGCGGGCGGACGTCGGGAATCCGGTGATGGGTGCCGTGCGCGGCCGGACGCGCGCCGGCCGGGAGGTCGCCAGGGTCGCCGGGCGGGGCCGCGGGCACGTCAGCTCGCCGGCGGCTCGAACGCGTACCCCACGCCGTGCACGGTGCGGATGAGGTCGGGCCCGAGCTTGCGGCGCAGTGCCTTGATGTGGGAGTCCACCGTGCGGGTGCCGCTCGCGTCGGCCCAGTCCCAGACCTCGGCGAGCAGCTTCTCGCGCGTCTGGACGGTCTTGGGCGAGCTCGCCAGCATGACGAGCAGCTCGAACTCCGTGGGCGTGAGGTGCACCTCCTCGCCGTCGCGGTGCACCCGGCGCTGCGCGCGGTCGATGGACACGTCGCCCATCACCATCGGGGGGTCGGCCGGCACGGTCGTCGCGGCCTGTGTCGCGCGCTCCACGCGGCGAAGCAGGGCCTTGACCCGCGCGACCAGCTCGCGCATCGAGAACGGCTTGGTCATGTAGTCGTCGGCGCCGACGCCGAGGCCCACGAGCATGTCCGTCTCGTCGTCGCGCGCCGTGAGCATGAGGATGGGGATCGGGTGCTCCGCCTGGATCCGCCGCGTCACCTCGAGCCCGTCGATGCCGGGCAGCATGACGTCGAGCACGATGACGTCGGGTGCCAGGCGGGACGCCGCCTCCACGCCGGCCAGGCCGTCACGTGCCACCTCGACCCGCCACCCCTCGGTGGAGAGGCGCTGCGCGATGGCGGCGGCGATGGCCGGCTCGTCCTCGACGACGAGCACGGTGGCGTTGGTCTGCCCCGTGCTCGGCGCCCCGCTCGCGGCAGGGCCGCCGGACGGGTTGCTTCCTGGCGTCGCGGTGCTCATGGCCCCATCTTGCACCGCCAACCTGCGAGCACGCTGTGTACACGCTGTCCGCGGCGCAGGCCCGGGCGCCGTCCGGGCAGCCGGTCGTGGCCCTGCCGACGTCGTCGCACGCGTCGCTGTCCCGGGCCAGGCCGGGCCGGTTCCGCGGCCTGCCAGTGCCGACGTCGGGCCTCGCCGGATAGCATCGGTGCACGATGGACGACAGCCGAAATACCAGTCCGAACCCGTCCGTGGTGCTGCGAGGTCATCCGTGGTGAACGACCTGCTCATGATCTCGCTCGGCGTGCTGCTCACCGCCGGGACCGCCGTCTTCGTCGCGAGCGAGTTCTCCCTCGTGACCCTCGACCCCGCCGTCGTCGGCGGGGACGACGAGGAGGGCGACAGTCCACGGCCCGGCCACCGGCGCGCGTCCGACCGACGTGACCGCGCCGTACGGACCGGGCTCAAGCACCTGTCCACGGAGCTGAGCTCCGCGCAGGTCGGCATCACCCTGACGACCATTCTGCTGGGCTACACGGCGCAGCCCGCGCTGCTGTCGCTGTTCTCGTCCGCGTTCGCGGGCACCGCGCTCGGCCAGGGGGTGGCCGCGGTCCTGGCGGGCGTGCTCGCGCTGGTGGTCGTCAACGTGTTCTCCATGCTGTTCGGCGAGCTCATCCCGAAGAACTTCGCGCTGTCCGCGCCGCACGCCACGGCGCGCCTCGCCGTGCCGGTCCAGCGGGTGTTCACCATCGTGTTCCGCCCCCTGATCTCCGTCCTCAACGGGTCGGCCAACGCGCTGCTGCGCCGCGTGGGGGTGGAGCCGCGCGAGGAGCTGTCCGGCGCGCGGTCCGCCTCCGAGCTCGTCTCGCTGGTGCGCCGCTCGGCCCAGGAGGGCACCCTCGAGCAGTCCGTCGCGACGCTCCTGGCGAACTCGCTCGAGCTCGACGAGCTCTCGGCCCGCGACGTCATGACGGACCGGATGCGGATGGCCGTCGTCGACCGGGAGACGACGGCGGCCGACGTCGTCGCGCTCGCCCGGCGCACCGGCCACTCGCGGTTCCCCGTCATCGGCGAGGACCGCGACGACGTCGTCGGCCTCGTGCACCTGCGGCGCGCCGTCGGCGTCCCGCACGACCGCCGGGACGAGGTGCCGGCCGCCGCCCTCATGGTCGACGCACCGCGCGTGCCCGAGACCGTGCGCCTCGGCCCGCTGCTCGTGGAGCTGCGCGGCCTGGGGCTCCAGATGGCGGTCGTCGTCGACGAGTACGGCGGCACCTCGGGCATCGTCACCCTCGAGGACGTCGTCGAGGAGCTCGTGGGCGACGTCGCGGACGAGCACGACCCCCGCCGGGCGGGCGCCGTGCGCGGCGCCGACGGCACCTGGGTCGTGCCCGGGGTGATGCGCCCCGACGAGCTCTCCGAGCGCACCGGGATCGAGGTGCCGGAGGACCCGGCGTACGAGACCCTCGGCGGGCTCGTGATGGCGGCGCTCGGCCGGGTACCGGCCGTGGCCGACGAGGTGGAGGTCGACGGCGTGCGGCTGCGCGTGGAGGCGATGAACGAGCGCCGGGTCGAGCGGGTGCGGGTCAGCATCGCGACCGACGGCGCCGGCACCGGGGAGGTGCCCGCCCGATGAGCACCGGGACCGCCCTCCTCGTCGGCCTGCTGCTGCTGGCCGGCAACGCGTTCTTCGTCGGCGCCGAGTTCGCCGTCATCTCCGCCCGCCGCTCGTCGATCGAGCCACGGGCGCACGCCGGGGAGCGCCGCGCGCAGACGGTGCTGTGGGCGATGGAGCACGTCTCGCTCATGCTGGCGTGCGCCCAGCTCGGCGTGACGGTCTGCTCCACGGGCCTGGGCATCGTGGCGGAGCCTGCCCTCGCGCACCTGCTCGAGGTCCCGTTCGCGGCGCTCGGGGTGCCCGAGCAGCTGCTGCACCCGGTGGCGCTGGTGCTCGCGCTCGCGATCGTCGTGTACCTGCACGTCGTGCTCGGCGAGATGGTCCCCAAGAACCTCGCCGTGTCGGGCCCCGACACGGCCGCCCTGTGGTTCGCACCGCCGCTCGTGCTCGTCGCGCGGGTGGTCCGCCCCGTGATCAGCGCGCTCAACTGGGTGGCCAACCACGCCGTGCGGCTGGCCGGCGTCGAGCCCAAGGACGAGGTCGCGTCCGCCTTCACGGCCCGCGAGGTGCAGTCGATCGTCCAGCACTCCCAGGCCGAGGGCGTGCTGCGTGACGAGCAGGGGCTGCTCTCCGGGGCCATCGAGTTCTCGTCGCGCACCGCCGGCGACGTCATGGTCGCCGCCGAGGACCTCGTGGCGATCACGCCGTCCTCCAGCCCCGACGACGTCGAGCACCTGGTGGCACGCACCGGCTACAGCCGGTTCCCCGTGCGCGCGGGCGACGGCGCGTTCGCGGGCTACCTGCACCTGAAGGACGTCCTGTACGCCTCGAACGGCGACCGGTTCGACCCCGTGCCCTCGTGGCGCGTCCGGGCGCTGGCGTCGGTGGCCCCGCAGGACGAGGTGGAGGACGCGCTGCGGGCGATGCAGAGGTCCGGTGCGCACCTGGCGAGGGTCGAGGGGCCCGACGGCGTGCTCGGCGTCGTCTTCCTCGAGGACATCCTCGAGGAGCTCGTGGGCGAGGTCCGCGACGCCATGCAACGCCGCAGGTGAGGCGTTCGTGTGCCGGACGCCGGTCCGCGGCCGGTGACACGGGCTTGGCCGTGGCGCTCGTCACCGTTATGGTGCCGTGATTGACGAGACATGTCGGGACGGTGCACGGCGCCTCCCGGCTGTCTCGCGATGTGAGCGACAAGCATCGAGAACTGTCGGGGAGATCCGTGGGCAGGGCGGTCCAGGGACGTGAACACGGAGGTGTTGTGGAGGCGACGTCGCAGGGTGACGCACCCCTCCGTTCCCGACGGGAGATGCGCGAGGCCGAGCTGGAGAAGGCGGGCAAGAAGCCTCCTCGCCGACGGCCCGCCCAGGCGTCCTCGGGCCGGCACTCCGCCCCGGCGGGCCACACCTGGGTGACGCGCATCGCGGTCCTCGGGTCGCTGGCCGCGGCCACCATCGCCGTCCCGCTGGCCACCGACGCGCACAGCGGCGACAAGTCACCGTTCGACCTCGACACCCCGCCCTCCGGGCCGTCCACCCTCGCGCTCCTCACCTCCGGCTCCGACACGCCCGCGACCTCCGCCGCGATCGCCGCGGCCCCCCGGGACGTCCGGGTGGTCGCGGCGGCGAGCCGCTCCGCGGAGCGCAGCGCGCTCCCGGAATGTGACGCCGGAGCGTCCATCGACGGCACCAACGGCGCCCTGGCCGACCACTCGCTGTGCGACATCTGGCAGGACGGCGAGAAGCTGCGGGCGGACGCCGCGGTGGCGCTCAGCGCGCTCAACGAGGCGTTCCGGGCGCGGTTCGGCCGCAACCTGTGCCTGGTCGACAGCTACCGCTCGATCTCCTCGCAGTACGCCGTCAAGGCCAGCCGCGGGTTCCTGGCGGCGACGCCGGGCACGTCGATGCACGGGTGGGGCCTGGCGATCGACCTCTGCGGCAAGGAGTACCGCTCCAGCGACGTCTACGGCTGGCTGTGGGAGAACGGGCCCGCCTACGGGTGGGAGAACCCGCCGTGGGCGCAGCGCGGCGGGACGGGCAACTACGAGCCGTGGCACTTCGAGTACCGTCCCGGCGTCGAAGAGGTCTCCCACTGGCACTGACGTGCCCCCTGCTCACCCCCTCCGCGTCCAGCGTCGTCCAGAGGCCCGCGCGCGTGCCGGAGGTCAGGTCGACAGGATCGTGTTCCCGCCGAAGTCGTCACGGAACCGCGGCCCCTGGGCCGTCAGCTCCTGGGCGTACGAGGCGGCCCAGCCGCGGTACGGGTCGACGGCGAGCGACTCGTTCGAGAACCGGCGGTCGTCGGTGAGCTCGGTGACGCAGAAGTCGGGGATCTGCAGGTCGGTGACCGGGCCGGACCGCTCGCACTCCGCCACGATCAGCGGGTGGTTGGTGGCACCGAACACGTCCACGGACCAGCCGTCCTTGCCGAGCCAGACGGCGTAGCGCGTCTTGAGCACCTGGGCCCCGCCGCGCCGGACCAGCTCGACGCCGACCAGCGGGTCGATCTGCCGCTCCGCCTCGTAGCGCGTGCCGCCCGCGGACGGGCCCTTGACCGTGACCGCCGCGAAGTCGACCTGCGAGCGGTACAGCTCGAGCACGTCGCGCGCGTCGCTGTCGGGGCCGAGGCGCGCCTCGACGCCGTTGGCCTGGACCCGCACCCGCAGGGCGTACCCGCCGTCGGACAGGAAGTACGACTGCACGATGAGCGCCGGGGCGTCGCGCAGGGAGTCCGGCAGCTCACGGACCAGGAACCGCCGCTCGAACTCGAAGTCGGCGTAGGACGACTCGTCGCCGTCGGAGGCACCGGTGGCGTCGGCGGAGTCGGGGGTGTCGGCAGGGTCGGTCATGGGAAGAGCCTAACGATCCGCGGGGTGCGCGGGACGCCGGCCCGCACCGGCGTCCCGCGCACGCGAGGTCAGGACTCCGCCGCCGTCGGCACCTCGCGGCGCTCCGGCCCCACGTACCGGGACAGCGGCCGGATGAGCGCGTTGGCCGCCTGCTGCTCCGCCACGTGCGCCGTCCATCCCGTCACGCGGGCCGCGACGAAGAGGGGCGTGAACGTCGGCGTGTCGAAGTCCATGAGGTGGTAAGCCGGGCCGGACGGGTAGTCGAGGTTGGGGTAGATGCCCTTGCGCTCGACGAACTCGGCCTCCAGCGCGTCGTACAGGGCGGCCAGGTCGGCCCGCCCGTAGTGCTCCACCAGCGTGTCGAGCGCGGCCTTCATGGTCGGCACGCGGGAGTCGCCCCGCTTGTACACACGGTGCCCGAAGCCCATGATCTTGCGCTTCGAGGCGAGGGCGTCGTCCAACCAGCCCGGCACCGCGTCGGCGGAACCGATCTCGGCGAACGTGTCCATGACGGCCTCGTTCGCGCCGCCGTGCAGCGGGCCCTTGAGCGCGCCGATCGCCGCGACGACGGCGGAGTGCACGTCCGACAGCGTGGACGTGACCACGCGCGCGGTGAACGTCGAGGCGTTGAACGAGTGCTCGGCGTACAGAATCATCGAGCGGTTGAACGCATCGACCACCACGGGTGCCGGCTCGGTGCCGAACGTCATCCACAGGAAGTTCGCGGAGAAGTCCAGGTCGTCGCGAGGCTCGACCAGCTCCAGGCCGCGCCGCCGGCGCTGGCCGTACGCGACGACGGCGGGCAGCGCCCCGAACAGCCGGGCGCTGCGGGCGACCGTCTCGTCCGGGTCGGCGGCGGCCTCCAGGGCGGACAGCCCCGCGACCTCCCGGGCGCCGATGACGCTCACCGCCGTGCGGAGCTCGTCCATGGGGTGCGCGGACGTGGGCAGCAGGTCGATCGCGGCACGGACGTCGTCGGTCAGGGCCCGGTGCTCGCGCTCGACCGCGCGCAGGCCGGCCAGCTCGTCGGCCGTCGGCAGGTCGCCGTGCCACAGGAGCCAGGCGACGGCCTCGAACGGCTGCGTCGCGGCGAGGTCCTGCACGGGGTAGCCGCGGTAGAGCAGCGAGTTGGTCTCGGGGTCGACCTTGGAGATGGCGGTGACGTCCGCGACGACGCCGGCGAGCCCCTTGCGGACCTCGGGCTGGTCGCCGGAATCCGGGGACGGGATCGTGCTGGCGGTCATGGGTGCTCCTTCGCGTCGTTGCGGTGGATGTCTGGGTCGGGCCTGCCCGGCCGGTGGTGGTCGTCGAGGGAGAAGTCGAACACGCCCGCGTCGAACGTCGTGTACCGGCCGTAGTCCAGGAGCTCGTACAGCCTGGACCTGGTCTGCATCTGCTCCACCTGGGAGCGCAGCGACCCCTGCGCCGCCAGCGCGTCCAGACCTCGTTCCGCCGCGCCCATCGCGAGGCGCAGCAGGGAGACCGGATAGATCACGAGCGCGACGCCCGCGTCGGCGAGCCTGCGCGCGTCGAACAGCTCGCTCTTGCCGAACTCGGTCATGTTCGCGAGCACGGGCACCTCCAGCGCGGACGCGACCGCCTCGAACTCGCCCAGGTCGCGCATCGCCTCGGGGAAGATCGCGTCGGCCCCGGCGTCGACCAGCGCCCTCGCTCGGTCGATCGCCGCGTCCAGCCCGGCGACCGCCCGGATGTCCGTGCGGGCCATGATCAGCAGGTTCTCGTCGCGGCGCGCGGTCGCGGCAGCGCGGACCCGCTGCAGCGCCGTCGCGTCGTCGACCACCTGCTTGCCGTCGAGGTGGCCGCACCGCTTCGGGTTGACCTGGTCCTCGATGTGCAGCCCGGCGACGCCGGCGTCCTCCATGGCCTGGACGGTGCGCGCCACGTTCATCGCCTCGCCGAAGCCGGTGTCGGCGTCGACGAGGGTGGGCAGGTCCGTCATGCGGGCGATCTGCCCCGCGCGGGTCGCGACCTCGGTGAGCGTCGTGAGGCCGACGTCGGGCAGCCCCAGGTCGGCCGAGACGACCGCGCCCGAGACGTAGACGCCGTCGAAGCCCTTGTCGGCGATGAGCCGCGCGGACAGCGGGTTGAACGCGCCCGGGAGCTGGAGCAGCTCGCCGGAGCGCAACCGTTCGCGGAACGCCGCGCGCTTGGCGGCGGGAGTGACGGTGGAGTACAGCATCGCGTGCTCCTAGAAGATGCCGGCGGCGACGGGCCTGGCGGCCAGGGCGTCGTCCAGCGGGGTGACGGTGAGGCCGTCGAGCTCGGCGGCCGTGAGCTCCGGCAGCCGCTGCGCGACGTCGAGGAACCGCTCGGTCTCGGAGTCCGCGAGCACGCCGGCGGCCAGCGTCCGGAACTTCGCGACGTACTGCTCGCGGGCGAACGGCCGGGCGCCCAGCGGGTGCGCGTCCGCGACGGCGATCTCCTCGACGACGCGGGTTCCGTCCGCGAGCTCGATCTCCACGCGCCCGCCGAACGCCTTCTCGGCCGGGTCGGTCGAGTGGTACCGGCGGGTCCACTCGGCGTCCTCCGCGGTGGTGACCTTGCGCCACAGCTCGACGGTGTCCGGGCGGCCCGCCCGTTCGGGCGCGTAGCTGGCGACGTGGTCCCAGGCGCCGTCCTGCAGGGCGACCGTGAAGATGTACGGGATCGAGTGGTCGAGCGTCTCGCGGCTGGCGGTGGGGTCGTACTTCTGCGGGTCGCCGGAGCCGGAGCCGATGACGTAGTGCGTGTGGTGGCTCGAGTGCAGGACGACGGCGGTGACGTTCGACGGGTCGCGCAGCTCGGGGCGCTCGGTGCCGAGGCGGCGGGCGAGGTCGATCCACGCCTGGGCCTGGTACTCCGCCGAGTGCTCCTTGGTGTACGTGTCGAGGATGGCGCGACGGACCTCGCCCGCGGCGGGCAGCGGCACCGTGTAGCGCGCGTCCGGGCCGTCGAGCAGCCAGGCGATGACGCCGTCCTCGCCCTCGTAGATCGGGCTGGGGGCGGTCTGTCCCCGCATGGCGCGGTCCACGGCCTCGACCGCCATCTTCCCGGCGAACGCGGGGGCGTGCGCCTTCCACGTGGAGATCTCGCCCTTGCGCGACTGGCGCGTGGCGGTGGTGGTGTGCAGCGCCTGGCCGACGGCCTGGTAGATCGTGGCGGCGGGCAGGCCCAGCAGCGTGCCGATGCCGGCGGCGGCCGACGGCCCGAGGTGCGCGACGTGGTCGATCTTGTGCTTGTGCAGGCTGATGCCCTTGACCAGGTTCACCTGGATCTCGTAGCCGGTGACGAGGCCGCGGAGCAGCTCGGCGCCGCTGCGGCCCAGGTGCTGCGCGACGGCGAGCACCGGCGGGACGTTGTCGCCCGGGTGGGAGTACTCCGCCGCGAGGAAGGTGTCGTGGTAGTCCAGCTCGCGCACGGCCACGCCGTTCGCCCACGCCGCCCACTCGGGGCTCGTGCGCTCGGGGGACCCGAACACCGTGGCGCCGGCACCGCCGCGAGAGACCGGGTGCGCCTCCGCCTGGGAACGCGCCGCGAGGATCGGCGCGCGGCCGAGGGACGCCGTCGCGACCGCCGCGTTGTCGATGACGCGGTTGATCACCATGTCGGTGACCTCGGGCGTGGGGTCGAGCTGCTCGGCCGCCACCTCCGCGATCTTCCAGGCCAGCTGGTCCTCGCGGGCGAGCTGTTCGTCGGAACGGTAGACGCGGACGTCGTGGTCGATCATGCGGGGGAGTCCTCCGGGGTGACTGTGCTTCCGGGCGCCGTCGTCTGTGTCCGGCCCGGGGTGTCCCAGGAACGTATCGCCCGCCGGGGTGTCCGTCCACGCGCACCCGGTGCCCGACGACGTAGCGATCTCTTCGTATCTGGCGCCGGCAAGCGAAGAATTCGTTACCTCAGGGTGCCCGGGGCAGTCGCGACCCACGACGGCGTCGACGAGCTCGACCGGCGAAGAGACGAGAACGGCCCCTGATCGCATGATCAGGGGCCGTTCTCGGGTGGTGCGCCTGAAGGGATTCGAACCCCCGACCTTCTGCTCCGGAGGCAGACGCTCTATCCACTGAGCTACAGGCGCGGGCACCGAGACGTCAGCAGGGCTGAGCCCTCGGCACGGTGCACGAGACTACCAGTTCCTGGGCCCCGGCCGGCACCGGCCGGCCGTGCGCGGTACGCGCGTCTCGTCCAGGAAGGGGAGGACCCCGCCGTCGTACGGGCTTTGTAGAATCGCCCGGTGACCCCCGACGAGCTCTCTCGAGCACTCAGCGCTGCACTCGCCTCGGCCGTGGCCGACGGCACCCTCGCCCTGCCCGCCGACGCCGTCCCGGCGTCGGTGCACGTGGAGCGACCGCGGCAGCGCGAGCACGGCGACTGGGCCACCAACGTCGCGCTGCAGCTCGCCAAGAAGGCGGGCACGACGCCGCGGGCGCTCGCGGAGGACCTCGCGGCCCGGCTCGCCGCCACGCCGGGGGTCAAGGCGGCCGACGTCGCGGGCCCGGGCTTCCTCAACATCACGCTCGACGCGGCGGCGGCGGGCGAGCTGGCTCGCACCGTCGTCGTGGCCGGTCCCGGCTACGGGCGCACCGACACGCTGGCCGGGCAGGTGCACAACCTGGAGTTCATCTCGGCCAACCCGACCGGCCCCCTGCACATCGGCCACACGCGCTGGGCCGCGCTGGGCGACGCCCTGGCGCGGATCATGCGGGCCGCGGGTGCCGACGTGACGGCGGAGTACTACATCAACGACGCCGGCGCGCAGATGGACAAGTTCGGCCGCTCGGTGCTCGCCCGCGCCAAGGGCGAGGACGTCCCCGAGGGGGGCTACCCGGGCGAGTACGTCGCCGAGCGTGCCACCGAGGTGGTCGCGCAGCGCCCCGACCTGCTCGACCTGCCCGACGACGAGGCCGCAGTGGTCGCGCGCGAGCTCGGCTACCGGGCCCAGCTCGAGGCGATCCGCCGCACGCTCGACGCGTTCGGCGTGCACTTCGACGTGTGGTTCTCCGAGCGGACGCTGCACGAGTCGGGCGCGGTGGAGCAGGCGGTCGCCCGCCTGCGCGAGCAGGGTCACGTGTTCGACGTCGACGGCGCCGTGTGGCTGCGCACCACCGACTTCGGCGACGACAAGGACCGCGTGATGATCCGCGCGAACGGCGAGCCCACGTACTTCGCCGCCGACGCCGCGTACTACCTGTCGAAGAAGGACCGCGGGTTCCCGGGCAAGATCTACCTGCTCGGCGCCGACCACCACGGGTACATCAACCGCCTGAAGGCGATCGCCGCGTGCGCGGGCGACGACCCGGAGGCGAACATCGAGGTGCTCATCGGCCAGCTCGTCAACATCGGCGGCGAGCGCATGGGCAAGCGCCGCGGCAACGCCCTGTTCATGGACGAGCTCATCGAGTGGCTCGGCTCTGACGCGCTGCGGTACTCGCTCGCGCGGTTCCCGGCGGACACGCCGCTGTCGCTGTCGGGCGAGGAGATGCTCAAGCAGAGCAACGACAACCCGGTCTTCTACGTGCAGTACGCGCACTCGCGCACCTGCGCCGTCGACCGCAACGCGGCGGACCGTGCGGTGGCCCGGGTGGCCGAGGACGGCACGGACGCCTTCGACCCGGCGCTGCTCACGCACGAGACGGAGGCCGCCCTCATCGGCCGCCTGACCGAGTTCCCCCGGATCGTGGGCCAGTCGGCCGAGCTGCGCGAGCCGCACCGGATCGCCCGCTACCTCGAGTCGCTCGCCGCCGATTACCACAAGTGGTACTCCGAGTGCCGTGTGACGCCCTACCCGGACGAGGAGGTCACGGACACCCACCGCACGCGCCTGTGGCTCAACGACGCCGTCCGCCAGGTGCTCGCCAACGGCCTGGACCTGCTGGGCGTCGGCGCCCCGGAGCGGATGTGACCGGGACGGACGCAGGCCACGCCGCCGGGATCCTGGGCGTGCCGTGGTCCAGCGGCGCCGTCCGCCGCGCCGACGGCGCCGTCGAGGTCGGCGGGGTCGACGTGCGGGCGCTCGCGGGCGAGCACGGCACCCCGGCCTACGTGCTGGACGAGGCGGACTTCCGGGCCCGTGCGCGGGGCTTCCGGACGGCGTTCGAGACGGCGTTCGCGGAGGTCGGCGCCGGCGTCGACGTCTACTACGCGGGCAAGGCGCTGCTCACCGTCGCCGTGGCCCGGTGGGCGCGCGCGGAGGGTCTGCGGGTCGACACCGCCTCGGGCGGGGAGCTCGCCGTCGCGCTGCGGGCGGGAGTGCCGGGGCCGGAGCTCGGCCTGCACGGCAACAACAAGTCCGACGCCGAGATCGACGCCGCGCTGGCTGCGGGCGTGGGCCGCGTCATCGTCGACTCGCTCGCCGAGGTGGACCGTGTCGCGACGCTGGCCGCCGAGCGGGGCGTCGTCGCGCCCGTGATGGTGCGCGTCACGACCGGCGTCCACGCGGGCGGGCACGAGTACATCTCCACGGCGCACGAGGACCAGAAGTTCGGCCTGTCGGTGAACCCCGGCCCGGACGGTGGCGACGGGCCGGCGATGCAGGGGCTGCTGGCCGTCGTCGCGCGCCCGGAGCTGCACCTGCTCGGCATCCACTCGCACATCGGCTCCCAGATCCTCGACCCCAGCGGGTTCGAGGCGGCGGCCCGCGTCGTGCTCCGGCTGCGTGCCGACCTCGCGGCCCGCACGGGCGTGCTCGTCGACGAGGTCGACCTCGGCGGCGGGTACGGGATCGCCTACCTGCCCGGCGAGGTGCCCCTCGACCCGGACCGGGTCGCCAAGGACGTGGCGCACGCCGTCGCGGCCATCGCCGCCGACCTGCGCACGCCGCTGCCGCGGTTCTCCATCGAGCCCGGGCGCGCGATCGTCGGACCGGCGGGGCTCACGCTGTACACCGTGGGCACGGTCAAGCCGGTGCTCGTCACGGGCGACGACGGCGGCACGTTCACACGTCTGTACGTGTCGGTCGACGGCGGGATGAGTGACAACATCCGCCCCGCGCTGTACGGCGCGGACTACCACGCCGAGATCGTGGGGCGGACGTCGACCGCCGCGCCGGTGCTGGCCCGTGTCGTGGGCAAGCACTGCGAGAGCGGCGACATCGTCGTGCACCAGGTGCAGATTCCGGGCGACGTCCGGGCGGGGGACCTCCTCGCGGTGGCCGCCACCGGCGCGTACGGGCGCTCGATGGCGTCCAATTACAACCTGCTGCCGCGACCGCCGGTGGTGGCCGTGGCGGACGGCGCCTCGCGCGTGCTCGTGCGCCGGGAGACGGTCGCCGACCTGCTGGCGCTCGACCTCGGCTGACGCCCATCAGGACGACGTGCGCGCCCGTGGACGGCCCGTCCACGGGCCACGGTGCGCGGCTATCCTGACCCTCGTCCCCGGCACCCGACGGAAGGTGGACCCGTGCCCGCAACGAGCCCGGAACCCGCGAGCGCAGACCTCGCGAGCCCGGACCGCGTCGTGACACCGGAGCCGGCGGCCCCGACCACGGGAGACCCCGGCGTGCTGCGCGTGGCCCTGCTCGGCTACGGCGTGGTCGGCTCGCAGGTGGCCCGCGCGCTGGTCGAGAACGCGGACGACCTCGCGGCCCGCTCCGGCGCCCGGCTCGAGCTGGTGGGCGTCGCGGTGCGCGACGCCTCCCGCCCGCGCGACGGCGTCGGCACCGTCGTGCCCGCGAGCCTCCTCACCGAGGACGCCGAGGCGCTCGTCGACCGCGCGGACCTCGTCATCGAGGTGATGGGCGGCCTGGAGCCGGCCCGCAGCCTCATCCGCCGGGCCATCGCCGCCGGTGCGAGCGTGGTGACGGCGAACAAGGCCCTGCTGGCCGCGCAGGGGCCCGAGCTGTTCGAGGCGGCCGACGCCGCGCGGGTCGACCTCGCGTTCGAGGCCGCTGTGGCGGGCGCGATCCCGATCGTGCGCCCGGTGCGCGAGTCCCTCGCGGGGGACCAGGTACGGCGCGTGCTGGGCATCGTCAACGGCACCACGAACTACGTGCTCGACCAGATGACCACGCTCGGGCTCGACCTGTCCGACGCCCTGGCCGAGGCGCAGGCGCTCGGCTTCGCCGAGGCGGACCCCACCGCGGACGTCGAGGGCTACGACGCCGCGGCCAAGGCCGCCATCCTGGCGTCCCTCGCCTTCCACACGCGTGTCTCGATCGACCAGGTCGCGCGCGAGGGCATCACGGGCGTCACGGCGGCGGACGTCGTGGCCGCGGCGACCACCGGGCACGTCGTCAAGCTGCTGGCCATCGCCGAGCGCACGGCGGAGGGCGTCTCGGTGCGGGTACACCCGGCGCTCGTCCCGGCCGCGCACCCGCTGGCGGCGGTGCACGGCGCGTTCAACGCCGTCTTCGTCGAGGCCGACGGCGCGGGCCCGCTGATGTTCTACGGGCAGGGCGCGGGCGGCCGGCCCACGGCCTCCGCCGTCCTCGGTGACCTCGTGTCCGCCGCGCGCGACCGGCTCTCGGGCGGCAAGGGGTCGTACGAGTCCGCCTACGCGTCGCTGCCGGTGCTTCCCGCGGACGCCGCCGTGACGCGCTACCAGGTGCGGCTGGTCGTCGCGGACCGGCCGGGC
Source organism: Isoptericola luteus (assembly GCF_020297055.1). Classification (GTDB taxonomy): domain Bacteria; phylum Actinomycetota; class Actinomycetes; order Actinomycetales; family Cellulomonadaceae; genus Isoptericola; species Isoptericola luteus. Next base: position 213,775 of record NZ_JAIXCQ010000006.1, on the reverse strand, counting down.
GTGCTGGCGCAGGTGGCGGGCGTGCTGGCCGACCACGGGGTGTCGATCGACGCCGTGCGCCAGACCACCGGCGAGGAGTCCGCGGACGGCACCGCGAGCCTGCTCATCACGACCCATGCGGCCCGCGAGGCGTCGCTGGCGGCCACGGTGGCCGCGGTGGACGGGCTCGGGTCCGTCCACGAGATCACGTCCGTCCTGCGAGTCGAGGGAGTCTGAGAATGCCGGCACACCAGTGGCGGGGCGTCATCACCGAGTACGCCGACCGCCTGCCGGATCACCTGCGCGAGCGTGTGGTCACGCTGGGCGAGGGCGGTACCCCGCTCGTGCCCGCGCCCGAGCTGTCCCGGCGCACGGGGGCCGACGTCCACGTCAAGGTCGAGGGCATGAACCCGACCGGCTCGTTCAAGGACCGCGGGATGACGGCTGCGATCTCCGCCGCCGCGGGGCGGGGTGCGCGCGCCGTGGTGTGCGCGTCGACGGGCAACACCTCCGCGTCGGCCGCCGCGTACGCGACGCGCGCCGGCATGACCTGCGCGGTGCTCGTGCCCGACGGCAAGATCGCGATGGGCAAGCTCAGCCAGGCGGTCGCGCACGGCGCCCGCCTGCTCCAGGTCGACGGCAACTTCGACGACTGCCTGGTCGCCGCGCGCAAGCTCGCCGAGGCGTACCCGGTCGAGCTGGTGAACTCGGTCAACCCCGACCGGATCGAGGGGCAGAAGACGGCCGCGTTCGAGATCGTCGACGTGCTGGGCGACGCCCCCGACATCCACTGCCTGCCGGTGGGCAACGCGGGCAACATCACGGCCTACTGGAAGGGCTTCCGCGAGTACGCGGGCCTGGGCGGCGGCGCCGGTCTGCCCGCCGCGGCGACCCGGACCCCGCAGATGTGGGGGTTCCAGGCGGCCGGGGCGGCGCCGATCGTCAAGGGCCACCCGGTGGACGAGCCGGAGACGATCGCCACCGCCATCCGGATCGGCAACCCGGCGTCGTGGCAGCAGGCCCTCGACGCCCGCGACGCCTCCGGCGGCGTCATCGAGTCCGTGAGCGACGAGCAGATCCTCGCTGCCCACCGGATCCTGTCCGCCGAGGTCGGGGTGTTCGTCGAGCCGGCGTCCGCCGCGGGCGTCGCCGGCCTGCTCGCACGAGCGGAGCAAGGACTGGTGCCCGCCGGGGCGCGCGTGGTCGTGACGGTCACCGGGCACGGCCTGAAGGACCCGCAGTGGGCGCTGCGCCTGCCCGACGGCGGGGACGTCGTCCCCACGCGTGTCAGCGCGGACGTCGTGTCGATCGCGGACGCCCTCGGGCTCGACTGAGACGACGGTGCCGCGCAGGGTGGGGGTCGCGGAACGAGGCGCCCACCCGCAGCGGAACCGCACCCGGTCGACACAACGGACACTTCTGAGAGGCCTGCGGGCCTAGGAGCGGAGTCACCATGCAGCTCGGCGCCGACCACGTGGTGGTCCGGGTCCCGGCCACCAGCGCGAACCTCGGGCCGGGATTCGATGCCATGGGACTCGCCCTGGCCCTGTACGACGAGCTCGAGGTCGAGCTCCGGGCGGTCGACGAGGTGGTGGTCGAGGTCGCCGGCGAGGGCGCGGGGGAGGTCCCCACGGGAGAGGACCACCTGGTCGTGCGCGCGCTGCGCCACACCCTGGAGCTGGCGGGCGCGCCGCTGACGGGGCTGCGGCTGCAGTGCGCCAACCGGATCCCGCACGGCCGCGGGCTCGGGTCGTCGGCGGCCGCCGTCGTGGCGGGCGTGGTCGCGGCGCGGGCGCTGCTCGCCGACCCCCACGTGCTCGACGCCACCACCGTGCTGCGGATCGCGACCGAGTTCGAGGGTCATCCGGACAACGCCGCCCCTGCGATCCGCGGCGGCGCGACGCTGGCCTGGCAGGGCAGCGGAGGCGTGCGAGCCGTCGACCTCGAGGTCGACCGGCGGATCGAGGCGACCGTGCTGGTCCCCGACGCCAGGCTCGCCACGAGCCGGGCACGGGGCGTGCTGCCCGCCCAGGTGCCGCACGTCGACGCGGCGTTCACCGCGGGACGTGCCGGGCTGCTGGTGGAGGCGCTCGCCCGGCGGCCGGAGCTCCTGTTCGACGCGACCGAGGACCGCCTCCACCAGGACTACCGGGCGAGCGTCATGGCCGGGTCCGCCGAGCTGCTGCGGGCGCTGCGGTCCGAGGGCTTCGCCGCCACGATCTCCGGTGCCGGGCCCACGGTGCTGGCCCTGACCTCGGGCGACGGCACCGCACGGCTGGACGAGCTGCTGTCCGGGCTGGTCGACGACGTGGCGGGCTGGCGCGCGAGCCGGCTCGACATCGATACCCAGGGCGCCGTCGCGCGGCGGATCGGCGGCCCGGGCTCGCCCGGGGACGCTGCCGTTCCAGGCCCCCGGGGTGGTAGCATGCGGTAAGCCTTCGGGATCGATCACGACGGCACCCCCCTCTCTCACCACGTGACACTCCGTGCGTGCTTGGCAGAGCCCGTGCCCCCTGGTCGTCTGCCGCGGGGGGAGACCCGCCGCGGTCGTCCCGCGCGAAGGTCGATACAACCCCGCCAGCCGACGTCGTCGTACCACTGATGCGAGGTTCCACGCGTCCCGGCGCCCCCCGCGCCTGGCCGCCCGCCACCCCGGCCCGTGACATCCCCAGGGCCGCATACGAGGGGGAAGGGTCCTTCGTGACGAACACCACCGACAGCCCGAGCGGCTCTGCCGCATCCGGGAACCTGAGCTCGATGCGTCTCGCCGAGCTCCAGGCGCTCGCTTCGCAGATGGGCGTGAAGGGTACGTCCAGGATGCGCAAGAGCGACCTGCAGGACGCGATCCGCTCCCAGAAGTCCGCCGGTTCCGGCGCGCGTGCCGCGAGCGCCCCTGTGGCAGCGGCGAACGCCGTCGCCACGGCGGTGCGCAGCGACGCGCCCGCCGCGCCGGCGCAGCCCGCCGACGACGCGCCGCGCGCGACCGGTGGCGACCGTGCCGAGGGCGGTCGCCGCCCCCGCCGCGCAACCCGGGGCACGGGCTCCGCCGAGGGGACCGCGCAGGCGACGTCCGCGCAGGACGCCGCCCCGCGGGACGACGCGTCGCGCGGCCAGGCTCCGGCGTCCGAGGCGGACCGTGAGGTGCGCCTGGCGCAGCTCGCCGAGGCCGTGGCCGCCCCCCGCGAGCGCAATCAGCGTCGCGGTGGCGAGCGCGCCCAGAACGACGGCGACCAGCGTGGCGAGCGCACCCAGAACCAGAACCAGGGACGGTCGGGCGACGGCAACCAGGGTTCGCAGGGCTCGCAGGGTTCGCAGGGTTCGCAGAGCAACCAGCAGGGCAGCCAGAACGCCCCGGGCTCGCAGGGCAACCAGGGCGGCAACCAGGGGGGCCAGCGCGACGAGCGTGGGCAGCGCCGCGACGACGACGGCTCGGGATCGCGCCGCCGTCGGGGGCGCGACCGGGGCCGCGACCGCAAGCGCGGTCGCACCCGTGGCACCGGCCCCGACGTGGCCGGGCTCGAGGACGTCGAGGTGCGCGAGGACGACGTGCTGCTGCCCGTCGCCGGCGTGCTCGACATCCTCGACAACTACGCGTTCGTGCGCACCAGCGGCTACCTGCCCGGGCCGAACGACGTGTACGTCTCGCTGAACCAGGTCAAGAAGGCGGGCCTGCGCCGCGGTGACGCGATCGTCGGTGCCGTCCGCCAGCCGCGCGAGGGCGAGGAGCTGCCGTCGGTCGGCGGCAAGAACGTCCGGGGCAAGTACAACGCCCTGGTCCGCCTGGACTCCGTGAACGGCATGACGGCCGAGGAGTCGCGCCAGCGGTCCGAGTTCACCAAGCTCACGCCGCTGTACCCGCAGGAGCGCCTGCGCCTGGAGAACCCGGAGGCCACGCGCCTCACCCCGCGCGTGATCGACATCGTCGCCCCGATCGGCAAGGGCCAGCGCGGCCTCATCGTCGCGCCGCCCAAGGCCGGCAAGACGATCATCATGCAGCAGATCGCCAACGCGATCACCGCGAACAACCCCGAGGTCCACCTCATGGTGGTGCTCGTGGACGAGCGGCCCGAAGAGGTCACCGACATGGAGCGGACGGTCAAGGGCGAGGTCATCGCCTCGACGTTCGACCGCCCGGCCTCCGACCACACCATCGTCGCCGAGCTCGCCATCGAGCGTGCCAAGCGCCTCGTGGAGCTGGGTCAGGACGTCGTCGTGCTGCTCGACTCGATCACCCGCCTGTCGCGTGCCTACAACCTGGCCGCGCCGGCGTCGGGCCGCATCCTGTCCGGTGGTGTGGACGCCGCGGCGCTCTACCCGCCGAAGAAGTTCTTCGGTGCCGCGCGCAACATCGAGAACGGCGGCTCGCTGACCATCCTCGGATCGGCCCTCGTCGAGACGGGCTCGAAGATGGACGAGGTGATCTTCGAGGAGTTCAAGGGCACGGGCAACATGGAGCTGCGCCTGTCCCGCAACCTCGCGGACAAGCGGATCTTCCCGGCCGTGGACGTCAACGCGTCCGGCACGCGCCGCGAGGAGATCCTCATGGCGAAGGACGAGCTCTCGATCGTCTACAAGCTGCGGCGCGTGCTCGGCGCGCTCGACCAGCAGCAGGCCATCGAGCTCCTGCTGGGCCAGCTGCGCAAGACCAAGACCAACGTCGAGTTCCTGCTGCACGTGCAGAAGACGACGCCGGCCGGGCTCTCGGACGAGAACCCGGGCGAGACGATCTGATCCTCGACCGGCCGGGAATTTCCTGGCTCGTCAAGCGTTCTGGCACAATGGTTCGTCGGCCTGCCGGTTCACGCCCTGCTGTCCTGCGGAGCGACCCGGCGGCATCTCACCAAGGAGCATCATGAAGTCTGGAATCCACCCCGAGTACGTCGCGACCGAGGTGTCCTGCACCTGCGGGAACACGTTCGTCACCCACAGCACCGCGACGTCCGGCAAGATCAACGTCGAGGTCTGCAGCGCCTGCCACCCGTTCTACACGGGCAAGCAGAAGATCCTGGACACCGGTGGCCGCGTGGCCCGGTTCCAGGCGCGTTACGGCAAGAAGGCCGCCAACTAGCGACCTCGCAGCGCCGGTGGTCCGCCCGACAACCTCTCCAGGGGCAGTCGGACGTCGGACCGCCGGCGCTGTTGTCTTACCCGGTGGCGGGCGACGTCGGCCGGGTTCAGCCACGACGCCTCAGCCACCGGAGATGACATGACGGACCCGTTCGCCGCCGCACGGCCGTTGCTGGTCGAGCACGCCGAGATCGAGCGCGCGCTCGCCGACCCCGGGGTCCACGCCGACGCGGGCCGGGCGCGGTCGCTCGGCCGGCGCTACGCCGAGCTGAACCAGGTGGCGGGCGCGTTCCGCTCCTGGGAGCAGGCGCACGACGACGCCGAGGCCGCGGCCGAGCTGGCCGCGGAGGACGAGTCGTTCGCCGCCGAGCTGCCGGCGCTGCGGGCGGCTGCCGACGAGGCCGCCGACCGGCTGCGCCGGGTCCTCGTGCCGCGCGACCCGGACGACGGCCGCGACGTGATCCTGGAGATCAAGGCGGGGGAGGGCGGCGACGAGTCGGCGCTGTTCGCCGGCGACCTGCTGCGGATGTACCTGCGCTATGCCGAGCGGCGAGGCTGGTCCACCCAGCTGCTCAGCGCGACGGAGACCGAGCTCGGCGGTTACAAGGACGTGCAGGTCGCCGTCAAGGCGCGCAGCGTCGGCGACCCGGCCGAGGGCGTGTGGGCCAGCCTCAAGTACGAGGGCGGCGTGCACCGCGTGCAGCGGGTCCCGGTGACCGAGTCGCAGGGTCGCATCCACACGTCGGCCGCGGGCGTCCTCGTCATGCCGGAGGTCGACGACCCGGGCGAGGTCGAGATCGACCAGAACGACCTGCGCATCGACGTCTACCGGTCGTCCGGGCCGGGCGGGCAGTCGGTGAACACGACGGACTCGGCCGTGCGGATCACGCACGTGCCCACCGGGATCGTGGTGTCGATGCAGAACGAGAAGTCGCAGCTGCAGAACAAGGAGCAGGCCATGCGCGTGCTCCGCGCCCGGCTGCTCGCCGCGCAGGCAGAGGCTGCCGCCGCCCAGGCCGCGGACATGCGCCGCTCGCAGGTGCGCACCGTCGACCGGTCGGAGCGCATCCGGACCTACAACTTCCCGGAGAACCGGATCGCGGACCACCGCACCGGCTACAAGGCGTACAACCTCGACCACGTGCTCGCCGGGGACCTGGACCCGGTGGTCCGCTCGGCGATCGACGCCGACGAGGCCGCGCGGCTCGCCGCGGCGGGCTCGCATGCCTGAGCCCACGGCGCCGGCGGGCGCGGGGCGCGCGGTGCGCTGGGCGAGCGCACGGCTGTCGTCCGCCGCGGTGCCGAGCCCGCGCGCGGACGCGGAGACGCTGCTCGCGCACGTCCTGGGTCTCGCGAGGGGCGAGGTGAGCCGACTGGCGGTCCTGGACGCTCCGTTGACGCCTGACGACGCGGCGCGGTACGCCGACCTCGTCGGACGCCGCGCCGGCCGGGAGCCGCTGCAGCACCTGACGGGCTCGGCGGCCTTCAGGCACCTGGAGCTCAGTGTGGGGCCGGGGGTCTTCGTCCCCCGGCCGGAGACGGAGCAGGTCGCGCAGGTCGCGATCGACGAGGCGCTCCGGGTCGTGGAGGCGCGGGGCGAGGTGGTCGTGGTCGACCTGTGCACCGGGTCGGCGGCGATCGCCCTCGCGGTGGCCACCGAGGTGCCCGGCGCGCGGGTGCACGCCGTCGAGCTCGACGCCGCGGCGCACGCCTGGGCGGCCCGCAACGTGGCCGCGGTGGTCGCCGCGCACCCCGGGGCCACGGTGCGGCTGGTGCGCGGGGACGCGAGGACGGCGCTGCGCGACCTCGACGGCGTGGTCGACGTCGTGGTCTCCAACCCGCCGTACGTCCCGCCGGACGCCGTCCCGCGCGATCCCGAGGTCGCGGACCACGACCCCGCGGTGGCGCTCTACGGCCTCGGGGCCGACGGCCTGGAGGTGCCCCGCGGCGTCACCGCCGCGGCCGCGCGCCTGCTGCGCCCTGGCGGCCTGTACGTCATGGAGCACGCGGAGGTGCAGGCGTCGGCGGCGCGCGCCATGGTCGAGGCCGCAGAGGCCGCAGAGGCCGCAGAGGCCGCAGAGGCCGCAGAGGCCGCAGAGGCCGCAGAGGCCGCAGGGGCAGAGAAGGCAGGGGCGGCAGAGGCGGCAGGGGCCGGCGTGGCCCGTCGGCTGGCCGCCTTCGGCCCCGCCCGCACCGCGACGGACCTGACGGGCCGCCCACGGATGGTGGTGGCGCGCCGGGCCGGGACGGTCCGCGCGCCGGTGGCCTGATGAACCGTGCCAAACTTGGGCAGGTGAGCAGCGTGCACGACGTCAGCGACCCGAACACGTGGGGTCCCTCGATCGACGAGGCGGTGAACACCGTCTCGCGCGGCGGGCTCGTCGTCCTCCCCACCGACACCGTCTACGGCATCGGCGCGGACGCGTTCGACGCGGACGCCGTCGCGGCACTCCTCGCCGCGAAGGGCCGGGGGCGCCAGATGCCGCCGCCGGTGCTGGTCCCCGACGTCCGCACGCTCGACGGCCTGGCCACCGAGGTGCCGGACGACGCCCGCCGCCTCGTCGAGGCCTTCTGGCCCGGCGGCTTCACGATCATCCTGCGGGCCCAGCCGTCGTTGCAGTGGGACCTGGGGGAGACCCGCGGCACCGTCGCGCTGCGGATGCCGGATCACCCCGCCGCCCTCGCCCTGCTGCGCCGCACCGGCCCGCTGGCCGTGTCGAGCGCGAACCGGACCGGGAGCCCCGCGGCCCTCGACGCCGCCGACGCCGTCGACCAGCTCGGCGGCGCCGTCGACACCTACCTGGACGGCGGCACCGCTCCCGGCGGCGTGGCGTCCACGATCGTGGACGCCACGGGCCCCGAGCTGCGCGTGGTGCGCACCGGCGCCGTCCCGCTCGAGGCCCTGCGCGACGTCGCACCGGTGCTCGGGCCCGACGACGCGACGCCCGAGACGCCCGAGACGCCCGGGGAGACGGCTGACCCGGCCCAGGCGGCCGTGCCGGCCGAGGACACCGACGCCGCGACCGACGCCACGAGCGACGTGCCGCAGGGCGGTGCGGCCGGGTGAGGGCCTATCTGCTCCTCATGCTCGTCGCGGCGGCGGTGACCTACCTCAGCACCCCCGCCGCCCGGTGGATCGCCCGCCGCACGAACGCGATCACCGCGGTGCGCGCGCGCGACGTCCACGCCACCCCCCGCCCGCGCCTGGGCGGCCTGGCGATGCTGCTCGGCATCGTGGTCTCCGTGCTGCTCGCCTCGCAGATGCCGTTCCTGTCGGGCGTCTTCGAGACGCCGCAGGCGTGGGGGATCGTGGGCGGTGCCACCATCGTGTGCCTGCTCGGCTGGGCCGACGACGTGTGGGACCTGGACTGGGTCACGAAGCTCGCGGGCCAGGTGCTCGCCGCGGGGTTCATGGCTCTGATGCAGGTGCAGCTCACGTGGCTGCCGACGCCGGGCGGGCTGACGATCGGCGACTCCAACCAGTCGCTCATCGCCACCGTGTTCGTCGTCGTCGTGGCCATGAACGCCGTGAACTTCGTCGACGGGCTGGACGGGCTCGCCGCCGGCGTCATCGCCATCGGCGGGTCGGCGTTCCTGCTGTACACCTACAGCCTGACGCAGCAGGCCAGCCCACAGGACTACTCCAGCCTCGCGACGCTCATGATGGCGGTCCTGGTGGGGGTCTGCATCGGATTCCTGCCGCACAACTTCTTCCCGTCGCACATCTTCATGGGCGACTCCGGCTCCATGGTGCTGGGGCTGGTCTTCGCCGGCGCCGCCATCACGGTGACCGGCAACATCGACCCGGCGGCCACCCGGGACGCGCTCTCCGGCGCGCAGCGGGTGCCGCTGTTCATCCCGCTGCTGCTGCCGGTCGCCGTCGTGCTGCTCCCGCTGCTGGACATGGGGATGGCGGTGGTGCGGCGCCTCGCCGCCGGAAAGTCGCCGTTCCATCCCGACCGGATGCACCTGCACCACCGGATGCTGGCGCTCGGCCACTCGCACCGCCGTGCCGTGCTCATCCTCTACGTGTGGGCGGCGGTGTTCTCGTTCGGCGCGGCCGCGCTCGTACGCTGGGAGTGGCGGGTGGTGCTCGTCGGCCTCGGCATCGCGATCGTCGTCGCCCTGGTGCTCACGCTCGGCCCGCTGCGGACGCGCGGGCGGTTCCTCGACGACGACGTCGCGACGGGTGCCCAGCCCGCCGTCGACGCCCCGGCCCCCGCGGTCCCCGCCTCCGGCCACACCTCCACCCACGAAGGACGGACCCGATGACGACGCCCGAGACACCGCAGCCCGACCGGCCCCGGGAGCCGGCGACGGATCCCGCCGTCGAGCCCGCCGCCGTCGAGCCCGCCGTGCCGGCTACCGCGGGCGCCACGCCGGACGACGCGTCGACGTCGGCGGAGCGCCGCGTCCTGCGCACGGCGATGCGCGACACCCTCCTGCTCCTCGGCGCACTGCTCGTGCTCGGCGTCGGGGTGGGACTCCTCGTCGCCGGGAGCGCGGGGATGTGGGGCGCGCTCGTGGGGGTGGGCCTGGCCGCGTTCTTCTGCGCGACCACGATCTGGTCGATGCAGGCCACCGTCGGCTCGAGCCCGGCGCGGATGGCGGCGTTCGTCATGGGGGCCTGGATCGTCAAGGTCGTCGTGCTCGTCGTCGTGCTGGCCCTGATCCAGGACGCCACGTTCTACGACCCGTGGGTGCTGCTCGTGGTGCTCGGCCTGGGAGCGATCGGGTCGGCGCTGCTCGACTACCGCGCGGTGAGCACGGGCCGCGTCCCGTACGTGCAGCCCTGACCGCGTCCGCCACGGCCGCCTGACCGGCGACGTCGGCCCCCGCGTGGCACCGGCCGCGCGGGACCGGCGTCGTGCGAATGTTCACAAGCCGCAAGATCTGGCCGGAACTGGGCAGGCCAGGGTGTCGTAGCACGGGTGATCATCCGGTAGGCTGTGCGCGAATCCATGACGGCCTGGTCCGATGGCGTGCCCACCTCTCCGTGGAGCGCCCCCGGTCCGACGACCTCCGGGAGACCCCCCTGTTCACGCCAGCGTCCCCCATGCTTCTCGCCGCCTCCGAGGGCGAGGGTGGCTTCCATGCGCCGACGGTCGCGGACTTCTTCCCGCCGGCGATCTTCTTCGAGGGCACGGTCTTCGAGTTCAACCGGGTCATGCTGATCCGTGTCATCGCGGCCGTCGTCCTCCTGACCGTCTTCGTCATCGCCGCGCGCCGCGCGAAGCTGGTGCCTGGCCGGTTCCAGAACGTGGTCGAGATGATCCTCGACTTCGTGCGCAACGCGATCGCGATCGAGGTGCTCGGCGAGAAGAACGGCCGCAAGTACTTCTTCCTGCTGGCCACGATCTTCTGCACCGTGCTGGTCATGAACATCACCAGCGTGGTGCCGTTCCTGAACCTGGCGGGCACGTCGGTGATCGGCCTGCCTATCGTGCTCGCGGCCTGGACGTACGTGATGTACCTCGGCGCCGGCGTCAAGGCCCAGGGGTTCGGCGGCTTCCTCAAGAGCTCCCTGTTCCCCCCGGGCGTGCCGAAGGTGCTCTACCTCCTGCTGACGCCGATCGAGTTCCTGCAGGTCTTCGTGCTGCGCCCGGCGACGCTGGTCATCCGGCTCCTCGCCAACATGGTCGCCGGCCACCTCATGCTCGCGATCTGCTTCACGGCCACGTCGTTCTTCCTGTTCGACTCCGCCGGAGCGATGAAGCTCTTCGGCGCGGGCACTCTCGTGGCAGGGTTTGCGTTCTTCCTCTTCGAGGTCTTCGTGGCGGCGCTGCAGGCGTACGTCTTCGCGATCCTCACTGCGGTCTACCTCAACATGTCCATCGAGGCCGAGCACTGACCGTCTAGCGGCTCCCGGCGCAGCCGGAACCACCAGCCTTACTCCCAGCACCATCAACGCGACGCCCGGGCCACCGAGGTCCGGCGCCCAACGGAAGGAAACCCAGTGGACGTCACCACTCTCGCCGAGGTCACCGGAAACATCGGCACCGTCGGTTACGGCCTCGCGGCGGTCGGCCCGGGCATCGGCCTCGGCATCCTCATCGGCAAGACGATCGAGGGCATGGCCCGTCAGCCCGAGGTCTCGAGCCAGCTCCGTACCACGATGTTCATCGGTATCGCCTTCGTCGAGGTGCTCGCGCTCCTCGGCCTGGTTGCCGGCTTCATCGTCCCGGCCTGATGAGCTCCCCCCTGGACTCCTCCGCGGCGGTGATGGCCGCCGAGGAGACACAGCAGAACATCCTGCTGCCGCACCCGCCGGACATCATCTGGTCGCTGGTGATCGTCGTGATCATCGGGCTCGTCTTCTACAAGTACGCGCTGCCGAAGTTCCAGGCCGTGCTGGACGAGCGGACCGCGAAGATCGAGGGCGGCCTGGCCAAGGCAGAGCAGGCGCAGGAGGAAGCGGCCGCAGCGCTGGAGGAGTACCACCAGCAGCTCGCCGAGGCCCGCGCGGACGCCGCGAAGACCCGCGAGGAGGCGCGTGCCGAGGGCACCGCCATCGTCGCGGAGCTGCGGTCGAAGGCGCAGGAGGAGGCCGGTCGCATCGTCGAGACGGCGCACCGCCAGATCGAGGCCGAGCGTCAGACCGCCGCGGTCTCGCTGCGGGCCGAGGTCGGCGCGCTGGCCACGGAGCTCGCCTCCAAGATCGTCGGTGAGTCGCTCGAGGACTCGGCACGCCAGTCGCGCGTCGTCGACCGCTTCCTCGACGAGCTCGAGGCGTCGCAGACCGCGTCTGCCACCACCTCGGCCGGCAAGGAGGGCTGATGCGGGGAACGAGCGGAGCATCCCTCACCGCGGCGCAGGAGCGGTTCGAGCCCGTGCTGCGGACGGCCGGGGCCGGCGCGCACGCGCTCGGCGAGCAGCTGTTCGCGGTCGTGGACGCGCTCGACGGCTCCACGGCGCTGCGCCGTTCGTTGGCCGACCCGTCGCGGGCGGCCGGGGACAAGGTGGCCCTGGCCACCAGCATCCTCTCCGGCGGCTTCGACGAGCGTGTCGTGGACCTCGTCGCCGGGGTGGCCCGGTCGCGCTGGTCCAGCGACGCCGACCTCGTCGACGCTCTCGAGCGCCTCGGCGTGGACGCCGTGCTGGCCGGCGCCGAGGCGCGCGGTGCGCTCGAGACGGTCGAGGACGAGCTGTTCCGCCTCACGCGGGTCCTCGTCGGCGAGCGCGAGGCGCGGCAGGTCCTCTCGGACTCGTCGACGGCAGCGGAGCGCCGTGGCGCCCTCGTGGACACCCTGCTCTCGGGCAAGGTGGACGACACGACCCAGGCGCTCGCGCGCCGGGCGACGTCGTCGCTGCGCGGACGTCGGTTCGTCGCCACCCTGATCTGGTTCGGCGAGGTGGCTGCGGAGCGTCGCAAGCGTCTGGTCGCATCGGTCACCTCCGGCTCGGTGCTCACCGAGGCGCAGCAGGCCCGGCTCAGCGCGCTCCTCGAGAACGCCTACGGCCGTGCCGTGCAGCTGAACGTCACGGTCGACCCGACCGTGGTCGGCGGGCTGCGCATCCAGGTCGGCGCCGACGTCGTCGACTCCACCGTGCTGTCCCGCCTGGCCGACGCCCGTCGCCGGCTGGCCGGCTGAACCCTTCCCCAGGCCCAGCGCCGGCTTCGGCCGGCACCCGCAGAACGTGAGGTCGCGCAAGGCGCGGCCACGACAGGAGAGAGCAATGGCTGAGCTGACGATCCGGCCGGAGGAGATCCGGGCCGCACTGGACAGCTTCGTGAAGTCCTACGAGCCCGAAGGCGCGGTCACCGAGGAGGTCGGTCGCGTCACCCTTGCCGCCGACGGCATCGCGAACGTCGAGGGCCTCCCCGGCGCGATGGCGAACGAGCTGCTGCGCTTCGAGGACGGCACGCTCGGCCTCGCGCTGAACCTGGACGTCCGTGAGATCGGCGTCGTCGTCCTCGGTGAGTTCACCGGCATCGAGGAGGGCCAGGAGGTCCGCCGTACCGGCGAGGTCCTCTCGGTCCCCGTGGGCGAGGGCTACCTCGGCCGCGTCGTCGACCCGCTGGGCAACCCGATCGACGGGCTGGGCGAGGTCGAGACCGACGGGCGCCGCGCGCTCGAGCTGCAGGCGCCCGGCGTCATGCAGCGCAAGTCGGTGCACGAGCCGATGCAGACCGGCATCAAGGCGATCGACTCGATGATCCCGATCGGGCGCGGCCAGCGCCAGCTGATCATCGGTGACCGCCAGACCGGCAAGACGGCGATCGCGATCGACACGATCATCAACCAGAAGGCCAACTGGGAGTCGGGCGACCCGACGAAGCAGGTGCGCTGCATCTACGTCGCCATCGGCCAGAAGGGCTCGACGATCGCCTCGGTGCGCGGCGCCCTCGAGGAGGCCGGCGCTCTCGAGTACACGACGATCGTCGCGGCTCCCGCGTCCGACCCCGCGGGCTTCAAGTACCTCGCCCCCTACACCGGTTCGGCCATCGGCCAGCACTGGATGTACCAGGGCAAGCACGTCCTGATCATCTTCGACGACCTGTCGAAGCAGGCCGAGGCCTACCGCGCCGTGTCCCTGCTGCTGCGGCGCCCGCCGGGCCGCGAGGCCTACCCCGGTGACGTCTTCTACCTGCACTCCCGTCTGCTCGAGCGTTGCGCCAAGCTCTCGGACGAGCTGGGCGCGGGCTCGATGACCGGCCTGCCGATCATCGAGACCAAGGCGAACGACGTGTCGGCCTACATCCCGACCAACGTCATCTCGATCACCGACGGCCAGATCTTCCTGCAGTCGGACCTCTTCAACGCGGACCAGCGCCCCGCGGTCGACGTGGGCATCTCGGTGTCCCGCGTCGGCGGTGACGCGCAGGTCAAGGCGATGAAGAAGGTGTCGGGCACGCTGAAGCTCGAGCTGGCGCAGTTCCGCTCACTCGAGGCCTTCGCGATGTTCGCGTCCGACCTCGACGCGGCCTCGCGCGGCCAGCTCGCCCGCGGCGCGGTGCTGATGGAGCTGCTCAAGCAGCCGCAGTACACCCCGTACCCGGTGGAGGAGCAGGTCGCCTCCGTCTGGGCCGGCACCAAGGGCAAGCTCGACGACGTCCCGGTCGAGGACGTCAAGCGGTTCGAGTCCGAGATGCTCGACCACCTGCGCCGCAACACCGAGGTGCTGAGCACGATCGCCTCCACGGGCAAGCTCGAGCAGGACACCGAGGACGCGCTGGCCAAGGGCGTCGAGGACGTGCGCAACGGGTTCCTCAAGGCGGACGGCACGCCGCTCGTCGGCGGGGACGCCGAGACCGAGGCGGCCGACGTCGAGCAGGAGCAGCTCGTCGTGCAGAAGAAGGCCTGAGCATGGCGGGCGGATCCCAGCGCGTCTACAAGCAGCGGATCAAGTCGACGCAGTCGCTGAAGAAGATGTTCCGCGCGCAGGAGCTGATCGCGGCGTCCCGCATCGGCAAGGCGCGGGCACGCACGGCTGCGGCGGCGCCCTACGAGCGGGCCATCACCCGGGCGGTGTCGGGCGTGGCGGTGCACACGAGCACGAAGCACCCGCTGACGAGCGAGCGGACCGACACGAAGCGTGTCGCCGTGCTCGTCATCTCCTCCGACCGCGGCATGGCCGGCGCCTACTCGGCGTCGATCATCCGTGAGACGGAGCGGCTCGTCGCCCAGCTCACGGCCGAGGGCAAGGAGGTCGAGCTGTACGCGGCCGGCCGCCGTGCGACGTCGTACTACCGCTACCGCGGGCGCACGCTGGCCGCGGAGTGGTCGTACGGGTCGGACAACCCCCAGTCGGACGTCGCGAAGGAGATCGCCGACACGCTGCTCGGCGCGTTCCTCGCGCCGGTGGACGAGGGTGGCGTCGCCGAGCTGCACGTCGTGTACACGCAGTTCGTCAACATGGTCACCCAGCGTCCGCGCGTGGTGCGCATGCTCCCGCTCGAGGTCGTGGAGGGCGTGGCGGCGCCGGGCGAGAACCAGGCGCAGCCGCTGTACGACTTCGAGCCGACGCCCGAGGTCGTGCTCGACACCCTGCTCCCGCGCTACGTGCGTAGCCGCATCTTCAGCTTCATGCTGGACGCGGCGGCGTCCGAGCTGGCCGCGCGCCAGCGCGCGATGCACACGGCGACCGACAACGCCGAGGACCTGATCCGCAACTACACGCGCCTGGCGAACCAGGCACGGCAGGCGGACATCACCCAGGAGATCAGCGAGATCGTCTCGGGTGCCGACGCCCTCGCGGCCTCATGACGCCAGTGATGACGCCGCGGACGAACGTACTGACCCCCGGAACGAACCTTTCGAAGCGAGGCAAGCAATGACCGCCACCACCGTGGAAGCCCCGGTCGAGCACCAGAGCGGACCCGGCGTGGGCCGGGTCGCGCGCGTGATCGGCCCCGTCGTCGACATCGAGTTCCCCGAGGACGCGATCCCCGAGATCTACAACGCCCTCAAGGTCGACATCGACCTGTCGGGCCAGGGCGAGGACGAGAACTCGTTCACCCTCATGCTCGAGGTCGCGCAGCACCTGGGCGACTCGCTCGTGCGTGCGATCGCGCTCAAGCCCACCGACGGCCTGGTCCGCGGTGCCGCCGTCACCGACACCGGTGCGCCCATCAGCGTGCCCGTCGGCGACGTCACCAAGGGCAAGGTCTTCAACGTCACGGGTGACGTGCTCAACCTCGCCGAGGGCGAGAAGCTCGAGATCACCGAGCGCTGGCCGATCCACCGCAAGCCGCCGGCGTTCGACCAGCTCGAGTCCAAGACCGAGATGTTCGAGACGGGCATCAAGTCGATCGACCTGCTCACGCCCTACGTGCAGGGTGGCAAGATCGGCCTCTTCGGTGGTGCGGGCGTCGGCAAGACCGTCCTCATCCAGGAGATGATCCAGCGCGTCGCCCAGGACCACGGCGGTGTCTCCGTGTTCGCCGGCGTCGGCGAGCGCACCCGTGAGGGCAACGACCTCATCGCCGAGATGGAGGAGGCCGGCGTCTTCGACAAGACGGCCCTGGTCTTCGGCCAGATGGACGAGCCGCCGGGCACGCGCCTGCGCGTCGCCCTGTCCGCGCTGACGATGGCGGAGTACTTCCGCGACGTGCGCAAGCAGGACGTGCTGCTGTTCATCGACAACATCTTCCGGTTCACCCAGGCGGGCTCCGAGGTGTCGACGCTGCTGGGCCGCATGCCGTCCGCGGTGGGCTACCAGCCGAACCTGGCCGACGAGATGGGCCTCCTGCAGGAGCGCATCACCTCGACCCGCGGTCACTCGATCACGTCGCTGCAGGCCATCTACGTGCCCGCGGACGACTACACCGACCCGGCGCCGGCGACGACGTTCGCCCACCTCGACGCGACCACGGAGCTCTCCCGCGAGATCGCGTCCAAGGGTCTGTACCCGGCGATCGACCCGCTCACGTCGACGTCGCGCATCCTCGACCCGCGGTACGTGGGCCAGGAGCACTACGACGTGGCGACGCAGGTGAAGTCGATCCTGCAGCGCAACAAGGAGCTGCAGGACATCATCGCGATCCTCGGTGTCGACGAGCTCTCGGAGGAGGACAAGACGGTCGTCGCGCGTGCGCGCCGAATCCAGCAGTTCCTCTCCCAGAACACCTACATGGCGAAGAAGTTCACGGGCGTCGAGGGTTCGACCGTCCCGCTGAGCGAGACCATCGAGGCGTTCAAGAAGATCGCCGCGGGCGAGTTCGACCACATCGCCGAGCAGGCGTTCTACAACATCGGTGGCCTCGAGATGCTCGAGGCGAACTGGGCTCGCATCCAGAAGGAGTACGGGGCCTGACGGCTTCGTCCTTGCCACCAGGCGCGACGTCGTCCCGCCGAGCGGTCGGTCCTCCGGCCGCCTCGGCGGGACGACGTGGTAGCACCAACTCGAGCACGACCCGAAAGAGGAGCATCAGATGGCAGAGCTGAACGTCGACCTCGTCGCGGCCGACCGCAAGGTCTGGTCGGGTGCGGCGCGCCAGGTGAGCGCCCCGTCGGTCGACGGCCAGGTGGGCATCCTCCCCGGCCACACGCCGCTCCTCGCGGTGCTGCGACCGGGCACCGTCAAGGTGTCGACGGCGCAGGGGACGGCCGTCGAGGCGGAGGTCACCGGCGGGTTCGTCTCCGTCGACAGCAACCTCGTCACGATCGTGGTGGACGAGATCAGCGAGCTGACCGGCCGCGAGCCGGCGCTGCGCTGAGCGAGGCGCTGGTGTCATACGTCGTCTGGGCCGCGGTCGCGGTCGTCGTCGTGCTGGCACTGGTGCTCGCCGCCGGGGCCTCCAGGCTGCGGACGCTCTCGCGCCGCGTCGGGTCGTTCCCGTGCCAGGCCCGACCGGCCGACGACCCCCGGGCACCGTGGGTCGTCGGCATCGCGCACTATGCCGTCGGTCGTATCGACTGGTGGCGCGGCTGGTCGCTGGCCCCGCGCCCCGCACGGGTGTGGCAGCGGGAGCGTCTGATCCTCACGGGACGGGTGCCGCTCGACCAGGCAGGCCAGGCCGACGCGGTCCTGGTGCGCTGCCGGTACGACGACACCGACTTCGAGCTCCTCGTGTCGTCCGGCGCGTACGCAGGGCTCGCGTCATGGCTCGAGTCGTCGCCGCCGGGGCGCCGCGACCTCGTCGTCTGAGGCGAAGGGGGCGGCGGAGGGTGAGGGCCGAGGAACGAGGCACTCGCGCCGAGCGGAACCGCAGCCTCGGACGACAGAGGGTGCAGCGTCTGAGGCAGCCTCTGACGACAAGAATGCGCTGACCGAACACCCGACTTCATCCCGAGGGGGACCGTGCGACTCGTCGTCGCCCGCTGCTCGGCCCGGTACACGGGCCGGCTCACCGCACACCTGCCGCTCGCCACGCGGCTGCTGGTCGTCAAGGCGGACGGCAGCGTGCTGCTGCACTCCGACGGCGGCTCGTACAAGCCCTTGAACTGGATGAGCCCGCCGTGCGCGACGGCGGTGCGGGCTCCGGACGCCGAGGCCGTCGAGCGCGGTGTCACCGAGGTGTGGACGGTTCAGCACCAGAAGTCCGACGACCGCCTGGAGATCGAGCTCCACGAGGTCGCGCACGACTCCGCCCACGACCTCGGCGTGGATCCGGGCCTGATCAAGGACGGCGTCGAGGCGCACCTGCAGGAGCTCCTCGCGGCGCAGATCGAGCTGCTCGGCGCCGGGCACACCCTGGTGCGGCGGGAGTACATGACCGCGATCGGGCCGGTCGACATCCTGGCGCGTGACGGCGCCGGCGGCACGGTCGCCGTCGAGATCAAGCGCCGCGGCGACATCGACGGCGTGGAGCAGCTCACGCGCTATCTCGACCTGCTCAACCGTGACCCGTTGCTGACGCCGGTGCGCGGCGTCTTCGCGGCCCAGGAGATCAAGCCGCAGGCGAGGGTCCTGGCCACGGACCGGGGGATCGGGTGCCTCGTGCTCGACTACGACGCGATGCGCGGCGTCGACGACGTCGACTCCCGGCTGTTCTGACCGTCGTCGGGCGCGCCGCACCGGCGAGCCCAGACGGAGTTTGTGAGCAAGGTTTCGATACTGCTCGGCCGTGCGGCAGGATGGCGGCATGAGCGCTGAGCCCCTCCCGGCCCCCGGTACCACGGACCCTCACGGCACCCCGCGCGCGGTGGCCTGGCGTGGCCGCGTCGTGACCCCGCACGATGTGATCGACGACGGCGCCGTCGTCGTCTCGGACGGCACGATCCTGTGGGTGGGCCCCGTGTCCGCCGCGCTGCACGCCGACCCGGCCGTCCGCGCCGCCGTCGAGGCGTCCGCCGACCCCGAGGCAGGCGCCACGGTGCTGCCCGGCCTGGTCGACCTGCACAACCACGGCGGCGGGGGAGCGAGCTTTCCGGACGCGAGGGACGCGGCCGAGGCGATGGTCGCGGTGCGCGAGCACCGTCGCCACGGGACCACCACGATGCTCGCCTCCCTGGTCACGGCGGACCGCGAGACGCTGCTGGCGCGGGCCGCGATGCTCGCGGACCTCGTCGAGGCGGGCGAGATCGCTGGCATCCACGCCGAAGGGCCGTTCCTCTCGCGCGAGCGCCGGGGCGCGCAGAGCCCCGACGACCTGCTCCCCGGGGACGCGGCTCTGGCACGCGAGCTCGGGGAGGCCGCTCGAGGCTCCTTGCGCACGATGACGGTCGCCCCGGAGATCGCGGGCGTGGTCGGCGCGGACGGCGCCGCTACCGCCCTGGTGGGGGCAGGCGTCGTGCCCTCGCTCGGCCACACCGACGCCACCACCGAGCAGGCGGAGGCGCTGATCGCCCAGGTGACGGCGGACCTCGCCGCAGCCGCAGCGGCGGGGGCACCCGCGCGCCGGATGACGGCCACGCACCTCTTCAACGGCATGCGGCCCCTCCACCACCGCGCGCCAGGCCCGGTCGCGGCGTGCCTGGCCGCCGCGGCGCGCGGCGACGTGGCGGTGGAGCTCGTGGCAGACGACGTGCACCTGGACCCGGCCACCGTACGGACCGTCATCGAGACGGTCGGCGCCGACAACGTGCTCCTCGTGACGGACGCGATGGCGGCCGCGGGCATGGCCGACGGCTCCTACGAGCTGGGCCCGATGGCGGTGACGGTGCGCGGGGGCGTCGCGCGGCTCACCGACGCCGAGCACCCGGACGGCGGCGCCATCGCGGGCGGCACCGCTCACCTGGTCGACGTCGTGCGTCGCACCGTCGCCGCGGGCGTGCCGCTCGCGGACGCCGTGCGCTCGGCGTCCTGGGTGCCGGCGCAGGTGCTCGGCCTGGACGACGTCGGCGGCCTCGTCGTGGGGCGCCGGGCCGACCTCGTGGTGACGGACGCCGACCTGCGGGTCCGGCAGGTGGTGCGCGCGGGCGTCGAGGTCGGCTGAGCGCGGCGTCTCGCCGCGCGACCTCGCGTTGCTCCGAGGGGCGTGTGCTCGCTACCGTGCGTTGTTGAAGCGCTTCGACAACGAGCGTCAGCCTGCCAGTGCCGCACCGCCGCGGCCGAAGGAGTACCCGTGGACGTGCCCCCCTTCCGAGACCACCGCCTGCCCACCGCCGAGCGCGCGCGTGACCTGCTGTCCCGGCTGACGCCGTCGGAACGGGTCGCAATGCTCCACCAGCACGCGCCCGCGGTGACGCGGCTCGGGCTGGCGCCGTTCCACACCGGGTGCGAGGCGCTGCACGGCGTGGCGTGGCTGGGCCGGGCCACCGTGTTCCCGCAGCCCGTGGGGCTCGCGGCGACCTGGGACGCGGAGCTGGTCCGGCGCGTCGGCGACGCCGTCGCCACCGAGGTCCGCGCCAAGCACGAGGCGGACCCGTCGGTCAGCCTCAACGTCTGGGCGCCGGTGGTCAACACCCTGCGGCACCCCGCGTGGGGCCGGAACGAGGAGGGGTACTCCGAGGACCCGCACCTGACCGCCCACCTCGCGACGGCGTACTGCCGTGGGCTGCGCGGGGACCACGACCGCGTGTGGAAGACCGTGCCGACGCTCAAGCACTTCCTCGCCTACAACAACGAGACCGACCGTTCCTCGACGAGCTCGGACATCCCGCCGCACACGCTGCACGAGGAGGAGCTGCCGGCCTTCCGCGAGCCCGTCGAGGCGGGTGTCGCGGGCGCCGTGATGCCGGCGTACAACCAGGTGAACGGGGTCCCCGCCCACCTGCAGGCCGAGCTGTTCGACGAGCTGCGCTCCTGGTCCGAGCACTCGGTCGCCCTCGTCTCGGACGCCGCCGCGCCCACCTTCCTCGTCTCGCTGCAGCGGGCCTGCCCCGACCGGGCGAGCGGCAACGCCGCCATGGTGCGCGCCGGCGTCGACTCGTTCACCGACGACGACGCCGACGCCCGCCCCACGATCGAACGGATCGAGGAGGCGCTCGATCGCGGCCTGCTCACCGCCGAGGACGTCGACCGGTCGGTGCTGCGGCTCCTCGAGCTGCGGTTGCGGACGGGGGAGATGGACGGCGACGCCGACCCGTACGCGGGCACCGGCACGATCGACCTGCCCGCCCACCGGGAGCTGGCGCGCGAGGCCGCCGCGCGGGGCGTCGTCGTGCTCCGCAACGACGCCGGGGTGCTTCCGTTCGGGGCGCCGGGGTCCGTCGCCGTCGTCGGGCCGCTCGCCGACGCCGTCCTGACCGACTGGTACTCCGGGACCCCGCCGTACGCGGTCTCCCTCGCCGACGGCCTGCGGGAGCGGCCGGGGACCGAGCGGGTGGAGGTCGCGACCGGCGCCGACGTGGTGGCGCTCCGCGTCGCTGGCGACGGGGCGTACGTGACGGTGTCCGAGGACGGCGCGACGGTCGTCGCCGACGGTGTCGACGCCGGCAAGCTGGCCCGGTTCGACGTCACCGACTGGGGCGACGGCGTGCTCACGCTCCGCTCCGCCGCGTCCGGCCGTCTGCTCACCGGGGCCGCCTGGCCGGTGCGCGCCGACGCCGACCGGGTCGGGGGCTGGGAGGCGCAGGAGATCTTCCGCCGGCACGTCCACGCCGACGGCTCGTGGTCGCTGCTGCACCTCGGGTCCGGCCGGTGGGTCCGCGTCCAGCGCGGCACGGGGGTGGTCTGCGCCGAGGCCCGGACGCTCGACGAGGCCGCCCGCTTCGTGCCCCGGCTCCTCGAGTCCGGCGCGGCACGCGTCGCGGAGGTCGCCGCCCGCTGCGACACGGTCGTCGTGGCGGTGGGCAACGACCCCCACGTCGCCGGGCGCGAGACGCAGGACCGCCCCCACCTGCTGCTCCCGGACGCCGCCGTCGAGGTCTGGCGTGCCGCCGTCGAGGCGAACCCGCGCGCGGTCCTCGCGATCGTCTCCAGCTACCCGTACGTGCTGGGCCCGGGCGTCGCCGACGCGTCGACCGTGGTGTGGAGCAGCCACGCCGGGCAGGAGCTGGGCCACGGCCTGGCCGACGTGCTCACCGGCGCGGTGGAGCCCACCGGCAGGCTCGCCCAGACCTGGCCGGCGCGTCCCGAGCAGGCCGGTGACCTGTTCGACTACGACACCCGGCGTCAGCAGGTCACCTACCGCCACCTGCCCGCCGACGAGGGCGGTGTCCCCACGTTCGCGTTCGGGCACGGGCTGACCTACGGCACCGTCGGTTACGGCGAGCTCGCCCTGACCGCCGGCGTCGTCACCGCACCGCGGGAGAGCCGGGACCATCCGCCGCTGCACCCGGCGGGGAGCTCGTCCACGCACGTCGTCACGGCGCGCGTCACGGTGCGGAACACCGGCGACCGCCGCGCGGAGGAGCTCGTGCAGGTGTACTCCCTGGGCTGCCCGACGGCGCCCCTGCCCACGCCCGTACGGCTGCTGCTGGGCTACCGCAGGGTCGTCCTGGCGCCGGGCGACGAGGCCGTGGTCGAGATCCCGTTCGACGTGGCCAGGCTGGGCGTCTGGGACGGTGTGCCGGACGGCGGGATGCTCGACGGGGCGCTGCGCGTGCAGCCGGGGGAGTACACGGTGGCCGCCGGTGCGTCGAGCGCCGACCTGCCCGTGCGATGCCGGCTCACGGTGGAGGAACCGTCGTCATGAGGGTCGACCCCGACAGCCGCAGCGTGCAGGGGCTGACCACGTTCATCCTCTTCGTCGTGCTCAACGTGCTGTACCTCGTGGTCTGCCTTCCTCTGGTCACGATCGGCGCCGCCACCACGGCGCTGAACGAGGTGACCCTGCGGTACGCGGACCACGAGCGCGGCGACCTGGTGCGCGGCTTCCTCGGCGGGCTGCGCCGGAACGCCTGGCGGGGCACGGCGGTCTTCGTGGCGCTGGGCGTCCCGGTGGCGATGCTCGTGTTCAGCGCGGTGTTCTGGCTATCAATGAGCAGCGTCGTCAGCGCCGTGGCGGGCGTGCTCTCCCTGCTGGGAGCGGGCTACCTGCTGGCCGCGCTGCTGTACGCGTTCGCGTTGTCGGCCTGGTTCGACGCCTCGGTGCGCCGGACCCTGCACAACGCTCTGCTGCTGCCGCTGGTGGAGCCGGCGCGCACCCTGGGGCTGGTGCTGGTCCCCGTGGCCGTGGCGTGCCTGTGCTACGTGCTGCCCCAGACGCTCGTCCTGGTGGGGACGATCGGGTTCTCCTTCGGGGCGTATGTCAGCGCCTTCGTGCTGCACGGGGTCTTCCGCCGTCGGCAGGCCGACCCGTCCGAGCTCGAGCCGGTGAACATGCACACCGGAGAATGACCGCGCCGGGTCGGCGTGCGGCCGGCCAGGACCGCACAGGGCACGGCGAAGGGCCCGGGCTGCGAGTGCAGCCCGGGCCCCTCGCCGTCAGTCACTCGCCGGCGGGCCGGTGACGGGGGCGTCGATCACTGGAACGTCGAGGCGACCTCGACGCGGGCCTCGTTCTGGGCCTTGGCGTTGGCCATGTCGAACTCGAGCACCGTGGCGTAGCCCAGGCCCTCGACGGTCTCCTGCATCTTCGCGAGCAGGGCGTCGAACTCGGCCTGGTCCTTCGCGAAGACCATCTTCCACGAGTGCTCGATGATGCTGGCCTTGACCTGGCTGCGGATCGCCTCGATCTCGGAGGTGTCGGCGGGGGCGGCGTAGCTGGACCCCGGTGCCACGATCACCTGGTCGTTGGTCTGCAGGTACTCCATCGTGGACTTCGCGTCGCCCATGTGCGCGGCCCAGTCCTCCGTCAGGGGGTTGGCCGTGGCCTCCTGGTAGGAGGGCCAGTACTTGTAGCTGTACGGGAAGCCGGTGGCCGGGTTCTCGTCGATGGGCAGCACGGTGTTGACGTTGAGCGCCGACACGCCGTCCTGGTACGCGCCGCCGCCCCACTCGGCGGGCACGTCGGCGCCACCCTCGAGGAACGCCTTCGTGCCGAACTCGGTGAGCACGGGCTCGCCGTCGTCACCCGTCTCCCAGGTGAGGCCCTCCGGGCCGGACGAGCCCATGGTCTGCGACGAGTTGGCCAGCACGCCCTCCGGCGAGTAGAGCCAGTCGATGAACGCCGCGATCCGGGCCGGGTCCTCGGCGCCCGAGCCGATGCCGAGGAACTGCTTGCCGCCGTACACCTCGGCGCCGTAGGAGAAGATCTGCTGATCCTGCATCGGTACCAGCTCGAAGCCCTTGCCGTCGGCCATGTTCTGGTCGGTGTTGTAGGCGGACTGGCCCAGCCACGGCCACCAGGAGAGCAGCACCTGCCCGTTCTGGTACTTCGAGAACATGGTGTCGTAGTTCTGCGTGGTCGACTCGGGGTCGACAAGGCCCATCTGGTTGGCGTCGAAGTAGAACTTCAGCGCGCGGACGTACTCGGAGTCGGAGTCCACGATGCTCTGGTACTCGGAACCGTCGGCCTTCGCCAGGACGAAGCCCATCTCGTCGAAGCCGTAGAGGCAGGCCGGCTGCTTCGCCGTGACCATCATGTTGCCGTCCCAGTCCTTGAAGAGCGAGATGGCGTAGGCGGGCTGGCCGTTCTCGGCCTTCGGGTGGGCGTCCTGCATGGTCTTGAGCACGGGGAGGAGGTCCTCGAGCGTGCCGATCTCCGGGTAGCCGGCGTCGGCGTAGAGGTCCCATCGCAGGTAGGGCCCGAACGTGGGGTCGATGCCCTCGGACGGCTCCGTCGGCTTGAGGGACGAGACCGAGGTGGGGAACCCGTAGACGCCGTCCTTGCCCTCGTTGAGGTGGTCGACGGCTGCGTCGTACGGGGCGACGTTCTTCATCGAGTCGTAGTACCTGGACGAGTCGAGCAGCAGGCCGCCCTCGATGAGCTCGTCCATCTGCTCGCCCTTGTCGACCACGATCAGGTCGCCCAGGTCGCCGCCCGCGACGCGGGTGTTGTAGAGGGTGTCGCCGCCGCCCGCGACGTTCGGGGCCAGGACGTTGAGCTCCATGTTGAACTTGTCCTTGACGATCTTGCCGAACCAGCCGCCCTGGATGCCCATGTAGTTCGCCAGGCCGTCGTACACGTCGATCGTGATCGGCTCGGCGGCGGACCAGTCCTGGTCGAGGCTCACCGGCGTCTTGTCGTCCTCGCCGGCGGCGGTGGTGCAGGCTGTCAGGGTCAAGACCCCGAGCAGCGGAGCCACCATGACGGCGACCGATCTCCTGAAATTCATGACACCCCTTCGTGTTCGTGATGGCAACGCGGTCAGCCCTTGACCGCGCCGAGCATGATGCCCTTGACGAAATACCGCTGGAACAGCGGGTAGATGAAGATGATGGGAAGGACGACGATCACCGCGACCGTCATCCGGATCGACGTCGGTGTCTGGCTCGTGGCCGCCGAGACGATCGACCCGAGGTTGCCCTGGGCGTTCT
This sequence comes from Isoptericola luteus, assembly GCF_020297055.1. GTDB lineage: Bacteria > Actinomycetota > Actinomycetes > Actinomycetales > Cellulomonadaceae > Isoptericola > Isoptericola luteus. The sequence goes on along the minus strand of NZ_JAIXCQ010000006.1, from coordinate 188,539 downwards.
GCGCCGCCTGCGCCAGGCTGCTCGCCTGGTTGGTGTACGTGTAGAGCAGGTACTGCAGCGAGTAGAGCTTCTGGTCGGTGATGTACAGGAGCGTGTCCTGGAACGAGTTCCACTGCGCCACCGCGGTGAAGATCGCGATCGTGGCGAGGATCGGCGTCATGTTCGGCAGGATGATGCGGAAGAAGATGCGGATCGTGCCGGCGCCGTCGATCTCCGCGGCCTCCTGGAGCGACCGGGGCATGGACTCCACGTAGGTCTTGACCAGGATGATGTTGAAGGGCTGCACGATCGCCGGGAGGATGTAGACCCAGAACGAGTTCGTCAGCCCCAGGGACTTCATCGTGATGTACAGCGGGATGATGCCCGCGCTGAAGTACATGGTGAAGATCGTGAGCCGGTACCACAGGGAGCGCTTCCACATCCGCTCCTGGGTGAACATGAAGCCCAGGAAGGCCGACGCCAGCACCGTGCAGGCCGTGCCGATGACGGTGCGCGCGACGGAGACGACCGCGGCCTCCGAGAGCCCGTTGAGCTGGAGGATCTGCCCGTAGTTCGACAGGTGCGCGCCCTCGGGCCACAGCCGGACCCGGCCGAGGGCGCTCAGGTCGTTGGCGCTGACCGAGTTGATGATCAGGTAGTAGAACGGGTAGGCGCACAGGATCGCGAAGAGCAGGAACCCGGCGTAGTTCACGACACCGAAGGGGATGTCTCCCCGGGTGCGCCGCGTGGCGAGGCTGGTGGTCGGCACGGTGCGTCCCCCGGTCAGATGATCGACGTGCCGCGGGCGCGCTTGGCGATCGCGTTGGCCGTGATGAGCAGGAGGACGGAGATGACGCTCTTGAGCATGCCCAGCGCCGTCGCCATCGACAGGCTGTTGCCCGTGATGCCGATGTTGTAGACGTACAGGTCGAGCACCTGGATGTACTCCTTGTTGAACGCGTTCTGGAACACGTAGAACTGCTCCATCCCGTTGTTGAGCATGTTGGCGATGGACAGCACGAGCAGGACCACATAGGTGGGCATCAGCTGGGGGAAGGTGATGTACCGCATGATCTGGAAGCGGCCCGCCCCGTCGATCCGCGCGGACTCGTAGAGCGCCGGGTCGATCGACGTGATGGCGGCGAGGTACATGATCGCGCCCCACCCGAGCCCCTTCCACAGGCTCCAGAGCAGCATGGTGAGCCACACGTTCTGGTCCGTGTCGAGGAACTTCAGGGGCACGGTGATCAGGCCCCAGTCGTGCAGCACGGAGTTGACCAGGCCGGAGGTGGAGAAGAGGGAGAACGCGATCATGTAGACGAGCACCCAGGAGATGAAGTTCGGGAGCGTCGTCAGCGTCTGGACGGCGTTGCGGAACCAGGGTGCCCGGATCTCGTTCAGCAGCATGGCGAAGAAGACGGGGAGCAGCGACGTCGCGATCCCCAGGAAGCTCATGGCGAGGGTGTTCGCCATGACCTGCCCGATCTGCTGCACCTGCGTCGGGGAGGAGACGAGCATGCTGAACCACTGCCACCCGACGAACTCGCTGCCGCCCAGCCCGAGGGCCGGCTTGTAGTCGAAGAACGCCGTGGCCCACCCCGCGAGCGGCAGGTACGAGAACAGGAACATGAGCACCAGGAACGGTGCAATGAGCAGGAACATCGTCTTGGACGAGCCCTTGCCGCGGCCTCGGCCGGCGTCGCGCCCCGGGCGCCCGGGCCGGCCGTCACGTCGCTTGCTCTGCCGGCGCTGCTCGGCCACCGCCTGGGTGGCGGCGCCGCGTTCCAGCAACGGCGCTCCCTGGGTCATGCTCACCTGTCACTCCTTCGTGATGGGTCGTGGGACGCTCCGCGACCGCCGCAGCGTCGAAGCGCTTCGAATTGAACCATCCGGACCGGTGGCTCCGCAATGCTTGTCCGCGGTCGAAGTTCGCCGACCGTCCCGGGGCGGCGGCGATCGATGCGATTCGATGGACGGTCGGCCGCCGCGTCGCCGGCGCACGACGGCGCACGACGGCGTCGTCGTGCCACGACGTGGGCCTGCGGCACGCGGCGCCGCGCGTGGGGCGGGGGAGGAGTGGGTGGTGAGAGGCTAGGCGGCGGAGGCGCGGGGGCCCGTGCTCGCGCGCTGCGTGAGCTCCGGGGTCAGCAGCCGGGACTCGGCGGGCTGCTCGCCGCCGAGCCGCGCCAGCACCATGTCGACGGCGACCCCGCCGATGACCTCGCCGGGGATGTCGATGCTCGTCAGGGGCACGGCCTGCGCGGTCGCCACGTCGGTGGGGCACAGGGCGACGACGGAGGCGGCGCCGGGCACCGACCGGCCGTGCTGCTCGAGCCGGGCCAGGACGTGGGGCAGTGCTCGCTCGTTGTGCACCATGAAGCCGGTCGTCCCCGGAGCCCGGTCGAGGATGGCGTCCACCGCGGCCCGGGCTCCCTCGGGGGTCGCCTCGCAGGGCTCGACGTCCCCGGCCAGGGACCGGTGGGCGCACGTGTGGCGGAAGCCGCGCAGCACGCGGTCGGCGTAGCTCGTGTGGCGCGCCATGACCTCCGGCGGCGGGCCGACGAGCGCCACCTCCCGGTGGCCGGCGTCGGCCAGGTGCGACGCCCCGAGCCGTCCGGCGGCCTCGAAGTCGAGGTCGACGCAGCTCAGGCCGGCGGGGTCGCGGGGCAGGCCGATGAGTACCGTGGGCTGGCGCAGGCCGCGCAGCACGGGGATGCGCGGGTCGTCCGCCTCGACGTCCATGACGATGATCGCGTCCACCATCGACCCTGCCGCCACGCGCTCCAGGCCGCCGGCGTCGTCCTGGGTGAGCAGCAGCACGTCGTGGTCCGCGGCGCGTGCGCGGGTCACCACGCCCGTGACGAACTGCATGATCACGGCGACGTCGACCCCGGAGCGAAGCGGCGCCATCAGGCCGATGACGTTGGTGCGGCTCGACGCGAGCGCCCTGGCCCCCGCGTGGGGGCGGTAGTTGAGCTCGGCGATCGCCTGCTCGACGCGCTTGCGCGTGGGGCCGGAGATCGACCGTTTTCCCGACAGCACGTACGACACGGTCGACGCGGACACTCCGGCCGCGCGGGCGACGTCCTCGATCGTGGCCACGGGCTCAGCTCCTCACAGGTCGGTCGACGGAGGCGGGCAGGCACCGGCCCGCCCCGCTCGAAAGTGTTTCGACGCGCTTCGATGCCGGCTCCGTGAGAGGGGCCGCGCAGGACGGGGCGGGCCCGACGACGGCGCGACGCATGGCTCGCCGAGCCTGAAGAACCGCGAGATCGCGGCCTCCGCATGAGCCAGGAATGGCGGACTGCCGGAGGCTGGGCCGGGTGCCGGCGCAGGGGCGACGGCTCTGGACACCTGGCATCGCGCCAGGCTACCGTGGCGAAGCGCTTCGACAGAACCGGACGTCCGGGTCGAGCGAGCGGTGCGGCTCCGACGGGGTGAGCCCATGGATCTGGAGGCGACGGTGCCGGGGAGCTCGACCATGACGGACGGCGTGCGCGGCGACCTGTTCGCGGCACTGGTCGACGATCTCGGCCTCCTGTACGGGGGCGACTACAACCCGGAGCAGTGGACGCCCGACGTCTGGCGCGAGGACGCGCGCCTCATGGCCGCGGCCGGCGTGAACCTCGTGACGGTCGGCGTGTTCAGCTGGGCGCGGTACGAGCCGCGGCCGGGCGTGCGTGACTTCGCCTGGCTCGACGAGGTCCTGGACCTGCTCCACGCGGCCGGCGTCGCCGTCGACCTCGCCACCCCCACCGCGTCGCCGCCCCCGTGGCTGGGACATCGTCATCCCGACACCCTTCCCGTCGACGCCGACGGCGTCCGGCTCGTGCCCGGGTCGCGCAACCAGTTCAGCCCCGCGTCGCGGGTCTACCGGGAGCACGCGCTGGCCATCACCCGCGACCTCGTCGCCCGATACGCGGGCCACCCGGCGGTGCGCATGTGGCACGTCGGGAACGAGTTCGGGCAGGTCTGCCACGGCGAGGAGTCCACGCGGGCGTTCCGGGACTGGCTGCGGCGCCGCTACGGCACGGTGGACGGGCTCAACACGGCGTGGGCCACGACGTTCTGGTCGCAGCACTACAGCTCGTTCGAGGAGGTGCTCACGCCGCGGCGCATGCCGTACCACGTCAACCCGACCCAGGCGCTGGACTTCCGTCGCTACGCGTCCGACCAGCTCCGCGAGCTGTACCGCGAGCAGCGCGACGCGATCCGCGAGGTGGACGCCGAGCGGCCGGTCACGACGAACTTCATGGGCTTCTTCCCGCTGGTGGACTACTGGTCCTGGGCGGACGACCTCGACGTCGTGGCAGACGACGCGTACCCCGACCCCACGGACCCGCACGCGCCCGCCGACACGGCCCTCACCCAGGACCTCATGCGCTCCCTCGGGGCGGGGCGGCCGTGGGTGCTCATGGAGCAGGCGGCCGGCGCGGTGAGCTGGCGACCCCACAACGTGCCGAAGTCGCCCGAGCGCTCCCGCCTCGAGTCGCTGCAGGCCGTGGCCCGCGGTGCCGACGGCGTGTGCTTCTTCCAGTGGCGTGCGTCGCGCGCCGGCGCGGAGCGGTTCCACTCCGCGATGCTGCCGCACGCCGGCCCCGACACCCGCGTCCACGAGGGTGTCCGGCGGCTGGGCGCCGACCTGCGCCGGATCGGGTCCGTCGCCGGCGGCCGGGTCCACGCCCGTGTCGCCATGCTCTTCGACTGGGAGTCGTGGTGGGCCGCCGAGGAGCAGGCCCGCCCCACGGAGCGGCTGCGCGTGCTCGATCAGCTCCGGGCCTGGTACCGGCCGCTGTGGGAGGCCGGTGTCGCGGTCGACGTCGTCCGGCCCGGCGCCGACCTGACGGCGTACGACGTCGTGCTCGTGCCGCAGTCGTACGTGCTGACCGAGGTGGCGGGCCGTGGCCTCGAGGCCGCCGCGCGGCGCGGGGCGAGCGTCGTCGTCGGGCCGTTCAGCGGCGTCGCCGACGAGAACGCGCACGTGCGCACGGGCCGCTTCCCGGTGCTGCTGACGGGTGTGCTCGGCCTCAGCGGCGAGGAGTGGGTGCCGTTGCCCGACGACGGCGTCCCGCTGGCGCTCGGGGACGCCCTCTCGCTCGACGGCGCCGGGGGCACGCTCGACGGGGGCGGCGTCGGGCCCGGTCCCGACGGTGCAGGGGCCCCGGGCGGTGCCCCGCGGGCGAGCGTCCTGGGCGAGCTCGTGCGCGGGGAAGGCGCCGAGATCCTCGTGACGTACGCCTCGGGGCACCTCGCGGGAGCGCCCGCCGTCGCGCGGCGGGCCGCGGGGGAGGGGGCCGGCTGGTACGTCGGCACCGTCCTGCCGGCGCCCCTGCTCGGCCGCGTCCTGTACGACGTGCTCGCGGAGGCCGGCGTGACGGGCGTGCTGCCGGACCTGGCGGGGCACCCGGGTCTGGAGGCGGTGCGCCGCGGGGGTGCGCTCTTCGTGCTCAACCACTCCGGCCACGCCGCCCGGGTGCCGTTGACCTCGCCGTTCGTCGACCTGCTGACCGGCGCGCGGCTCACCACCGCGCTGCACGTGGCCGCCGGAGATGCGGCGGTCCTCGCCCCGGCGGACTGATCCGCAGGAGCGCGCGTTTCGAAGCGCTTCGAGAGCAGTTCGCCGTACCTGATTGACGACGCCAGCATCCTTACGCATAATCAACGTCGAAACGCTTCGACGGAGATGAGATGGTCTTGATGAGCTGTCCCCTCCGCCGCACCGTACGGACTCGACGAGGAGGATCCATGAAGGCCCGGATTCGCAAGGCTCCGATGATCGCCGCACTGGCGGTCCTGCCCCTGGCGCTCACCGGCTGTGTCGGCGGAGGCGCCGACGGCGCCGGTACCGCTGCCGGCGGTGACACCGACGACACGACCCTGACCATCTGGCACTACGAGAACGACGACTCGGCCATGGGCCAGGCCTGGGCGAAGGCCATCGAGATCTTCGAGGCCGAGCACCCGGACGTCACCGTCGAGGTGGAGAAGCAGACGTTCGAGCAGATCCAGAAGAACGCCAAGATCGTGCTCACGGGCGACGACGTGCCGGACGTCATGGAGTACAACAAGGGCAACGCGACCGCGGGCCAGCTCGCGGCACAGGGCCTGCTGGCGCCCCTGACCGACGCCGCGGAGCAGCACGGCTGGTCGGACAAGCTCGCCGGGTCGCTCGCCACCACCGCGACCTACGACGAGAACGGCCTGATGGGGTCCGGCGACTGGTACGGGGTGCCCAACTACGGCGAGTTCGTCGGCGTCTACTACAACAAGGAGATGTTCGCCGAGCAGGGCCTCGAGGTCCCGACCACGCTCGCCGAGCTCGAAGAAGTCATGCAGGCCTTCAAGGACGAGGGCGTCACGCCCCTCGCCGAGGCGGGCGCGGAGTACCCGATGGGCCAGCTCTGGTACGAGCTCGTGCTCGCGCACTCCGACCGCGCGCTCGTGGACTCCTACCAGCTCTTCGACGGCGACGTGGACTTCCACGGACCGGAGCTGACGGCCGCGACCGAACAGCTCGACGAGTGGGTCGAGGCGGGCTACGTCGCGTCCGACTCGGCCGGCCTGACGGCCGAGGACATGGGCGTGTCGTTCATGAAGGGCGACTACCCGATGATGGTCTCCGGATCGTGGTGGTTCGGCCGCGTCGCCGCCGAGATGGAGGCGGACTGGGGTCAGTTCAACTTCCCCGGCAACGACCTGCACGTGGGCTCGTCCGGCAACCTCTGGGTCGTCCCGGCCAACGCCGACTCGACCTCGCTCGCGACGGAGTTCATCGACACGACGCTGCGCCCCGAGGTGCAGGACGTCCTCGCGCGGACCGGCGGCCTGCCCGTGGCCGGTGACGCGACGACCATCGAGGACCCCCGAACCCGGGAGCTCACCGAGAACTTCCAGGCGATCCTGGACGCGGACGGCCTCGCGTTCTACCCGGACTGGCCCGTGCCCGGCTACTACGACGTGCTCGTGAGCCAGCTGCAGTCGCTGATCAACCAGTCGAAGTCGCCGGCCGAGGTGCTCGACGGCATGGAGTCCGCCTACGTCGACGGCAGGTCGGACCTGCTCGGCGAATGAGCGCTCCGACGACGGTCCGCGCCCGCCGACGACCGGCCTGGCTCGCGTACCTGCCCTACCTGCTTCCCGGCGCCGTCCTGTTCGCCGTCGTCATCGGGTACCCCCTGGTCACGAACGTCTACATCAGCCTCTTCTCCTGGCGGGGCGGCCTCGCGCCGCTCCGCTGGGTGGGGCTCGACAACTACGCGGAGCTCTGGCACGACGCCGCGTTCTGGACGTCGTTCCAGAACTCGGTCGCGATGATCGTGGCGATGGTCGTCGTCCCGACGGTGATCGGGCTCGTCCTGGCGGCGGTGCTCTTCGACTATCTCGGCCGGCGCTTCGGGGGCCGCGTCGCGTCGGTCCTGCGCGCCACGTTCTACCTGCCGCAGATCCTCCCGGTCGCGGTCGCGGGCGTGCTGTGGAACTGGATCCTCAACGCGCAGACCGGCGCGCTCAACGAGATCCTGCGTTCGCTGGGCGTCCAGAGCCCGCCGAACTGGCTCGGCGACCCCGCGTTCGCGATGCCGAGCGTGATGCTCGTGCTGGTGTGGGTGCAGATCGGGTACCCCGTGGTCATCTTCATGGCGGCGCTGCAGCGCGTGGACCCCGAGCTCTACGAGGCGGCCGAGCTCGACGGCGCCGGCTGGTGGCGACGGTTCCGGGCCATCACGATCCCGCAGATCCGTCCGGAGACGTTCGTCGTCACGCTGACCTGCACGGTCGCGGCCCTCAAGGTCTTCGGTCCCATCTACGTCCTGACGCGGGGCGGCCCGGAGAGCTCGACGCTGGTGCCGAGCTATTACTCGTACCTCAGCTTCTTCGACAAGTCCCAGGTCGGGTACGGCGCTGCCGTGGCGACCGTCCTGACCGTCGTCATCGTCGCGGTGGCGGCCGTCGTCCTGGCGCTGCAGTCGCGCGCCGAGCGCCGTGAGGAGGCAGGTCGCTGATGTCCACGACCCTCGAGAACCCCCCGGTGGCGACGCCGCCGTCCACCACCCGGCGGGCGGTGCGGGCCACCGTCGCGGGCGCCCGGCACCGCCGCGGGCCAGGGCGGTGGCTGGTGCTCGCCGCCGTCGTGCTGGTGGCCCTCGCGGTGCTGTCGCCGATGGTGATCATGCTGCTCAACGCGGTGAAGTCCCCGGCCGAGTACTCGCAGAACGGGCCGCTGAGCCTCCCGACCGAGCTCTACCTCGACGGGCTGGTGAACTTCTGGACCCGCGTCGACTTCCCCGTGAAGCTGTGGAACTCGTTCTTCATCTCCGCGGTCGTCTCGGTCGTCGCGTGCCTGCTGTCCCTGCTCAACGCCTACGCGATCGGCGTCGGCCGCATCAAGGGCCGCATGTGGGTGGTGCTGCTGTTCCTGCTGGCGAACATGCTGCCGCAGGAGGCCTTGATCTACCCGCTGTTCGACATGGCGCGCCAGGTGGGGCTGTCGAACTCCCAGTGGTCCGTGATCATCATCTTCACCGCGATCCAGTCGGCCTTCGGCACCTACCTGCTGGCCTCGGTGCTGGGCACGTTCCCGCCCGCGCTGCTCGAGGCGGCGGCGCTGGACGGCGCGGGCCGGTGGCGGACGCTGTGGCAGGTCGTCTTCCCGATCGTGCGGCCGACGCTCATGGTGCTCATGATCTTCTTCTTCATCTGGACCTGGAACGAGTTCTTCATCCCGCTGGTGATGCTGACCACCAACGACACCCAGACGATCCCGATCGCGTTGGCGTCTCTGCAGGGGGACCGGATGATGGATGCACCGACGACGAACGCCGGCGCACTGGTCTCCCTGCTGCCCGCCCTGATCTTCTTCCTGATCTTCCAGCGCACCCTGACCCGAGGCGTCACCGCCGGCGCCGTGAAGTGACGCACCGGCCGGCACCGCCCGGCCCGAGCCCGCTCCCGGCACCCTCAACCCTGACGAGGTATTGATGAAGTTCACCGACGGCTACTGGCAGACCCGTCCCGGCATCGACCCCCTGTACGCGGTCGAGGTCGACGACGTCCGCGTCGACGAGGCGGCGGGCACGATGACGGTGTACGCGCCGACCGCCGTGATCCACACCCGCGGCGACACCCTCAACCGGCCCATGATCACGGTCACCTACTCCTCGCCCGCGCCGGGTGTCGTGAAGGTCCGCGTGGAGCACTTCGCCGGCGCGGCCCGGCGCGGCCCGGACTTCGCGGTGTCCTCCGCCGACGGCTACCGGCCGGTGGTGAAGGTCGACGAGACCTCCGGCGTGCTGGAGACGGGCGGGCTCACGGTGCGGGCGCACCGCGGCGGCCGGTGGCACGTGGACTTCGAGCAGGACGGGCGCGTGCTCACCTCGAGCCTGCCGAAGTCCGTGGGCGTCATGACGACCGCGCACGGCGTCACGCCGCCCGGGTCCTGGGTCCACGAGCAGCTGACGATCGACCCGGGCGAGCACGTCTACGGGCTGGGCGAGCGGTTCGGCCCGTTCGTCAAGAACGGCCAGTCCGTCGACATCTGGAACGAGGACGGGGGCACGTCGAGCGAGCAGGCGTACAAGAACGTCCCGTTCTACGTCACGAGCAAGGGCTACGGCGTCTTCGTCGCGCACCCGGAGCGGGTGTCGTTCGAGGTCGCCTCGGAGGTCAACACCCGGGTGCAGTTCTCGGTGGCGGGGCAGGCGCTCGAGTACTACCTCGTGGGGGGCCCGACGCCGAAGGACGTGCTGCGCCGCTACTCCGGGCTCACGGGCCGGCCCGCCGAGGTGCCCGCGTGGTCCTACGGGCTGTGGCTGTCGACGTCGTTCACGACGGACTACGACGAGGCGACGGTGACGAGCTTTGTCGACGGCATGGCGGAGCGCGGCCTGCCGCTGAGCGTCTTCCACTTCGACTGCTTCTGGATGCGCGAGTACCAGTGGTGCGACTTCGAGTGGGACCCGCGGGTCTTCCCCGACCCGGAGGGCATGCTCGCCCGGCTGCACGAGCGCGGACTGCAGGTCAGCGCATGGATCAACCCGTACATCGCCCAGCGGGCCGCGCTGTTCGGCGAGGCGGTCGAGAAGGGCTACCTGCTGCGCACGTCCGACGGCGGCGTGTGGCAGTGGGACAAGTGGCAGGCGGGCATGGGCCTCGTGGACTTCACGAACCCGGAGGCGAAGGCCTGGTACGTCGGCCACCTCGAGCGACTCCTGGACCAGGGGGTGGACTGCTTCAAGACCGACTTCGGCGAGCGCATCCCGGCCGACGGCGTGGTGTGGCACGACGGCTCGGACCCGCAGCGGATGCACAACTACTACGCGCAGCTCTACAACCAGACGGTCTTCGAGCTGCTGGAGCGGCGGCGCGGCAAGGGTGAGGCGGTGCTGTTCGCCCGCTCGGCCACGGCCGGCGGTCAGCAGCTCCCGGTGCACTGGGGTGGCGACTGCGACTCCACGTACGCCTCGATGGCGGAGTCGTTGCGGGGCGGGCTCTCCCTTGGCCTGTCCGGCTTCGGGTACTGGAGCCACGACATCGGCGGCTTCGAGGGCACGCCCGACGCGGGGGTGTTCAAGCGCTGGGCCGCGTTCGGTCTGCTCTCGAGCCACTCGCGGCTGCACGGCTCGCACTCGTACCGGGTGCCGTGGGCGTTCGACGAGGAGGCCGTGGACGTCACGCGCCGGTTCACGCGGCTCAAGCTGTCCCTCATGCCGTACCTGGCCGGCGCCGCCGAGCAGGCGACCGGCGAGGGCACCCCGATCATGCGGGCGATGGCGCTGGAGTTCCCTGGTGACCGCGGGACGTTCGGGGTCGACACGCAGTACATGCTCGGCGACGCGCTGCTCGTGGCGCCCGTGTTCACGGCCGACGGCGAGGTCGAGTACTACGTGCCCGAGGGCACGTGGACCCGGCTGGTGGACGGTGCCGACGGCGCGCACGCGGCGACGGTCACCGGGCCGCGGTGGGTCACCGAGACGCACGGGTTCGACTCGCTGCCCGTCCTGGTGCGCCCGGGCACGGTGCTGCCCGTCGGTGCCCGGTCCGACCGACCGGACTACGCGTGGGCCGACGGCGTCGAGCTACGCCTGTTCGAGCTGCCGGACGGGTACGACGCCGTGACCGCCGTCCCGACGGGGGGACCAGGGCAGGCGCCGGCGCGCTTCCGCGTCCGTCGCGACGGTGACCGCGTGACGGTGTCCACCGACGACGCACCCGGAGCCTGGTCCGTCCGGACCGGGGACCGGACGGCGTCCGGCCGGGGCGCCGAGGTGGTGACCCTGGACCTGTGAGGCCCGGACCCGCCCTGCGCCTGCGCGGGGCGGGTCCTCCCGCTACACTCGAATCGATTCGTGGGAACGCTCCCACGCTCTCGTGACCATCCCGTGCGGACGACGTCGACCGCACACCGACCCGGAGGACCAGTCATCGTGTCCACACCAGCGAGCACGACCACGAACGCCGTCGTGAGCGACAGCACCACCGACACCTCGGCATCGCCGGCGGCGACCGGCCGCAGGACCTTCCCCGCGGACTTCCTGTGGGGCACGGCCACGGCCGCCTACCAGATCGAGGGGGCCGCCGCAGAGGGCGGCCGCGGCCCGTCCATCTGGGACACGTACTCCCACACGCCCGGCCGGACCCAGGGCGGCGACACCGGCGACGTCGCCTGCGACCACTACCACCGCTGGGAGGAGGACGTCGACCACCTGGCGCGCCTCGGCGTCCGCGCGTACCGGCTCTCCATCTCGTGGTCCCGGGTCCAGCCGGGCGGACGCGGACCCCTGAACGCCGAGGGCGTCGCCTTCTACCGGAACCTGCTCGACGCCCTGCGCGAGCGCGGCATCCGGCCGTTCGTCACCCTGTACCACTGGGACCTGCCGCAGGAGCTCGAGGACGCCGGCGGGTGGGGCAACCGCGAGACGGCCTACGCGTTCGCGCAGTACGCGCGGCACATGGCCACCGAGCTCGGCGAGCGCGTCGAGGCCTGGACCACGCTCAACGAGCCGTGGTGCTCCGCGTACCTGGGGTACGGCTCCGGCGTCCACGCGCCCGGCCGCACCGAGCCCGAGACGGCGCTCGCGGCCGTGCACCACCTCAACCTCGCCCACGGGCTCGCGGTGCAGGCGATCCGGGAGGTGCTGCCCGGCGCGCAGGCGTCGATCACCCTCAACCTCCACGCCGTCCGGGCGAACGACCCCGCGTCGCCCACCGACGCGGACGCCGTGCGCAAGATCGAGGCGCTGGCCAACCGCGCGTTCCTCGGCCCGATCCTCGACGGCGCGTACCCGGCCGACCTGCTGCTGGACACCGCGCACGTGTCCGACTGGCCGTTCGTGCTGGAGGGCGACCTGGAGCAGATCCGCCAGCCGCTCGACGTGCTGGGGGTCAACTACTACTCGACGGTCACCGTCCGCCACTTCGACGGCTCGGGTGAGCGCGCGGAGAACGACGGGCACGGTGCCTCGAGCCACAGCCCGTGGATCGGGGTCACGGACGTCGAGTTCGTGCAGCAGGCCGGCCCGTACACCGCGATGGGCTGGAACATCGAGCCCTCGGGCCTGACGGACCTGCTGCTGGACCTGCACCGCGCCTACCCGGGGCTGCCGCTCGCGGTCACGGAGAACGGAGCGGCGTTCGACGACGAGCTGGTCGTCGAGGACGGCGCGCGTCGCGTGCACGACGAGCGCCGCGTGGCCTACCTGCACGATCACGTCGAGGCGCTCGGCGTGGCGCGCGACGCCGGTGCCGACGTCCGTGGCTACTTCGCGTGGTCGCTCATGGACAACTTCGAGTGGGGCTACGGCTACTCCAAGCGGTTCGGCATCCTGCACGTCGACTACCCGACGGGCGAGCGCACGTGGAAGGACTCGGCGTACTGGTACGCCCACCTCACCGCGAGCGGCGAGCTGCCCCCGGTGACTGCCGTCGACCCGCGCTGACGCCGCCCTCACCCGCGGCCCCAGGAGGTTGCTGCCGGGATGGACGCCGAGATCGACGTCATGCCGGGCGCAACCTCCTGGGCCTGCGGGGAGCGGCCAGGTGCGTCCAGACGCACCGGTGCCGCAGGTCAGAGGCGACATGGGTCCCCAGGCCGACATGGGTCGGCCCGTTCGCACCGGACACGGCGCGCCTGTTCATCGTGCCGTTGATCGAGCAGCCGTTCATCGGCGGCCGAACGGTCCGATCCTCTCCGTGGTGACACATCGCATCGACGGTGACGGCCCGATCGTGGCGCGCCTCAGCATCGGTCGGTCGTGACCGTTTCTCGGACCTCCCCCTCGGCGGTGGACGACGTGCTGGGTTCGGCGACGGTGAAGTGGTGCTCGTTGCTCGGGTCTTCGAGCTCGTCGAGTGCGGCGAGAGCGAGGTCGGGTGCGGTGATCCGTGAGCGTCCGTCGCGGTCGGTGAGCAGGGTGGTGGTGCCTCGTCGGTAACGGCCCGTGCCGGTGCCGGGCTCGAAGACCGCTGGTGGGCTGAGGTAGGTCCAGCGGGTGTAAGGGTGTTCTTGGCAGGCGTGAAGCTGGTCGAGGCTTGCCTGCGCGATGGTTCGCCAGGTCGGTGGCACGTGGCGAGGATCCTCGATCAGTCGCAGGTCGGGGTCGGTCGGGGAGCGCAGCGGGGCCGAGCCGCCGACGATCAGGACTCGGGTGGCGGTGCGTTCTGCGGTATCGAGGACCCTGCGGGTCAGTGGAGCGAGCCGGTGCTCCTCGCCCGGGGCGAGGCGGATCGTCAGGACCGCGGCGTCGGTCGCGGCCAGGGCCGAGGCGAGCTCGCAGGTGCGGACGACATCGATGGTGCATGCGGTGAGCCTGGGGTGCCCTGGTCTGTCGGGCATGCGACGGGCGAGCGCGACCACGTGGTGGCCGCGGGTGAGGGCTTCGGTGACGATGGCGCTGCCGGCCATGCCGGTGGCTCCGAGGACGGCGATCTTCATCGGGTTTCGGTGTTCGAGTGGCACGGCCGTTGGCGGTCCTTCATCTTCGGTGCGGTGAGCTGGCCTGCGACCAGGCTGCTGAGGGCGAGGGCGAATCCGGCAAGCTGGATCGCGTTGAGGGACTCACCGGCGATGACGGCGCCGAGGACGGCGGCGACGAGCGGCGAGAGCAGGCCGAGGAGTGCGGTCGCCGTGACGGGAAGTCGACGGATGCCGGCGAACCAGAGCGTGTAGGTGAGCAGGCCACCGATGAGTCCTAGCCAGAGGTAGCCGGCGACGGCGGGGCCGTCGACGCCGGTCGGGACGCCGTCGAGCAGCAGGGCGGGGAGCAGCAGGGTGAACCCGGCCGCGGTGAGCTGCCAGCCGGCGTATCCCATCGGGGTCACGCCCGCGGGGCGCCCCCATCGCTTGGTCAGGACGACGCCGGTGCCCATGGATGCCGCGCCGGCGAGGCCGGCGAGGATGCCGATCGGGTCCAGGTCCGCTTCGGGGCCGAGGACGACGAGGGCGACGCCGACAATGCCGACCACGCCCCAGGCGACGCGCCAGGTAGAGAGTCGTTCGTGGAGGATCGCGACGGCCAGGAAGGCGACCACTATCGGCTGGCCCGCTCCCAGGGTTGCCGCGACGCCGCCGGGCAGGTGCTGCGCGGCGAGGAACAGCAGGGGGAAGAACGCCCCGACGTTCAGCACGCCCAGGATCACGCTCTTCCACCACCACGATCCGTGCGGCAGCCGGCGTGTGAGCATCAGGGCGATCAGGCCAGCGGGCAACGACCGTATGAGGGCGGCGAACACCGGGTGCCCGGCGGGGAGCAGCTGGGTGGTCACGATGTAGGTGGTTCCCCAGACCGCCGGCGCGATCGCCGTCATCAGTGTCCAGCCGACCCCTGGGGGAGCCGCTGTCGGCGGCGGGACGGGTGCGACCGAGGTAGTGGTGGTGCTCACCGGTTCATCGTCATCCCCCACCGGATATGAGTCCAACACATGGTTTTCATGCCAACGATGATCGGAGATGATTGATCGGGTGGAGCTTCAACAGATGCGGTACGTCCTGGCCGTGGCCGAGGAACGCAACTTCACCCGCGCCGCACAGCGCTGTTTCGTCGTGCAGTCAGCGCTCAGTCACCAGATCAAGGCACTCGAGCAGGAGCTAGGTCTCGTCCTCTTCGCCCGCACCAGCCGTCGGGTCGAGCTCACGCCCGCTGGGGAGGCGTTCCTCCCGTCGGCACGGGCATGCCTCGAAGCCGCCGAACGTGCCGTCAACGACGCCGCGGCGTCGACCGGACGGCTTCGCGGCACCTTGACGATCGGAGTGATCCCCACCGTCACCGCGATCGACCTTCCCGCCTCGATCGGCGAGTTCCACCGTTCCCACCCCGAGGTGCGGATCATGCTGCGCACCGGAGGCAGCCACGAGTTCATCGCCGCCATCGCCGACGGCGGTCTGGACGTCGCGGTCCTCGGGCTCCCCGAGTCCACGTCGGTCCAAGGCATGCAGACACGAACGCTCGCCCGCCAGAACCTTGTTGCCGTCGTCTCCGCGACCCACCGGCTCGCTCACCGTCGACGGGTGCAGCTGGTGGACCTGACGCAGGAAACCTTCGTGGACTTCCCCGTCGGCACCCCCGGCCGCGCGCCCTCCGACCACGCCTTCCAGGCACTGGGCCTGTCCCGCGAGGTCGCGTTCGAAGCCACGAACACCGAACTCATCCTCGACCTTGTCAGGCACGACCTCGCCGTCGCGCTCCTGGCCCCCGACGTCGTCCCAGCAGACGGACGACTCCGCACCATCGATGTCGCCGACGGCCCCGTCCGCATCGAGTATCTCGCCTGGAGCGGCTTCAACCCTGCGCCGGCAGCACAGGCGTTCCTCGAACAGATCCGACTGCCGGCAGCACCAGAATGAGTCGCTGTCCGCCGTGTCATCGCGGTGCCCGAGCGAAGCGGCCCGCTGGACCGGCACTCGCATCACACAGAGGCGTTGAAGCCTCCGTCACCCGATCCTGGCGTCCTCAGAATCGACGGTCGCTGAGGCTGGAGGAGGGCGCCCACCTTGTGCGCCCACGGCTCCCCCGGGCGATGATCGAGTTGAACGCGCAGCTCGCACTCCACCACCGAAGGAGACGTGTCGTGAGCGACCAAGAGCACTCCGATCCCACCGAACCGACGAGTCCCGGCACTCCTGCCCGTCCGGGCGCACGTCGCTCCGACGACGTCCTCGAGGAGCCCAAGAGCCCGGGCCCGCCGCCTCATGGAGCGACGTCGACCCCGTCGGACGATCTTCTCGACGAGCCCAAGAGCCCCGGCCCGCCGCCTCATGGAGCGCCGTCGACCCCGTCGGACGATCTCCTCGACGAGCCCAAGAGCCCCGGCCCGCCGCCTCATAGAGGGACGTCCCCCTCGGACGACGTCCTCGACGAGCCCAAGAGCCCAGGCCCGCCGCCGGGCTCGATCCCCGGAGAACCGGCCTAGATGTACCCGGCCGGAACGCGGCTGCGAGCCCGGTAGCACGTAGCCGTTCAGCGGCGTACGTGATCGTCCGGCTCCGATCCCGCTTCCGGCCGCCTCGGAATCGGTCGGTCCTGACATGGTTCAGCGAGCAACCGGGCCGGCCGCAAATTTCCACCGCCAGCCATCCGGCTACTCGATCACGAGCCGGACAAGGTCCCTGCCGTCGTGTGTGTAGGGCTCGTTGCGGACGCGCTTGCCCACGAGCTCGGCGGCCCGACGAACGTCCTCGAGGTCCCCTCCGAGTTCGAGCACCACACGAGCACCGGGCTCGCTGTGCGAGGGCGGGGGAGTCACGAAGCGATGGACATCGAGGGAGTACCTGTCCAGGACGTCCTCCAGGGGGTGTTGGCCCTCGCCCTGCTCCGACACGAAGGAGAGCACGACCCGGTAGCGGGTGGTGTCGGGGTCCGCGAGGTCCAGATACACCCCGCCGTCGAGCGTCTCCCAGCGGTCGCTCTCGGACCCCATCAGCGGGGACTCGATCGTGATATCTCTCACCGGTGTCGCCCCTCGCGCTCGGCCACGGCCCGTCTCATCTCGACAGGCACAGCGTTTCGACTCGGGACGGACCCTAGCTTCTCCTCACGGTTCCGGGCGGTGACGCCCACGGTCGGGCGGGGAGCGCCCGGCGACGGGACCAGCCGGTGCGCGATCTCGGCGCGTCGGGCGCCTCGGGGCCGTCGAGCAGTGACCGCTCGACGTGGCTAGCACCGACCCGAGCGGGCCCTGCTCGACGTCGGGGGCCGGCAGGTCGGTAGCGTGCGCTGCATGATCGCCTCGCCTGCCCCGATCACCCCGACGGGCGCGTCCGCCCCGACCGCCTCGCTGCCCGCCGGGACCGGGGCGGCGCTCGCCGAGACGCTGCACCACGTGCGACGGGACCGGCGGGTGCCCGCGCTGTCGGCCGCCGTCGCGCGGGGAGGCGAGACCGTGTGGGCGGACGCGGTCGGCGCGGCACGGCTGGGCGCCGACGGTCGCGACGAGCCCGTCACCACGGACACCGCGTTCCGCGTCGGGTCGATCACCAAGCCGATGACGGCGGTGGCCGTGCTCCGGCTCGTCGCGTCCGGCCGGCTCGGGCTGGACGACCCGGTGGGCCGGCACGTGCCGGACGCCCCGGCGCCCACGGCCACCGTCGCGCAGCACCTGACCCACACGGCGGGGCTGCCCGCCGAACCGCCCGGCCCGTGGTGGGAGCGCCACGGCGCGGGCACGTGGGAGGAGCTCGTCGCGTCGGGGGCGAGGCCGCTGTGGGCACCCGGCGAGCGGCACCACTACTCGAACCTCGGTTATGCGGTCCTCGGGCACCTGCTGTCCCAGGCGCACGGGCGCGCGTGGGACGACGTGCTGCACGAGGAGGTGTGGGCGCCGCTGGGCATGTCGAGCACCGGCCGGGTCCCGCTCGGGCCGGCCGCGACCGGTTACGCGGTGCACCCCCACGCGGACGCCGTCCTGCCGGAGCCCGTGGCCGCGTACGGCGCGATGGGGCCGGCGGGGGAGGTCTGGTCGACGCCCGGCGACCTCGCACTCTTCGCGTCGTGGCTGGTCGGCGCCGGGGGGTGGGCCGACGACGGACGGGTGCTGTCGCCCGAGTGGCGCCGCCGCATGCGGATCGCCCGCGTGGCTGTCGACGAGCCGGGCGCGGCGTCGATGTCCGCGTGGACGCTCGGGCTCTCCGTGCGGCAGCCACGCCCCGGCAGCGTTGCGCGGACGGTCGGGCACGGCGGCTCCGTGCCGGGGTTCACGGCGTCCGTGCGCGCAGACGCCGCCACCGGTGACGTCGTCGCCGTGTGCGGCAGCTCGACCGCCGGGTTCGGCGACGAGTCCGCGTTCCGCGACCTCCTGGGCCGGGCGCCCTCCTCTGCACCCGCTCCCCGGCAAGGTCCTGGGCGCACCGTGCCTGAGCTCGCGCTCACCGGCACCTGGTACTGGGGGCCGGTGCCGCACACCGTGAGCCTGCAGGCCGACGGCACGCTCGCGCTCCGGGCCGCGGGGGACGTCGGGCGGGGCACCGCCTTCGAGCCCGACCCGGACGCCGCCGGCGCGTGGGTCGGCGTCGACGGCGGCTACTGGCTCGGCGAGCGGCTGCGCCCGGTCGCGGCGGCCGTCCCCTCCGGCGAAGGGGCGTCCCCCGTCGCCCTGGACGTCGGGACGTTCCACCTCACGCGGGCCCCGTACGACCCGTCGACGGAGGTCCCGGGCGGCCTCGACCCGGCGGGCTGGCGTCCCTGGGCCCGCTGATCGGTCGCGGCGCGTCCTGGCAGGCCTCTCGACCGGGCGGTGCCGGTCCTTGCCGGTCTCCACCCGGCGGGTACCGGGCTGTGCCGGGCGGGCTGGGTGCGACACGCCCGCCGGTGCGACACGCCGTGCGGCGCGACTCACTTTTGGGGACCAGGACGGCCGATCTGCCCCGTGCCGGGCGTCGAGCAGGTGTGTGGTGCGCCTCCTGTGCCCGCCGGTCGCACCCCTCTGGCGGGGGTGCGACACGCCGACGGCGGCCTTGCCCACACCTTGTGGACGGTGGCCGTCCGCAGCCTGTGGACGGTCGGTCCGGCCACCCGCTGCGAGCCGCACGGTGGTGCGCGGGGAACGCTCGCCGGCGCCCGGCCACGAGGGTGCACCGAGCGGTGGAGAACCCCTCGTGCGAGGCCGCTGTCAGAGGCTCGTGGGACGCTGGACGACACGCCGAGAGGTGCTGTCAAGGCCCCGAAGCGAGGCGAATGACACGGGTGTCAACCACAACATGTCGGTTCCCAGCGCGCATCGACCACTAGGTGTAGTGTTTGGAGCACGCGAGGCGCCCAGGCCCTCGAACAAAGCACACCGGCGTAGTTCCACCGATGTCACCCCAGGTCGGGGCCCTGACAAGGGCGCCGGACGGGGTCGGTCAGGAGCGGCGCACGGATCGGACGACGCCTCCGCGGGGGCGCGGAGAAGGGGAGAGACGGACATGAGCATCACGGTCTACAGCAAGCCGGCCTGCGTGCAGTGCGACGCGACCTACCGCGCCCTCGACCGCAAGGGTGTCGAGTACACGGTCGTGGACATCACGCAGGACGCCGAGGCGCTGGAGATGGTCCGTGGGCTCGGGTACCTGCAGGCTCCGGTCGTCGTCGCCGGCGACACGCACTGGTCGGGCTTCCGCCCCGACCAGATCAGCGCCGTCGCGGCGCAGCAGGCCGTCTCGGCCTGAGCATCCGGGCCGCGCGGGGGTGCGGCCCGCACCCACCCGGGCGTCCCCGCCCGGGTGACGAGGCGTACCCCTGACGGGTACGCGGCACCACCAGCAACAAGCAAGGCCTCGGGGAGTGAGTGACATGGGGGCTCTCGTCTACTTCTCGAGCGTCTCGGACAACACCCACCGCTTCGTGCAGCGGCTCGGGCTTCCCGATCTCGGGATTCCCGTGCACCGGATCCCGCTGCGGCCTGCGGACGGCTTCCTCACCGTCGACGAGCCGTACGTGCTCATGGCCCCCACCTACGGCGGGGGCAACGAGGGCGGTGCCGTACCGCGACAGGTACGGCGCTTCCTGGGCGACGTGGACAACCGCTCGCTCATCCGTGGCGTCATCGCCGCGGGCAACACCAACTTCGGCGCTGCCTACTGCATCGCCGGAGACATCATCTCCGCGAAGTGTCAGGTGCCCTACCTGTACGCCTTCGAACTCCTGGGGACGGCCGAGGACGCCGAGCGCGTCCGTGACGGATTGGGACGATTTTGGCAACGACAGTCACTGATCTCGGCGTGAGCACGCCGGCGACCGCGGGGGCCGTCGAGGTCCCCCTGCAGGGCGTGGCGCTGGACTACCACGCGCTCAACGCGATGCTGAACCTCTACGGGCCGGACGGCACGATCCAGTTCGACAAGGACCGTGAGGCCACCGCGGCCTACTTCGAGCAGCACGTGCGGCCGAACACCATCGAGTTCGACACCCTCGAGGCCAAGCTCGACTACCTCGTCGAGAACAAGTACTACGACCCGGCGATCCTGGCCAAGTACTCCAAGGGCTTCGTCAAGGAGCTGTTCCAGCTCGCGTACGCGCAGGACTTCCAGTTCGAGTCGTTCCTCGGCGCCTTCAAGTACTACACGTCGTACACGCTCAAGACGTTCGACGGGAAGAAGTACCTCGAGAGCTTCGAGGACCGGGTCTCGATGGTCGCCCTGGGCCTGGCCGACGGCGACGAGCAGGTCGCACGCGACATCGTCACCGAGGTGATCTCGGGTCGCTTCCAGCCCGCCACCCCGACGTTCCTCAACGTCGGCAAGGCACAGCGCGGCGAGCCGGTGTCCTGCTTCCTGCTGCGCATCGAGGACAACATGGAGTCCATCGCGCGCGGCATCAACTCCGCGCTGCAGCTCTCCAAGCGCGGCGGTGGCGTGGCGCTCCTGCTGAGCAACGTCCGCGAGCACGGCGCGCCGATCAAGCACATCCAGAACCAGTCGTCCGGCGTCATCCCCGTGATGAAGCTGCTCGAGGACTCGTTCTCCTACGCCAACCAGCTCGGGGCGCGCCAGGGCGCCGGTGCCGTGTACCTGCACGCGCACCACCCCGACATCATGCGCTTCCTCGACACCAAGCGGGAGAACGCGGACGAGAAGATCCGCATCAAGACCCTCTCCCTCGGCGTCGTGATCCCGGACATCACGTTCGACCTCGCGAAGCAGAACGAGGACATGCACCTGTTCAGCCCGTACGACGTCGAGCGCGTCTACGGCAAGCCGTTCGCGGACATCTCCATCTCGGAGATGTACGACGAGCTCGTCGCCGACGACCGGATCACCAAGACCACGATCAAGGCGCGCGACTTCTTCCAGACGATCGCGGAGCTGCAGTTCGAGTCCGGCTACCCGTACGTCATGTTCGAGGACACCGTGAACCGGGCCAACCCGATCAAGGGCCGGATCACGCACTCCAACCTGTGCTCGGAGATCCTGCAGGTCTCGACCCCGTCGACGTACCACGAGGACCTCTCCTACGACCACGTGGGCCGCGACATCTCCTGCAACCTCGGGTCGCTCAACATCGCGAAGACGATGGACTCGCCCGACTTCGGCAAGAGCATCGACACCGCCATCCGCGCGCTCACCGCGGTCTCCGACCAGACGAGCATCGAGTCCGTCCCGTCGATCCGCCGGGCCAACGACCTCGGGCACGCCATCGGGCTGGGGCAGATGAACCTGCACGGCTATCTCGCCCGCGAGCGGATCTACTACGGCTCCGACGAGGGCATCGACTTCACGAACCTCTACTTCTACACGGTCGCGTACCACGCGATCGCGGCCTCCAACCGGCTCGCGATCGAGCGAGGCAAGGCGTTCGGTGGCTTCGAGGACTCCAAGTACGCCACGGGCGAGTACTTCGACAAGTACACCGACGCGACCTGGGCGCCGGCCACGGACCGCGTCGCGCGGCTGTTCGCCGACGCCGGCGTCGCCATCCCGACGCAGGACGACTGGCGCGCGCTCAAGGCGTCGGTCATGGAGCACGGCATCTACAACCAGAACCTCCAGGCCGTGCCGCCCACCGGGTCGATCAGCTACATCAACAACTCGACCTCGTCGATCCACCCGGTGCCCGCGAAGATCGAGATCCGCAAGGAGGGCAAGCTCGGCCGCGTCTACTACCCGGCGCCGTACATGACGAACGACAACCTGGACTACTACCAGGACGCGTACGAGATCGGGTACGAGAAGATCATCGACACCTACGCCGCGGCCACGCAGCACGTGGACCAGGGCCTGTCGCTGACGCTGTTCTTCCCGGACACGGTGACCACCCGCGACGTGAACCGCGCGCAGATCTACGCCTGGCGCAAGGGCATCAAGACGCTGTACTACATCCGACTCCGCCAGATGGCCCTCGAGGGCACCGAGGTGGAGAACTGCGTCAGCTGCATGCTGTGAGCAACTATCTGGAAATCGGGGAAAAGAACACGATGGCGCCCACGGGGAAGCTCAAGCTCATCGATCGCGTGACCGCGATCAACTGGAACCGTCTGCAGGACGAGAAGGACCTCGAGGTCTGGGACCGTCTGGTCGGGAACTTCTGGCTGCCGGAGAAGGTGCCGGTCTCCAACGACATCCAGTCGTGGCACACGCTGAACGAGGCCGAGCGGCTCATGACCACCCGCGTCTTCACCGGCCTCACGCTGCTGGACACCATCCAGGGCACGGTCGGCGCGGTCTCGCTCATCCCGGACGCACTGACCCCTCACGAGGAGGCGGTGTACACGAACATCGCCTTCATGGAGTCGGTGCACGCCAAGAGCTACTCGTCGATCTTCTCGACGCTGATCTCCACCAAGGAGATCGACGAGGCGTTCGCCTGGTCGGAGTCCAACCCGCAGCTGCAGCGCAAGGCCGAGATCGTCCTCGACTACTACCGGGGCGACGACCCGCTCAAGCGCAAGGTCGCCTCGACGATGCTCGAGTCGTTCCTGTTCTACTCGGGCTTCTACGCGCCGATGTACTGGTCGAGCCGCGCCAAGCTCACCAACACGGCCGACCTCATCCGCCTCATCATCCGCGACGAGGCCGTGCACGGGTACTACATCGGGTACAAGTACCAGAAGGGCCTGCAGCAGGTCACGACCGCCGAGCAGGAGGAGCTCAAGGCGTACACCTTCGAGCTGCTCTTCGAGCTGTACGAGAACGAGGTCGAGTACACCGACGCCCTCTACGGCGAGCTCGGTCTCTCCGAGGACGTCAAGGCGTTCCTGCGCTACAACGCCAACAAGGCCCTGATGAACCTGGGCTACGAGGCGTTGTTCCCCAAGGAGGACACCGCGGTGAACCCGGCGATCCTCGCGGCCCTGAGCCCCAACGCCGACGAGAACCACGACTTCTTCTCCGGGTCCGGTTCCTCCTACGTCATCGGCAAGGCCGTGGCGACGCAGGACGACGACTGGGACTTCTGAGCCCCGGCTCAGGCTCCGGCCGCCCGCATCGGCCGACCACAAGGCCCGGACCCGCGCAGTCGCGCGGGTCCGGGCCTTGTCGCGTGCCCCCGTCCGTGCGCACCCGTGATGCCGCCGGCGCTCAGGCCGGTGTGCGGTCACCCAGCCACGGTGCGAGCACGTCCGCACGGCCGAGCCAGTGCAGGCCCCCGTCGGCCGTCTCGTCGCCGGTGGTCAGGGCGGCGGTGAACGCCTCGCGGGGGCGGCGCCGCAGGCGGCGCGCGGCGTGCGGGTCGCCGGCGCCCACGACGTGGATCCGGGTGCGCGGCTCGACGCCGGGCGCGGCCTCCTGCCAGCCCCCGAGGTCGGCGATGCAGGTCTGACCGCCTGCGGAGTCCCACAGGCAGGCTGAGTCGGGGCGGTTCGCGATGCATCCCGTCGCTGCGGCGCGTGGCGGTGCCCCGCACGCGGTCGACGAGCCCGGAGCCCGTCGGCGAGCCACCGGTGGTCACCACCAGGTCGGCCTGTTCGAGCTGGGCGGCGAGCGCGTCGACGACGACCCGGCGCAGCGCGCCCTCGCCGGGCAGCAGGTCGTGGCGGACGGCGACAGTCCCGGGGGAGCCGAGGACGAGCCCGGCTGGCTGTGTCAACCCGAATGTGGACCACCATGACGGCTTGAAACGGGACCACCTGTCCCACGCGTGGACGCAGGGTCGCGCCCAGGTAGGTCTACTTTGAATTATTGACCGTTGAATCATCTAGTTCGGCGTTGCGCTTCCGGTGTCGCTGTGCGTAACTTCTCGCGCACCATCAGTGAAAGGAAGCGAACGTGAAACACAGATCCTCGAGGAAGCGCAATGTGATTGCAGGAATCGCAACGCTAACCCTCTGCGGACTTGTCGCACCCGCGGCAGTTGCGGCGACTGCCGATAGCGGCACGGGCGGTGGGGAACATGGGGGCCTCACGTCGGCGGAGTGGGAGGCGGTGCTGGCGGACGAGCTCGACACGCCTACCGCAGTCGCGAGCGATGAGGAGGTGGCGGCTGTCGCGGTAGCGCCTCCACTCGGTGAGGAGTTCTCCGACCCGCTCGCGCAGGTGGCGACGGTGGACCTTCCCGCCGCGGAGTCGTCCGATGTGGCGTCCTCGCTGGTTGTGAACCTGGACGCTCTGGAGCCCCAGGATCGCGAGGAGGCTGCGGAGGAGATTGCCGACCTCGTCGACGCGGGTCCCGAGGATGTCGCGGTCGTCCCTGCGGTGGCGGCGAATCTGGAGCAGGCGGTCACGGAAGCGGTGCCGGGGCTCCCGACGGATGAGCAGGTGGCCGCGGTGCGTGACGATGCCGCTTCTCGCGGTGTGCTCCGCGCGGCCACAAACAAGACGCTGAAGTGCAAGCAGGCGAAGTCGTTCTGGGATGCGAACATGACGATCACGTTCCAGAACAACTGCCCCAAGTACAAGAACGTCGTTTGGGGGCTGAAGATCCAGCCGTCGCTTCAGCGTCAGATCGTGGGGAAGGTGAATGAGCGTGGCATGAAGTGGTGGCTGAACGGCAAGAAGCAGGGCATGAACGCACCGCACAAGAATGTGCCCAAGTCCTACCTCTTCCACGGCTCGTTCAAGCCGGTGAAGGTGCCCTCGACGGTCAAGTCCTCCGACCTCATCACGTTCGAGGTGAAGTGCAAGGGCAAGATTCTCCCTGGCGCGCTGACGGTCACGACGACGATTTACCCTCGCAAGTGACAAACGGAGGAGGTCGCGTGGGATCGGAGCGATTCCGCGGTGTGGTCACCGCGTGGGACGAGGAACAGGGCGTCGGGGCGGTGCGCCTCGCCGATGGCCGGGCGGTCTGGGCGCTGTTCGCGGCGATCGACGCACCGGACGGAGCGTTCCGTGAGTTGGTGCCGGGCGAGGAGGTCACCCTCACGGTTTCCGAGGTGGCGCACGGCGACTACTCCTGGCAGGCGGACTGGATCCGACGCGGCTGAGCGCTCTCGCCCCAGCATGCGCAGACAGTGCCTCGTCCGTCATCTGACGGACGAGGCACTGTTGTCCTCACGAAGGCAAGGAATCGGGCTACTTAGGCCTGCTGGGCCTGTCGGCTGTGGGCGAGGCGGTAGGAGCCGGTGCCGGTCTCGATGATGGTGCCGTGGAAGGTGAGGCGGTCGACGATCGCCGCACAGAGCCTGGGGTCGGTGAACGTCTTGGTCCAGCCGGAGAAGGACTCGTTCGAGGCGATCGCGACGGAGTTCTTCTCCTCGCGTTCGGTCAGAACCTGGAAGAGAAGTTCCGCGCCGCGGCGGTCGAGCTCCATGTATCCGAGCTCGTCGATCAGCAGCAGGTCGACACGGCCATAGCGGGCGATCGTCTTCGCCAAGCGCATCTCGTCGGCAGCCTCGACGAGCTCGTTGACCAGCTTGGTCGCGAGCGTGTACTTCACGCGGAAGCCCTGCTCTGCGGCGACGGTGCCCAGGGCGATGAGCAGGTGGCTCTTGCCGGTGCCGGAGTCCCCGATGAGGCACAGGGGCTCGCCGCGGCGCACCCAGTCACACGTGGCCAAGGCCCCGATGGTGGCCGGGTTGATGTCGCCGTTGGCATCGAAGTCGAAGTCGTCGAGGAACTTGTTGCGCGGGAACCCGGCCGCCTTGACCCGTCGGATGGTGGAGCGGCGGTCGCGGTCGTCGCACTCCGCGAGCAGCAGCTCGGCGAGGAACCCTTCGTAGGACATCTGGTCGCGCTGCGCCGCAGCGGTGGTGGCCTCGACGTTGGTCCGGATCGTCGGCAGCCGCAGGCGACGGCAGGCCTGGTCGATCGCCGCGGCAGCGGCCTGCTCGGTCAGCGGGCCCCGCCGCCGAGAACCGGGAAAGGTTCCAAGGGAGGTTGTCGACGTCGGTGCTGCGGTGGTGGTGGTCATGCGGTTCCTTCTTCCAGGTCGGTGGGCGTGGTCTCGTTCGTTGTGGTGCGTCGGGCCGCGAGGAGGTCGTCGTAGGCGGTCACGGTCGGCAGCGGGCGAGCATCGGGTGGCAGGCCGGCGATGACCGCGGCCGGGTCCGCGAGGCGACGCTGGGTCAGCGAGACGACCTTCCCCGCCAAGGCCGACCCAGACGCCGGGACATCACCGCCGCCTGAGGGCTGGCCGGCGGTGAGTCGGCGTGCTTCGAGTGCGACGACGTCGGCGCTCACCGCGCCGACCTGGAGCGCGGCCTCGATACCGGCCGCGACGGCGTGGCCGGGCAGGTGGCGGTGCAGCAGCAGGACCTCGATCAGCTCACGGGTCCCGGCCCCGTCGCCGTTGACCTTGCGAGACTCGGCCCAGAACGCGTCGTGCGCCGGGGTGAACGTGCCAGCCGCCCGCGCAGCCGCGAGAGCCGTCGCCCCGGGCAGGGCTCCGGGCTTGTGCTTGAGGACCTCGAGGTAGTGGTCCAGCAGCACGGACTGCCCGCCCTTGGCGATCACCCGCGGATGCGTCGCGACGATCTTGCGGCCGTCGAACACGACCAGGTGGGACGCGCGCAGGCTCACACGCACCTTGCGCCCGATCAGGTGAGCGGGCACGGAGTAGCGGGCCGTGCGCACGGTGATGAGCGCGGACCGGTCGACCCTGGGGGTGAGGATGGTGCCGGGGTCGAAGACCTCATCGGGAAGGGCGGCCAGGTGCTCGCGCTCGACGGCGAAGTCCTGTCCCACGGTGCGAGCTCGCCCGCTGATTCGCCGATTGTCGTCGGTCAGGTCCCAGGCGATGATCTGCTGGTTCAGCTCGTCCAACGAGGCGACCTCAGGCATAGGCGTGAGCCGCTGCCGTCGGAACCGGCCGACCTCGCCCTCGACGCCGCCCTTCTCATGTGCGCCCTCGATCCCCGGGCGGCAGTAGAACGCGTCGAACCCGTAGTGCGAGCGGAACACCGTCCAGCGCTGGTTCTCCGTCCTGCGCCGGCCGGTTCCGTAGAGCACCTCGGAGACCGCGGAGGAGAGGTTGTCGTACCTGATGTGGCGGGTGGGGATGCCGCCGAGTTCGGTGAACGCCGCGATGTGGCCTTCGAGGAAAGCTTCCATCCCCTGGGACGCATAGACGCGGTGCACCGCCCTGCCCGACGCGGACAGGCGCAAGGTGAACAGGTGGCACTTCGTCTTGACCCCAGCGAGGATCACGTAGACCTCGCCGAAGTCGACCTCCGCCTCGCCGCCCCAGGCATGCTCCTGCGGCACCATCACCTCACCCACCGGGACACCGGCCTCGGCCAGGATCTGCGGACGACGATTCCGGACGTAGTCCCGCACCGTGGAGTACGACAGATCGCCGGCGTCGTGCTCCTCGACCAATCGCACCCAAACCCGGCGGGCCGTATGACGCTGTTTCTTCGGTGCGGTCAAGTCCGTCCGGAGCATCCCGTCGATCGCAGACTTGAACGGCTCCAACCTCGGGGCCGTTCGCACCGGCGTCTTCCTCGGCGGCGGAGTCGCCGACCGCAACGCCTGCCTGACGGTGTTCCGGCTCACGCGGTACCGGCGCGCGAGCTCGCGGATCGAGGCACCCTCGACTCTCGCATCCCGCCTGATCAGCGCATACAGCTCCACTCGCGACGTCTCCATCCATCCAGGCTCACGGCATCGGTGCCGCAACCCGGGTAGACGCTCGGGGTGGGTCCGAATCAGACCGTCACACCACAACCAGCCCGACCCAGGTGGTCCCAAGTCAAGCCGTCACGGTGGTCCTCAACGAACCTGTCATAGCCACCCGGCCACTGCCGACTCGCGCAGGACCGGGTCGACGGTGACGAGCATGCTGAGGGCGATCAGGTTCGGGTGGGGCGCTGCGGGCACGGGATCCCTTTCTTGTTGATAATGATTATCTGTTGTGCCAGAATCTAGCCTGCTGAGAAGCGTTCTCAACAACTTGCCAACTCAGGAAGGGGGCGCCATGTCCGCCCGCTGCCAGGTCCTCGGGACGGCCCCGGGCTTCGGCCACTCGGTCTCGCACTCCCACGTGCGCACCAAGCGCCGCTGGGACCCGAACATCCAGAAGAAGAGCTACTGGGTGCCCTCGCTCGGAAGGAAGGTCACCCTGCGCGTGAGCGCCAAGGGGATCAAGACCGTCGACCGCCAGGGCATCGACGTCGTGGTCGCCAGGATCCTCGCGCGGGGGGGGGGAGGGTCTGATGGCGTCCCGCACCGACCTGCGCCCGGTCGTCAGGCTCCGGTCCGCGGCCGGCACGGGCTTCGCCTACGTGACCCGCAAGAACCGGCGCAACGACCCGGACCGGCTCGTGCTCACGAAGTACGACCCGGTGATCCGCAAGCACGTCGACTTCCGCGAGGAGCGCTGATGGCCAAGAAGTCCAAGATCGCCGCCAACGACCGCCGTCAGGAGGTCGTCGCCCGGTACGCCGTGCGGCGCACCGAGCTCAAGGCGGTCGTCGCGTCCCCCTCGTCGAGCGCGGAGGACCGCGCGACCGCCGTGATGGAGCTGCAGCGTCAGCCCCGCGACGCGAGCCGCACCAGGGTGCGCCATCGCGACGTTGTCGACGGCCGGCCTCGCGGCTTCCTGCGTGCGTTCGGCCTGTCCCGCATCCGGCTGCGCGAGCAGGCGAGGCGCGGCGAGCTGCCCGGCGTGACCAAGTCCAGCTGATGAGAGAGGTAGATCGATGAAGAAGAGCATCCATCCCACGTACGGGCCCGTCGTCTTCCGCGACCCCGGGGCCGGGTCCGCGTTCCTCACGCGGTCCACGCTCGCGGGCCAGGCTCCCGGCGGGCCCGGGGTGCCCGCCCGCACGATCGAGTGGGAGGACGGCGCCACGTACCCCGTGGTCGACGTCGAGATCTCCAGCGCCTCCCACCCGTTCTGGACCGGCAGCGCGCGCGTCGTCGACACAGCGGGCCGCGTCGAGAGGTTCCACCAACGCTACGGCACGAAGGGGGCGCGATGAAGGTCCGCTCCTCGCTGCGTTCGCTCAGGCTCGCCGCGGGGTCGAAGATCGTCCGCCGCCGCGGCAGGACGTACGTCATCAACAAGCAGAACCCTCGGTTCAAGGCCCGCCAGGGGTGAGTCCCTAGGCCGATCAGAATGGGCGGCGCCCCATGGCCGTCCCCAGGGGCAAGACGTCGAGGTCGCGCACCCGGTCCCGCCGGGCCCGGTGAAGGCGTCGGTGCCACCCCTGGTGCCCGTCGCTGTCGACGGCCGCACCGTCCCGGTGCCTGGGCGCCTTGACCGGGCCGTCCGGCGCGGCCTGGTCACGCCCGGCTGAGCCGACGGCACCCTGCCGGCTGCCTGCCGGCTGCTCGCCTGGTCACGCGCCGGCCGGGGGTCGTCCGCGGCTCGCAGCCGGTCTCAATCAATGTGAATGAGAACGATTCTCATTCGTGGTACGTTCTGCCCCGGTCGCCTCAACGGCCCCGGAAGACACCCCCACCTGAAAGGAGACGGCCTCGCGTCGGCCCGTCCGCCGCGAGGTCCAGCACCCCATGACTCTCACTGCACGAAAGCGGACGCGCGCCCGAGGGCTCGCTTCCCTCGGGCTGGTCCTCCCGCTCGTCGCCCTGGCCGCCTGCTCGTCGGGGGACGCCGAACCCGGCGCCGGATCGTCGGCGGCCCAGACCCCGGCCGAGGAGCAGGCGCAGGCCACCGAAGCGGCCACCTACACACCACGCATCGCGATCACCTACGACGGCGGCATCCAGGTGCTCGACGCGGGCTCGCTGGAGCAGGTGGGCGACATCGAGCTGGAAGGCTTCAACCGGATCAACGGGGCCGGCGACGGCCGCCACCTGCTGGTCTCGACCACGGGCGGCTTCCAGGTGCTGGACGGCGGCGCCTGGGCCGAGCCGCACGGCGACCACGCGCACTACTACACCGCCGACCCCCGACTCACCGACACGATGTTCGAGGCCACGACGCCCGGGCACGCCGTGGTGCACGACGGTCGCACGGCGCTGTTCGACGACGGCACGGGGCAGGTCACGGTGCTCGACTCCACCGCGGTCGACGACGCCGAGCCCGAGGTCCGGGAGCACACCACCCCGGTGGCTCACCACGGCGTCGCCGTCGAGCTGACCGACGGCAGCCTGATCGTCTCCGAGGGCACGGCCGACGCGCGGACCGGCCTGAAGGTGCTCGACGAGAACGACCGCGAGATCGCGGCCTCGGACGAGTGCCCCGGCATCCACGGCGAGGCCGTCGCCGCCGACGAGGTCGTGCTGGCGGGCTGCGAGGACGGCGTCCTGATCGTCAAGGACCAGAAGATCACCAAGGTCGACAGCCCCGACGCCTACGGGCGCATCGGCAACCAGGCGGGGAGCGAGACCTCGCCCGTCGTGCTCGGGGACTACAAGTCCGACCCGGACGCGGAGCTGGAGCGGCCCACGCGCGTGTCGCTGACCGACACGACCACGGGCACCATCACGCTGGTCGACCTGCCGTCCAGCTACACGTTCCGGTCCCTCGCCCGCGGTGAGCACGGCGAAGGGCTCGTGCTCGGCACGGACGGGAAGATCCACGTCATCGACCCTCGGACGGCGAAGATCACCAAGTCCGTCCCGGTCATCGACGCGTGGGAGGAGCCGGCCGAGTGGCAGCAGCCGCGTCCGGCGATCTTCATGCTGGACGGCTCCGCGTACGTCACCGACCCGGCGCACCGGACCGTCAGCGCGGTCGACATCGAGTCCGGCGAGGTGTGGAGCACGGTCCAGCTCGACGTCGTGCCCAACGAGATCAACGGCATCTCGGGCGACGTCGAGGGCGGCTCCACCGAGCACGCCGAGAGCGGCGAGCACTCCGAGGAGGAGCACGAGCACGCCGAGGGCGAGGGCGACGCGCACTGACCCTGCGCCACCCTGACCGCACGACCCACCGCACACGACGCGACGGCGGTGGCACCCGGCCGGTGCCACCGCCGTCGTGCGTCGCCCGGCCTCACCGCACCGTCTCTACCCGTTGGAGCCCCACCACCATGCCCACGCTGCGCACCCGCCGGCCGCTCGCCACCCCGCTCACCGCCCTGATCACCACGGCACTGGCCGCCGGAGCCCTCGGGGCCTGCGCCTCCCCGCCGTCGGACGATGCCGTCGAGGTCGTCGCGTCCTTCTACCCGCTGCAGTTCGTCGCCGAGCGCGTCGGCGGGGAGCACACGACGGTGCACAACCTCACGCCTCCCGCTGCCGACCCGCACGGCCTGGAGCTGTCGCCGGCGAGGGTGCGGCTGCTCGGCAGTGCCGACGTCGTGGTGTACCTGTCGGGGATGCAGGCCGCGACCGACGAGGCGGTCGCGGCGCAACGGCCCGACCACGTCGTCGACACCGCCGAGGTGGCCGGTCCGGGCCCCGGTGAGGCCGGTGGGCAGGGCACGGCCGCGGACACCAGGCCCGGCGACGCCGTCGACCCTCACTTCTGGCAGGACCCGGCCCTGCTGGCGGCCGCCGCCCGCAGGGTCGCGGACGAGCTCGCCGCGGCGGACCCCGGCAACGCGGCGGACTACGCGGCGAACGCCGCGGCGCTCGCGGACGAGCTGGCCGCGATCGACGAGGAGTACCGCACCTCGCTCGCTCCGTGCGCCGGCGCCACGCTCGTGACCTCGCACGAGGCGTTCGGCTATCTCGCGGAGCGCTACGACCTGAACCAGGTCGGCATCGTCGGCCTCGACCCCGAGGTCGAGCCGTCGCCCGCCCGCCTGCGTCACGTCCGGTCCGTCGTGCGGGACGCGGGCGTCGAGACGATCTACTTCGAGGTCATCACCAGCCCCAAGGTCGCCCAGGCCCTCGTGGACGATCTCGGTGTGGCCACCGACAGGCTCGACCCGCTCGAGGGGCAGTCGGACGCGGGCTCCGACTACCTGGACGTCATGCGCGCCAACCTCGCCGCCCTGCGGAGCGGCCTGGTCTGCGACGAGGCTCCCTGACCCGCCAGGGCCGACTGAGCGGCCGGACAGCACCCCGGCCCGGGGGCCGGCGCCGCGGAATCCTGTGAGATCCTCGGGTGTTCCCCTGCCTGAAGGAGGTGACCGCCGTGGCACGGATGACCCGCCAGCGCGCGGCGCTGAACGACGCGATCGACGACCTGTCCGAGTTCCGCAGCGCACAGGAGATCCACCGCACCCTGCTCGAGCGTGGGGACAAGGTCGGCCTGGCCACCGTCTACCGGGGGCTGCAGCGTCTCGCCGACGCGGGCGAGCTCGACACTGTGCGGACGGGCGAGGGCGAGAACCTGTACCGGCGGTGCGAGACGCGCAAGCACCACCACCACCTGGTGTGCCGCGTCTGCGGCCGGGCCGAGGAGATCGACGGTCCCAGCGTCGAGCGCTGGGCCCACGAGGTCGGGGCGACCTACGGGTTCGCCGACATCACGCACGAGGTCGAGCTCTTCGGTACGTGCGCGGCCTGCCGCAGCGCCACGAGCTGACGTCGGCCGGCCGACCCGGCGCCGTCAGGCGGGGGCGCTGCCCGCGCCGGTGACGGGCGGGTCGGCGGACCAGGGGAACGTGATCCACAGGTCGGTGTCGCGCCACGAGTAGTCGGGCCGGATGATCGTGCGCGGCTTGGTGTACAGCACCGCGGACCGTGCGTCGGCGCCCTGCGCGGCGAGCATCCCCATGACGAGCGCGAGGGTGCGCCCGGAGTCGGCGACGTCGTCGACGACCAGCACCTTCGCGCCGGGCAGCTCGGAGGTGTCCATGAGCGGCGGCAGCACTCGCGGGTCGTCGAGGGTCTGGCCGATGTCGGTGTAGAACTCGACGTTGAGCGTACCGACCCCCTTGGTCCCGAGCGCGTACGCCATGGCGCCACCGGGGACCAGGCCGCCGCGGGCCACCGCGACGACGACGTCGGGCAGGAACCCGCTCGCCACGACCTGCTCCGCGAGCTCGCGGACGGCGACAGGCAGCCGCGTCCAGGTGAGGACCTCGCGCTCCGGAGGGCTCGTCGGTGCCATCGTCTCGGTCGCCGTCTCGGCGGGCTGTGGGCTCATGCGTCGAGGCTAGACGCGACGACGGGCCCCGGCGTACCGGGGCCCGTCGTCAGGTGAGAGACCTTCAGCTCAGGGAGCAGTGCTGGAGGTCACCACGCGGCGAGGACGTCGACCACGAAGACGAGCGGCTTGCCGGCGAGCTCGTGCGACCCGTCGTCCTCGGCGCCGTACGCCTGGTCGGCGGGGATCACCAGGAGGAGCTGGCTGCCGACAGGCTGGCCCTTCACGCCGTCGATCCAGCCGGGGATCACGCCGCCCTGCATCGAGAAGGTGAACGGGACGCCGCGCTCCCAGGAGGAGTCGAACTGCTCGCCGTCGAGCGTCCAGCCGGAGTACTGGACGTACACCTGCTGGTCGGCGGTGACCTTCTCGCCGTCGCCCTTGATGAGCGGCTGGCTGACCAGCTCGTCAGGAGCCTCGTAGCCCTCGGGGATCTCGATGCTCGGCGCTCCGTCGTCCGCCAGCGTGACGGTGGGGAGGCCCTCGGCCGGCTCGACGGCCGTGCCCTCGGCGCGGCTGGGTGTCGGGGCGGTGTCGGTGATCTCGAGGAAGTTCAGCACGGTCTGCGTGGTGCCGTCGTTGCCCGCGACCGAGTTGGCGACCATGATGCGGGCGCCGACCTTCTGGCCGTCCAGCGCATCGGTGAGCAGCCCATAGTTCTGGTCGCCGAGGATGAAGGTCTCCGGCGAGTCGGTCTCCCACGTGGAGCCGAGGCGTTCCGCGTTCCCGTCGTACGCGATGTACTGCATGGTGACCCGCGAGCCCTCGGCGAGGGCGTCGCCGTCACCCTCGTCGACGACGCGGGTGGTGGGCGCCGAGACCTCGAGGGGGGCCTCGAAGGTGAGCTTCGGCTCCTCTCCAGGCTCGCCCTCGACGGTGACCGCCTCGAGCGCGGCGACGTCCTCGGCGGTGGGCGCGGGAGCCTCGGTCGCCGCGGCGGACGACGAGGACTCCTCGGGCTGGGGATCGGAGTCGGCCCCGTCGTCGCCACAGGCGGTCAGGGTCAGGGCTGCGGTCAGCGCGAGCGCGACGGCGCCGGCGGACGTACGGAGCTTCACGAAGGGTCCTTCGGTCGTGGGGGCGAACCGGGACACTGTAACGGCCGCACCTGATCGCGGGCAGGGAGAGCGCAGAGCGGGCGTGGGGAGCCTGTGCCGACCTCGTGCCCGAACGGCGCGGCCGGCGTGCCTGCGCCGCACCACACGCCGGCGCCACGGCGCGCGAGAGTCGCTGGCCGTCCCGGCCCAGGTGGTCATCGGCGTGACCATCGGCGTGACAATGGGAGGCATGCCGTCGCGTCGCCCGTCCCGCAAGCGCCCCTGGGGGGCCGAGCCGCCCCCGCTCGACCTCGACCGTGCCCTCGGCGGCGTGCGCCGGGAGAGCGCCGCCGACGGCGAGTGGACGGTGCGGCGGGTGCGCGGCGGCGAGAAGACCTACCGCTGCCCGACGTGCCGGCAGGAGATCCCCCCGGGCACGCCGCACGTCGTGGCGTGGCCGCGTGACGTGGTGGGCGGCGAGGAGGCGGGGCTCCAGGACCGCCGCCACTGGCACGGCTCGTGCTGGGAACGCCGCGGCCGGCTGCGCTGACGTGCCGCCCGCAGGTGCCCGTCGTCGTCCGGCCAGCCGAGGCCCTGCGCCGGATCTAGGCTGGTGGCGATGAACGACGACGCCACCGGCCACCAGATCCGCTCGCTCACCGTGCTGCCGGCACGGCGGGAAGACGTCGAGCTGCACACCGCGGACGGGCTCACCCTCGTCGGCGAGCTCGCGCTGCCCGCGGAGCGCGACCCCGTCGCGACGCTCCTGACGTTCCACCCGCTGCCCACGCACGGCGGGTACATGGACTCGCACGTCTACCGCAAGGCGTCCTGGCGCCTGCCCGAGCTCGCCGACCTGGCGGTGCTGCGCTTCAACACCCGGGGGACCTCGTCGCCCCGCGGCACGTCCGAGGGGGCGTTCGACGGCGGGGACGCGGAACGGTACGACGTCGCCGCCGCGATCGAGCTCGCGGAGTTCCGCGAGCTGCCCCGCCCGTGGCTCGTGGGCTGGTCGTTCGGCACGGAGCTCGTCCTCAAGCACGGGGCGGACCCGAGCGTCGAGGGCGCGATCCTGCTCTCCCCGCCCCTGCACCGCGCCACGGACGAGGACCTCGACCGGTGGGCCGCGTTCGGCAGGCCGCTGGTCGTGCTCGTGCCCGAGCACGACGACTACCTGCGCCCCGACGAGGCCCGCCGCCGGTTCGCGCGCGTCCCCCAGGCGGAAGTCATTGGGGTGGACGGCGCCAAGCACCTGTGGGTGGGGGAGCCTGCCGTGCGTCGAGTGCTCGACGAGATCGTGGCGCACGTGCTCCCCGGGCACCCGCCCCTGCCCACGCACCACGACGGCGAGGTCGTCCGCGCCGTCCAGGACGCACCCACGACCTGACACCACAGCCCGCCGGGCGCCCGCCCGACGAGACGAACCAGTGAGGAGTCGACGATGACCACCACCTCCGCGGCCCTGGCGACGTACCCGTTGCACGACGGCGCCGGGATCCCGCTCGTGCTGCTGCACGGCTTCCCGCTGGACCACCGCATGTGGGCGGCGGCCGCGCAGGCCCTGCCCGCCGGGGTGCGTGCCATCGGGGTCGACCTGCCCGGCCAGGGCCACTCCGAGCTGGGTGGCATGCCGCCGCGGCTCGAGGACGCCGCCGACGCCGTGCACGCGACCCTGCGGGACCAGGGGGAGGGCAACGCGGTGGTGGTCGGCCTGTCGATGGGCGGTTACGTCGCCCTGGCGCTGGCCGAGCGTCACCCGGGCTTCGTCGTCGGGCTGGGGCTGGTCGACACCAGGTCGACCGCCGACACCGCGGCGGCCCGCGACCACCGACGCCGGATCGCGGACACCGTGACCGAGACGCAGACGCTCGACGCCGTGCTCGGCATGCCCGCGACGCTGCTCGGCCGCACGAGCGTGACGCAGCGCCGGAACTTGTTCCCCACGCTCGAGTCGTGGATCCGCGGACAGTCGCCGGCCGGGGTCGCCTGGGCGCAGCGGGCCATGGCCGCGCGGCCCGACCGCACCGAGGTGGTGCGCCGGTTCGACGGCCCGGTCGCCGTGGTCGTCGGCGCGGAGGACGAGGTCGCGCCGCTCGTCGAGGCGGAGCACATGGTGCACGCGGCCAAGGACGGTGCCCTCACCGTCGTTCCCCAGGTGGGGCACATGAGCGCGGTGGAGGACCCGGCGACGGTCGCCGCCGCGCTCGCGCTGCTGCACCGGCGGGTGTCCGAGCGGGCGGCGCCGCCGCGCTGGCCCTGGCAGCGCTGACGGCATCGGTCCCGGACGCCGCCGGTCAGGCTCAGGCCTTGGTCGGTGCGGCGGTCTCGTCGTCGGCGTCGCCGCCGGTTCCGGTGGTCCTGGCGGTCCCGGCGGCCCCGGTTGCCTTGGTGCCCTTCGCGGCCTTGGTCGCCTTGGCGGCACCGGTGGCCTGCGCGGCGGCGGCCTCGGTCTCGCCGGTCTGAGCGGCGGACGGGCCGTCCGCGACGTCGTCGGCGTCCGCCGCGTCGGCGGTGGTGCTCTCCGCCGTGTCGGCGCGTCCGGCCGTGTCGTCCGCCTCCGGCTCCGCGTCCGGCACGGGCAGCGAGAGGCTCGCGACGGGGGCGGGCTGTGCCAGTGACGCGCGCGCGGCCTGGCCCGGCGTGCGGTCGCCCCGGGTGGAGTCGCGGTCCTGCGTCACGGACGCGTCGTCGTCCGGCGCCTCGGCGCCGCGCTTCTCCGCACCCAGCAGCCCGCGGAGCTCCTCGAGGTAGGAGTTGATCGAGTCGTGGCGCTGCGTGAGGTCCTCGAGCTGGCGCTGTGCGGTGGTGCGGTGGTGCTCCGACTCGGCCTGGGCGTCGTTGACCGTCTGCTCGGCGAACTGGCGGGCCTCGGCGACGATCCCGTCCGCCGTCCGGCGGGCGTCGGACACCAGCTGCTTGACGTACGCGTCCGACTCGGTCCGCACCTTCTCGGCCTGCTGCAGCGCCAGCGCGACGCGCTTCTCGGCCTCGGCGGCGTGCTCCTCCGCGGCCCGGACGAGCTGCTCGGTCTCCTGACGGGCAGCGTCGTGCCGCGCGGCGGCCTCGTGCTCGACCTGCTCGCGCCGCTGCGCGAGCTCGAGCTCGGAGTTCGCGAGCATCGCGCGAGCCCGCTCACGCAGGTCCTCGAGCTCGGTCGTCACCGTGTCGGCCGACTCCGCGGCCTGGTGCTTGGCCTCGGCGATGATCCGCGCGGCCTCGCGACGGGTGCGCTCGAGCAGGTCGTTCGACTCCCGCTCGGCCTCCTCGCGCAGGGCGGCCGCCTCGGCCGAGACCTGTGCCCGCTGCTGCGCTGTGTCCCGCTCGGCGGTCACGCGCAGCTCGGTCGTCTCGCGCTCCGCGGTGGAGCGCTGGACGCCGATCTCGCGCTCGAGCGCGGCGCGGCGCTCGCTCTCCTCCGCGCTGAGCGTGCTCGTGATGAGTGCGGCCTCGCGCTCGGCGGAGCCGACCAGCTCCTCGGCACGACGCTGGGCGGCCAGGAGGGTGCCCTCGGCCTCGGACGCCGTCGTCGAGCGGATCTCCTCGGCCTCCCGGCGGGCGCTGCCCAGCAGCTCGGACGCCTCGGACTCGGCGCGGGCGCGGACCTGACCGGCGGACAGCTTGGCGCGCGCCATGATGTCCGCGGCCTGCTGGTTGGCCTGGGTGAGCACCTCGGCCGACTGTTCCTCGGCAGAACGGAGCAGCCGCTCGACGCGGGCGCCGAGGCCGGCGTACGACGGCTTCTCGTTCTCGCGGAGCTGGCGCTGGGTCTCGGCCAGCTCGGACGACAGCTGCATCGTGCGGGCGTCGGTGGCCTCGACGCTGCGCCGGGCTTCCTCCAGGGCCTGCTCGAGTCGTGCGATGTGGCTCTCGACCTGGACGCGGTCGTAGCCGCGCATGGTGATGGGGAAGAGCGTGCGCTCGTCGGACACGTGCAGACCTCCGTACGTGGTGGTTGGCCGCGGGCGCCGCCAGGATAGTGGCGTGCGGTCGGCGTCGATACTCATGACATTCTTCCCCTTCCTGGACAATCGTGCTGTCCGCGCGCCCGACTCGTGCGCGACGGCCGAGGCTCCGGGCAGTTTGTGAGCGGTGGCGGAGGTCGGGGCGCGGTGCTGGTACGCGACTCGTGAAGGGTTGGTGAACCGGCGGGCTCGGGTGCCCGTGCGTGGACGGCCGGAGTGCGGCCGTCCCTATGCTGGACTGTCCACGTCGAAAGGGAAGCTCGGTGCTGCAACGCATTCTGGGCGGTGTCCTGGTCCTTCTGGGGCTGGCCACCGTCGCGCTCGGTGTCGCGTCCGCCACGGTCTGGCGCGCCACCGACACGGTGGTCGCCACGGCCGAACCGGTCGGTGACGGCACGATGATCATCACGGACCCCGGTGTCCTGGGTCTGGTGAGCGACGACGTCACCGTCACCGCGACCGTTCCCGAGGGCCAGCGGGTGACGCTCGCCGTGGGGCGTGACGTCGACGTGCTCGGCTGGGTGGGCGAGGACCCGTTCTCGCGCGTCACCGGTCTGTCGGACTGGGAGAGCCTGCGGGTCACCGAGGGCGAGGCGCCGGCCGACGAGGCCGCTGCCGACGACGAGGCTGCTGCCGACGACGAGGCTGCTGCTGACGACGAGGCTGCCGCCGAGGAGCCGGTGACCGGCCCGGAGCCGGCGGGCTCCGACATGTGGGTGGCCGAGACGTCGGACGAGGGCACCGTGACCCTGCGGTGGAGCGACCGTCCGGGCCGCTGGACCCTCCTGGCGGCCGGCGTGGGCGAGGGCGCGCAGGCGCCCACGCTCGAGCTGACGTGGCCGCGTGCCGTGAGCACGCCGTACCTGTGGCCCGGGATCGGGGTCGGGGCCGTCCTGGTCCTCCTCGGCGCCGCGGTCATCGTCGTCGGCGGACGGCGGAGCAAGGCGCGCGCCGCCCGTACCGGGCGGGGCGACACCACGCGCCAGGAGTCCCGCGCCGGGTCGCGGGACCTGGGCTCCGTCTCCGCACCGGAGACCGACGACGGGGCCCAGGACGCGAGCCCTGCGCCGTTCGCCGGCGCCAACCCGTTCGCCCCCGTGCGTGCGACGGAACGGCCCGCGAACACGCCGGCCTGGACGGCCGGTCCCGCCGGGGCGTCCGAGCCCGCCGAACCCGCTGCGCCCGCCGGCGCGGCCGCATCCTCGATCCCCCCGGCACCCGACGAGGCCGCCGAGCCCGTCGCCGGCGAGAACGGGAGCGGGACGGCCGAGGTGCCCGTCGCCGCGCGACTCCTGCGCCGTTCGCGGCGCCAGCAGCGGGAACAGGCCGGCTGGCCGGCCCAGGGCGAGAACGCCGCCCCCGAGGAGGCCGGCGCCGTCGGGCAGCCGGTCGCCGACGTCGCGCCGGCACCGGTACCGCAGCCCGTCCCGGATCACGCGGCCCCCGAGCCGACCATCACCGGGTCGATGCCGCGGCTGACCCGCCGGGAGCTGCGCGCCCAGGAGGAGGCGCGGCGCGCCGCCGAGCAGGGCGGCGTCGCGCGGGTGCTGCGCGCCGTCACGGGCTCCGTCCCGGCCGTGCGGCAGTCGCCCGCCGCAGAACCTGCGGCCACCGAGCAGGAGGGGTCCCCGGACCTGTCCACGCCGGCCGGCCGGGCAGCGGCGTGGCGCGCCACGTGGGGCTTCGGCTCCGACCAGAACGACGGTACGACCGATCAGGAGAACCGATGAACCGCCGCACCGTACGTCGTCCCCTCGCCGTCGTGAGCGCCGCCGTCGTCTCGTCGGCCCTGCTCGCCGGGTGCGCGGAGGAGATCCCTGCGCCGCAGGCGGGCGAGCCGTTCAGCGGTCCCGTGCTGACGGAGGAGCAGGACGTCGCCATCATCGAGGCGGTCTCCGCGACGCTGGACAAGGCAGACAAGAGCCGCACGTCCGCGGACCTCAAGGCGCGGGTCACGGGGCCGGCGCTCGAGGTGCGCAAGAGCCAGCTCAAGGTGGCGAAGGCGAACGACAGCAACGAGTTCGTGACGGCCATCCCGAACAACTCGCAGCAGATGATCATCCCCACGACCAACACCTGGCCGCGGACCAGCTTCTCCATCACCGAGAGGCTGGAGAACATGGAGACGCCTCGCCTGGTCGTCTTCGAGCAGGACACCGCGCGCAAGCCCTACAAGATGTGGGCCTGGGTGCAGCTCGTACCCGGCATCAACATGCCGCACTTCGCCGACACGCGGATCGGCAGCGAGCCCCTGGCGCCGGACGACGGCGAGCTGCTCGTCGCGTCCCCGGCCGACGCGCTCGCGCAGTACGCGGACATCGTCTCGCTCGGCACCAAGAAGTCGTCGTTCGCCGACACGTTCGACCTGCCGGACGCCGATCTCGTCGCCCGGGTCCAGGGTGACGCCAAGAACGTACGCGCGACGCCCGGGTTCGACGACGCCGACGGCAAGTACACCGTGGAGTTCACCGCCCGGGAGGACGACGTGCGCGTGGTGCGCACCGCCGACGGCGGAGCGCTCGTCGTCGGCGTGCTGGACGGCAAGTCGAAGCTGACCACCGAGGAGGGCGCGGAGGTGCAGGCGTACTCCAAGACGCAGGAGACGCTGCTGGGAGACGCCGACCCGACGAACAAGCTCGTCGTGGGGTACACGGACACGGTCGCGCTCTACGTCCCGCCCAAGGACTCCGGGGAGAAGGTCCGGAGCCTCGGCTACTCGCACGTCGCCACGTCGGCCTCCAACTAGCCTCCTAGGATGTCGTCCATGACTCACGCCACGCCCGAGCCGAGCATCAGCACGCGCGGCGCCGTCGACCTCTCCGCGCTCAACCGGCCGCAGTCGCCACCGCCGGGGGAGCCCGGCGGCGCGCCGTCCGCCGGCGGGTACGTGCTGGACGTGACGGACGCCAACTTCCAGCAGGTCGTGCAGGACTCCACGACGTATCCCGTCGTGGTGCTGCTGTGGATCCCCACCGACCAGTCGAACGCCGAGCTGGGATCGCTGCTCGGCCGGCTCGCCGAGGAGTACGCGGGCCGGTTCCTCCTGGGACGGCTCGACGCGCAGGCGTACCCGCAGGTCGCCGCAGCCTTCCAGGTGCAGGGCGTGCCGACGGTCGTGGCCGTGATCCAGGGCCAGCCGCTGCCGCTGTTCCAGGGCGCGGCGGGCGAGGAGCAGGTGCGCGGCGTGCTCGACCAGGTGCTGGCCGCGGCCGAGCAGAGCGGCGTCACCGGCCGGGCCCCCGGCCAGGGCGGCGACGCGCCGGTGGAGGAGGCCGAGCCCGTCGAGGAGCCGCTGCCCCCGCTGCACCAGGAGGCGTACGACGCCATCGAGCGCGACGACCTGGACACCGCCGTCGCCGCCTACGAGAAGGCCATCAAGCAGGACCCGAAGGACGCCCAGGCGGTGGCGGGCCTGGCGCAGGTGAGGCTGCTGCAGCGCACGCAGGGTGCGGACCTGCAGGCCGTCCGTACGGCCGCGGCCGACGCCCCGGCCGACGTCGACGCCCAGCTGGCCGTCGCGGACCTGGACATGCTCGGCGGCAAGGTGGAGGACGCGTTCGCGCGCCTGCTGGAGCTGCTTCCCGGCGCTGACGCGGACACCAAGGAGACGCTCCGGGCCCGGCTCGTCGACTACTTCGAGGTCGTCGGCCCCACGGACCCGCGCGTCGGCAAGGCCCGGCAGCGCCTCGCGATCAGCCTGTACTGACGTCCCAGCCGAAGCAGGGGTCAGGCGGACGGGGTGAGGACCAGGGCCCCGAGTGGGGGGACGCGCAGCGTCGTCGAGTGCTGGCGCCCCTTCCAGGGCACGGCGGCCGCCTCCACCTGCCCCAGGTTGCCCACCCCTGAGCCGCCGTAGTCCTGGGCGTCGGTGTTCAGGGCCTCGGCCCACGTACCGCCCTGGGGCAGGGCCAGGCGGTAGCTCTCGTGCGGGGTGCCGGCGAAGTTGACGATCACGACGGCGGGGCGACCCTCCCGGTCGCGGCGGACGTACGACAGCACGTTGTGGTCGGCGTCGTCGGCGTCGAGCCACTCGAAACCGGCGGTGTCGAAGTCCTGCTCCCACAGCGCGGGGGTGGTGCGGTAGAGGGCGTTGAGGTCGCGCACGAGGCGCTGGACGCCGGCGTGGCCGGGATTCTCCAGCAACCACCAGTCGAGCCCGGCGCCCTCGTTCCACTCGGCGTCCTGCGCGAACTCGCTGCCCATGAACAGCAGCTGCTTGCCCGGGTGCGTCCACTGGTAGGCGAGGAAGGCGCGCACGCCGGCGAGCTGTTGCCAGCGGTCGCCCGGCATCTTGCGCAGCAGGGACCCCTTGCCGTGCACCACCTCGTCGTGGCTGATGGGAAGCAGGTACTGCTCCGAGAACGCGTACACCAGGGAGAACGTGAGCTCGTGGTGGTGGTAACGGCGGTACATCGGGTCGTGCGCGACGTAGCGCAGCGAGTCGTTCATCCAGCCCATGTTCCACTTGAGCCCGAAGCCGAGGCCGCCCGCGTCGGTGGGGCGGGTCACGCCCGGGTACGCGGTGGACTCCTCGGCGAT
Source organism: Isoptericola luteus (assembly GCF_020297055.1). Classification (GTDB taxonomy): domain Bacteria; phylum Actinomycetota; class Actinomycetes; order Actinomycetales; family Cellulomonadaceae; genus Isoptericola; species Isoptericola luteus. The sequence goes on along the minus strand of NZ_JAIXCQ010000006.1, from coordinate 145,735 downwards.
GAGCATCACGCCCGGGTGGCGCCGGTAGGCGGTGGCGTTGGCCTCCTGGAGGAACGCGATCGCCTCCAGGTTCTCCCGGCCGCCGTGGACGTTCGGTTCCCACTCGCCGGGCTTGCGGGAGTAGTCGAGGTAGAGCATCGACGCCACGGCGTCGACCCGGAGCGCGTCCACGTGGAACTCGGTGAACCAGTAGGTGGCGTTGGCGACCAGGAAGTTGCGCACCTCCCGGCGTCCGAAGTCGAAGACGAGCGTGCCCCAGTCCGGCTGCTCACCGCGGCGCGGGTCGGGGTGCTCGTACAGCGGGGAGCCGTCGAACCGCGCGAGGGCGAACTCGTCGCGCGGGAAGTGCGCGGGCACCCAGTCGAGGATGACGCCGACGCCGCTCTGGTGCAGCCGGTCCACCAGGTACCGGAAGTCGTCCGGGTGCCCGAACCGCGCGGTGGGCGCGTAGTAGCTGGTGACCTGGTAACCCCAGGAGCCGCCGAACGGGTGCTCCGCCACGGGCAGGAGCTCGACGTGCGTGAACCCCTGGTCGACGACGTACGCGGTGAGCTCGTCCGCGAGCTCGCGGTACCCCAGGCCCGGCCGCCACGACCCGAGGTGCACCTCGTACACGCTGACGGGGCCGGTGTGCGGGTCCCGTCCGGCGCGCGCGGCGAGCCAGGCGTCGTCGCCCCACTCGTGGTCGGAGCCCACGACGACGGAGGCCGTGGCCGGCGGGACCTCGGTGCCCTTGGCCAGCGGGTCGGCCTTGGCGCGCCACACCCGGTCGGCGCCGAGGATCTCGTACTTGTACCGGGTCCCCGGGCCGACGCCGGGGACGAAGATCTCCCACACCCCGCTCGAGCCGAGCGAGCGCATCGGGTGCACGGGCGTCCACCGGTTGTGGTCGCCCACGAGCCGCACGCCGCGCGCGTTCGGCGCCCAGACCGCGAACGCCGTGCCCGTGACGTCCCCGAGCGCGCTGGGATAGCGGTGCGGGTTGGCCCCGAGCACGCGCCACAGCTCTTCATGACGTCCCTCGGCGACGAGGTGCAGGTCCACCTCGCCGAGCGTGGGCAGGAACCGGTAGGGGTCGTCCGCCGTCTGATCGTCGTCCTCGTACCGCGTGCGCACCCGGTAGTCCGGAGCGTGCCGGGTGCCGTCGTCGTCGTCGAGGGCGGGCACGACGGCGCTCCACACGCCCGCCGCGTCGTGGGAGGCCGCGTGCTCGACGGCGCCGTCGGTGCCGGTGGTGATCACGACGACCTCGTCGGCCAACGGGCGCAGCACCCGCACGACGGCCCAGGATCCGTCGTCGAGCAGGTGCGGGCCGAGCACCGCGTGCGGGTCGTGCGTGGTGCCCTGCGCGATCGCAGTGAGCACCTCGGGGTCGACGGGCGGAGGCGGCGGGGGCGTGGGGTGCTCGGCAGGCCCGGTCATGGGCCCACTGTTCCACGATCCGGGTCGGGATTCTCGGCGGCCGGGGCCGCGGGATCGACGGCGGCCGGGGCCGCGGGATCGACGGCGGCCGGGGCCGCGGGATCGACGGCGGCCGGGGACGAGGTGGAGCCACGCACGATCAGCCGGGGGAAGGGCGCGGTGCGGGTGACCGGGGCCGCGCCCCCGATCGCGTCGAGCACGGCCTCGCCGATGAGGCGGCCCATCCCGTGCACGTCGTGGTGCATCACGGACAGCGGGGGAGAGGAGAGCCGGCACAGCGCCGAGTCGTCCCAGGCGACGACCGACAGCCGGGCGGGGACGTCGACCCCTGAGGACCGCGCCTGCTCCAGGCCGCCGATGGCCATGACGTCGTTGTCGAAGACGACGGCGGTGGGCTGGGGGTCGAGCCCGAGCAGCTCCTGGACCGCCCGCGCCCCCGACTCCTCGGTGTACTCGCCCTCGATGGTGCGCGCCTCGACGCCCACGGACCGGCACCGCTCGGCGAAGGCCTGCGTGCGCGTGCGCGTGTGCGCGAACACCGCCGGGCCCGTGACATGCGCGATGACGCCGTGCCCGAGGCCCGCGAGGTAGGCGACGACGTCGCGCACGGGCCGGGCGTTGTCGATCCACACGTGGGGGGCGTCGTCGTCGGGCCGGGGGCCGCCGGCGACGACGTAGGGGATCCCGAGCTCGCGCAGTGCCGCGGGCCGCGGGTCGTCGGTGCGCACGTTGGTGACGACGGTCGCGCCGACGGTGCCGTTCGCCGCCCAGCGCCGGTAGGTGGCGAGCTCGGCGTCGAGGTCGTGGACGACGTGCAGCAGCAGCGACATGTCGACGGCGCCCAGCACCTCCTCGATCCCTGCGACGAGCTCCATGAAGAACGGCTCGATCGCGAGCATCCGGGCGGGCCGGGCCAGGACGAGCCCGACGACGTCGGGAGGCACCTCAGGAAGGTTCGCGCGCTGCACGGCCTCACGCTACCGGCCGCCGACCGGCCGCGGACCTCGCCGCGAGTTCGTTCACGCACCGATCGAAGTTCGCCACCGTCTAGCGCGGTCATTTCGGCCGAACTGGTCTATCAGGGGACGACGGTCGCCGGACACGGAGTGAGACACCCCTTGACCGGACTTTCTTAGATCGACTACAAAAGTAACGCCGGCTCGACAGCTCGGCCCACCGATGGGGGTGGGGACCGAGGACCCGGCGTCCAGGTCTCGCCAACGACGGCGACCGACAGAAGGACACCTGATGACCGACATGACGCCACGCACGACCCGGCGCCGGGTGCTCGCGGCGGTGGCCGCGGCCACCGCCGCAGCGCTCGCGCTCACGGCCTGCTCCGGCGGGGCCGGCGGCACGGGGGGCGGGTCGTCCGCACCCGGGGACAAGGACGCGTCGATCACCGTCTTCAACGGCTCGACCGGCACCATCAACGAGAACTGGAACCCGTTCTCGCCCACGGCCCTGCAGCCCACCCTCGGCGTGATCTACGAGCCGCTGTTCTGGTACAACCTCGCCGAGACCTCCGACCCCACGCCCCTGCTCGCCACCGGCGCCGAGTGGAACGACGACGGCTCGGAGCTGACCGTCACCACCCGCGAGGGCGTGACCTGGTCCGACGGCGAGCCGTTCACGGCCGGCGACGTGGCCTTCACGTTCAACCTGCTGCAGAAGACCCCGGAGCTCAACACGTCCGGCACCGCCGCCACCGCCGAGGCCACCGACGACACGCACGTGACCCTGACGTTCCCCGAGCCGGACTCCTTCATGCAGGAGGCCCAGGTGCTGGGCAACCAGGCGATCGTGCCCGAGCACGTCTGGTCCGGGATCGACGACCCGATCACCACGATCAACCCCGAGCCGGTGGGCACCGGGCCGTACACGCTCAAGGAGTTCTCGTCGCAGAGCTACGTCCTGCAGAAGAACGAGAGCTACTGGATCGAGGGCAAGCCTTCGGTCCAGGAGGTCCGCTACATCTCGCTGGACACCGCGGACGCCGCGTCGGCGTCGCTGCTCGCCGGCGAGGTCGACTGGATGAGCTCGTTCCTGCCGGGCCTCGACCAGATGCTCGAGGGCAACGAGCACATCTCGTACGTCAACACCCCCGCCCTGACGACGTCGATCTTCACCTGCTCGAACGCCGACCTGGGCTGCGAGGGGCCGCAGACCGACCCCGCGGTCCGGCAGGCGATGTACTGGGCGCTCGACCGCGAGCAGCTCAACCAACTCGCGGGCGGCGGCTTCGCCGGGACCGGTTCGCCGACGCTGCTGCTGCCGGAGCGGGACACCGACTGGATCGCGGACCCCGCGCACGCCACCACGCCCGCGGGGGCGGACGTGGCCAAGGCGAACCAGATCCTGGACGACGCGGGGTGGGAGGCCGGCGACGACGGCATCCGCGCCAAGGACGGCGAGCGCCTGAGCATGACGATCCAGACGGTGTCCGGCTGGTCGGACTACATCTCGCTCAACGACACGATGAAGCAGCAGCTCGCGGAGGTGGGCATCGAGCTCGAGCCCACCCAGCTCGCCTGGAACGAGTGGAACGACAACCAGGTCAAGGGGAGCTACCAGCTCTCGCTCGACTCGATCGGCCTGGGCGCCTCGGACAACCCGTACTACACGTACAACGGCAAGTACCTGTCGGCGAACTCGGCCAAGGTGGGCGAGCAGGCCTCCGGCGGCAACTACGCGCGCTACTCGAACCCGAAGGTCGACGCGGCGATCACGGCGGCCGCCTCGACGTCCGACGAGGCCGAGCAGAAGGCGCAGTACGCGATCGTCCAGGAGGAGATCGTGACCGACCTGCCGTACGTGCCGATCTACATCAACTCGACGCTCACCGAGTTCAACAACGCGACGGTGACCGGCTGGCCGAGCAACGACGACAAGTACGCCTTCGCCGCGTCGTGGAAGGCGTGGGACAACGGCATCGTCCTCAAGACGATCCAGCCCGCCGGCTGACGCCGCAGGCCCACCGTAGGCGCCGAGGAGGAACTCGCGAGGTCGCACCATGACGTTCGTCGCACGAAAGCTCGGGTTCTACGCGATCGCCCTGTGGGCGGCGCTGACCCTGAACTTCCTGATCCCACGGCTCATGCCGGGCAACCCGGTGGATCAGCTCGTCTCGAAGCTGGCCCAGAAGGGGCAGGTCACGCCCGCCACCCGGCACGCCATCGAGCTCCTCCTCGGCGCCGACACCTCGTCGCCGCTGTGGAAGCAGTACCTGGACTACCTCGCCCAGCTCGCCCACGGCGACCTCGGGGTGTCCGTCACGTACTTCCCCGCACCGGTCACCCAGGTGATCGGCCAGACCCTGCCCTGGACGATCGGCCTGGTCGGGCTCTCGACGATCATCTCGTTCCTGCTCGGCGTGGGGCTCGGCACCCTCGCCGGCTGGAAGCGGGGGTCGTGGCTGGACAACTTCGTCCCGGTCACGACGATGTTCCAGTCGGTGCCGTACTTCTGGCTGGCGCTCATCCTGCTGTACCTGCTCGGCTCGGTGTGGGCCGTCTTCCCCCTCCACGGCGGCTACGACGTCTATACCACCGAGATCGGGTGGAACGCGCCCTTCGTCTCGTCGGTGATCTTCTACGGCACGCTGCCGGCCATCACCATCGTCCTGTCGTCCGTCGGCGGCTGGATGGTCGGCATGCGCAACATGATGGTCTCGACGCTGTCCGAGGACTACATCCTCACGGCCGAGGCAAAGGGCATCGCCCCGGGGCGCATCATGCGCACCTACGCCGCCCGCAACGCGATGCTGCCCTCGATCTCGGGCTTCGCGATCTCGCTCGGGTTCGTCGTCGGGGGCTCGCTCGTCACGGAGGCGGTGTTCTCCTACCCCGGCGTCGGCTCGGCGCTGCTGTCGGCCGTCAACTCGAACGACTACGCGCTCATGCAGGGCATCTTCCTCGTCATCACCATCTCGGTGCTCGGCGCGAACCTGCTCGTCGACCTCCTGTACTCGGTGATCGACCCGCGCACCCGGAACCGGAGCTGAAAGGACAACGATGTCGATCAGCACGCAAGAACCGCAGCCGCCCAGGACGTCGCGCGCCCGCGAGGTGGACGGCGCGACGCCGGGCACCCCGGACGCCGCACCGGCGAGGAGCACCGCGCGGCGCCGGCGCGGCCCGTCGGTCCCGCTCACCCCCAAGCTCGTGGTGGGGCTCGCCATCGTGGCCGTCACCGTCCTGTTCGCGGTCGTCGGACCGTTCTTCGTCGCCGACCCGTCGCGCGTCGACGACATCGGGCTGACCCCGCCGAGCGCCGAGCACTTGCTCGGCACGACGCAGACCGGCCAGGACGTGTTCGCCCAGCTCGCCTACGCCTCCCGGGGCTCCCTCATCATCGGCCTCGTGGTCGGGGTGATCGCCCTGGTGCTCTCCGGCTTCTTCGGGGTGGTGGGCGCCTACGCCGGCGGGTTCGTGGACGAGTCGTTCTCCCTGTTCTCGAACGTCATGCTCGTCATCCCCGGCCTGCCGCTCGTGATCATCATCTCCAGCTACGTGCCGAACAAGAGCGTCTGGCTGGTGGCGGTGGTCCTCGCCGTCACGAGCTGGGCCGGGTCCGCCCGGGTGCTGCGCGGCTACACGCTCTCGGTCAGGTCCCGGGACTACGTCCTCGCCGCCCGCGTGGCCGGCGAGCCGCCGTCCCGGGTGCTCCTGGTCGAGATCCTGCCGAACCTCGTGCCGCTGCTCGCGTCGCAGGCGATGTTCGCGGTGATCTTCGCGATCCTCGGCGAGGCGGGGCTGTCGTTCCTCGGGCTGGGAGCCACCGGCTCGTTCACCTGGGGCACGATGCTCTACTACGCGCAGAACGGCCTCGCCCTGCGCCTGGGCGCGTGGTGGTGGTTCGTCCCGCCGGGCCTGATGATCGCGCTGTTCGGCGCCGCGCTGGCGCTGATCAACTTCTCCATCGACGAGATCATCAACCCGCGCCTGCGCAGCCAGACGCGGCGGGCCCGCAAGCGCTGGCACCTCGACCGGCCCGCACCCGTGGCGGCCGGGACCACCGACACCCCCACGGAGGCGACGGCATGAGCGCCGCGCAGGCACCGACGGCCGACGGCCAGGCGCAGGGGCCGGCCGTGCGCCCTCCGCGGCACGAGGTCGACCCCGTGCTCACGATCGAGGACCTCAGCGTCGAGTACCGCGCCGAGACCACCGTGCGGGCGGTCGACCACGTCTCGCTCACGCTGGGCCGCGGCGAGGTCCTCGGGCTCGCCGGCGAGTCCGGGTGCGGCAAGTCGACGCTGGCGTACGGCGTCAACCGGCTGCTCAAGCCGCCGGCCGTCGTCACGGGCGGCGCGGTGCGGTTCCACTCGCGCGAAGGGCACGTCGTGGACACGAGCGTGCTCGACGGCGACGACCTGCGGCTGTTCCGCTGGGAGAAGATCTCGATGGTCTTCCAGGGCGCGATGAACTCGCTGAACCCGGTGAAGAAGATCCGGGACCAGCTCGGCGACGTGTTCGCCACCCACCGCCCGTCGATGACCAGGCGCGAGCGCGTGCTGCGCAGCGGAGACCTGCTCGAGCGCGTCGGGGTGGACCGCAACCGGCTGCTGGCGTACCCGCACGAGCTGTCGGGCGGCATGCGTCAGCGCGTGATGATCGCCATGGCGATGGCGCTCGACCCGCAGGTCATGATCATGGACGAGCCCACGACGGCCCTCGACGTCGTCGTGCAGCGCGAGATCCTCCAGGAGATCTCCCGCCTGCGGGCCGAGCTGGGCTTCGCCGTCGTCTTCATCACGCACGACCTGCCCCTGCTCCTCGAGATCAGCGACCGCATCGCCGTCATGCGGGCCGGGCGGATCGTCGAGGAGGCGCCGGCGATGACGCTCTACACCCGGCCGCAGCACGACTACACGAAGACGCTGCTGTCGTCGTTCCCGAGCCTGACGGGTGCGCACGGCGACTTCGTCCGCAGCGGGTCCGCGGACCTCGCCGACTCCGGGGGGGAGCGATGACCACGCTCGAGATGCAGGACGTCGTCAAGGAGTACCACCTGCGCGACGGGTGGCGGGGCGAGCGCCTGCGCGCGGTGGACCACGTGTCGTTCACCCTGGAGCCGGGCCGCACCACGGCGCTCGTCGGGCAGTCGGGGTCCGGCAAGTCCACCATCGCCAAGCTGCTCATGCGGCTGGAGTCGCCGACGTCGGGCAGGATCCTGCTCGGCGGGCGCCCGGTGGGGCGCTCGCGGTCGGCCCAGCGCGCCTACCGCAGCCAGGTGCAGATGGTGTTCCAGGACCCGTTCGGCTCGCTCAACCCGCACCACACGATCGAGCACCACCTGGCGCGACCGGTCGCCCTGCACCACCCGCGCATGAGTGCCGCGCAGGTGCGGTCCCGGGTGCTGGAGCTGCTGACCCGCGTGCGGCTGGACCCGACCGAGGAGTTCGCCGCCCGCCGGCCGCACGAGCTCTCGGGCGGCCAGCGCCAGCGTGTCGCCATCGCGCGGGCGCTGGCGCCGGAGCCGGGCATCCTCGTGGCGGACGAGCCCGTGTCCATGCTCGACGTCTCGATCCGCCTCGGGGTGCTCAACCTGCTCGGGCGCCTCCAGCGCGAGGAGAACCTCGGGGTCCTGTACATCACCCACGACCTGGCTACCGCCCGGCACTTCAGCGACGACATCATGGTCATGTACCGCGGCTCGATCGTGGAGCGGGGCCCGGCCGACGACGTCCTGCTGCACCCGCGGCACGAGTACACCCAGACGCTGCGCGCGGCGTCGCCCGACCCCGAGCGTCGGCTCGCCGAGCTCGCGTGACGGCGACGGACGCGCCGATGGCACGGCGCACGGCGCGGCCGGGCGCGGCATCGCGCCCCAGTCGTGTCACCCTGACCCGGGAGGTCGACCATGACGAAGGTGATCCAGGCGCCCGGGCACCCCGGTGCGACGCCGTCGAGCCGTGCCCTCGTGCTCGACGCGATCCGGGCCGCGGGGTCGATCAGCCGGGTCGAGATCACTGCGGCCACCGGGCTCACCGGGGCCACGGTGTCCACGACGGTGCGCCGGCTCATCGTCGACGGGCTCGTCCAGGAGGCGGGCCGCGGCGAGTCGACCGGGGGCAAGCCGCGGGTCCTGCTGGAGCTGGTGCCGGCGAGCCGGCACGCCCTGGGGGTCCACCTGGACTCGGCGGACATCACGTACGCCCTGGTGAACCTGGACGGCGGCGTGGTGGCGCGGCTCAAGCGGGCGACGCGGCCGGACGCCGAGCCGGCCGCGGTCGTCCGGCGCATGGCCCGCACCGTGCGGGAGCTCGTGGAGAGCGCCGGGGCCCGCTGGGAGAAGGTCCTGGGGCTCGGCGTCGTCTCGCCGGGGCCGCTCGCCCGGTCGTCGCCGACGGTGCTCACCGGCCCAGCCATGGGGCGGTGGGCGGGCTTCCCGCTCGGCGAGCGGCTGGGGGAGGCCACGGGCCTGCCGATCCTGCTCGACAACGACGCGACCGCCGCCGCGGTGGGGGAGCACTGGACGGGCGGGGCGAACGGCAGTCGTGCGTTCGCCGCCCTCTACCTCGCGACCGGCATCGGGGCGGGAGCCGTGGTGCGCGGCGTGCCGCTGCGCGGCGCCAGCTCGAACGCCGGCGAGATCGGGCACGTGTGCGTCCAGGCCGACGGCCCCGAGTGCTGGTGCGGCGCGCGCGGCTGCCTGGAGGCGCTCGGCGGCCCGCAGGTGGTGGTCGCCTCCGCGGAGGCCGCGGGCTTCGACCTCGGCGGGCCCGGCCGCCCGACGTCGGAGCGGTTCGCGGTGCTCGCGCGGGCCGCGATCGGCGGGGACGCGGTCGCGGCCAGCATGCTGCACCGCTCCGCCCGGTACGTGGCGATCGCCGCCCAGACGCTGGCACAGGTGCTGGACATCGACCGCCTGGTGCTCACCGGTCCGGCGATGGCGCTCGCGGGCTCCCTGTACCTGCCTGTCGTCCAGGAGCGGCTCGACACGTCGTTCTTCGCGCGCAGCGACCACGGCGTCGAGGTCGTGATCTCACCGCACGCGAACGAGGCGGCGGCGATCGGCGCGGCGGCCCTCGTCCTCCAGGGCGAGCTCGTCGCCGCCGGCGGCAGCGTCCGGATCGCCGTCGGACGCCCCGCCTGACCCGCTCGACCACGACCACCCACGACCGCCCGCTCCCGGAGGAACCCCGTATGGCCCCCATCGCTGCTGCCCGTCACACGCTTCTCCTGCACGACGGGTGGACCGTCCGGGGAGCGGGCGGCCCCGTGCCCGAGCACCTCGCCGGCCGCGACGTCCCGGCCACGGTGCCGGGCTGCGTGCACACCGACCTGCTCGCCGCCGGGCTGATCGTCGACCCGTACCTCGACGACCACGAGGCGCTGCTCAAGTGGATCGGGCAGAGCGACTGGGAGTACCGCACCACCTTCCGGTCAGGTCCGGGCACGGGGGACTGGCACGACCTCGCCTTCGACGGCCTGGACACGGTCGCGACCGTCACCCTCAACGGCGCCGAGGTGGGCCGCACCGCGAACCAGCACCGGCGCTACCGGTTCGACGTCACCGACCTGCTGCGTGCGGGCGAGAACGAGCTCGTGGTGCGGTTCGCGTCGCCCGTGCGCGAGGCCGACGCCCGCAGCCTGGCGCTCGGCTACCGGCCGCAGGTCAACCACCACCCGTTCAACGCGATCCGCAAGGCCGCGTACAACTACGGCTGGGACTGGGGGATCGACGCGGCGACGGCCGGGATCTGGCGGGCCGTGCGCCTCGAGTCGTGGAGCACGGCACGTCTCGCGTCGGTGCGGCCGCTGGCCACGGCGGACGTGGCCGCCGGCCGCGGGCTCCTCGACCTCGCCGTCGACGTCGAGCGGGCCCCGGGCGTCGCCGGCCCCCTCGAGGTCACGGTGCGCCTGTCCGGCCACGGGGCCGAGCGCACCGCCCGCGCCGCGGTGCCTGCGGGGCAGAGCTCCGCCGTCGTGCACCTGGAGGTGCCGGACGTCGCGCTGTGGTGGCCGCGCGGGCACGGCGACCAGCCGCTGTACGCCGTCGAGGTGGGCCTGTCGGGCACCGACGCGACCGGTGCCGCGCAGGGTCCGGCCCTGGACGCCTGGAGCGGCCGCACCGGTTTCAGGTCCGTGGGCCTGGACATGGTGCCGGACGCCCACGGCACGTCGTTCACGATCGTCGTCAACGACCGCCCGGTGTGGGTCAAGGGCGCCAACTGGATCCCGGACGACGCCTTCGTGGCCCGCGTGGACCGGGGCCGCCTCGCGGCCCGGCTGGACCAGGCCGAGGCGGCGAACATGAACCTGCTGCGGGTGTGGGGCGGCGGGGTCTACGAGGCCGACGACTTCTACGACCTGTGCGACGAGCGCGGCATCCTCACCTGGCAGGACTTCGCCTTCGCCTGCGCGGCGTACAGCGAGGAGGAGCCCCTGCGGGCGGAGGTCGAGGCGGAGGCGCGGGACAACGTCGCCCGGCTCGCCCCGCACCCCAGCCTCGTGCTCTGGAACGGCAGCAACGAGAACATCTGGGGCCACCAGACGTGGGGCTGGATCAAGCGGCTGGACGGCAGGAGCTGGGGGCTCGGCTACTACACGGACCTCCTGCCCGGCGTCGTGGCCGAGCTCGACGGCACCCGCCCGTACACGCCGTCCAGCCCCTGGTCGGGCAGCCTGGACGTGTTCCCCAACGACCCGGACCACGGGTCGATGCACTCGTGGGAGCTGTGGAACCGGGAGGACTGGCCGCACTACCGGGACGTCGTGCCCCGGTTCATGGCGGAGTTCGGCTGGCAGGGCCCGCCGACCTGGTCGACCCTGACCCGGTCGATCAGCGACGACCCGTTGACGCCGGAGTCGCCGGGGATGCAGGTGCACCAGAAGGCGATGGGCGGCAACGACAAGCTCACCGACGGCCTGGTGGCGCACGTGCCGCTGCCCGACGACATGGAGGACTGGCACTGGGCCATGTCGTGGAACCAGGCCACCGCGGTGCGTACGGCCGTGGAGCACCTGCGCTCCTGGTCGCCGCGCTGCACGGGGTCCGTGGTGTGGCAGCTCAACGACTGCTGGCCGGTGACGTCCTGGGCGGCCGTCGACGGCGACGGGCGGCCCAAGCCCTTGCTGCACGCGCTCGCCCACGCGCACGCCGACCGGCTCGTGACGCTGCAGCCGCGTGCCGCGGACGGCGGCGAGGCGCGCCGGGACGGCACGGACGCGCTCGCGGCCGTCGTCGTCAACGACACCGACGCCGCCTGGGCGGGCGACGTCGTGCTGCGTCGTCTCACGTTCGACGGCGCCCCGGTGGCGGACGCGACGGTGCCCGTGCACGTCGCGCCGCGCGCGGCAGCCACCGTCGTGCTGCCCACCGAGGTCGGCACGCCGGGCGAGGCGGCCGCGGAGCTGGTCACGGCGACGCTGGACGGCGTGCGGGGCCTGTGGTTCTTCGCCGAGCCGCGCGACAGCGCGCTGGTCACGCCCGCTCACAGCGGGTCGGGGCTGGTCGAGGCCGAGGTGCGGCCCGTCGAGGGCGGGTACGTCGTCGACGTGACCGCGCGGCACCTGGTGCGCGACCTCACGCTGCTGGCCGACAAGGCCCACCCCGACGCCAGGGTGGATGCCATGCTCGTCACGCTGCTGCCCGGGGAGCGGGTCGAGCTGCGCGTGACCGTGCCCGACGACGCCCGGCTCGACCCGGCCGTGCTCACGCACCCGCGCGTGCTGCGCTCGCTCAACCAGCTCGTGCGGCCTGCGCGGGTCACGGCGGTGGACGCTGCGGAGGTCACGTCGGAGGTCACGGCGGAGGTCACGGCGGAGGCCACGGCGTGAGCGCACGCCACGTCCATCTGCGCGCGGGCGGGGTCAGCCTGCTGCTGGAGCTCGACGGCGACCGCCTGCCCGTCGTCCTGCACTGGGGCACGGACCTCGGCGAGCTCGGCGACGACGGCGCCGCGCTGGCCGGCGCGCTGGCCGAGCAGCCGTTCGGCAACCCCGTGGACGGGCCGATGCCCGTCGCCGTCCTGCCGGAGACGTCGGCAGGCTGGCCCGGGACGCCCGGCGTCGGCGGGCACCGGGGCGGCGTGGCGGCCGGGACGCGGTTCCGCGTCACGGGCGCGGACGTCTCGGGGCGCGCGGCCCCCTGGCGGCACGGCCTGGTCGTCGAGGCGGTCGACGACGCGGCGCGGCTCGGCCTGCGGCTCGAGGTGGAGCAGGCGGACTCCGGCCTGGTGCGGCTGCGGGCCAGGCTGACCTCGGTGCCGGCGAACGGGCCGGTCGGTGCCCCCGAAGGGGCCCCAGGAGCCGGGCCGGACGGCACCGCCGGCGACGTGCCGTTCGATCTCGCCGAGGTGCTGCTCACGCTGCCCGTCCCGGCGCGGGCGACCGAGCTGCTCGACTTCACGGGGCACCAGCTGCGCGAGCGCGCCCCGCAGCGGGCGCCGTTCGGGCACGGCACGCACCTGCGGGCGGCGCACCGGGGGCGGCCTGGCTTCGACGCCGCGTTCCTGCTGGCGGCGGGCGAGGCGGGGTTCGGCGATCGCCGCGGGCAGGTGTGGGCGCTGCACGCCGCGACGTCCGGCAACCCGCGCCTGCTCGCGGAGCGGAGCTACCACGGTCGCTCCGTGCTGGGCGGCGGCGAGCTGCTCGAGCCGGGCGAGGTGCGGCTCGCGGCCGGGGAGTCGTACACCAGCCCCTGGGTGTACGGCACGCACGGCACCGGGCTCGACGAGGCGTCGGGGCGGGTGCACGCCTGGCTGCGAGCCCGGCCCCAGCACCCGCGCTCGCCGCGGCCCGTCGTCGTCAACACGTGGGAGGCCGTGACCTTCGACCACGACCTGGAGCGGCTGACCGCACTCGCGGACGCGGCGGCCCGGGTGGGCGCCGAGCGGTTCGTGCTCGACGACGGCTGGTTCGGCGCCCGCCGGGACGACTCCGCCGGGCTCGGCGACTGGGTGGTCTCGCCCGACGTCTGGCCGAAGGGGCTGTGGCCGCTCGTCGAGCACGTGCGCTCCCTCGGCATGGACTTCGGGCTGTGGGTGGAGCCGGAGATGGTCAACCCCGACTCCGACCTGGCGCGCGCGCACCCCGACTGGCTCCTGACGGGCGCCGACGGCGCGCCGCTGGGCCCCGCCCGCCACCAGCAGGTGCTCGACCTGACGCACCCGGACGCCTTCGAGCACGTGCTCGGCCGGCTCGACGCCCTCCTTGTGGAGTACCCGGTCGCCTCCCTCAAGTGGGACCACAACCGGGAGCTCGTGGGGGCGGTCGTCCCCGCGGACGGGCGGGCCGCCGCGCACCGCCAGAACGCCGCCCTGCAGCGGCTGCTGGACGTGCTGCGCCACCGGCACCGGGCCCTGGAGGTCGAGTCGTGCGCGTCGGGCGGCGGGCGCGTGGACCTGGAGGTCCTGCAGCGCACGGAGCGCGTGTGGGCGTCGGACTCCACAGACGCGCACGAGCGGCAGGACATCCAGCGCTGGACCAGCCTGCTGGTGCCCTACGAGCTGCTGGGGGCGCACGTCAGCTCACCGGTGGCGCCGACGTCGGGCCGCGCACTGCCCCTGGACTTCCGCGCGGCGACCGCCTTGTTCGGGCACTTCGGCATCGAGTGGGACCTCACCGGTGCGAGTGCCGCCGACCAGGCGCGCGTGGCGCAGTGGGTCGCGTACTACAAGCGGGTGCGGGGGCTGCTGCACTCCGGCACCGTCGTGCACGGCGAGCACGCCGATCCCGCCTACCGGCTGCACGGGGTCGTCGCGCCGGACCGCGACGACGCCCTGTTCGCCTGGGTGTGCACCGCGACGTCGCCGACCTGGTCCCCGGGTCCCGTGCGGCTGCCGGGCCTGGACCCGCGGCGCACGTACCGCGTGCGCCCGGACGGGCCCGTCGCCACCGCGGACGGCGTCGCGTCCCGCTGGGGAGCGTCGCTGCCCTGGCTCGACGACGGGGGCGTCACCCTGCCCGGGCACCTGCTCGCCGACGCCGGGTTGGCGATGCCCGTGCTCGACCCGGACCGCTCGCTGCTGCTCCGGGTGTCCGAGGTGGACCGACGGCCACCCGTGCTGTGAGCGGGGGGGGGGGCCCCCCCCCGGGGGGGGGGGGGGGGGCCGCCCCCCCCCCCCCCCCGTGAGGGGCCGGGGGGCCCCCGGGGGGGGGGGGTCCGGGGGGGGGGGGCGGGGGGGCCCCGGCCGCCGCGGGGGGGGGGGGGGGGGGCGGGGGGGCCCCCCCCCCGCCCCCCGACGACAAGAGGTGGACGAGGTGCCGCTATGCGACAGCGGTTCCCTCGAGCTCGACCAGCTGGCCGGGGATCGCCAACCGGGTGACTCCGAGCGTCGTGGTCGTGGGAGAGACGCCGGCGGCCCCGAGCCTCCCGGCGAGCACGCCGTAGTGCCCGAACAGCGCGTCCACGTCCGTGGTGTAGACGTTGAGGCGGACCAGGTCCGCCAGCAACATGCCCGCTTCGGCGAGCACGGCCTCGAGGTTGTCCAGGGCCAGCTCGAGCTGGGCCGCGACGTCCCCGTCGTGCTCGGGTCGACCGTCCTCGCTCATCGCCGTCTGCCCGGAGAGGTACAGGGTCCGCGTCCCGCCCGAGACCAGCTCGCCCTGGTTGAAGCCCAGCTCCTTGGACCACGTCACCGGATTGACTGCCGTGCGTTCCATCGCTTCTCCGATCCTTCGACCGCGGGTGCCCGGCGGCCCGGTGGCCGTCGTCCTGACACCGCACGTCCAGCGTCCCCGCGAATCACGCCATCTCCTGTCGTGATTTCTGGTAAGGATGGACCGATGCGAGCAGACCGACTCGTCTCGCTGGTGCTGCTGCTGCGCCAGCGAGGTCGTATGACCGCGGGGCGGCTGGCACAGGAGCTCGAGGTGTCCGAGCGCACCGTGCTGCGCGACATCGACGCGCTCTCGACCGCCGGCGTCCCCGTCTACGCGGACCGCGGCCGCCACGGCGGCTACTCGCTGCTGCCCGGGTTCCGCACGGAGCTGACCGGCCTGAACCACGACGAAGCCCTCGCGCTGCTCACCGCAGGATCCGGCCGAGGCGAGCAGATCTTCGGCCTCAGCGCGCCGCTCGCCTCGGCGATGCGCAAGGTCGTCGATGCGCTGCCCGAGGGACACCAGGCGAGCCTGGAGGACGCCGCCCGACGCTTCCTGGTCGAGCCGGAGACCGACCTGCTGTCGCGACGAGCGATCACCGAGAACCTTGCCGACGAAGTGATGAGCGAGGTGCGCGCCGCCGTCCTTGCCGGTCGTCGGCTCCGCTTCGACTACGCGCCACCCGGCTCGACGCCGAGCCTGCGCACCGTCGATCCCGTCGGCCTGGTCACCGTGCGCGGCCGCACCTACCTGCTGGCGACCAGGTCCGGGGAGGACCGCACCTACCGGCTGACACGCATGAGCAGCGCCGAAGCACTCCCCGACCGGGCACAGCGCCCTGCGCAGGTCGACCTCGACCGTATCTGGGCCGAGCGCAGTGCCCAGTTCCTTTCCGAAGACCACATCCCCGTGGTCGTCCGGGTCCGGCCGGCACGCCGGGACGAGCTCCTGAGCACCGCGCGGGCCGTGCGCGCCGAGGAGCCGCAGCCCGACGGCTGGGTCCGGCTCGACGTGACGTTCGACGACCTGCGGCACGCGGTCTGGGCGGTGTGGCAGCTCGGGACGGATGCCGAGGTACTGGCACCGGACTCCGTCCGCGACGCGATGCGCGAGCGCGCCGAAGCCCTGGCGGCTCGATATCGATCCTGACCACCTGTCCCTGCGGAGCGTGTCCGCTCAGGACGGCGAGGTGCACGCCAGGCCGATCTCGCCGCCGCGGTCCACCAGGACGGCGGTGCCGCACTCGTCCGTGCGCACCACCGCCGACCCGACGCCCGCGTACAGGTCCAGCGCGTCGCGCGTCGGGTGCCCGTAGGTGTTGTCCACGCCCACGCTCACCAGCGCGACCCGCGGCGCGAGGAACCCGGCCAGGGCGGCGGACTGAGCCCGCGAGCCGTGGTGCGCCATCTTCACGACGTCGACCCCCGCCAGGTCGCTGCCCTGGACGGCGGCGAGCGAGCGCAGCAGCGCGTCCTGGCCCGGCTCCTCCAGGTCACCCAGCGCGACGACGTCGAGCCCGGAGGCGGTGCGCACGCGCAGCGACACGCTCGCGTCGTTGGCGCGGTCGCCCTCGGCGCCACCGCCCCCGCCACCGACCGACGCCGCGCTGATGACACCACCGCCCACACCGCTGCCCAGGACCTGCCAGCCGACGTCCCCGACGCTCCCCTGGTCGCCGGGGCTCGCGGCCCGGACCGGCACGCCGGCGTCGTCCAGAGCCACGTGTGCCGCCTCGGCCTGCCCCGCGGGAGCCTCCAGCGGGGAGACGAGCGCCTCGGTGACGGTGCGGCCGCGCAGCACCGCCGGCAGGCCTCCGACATGGTCCGCATGGAAGTGGCTGAGCACCAGCAGGTCCACCCGCTCGACCCCGAGGTGGTCCAGGCAGCGCCCCGCCGCCCCGCCCTCGGGGCCGACGTCCACGACGATGCCCGACGCCGGCCCCGTGCGGACCACCAGCGCGTCACCCTGGCCGACGTCGCAGGCCGCCACCTGCCAGTCGTCGGGCACGGCGCCGGGGACCAGCCCGAGCCGGGGCGCGGCCGCAGCGACGATCAGCGCCAGCCCGGCCGCTCCCGCGCCCGCGAGGAGCAGCAGGTGGACGACCTGCCGACGGTCCCGGCGGCGGCGCACGGCCCGGCATGCCCGGTCCACGACCCGCGGGCCCGCCTCCTTCCACCGTCGCGGCCACCCCTCGGCGGGACCTCGTCGCAGCACCAGCACCACCGAGACGCCGGTCAGCAACGCCAGCGCCAGGGCACCGCCGATGCCACCCGGCCACGGGACGGACGCCCACGGCAGGGCGGCGAACCAGCGCGCCACCATCGCGATCCAGCCCGTCGCCAGCCCGGCGCACCACCCGACGGCGGTGGCCGGGCCCGGCGCCCAGGGGGCCAGCAGCGTCGCGACGAGACCCAGCACCGTGGCGGGCACCAGCGCGGGCGCGGCCAGCAGGTTCGCCGGCACCGAGGTGAGCGGCACGCGCGGGTCCAGGAGCATGAGCACCGGGCCGCAGGCCGCCTGCGCCGCCCACGGCACCGCGAGCGCGAAGGCGAGCGGTCGCCCCGTCCAGGGCGCGAGGCGGCGGGCCAGCGGCCCGGCGAGCAGCACCAGCCCCGCGGTCGCCGCGCACGACAGGACGAACCCGTACGACCGGGCCAGCCACGGGTCGACGACCAGGAGAGCGATCGCCGCCGCGCCGAGAGCGGGCAGCCCGGCCGACGGCCGGCCGAGAGCGAGCCCCAGAAGCCCGACCGCGCAGGTCCAGGCCGCCCGCAGCACGCTCGGCTCCGGTCGCACGAGCAGCACGAAGCCGACGGCCACCGTCGCGACCGCCAGCACCCGTACGACCCGCGGCACCCGCAGCGCCGCGCACAGGGCGGTCAAGGTGGCGACGACGATCGCGAAATGCCCGCCCGAGACGGCGGTGACGTGCGTCAGGGAGGTCGTGCGCATCGCCTCGTCGAGGTCGGGCGACAGTCGTGACGTGTCGCCGACCGCCACCCCGGGCACCAGCCCACGGGCCTGCTCGGACAGCGGGTCGGTGACCTGCAGCAGCGCCGAGCGCAGGCGGTCGGTCGCCCGCAGCGCCGCCCCGGGCGGTGCCCGCTCGGGGACAGGGCCGTCCACCGAGGTACGGGCGAGGACACCGTCGCCTGGGCCCTCGACACGCAGCACCCCGCGCAGCGCGACCAGCGCGCCGTAGCGCGGCGGGTCCCCCGGTGCGGTGACCTCGACGAGCCCCGCCGTGCCGGTCGCCGCACCGCGCACGGTGACGGACGACGTCGCCAGCACCCAGCGGCTGCCCGGGCCGAAGACGGCGGGGCGGGGCTCGGAGGCGACCCGCCCGGTCAGGTGCACGAGCGCACCGGAGCCCGCCGCCGCGGCGAGCGGCTCCTGCCGTGCCAGCTGCACGTGCGCGCCCGTACCGACGGCCGCCAGGCACGCCAGGGCCAGGACGACGTGCGCCACCGTGCCCGCACCCGGCGCGCCGGCCGTCCTCGATCGCGCGGTCGCGACGCGCGCCGTCCGGGAGCGTGGCGACCGGAGCCGCGCGATCCAGGTGCGCGAGGCGAGCGCGAACCCGACCAGCGCGAGGCCGACGACGCCCACCACGGCAGCGGCTCCCGCCCAGCCGCGTGCCGGGCCGGTCACGCACCACGCGGCGGCGAAGGCGACGAGGACGGCGGGGACGAGACGGAGGTCGACAGGCGCGGCCGCACTCACACGCGGACCAGGTCGCGCAGCCGCTCGAGCACGGCAGGACCGATGCCGGACACCTCGTCCAGCTCCTCGACGGCGGTGAACGGGCCGTGCGCCGCTCGCCACGCGACGATCCGCTCGGCGAGCACCGGACCGATGCCGGGCAGTCCGTCGAGGTCGGCGGCGCTCGCCGCGTTGAGGTCCAGCACCGCCGCGCCCGGCCCGTCCGCTCCTCCACCGGCCGCGGTCCCGGTGCCGGCCTCGGGCGCGGGAACCACGACGTCACCGGGCTCGGGCACCACGATCTGCTCCCCGTCGGCCACCGCTCGCGCGAGGTTGAGCGCCGCCGTGTCGGCCTTCGACGTCGCGCCGCCCGCCGCCTCGATGGCGTCGGCCACGCGCGCACCGGCCGGCACGGTCACGAGGCCCGGCTCGCCGACCGCCCCGACCACGTGCACCACGACCTCCGCCCGGGCGTCAGTGCCCGCCCCTTCGGGCGTGGGGGCCGCCGACGCCTGGTCGGACGTCGCTCCGGACGACGACGGCGCCGACGCCGAGCCGGAGGACGGCGAGCCTGCCGACGGCGAGCCTGACGACGGCAGCTCGCCGACGGCGTCGACTCCCCCGGCGGTCGCTCCCGGGCCCGCACCCGCGAGGGTGGTCACGTCGTCCGGCCCGCCGAGCGCCAGCGCCGACGCGACGATCCCGAGCAGGAGCACGGCCACGGAGGCCACCACCGCGGCGCGCAGGCCAAGCCTCCAGCGTCGTCGACCGGGCGCGGTCTCGCCCGCCTCCGCCCCCGTGATCGGGTGCCCGTGCACGGCGGCGTAGGCCGCCGCCACGTGTCGGGCCGAGCGCCGCGCGGCCAACCGGCCCGCGAGGTCGTCGGTGGCGACGGTCGCGTCGGTGGCGACCGTCGCGCCGGTGTGCGCGGCCTCGGACGACGTTGGCGGTGGTGCCGCCGGCCGGTGCTGCCCCGGAGCGGTCGCCCCGAGCCCTACCCGCCAGGCACGCAGCCGCGCCACCGCCTCGTCGAGGTCGGGGGCACCGGTCCGGGCACCGGTCGACGCCGCGGCGCGCGGCTCGTGGGGCAGGGGGTCGCGGGGGGCGGTCGAGGTCACCCGGCGACGGTAGGACCGCCGTCGGGCCCGACCAGGAGTTCCGGGTCACGCTGTGGACGGCGCCGCCCTGTGCACAGGTTCGGCTCCTTTTGCCGCCGGAGTCACGACCTCAGTGGTCGGCCGGGTCGCCGCCCGGCTCCGCCGTCCTACCAGGGGTCCTCGTGCACGTGGCCGCCGAGCTCCGCGACCACGACGGCGAGCGCCCCGGGGCCGGCGTGCGCCCCGAGCACGGCGCTGACGGGAGTGACGACGGGTGTCACCCCGGTCCGGTCGGCGAGCACCCGCCCGAGCTCCTCGGCGCGCTCGGGCACGCCGAGGTGGTGCACGGCGACCGCGGGACGCGCACAGGTCTGGGCGCGGGCCACGGTGAGCTCGACCAGCCGGTCGGTCGCCGCCCGCCGGGTGCGCACGCGTTGCGCGAGCTCGATCGCACCGTCACGCACGGTCAGGATCGGCCGCACGCCCAGCGCGGTGCCCAGCGCCGCCGCCGGGCCCGACAGCCGGCCACCGCGACGCAGGTGCTCCAGCGAGTCCACGAGGAAGTACGTCTGGGACGACGCCGCGACCTGGCGGGCGCGCTTCGCGACGTGCGCCGCGTCCTGGCCGTCCGCCGCGCAGCGCGCCGCCTCCTGCGCGGCGAACCCGAGCGCCATCGCGACCGTGCCAGAGTCCACGGCCCGCACGGGCAGCATGGCCCGCTGCCCCGCGGCGGCCGCCGCGTCCACCGTGCCGGACAGCATCCCCGACAGGTGGACGGCCACCACGGCGCGCGCCCCGGCGGCGGCCAGGTCGCGGTACGCGGCGGAGAAGTCCTGGGCCGGCGGCTGAGAGGTGCTCAGCCGCTCGCCGGCACGAATGCGCTCAGCCACCTCTTCGGGGGTGATGTCCACGCCCTCGAGCCAGGCCGAGTCTCCCGACACCACCCTCAGGGGGACGACGACGGGGCTCGAGGCGTCCCGCGGTGCGGCGGGCAGGCAGGCGGTCGAGTCGGTGACGACGCGAACCGTGGGAGGGGCTGAGGGCATGGCACCCGCAGTCTAGTGGCGCCCCGGCGGCCGGCTCCGCACCGCTCCCTCTCGACGGCTCGGCGCGCACGCGCCCCACCCCCGCGCTAGCGTGCCCGCCATGGGCCAGACCGCCGACGACGCCGAGCTCGCCGCGCTGCGGGCGGCCGCCACCCAGGCCGCTGCACAGGCGGCGGAAGCGAGGGCCGCGGCCGCCCAGGCAGCCCTCGAGGCGGCGGAGGCACACCGGGCCGCACCCGCCGAGGCACGCCGTGCCGCACCGAAGAGTGCGGGCGAGGCGGACCGCGCGGCGCCTCAGGAAGCCCCCGCCGGCGTCGAGCCCGGCTACGGCGACGAGGTCCGCACCGCGTACACCCACGACGGCCCGACGCTGGCGCTGGGCGCGCTGCTCACCGGCGAGGTGGGCGGCGAGGCGACGCCCGACGCGTCGGTGCAGGTCGGGTTCCCGCTGTCGATGCTCAACCGTCACGGTCTGGTGGCGGGCGCCACCGGCACGGGCAAGACCAAGACCCTGCAGGGGATGGCCGAGGGGCTGTCCGCGGCGGGCGTCCCTGTCTTCCTCGCGGACGTCAAGGGGGACCTGTCAGGTCTCGCGGTCCCCGGCCCGGCGAACGAGAAGATCGCCTCACGCGCGTCGAGCATCGGCCAGGACTGGGAGCCCACCGCGTTCCCCGTCGAGTTCTACGCCCTCGGCGGGCTCGGCACGGGCGTCCCCGTCCGTACGACCGTCACCGACTTCGGCCCCCTGCTGCTGAGCAAGGTCCTGGGGCTCAACGAGACGCAGTCGTCCAGCCTGCAGCTGATCTTCCACTGGGCGGACGCCCAGGGCCTGGCCCTGCTCGACCTCGAGGACCTGCGGGCCACGATCGCCTATCTCACCTCGCCCGAGGGCAAGGCGGAGCTCAAGGGCATCGGCGGCATCTCGACCGCGACGGCGGGCGTCATCCTGCGCGAGGTCTCCGGCCTCGGGGCGCAGGGCGGCGACGTCTTCTTCGGCGAGCCCGCCTTCGACACGGCGGACCTGCTGCGCACGGCGCTCGACGGGCGCGGGGTGATCTCCGCGCTCGAGCTGCCCGAGATCGCCGACCGGCCCGCCCTGTTCTCGACGTTCCTCATGTGGCTGCTCGCCGAGCTCTTCCAGGAGCTGCCCGAGGTGGGCGACCCGGACAGGCCGCGCCTGGTGTTCTTCTTCGACGAGGCGCACCTGCTGTTCACGGGCGCGTCCAAGGACTTCCTCACGCAGGTGGTCCAGACCGTGCGGCTCATCCGGTCCAAGGGGGTGGGCGTCTTCTTCGTCACGCAGTCGCCCAAGGACGTGCCCGCCGACGTGCTGGCCCAGCTCGGCAGCCGCGTGCAGCACGCGCTGCGCGCGTTCACGCCCGACGACGCGACCGCCCTGCGCGCGGCCGTGCGCACGTTCCCCCGCTCGCCCTACGACCTCGAGCGGCTGCTGCAGTCCCTCGGCACGGGCGAGGCCGTCGTCACGCTGCTCGACGAGGACGGGACCCCGACGCCGGTGGCCTGGACCCGCGTGCGCGCGCCGCAGTCCTCGATGGACCCGGCCCCCGCCGCCACCCTGACCGCGACCGTCGCGGCGTCGCCCGGCCAGGCCGCCTACGGGGCCTCCGTCGACCGGGAGTCCGCTGCCGAGCTCCTGGCCGAGCGCGCCCGCGCCGACCAGGAGCGCCAGGACGCCGCCGACGCCCGTGCCGAGGCCGAGGAGGCGGCCGAGCAGGCGGAGCGTCGCTCCCCCGCACCGCGGTCCACCCGCCCGTCCGGCGGACGCCCGGCCCGCAGCCCGCTGGAATCGATCCTGACGACGGTGGGCACCACGCTCGCGCGGGAGATCACGCGCACGGTCTTCGGTACCCGACGGCGCCGCTGACGTCGCGGGGCGCGGTCAGGAGCTCGGCAGCGGCTCGGCGTGCCAGATCCGCTCGAGGTAGTCACGCATCGACCGGTCGGAGGAGAAGAACCCGGACCGGGCCACGTTCAGCACGGCGGACCTGCTCCACGCCTCCGGGTCGGCGTACGCGGCGTCCACGCGCTCCTGGGCGTCGAGGTACGACTGGTAGTCCGCGAGGACCATGAAGCGGTCCTCGCCCAGCAGGTTGGACACGACCGGCTCGAACGTCGACCGGTCGCCGTGGGAGAACACGCCCGTCGCGATGAGGTGGAGCGCACGGCGCAGCGACTCGTTCTCCTCGTAGTACGACGTCGGGCGGTAGCCCCGCTCCGCGATCGCGCTGGCCTCCGGCTCCGTTAGCCCGAACAGGAAGAAGTTGTCGTCGCCCACGAGCTTGCGGATCTCCACGTTCGCTCCGTCGTCGGTGCCGATGGTCAGCGCACCGTTGAGGGCGAACTTCATGTTGCCCGTGCCGGACGCCTCCTTGCCGGCGAGCGAGATCTGCTCGGAGAGGTCGGCCGCGGGCACGAGCGTCTCCGCGACCGTGACGTTGTAGTTGGCGGGAAACGCCACGCGCAGGACGCCCGAGACCTCCGGGTGGGAGTTCACCACCGCGCCCACGTGGTTGATCAGGGCGATGATCTGCTTGGCCATGACGTACCCGGGGGCGGCCTTGGCACCGAAAACGACGGTGCGCGGGGTGACGCCCGCGACCGCCAGCTCGCCGGTGGTGATCCGGTCGTAGACGGTGACCACGTGCAGCAGCTTGAGGAGCTGGCGCTTGTACTCGTGCAGGCGCTTGACCATCACGTCGAGCATCGTCGACGGGTCGATCTCGATGCCGTCGCGGCGGCGCAGCAGGTCGACGAGGCGGTCCTTGTTCGCCGCCTTGACCTCGCGGAACCGCCGGCGGAACTCCGCGTCCTCCGCCAGGGGCTCCAGCTCGCGCAGGCGGTCGAGGTCGGTGACCCAGCCGTCGCCGATCGCCTCGGTGATCAGCCCGGACAGCCCCGGGTTGGCGAGCTTGACGAACCGGCGGGGCGTCACGCCGTTCGTGACGTTGGTGAACTTCTCCGGGAAGAACGACGCGAAGTCCGCCAGCACCTTGTCCCGGAGCAGCTGCGAGTGCAGCTCGGCGACGCCGTTGACCCTGGCCCCGCCGACCGTCGCCAGGTACGCCATGCGCACGGCCCGCTCCGGGTGCTCCGCGATGATCGACATCCGGCGCACCAGCAGCTCGTCACCACCCGAGCGCTCGCGCACGTCGGCGAGGAACTCGTCGTTGATCCGGTAGATGATCTCCAGGTGCCGCGGCAGCAGGCGCCCCATCAGCTCGACCGGCCACACCTCGAGCGCCTCCGGCAGCAGCGTGTGACAGGTGTAGGCGAAGCAGCGGCGGGTGACGTCCCAGGCGTCGTCCCACTCGAAGCCGTGCTCGTCCACCAGCACGCGCATGAGCTCCGGGATCCCGATCACCGGGTGCGTGTCGTTGAGCTGGAACACGATGCGTTCCGGCAGCCGGTGGAGGTCGAAGCCGCGCGGCAGGAGCTGGTCGATGAAGTCGCGGATGGAGCAGGCCACGAAGAAGTACTGCTGCTGCAGCCGCAGCTCCTTGCCCTGCGGCGTGGAGTCCTCCGGGTACAGCACCTTGGAGATGTTCTCCGCGAACGTCTGGGAGCGGACCGCCTCCGCGTAGTCGCCGTAGTTGAAGATCTTGAGGTCGAACGCGTGCGTCGCCCGCGCGCTCCAGAGCCGCAGCGTGTTGACGCGGCCGTTGCGGTAGCCGGGCACCATGTAGTTGTGCGGCACGCCCAGCACCCGCCAGCCCGGCACCCACCGCGACCGCTCGACGCCGTCGTCGTCCGTGTACTTCTCGGTGTGGCCGCCGAAGCCGACCGTGACCTCGTGCTCGGGGTGCGCGAACTCCCACGGCGAGCCGTACTCGAGCCAGTTGTCCGGCTCCTCGACCTGGCGGCCGTCCGCGAACGTCTGCCGGAAGATCCCGTACTCGTACCGGATCCCGTAGCCGATGGCGGGCACGCTCATCGTGGCCAGCGAGTCGATGAAGCAGGCCGCGAGCCGGCCCAGGCCGCCGTTGCCGAGGCCGGGCTCCACCTCCGCCTCGCGCAGGTCGGCGAGGTCGAGCCCGAGGCTCGCCAGGGCCTCGGTCGCGATCTCGACCAGGTCCGTGGCGATGAGCGCGTTGTCGAGCTGGCGCCCCAGCAGGTACTCGGCGGACAGGTAGGCCACGGCCTTGGGCTGCGCGCGGTAGTGGTCGACGGTCGTCTCCATCCACTGCGCCATGAGGTAGTGGCGCACCGTGCGGGCGAGGGCCAGGTACTCGTCGTTCACCGTCGACCGCTCCAGGACGGTGCCCTGGGAGAAGTTCAGCTCGCGCATGAACTCGCGCACGAACCCTTCGACGGAGTGCTCCGGGCTGCTGATCAGCGGGGTGTTCTCGGTCACGTCCCGACCCTATACACGGGGCCCCGCCCACCGCCGGTCGCAGCGGCGGTCCTCCCGCACCCGCCGGTGGCCCGAGAAGACCCCGGACTTCACCCGGTGCGGGGCGGGATGTCCCGATATGCTCCGGCTCGACCCATCGCCGGACACTGGAGATTCATGAGCACCGTGTCGAGCACCGAGCCCCGCCGCCCCGTCCACCGCCGTGCCGCAGGGTTCTTCCTGAGCCTCGCCGTCGCGCTGACCGGTGCGCTGGTTGCGGCGCCGTCGGCCCATGCCGCCGACCGCACCGCCCCGACCCGCCCGGTCGTCAGCCTCGAGCGCTGGCTCGACCCGAAGGGCCCGGACTTCGCCGGACTGTACGCCTGGAAGCCGCGCGCGACATGGACGAAGTCGCGGGACAGCCGCGGGGTGACGGGTTACCAGATCCAGACCCGCGTCGCCGGCGAGCGGGAGGCGCTGAGCGGGTGGTCGACCGTGGGAAAGACCTGGCGCTCCGCCGGGACACGCTCCTACCGCGGCCTTCTGTACGACGGCGGCGAGCTCTGCATCCGGGTCCGCGCCCGCGACGCCGCCGGGAACAAGAGCGCGTGGTCCAAGACCCAGTGCACGAACGCCCCGCTCGTCCCGATACTGAACTTCGACGTCAACAAGTCCGTCATCCAGGGTGCTGCCCACCAGCACGCCTACGCCGTGGTGAGCACGCGGAACTCCGCCTCGCTCTCCACCCGGACGAGGTACTCCTACGAGAGGGCGCGGACCATCCGCCTGTCCGTGCGCACCGGCCCCGACGCCGGGCGCATGAAGGTCTACGTGGGCAAGCGGTACGCGGGCACGGTCGACGCCAGGTCCAGCACCAAGGCGTGGCGCACGCGCAAGGTGTCGGTCGATCGTCCGACGACGGGGCGCATCCGCCTGGTTCCCGTCACCAAGGCGGAGGTGCGGACGCGGTTCGTGTGGGTCACCCGCGGATGAGCGCCTAGCCGACGAGCGTCACCAGCCGTGAGCGGCCGGTCGCGTCCTTGACGGCCTGCAGGACGACGTCGGCGTGCGGCTCCAGCGCGCTCACCTTGTCCAGCGGCGCGCCGACGACGAGCTGGAAGCCCAGCCCTCGCCACGCGCCCACCGCACGGCCGGCGAACCGGGCGTCCGCCTTGATGAACGCCTCGTCGAGGAACACGGGGGCGTAGCGCGGGCGCTCGGCGCCGGCGTCGCCGAGCTGGTAGCGCAGCGCCGCGCCGACGATGAACGCCACGAGCTCCTGCGACTCCCCGCCGGACTTGCCGGCGATGTGGTCGTAGACGCTCACGTGGTTGCCCTCGACGTCGACGCACTCCGCGCTGATGCGTACCTGGTCGCGCACGTCCACCAGCCGGCGACGCTCCGGGCTGTCCGGGCGGATCCGGTCGATGAGCCGCGACATGCGCGCGTATCGGCGCTCGTGCTCGGCCATCGGCACGTCCCCCGCGGGCGTCGTCGCCAGCTCGCGCAGCTGGCGGCGGAACGACGCGACGTCCTGCCCCTCCGCGGGCGTGGCGGTGATGCGCAGCCGGTGCTCGCCGTCGCGGAACGGCAGCGTGGCGAGGATGGTGTTGACGGGCTCCATCCGGTCCCGGATCTCCGCGACCGCCTGGGCGATCCCGTTGTTCAACCGGGTGAGCTGGTCGCCCGACATCTGGCGCAGGTGCGCCGACCACTTGCCCCGCAGCCGGTACAGCTGGGCGAACTCCAGCTCGGAGAAGATCCGCAGGAAGTCCTCGTACGACGCGTCGGGGTCGGCCCCGCGGTTCGGGTCCGGCCACGTGTCGTTGAACCGCTCGAACAGCGCCGCCAGCGCCGCACGGGCGTTGCGCTCGGCGTCGTCGGCCGCGTCCAGGTCGTGCCGCAGCTCACGTTCGACGGCGGACACCGCGGTCGTGAGGTCGGCGAGCCCGCCGCCCCCGGACGTCGCGACCGCCCCGGACCAGCCCACGGCGGCCATGAGCTCGCCCAGGTGCCGCTCCTGCTCGGGGCTGGGGGCGACGCCGTCCTCGTCCGCCCGCTCGACGGCGTCCGCGACCTGGTCCACCTGGTCGCTGAGCTGCTCCCAGGTGGCGCCGAGCTCGGTCACCCGGTTCTGTCCCTCGGCGCGCTCCCGGTAGAGCTCGGTGAGCCGGGCGCGCAGCGCGTCCTCGTCGGCCTTGAGCGCGCGCAGGACGTCGGAGCCCGCGACCAGCGCCCCGAGCCGTTCGCGGCGCTCGGCGGCCCTGGCCTCGGCCCCGGCCACGTCGATGTCGTCCCACCCCACGCGCAGCGCCTGGCTGTAGGCGACGAAGTGGTCGGCCTCGCCCTTCTGCCGCAGACGCGCCCCCGCCAGCGTCTCGGTGGCGAGCCGCAGCTCGGTGCGCGCGGCGGCGACGTCGTCCACCAGCTTCTCGAGCCGGCGGTGGTTGCTGAAGCCCAGCGCGGACGCGCGGCCCCGGCCGCCGTGGGCGCCGCGGCGGCCCTCGGTGGTCTGGCCGGTGCGCGTGAGGGCGAGGTCGTGCCGGGCCAGGTCGGCCGGGTCGTCCACGCAGACGTACGCGAACCGCTCGGCGAGCCGGCCCGCGAGCCAGCCGCCGAACGGCCCCGCCTTGATCTCGAGCCGCCCGCCCAGCAGCGAACGGTCCGTCTCCTCGTACAGCGGCAGGCCGGTGGGCACGCCCTCGAACCGGAGCCGCACCGCCGACGGCACGTCGTCGATCGCCGTGCGGAACCCCGACAGCCGGTCCTCGTCGACGAGCAGCGTCAGCGCGAAGCCGCCGAGCGCGAGGCCGGCGGCCTCCCGCCACGGCTCGTACTCCCCGCGGACCTCGAGCAGCTCGCCGACGAACGGCAGGTCCTCCACGCGCAACCCTGACGCCCGGGCGAGGGCCACGCGCGCCTCGTGCAGCTCGCGCGGGACGTTGCCCTTGCGGTCGCGCAGCGAGGCGGCCTCACGCTCCAGCTCCGCGAGCGCCTGGGCGGCCACCTTCTCCCGGGTGCTCGCGTCGAGCACCGCCTCGGACAGCGCGTCCGTGTGCCGGTCGCGCTCGTCGCGGTACCGGCGTGCGTCGGCGTGCAGCCGCTCCAGGTCACGCCGGGTGGAGACGTCGCGCTCGAGCGGCGCGACCTGACCCTCCAGCTCCGCCCGGGCGCGCCGCGCGTCGGCGAGACCGCGCTCGGCCTCGCGCACGTCGCGCTCCGCCGCCTCGATCGCGTCGCCGCCGTTCTTGCGCTGGTCGGCCCGGACCTGCTCGAGCTCGGCCTCCGCGGCGGCGATCCGTTGCTCGGCGACGGCGACCCGCTCGGCGGCCGCGCGGTGCTGGGTGCGGTTGTGCGTCTCCGCGTCGCGCAGCAGGTCGAGCTGGGTGCGGTCGCGCCAGGCCGTGAACGGCGTGGGCGACCCACCCCGCGGGCCCCCGTCGCCCTGCGAGCCCGGGGTGGCGACGGCGGCGCCGGCGGCGTCGAGCCCGAGGTCCTCGACGACGCGGCGGGCCTGGACCGCGGCGTCGATCGCCGCGCGGTGGTCCAGCATCGGGCGCAGCACGTCGACCTGACGCTGCGCGGTGTCCATCTCGTGCCGCACCTCGCTCAGCTCGTCGAAGTGCGCGACGGCGCGATCGGCGATGCGGATCGTCTCGGGCGCCGAGAGCACCATCGCCTTGTACAGGGCGTCGACCGTGGTGATCTGCTGCCCCGCCTGGATGCGGCCGAGCAGCTGCATCGCCGTGTCGCCGTCCCCGGCGGCGCCGATGCCGAGCGCCGCGTGCAGCCGCGTGGCGAACGCCTTGTCGGTGTCGAACGTCGTCAGCCCGGCGGCCGAGAGCCCCGCCCGGCCGAAGCGCTGCGCCGCGAGCGGCTCGAGCCGCCGCGCGTCGAAGTCCGCGTCGACGACGGCGCGCACCGGCGTCGTCTCGTCCGCCCGGCTCGCGCCCCGCGGCACGTACCAGGCGCGCAAGGCGGTGATCCGCTCGCCGGCCTGGGACGACCAGGTCATCGCGATCGCCGACCACGTGTCCGACGTCTCGCCGCGCAGCACCCGGTCCTTCGACGTCGCCGCACCGGTGCGCTGCTCGTCGAGCTTGCCGCGGGCGTACGAGACGACGTTGCGCTGCTCCTGCCCCCGGGCGCGCCCGCTGGTGGCCCCGTTCGACGCACCGTTGAACGGCGTGGTGTGGCTCATCATCAGCGCGATGTACGCGTCCAGCAGCGTGGACTTCCCCGAGCCGGACGCGCCCGTGAGCAGCGTCGTCGTCCCCGCGAACCGCACCTCGTGGTGCCCGTGGTACCCGCCCCAGTTGACGAGCTGCATCGAGTGCGCCACCCACTGGCGCCCGTCCGACGCCGTGGGGATCAGCCCGAACAGCGACTGCTGCATCCGGGGCGCGGCGGCAGCGGCCTCTGACGTCGTGCTCGTGCCCGTGACGGTCACGCCGTGGCCTCCTCGTCCTCGTCGACGGCGTCCGAGCCGTCGTCGGCGTCGTGGGTCTCGTCGGCCTCGTCCGCCTCACCGGCGCGGTCGGTCGTGTGGGGCGAGCCCGGACCGGACGGCGAGGGGTCGCGCAGCCAGGCGGTCAGCTCGCGCAGCCGCTCGACCGGCAGCAGGATCTCGACCACGGGCTCCACCCGGTACCGGCCCTGCGCGACCTCGTCGAGCACGTGCTCCCGCACCAGCGACGCGACCGCGTTGTCGATCTCCCGACGGCGGCCGGCGAGATTGGTCTCGTCCTGCGCGAGGAATCCGAGGGCGTAGTCCACGAGCTCCTCGGCGTCCACGTACGCCGCACGCTCGCCGACGCCCTGCTCCTGACGGAACCGGTTGCGGGCGAACAGCATGAGAAGCGTCTCGATGCGCTTGTACGGCTCGTCCTTGAGCAGCACGGGGATGCTCAGCCCTGCCTCGCGCACCTGACGCTTGTAGGCGATCTCGTAGTCGCGGTCCACCACCAGCTCGACGAAGAGATCGTGGCAGCGCGACGCGAGCACTCCCTGGTGCGCGAGCAGCGCCTTCCACTCGGCGGGGTGACCGGCGGCCGACAGGTAGCGCCGCTGCAGCACGAGCGCGAGCGCCCGGCGCGCCTGGTACGGCAGCACGCCGGTGTCCCCCGCGAACAGGGTGGTGACGTCGGCCTCGACGGCCTCCGGCTCGACGAACGTCGGGGGCCCGGGCGGCGCCGCGGGCGGCGCGCCGGTGTGGTCTTCGTGCATCGCGACCTGTGCCGTGTCGTGCGCCGCGTCGTGGTCCACCTCGGACACCTCGGTCATGCCTCCCCCTCGTCCCTGATGTTCGCCGGCGTCTCCGCCCGGGCGCCCGGAGCGTCGTCGCCGACCTCGAGCCGCACCAGCGGCAGCGCCAGGTCGCGCGTGGTGCCGTCCGCGCGCACCGTCGTCACCCGCCGCACCCGGTCCGCGGGCACGTCCCCGGCCGCCAGCACCTCGTCCAGCGCGTCGGGAGCCGCCAGCTCCAGGTAGCCGAGCAGCTCCACGGGCCGCCGCAGCTCGACGGGCGCGGAGGCGAACGCCTCGTCGGCGCTCGCCGTCCCGCGCGCGGCCAGCATGCGCGCCACGTGCGCCGTCGTCTCCGCGTAGCGCGGGCCGCCCATGCCGCGCAGCGTCGCCAGCGGGCTGCCCGCGTCGTGGTCGTCGAGGTCGTGCTGCTCACGCAGGGCCTCGGGCGGCGTCTCAGGACGCAGGTCGTGCAGCTGGTCGCGGAACCGGCCGAGCCGGGCCCGCTCGAACCACCGCAGCGGCTCGACCCGGGCGGCGCGCGCGGACGCCGGGAACCACTGGGCCATCGCCGCCGTCGCCTCGCGCAGGGCGGCGTCGAGCTCGCGGTCGCGCAGCGGGTTGTGCACCCGCAGCTGCTGCGTGATGGTGCGCGAGGCCCGGGCCTGCGCGTCGAGGACGGCGTCGACCGCCGTGAGCAGCTGCCCGTAGAGGGCACGCACCGCCTCGCGCCGGTCCTCGGGCACGTCGGCCGCGAACGGGTGGGACAGCACCGCGCGGACGCCGTCGTCCACCTGGGCCAGCAGCTGCGGGTCGCGCAGCACCTCCATCGCGCCAGCGAACGCCCGGCCCTCCGGGGTGCGGCGCATGAGGTGCTCCGACGCGTCGAGATAGTCGCCCAGCACCTCCCCCGTGGCGCGCTCGTCCTGCCGCAGGCTCGTGACGATGGCACGCTGCAGCTCGGCGATCGACTCCACGACGCGTGCGAAGTCCGCCGGGAGCTCGCGGACGAGGGACGCGACGTTGTCGAGCTGCTCCACCAGGCGGTCCGTCGGGACCTGCGTGACGGGGCCGCCCGCCTCCAGCCGCGCCAGCTCCGCCTCGGCGCGCGCGACCTCGTCGCGGGACCGTGCGATCTGCTCGCGCAGCGCCGCCTGCTGCGAGGCCCGGTCGGGGCGTGCGTCCCGGGCCAGCCCGTCGAGAGCCACCAGCAGCGTGCGGATCCGAGACTCGCTCACCAGCGACCGCGAGCCCTGGGTCCGGTCGACGAACGCCAGCGCCTCCGCGGCGTGCGAGCTCACCTGGTACTGCTCGACGCCCTCGTCGTCGAGCGAACGCACCAGCCAGCGCCCCGCCACCCAGCGTGAGCACAGGGCGCGCGCGGGCCCGTCGGGCACGTCGCGGTCGCCGGAGCGCGCCTCGGCGAGCAGGTCCTCCACCTCGACGTGCATCTGCTCCGTGGCCACCCGCGAACGACCGGGCGTGAAGATCAGCGACAGGACGGCGACGACGAGCGGGCCCTCCTTGCGGTGCAGGAGCGCCAGCGCGGGCGTGCCGAAGGCGCCCTCGCTGCGCGCGAGGGCACCCTCCAGACGGCTCGTGGACAACCTAGACGACGATGTTGACGAGCTTGGGCGCGCGCACGATCACCTTGCGCACCGGTGCGCCGTCGATCGCCCGCACCACGTTCGGCTCGGCGAGCGCCGCGGCCTCCAGGTCGGCGTCCGAGACGGACGGCGAGACCTCGATCCGGCCGCGCACCTTGCCCTTGACCTGCACGACGCAGGTCACGGTGTCCTCGACCAGGTACTGCTCGTCGGCGACCGGGAACGGCTCACGGGCGAGCGAGGCGTCGTGCCCCAGCCGGTGCCACAGCTCCTCCGCGATGTGCGGGGCGATGGGCGCGACCATGAGCACGAGCGGCTCGACGGCGGAGCGCGGCACACGGTCCAGGCCCGTCAGGTGGTTGTTGTACGTGATGAGCTTGGCGATCGCCGTGTTGGGCCGCATGTGCTCCATCTCGACGCGCACGTCGGCGACGGCGCGGTGCATCGCCCGCAGGGTCGCGGCGTCGGGCGCGTCGTCGGTCACGGTGACCTCGCCGGTCTCCTCGTCCACGACGTTGCGCCACAGCCGCTGCAGGAAGCGCTGGGAGCCGACGACGGCGCGCGTCTCCCAGGGGCGCGACAGGTCCAGCGGTCCCATCGACATCTCGTACACGCGGAACGTGTCGGCGCCGTACTGCTCGTACATCTCGTCCGGCGTGACGACGTTCTTGAGCGACTTGCCCATCTTGCCGTACTCGCGCTGCACCACCTGGCCGTTCCAGGTGTACTGCGGCTCGCCGTCGGGCCCCGGCCCCTCGGCCACCTCGGCCGCGGGCACGTGCTGGCCCCGGTCGTCGACGAACGCGTAGGCCTGGATGTAGCCCTGGTTGAACAGGGTGCCGAACGGCTCGATCGACGTGACGTAGCCCAGGTCCAGCAGCACCTTGTGCCAGAACCGCGCGTACAGCAGGTGCAGCACGGCGTGCTCGACGCCGCCCACGTACAGGTCGACGCCGCCCGCGGCACCGGACGTCGCGTTGTGCCGCGGCCCCAGCCAGTACGTCTCCAGCTCAGGGTCGACGACGGCGGTGCCCTCGGCGGGCCCGTCAGTGGCGTCCGTCGGGTCCAGGTACCGCAGGTAGTACCAGCACGAGCCGGCCCAGTTCGGCATGGTGTTGGTGTCGCGGCGGTACCGCTTCGGGCCGTCGCCCAGGTCCAGGGTGACGTGCACCCAGTCGTCGTTGCGGCCCAGCGGCGCCTCGGGCGACGAGTCGACGTCGTCCGGCTCGAACGTGCGCGGCGCGTAGTCGGGCACGTCGGGCAGGTCGATGGGCAGCATGTCGGCGGGAACCGCGACGGGGCGCTCGTCCGCGTCCCACAGGATGGGGAACGGCTCCCCCCAGTAGCGCTGGCGGCTGAACAGCCAGTCGCGCAGGCGGTACGTGGTGGTGCCCTCGCCGGCACCCTTGGCCTCCAGCCACGCGACGATCCGCTCCTTGGCGTCGGCCACGCCCAGCCCGTCCAGGGATACCTCGTCGTTCGTGGAGTTCACCGCCACGCCGTCGCCCGTGTACGCGCCGACGTGCTCGGGCGGCAGCCCGCCCGCGGGCTCGACGGTGTGGACGACGGGCAGCTCGAACGCCTCGGCGAAGTCGAAGTCGCGCTGGTCGCCGCCGGGCACCGCCATGATGGCGCCGGTGCCGTAGCCCATCAGCACGTAGTCGGCGGTGAACACGGGGACGGTGGACCCGTTCACCGGGTTCACCGCCAGGTGGCCGGTGAAGACGCCGGTCTTCTTGCCGGCGTCCGCCTGCCGCTCGACGGCGGTCTTGGACGCGGCCTCGCTGCGGTACGCCGCGACGGCCTCGATCGGCGTCGCGTACCCGCCGGTCCAGACCCCGTGGGTGCCGTCCGGCCAGGCCGCGGGCACCTCGTCCAGCAGCGGGTGCTCCGGGGCCACCACCATGAACGTGGCACCGAACAGCGTGTCCGGCCGGGTGGTGAAGACCTCGACCTGCGCGCCCGCTCCGGCCGCGTCGTGGTCCGAGGCGCCCACCACGTCGAACCGGACGTTCGCGCCGGTGGAGCGGCCGATCCAGTTGCGCTGCATCGACTTGACCTTCTCGGGCCAGTCGATGAGCTCCAGGTCGTCCGTCAGGCGGTCGGCGTACGCGGTGATGCGCATCTTCCACTGGCGCAGCGACTTGGTGAACACCGGGTAGTTGCCGCGCTCGGAGCGGCCGTCGGCGGTGACCTCCTCGTTCGCCAGCACCGTGCCCAGGCCCGGGCACCAGTTCACCGGGGACTCGTCCACGTACGCCAGGCGCTGGGCGTCGACCACGTCGCGCCGCTCGGCGTCGGACAGGTCGGCCCACGACCGGCCGTCCGGCAGCGCCCGCGTCCCGGCCTCGTACTCGGCTTCCAGCTCGCTGATCCGCCGGGCCCGGTTCGCGTCCGTGTCGTACCAGGAGTCGAAGATCTGCAGGAAGATCCACTGCGTCCAGCGCACATACTCCGGGTCGATCGTCGCGAACGACCGACGCTCGTCGTGGGCCAGGCCCATGCGGCGCAGCTGGCGCTTCATCGTGACGATGTTCTGCTCGGTCGTGGTGCGGGGGTGCTGCCCGGTCTGCACGGCGTACTGCTCGGCCGGCAGGCCGAACGCGTCGTACCCGAGGGCGTGCAGGACGTTGTCACCGCACATCATGCGGAAGCGCCCGACGACGTCGGTGGCGATGTAGCCCAGCGGGTGCCCCACGTGCAGGCCCGCCCCCGAGGGGTACGGGAACATGTCCATGATGAAGAACGGCTGACCGGTGCCGGCGTGCTCGCCCGCGCCGTCGGTCAGCGCCCCCGAAGGGTTCGCGGCGTAGAACGTGCCACGCTCCTCCCAGAGGTCCTGCCACCGCTCCTCGATCCGCCCGGCGAGGGCCGGCGTGTACCGGTGCGCGGGCTCGGTCGGGGACTGGGTGGGTGCAGGGTTCTCGGGCGTGCTCACCCGCCGGAGTCTACCGGCCGGTCAGGCGGGTGCCGGAGCGGTTCGCGGGCACCACCCGGCCCACGGTCCTCTCGGCGATCCGCGCACCCCGCCCGCGTCAGAAGGACGCGAACAGCTCCGGCCCGACGGCGAGCAGCAGCCAGCCCACGGCCACGACGTAGCCGATGACCAGCACGATCCCGCGGTTGCCCACGACGGCACGACGCAGCCCAGCGCCCGCCGGCAGGTGGCCCTCCTGGACCGCGTGGACCACCTGGAACCACAGCAGCGGCCACATGATCGTCCACACCACCAGGCAGGCCGGGCAGAGCTTGACCAGGTCGTAGAAGCTCGTCCACATGAGGAAGAAGATCAGTGCCTGACCCAGCACCGACCCGCCGAGCAGGCCCAGCCAGTACCAGCGCGGCAGGCGCACCCCCGCCAGCACCACGACCCCGGTGGTGACCACCACCGGGAACGCCGCCAGACCGATGAAGGGGTTCGGGAACCCGAGCAGCGCGCCCTGCCAGGACCCCATCGCGTCGCTGCACGACAGGAAGATGTTGATGGTGCAGCTCGCCGCGCGCTCCGGGTTGACGAAGCTCTGGATCTTCTCGTAGGAGAGCCAGAACGAGCCGGCGAAGCCGATCCCGCCGAGCACCGTCAGCAGGACGCCGAGGGTGCGGTAGGCCAGCGGGCGCACGCCGCCGGGCTGGGGATCGTCGTTGCCGTCGACGTCGGAGGAGGGTCCGTCACTCACCGTGCTCTCGGTCACGGCGCGACGGTACCGCACCCTCCTGACAGGCCGGGCGACGCCCGCTGCACCTCCGGCTCAGCGGACCCTTCGCCGGCCGCACCTGCGGTTCCGCTGCGCGCGAGTGCCTCGTCCCTCGGCCCTCACCCTGCGCTGCACCTCCGGCTCAGCCGGGGTGCGGGACGCGCTGGCGGCCGAACGCGAGCACCATCGCCAGGCCGACCAGCGTGAGCGCCAGCCCGACCCAGGCCGGCGCGAGGTAGCCCTGGCCCGCGGCGATGACGAGGCCGCCGAAGAACGCGCCGCCGGCGTTGCCGATGTTCAGCGCCGAGTGGCACAGGGCCGCGCCGAGGGACTGCGCCCGCGGCGAGAGGTCCATCAGGCGGGTCTGCATCGCCAGCCCGAGCACCTGGGACGTGACACCCAGTGCGAAGAGCGCGAGCACGGCGGGCACCGGCATCGTCCCGACGAGCGCGAACACGACGAGGGAGGCCGCGGTGGCGACGAACCCGCCGACCACGGTGCGCAGCACGTTCCGGTCCACGAGCCGGCCACCCAGCAGCGTCCCGACGGTCATGCCGACGCCGAAGACGGCGAGCACCCAGGGCACGGCCGACTCGGCCATGCCCGCGACCTTCGTGACGGTCGGCGCCACGTAGGTGTAGACGGCGAAGAGCCCCCCGAACCCGATGGCCCCGGCGGCGAAGGAGATCCACAGCGGCCCGTTGCGCAGGGTGCCGAGCTCGTGGCGCACGCTCGAGTCGACCGCGCCGTGGTCCGGGACGAACCGCCAGATGCCGAGCAACGTGGCCGCGCCCAGCACCCCGATGAGCACGAACGCGACCCGCCAGCCGAGCTGCTGGCCGACCGCGGTGGAGACCGGGACACCGATGACGTTCGCGACCGTGAGTCCGGTCATCATCATCGACACGGCGTGCCCGCGCCGGCCCGGGCCCGCCACGGCCGCGCCCACCGCGGCGCCGACGCCGAAGAACGCGCCGTGCGGCAGGCCGGCGAGGAACCGGCCGGCCACGAGCGACTCGATGCCGGGCGCGGCCGCGGAGAGCACGTTCGCGATGGTGTAGCACCCCATCAGCACCAGGAGCAGGCGCCGGCGTGACATCCGGGCGGCCGCGACGGTCAGCAGCGGCGCGCCGACGACCACGCCCACGGCGTAGGCGGTGATCGCGTGCCCGACGACGGGGTCGCTCACGCCCAGGTCGGCGCCGATCTGGGGCAGCAGGCCCATGGTGGCGAACTCGGTCGTGCCGATGGTGAAGCCGCCGAGCGCGAGGGCGAACAGCGCCAGGGACACGGGGGTGGGACGATTCACGCGACGCCTCTCGAAACGATTCGACGACGCGGCACGAAGAACCGTGCGCACGTCGTCGGGGAACGCCGACAGCCTACGCGGGGACCACCCAGATCCGTGACGCCGCGAGCATCCCGAGGTCCACGGCGACCTGCTCGCCGTCCCGTTCCCAGGCGAGCCCGACGGTGCCCGCGAACTCGCGCCGCTCCGTCACGACGACCGTGACGTCCAGGTCGATGCCGAGCTCGGCGAGGTAGCGCAGCGCCTCGGGATCGGCGTCCGAGATGCGCGCGACGACGCCGTGCGCACCGGACGCGAGGTCGACCAGGGGAACGGCCGCCGGGCGCACGACCTGCCCGTCCGGTCCTGGGATCGGGTCGCCGTGCGGGTCCCGCTCAGGGTGGCCGAGGCGCGCGGCGATCCGCTCGACGAGCCGGTCGGAGACCGCGTGCTCCAGCACCTCGGCCTCGTCGTGCACCTCGTCCCAGGCGTACCCGAGCTCGCGCACCAGCCAGGTCTCCAGCACCCGGTGGCGGCGCACCATCACCAGCGCGTACCGGCGCCCCAGCTCCGTCAGCCACACCCCGCGATACGGCTCGTGGCCGAGCAGCCCCTGGGCGGTGAGCCGCCGCACGGTCTCCGAGACGGTGGACGGGCCCACCCCGAGGCGGTCGGCCAGCAGACCGGTGGTGACGCTCTCGTCCGACCACTCCGTGGCCGACCACACGGCCTTGAGGTAGTCCTGTGCGACGGGGGTCAGCTCGTCGGGGTCGAGCGACGGTTCCGGGGAGGGCGGGGGCACCTCACGAGCCTACGGCGAGGGCGACGCGGAGGGCGACGTGGAGGGCGACGTGGTGCCCTCCGGCGCCTCACCCTCCGGCGCGTCGCCCACCACCACGGACGACGACAGCGCCTCGTCGTCGACCGGGACCGGCACGGGCACCTCCTGACGCTCGGAGACCGTGGCACCGCCGTCGGGGGTGATCGACACGAGCTGCCAGTCGACCATCCGCCGCGCCCCCGGGTCGAAGCGCAGCACCGTCATCTCCGCCGTCCCGTTGAGCGGCCCCACCGTGGGCTGGTTCGCCGCCGCGCCGGCGGTCGACGCGCTGACGTACCGGATGCCCTGCCCCACCTGCTCCGGGCCTGCCATGGCGTGCGTGTGCCCCGAGACCTGGAACGGGACGCAGCCGGACTCGAGCCCCTCCAGCCCCACCTGCGGGGTGTGGACGAGCAGCAGGTCCACCTGGCCGTCGTCGCACGCCGTGGCGGCCAGCTCGGCCGCCTGCTCTGCCGGGGTGCGCTCCCGGGCCACGTTCGTCCCTCCGCCGACACGCGTCTCCAGCGCGTCCCGGTCGCCGAGGATGCGCAGCCCCTCCACCTCGATCACCCCGCCGTCGAGGATCTTCTGGCCGTGCGCCGCCTCCTGGCGGGACGTGATCTGCGAGTCGTGGTTCCCGTCCGACACGACCATCGTGACGCCGCGCGGCACCGCGGACGCGAAGGAGTCGACGCAGACCTTCTCCACCGACGTGCCGTTCATGGTCGTGTCGCCGGCGTTGAGCACGACGTCGGCCCCAGAGCGTTCGATCGTCTGGGCGATCAAGGGGGTCATCCCGGTGTTGCAGTGCAGGTCGGAGACGACGACGAGCGTGACCAGGTCCTCTTCGGGCACCCCCGTGGGCGCGGTGCGCGGGGGAAGCACGGTCGGCGCGTCGTCCTCGGCGTCCGCGGCCTCCCCGGTGGGGGCCGGCGAGGCGAACAGCCTGCCGTCGGCCGCCGCGTCGCTCACCGTCTCGGCGCCGAGGCGTACGTCCCACGCCCTGGACAGCTGGTCGTTCGCGGCGGCATAGAACGCCTCGTTGTCCTGGTACAGCGAGACGAGCTGACCACCGTAGGTGTCGATCACGCCGGCGAGCCGGCCGGTGATGCGCGCACCCTCGAGCGCCGTGCCGGCGAAGACGGGCGAGGCCGTCCGGCCGGACGACGACGTCTCGATGCCGCCCGCTGACATCGTGCCGACGACGAGCGCGACCACCGCGACACCGGCCGTGATCTCGCCCGTGCGCGGCGCGAGCGCCGTGCTGAGCTCGGCCCGGCGCCGGGGCCCGAGCAGCCACCGCAGCCAGAGCGCGACCAGTGCGAGCACCACGAGGGCGAGACCGGTCCGCCACAGCGCGTTCTGGATCAGTGCGACGGCGACGCTGTGCACGGCGACGTCCGGTGTCGAGAAGAACTGCAGGTAGCTCTGCAGGTCCCGGCTGAGGGCCTCGAGGGTGTTCGCGGCGGTCACCGTGGTCAGGTCGGCCGGGATCTCCTTGACCGTGACGTCGACACCGAGGCCGAGCGGCAGCGGCGCGTCGATCTCCAGCGTGCCGAGCGGGCCGAGGTCGAGCGCGACCACTCCGTCGTTGTCGACCTCGTAGATCGCCTCGTGCGGCCCGAACCCGAGCTCGGCCGTCGCCGTGCTGAGACCGAAGACGACGGACGCGACCAGCGCCGCGACGGCCACGAGCGTCCAGCGGACCCAGCGCGGCGGGACCCGGCGCCCTCCGGCCACGCCAGTCCCGCCGGTTCCGCCGGCCTCGACGGTTCCGACGGCCTCGGCGGTCTCGCCGTCCGGGACGTGAAGGTCCTGCTCGTCGCGCTCGTCGGTCATCGCCTCCACCCTGACCGAACGCGCGGCACGACGCCAGTTCCCGCTCCCACCTGCGCGGAGGTGTGATCAGGAACGCACGTCGCGCAGTGTCGCGAGCGCGATGCCTGCCGCGATCACGACGGCGACGAACCCGATCGCGGAGGTCAGCACGACACCGCTGCCGAACGCCGCGTGGGCCGAGTCGAGCAGCGCCTGCGCCCGCCCCGCCGACAGTCCGGCGGCGACGGTGGTCGCACCGCCGAGCGTCTCCACCGCTGTCGCGGCGTCCGCGGCGGAGACCCCGCGCGGGACGACGACGCTCGCCGCGTACGACGCCGTGAGGATGCCGCCCAGGACGGCGGTGCCGAGCACGGCGCCGATCTCGTACGCCGTCTCCGAGATGGCGGACGCGGCCCCGGCCTTGGCCGCCGGGACGGTCGAGACGACGAGGTCGTTGGACACCGTCTCCGCGGCGCCGATGCCGAGCGCGAGCACGACGAAGGCGAACGAGATCCACCCGACCTCGCCGCGGCCCGCCACCAGGGCGGTGACGAGGTAGCCCACGGCGGAGATCCCGAGGCCCGCGGCCACCACGTGCGCGGGACGCACCCGGCGCACGACGCGCACCACGGCGAGCCCGGCGACGACCATCACCACGGTGCCGGGCAGCAGGGCGGTCCCCGCCTCGACCGGGGACAGCCCGATGACGAGCTGGAGGTCCTGCGAGACGAAGAACAGGAAACCGACCAGGGAGAACACGGACAGCAGGTTGACCAGCACGCTGCCGGTGAACGCCGGGACGGCGAACAGCCGGACGTCGAGCATCGGGTCCGGGCGACGCAGCTGGCGGCGCACGAACGCCACCCCCG
Source organism: Isoptericola luteus (assembly GCF_020297055.1). Taxonomy (GTDB): domain Bacteria; phylum Actinomycetota; class Actinomycetes; order Actinomycetales; family Cellulomonadaceae; genus Isoptericola; species Isoptericola luteus. Next base: position 105,223 of record NZ_JAIXCQ010000006.1, on the reverse strand, counting down.
CCCCGACGCCGGCGGCCATCACCGCGAGCGTGAGGGCGGTGACGCCGTCCGCGGCGAGCGACTTGATCCCGTAGACGACCGGGACCATCGCCCCCATCACGAGGACCACCGAGAGCGGGTCGAGTCGGCCCGGCTCGGGGTCGCGCGACTCGGGCACGAACACGGGCGCGGTGGCGAGCAGCAGGGCCAGCACCGGCACCGCCAGCAGGAAGACCGAGCCCCACCAGAAGTGCTCCAGCAGCACACCGCCCACGATCGGCCCCACGGCGGAGCCCGCGGCGAAGCCCGCCGCCCACACCGCGATCGCCAGCCGGCGCTCCTCGCGGTCGGTGAAGACGCTGCGCAGGAGCGACAGCGTCGAGGGCATGAGCATCGCGCCGAAGAACCCCAGCCCCGCGCGGGCGGCCACGAGGGCGCCGGCGGTCGGCGCGAACGCCGCGACGGCGGAGACCGCCGCGAACCCGACCGCGCCGACGAGGAGCACCCGGCGCCGTCCGAGGCGGTCGGCGAGCGACCCCATCGGCACCAGCAGCCCTGCCAGCACGAGCGGGTAGATGTCCACGATCCACAACAGCTGGGACCCGCTGGGGGCCAGCGCCGCGGAGATCTGGGGCAGCGCGAAGCTCAGCACCGTGTTGTCCACGGACACCAGCAGCACGGGGAGCATGAGGACGACGAGGGCGACCCAGCGGCGCCAGGCAGGCCCGGCGAGCCCGGGGCTCTGGAAGCCGGGGCCCTTCGGGGCGAAGGTCGTCGGCGCGGATGCCTTCGGGGCAGGGCGCGCCGAGGTCAGGACGGAAGTCACGGGGTGGCCTTTCACACGAGCAGGACGGCCGGGGCGAGGTGGCGACATCGAACTTCCGCACCGTCCAGCCGGTACAGTAACAGGTTCCCACTAGGGTGTCGACATGCCTCCGCCTCCCGCCGCCCGCGCCAAGGTGCTGCACGCGTACGCCGAGATCCTCGTGTCCACGGGCGAGCGCTCCGCCACCCTCGAGGCCGTCGCCGAGCGTGCCGGCGTCTCCAAGGGCGGCCTGCTCTACCACTTCCCGTCCAAGGACGCCCTCGCCGACGGCCTCCTGGAGCACCTGCGCGAGCTCACCGCAGCCGACGTCGCCGCCATGCGGAGCGCACCGCAGGGCGCGGTCGACTACCTCCTGCGCACCTCCGCGGACATCGACGGCGAGTTCGAGCTGGTCTACCTCGCCGCCTCGCGGTTGTCCCAGGGCCTGTACCCGCAGGCCCGCGAGGTGCTCGACGAGGCCCAGGCGGCGTGGACCGAGGCCCTCGACGACGAGCTCGGCGACCCGGTCCTCGCGCGCGCCGTCTCGCTCATGAGCGAAGGGCTGTACTCGCTCGCCACCATCGGCGCGACGCGCGTGGACGACGCCGGGCTCGGCGACCTGATCGCTCTCGTCGCCCAGACGGCGCAGGCCCGGCGCGGCACCGCCGGGACCGCGTAGGGGTCAGCCCGCCTTCTTGCGGGCCGCCGGCTTCTTCGCCGCGGGCTTCTTGGCGGGAGCCTTGGCGGCCGCCGGCTTCTTCGCGGCAGCCTTCTTCGCGGGGGCCTTCTTGGCCGGGGTCTTTTTCGCGGGGGCCTTGCTCGTCCGGGGCTTCTCGCCCGTGCCCTTCGCCCCGGAGTCGTCCGTGCTCGACGTCGCGCCCGAGGACTTCGACCCCTTCACGCTGCGCCGCAGCGCCTCCATGAGGTCGATGACCTCGGCGTCACCCTTCTCCGGCTGCTCGCCGAACGTCTCGGCAGTGTCGAGCGCGTCGCCCTGCTCGATCTTCGCCTCGATGAGCTGGCGCAGCTGCACCTGGTACTCGTCGGCGTACTCGTCGGGCGTGAAGTCCGCCTCGTAGCTCTCGACGAGCTGCGCGGACATCGCGAGCTCCCGGTCCGACACGGTCACCGAGCCGTCCAGCGACGGGAAGTCGGCCTCGCGCACCTCGTCCGCCCACAGCAGCGTCTGCAGCACCAGCACCTCGTCGCGCACGCGCAGGGCCGCGAGCCGGGTGCGCTGCCGCAGGGCGAACTTCACGACGGCGGTGCGGTCGGTCTCCTCGAGCGTGCGCCGCAGCAGCACGTAGGCCTTGGGGCTCTTGGAGTCCGGCTCCAGGTAGTACGTGCGGTCGAACATGATCGGGTCGATCTGGTCGGTCGGCACGAACTCGACGACCTCGATCTCACGGTTGGCCTCCGCGGGCAGGGACGCCAGGTCCTCCTTGCTGAGCACCACCGTGCGCTCGCCGTCGTCGTAGGCGCGGTCGATGCTCTGGTAGGAGACCTCCTCGCCGTCGATCTCGCACACGCGGCGGTAGCGGATGCGCCCGCCGTCCTTGTCGTGCACCTGGTGCAGGGGGACGTCGTGGTCCTCCGTGCCGCTGTACAGCTTGACGGGCACGTTCACGAGGCCGAACGTCACCGCGCCCTTCCAGATCGCCCTCATGTGACCATGGTGGCTCAGCCGACGAGTGTGAGCACCCCCACGACGCCGACGAGCAGCGCCAGCACCATCGAGACGCCCACCAGCACGGCGTGCACGGTGAAGAAGCGGGTGGGGCGGCCGGCGTCGTCGCGGGCCCGCGGGTCCTTGGTCACGCGACGCCAGAACGAGGGCCACACCATGAGGTTCCACAGGGCGGCGACGAGAAGGACGACGGACCAGGCGACGGGGATCTCCACGCCGACGAGTATCCCCCGGGCCGGCGGGTGCGGAGCGACGCTCAGGCCAGCAGGCCCGACTGCAGCGCGAGCAGCACCGCGCGCGTCCGGTCCTTCGCACCGAGCTTGAGGAGCACGTTCGAGACGTGGTTCTTGACCGTCCCCTCGGCCAGGTACAGGGCGTCGGCGATCTCCCGGTTGGACCAGCCCTGGGCCATGAGCCGCAGCACCTCACGCTCACGCTCGGTGAGGCCGGCCGGCACCGCGACGACCGGCGCAGGACCCGCCCGGACCGCGCGCAGGAGCCGGGCGGTCACCGCCGGCTGCACCAGCGTGGCTCCGCCGGCCAGGGTCCGCACCGCGTCGGCGAGCTGCTCCAGCGTGACGTCCTTGAGCAGGTAGCCCCTCGCCCCCGCCTGCAGCGCCCGCAGCACCAGCGCGTCGTCGTCGAACGTGGTCAGCACGAGGACGGCGACGTCGAGCCCCGCAGCCCGCAGCGTCTCCAGCGCCCAGATCCCGTCGCGACCCGGCATCCTCAGGTCCAGCAGCAGGACGTCGGGGGCGTGCTCGCGCACCGCCGTCACCGCCGCCTCGCCGTCCTCCGCCTCGGCGACGACGTCGAAGCCGCCCGCGATCTCCAGGAGGCTGCGGATGCCGTGCCGCACCAGCGTCTGGTCGTCGGCGAGCACCAGGCGCACTCGACCCTGATCCTCCGCGCCTGCGCGACCGGTCGCGCCGGGGGTCCCGCTCACGACGCCGCCCGGCCGGCCAACCGGGCCTCGACCGTGAACCCGGACGTGGCGTCGAACGTCGCGCCGCCGCCGAGCGCCTCCGCCCGCTCGACGATGCCGGCGAGCCCGTGCCCGAGGCGCAGAGGGCCCGACGTGAGCCCGTCGTCACGGGCCACCAGCCGCAGCGCGCCGTCGCCGTCGGTCGTCACGGCGATCCGCAGCTCGGTGGCCATCTCGGCGTGCCGGACGGCGTTGGTCACCACCTCCTGGGTGATGCGCACGAGCGCGGCCGTCTGCTCCTCGTCCGCGACGACATCGTCGGCCACCACCACGTCGACCCGCGGGGACGGTACGGCGGCGGCGACCGCGCCGAGGGCATCGCGCAGGTCCGGGGCCCGGCGGCGCAGCTCCCCGACCGTGGCCCGCACGTCCCCGAGCAGCTCGCGGGCCAAGGACCGGGCACGCTCGACGTGCTCGACCCCGCGCTCGCCGGGACGATGGGCGGCGGACTCCAGCTCGAGCGTGAGCACCGTGAGCTGGTGGCCGATGAGGTCGTGCAGCTCCCGCGAGATCCGCAGCCGCTCCGACGCGCGGGTCGCCTCCTCGCCCAGGACGGCCGCCGCCGCGAGAGCCGTGTGCGCGACGGTGAGCTCGGTGCGCAGGCGCTGCTCGCGCTGCAGCGCGACGCACACCGCCGCGCTCGCCACCTGCAGGAGCACGTAGAGCCCCAGGGACAGCACGAGCTCGAGCGCGCGCCCCGGGCCCGGGGCGAGCAGGGACACCACGAGCAGGGCCGCCGTGTTCACGACGACGACGGCCCCCGTCACCGCCCACGGGCCCACGTAGGTGCTCAGGGCCGCGCCGAAGACCAGCAGGATCGGCAGCCAGCCGATCCCGGGCACGGTGACGACGAGGGCGGCCGTCAGCACCGTCTGCGCCGCGAGCGCCCCGAGTGCGGTGCGGCGGCGCGGCGGGAGCAGGACCGCTGCCGCGGTGGCGACGATCCATGCCACGGCGAGCGTCCCCCACACGGCCAGCGGGACGAGCATCCGGTCCGGGTCGACCACGAAGGGCACGGGCACGACGATGGCCAGGCAGACGACGAGGATCGTCAGCCCGGACAGCTCCTCGGGGCCCAGCCGGCGCACGGTCACCACGCTAACCGGCCGGGCCCCGTCCCGACCGTGCCGGAAGTCATGGGTGCCGGTCGTGACCGGCGGCACGCGCGCCGGCGGGCGGCCCGTTCGTAGCGTCGCCACCATGACCGCTCTGGTGGCGCAGCACCTGCGCAAGACGTACCGACGACGGGGCCGCCCGCCGATGGTGGCCCTCGACGACGTGAGCCTGTCGGTGGCCCGGGGCGAGGTCGTGGGCCTGCTCGGCCGCAACGGGGCCGGCAAGTCCACGACCGTGCAGCTGTTGGCCGGCGCCCGCGCGCCGGACTCCGGCCGGGTGCGGGTGCTCGGGCTCGACCCCCGCGCCGACCGGCGTCGGGTGCGCAGCGTCCTGGGCGTGCAGCTCCAGGGCGCGTCCCTGCACGGGGCGTTGACGGTCCGGGAGCTGGTGCGGCTCTACCGCTCGTTCTACCGGCAAGGCCTCGACCCGGACCGCCTCGTCGAGCGTGTCGGCCTCGGCAAGGCGCGCGACACCCGTTTCGAGCAGCTGTCCGGCGGGCAGCAGCAGCGCGTGTCGGTCGCCCTGGCCCTCGTGGGCGAGCCGCGCGCGGTCGTCCTCGACGAGCTCACGACGGGCCTCGACCCGGAGGCCAGGCGCAGCATGTGGGCGCTGGTGGAGGACCTGCGTGCCGACGGCGTCACGGTGCTGCTCGTCAGCCACCACATGGAGGAGGTCGAGCGGCTGTGCGACCGGGTGACGATCCTCGACGCCGGCCGGGTCGTCGCGTCCGGCTCCGTCGCAGGTCTGGTGGACCGCGCCGGGCTGCGACCGACCGTCACCCTGCGCACGGACGACCCGGCGGCCGCCGACCTGCTGGCCGGGCTGCCCGTCGTCGGGCACGTCGACGCCCGGGGTCCGCGGCTCGTCGTCACGGGTTCCGCCGGCTCGGCGGGCACCGGGCCGGACGAGCTGCTGCGCGAGGTGGGCTCGGCGCTCGCGCGGGCCGGGGTCGTCGCCACCGAGACCCAGCTGCGCCGTCCCGGCCTGGACGACGCGTTCCTCGCCCTCACGGGCAGCACCCTGGAGGCGTCATGACCACCGACCGCACCAGCCGCGACCCGCGCACCGACGACCTGGACGCGGGCCTGCCTCCCGCGGCGCCCCGCCCAGGGGCGGCGGCCTGGCTCGCGCTGACGGTCGCCGAGGCAAAGATGGTCGCGCGCGACACCGCCGGGCTCGTGGTGCCGCTCGGGATGCCGGTGCTGATCCTCGTGATGAACGGGCTCGCCCCGGGCCTGGACCAGGTGATCCCCGGGACGGGCGGGCGCACCGCGCTCGACGTCTACGTGATCCCGCTGACGCTGACCCTCGTGGTCGCCCTGGTGGGCGTCGTCAACATGCCCAGCTTCCTCGCCTACTACCGGCGCAGCGGGATCCTGAGCAGGCTGGGCGTCACGCCCGCGTCCCCCGCGCTGGTGCTCGGCGCGCAGGCGCTCGTCGGGGTCGCGCAGATCCTGCTCGGCATCGCGCTGGCGCTGGGCGTCGCGGCCGTGTGGCTCGGGGCGTCGGCACCCGCCCGCCTCGCGGCCGCCGTCGGCGTGCTGGCGCTGACGATCGCCGCGATGTACGCGGTGGGCCTGCTGGTCGCGGCCGTCGCCCCGACGCCCGGCTCCGCCGTGGCGATCGGCCTGACGGCGTTCTTCGCCCAGGGGGCGCTCGGCGGGATGTTCGGTCCGCGCCAGAACCTGCCCGAGGCGCTCGAGACGGTGGGCGGCCGGCTCCCCTTCGGCGCCGCCGTCGACGGGCTCAGCGCCGCAGGGGCCGGCGCCGCCGTGCCCGGGCAGTCGCTCGTCGCCCTCGGCGCGTGCACGGTCGTCGCCGGCGCCGCGGCCGCCGCCTGGTTCCGCTGGGAGTAGCGGGCGCTCAGAGGCCGGCGGCGTCCAGCTTGGCGGTGAGCTCGGCGTCCGTGGGCTCGACGAAGACGTCGCCGTCGGGGAACACGACCACGGGGATGTTCTTGCGGCCGCTGATCGCCTCCGCGTCGTCGGCCCGCAAGGGGTCGGCCACGAGGTCCACGTTCACGTACTCGACGCCGCGGGTGTCGAGCACGCGCTTGGCGCGGCGGCAGTCGCCGCACCACGTCGCCCCGTACATCGTGAGGGTCAGCGGGCGCCGGATGTCGGTCGCGGTGGAGTCGTCGGCCATGCGCAGCACCGTACCCCCGTGGGGTCAGGTCGAGGTACTCAGGTGTGCGCGCGTGCCCTGCGGACCGAACAGGACGAGAACCTCGACACCACCGGCGTCGGCGTTGCCCAGCCAGTGCGGCAGGGAGGTGTCGAACTCGGCCACCTCGCCGGGCGACAGCGTCAGGTCCCGCTCGCCGACGAGCAGCCGGAGACGTCCGTTGAGCACGTACAGCCATTCGACGCCGTCGTGGGTCTGTGGCGTCGGCACCTGCGGTACGGGTCGGGCGGGGATGATCATCTTGAACGCCTGTGTGCCGCCCGGCCTGCGTGACAAGGGGATGAAGACCAACCCGTGCCGTCGGATCGGCTTCAGGTGGATCCGGGGATCGCCCGTGCGCGGGGCACCCACGAGGTCGTCCAGCGGGACGTTGTAGGTCCGCGCCAACGGCAGCAGGAGCTCGAGCGTCGCGCGCCGCTGCCCGCTCTCCAGGCGGGACAGGGTGCTCTCCGACACGCCCGTGACGGCCGCGAGGCCGGCGAGGGTGATGCCGCGCTCGCGCCGCAGCGCGCGCAGCCGAGGCCCGACAAGGGCGAGCACGTCCTCCGATTCGTTACCCATCCGACGACCTTGCCAGAACAGCAAGAAGTCGTGCCAGACCGTGGTGAGCCAGCAGAGACTCGGCGTCATGAGCCACGTACCCCGACCGTTCCCGAGCCGTGCCGCCCGACGTCCGAGCACAGTGCTCGCCGCTGCACTCGCCGTCGTCCTGACGCTCGGTGGCGCCGCCTGCGCTCCCCGCATCGACGAGGCCCCTCCGCACGCCGCCGCCACCTGGGACGAGCCCGGGTTCGACGGGACGTTCCGCCACGAGTTCGCGTCCGTCGACGGGGTCCGGATGCACTACGTGACAGGAGGAAGCGGCACGCCGGTGGTCTTGATCCACGGCTGGCCACAGACCTGGTTCAGCTGGTGGTCGATCATGCCGGAGCTCGCGGAGCACCACACCGTCTACGCCGTCGACCTGCCTGGCCTGGGCGACAGCACCGGGAGCCCGGACAGCTACGACAAGGCCACCCTGGCGCGCTACCTGCACACCCTGGTCGACGACAGGCTCGGCGTGCGCGACGCCCACGTCGTCGGGCACGACCTCGGCGCCGCCGTGGCGTTCCAGTACGCCGCCCAGTTCCCCGAGGACACGGCGAGCCTCGGCTACCTCGACCTCCCGCTGCCCGGGCCCGCGCTGGACGCCCCGACCTACCGCTCGTTGAGCTGGCACATCGCGTTCCACTCCCAGCCCAAGGTCCCCGAGGCGATCGTCGGCGACGACGTCCGCGAGTACCTCGCGCTGTTCTACCCGCAGGTCGCGTTCGGCGGGACGTCGTTCGGTGGCACCTCGCAGCGGTCCCCGTTCACCGACGCCGAGATCGACGAGTACGCGCGGACGTACGAGCGACCCGAGGCCCTGTCCGGCGGCTTCGATCTCTACCGCAGCCTCGAGCAGGACGTCCAGGACAACGAGTCGGCGACGCCGGTGGACGTCCCCACCCTGCTCCTGACCGCGCAGGGGCAGCTCGACCCGATCCGCGCCACCGTGGCCCCGCGCATGACCGGCATCGTGCGGGCGACGGACGTGCCGGACGCCGGGCACTGGCTGGTGGAGGAGAACCCCGGGTTCGTCACCGCCGAGCTGCTGGACTTCCTCGACCGGTGACCCGAGGGACGGGTCCACTCAGTGGACCGAGAAGCCGCCGTCCACGAACAGCGACTGTCCCGTCACGTACGCGGACGCGGCGCTCGCGAGGAAGACGGCAGCGCCGGCGAAGTCGCCCGGAACGCCGTTGCGGCCCACCAGCGTGCGGTCCGCGAGCGCCGCCACCCGCGCGGGGTCGGCCTGCAGCCGCGCGTTGAGCGGTGTCAGGACGAACCCGGGCACGAGGGTGTTCGCGGTGACGCCGCGGGCGGACCACGCCTCGGCCTGCGACCGGGCCAGCGACTCGAGCGCCCCCTTGGAGACGCCGTAGGCGCCGGACGTGACGAACGCGCGGTGCGCCTGCTGCGACGACACGTGGACGAGCCGCCCGAAGCCCCGCTCGGCCATGCCCGGCCCGAACCGCTGCCCCAGCAGGAACGGCGCCTCGAGGTTGACCGCCATCGTCGCGTCCCAGGTCGCGTCGTCGAGGTCGTCCATCGGCGGTCGCAGGTTGATCCCGGCGGAGCTGACCAGCACGTCGGGCTCCCCGTAGACGGCGGCCGCCCGCTCGGCGGCGTCGCGCACGCCGGCGCGGGTGCCGAGGTCCGCGCTCACCCAGGCGGCGGTGCAGCCGTCGGCGACCAGCTCCGCCGCGGTGGCGGCCAGCTCGGCCTCGCGGCGGGCCACGAGGACGACGCGTGCGCCCGCCCGCGCGAGGGCCCCGGCGATGGCCCGCCCGATGCCGGAGCTGCCACCGGTCACGACGGCGACCCGCCCGCCGAGAGAGAACAGGGAGCTCAGGTACGCGTCCGTCGAGGTCACGGGCCCCACCCTAGGACGGGCCCCGGTGCGGGGCGGCGGGTGCCCGCGCTGGTGCGCACAGCGGCCCGCCGCGCGACGATGACCGCATGGCACGCCCGTCGTCGAGCCCTCCGCAGACCGTCTCGGTCGAGGGACGACGCCTGCAGCTGACCAACCTCGACAAGGTCTACTACCCGGCCACGGGCACCACCAAGGGCGAGGTGCTGCAGTACCTCGCGCAGGTGGCGCCCGCGCTGCTCCGGCACGCCGCGCACCGGCCCGCCACGCGCAAGCGCTGGCCGGACGGGGTCTCGGGGCAGATGTTCTTCCAGAAGAACCTGGACGCCTCGACGCCGTCCTGGGTGCCGCGCCGCGCCATCAAGCACCGCACCTCGACCAACGACTACGTGCTGGTGGACGACCTGGCCACCCTCACCTGGCTGGGCCAGACGGCGACCCTGGAGATCCACGTGCCGCAGTGGCAGTTCGGCCGCACGGGCACCCCGCTGCCTCCGGACCGCCTGGTCCTGGACCTCGACCCGGGGCCGGGCGCGGGGCTGGCGGAGTGTGCCGAGGTGGCGCGGCTCGCGCGCACCATCCTGCAGGGCATGGACCTGGAGCCGTTCCCGGTGACCAGCGGGTCCAAGGGCATCCACCTGTACGCGGCGCTCACGGGCCACGACGACGCGCTCACCTCCGACGCCGTCTCCGCCGTGGCACGCGAGCTCGCCCGCCACCTCGAGGCCGAGCACCCGGACCTCGTGGTCAGCGACATGAAGAAGTCGCTGCGCGCGGGCAAGGTGCTCGTGGACTGGTCGCAGAACAACGGCGCGAAGACCACGATCGCCCCCTACTCGCTCCGGGGACGCGACGAGCCGACCGTCGCGGCGCCGCGCACCTGGGCCGAGCTCGACGACCCCGCTCTGGGCCAGCTCGGCTACGCCGAGGTGCTGGAACGCCTGGAGCGCGACGGCGACCTGCTCGAGCCGCTGGTCGCCGGGCACCTGTCCCAGCTCGAGCCGACGCCGGAGCGCCTGGCCACGTTCGACCGCGCGCCGTCGGACCGGCTGACGACGTACTGGGCCAAGCGCGACCCCGACCGGACGCCCGAGCCGATGGGCGGTACCGACGGGGGCGCGCCGGCCGGCGCCACGTCCGACGCGCCGTCGTTCGTCATCCAGGAGCACCACGCCCGCCGGCTGCACTGGGACTTCCGCCTCGAGCACGACGGCGTGCTGGTGAGCTGGGCGTTGCCGCGGGGCGAGCCCACCGACCCGAAGCAGAACCACCTCGCCGTGCAGACGGAGGACCACCCCCTGGAGTACGGCGCCTTCGAGGGCTCGATCCCCGCCGGCGAGTACGGCGCGGGCGAGGTGACCATCTGGGACGCGGGCACGTACGAGCTGGAGAAGTGGCGCGAGGGCGAGGTGATCGCCACCCTGCACAGCGAGCGCCGCGGCTCGCGTCGGCTCGCGCTCATCCGCACCGGCGGCCGGGGCGGGGACGATGAGAACTCGTGGCTCATCCACCGCACGAAGGACCAGCCCGGGTCCGGCGGCGAGCCGCGGCCGGGCGAGCCATCGGACCGGCGCTCCGGCGACCGCCCCGCTGCCGCGCGAGACGCGGGCCCCGCCGCGAGCGCCCCGGCACCGCGCCCGATGCTCGCGACCACGGCTCCGCCCGCCGAGCTCGCCCGCCTGGACCCGGACGACTGGGCCTTCGAGGTCAAGTGGGACGGCTTCCGCGCGGTCGTCGAGGTGTTCGCCGACGACGCGGGCCGCCGTGTGCGCCTGACGTCCCGCTCGGGACAGGACCTCACGGTGACGTTCCCGGAGCTGCAGGCGCTGGCGGACATGGTCGGGAACGACGACCTGCCCCTCGTGCTCGACGGCGAGATCGTGGCGCTCGACGCCGGCGGGCGGCCCGAGTTCCGGCGCCTGCAGCAGCGCGCGAACCTCACCCGGCCGCGCGACGTGGAGAAGGCACGGCGCGGGGTCACGGTCGACCTCGTGCTCTTCGACGTCCTGCGGGTGGCGGGCCGGTCGCTCGAGCAGTCGCCGTACACGGACCGGCGCGCGGAGCTGGGACGGGTCGTCGACCCGCGCCGCCCGGTCCACGTCCCCCAGGCCCTGGACGGCGACCTCGGCGAGGCACTGGAGACGTCGCGCCTGATGCGGCTCGAGGGCGTGGTGGCCAAGCGCCGCCGGTCGGGCTACACGCCCGGCCGGCGCTCGCGGGACTGGCTGAAGATCAAGCACGCGCGCACCCAGGACGTCGTGGTGGTGGGCTGGCGCCCGCTGCACGCGGGCTCGGGCCAGGAGGACCCGGCCGTGGCGGGGTCGCTGCTGCTGGCGCTGCCCGACGCCGACGGCTCCCTGCGGTACGTCGGCAAGGTCGGCACCGGCTTCCGGGAGGCCGACCGGCGCCAGGTCGTGCGCCGCCTGCGCCCGGTCGACGCGGCGCCGCTGGACGGCGTGCCGCGCCCCGAGGCCGCCCACGCCCGGTGGGCCGCCCCGGAGCACGTCGCGGAGGTCTCGTTCGGCGACTGGACCAGCGACCCCGCGCGCCCGTCCTCCGACGACCCGCCCCGCCTGCGGCACGCCGTGTGGCGCGGCTGGCGCGACGACAAGACCCCGGCCGACGTGGTGGTCGAGACCTGACGCGGGCCTCGCCCGGGAATGTTCCGCGCCCCGGGCCGGGTTGGCCCGTTCATGCGAGCCATCTCCTACTCCCGCTTCGGCGGCGCCGACGTCCTCGAGCTGACCGACCTGCCCACCCCCAAGGTCGCGCCCGACGCGGTGCTGGTGCGCGTCCGGGCCGCGAGCGTCAACCCGGTGGACTGGAAGGTCCGCGGCGGCTACCTCGACGCCGTCCTCGACACCTTCTTCCCCGCCGTGCCCGGCTGGGACGTCGCGGGCGTCGTCGAGCAGGTCGGCCTGGACGCCACCGAGTACGCGCCCGGCGACGAGGTCTACGGCTACGTGCGCAAGGACGTGGTGCAGGGCGGCACCTTCGCGGAGCTCGTCGCGGCGCCGGTGCGGACCCTCGCCCGCAAGCCGGCCACGCTGTCGTTCGAGGAGGCGGCTGGGGTCCCGCTCGCCGGGCTCACCGCCTACCAGACGATCCGGCGGGCCGGCGTCCACGAGGGGCAGACCGTGCTCGTGCACGCCGCCGCCGGCGGCGTCGGCGCGTTCGCGGTGCAGATCGCCCGTGCGCTGGGCGCCCGGGTCATCGGCACCGCCAGCGAGAAGAACCACGAGTTCCTGCGGGGTCTCGGTGCCGAGCCGGTGACCTACGGCGACGGTCTCGCGGACCGCGTCCGCGCGCTCGCGCCCGACGGCGTCGACGTCGCGCTGGACTACGTGGGCGGGGACGCGGTCGCCGTCAGCGCGGCCGTGCTCGCCGACGGCGGCACCATCGCCTCCGTCGTCGACGCCGCGGCCCGCGACGACCACGGCGGGCAGTACGTCTGGGTGCGCCCGTCCGTGCCGGACCTCGAGGCCCTGGCGGCGCTGATCGACGCCGGAAAGGTCACGGTCGAGGTGGCCGAGGTCTTCGACCTGGCCGACGCCGCCGAGGCGCACCGGGCGAACGAGTCGGGGCACACGCGCGGCAAGATCGTGGTGCGGGTCGCGGGAGGCGCCGGCTGAGCCTGCCGGCCCGTCCGCGCGGTGGAATGCTGGCGGCATGACGCCCTTCGACGCGCCCGTCTACTCGGCCCGACGCGCCCGTGCCGCCGCCCAGGCGGCCGCCGCCGGGCTCGCGGGGGTGCTCGTCACCCCCGGCCCCGACCTGCGGTACTTCCTCGGCTACACACCCGCCGCCGACACCGAGCGCCTCACGCTCCTCGTGATCCGCGCCGACGACGACGGAGCCGCCGCGAGCGCCGTCGTGCCGCGGCTCGAGGCCCACGACCTGGAGGTCGGCGCGGTCGGCGGGATCGAGGCCGTCGCCTGGTCCGACGGCGAGGACGAGCACGCCGTCGCCGCGCGCCTGCTGCGCCCGGACGGCCGGTACGCGATCAGCGACGCCGCGTGGGCGCTGCACGTGCTCGGCCTGCAGCGGGCGCTGCCTGCCTCGTCCTACGCGGCGGTGACGACGGCGCTGCCCATGCTGCGGGCGGTCAAGTCGCCCGAGGAGGTCGCCCGGCTCGCCGCCGCCGGCGCGGGCGCCGACGCGGTGTTCGCCGAGATCGTCACGCGGCCGTTCGCCGGCCGCCGCGAGCGCGACGTCGCGGCGGACCTCGACGCCCTGCTGTGCGAGCACGGGCACGAGCAGGTCGACTTCACGCTGGTGTGCGCCGGCGAGAACGGCGCCGACCCGCACCACGAGGCCGGGGACCGCGTCGTCGTCGAGGGAGACATGGTGGTCATGGACTTCGGCGGGCTCGCCGACGGCTACGGCTCGGACACCACGCGCACCGTGCACGTCGGCCCGCTGACCGACCGCGAGCAGCAGGTGCACGACGTCGTCCGTGCCGCCCAGCAGGCGGCCGTCGACGCCGTCCGGCCGGGAGCCACCTGCCAGGACGTGGACCGCGCGGCCCGTTCCGTCGTCGACGACGCCGGGTTCGGCGAGCACTTCGTGCACCGCACGGGTCACGGCATCGGCCTGACGACGCACGAGCCGCCCTACATGGTCGAGGGCTCCGAGACGCCGGTCGAGCCCGGGATGTGCTTCTCCGTCGAGCCGGGGATCTACCTGCCCGGGGACTTCGGCGTGCGTATCGAGGACATCGTCGTCGCCTTCCCCTCGGGCGTGCCCGGCATGGCGGACACGCCCGACGCGGCCGTACGGCTCAACACGTCGCCGCACGAGGTCGTCGTCGTCGGATAGTCAGCTCGGCGACGCCTTGCCGTGCCGCCAGTAGCCCACGAAGTCCACGTTCGCCCTGGACCACCGCCGGTCGTTCACCAGGTGGCGCCGGATGCCTGCGGCGAGCGCCTGCTCGCCGGCCACGAGCGCGTACCCGGTGCCGGCGGGCAGCTCGGCCTGCCGGGCGAACTCGAGCGCGGCCCGGCCCGGCACCTCGCCGAGCACCGGCTCGGAGGATGCCGCCCGGTCGCGCTCGACCCAGCGCAGGTCGACGCCGGCGGGCACGCGGAAGTCCTGCCGGTCGTCCGCGGTGGGGACCTCGACGACGGCGACGCCCTGCGCGTCGTCGGGCAGCGACTCGCAGATGCCGGCGACGGCGGCGAGCCCGCTCTCGTCGGCGACGAGCAGCGTCCACGCCGCGTCCGGGCGCGGGCGGTGGTACGCGCCCTGGTCGAGGATGCCGACGGTGTCCCCCGCCGTCGCGGTCCTGGCGAACGTGGCGCCGGGGCCGGCCGGCTCCGCGGCGGCGTGCCCCGCGTCGTGTCCTGCCTGGTGGGCCGCCTCGTGGCCGGCGTCGTGGCCGGCGTCGTGGCCGGTGCCGCCCGGGCCGTGCAGCACGAAGTCGACGTCGATCTCGCGCAGCTCGGGACGGGCGGCTCGGACGGTGTAGTTGCGCACGAGCGGACGGCGTGCCCGCGGCGTCGCGAGGTACTGCGCGTACCAGCCGAGGTTCGACGTGCGGGTGGGCAGCTTGAGCGACTCCTGGCCCGGGCGCGGCAGGAACAGCCGGAACCACTGGTCGTCGCCGACCAGCGTCAGCCGGTCGATGTCCTCGATGCCCAGGGTGACCCGTTGCAGGGAAGGGCTGATCTGCTTGGACGTCACCACCTCCGCGACGAGGACGTGGGGGTCGACCGGCTTCCGGAAGCTGTTGGCACTCACGGCACTAAGGTTAGGCGAGCCTAAGTGTCTGCGTCCAGCCTTGTCCGCGTCGGAAGCTCTCTGGCCGCGCGCCGCCCCCACGCCGACACTGGTGCCGTGCTCCCACGCCCGACGACTCCCCCCTGGCCCGCTGTGCTCGGCGCGCTCGCGCTGGCCCTCGGCGGCTGCACGGGCTCCCCCGCGCCGGCGGAGCCGTCGTCCGCCGTGCCGTCCACGTCGCCCATACCCTCGCCCACCGCCTCGCCCACCTCCTTCCCGTCGCCACGCTCTCCTGGCCCCGCCGCCGACGGCCTGCGCGTCGAGCTGTCCTCCGGCGGGGTAACGCTCGAGGTGCGGGTCCCCGGAGTGGCGGAGGACGACCCCGGGGTCCGGGTCGACGACGCGGGCGAGGGCGCCGCGACGGTCACGGTGGACGCCGCCGCGCTCGACGACGTGGCCACGCGCCTCGCGGGGGCGCCCGAGATCGCGCTGCGCTCCGGCGGCCGGTTCGAGGTCCGTCCGGACGGCAGCGTCACGGTGCTCGTCGACGAGGCGGCCGTCGGCGGGCTCGCGGCGTCCCGCGGCGCGCTGGTGGCCGTCGACGACACGCACCTCGCGCTGCAACCCCGCCCCACGGCGAGCGCCGAGCCCGCACCGCTCGAGGCCACCCTCGGCACGACGGCGGTGGCGGGCGCCGACTGGGGCGAGCGCGAGGGCGGCCGGTCCCTCGCCGTCACCCCGACCGCCTGGGCGCGCGGCGCGGGCCGGGCCGGAGCCGACGTCGCCTGGTCCGAGCTGACGGCGGGCGACCCCGAGGTCGACAGCCCGACCATGCGGGACCAGCTCGAGTGCCACGCGCTCGGCGCCCCGGACAAGGCGACCTGGAACCTGGAGCCGTGGCGGCCGGACGTCGGCCTCCTGGCCACGCTGGCAGCCCGCTGCAACCCCACCACTTGACACATTCCTATATAGGCATAGATTATTCCCATGGCACGAGCAGCAACGACGACGGACGCGTTCAACGCGGTGGCCGAGCCCCGGCGCCGCGAGATCCTCGACGCCCTCGCCGCTCGGGAACGCAGCGTCGGCGAGCTCGTCGAGCTGCTCCACGTCGCCCAGCCCGTCGTCTCCAAGCACCTTCGCGTGCTGCGCGAGGTCGGGCTGGTCGAGGTCCGCGACGACGGCCGTCGTCGCCTCTACCGCGCGGACGCCCGGCCCCTGCAGGAGATCTACGCGTGGGTCGGCCGCTACGAGCGGTTGTGGGAGGAGCGGTTCGAGCTGATCGACGAGCTGCTCGCCTCCATGGACACACCCACGGACGACTGAGGAGAGCACCATGACCAGCACGACCCCCACCCCGACCAAGGGCAGCGCGAACCTGACGCTGCCGAACGACACCGACATCCAGGTGGTGCGCGAGTTCGCCGCCCCGGCGGCCGCCGTCTGGCGCGTGTTCACCGAGCCCGAGCTCATCGCCCAGTGGTGGGCCGGCCAGCACGGCACCGTCACGAGCGTCGAGATCGACGCGCGCCCCGGCGGCACCTATCGGTACGCGATGCAGGCGAACGAGGGCTTCGAGGTCGCCTTCCACGGCGAGTTCACCCAGGTGGTGCCCACCGAGCGCCTCGTGCACACGGAGGTGTTCGAGGGCATGCCCGACGGCGAGTCGGCGGCCACGCTCAACACGTACGTGTTCGTCGAGCACGACGGGCGCACCACGCTGACCCTCGTGACCCGGGCCCCGAGCAAGGAGGTCCGCGACGCGATCGTCTCATCCGGCATGGAGAGCGGCCTGCAGGAGGGCTTCGACCTCGTCGACGAGCTCGCCGCCGGCCTCGCCTGAGCCACGACCCCTCCCGCTGCCGAGCAGGAGTTTGACACCGTTATCGCGCCGATTCTCGGCCGATAACGGTGTCAAACTCCTGCTCGGCAGCTCGGCAGCTCGGCAGCGTCTCAGACGGTCGTGTAGCCGCCGTCGACGAGCCAGTAGGCGCCGGTGACGAACGACGCGTCGTCGGACAGCAGGAACCGCACGACGGTCGCCACCTCCTCGGGCTCGCCAAGCCGGCCGAGCGGGTGCTTCGCGACGAGCGCCTCACGCACCTCGGGCGGGAGGCTCGACTCCACCAGCGGGGTCTTGATGTAGGCCGGGCCGATCGCGTTGATGCGCAGACCGCGGGGGCCGTACTCCGCGGCGGCGTTCTTGGTCAGGCCCACCACGCCGTGCTTGGCGGCGGTGTACGCGCCGTTGCCGATGGCCGCCACCGTGCCGTGGATCGACGCCATGTTGACGATCGCGCTGGAGTCCGCACCCTGCTCGAGCATCGCCGGGATCTGGGCGCGCATGCTGTACAGCACGCCGTTGAGGTTGATGTCGATGACACGGTCCCAGTCGTCGAGGTCGACCTCGCCCGCCGGGGCCTGCGCGCCGCCGATACCGGCGTTGTTGACGGCGTAGTTCAGGCCGCCGAACGTCGACCGGGCGAACTCGACCGCCTTGACGGCGTCCTCCTTGACCGCGGTGTTCTGCTCGAACGCCGCCGCCTGGCCGCCCGCGGCCGTGATCTCGTCGGCCACGCGCTGGGCCGCGTCGAGCCGGATGTCGGTGACCACGACCTTCGCGCCGTGTGCCGCGAGGTCCTTGCTGATCGCCTCCCCGATGCCCGAACCTCCGCCGGTCACGAGCGCCACCTTGCCGTCGAACGACATCCGTCTCACTCCCTCACATCACGCCCACGGGCGGGGACGCGAAGATCGCGAGACGACGCCCTGAAGGACGAACGACCACCCACGGCCCCCGGGTTGAGGAGCGGGTGCTGACGGTTCAACCGTAGCCCTGAACCAGGCGTGGTACGGGGTACGTGACCGACCCCACTCACCCCCCTGGGGTCGGCGGCGGGCCGGCGACACCCCGCAGCACCCCGGACTCCTGCTCGGCGGTCAGACCGGTGACGGCGGCGTCCGGGGTGGCCCGTAGCCACGCGAGCGTGTCGCGTGCCGTGTCCTCGACGGGACGCGGCGACAGGCCCGCCGCGAGCGCCGGGCCGGCGTCGTGCGCGGCCATGCCGTCGTACTCCGGGCGTGGCAACCACAACGGCAGCGAACGCTCCCCCGACCAGGGCCGGACGTCGGCGGCCTCGAGCTCCGCCCTGCCCGCCCAGCGCCATCGGGGCGCGGCGGCCCCGGTGCCGCGGGCGACGGCGTCCAGCAGCTCGCCCACCGTCGTCCGAGGGCCCACGCCGTCGAAGGTGCCCTCCGTCCGCCGCTCGGCGACGTCGACGATCCACGCGGCCAGGTCACGGACGTCGACGACGTGCAGCACGTCGTCCGGGTCCCCGGGCGCCAGGACGTCGGCGGCGCCGCCGTCGAGCACCCGGCGCATCCGCTGGGGCCAGTAGGCGAACCGGCCGCTCGGGTCGCCCGGGCCGACCACCAGGCCGGGGCGGACGACCGTGGCGCTCGCGACGGCGGCGAGCACCGTCTGCTCGCACGCGACCTTCATCGCGCCGTAGGCCTCAGGGCCTGTCGACGGGTCGAGGTCCTGGTGCTCGGGCTCGCGCAACCGCCCCACGCCCGGCCCGCCCGGGTCCGTGTCGTCGGCGTACACGTTGATCGTGGAGACGAAGACCCAGTGCGCCCCCGGGACGGCCGCGACCGCCTTGCGCACGTGCGACGGCGTGCGCGACACGTCGACGACGGCGTCCCAGGCCTCGGCGGCGAGATCGCCCGGGAACGGCCCTTCGCGGTCCGCGACCACGTGCCGCACGCCGTCGGGCACACCGCCCGTGCGCCCGCGCGTCAGCGCCACCACCTCGTGACCGCGCGCCAGGGCGTCGGCCGCGACCGCACGCGAGAGGAACACCGAGCCACCCAGCACCAGAACCCTCATGCGCCCACCCTGGCGCATGTCCCCGGACGGACGCCGCGCATTCTGCCCAGGGCGGAGGCACGCTCGGGGCGGCTCGACGGTGCTCGGGCAGACGCTGATACCGTCCGGGCGTGCCCGAGTCCCCCGCACCCGCGACCGAGCCCACCGAGCCCGCGTCGGCCCTCAGGTTCCGCGCCGCCCGCCACGCCGACCTGGCGCGCGTCGTCGAGCTCATCGCGGACGACGCCGTCGCGGCCGCGCGCACGGGCACCTACGGGCCTGCCCACGAGGCGGCGTTCGACGCCATCGAGGCCAGCGCCAACGACGAGCTCGTCGTCGCCGAGCTCGACGGCGAGGTGGTGGGCGTCATGCAGCTGACGTTCGTCCCCGGCATCTCGCGCAACGGGGCGACCCGGCTCCTCGTCGAGGCGGTGCGGGTCGACACGAGGCTGCGCAGCCAGGGGCTCGGGCGCGCGCTCATGGAGCACGCCCACGCCCGCGGCCGCGAGCGCGGCTGCACCCTGGCCCAGCTCACGTCGGACAAGCAGCGCCCGGACGCTCATCGCTTCTACCGGTCGCTCGGTTACGCGCAGTCGCACGAAGGGTTCAAGCTGCCTCTGTGACGGGCTCGACGGGACGCCGCACGTCCCGGATCCCGATCATGCTGATCAGCCCGCCGAGCACGAGCATGGCCGCGGTGACGACGAGCGCCCGGTGGAACGACGCGACGTCCAGCGTGCCCCCGAGGATGACGCCCGCGAGCGCGACGGTCACCAGCCCGGCGACGCGGGAGACGGCGTTGTTCACCGCCGACGCGATCCCCGCGTCGGACGGCGGGGCCGCGCCCAGGATCGCCGAGGTGAGGGGCGCGACGGTGATCGACAGCCCCAGCCCGAAGACGAGCAGGCCGGGCAGCACCTGGGTGACGTACGCGGCGGACTCGTCCATGACCAGCAGCATCAGGAAGCCGACCCCGGCGACGACCGGTCCCACCGTCATGAACCAGCGCGCCCCGTACCGGCCGGCGAGGGTGCCGAACCGCGTGGAGAGCGCCAGCATCGCGAGCGTCATGGGCAGCTGCGCCACGCCGGCGGCCGTGGCCGAGTACCCCGCCACCTGCTGGAGGAACAGGCCCAGCACGAACCCGCCGAGCGAGAGCGCGCCGTAGACGGCGAACGTCGCCACGTTGCCCCATGCGAAGTTCCGGGCGGCGAAGAGCCGCAGCGGCATCATCGGGTCGGGGGCGCGCCGCTCGTAGGCGACGAACACGACGAGCAGCACGGCGCCGACCACGGCCACGGGCCACACCCGCTCGATGAGCCCGAACACGGCCGCCGCCAGCCCTGTCGCCGCGAGGACCGCCCCGGGGACGTCGAGCCGCCGCCCGGTCCCGGCCGACTCCGGCACCGCGCGCAGCAGCCACCAGGTCACGGCGACGACCGGCACGTTGATCCAGAACACCCAGCGCCAGGACGCCAGGTCCACGAGCCCGCCGCCGACGAACGGCCCGACGATCATCGCGGTGCCCGTCCACGCGGTCCACCGGCCGATGGCCCGGCCCTGCGCCTCGCCGTCGAACGCCGAGATGATGAGCGCGAGCGAGCTGGGCACGAGCAGCGCGCCCGCCACGCCCTGCAGCAGCCGGGCGCCCACGAGCACGGGTCCGGTCGGTGCGATGGCGCAGAGCACCGACGCGACGGCGAACCCGACCAGCCCGGCGGACAGCACCCGTCGCCGCCCGTGCACGTCGGACAGCGAGCCGGCGAGCAGGATCAGGGAGCCGAGCGTCACGAGGTAGCCGTCGACCACCCACTGCTGCAGCCGGAGCCGGTCCGCGCCGGTGCCGCCCAGCTCGTCGCCGATGGCGGGCAGCGCGACGTTCACCACCGTCCCGTCGAGGAACGACACGAACGACGCGAGGATCGCCACGAGCAGGACGCGGCGTTGCTGCGAGGTCACGGCCACCCGCACCACGCTACGGCGCAAATGACGCTGCCGCTCCGGCCGCCGGCCGCTAGCGTCGCCGGTGTGAGCCTTCAGATCCGCCGCAGCGCGTTCGTCGACGTGCCCGCCGCCCGCCGCCTCGGCGCCGAGGCCTTCGGCGTCCCCTCCCGCCCGCAGGCGGACCCGGACCCCGCGTCGTGGCCGGCCCCGAACACCCGGCCGTGGGTCGCGACGGACGGCGGCGAGGTCGTCGCCGCGCTGGGCGTGCGGCGGTTCACCTCCTGGTTCCACGGCGTGCCCGTCGCCACGGCGGGGCTCGCAGGCGTCACGGTGGCGGCGGAACGCCGCGGCAGCGGGATCCTGCGCCCGCTGGTGGACGCCGCGCTCGCGGAGGCTCGCGGCCTCGGCGAGGTCGTCTCGACCCTCTACCCCTCCTCGGCCGGGATCTACCGCGGCCTCGGGTACGAGGTGGTCGGCTCGTTCGACGAGGCGCGCGTCCCGATGGCGGCCCTGGCCGCCGTCCGACCGCCCGACGCCGTGCGCACCCGCCGCGCGACGGCGGCCGACGTGCCCGCAGTCCGGCGCGTCTACTCCACGTGGGCCTCCGCGCAGAACGGCCCGCTGACGCGCGCGGAAGCCCCGTTCCTCATGGAGCCCGGCGAGATGGTGGGCCCGGACGCCGACTGCACCGGCGTCACCCTCGCCGTGACGGGCGGCGCAGGCGGCGGCGACGGTGCCGGCGCCGGCGACGAACGGCTCGTCGGCTTCGTGAGCTGGTCGCGCGGGTCCGGGTACGACCGCACGGGCGCCGTCGAGGTGGACGACCTGGTCGCGCTGACTCCCGACGCCGCGCGGGCGCTGTGGCGGCTGCTCGGCTCGTTCTCGGCCGTGGTCGGCGAGGTCACGGTCGCCACGTCGGGCGCCTGGGCGGGGGCGGACGTGACGCGGCTCGTGCTGCCCGACCACGCCGCCACCACGACCAGCCGTCCGTACATGCTGCGGCTGCTCGACGTGCCCGGCGCGCTCGCGTCCGCGCGCCTCGCCCCCGTGAGCGCGCGGGTGCCGTTCGCCGTCGTGGACCCCCTCGCCCCGGATCTCGAGGGCGCCTGGACGCTCGCCGTCGAGGCGGGCGCCGTCCGGGTGGAGGCCGACGGCCACGCAGTGCCGGGCGACCGCCCGACGTTCACCTCCGCAGGGCTGGCCCAGTCCTACGCCGGGGCGCAGTCGTGCGCGAATCTGCGCCTCGCCGGGCACCTCACGGGGCCGACGGAGCACGACGCCGTCTGGGACGCCCTGTGGGGCGGCCGCCAGGTGCACGTGCGCGACTACTTCTGACCGGGCACCGTGGCGGTGTGGGGGGGGTGTGGGGGGGGGGGGGGGGGGGGGGGGCCGGCGGGGGGGCCCAACCCCCCCCCACACACGCTCCAGGGGGCGGGGCGGTCGCGCTGCGGAGGCGTCCCGGTCCCCCTGGCCAACATACCTACACGTAGGTATGTTGGCGTGATGGTCACCACCGACGCACGGGACCGGCTCATCGCGTCCGCCCAGCGGCTCTTCGCCTCCCAGGGCGTCGGGCCCACCAGCCCGCGCCAGGTGCTGGAGGTGAGCGGCGTGGGGCAGGGCAGCCTCTACCACCACTTCCCCACCAAGCACGACCTCGCCCTCGCCGCGGTGGGCGCCTCCGTGGCCGAGGCGCTCGCGGTGGCGCGTGCCGAGCTGGACGACGACTCGCCGGCGCTCGACCGCGTCGTCGCCTACCTCGAGCGGCCCCGCGACGCGCTCGGCGGCTGCACGATCGGCCGCCTCACCAGCGACCAGGCCGTCATGGACGACGACGACCTTCGCGACGTCGTCACCGCCTACTTCGTCCGGTTGGTCGGGTCCGTGGCCGCCGCCCTGCGCGAGACGGGGCTGCCCGACGACGCCGCCCGCGACCTGGCGCACACCGCGGTCGCCGTGGTGCAGGGGGGCTACGTGCTCGCCCGCGCCACCGGCGACCCCGGCGCCATGCGTGCCGCCGTGCGGGGATTCGTCACGCTGCTCGGCCGCACCACGAAGGAGGACGCATGACGCAGGGACGGCCGACGTTCCGCGAGCGCCTGCGCGCGCTCCGCACCTTTCCTCCGGGCCTCCCGCCGTTCGGCGTCGACCTCGACGACCTGAGCAGCGCTCCCGCCGCGCCTCAGGACCTGTTCGGCGCGTGGCTCGACGACGCCCTCGCGGCCGGGGTCGGCGCGCCGCACGCGGCGACCCTCTCCACGGCGGACACCGAGGGACGGGTGCACGCGCGCACCCTCGCGCTCAAGGACGTCACGGACGACGGCTGGTGGTTCGCCGGGCACGCGAGCAGCCCCAAGGGCCGCGACCTCGAGGCGAACCCGCACGCCTCGCTCACCTTCTTCTGGCGTGACCTCGGGCGGCAGGTGCGGGTCACCGGCCGCGCCACCTCGGCGGGCACCGAGGCCGGGGCGGCGGACTTCCGGGCCCGACCCGACGGCTCGCGCGCCGCCGGCCTGGTGGGCCACCAGAGCGAGCCCCTCGGCTCCCCGCAGGAGTACCGGGACGCGTTCGCGGACCGGCTCGAACATGCCCGCGCCCACCCCGACGACGCCGCCCCCACCTGGACGGCGTGGGTGCTGACCCCCGTCGAGGTGGAGTTCTGGCAGGCGAGCGACGACAAGGGCCAGTCGCGCCTGCGCTACCGGCGTACACCGGCGGCCGGCGCCACCCGCACCACCCCCACCACCCCCACCACGCACGACGACACCGACATCACCTGGACCAAGGAGCTGCTGTGGCCATGACGGACGACGCCGCGACCCCCGAGACCCCGACCGCCCACGTGCTCGCGGACGCCGACGCCGCGCTCGGCGCCGTCGTCGACGTCGTGCGCGCGCTGCCCGACGACGCGGTCGGCCACGCGTCGCCCCTGCCGGGCTGGACGCGGGGGCACGTGCTCTCGCACCTCGCCGGCGTCGCGGCGGCGCTCGCGCGCCAGGCGGAGTACGCCGCGCGCGGCGAGACCGTGGCCCCCTACGACGGCGGCCAGGCCGGCCGTGCCGCGGCGATCGAGGCGGGCGCCGGGCGCACCGCCGCCGAGCACGCGGACGCCCTCGTCGCGGCGCGGGAGCGCCTGGCGGCCGCCTGGCCCGAGCCGGGGCACCCGCTGTGGGACGCCCCGATCGCGTACCGCGACGGCGTGCTGACCGACGCGCTGCTGGCCTGGTGGCGCGAGGCCCGCATCCACGCCGTCGACGCGACCGCCGGGCTGGGCGGCCTGAGCCTCGGGTACGACACGTGGGACCCCGCGTTCTGCGCCCACCTGCGCGACTTCCTGGCCGTGCGCCTCCCGGATGCCTGGCGGGGCGGCGACGGCGGGCTCGAGCTCGTCGGGGACCCGCGCGACGTCGCCGCCTGGCTGGCCGGTCGCGAGCCCGCCGGAGAGGTCTCCGCGACCCGGGACGGCAACCCCGTCTCGCTTCCCGAGATGGCTCCCTGGCCGTCGTCGACGACCCCTGAACCGACCTCCGGGGCCTGACCTGCGCGGTTGCAGGAACCGTTCTGTGACGGGCGTCACTGCAGGTCAGGAGCTCTTGTGAGGTTCCTCTCATTCTTTGTGACAGTTTTCACGCACGTCGTACAGTGGCGGGCGTGACTTCGCGACAGACGGCTCCCGGCACCCAGGCCTCAGGCGACGTCGACGTCGTCCTCATCGGCGCCGGCATCATGAGTGCGACCCTCGGCACGCTGCTCCAGCAGCTCGAGCCGACGTGGTCGATCCGCATCTACGAGCGCCTCGACGACGTCGCGCTGGAGTCCTCCAACCCGTGGAACAACGCGGGCACCGGGCACGCCGCGCTCTGCGAGCTCAACTACACGCCGGAGCGAGCCGACGGCACGGTCGACATCAGCAAGGCGGTGGCGATCAACGAACAGTTCGAGGTCTCCCGCGAGCTGTGGCAGCACCTGCTGGCGACCGGCCGCCTCAAGGACTCGTCGTTCATCAGCCGCACCCCGCACATGACGTTCGTGCGTGGCGAGAAGAACGTCGAGTACCTGCGCCGCCGGCACCAGGCCCTCAGCGCGCACCCCCTGTTCCGCGACCTCGAGCTCAGCACCGACCGCGCCACGATCGAGCGCTGGGCACCGCTGCTCACCGAGGACCGCGACGCCTCGGAGGCCGTCGCCGCGACCCGGTCGACCTCGGGCACCGACGTCGACTTCGGCAACCTCACCCGCCAGCTCGTCGACGGGCTCGTGCAGAACGGCGCCGAGCTCAAGCTCGAGCACGAGGTCAAGAGCCTCAAGCGCCGCAAGGACGGCCGCTGGCGCCTGCGCGTCAAGGACCGCTCCTGGAACGCGGACGTGCGCACGAGCACCGTCGACGCCAAGTTCGTGTTCGTCGGCGCCGGTGGCGGCGCGCTGCCGCTGCTGCAGTCCTCGGGCATCCCCGAGATCAAGGGCTTCGGCGGCTTCCCGATCTCCGGCGAGTTTCTGCGCACCTCGAACCCCGAGGTCGTCGCGCGGCACCAGGCCAAGGTCTACGGCAAGGCCGACGTCGGCGCGCCGCCGATGTCGGTGCCTCACCTGGACACGCGCGTCATCGACGGCCGGCAGTACCTCATGTTCGGCCCGTACGCCGGGTTCAGCCCCAAGTACCTCAAGAAGGGCAAGTACCTCGGCCTGATCACGTCGATGCGCGCCCACAACCTCACGTCGATGCTCGGCGCGGGGCTGAAGAACCTCGACCTCACCCAGTACCTCGTCGGCCAGCTCGTGGCGGCGCCGGAGACCAAGTTCCACAGCCTCCAGCAGTTCATGCCGACCGCTCACCCGAAGGACTGGGAGACGATCACCGCCGGGCAGCGCGTGCAGGTCATCAAGCGCGACGCCGAGGGCAAGGGCGTGCTGCAGTTCGGCACCGAGATCGTCTCGGGCGCCGACGGCACCATCGCCGGCCTGCTCGGCGCCTCCCCCGGCGCCTCGACCGCCGCCTCCGCGATGGTCGACGTGCTCGAGACCTGCTTCCCGGAGCGCTTCGCCTCCTGGCGCGGCGAGCTGTCCACCCTGATGCCCAGCATCGACGGCGTCCCCGCCGACGCCCGCGACCTCGAGACGGCACCGGCCGCACCCGTCGAGCCGGCTGCCCCCGTCGTGCGCGCCGACGGCGTGCTCGACGCCGCGGTGTACGAGTCCCAGGCCGACTCCCGGGTCTGACCGGCCACTCCTGACGGCGCGGTCCGGCCGCGCCGTCAGGGCGTCGCGACTCCGTCGTCAGAGCGCCTGGACGATCTTGTCCACCTGCTCCTTCGCGTCGCCGAAGAGCATCTGCGTGTTGTCCCGGAAGAACAGCGGGTTGCCCACGCCCGCGTAGCCGGTGGCGAGCGAGCGCTTGAAGACCACGACGTCGCGGGCCTTCCACGCCTCGATGACGGGCATGCCCGCGATCGGCGACGCCGGGTCGTCCTGCGCCGCAGGGTTCACCGTGTCGTTCGCGCCGATCACGAGCACGACGTCGGTGTCCGGCAGGTCCGGGTTGACCTCCTCCATGCCGAGCACGATGTCGTACGGCACCCGCGCTTCGGCCAGCAGCACGTTCATGTGCCCGGGCAGCCGCCCGGCCACCGGGTGCACGCCGAACCGCACACGGACCCCGCGGTCGCGCAGGCGCTGGGCGAGCTCCGCGACCGGGTGCTGCGCCTTGGCCACCGCCATCCCGTAGCCGGGCACCACGACGACCGACCGCGCGCCGGCCAGCAGGTCGGCCACGGCCTCCGGCGAGGCCTCGCGGACCTCCCCCTGCTCCGTGGTCGCGCCGGGCGACGTGCCGCCGCCCGTGCCGAACCCGCCCAGGACGACGGACCAGAACGAACGGTTCATGGCCTTGCACATGAGGTAGCTGAGGATCGCACCGGAGGCACCGACGAGGGCGCCCGTGACGATCAGCAGGTCGTTCCCGAGCGTGAACCCGGCCGCAGCCGCCGCCCAGCCCGAGTACGAGTTGAGCATCGACACCACGACGGGCATGTCGCCGCCGCCGATCGCCGCCACCAGGTGCCAGCCCAGGGCGAGCGCGACGAGCGTCATCACCAGCAGCGGCGCCAGCCCGGCCGCCGTCGAACCCCCCGCGAGGAACCATGTCAGCAGACCGCCGCACACCACGAGCGCCGCCAGGTTGAGCAGGTTGCGCGCCGGCAGCGTGAGCGGCGCCGACGCCATCCGGCCAGACAGCTTGCCGAACGCCACCACCGACCCTGTGAACGTCACGGCTCCGATGAGCACGCCGAGGAAGACCTCGACCCGGTGCACGGGGTCGACCGCGGCCGCGCCCGCCGGCTCGGCCAGGTACGACCCGTACCCGACGAGCACCGCGGACAGTCCCACGAACGAGTGCAGCAGCGCGATGAGCTCCGGCATCTGCGTCATCTCGACGCGCCGCGCCCGCCAGGTGCCCACCGCCGCACCGACGACCAGCACCAGCAGGATCAGCCCCGCGGTCACCGGCCACGGGCGCGACGACCGTTCGAGCGCCAGCGCGACGGTGGCCGCGAGCGCCACCGTCATGCCGAGCATGCCCAGCACGGTGCCGCGCCGCGCGGAGGTCTGTGCGGACAGGCCCGCCAACGACGCGATGAACAGGATCCCGGCGGCCAGGTAGGCGGCCAGCACCACGGACGTGACGGTCATGACGCCTCCGGGTCGCGGCGGAACATGCCGAGCATCCGCCGGGTCACGAGGAACCCGCCGAAGACGTTGATGCTCGCCAGGGCCGCGGCGAGGACCGCGAGCGTCGTGACGACGGGCGACGGGTCCCCGATCTGCAGGAGCGCGCCGACCATGATGATGCCGCTGATCGCGTTGGTCTGGGCCATGAGCGGTGTGTGCAGGGCGTGGGTGACGTTCGAGATCACGTAGAACCCGACGACGACGGCCAGGGCGAACACCGTGTAGTGGCCCACGACGTCCGACGGGGAGATCGCCACGAGGGCGCCGGCGGCGACGGCTCCCAGCCCTGCCAGGAGCGTCCGGCGACGGCGGCGCAGCGCGGGGTCGGGCGCCACGCCCGCGCCCACCGCGCCGGCATCGCTCTCGGGGGCGGGCGGTGGCGCCGCCGAGACCTGCACGGGTGGTGGCGGCCACAGGACCTGGCCGCCACGCGCCACCGTCATCCCGCGCACGACCGCGTCCTCGAGGTCGAGCAGGGGCGTGCCGTCGCGGGCCGGTGTGAGCAGCGTGAGCAGGTTGACCACGACCGTGCCCAGCAGCCGCGAGCTGTGCTGCGGCAGCCGGGCTGGCAGGTCCGTGTACCCGAGCACCACGACGCCGCGGTCCGTCACGACCCGCTCGCCCGGCACGGTGGCCTCGCAGTTGCCCCCGCCGGACGCCGCGAGGTCGACCACCACCGACCCGGGGCGCATCGACCCGACCATCTCGTGCGTGATCGTCGTGGGTGCCGTGCCCCGCACGAGGGCGGTCGTGATGACGACGTCCGCCTGCGCCGACTGGTCGGCGTACGCCCGCAGGGCCGCGGCCTCCTGGTCCGCGCTCTGCGCGCTCGCGTACCCGTCGGCGCTGACGTCCTGGGTCGCGGCGTCCGCCCGCACGACGCGTGCGCCGAGCGACTCGATCTGCTCGGCGGCCTCGGGGCGGACGTCGAAGGCGTACACCTCGGCGCCGAGGCTGACCGCCGTGCCGATCGCCGCGAGCCCCGCCACCCCGGCGCCGATGACGAAGACCCGGGCGGGCGGCGTCGACCCGGCGGCGGTGACCTGGCCGGTGAACATGCCGCCGAACTCGTCGGCCGCCTCGATCACGGCCCGGTACCCGGCCACGTTGGACAGCGCCGACAGCACGTCCAGGGCCTGGGCGCGCGAGATGCGCGGCACGGCGTCGAGGGCGAGCGCCGTCACGCCGCGGGCGGCGAGGTCGGCGAGCAGCTCGGCGTCGGTCGCGGGCGCCAGCCGCGACACCAGGACGGTGCCCGGTCGCAGCAGGGCGAGCTCGTCCGGCCCGGGCGGGTCGAGGGTCACCACCACGTCGGCCGACCAGACCTCCGTGCGCTCGGCGACGCGAGCGCCGGCCGCGACGTACTCGGCGGCGGGCATCCGTGCGCCGTCGCCGGCCCCCGGCTCGACGACGACGTCGTAGCCGAGGTCGGTCAGCCGGCCGGCCGCGTCGGGGGTGACGACGGCCAGGCGATGCTCGGCCCCGGGGTTACGGGGCACTCCGAGTCGCATCGCCGCCGCTCAGCGGGCGCCGGCCAGGGAGCCCCAGGCCGTCCAGCGCTCGACGTCGATCACGGCGGTCACGCGGGCGCCGTCCCGCACGGCGTACGGCTCGCCGCCGTAGTGCCGCGAGATCCGGTCGATGTCCGCCAGGTCGACGTCGTCGCGCCAGGCGCTCACGCGGCCGAGCAGCGTCACGTGCGTGTACCAGCTCTCGCCCAGCACCGTCACGCTCACCTGGGGGTTGGCGCGCATGTGGGCCACCCGCCTGCGCGTGGCGTCGAGGTTCACCACGACCTGCCCACCGCCGGCGCCGTCCTCCTCGAGCAGGTACCACGTGGCCGCCGTGACAGGGCTGCCGTCGCTGCGCACCACGCCGATCACCGCGGGCCGGGGCTCGCGGAGCAGGTCGAGCACGGGGGCGGGGAACGGTGGACGGGGCATCGTTGACTCCTGGTGCGCGCGGCGACGGTGCTGGTGCTGACCGGATCTGCGCCGACCCTACTCACGGGACCGGTGTGCGTACAGGGCATCTCGGTGGGCGGCCCCGGGTCGGCGGTGCGGAGCGGCACGGCCGGGTGACGTGGGGCACATAGGGTGCAGACGAGCACCCGGCCATACCGGTGGGCGCGGGGTTCTCCCGCGTCTTCCCACGTCCCCTGGAGGACCCATGCCCCGCACCATCCACCTGGTCGGCGACTCGACCGCCGCTCCGAAGGGCGCGGCGGCCGCGCCGGAGACGGGCTGGGGCATGGCCCTGCCCTTCTACCTGCGCGACGACGTCGCCGTGGCGAACCACGCCCGCAACGGGCGCAGCACCAGGAGCTTCGCCGCCGAGGGCCGTCGCGGCACGGCGCTCGCCGCGGTCAGCCGGGGCGACGTCTTCGTGATCCAGTTCGGGCACAACGACGCCAAGGCCGACGACCCGTCGCGGTTCACGGAGCCCTGGTCCGACTACTCGGAGCACCTGCGCGAGTACGTGCGCGGTGCCCGGGACGCCGGGGCCGAGCCCGTGCTGGTGACGCCGGTCGAGCGGCGCTCCTTCGACGAGGCGGGGACCGCCCTGCCCACCCACGGCGAGTACCCGGACGCGGTGCGGGCCGTGGCCGCGGACGAGGACGTGCCGCTGCTCGACCTCCAGGGCGACTCGCTCGCCCTGTGGCACGGGCTCGGACCGGAGGAGACGAAGCGGTACTTCCTGCACGCCGACGGGCGGGCGGACGACACGCACTTCAGCCCGCTCGGCGCCGGGGCCGTCGCGAGGATCGTGGCCACGGGCCTCCTGGTCGCCTGGGCCTTGCGCGACGACGAGGTGCACCGGCTCGACGAGTCGGTCCCCGAGGACTGGTTCTCCTGGCCGGCCGATCCTCCGGCCTGACCCCCTGCGGTAGGGTGGAACGCGTTGGAACCGGTTCCAGTCGGTTCCCCGGAGCCCTCGGGAGGTCGCGTGGTCACTCTTCGTGACGTCGCGCGCGCCGCGGGCGTCTCGCTCGCCACGGCGTCCCGCGCCCTGAGCGACGCGCCCCACGTCTCCGCGGCGAACCGCGAGCAGGTGGTGCGTACCGCCGAGGCGCTCGGCTACCGCCCCAGCCACGCCGCCCGGGCGCTGACCACCGGCAGCACCGGCACCATCGGCCTGGTGCTGCCCGACCTGGAGAACCCGTTCTTCGCCGCGGTCGCCAAGGGCGTGCAGGGCAGGGCCCGCGAGACCGGGCGCGAGGTGCTCGTCGCCGACACCGACGAGGACGGGGACCTGGAGCGCGACCTCGTGGACCGCCTCCTCGACCGCGTCGACGGCCTCGTGCTCTGCTCCCCCCGGATGCCCCCGCCCGCGCTGGAGCGCGTCGTGGCCGACGGTCGCGTGGCGCTGGTCAACCGCGAGGCGCCCGGCGCGCCGTCGGTCTCCTTCGACACGGCCGACGGCGTCCGCCAGGCGCTGGCGCACCTGCGCGCGCTCGGCCACGACGCCGTGGCGTACGCGGGCGGTCCCGCCGCCTCGTGGTCGGACGCCCTGCGCCGCTCCGCGTTCACGGCCGGCGGCGCGGCGGAGGTCGAGGCGACCGAGGTCCTGGACCTCGGCGCGTTCCGCCCCGTCCACGCGGGCGGCGTCCAGGCGGCCGACCTCGCGCTCGCCGCCGGCGCGAGCGCCGTGCTGTGCTTCAACGACCTCGTCGCGCTGGGCGTGCTCGCCCGCCTGCACGCCCGCGGGGTGCGCGTGCCCGACGACGTCTCCGTGGTCGGTTTCGACGACGTCGCCGCCGCCACCCTCGTCACGCCCCCGCTGACGACCGTCGCCGTCCCGCTCGCCCGGGCCGGACGCCAGGCCGTGGACCTGCTCGACGTCACCGGCGGTCGGGCCGCCGGGCAGGCGCCGGAGCGCCGCTGCCTTCCCACGCACCTGGTGGTCCGCTCCTCCAGCGGGCCCGCCCCCGCCCCTGCCGCCTCCTCCCCCGCCGTCCGCCTCTCCCCCGATCCCGAGGTCGTGATCCCGTGAGCACCATCCCGCTGACCAGCGTCCCGCACGCGCCCGAGCCGCTGCCCGGCACCGTCGACCTCGCGGAGATCGCGCTGCTGCTCCGGCCCGCGGACGACGTCGCGGTGGCGACCCGCCAGGTGCCCGCGGGCACGACGGTCCGGCTCCCCGGCGGGGACGAGATCATCACCGCGTCGACCCTGCCGCGCGGGCACAAGCTCGCCGTCCGCCCCGTCGAGGCCGGCGCCGGGGTGCACAAGTACGGGCAGTCCATCGGGCTCGCCAAGGCGGCGATCACACCCGGCGAGCACGTGCACACGCACAACCTCGGCATGGACGACGGTGCCCGCGAGTACGAGTTCGGCACCGCGCGCACCGTGCTCCCGCCCGCCACGCACCGCCGCACGTTCCAGGGCTACCGGCGCTCCGACGGCCGCTGGGGCACCCGCAACTACGTCGGCATCCTCACGTCGGTGAACTGCTCGGCCTCGACGGCGCGGATGATCGCCGACCAGTTCCGCGGTCCGGTGCTCGACGCCTACCCGCACGTCGACGGCGTCGTCGCCCTCACGCACGACACCGGCTGCGGCCTCGTGCCCACGTCCGAGGGCGCCCAGGTGACGCTGCGCACGCTGCGCGGGTACGCGTCGCACGCCAACATGGCGGGCCTGCTGGTCGTCGGGCTGGGCTGCGAGATGCTGCCCGTGACGTCCGTGCTCGACGGGCTGCGGCTCCGCGACGACCTGCCCGTGCGGACCCTGACGATCCAGGACACCGGCGGCATCCGTGCGACGGTGCGCGCCGGGGTCGCCGCGATCACGGAGATGCTCCCGGGGATCGAGGCGCTGCGCCGCGAGGAGGCACCCGCCTCCGAGCTCGTGCTCGGGCTGAACTGCGGTGGCTCCGACGGCTTCTCCGGCATCACGGCCAACCCCGCGCTGGGCCACGCGTCCGACCTGCTCGTCGCGCAGGGCGGCACGTCGATCCTCGCCGAGACCCCCGAGGTGTTCGGTGCCGAGCACCTGCTGCTGCGCAGGGCGGTGTCCCGCGAGGTGGGCCAGCGGCTGCTGGACCGTCTCGACTGGTGGCAGGGCTACGCGGCCGCCGGCGGCGGCACGCTCGACAACAACCCGTCGCCCGGCAACAAGGCGGGCGGGCTCACCACCATCCTCGAGAAGTCGCTCGGCGCCGTCGCCAAGGCGGGCACCGCCGACCTCGTCGCGGTCCACGAGTACGCCGAGCCCGTCACCGAGCGCGGCATGACCTTCATGGACACCCCCGGCTACGACCCGGTCTCGGTGACCGGCATCGTCGCGGGCGGTGCGAACGTCGTCGTCTTCACCACCGGGCGGGGTTCCGTGCTGGGCTGCAAGCCGGCACCGTCGATCAAGGTGGCGACCAACTCCGACACCTACCGGCGCATGCGCGAGGACATGGACCTGGACGCCGGCCGGATCGTCGAGACCGGCCTGTCCGTCGAGGAGGTCGGTGCCGAGCTCTTCGAGAAGATCCTCGCCGTCGCCTCCGGCGAGCAGACCGTGTCCGAGGAGCTCGACCTGGGCGCGGACGAGTTCGTGCCCTGGCAGCTCGGCGCCGTCACGTGACGTCGCCTCGCTGACCGCCCTCAGCCCTGATCCCGCGCAGCAGCCGACGCGGTGACGTTCCCGGCGGCGCCAGCCGGTCGCGCACGATCGCCACGCCGCCCCCCGAGAGCTCGTCGCAAAACGACGCCCGACCGGCCATCACCATGACCAGGGCGAGGGTGGTGCCGTGCACCTCGGGGCCGGAGCCCGCGGCGAACGGCCCGTCGGTGGCGACGAGCCGCAGCCCGCGCGCGGTGCTCCGGCTGTTCACCGCGAAGTCCTTCGCCGCGAAGAACCGCGCCACCGGCGTCAGGGTCGCGACGGGCGGCACGGTGGTGATCCCGAGCGGCCGTCGGACATCCTGCGCGTGCACGACGACCTCGCCCAGCCACGCGGCGGTGTCGCCCGAGGGCGCCACCCGGCTGTCCACGACCGCCCGGAACCGGCGCAGCGTGTCCGCGGGGTCGGGCCCCCGGTGCTCGGCGAGCCGGCGGGCGTTGTGCTTGTCGGCGTCGAACCCCGCCGCCACGATGCTGCGCAGCCATGCCCACCGGCCGGTGCTCGCCCCCGCGGTGAGATGCGCGACCACGTCCTGCACGGACCACCCCGTGCACAGCGACGGCGTGCGCCAGGCCTCGTCGTCGAGGCCCGCGAGCTCCTCCGCGAGCGCCGCCCGCTCCGCGTGGATCATCGACCAGAGGTCGCCCCGGGTCGCGACGTCGTCCTCGGGGGAGCCCTCGTGCGCTGCGGCAGTCATGGCGGCAGTCAAGCACGGGGCTCCGACTAGGCTGGCAGGAGCCCACGCCGTCGACGCACCGGAGGACTGACCACGTGACGGGATCGAGCCCGAGGACCGTGTTCCTGGACGTGGACGGCACGTACGCCGACCACGGCACCGTGCCGCCGGCGCACGCGGCGGCCGTGCGCGCCGCACGCCGGGCGGGGCACCGGGTGCTGCTGTGCACCGGGCGACCGGTGTCCATGCTGACCGACCACCTCCTGGATGCGGGGTTCGACGGCGTCGTCGCCTCCGCGGGCGCGTACGTGCGCCTGGACGGGGCCGTCGCGGAGGACGTCAGGTTCCCCGCCGACCTGGCCGCCGGCGTCCTGGCGCTGCTCGACGCGCACGACGTCGCCTACCTGCTCGAGACGCCGGACGCCGTGTACGGACCCGTGGGGACCGACGTCCGCCTCCTGCGGCGTGGCGCGGCCGCCCCGCCCGAGATCGCCGACGTGCTGCGCATGCCCGGCGACCTGTCGGGCGTGAGCTTCGCCAAGGTGAGCTACTTCGACTCCCCCGTGCCGCTCGACGTCATGCGTGCCCAGCTCGGGAGCCGGATCGGGGTGCTGCCGAGCTCGTACGCCGACACCGGCACGGGCTCGGGCGAGATCCACCTCGCCGAGATCACCAAGGCCGTCGGCATCGAGATCGTGATGCGTCACCTCAGCAGCCCGCTGTCCGACGTCGTCGCCGTCGGTGACGGGCACAACGACCTGGAGATGCTGCAGTGCGCCGGGACGGGCGTCGCCGTCGAGGGCGCCCCGCCGGGGCTGCTGGCCGAGGCCGACCTGGTCGTCCCGGGCCCGGCGGGCGGCGGGGTGGCGCAGGCCTTCGAGCGGCTCGGCCTCCTCGGCTGAGGAATGGCCTCGCTGCCGCTACGGTGAGGCGCATGGCAGACCTCGACCGACTGATCGAATCGCACCTCGAACGCGCCAGGAGCGCCGACAACGGCCGCAGCGCCGAGATCGTCGTCCACGACGGCCCGCTGCGCCAGTCGGTGCTGGCGTTGACGGAGGGGGTCGAGCTCGGCGAGCACAACTCGCCGCCCGCGGCGTCGATCCTCGTGCTGCACGGCCGCGTGCGCGTGACGGCGCTGGAGGGCGACGAAGAGGTGGGCGCCGGCCAGCTCCGCGTGCTCACCCATGACCGGCACGCCGTGCTCGCGCTCGACGACTCGGTGTTCCTCCTGACGACGGTGACGAGCATCCCCCGCCCTTGAGCGTCCCACGGGGTGGGACCAGGGGATGACGCGGGCAACCGCTTTCTGGCAGTGTCGTACCGTCCGAAGTGAATCGACTCACACGGAACGGAGCAATGATGCTGCCGATCTCCCGCAAGTCCACACTCGGTGCGTGCGTCGCCGCCCTCGGCGCGCTCGCCCTGTCGGTGCCCACCCTCGCCGTCGCGCTCGACCGCCCCGGTGGACCCGGTGACCTCCCGGAACCCGCCGGTCAGGGCGTCGCCGTCGCCCCGGGCCTCTCCCCCGTCTCCGGACGGGGCACGATCAGCACGCCCGGCGACGACGGCAACGTCGTGAGCTGGCGCCTGCTCACCGCCGACGGCGACGACGCTGCCTTCGACGTCTACCGCGACGGCGTGCTCGTCTCGCCCGAGCCCGTCCGCGGTGCCACCACGTTCCTCGACCGTGGCGCGCCCGCCGACGCCCGGTACGCCGTCGTCCCCGCGGGTCCCGGCGCGGCCGCGGCACGGTCCACGGGCACGCCGGCCCGCTCGCAGGGCTCGCTGGTCCTCGAGCCCGTCGTGGGCGCGCTCGCGAGCACGCTCGACGTCCCGCTCGACGTGCCGACAGGAGGCAGCACCCCGAGCGGCAGCTACACGTACTCCGCCAACGACGCCTCGGTGGGCGACCTGGACGGCGACGGGGAGTACGAGATCGTCCTCAAGTGGGACCCGAGCAACGCCAAGGACAACTCGCAGTCGGGGTACACGGGCAACGTGCTCCTGGACGCCTACGAGCTAGACGGCGAGCGCCTCTGGCGCATCGACCTGGGGCGCAACGTCCGGGCCGGCGCGCACTACACGCAGTTCCAGGTGTACGACTACGACGGCGACGGCCGGGCCGAGGTCGCGGTGCGGACCGGCGACGGCTCGGTCTCCGGCACGGGGCAGGTGATCGGCAGCGCGTCCGCCGACCACCGGAACTCCAGCGGCTACGTCCTGACGGGACCGGAGTTCCTGTCCGTGTTCCGCGGCACCGACGGCGCCGTGCTCGACACCGCCGACTTCCGGCCCGCACGCGGCAACGTCGGCGACTGGGGCGACACGTACGGCAATCGGGTGGACCGGTTCCTCGCCGGCACCGCCTACCTCGACGGCTCACGCCCGAGCATCGTCATGGGCCGCGGCTACTACGCCAAGACCGCCGTCTCCGCCTGGGACTTCCGGGGCGGCGAGCTCACGCGTCGCTGGACGTTCGACTCCGGCTCGTCGACCAACGGGCCCGAGTGGACCGGCCGCGGCAACCACCAGCTCTCGGTCGCGGACGTCGACTCCGACGGCAGGGACGAGATTCTCTACGGCTCGATGGCGATCGACGACAACGGCTGGGGCCTCTGGCAGAACGGTACGCACCACGGCGACGCCTACCACGTCAGCGACCTGGTGCCGTCGCGGCCGGGGCTCGAGGTCTTCAAGCCCTCGGAGTCGGGCAGCGACCCCGCGCACTGGGTCGGTGACGCGGCGACGGGACAGATCGTGTCCAGCGCCCCGGCGTGCGGCTGCGACAACGGCCGCGGCGTGGCGGCGGACGTCTGGGCGGGCAACCCGGGCGCCGAGGTGTGGTCGTCGGCCGTGAGCGGTCTGCGGAGCGCCACCGACAACGGAAACCTCGGGCGCAAGCCCGGCTCCACCAACTTCGTCGTCTGGTGGGACGGCGACGGGCAGCGCGAGCTGCTCGACGGCACCCACGTCGACGAGTACGGCACTGGCGGCGACACGCGTCTTCTCACCGCCACAGGCGTGGCGTCGAACAACGGCACCAAGGCGACGCCCGCGCTCCAGGCGGACATCATCGGGGACTGGCGCGAGGAGGTCGTCTGGCGCACCGGCGACAGCAGCGCGCTGCGGATCTACTCCACGACGATCCCCACCCCGATCGCGCACTCGTCGCTCATGGAGGACCGGCAGTACCGGCTGGCCGTGGCCTGGCAGAACTCGGCGTACAACCAGCCGCCCCACCCGAGCTTCGCGACGGTCCGGTGACGTGCCGTGGGCCGGCCCGCGTCAGCCGCGGCGCGGGCCGACCCACACCTGCTGGGCGTTGACGAACTCCTTGATCCCGTGCGGGCCGAGCTCGCGGCCGTAGCCCGAACGCTTGATCCCACCGCTCGGCAGCCGCGGGTCGGTCTTGACGATGCCGTTCACCGAGACCTGGCCCGCGGCGATCCGCCGGGCGAGCTCCTCGCCCCGCTCGGCGGTCGTCCAGACGCTCGCGGCGAGCCCGTAGTCGGTGTCGTTGGCCCGCGCGAGCGCGTCCTCGGCGTCCGCGGCCCGCATCACCACCATGACCGGGCCGAACGTCTCCTCGCACGCCGCCGGCATCCGGTCGGTGACGCCGGCGAGCAGCGTCGGCGGGTAGAAGTAGCCCGGGCCGTCGGGGAGCTCGCCGCCGAGCAGCAGGGACGCGCCGGCGGCCACCGTCTCGGTGACCTGCCGGTGCAGGGTGTCACGCAGGTCGGCGCGGGCGATCGGGCCCACCTGCGTCTGCGCCTCGCGCGGGTCGCCGACGACCAGCTTGGCGAGGCGGACGCGCAGCCGGTCGACCAGCTCGTCGTGCACGGGCGCCTCGACGATGATGCGCTTCGCGGCGATGCACGACTGGCCGGCGTTGATGATCCGCGACGTCGTGATGACGTCCGCCGCGGCGTCGAGGTCGGCGTCGGCGAGCACGATGCACGGGTCCGACCCGCCGAGCTCGAGCACGGCGGGCTTGATCTCCCCCGCCGCGACGGCCGCGACGGCCGCCCCGCCCCGCGCGGAGCCCGTGAACGACACCGCCTGCACGCGCCGGTCCCGGACGACGTCCGCGACGTCGGCCGTCTCCAGCGGCAGGTTCGCGAACACCCCTGCCGGCGCGCCCGCCTCGGCGAGCACGTGGGCGAAGACCTGGCCGATCGCCGCCGCGCAGCCGGGCACGTGCGGGTCATGCTTGAGCACGCAGGTGTTGCCCGCCATCAGCGCGGGGGCGGCGAACCGCAGCGCCAGCCAGAACGGGGCGTTCCACGGCAGGATGCCGAGCACGGTGCCCAGGGGCAGGTGCTGCACGTAGCTGCGGGTGGCGTCAGAGGCGATGACCTCGTCGGCCAGGTAGGCGGCGGCGTGCTCGGCGTAGTGCTCGGCGCACCAGGCCGCCTTCTCCACCTCGCCGCGCGCCTCGGTG
The DNA here is from genome assembly GCF_020297055.1 of Isoptericola luteus. Taxonomy (GTDB): domain Bacteria; phylum Actinomycetota; class Actinomycetes; order Actinomycetales; family Cellulomonadaceae; genus Isoptericola; species Isoptericola luteus. Next base: position 67,024 of record NZ_JAIXCQ010000006.1, on the reverse strand, counting down.
ATCGGCTTGCCCATCTCCAGCGTCATCAGCGGAGCGAGGTCCTCGACGTGCGCCCGCAGGTGGGCGGCGACGGCGTGGAGCACCTGCGCCCTGCCCTCGAGACCGCGCGCCACCCACGGCTCACGGGCCGCCTCGGCGGCGGCCAGCACGGCCTCGACCTCGGCAGCGGTCGCGGCGGGCTGCTCGCTGACCACCTCGCCGGTGCTCGGATCGGTCACGGTGAGCACGTGCACCTCCTCAGGCGACTTCCGGACGGATGGGCGTGGGCTCGGCCTCGACGTCGTCGGGCGCGCGGACGGCGGCGTGCTCCGGCTTGCTGGTGAAGTCCTTGTCGAGCGTGAAGAACGACTCGCAGCCGTCGGCGGTCACGCGGACGGTGTCGGAGATGCCGACGGTCTTGTCCCCGTCCACCCCCCACATCCACGGGATGATGTGGAACGTCATGCCCTCGCGCAGGATGCGGGAGTCGCCCTGGTTGAGGCTCACGATGTAGCCCTCGTCCCAGCTCGGCGGGAACGCGATGCCGATCGAGTACCCGGACCGCGTGATGAGCTCCCCCTGGACCCCGTTGTCCGAGATGATGCTGCGCACGATGTTGTCCGCGTCGGACACCGTCAGCCCCGGCCGGATGGCGGCCTCCACCTCCGCGAGCGCCAGCTTCATGCGCTCCTGCGCCACGTACAGGGACGGCGACAGGTCGTCGAGCACGATCGTGCGCATCATGGCCGTGTGGTAGCGGCGGAAGCACCCGCCGACCTCGAGGAACACGTGCTCCCCCGGCTGCACGGTGCGCCCCTCCCACGTCGCGTGCCCGATCATCGTCCGCGGCCCGGACGTCACGTACGGCATCACGGCGGGGAACTCGCCCCCCGCACGAAACATGGCCGCGCTGATCTCGGCGGCGATGTCGTTCTCCGTGACGCCGGCGGCGGCCGCCTCGATCCCCGCGCGCATCCCGACCTCGGTCGCGTGCGCCGCCCGGCGCATGACCTCGATCTCCGCGGGCGACTTGCAGATGCGGCCCTCCTCGACGATGCCGAAGCAGTCCAGCAGGCGGCCCTCCCGGAACGACGTGTGCACGTAGTCCTGGTGGTAGGCCGGGAAGTAGTAGCTGTTGCGCTCGTACCCGACGTCCTTGGTGTGCAGGCCGAACTCCCGCAGCGACTGCACGAGGCTCTGGATCGCGTCCCCGGTGTCGGGGTAGGGGCGGGTGAGCTCGACCCACGTGCGGGCGACGACGTTCGACTCCTCCATGGAGCGGGTGATCATGAACGGCTCCGCGTCGAGCGGCACCACGAGGGCCTGGAAGAACGAGTACCCGGTGGTCTGGTAGTCCGTCAGGTACATGAGGTTCTCGGGGTCCGTGATCACCACGGCGTCCAGCAGCCGGTCGGCCATGCGTCGGCGCAGGTCGCCGACGCGCCGCTCGTACTCCTCGAACGGGAACGTCATGTCGTCGCGCTGCCGCATGCCCGGCCTCCTCGCTGCTCGTCGGACTAGCTCGTGCGTCGCACCGCCTCGGCGAGGATCTCCAGGCCCTCGGCCAGGTCGTCGTCTCCGATGGTGAGCGGCGGGATGGCCTTGAGCACGCGGCCGCCGCTGCCGCAGGGGCCGACGAGCAGCCCGCGCTCGAAGGAGGCCGCGGCGACGGCCTTGGCGCGTGCGCCGTCGACCACGTCGAGGCCCTGGATCATGCCGCGGCCGCGGACGACGGCACCGTCGATCCCGGCGGCCAGGTCCTCGAGGGCGTTGCGGATCACGTCGCCCTTGGCGCGGACCTGCGTCATGAGCTCGTCGTCGTCGAAGTAGGTCAGCGCCTGGCGTCCCGCCACGAACGACAGGCCCTGCCCCCGGAACGTGCCGGTGTGCTCCCCGGGCGCCCACTGGGCGTCGAGCTCGGGGCGGTTGAGGTTCATGGCGAGCGGCGTCCCGTAGCCACCGATGCCCTTGGCCAGGCAGATGACGTCCGGGTCCAGCCCCATGCCGTCGAAGCTGAAGTAGCTGCCGGTGCGGCCGCAGCCCACCTGGATCTCGTCGATGACGAACAGCGCTCCGACGTCGTGCGCGAGGTCCTGCACGGCGTGCAGCCACTCGGGGCTCGCGACGTTGACGCCGCCCTCGGCCTGGATCGTCTCGACGACGAACGCCGCCGGCGGCAGCAGCCCGCTCGAGACGTCGGCGAGCTGCGCCCGGTACGCCTCGAGCGACGCGAGGCCGCCGCCGGGGGCGGTCTCGAACGGCAGCCGGTGCACGTTGTCCAGCGGTACGCCCGCGGCCCGGCGGAAGGCGTCGTTGCCCGTGAGCGCGAGCGCACCCAGGGTCATGCCGTGGAACCCGTGGGTGAAGGCGACCACCTCGCGGCGACCGGTGACCCGCCGCGCGAGCTTGAGCGCCGCCTCCACGGCGTTGGTCCCGGTGGGTCCCATGAACTGGAGCCGCATCGTCATGCCGCGCGGCACGAGCACCGTCGCGACGAAGGCCTCGATGAAGTCCCGCTTGGTCGTGGTGGCCATGTCGAGGCTGTGCGCGACGCCGTCGGCCTCGAGGAACTCGATCATGGCGCGCTTCATGCGCGGGTTGTTGTGACCGAAGTTGAGCACCCCGGCGCCCGCGAAGAAGTCGATATAGCTACGCCCGGCCTCGTCCACCTGACGCGCGTTCGACGCCGAGGCGAACACCGTGGGGTAGGCCCGGCTGTAGCCGCGGATCTCGGATTCCCACTTCTCGAAGACCTCCATCACCTACATCTAGGTGCGAAGTGCAGTTCCGTCAAGCAACTCACGGGACTCGTGAGGTGATTTCTCCGTGCGGGCGCCTTCTGCGCGACCGTGGGCGAACGTGGCCCGGTAGGCGGCGGGGCTGACGCCGAGCTGGCTGCCGAAGCGCTGGCGCAGCGACGCACCGGTGCCGAAGCCTGCGCGGCGGGCGACGGCCTCGACCGGCAGGTCGGTGCGTTCCAGCAGGTGGCGAGCCCGGACGAGGCGTTGCTGCACCAGCCACGCCCCGGCCGAGACGCCCACCTCCTGACGGAAACGGCGGGTGAAGGTCCTGGTGCTCATCGCCGCGCGGCGCGCGAGGTCCGCCAGGCCGATGGGCTCGTCCAGGTGTTCCAGCGCCCACGCCCGTGCCGGGCCGGTGTGCTCGCCGGTCGCCTCCGGCACGGGGAGGTCCACGTACTGGGCCTGCCCACCGTCGCGGAAGGGAGGGACGACGGTGCGGCGCGCGACGTCGTTGGCGACGGCCGCGCCGTGGTCGGTGCGGATCAGGTGCAGGCACAGGTCGATCCCCGCGGCCTCCCCCGCCGAGGTCAGGACCCGGCCGTCCTGGGTGAACAGCACGCTCGCGTCCAGGTCGACCTGCGGGAAGCGGCCCCGGAAGCGCTCGGCGGACAGCCAGTGCGTCGTCGCCCGCCGCCCGTCGAGCAGGCCGGCCCGGGCCAGCACGAACGCGCCCGTGCAGATCGAGACGATCCGCGCGTCCGGCCGGACGCCGGCGAGGAGGTCCTCGCCGACCGCGGCGTGCTCCGTCTCGTCGAGCTCGTGCGAGGCGGGAACGACCACGGTGTCCGCCTCGGCGAGGGTCGCGGGGCCGTGGGGCACCTCGACGGCGAAGTCGGCGTCCGTGCGGACCCTCCCGGGCTCCGCCGCGCAGGTGCGCACGCGGTACAGGCGGCGGCCGTCGGCAGCACGGGCCACGCCGAAGAGCTGGTGGACCAGACCCAGCTCGAGCGGCATGACGCCGTCGCGCACGAGGACGGCCACCAGGTGGCGCTCGGGCGGTCCCGGCGCCGCCTCGGTCGTCGTGGGCATGGCCCGATCCTTGCACGGTGTGGCTTTCCGGCCACTGGCCGCGGACGCCGCAGCCCTGCAGAGTGGTGCACGGCGCCACGGCCGGCGCCGCCACCGACAGAGGGAGAGCTGACGATGAAGGTCCTGTGGGTGCTCGCCCACCCGGAGCCCCGGTCACTGACGGCAAACCTGCGCGACGACGGCGTGGCCGCGCTGCGCGCCGGCGGGCACCAGGTGGTCCAGTCGGACCTGTACGCGATGGGGTGGAACCCCGTGGTCACCGCTGCCGACTTCGGCGAGCCGGACGACGGCGCGTTCGAGGGCCTGCCTGACGAGCTGCCGACGGACCGGCTCGACGTCGCCGCGGCCTCCGAGCGCGCGTTGCGCGCCGGGACGCTCGCGCCCGACATCCGTGCCGAGCACGACAAGCTCGCCTGGGCCGACACCGTCGTCCTGCAGTTCCCGCTGTGGTGGCACGGGCCGCCGGCGATCCTCAAGGGATGGCTCGACCGGGTGCTCGTCCAGGGCTTCGCCTACGGCGTGCGCGACCCGGGCTCGGGCCGCACCCTGCGCTACGGCGACGGCGGCCTCGCCGGGCGGCGAGCCCTCGCGGTGGTGACGGTGGGCGCGGGCAACGGCGTCGGGCCGCGCGGCCTGCACGGCGACCTCACCGAGGTGCTCTTCGGACTGCTGCACGGCACCTTCTGGTACACGGGCATGCGAGTCGCCGATCCGGTGCTCGTCCTCGGCGCGAACCGGATGGACGACGGCGGTTACGCGCAGGCCGCCCGGACCCTGCGCGCGCGCCTGGCCGGCCTGGAGGACGGCCCGTGGGTGGAGTACCGGACGCACGAGAGCGGGGACTACGACCGGAACGACGAGCTGCGGGCCGACCTCGCGCCGGGTCGCTCCGGCCTCGGGGTGCACCGCACCGACACCGCCGTCACGGACACGTGGCCGTCAGAGACCCCGGCGTCGGCCGCGCACCAGGTTCCCGTGCGGTGAGTAGCGCGGCACCCAGCGCGCGAGCGCCGCAGCAGAGCCCGCCCCCAGCACGGCCGTCGCCCACACGCCGGCCGCGAGAGACCCGAGCGCCGCCCCGGCCGAGAGCACCAGCGGGCCGAGGGCGTCACCGGTGTCCTGGAACAGCCGCCACACGCTGAGGAACGTGGGCCGCACGTCCGCGGGCGCGACGTCCGCCCCCAGGGTCATGACGATCCCCGAGCCCATGCCGTTGCCTACGCCGAGCACCGCCGCGGCCACCGTGAGGCCCGCGACCGTGTGCGACAGCGGCAGGAATGCCAGGCCGGCGGACATCGTGACCATCGACGGGACCGCGATCCACAACCGTCCGAACCGGTCCATCACCTTGCCCGCCGGGTAGAACAGCAGCATGTCGAGCGCCCCGGAGACGCCGAACACCAGGGACGTCACCTCGGCGTCGAGCCCCAGGTGCTCGCCCCACAGCGGGATCACGGTCTGCCGCGCCCCGCGGACGGCGCTGACGAGCAGGATCGCGACCCCGAGCGTCGCGAAGAGCCGGCGGTGCTCGCGGGCCACCGCCCGGATCGACACGCGGGGGCGTGCCGCCCCCGCCGGTCCGGCGGGACCGGCCTGTGGCTCCCGCTCCGGGCGGACGACGGCGAGCACCAGGACGGCGAGCAGGGCGCACCCGGCGCCGAGCCAGTACGCCCCCTGGACGGACGACGACGCGATGACGAGGGCGCCGGCGAACGGCCCCAGGAAGATGCCGATGCGGTGCACGCCCGCGAGCGTCGAGAGCACCCGTGCCCGCCGCAGCGGGGGCGTGATCTCCGTGAGGTAGGCCTGCCGCGCCAGGTTGAACACGGCGTTCGCCGCGCCGAGCGCGAGCACGCCTGCCGCGAGCCCCCACAGGCCGGAGGTGACCGCGACGGCCGTGAACGCGAGGACGGCGACCCCGCCCGCGAGCAGCATCGCCGCACGGTCGCCCAACCGCTGCGCGAGCGCCCCGGCCGGCAGGTCGAAGAGGATCTTGCCGATCGGCAGGAGCGCCGTGACCAGGCCCGCGACGGTCAGGGTCGCCCCGCGCCCCGTCGCCGTGACCGCGACCACCGGGAGCATCGCACCGATCCCCACCTCCAGCAGCAGCGTCGGGAGGAACGCGCCGAGGACGACGTTGCGCATCGGGAAGAGGGGCGGGGACGGCACGTCCTCCTTCCTACCCCACCGGCCACCGACGACGCCGCTCCGTCCCACCTTCTCGGGCGGTCGCAGACGCACATCCTGCTGTCCTCGAGCGCCACGGCGAGGTCGCTCGGACGATCCCCGGTGAGGAACGACCGAAGCTCGTCATCGATGACCGCGCTGGGTAGTTCGACCCTGTCGACGGTGTCGGGCTCCTCCGCCTCGGCAACCCGTCGGACGCCGACCAGACCCTCGTCTACCCGGCGTTTCGCTCCAACTACGGCGTCACCTTCGACCTGCCGCAGGCAGACACGACGGTCACCTCCGCCGAGCGGGTCTGCTGGCTCGAGGTCACGTTCGACGGCGCGGAGACGCAGCACGTCGCGCTCGACGCGAGCGACGGTGTCAAGCAGCTCAACGTGAACGTCGCGGAGTCCGAGCGCCCGACCGGCGCCCAGGTCTCCTGCCGCGTGGACGGCACCACCATGACGCTCGGCGACCCCATCGAGATCGCCACGGACCTCGAGCCCCTGCCGTCCGCGGTCGTCGTGGGTCAGACGGCCGGGTACGAGGCTCTGCGCGCCACGGAGCTGGCCGATCTCGAGGGCACGCTCGAAGGGCTCGCGGACGAGGCCGCACCTGTCCTCGGCGCGGCGGACCTGCTCGCGCTGCGGAGCTGGTCGGACGACCTCTCGTCGCTGAGCACCACCGCGCGCGCCGTCGCGGACCAGGTCCTCGGGCTGGTGCAGGACGCCGCCGACGTCGAGGCCTACCTCGCCGAGCACGTGGGTGAGGGCACCGCGGACAACCTGCCGGAGCTCGCGGAGTTCCTCACGGACAGGGGCTACGTCGACGACCAGGGGAACGTGCTCCCGGCCGGCGCACCGGTGACCGTCGACGGCGGACACTGCCTCTACCTGTCCGAGAACGTCACCCGCGTGGACGGCGACTCCGAGGGCTGCGCCGCGACGCGGGGCGACACCTGGTTCGTCGACGTGTCGGACCGCATCCACCCGGCGTCGGCGCCCGAGCTCTGCGTCGTCCCCGCCATCCCGGCGGCGGCGGTGGCGCTCCTTGGCGTCGGCGCCTCGCTCGTGCTGGTGCGCAGGGCGAACATGCGCTGAGCACGCACCGAGGTCGAGGCGCGCGGCACGCGAAGCCCCGACGCGACGGGTCGCCTCCGGGCCGGGGGCGGCCTGTCGTGTTCTCCGCAAGGGCGGGGAGCGACGACGCGCAGCGCCGCCCGGTCCGTTCCCGTCGCCGCCGGTCCGTCCCCACGTCTCAAGCCCCGGACCTGGTCTCCCCTGCCGTCAGCCGGCCGGCCGCCTCCGTCGACGACGTGTGCAAAGCTCGCTACCGAGGGGTGGCGGCGCGCTCGAGCCCGTCGACGTCGAGGATCGTGATGTCGCGTCGGCCGTGGAGCTCGACGAGACCGGCCGCGGAGAGCGCCGCGAGGCGGCGGCTCAAGGTCTCGGGCGTCGTGCCGAGGTAGGCCGCGACCTCCTGCTTCGCCATCGGCAGCCGCACCGTGGCCGCCCCGTCCCGGAAGCTGCCGGGCAGGTCCAGGAGGTAGGCCGCGACCCGGGCGCCGACGTCGCTGGACGTGATGGCGGCCAGAAGACGCTCCACGGACCAGAGCCGGTCGGAGAGCGTCCGCAGCATCCGCTGACTGATGTCGGGGTAGTCGCGGATCAGGCCGGCGAGGTCGGCATGCTCGAAGACGCACATCCTGCTGTCCTCGAGCGCCACGGCGAGGTCGCTCGGACGATCGCCGGTGAGGAAGGACCGTTCGCCGACGACGTCCCCGCCGGTCACCGTGCGCAGGATCTGCTCCTGACCGTTGGCGGCGGCGTGGCTCACCTTGAGCCGCCCGCTGTGCATGACCAGCAGCCGGGAGACCGGTTGTCCGGGCGCGTAGACGACCTCTCCCTCGTGCACGACCAGCGGCCGGGCCAGGTCGGCGACCCGGCGCTGTTCGGTCGGCGTGAGGCCCTGGAAGATCGGGACGCGGGTGACGCACAGGTCGCCGTCGGGCATGTCCCGAGCGTAGCCCTCGCCGGCCGCGGACTTGATCCAGGTCAAGGACTTCGCGCCACGGCGCTCCTACCGTGAAGGCATCACCACGGAAGATCACGAGAAGGGCTCCACCATGACCGCCATGTCCACCACGCGCACCACGCACACCGTCCTCCGCGCGGAGGGCTTCTCCTGCCCCTCCTGCGTGGCCAAGATCGAGAAGCAGGTCGGTCGGCTGCCGGGGGTCGAGCACGTGCGGGTGCACTTCGCCTCCGCCCGCATCGAGGTCGACCATGACGCCCGGCGAGCCTCGGTCGACGACCTCGTCGCCGCCGTCGCGAAGGCGGGCTACCGGGCCGCTCCCGCCGCCTTCTGACGCAGCGAAGGTCCTCCGCGCCGGTCCGCCGGCCCCGTGCAGAAAGGTTCGTATCGCAATGAGCAGGCTCCTGGGACGGGTCCACGGGAAGTGGTCGGTGCCCGTCGTGTCCGGCGTCCTCATCCTCGTCTCGTTCAGCCTCCAGCGGCTGGGCGGAGGCGCCGCCGACGCCACCCTCGGCACGCAGTGGTGGCTCGACGCCGGAGCCCACGCCACGCACGCCGCGGCCTTCACGCTCGGCGACGCGTTCATGATCGCCGCGGCCGTGGTCGCCGGCTACGGGATCGCGGTCGACGCGGTTCGCGCGCTGGCTGCCAGGGTCGTCGGCATCGACCTGCTCGTCACGGTCGCGGCCGTCGGCGCGGTGGCCATCGGCAACTTCTGGGAGGCCGCGGCGGTCACGTTCCTGTTCGGGGTGGGCCACGCCCTGGAAGCCACCACCGTGGCCAAGACGCGCTCGGCGCTGGCCGAGCTGGTCGCCGTCGCCCCGGCGCTCGCGATCGTCGTCCGCGACGGCGAGCAGCAGGAGGTTCCCGCCGCGCAGGTGCGCACGGGAGAGACCGTCCTCGTCAAGAACGGCGCCAAGGTCCCCGTCGACGGCCTGGTCGTCTCCGGCACCGGCGCCGTGGACGAGGCCACGATCACCGGCGAGTCCGTGCCGGTGGAGAAGTCGGTGGGTGACCAGGTCTTCGCCGGCACCGTCTCCGGCGGCGGGTTCCTGCAGGTACGAGCCACCGGCGTGGGCGCCGACACCACCCTGGCCCGGATCATCCACCGGGTGGAGGAGGCCCAGGACGCCAAGGCCCGCACCCAGGCGTTCATGGACCGCTTCTCCCGCTGGTACACCCCCGCGGTGATCGTGCTGGCGCTCGTGTCCGGGCTGGTCTCGGGCGACGTGGTGCTGGCCCTGACGCTGCTGGTCATCGGCTGCCCCGGGGCCCTGGTGATCTCCGTCCCGGTGGCGGTCGTGGCCGGGATCGGCCGCGCGGCCCGCCACGGCATCCTCATCAAGGGCGGCGAGTTCCTGGAGACGTCGGCGAAGATCTCGGCGGTCGCCCTGGACAAGACCGGCACCCTGACGGAGGGACGTCCCCGGCTGACCGACGTCGTCGTCCTGGACCCCGCTGCACGACGCGCGGACGTCCTGCGCTGGGCCGCCGCCGCGGAGGCCGGCTCCGAGCATCCCCTGGCCCGCCCCGTCCTGGAGACCGCCCGGGCCGAAGGGGTCGGCCCCCGGGGCGCCCCCGCTGCCGTCACCCCGGTTCCCGGCAAGGGCGTCGTGGCCGACGTCGACGGCCGCCGGGTGCTGGTCGGCAACCTGTCGCTGCTGGTCCAGCACGGCATCGCCGGCAGCAGCGGCGCGCGGGCCGCAGAGCTCCTGGCCGCCGAGGGCAGGACGCCGATGATCGTGGCCGTCGACGACGCGGTGATCGGCGTGGTCGCGGTCGCCGACCGGATCCGCCCGGACGCGCCCGAGATGGTCGCCCGGCTGCACCGGGCCGGCGTGGACACGGTGGTCATGCTCACCGGGGACACCCGGCGGGTGGCCGACGCGGTCGGGGCGGCCACCGGGATCGACGAGATCCACGCCTCCCTGCTCCCCGAGGACAAGCTGGAGGTGGTCGCGCGGCTCCAGCGGCAGGGCCACACCGTGGCCATGGTTGGCGACGGCGTCAACGACGCTCCAGCGCTCGCCATCGCGGACATCGGTGTGGCGATGGGGGCTGCCGGGTCGGCCGTAGCGGTCGAGACCGCCGACATCGCCCTGATGAGTGACACGCTGCTCCGGCTCCCGGAGGCCGTCGGCCTGGCCCGGCGGACGGTGGCGGTGATGCGGCAGAACATCGTGATCGCCCTGGTCACCGTGGTGCTGCTGCTGGCCGGCGTCTTCGCCGGCGGGGTGACCATGTCGTCGGCATGCTCGTGCACGAGGCCTCGGTGCTCGTGGTCATCGCCAACGCGATGCGGCTGCTGCACGACACCCGAGGCGTCACCGGCGGCGGTACGGCACGCGCGTCCCGGCAGGCATCTCCGGTGTCCCGATCGCCGGAGACCGTCACGACGTCGAGTGACTTCGGGTGACGCTCCCGGCGTCCGGTGACGGCAGCGCCGTCACCGGTCCGGAACGCGAAAATGCCCCGCCATCCGGCGGGGCATCTTCACACTTCCCACGTGGTGGAGCTGAGGGGACTCGAACCCCTGACCCCCTGCATGCCATGCAGGTGCGCTACCAGCTGCGCCACAGCCCCGAGAACCCGCGCTCCGCACGGACGAGTCCGGTGCACAATGCCTGGTTCGGTGGGTTCCTGGGGGCTACCGCCCCTTGGAACGTCGATATCTTAGGCAGACTCGGGCCCAGGTTCCAAATTCCAGTCCGGACCGGCCTGCCAGTGGTCGATCGGGTAGCCCGCGCCCACGTTGTGCGCCACCAGCCGCCAGGACGGCGTGGCCCCGGCCGCCGCGCGGTGCAGGTGGGACCAGTGCACGTTGTGCATGCCCGACAGCCCGCGCCAGGCGGTGGCGTCGAGCCCGAGCAACGCCGTCACGCCGAGCGAGATCGCCGCGCCGTGGGAGACGAGGACGAGCGTCTCGTCCTCGCCCATCGACTCGGCGTGCTCGGCCACCGCCGCGAGCATCCGCGCGGCGACGTCCGCCTTCGACTCGGCGCCGGCGGCGGCGGGCTCCGCCCCACGACGCCACGCGTCGTACTCGTCGGGCCAGCTCTCACGGATCTCGGAGGCCAGCAGTCCCTCCCAGGCACCGAAGCTGCGCTCGCGCAGCCGGGCGTCCGTCTGGACGACCGGCCCGCCGTAGGAGGCCGCGTACGCGGCCGCCGTGTCCGCGGCCCGGGTCAGGTCGGACGTGACGATGCGGTCCGCGCGGTGGGACGAGGCGAGCGCCGCAGCGCCCTCGGCCGCCTGCCAGCGGCCGACGTCGTCCAGCGGGATGTCGATCTGCCCCTGCAGCCGCAGGGTCGCGTTGTAGGCGGTGCGGCCGTGCCGCACCAGGACGACGGTGCCCGCCGTCACTGCTCGTCGCCGGCGAGACGGATCGCCCCGTCGCCGGTGCCGCCGCCGAACTCCTCGTCCGCGGCCTCGCCGTCACCGCCCCGCGCGTCCTCGGGCAGCTCGACGAGCGGGCAGTCCTTCCAGAGCCGCTCGAGCGCGTAGTACACGCGGTCCTCGGCGTGCTGGACGTGCACGACCACGTCGCCGAAGTCGAGCAGCACCCAGCGGGCCTGTGCCTTGCCCTCCCGGCGGATCGGCTTGGCGCCCGCGCGGATCATCGCCTCCTCGACGGCGTCGACGATCGCCGAGACCTGTCGTTCGTTGGTTCCCGACGCGATGAGGAAGACGTCCGTCAGGACGAGCTGCTCGCTCACGTCGAGGGCGATGATCTCCTGGGCCTTGCGGTCCGAGGCGGCGCGGGCGGCCACGACGGCCAGCTCGAGCGCGCGGTCGCTGGCGGTCATGCAGCTCCTTCGGGAAGGTGGGTGAGGATGGAGGACGTGCCGGCGGTCGAGGCCGTGTTCGCCTCGAACGGCTCGGGCTCGTCGCCGCCGAGCAGCAGCTTCCACAGCAGCAGCCCCAGCACGAACGCCACCACGACGAGGACGATGTAGTGCAGCCAGGTGTACGACGACTCGGGCTCCTCCCAGTCGTCGTCGTCGGCCTCCGGCGAGGCCTGGGCGCCGGACCGGGCGCGGACCGGCTGCTCCGCGCCGACGAGGGCGTCGAACGGGGAGGCGGTGGCGGGACGCGGCTCGGCGGACGTCGGCGCTACCGCGGGCGGGGGCGCGGACGGGCGTTCCGTCGAGGTGGTGGCCCACGGCAGGGCCGGGGCGGACGACGCGTCGGTGGCGCGAGCACCCGCCGACGTGGCGGCCGCGCCGCCGGGCGCGCCGGACGACGCGCCGGGGAAGGCAGGCGGAGCCACGCTCGCCGGCGCCGACGCCGACGGGCTGGACGTTGCGGACCCGAACGGCGACGCGTCGCGCGTCGAACCGAACGGCGAGCGGCGGGACGGGGCCGCGGGGGCGTCGGAGCCGCCGGGGAGGGCCGGCCCGGCGGGGGGCGACGAGGGTGGCATCGCCGCGGGGGCGGCAGGGGCCGCCGCGGAGGCGCCGGTGCCGAAAGCACTCGCCGAGCGCCACGCCGACGGGTCGCGCGGGCCCGTCGAGGGGCCCGACGACGCGCCGGGGCCCGGCTGCGACGGGCCGCGGAGGCCGGGCTGCGCGGGCGGCGGGGACGACGGCCTCGCGGACGGGGCGCTGCCGCGCCCCGCACCGGGCTCCGGGGACCGCTGGATCGGCGTGAGCCGCCCGGTCTCGTCGAGACCGCGCATGCCTCCCGTGGCGGACGGCGGGCGCACGACGGGCGCCGACGCACCGTACGACGGCTCCGGCGACTGCTCGCGCAGCGACCGGCGTGACGGCGGCGGGGCGGCCGGGGGCTGCGCGGCGGGCGCTCCGTAGCCACGCGGCTGAGGAGCCGGCGCGTGCTGGTTCGGTGGGGCGGCCGGCGCCGCGGACCGCGGGTCCACCCCTCCCCCGGCGGGCGCGGCGGCTGCTGCGCGCGCGGCGGCGGCCTGCTCCCGCTCGCGAATCTCGCGGCGGGTCAGCGGGCGGGACGGATTGTTGTCACTCATCGAGACCTCGATACAGACCGTGCTTGGCGATGTACTGGACCACGCCGTCCGGCACCAGATACCACACCGGCTGACCTGCCTGCGCGCGACGACGGCAGTCGGTCGAGGAGATGGCGAGCGCCGGCACCTCGAGCGTCGTCACCCCGTCGGCGGGCAGACCGTCGACCGTGAGCTGGTGCCCCGGCCGCGTGACAGCCACGAAGTGTGCCATCTCCCACAGCTGCGCCGCATCCTTCCACGTGAGGATCTGCTCGATCGCGTCGGCGCCGCTGATGAAGTACAGGTCGGCGTCGGGGTGCTGGGCGTGCAGGTCGCGGAGGGTGTCCACCGTGTAGGTGAGCCCGGGGCGGTCGATGTCGACCCGGCTCACGGTGAACTGCGGGTTGGCCGCCGTGGCGATCACGGTCATGAGGTACCGGTCCTCGGCGGCGGTGACCCGCTGGTGCTGCTTGAAGGTGGGCTTCCCGGTGGGCACGAAGACGACCTCGTCGAGGTCGAGCACCGACGCCGCCTCGGAGGCGGCGACGAGGTGCCCGTGGTGGATCGGGTCGAACGTCCCGCCCATCACCCCGAGACGGGGACGCCGCTCACCGGACGTCGGCTGGCTCACGCTGGCCGGACCGCCGTCGTCAGTGGCGGTTGGCGACGTTGCGGAAGGCGTACGTCACCAGGAGCGCGGCGACGAGCCCACCGAAGGCGAGCCCACCGAGAGCGATCGGGTTGATCGTCTCAGCGTGCTCGGTGGCCTCCTGGGCGACCTGGACGGCGGTGTGCAGCACGGGGTCCTCCTGTGCGTCAGTGCGGGGGTGGGTGCGGTCGGTGGCAAGTCTCTCACGCGCGCCCCCTAGGGCCGCACGTGCCCGTCACCGGTCACGACCCACTTGGTGGTGGTCAGCTCGGCGAGTCCCATGGGCCCGCGCGCGTGCAGCTTCTGGGTGGAGATGCCGATCTCGGCGCCGAGGCCGAGCTGCCCTCCGTCGGTGAACCTCGTCGACGCGTTGACCATGACGGCGGCCGAGTCGACCTCCGCGACGAACCGCTCCGAGGCCGTCAGGTCCCGCGTGAGGATCGCCTCGGTGTGGCCCGAGGACCAGGTGCGGATGTGCTCGATGGCGTCGCCGAGCGAGTCGACGACCCGCACGGCGAGCTCGGGCGCCAGGTACTCGGTCGCCCAGTCGTGCTCGGTGGCGGGCACGACCTCGACCGACTCGGGCGCGAGCGCCGCCGTCCGCTCGTCGCCGTGCAGCACGACGCCGGCACCGGCCAGCGCCGCCAGCGCGGCGGGCAGGAACGTGTCGGCGGCGTCCGCGTGCACCAGCAGCGTCTCGGCCGCGTTGCACACCCCGACGCGCTGCGTCTTGGCGTTCATCACGATCTCGACGGCGTTCGGCACGTCGGCCGTGGCGTCCACGTACACGTGCACGTTCCCGACGCCGGTCTCGATGACGGGCACCGTGGAGGACCGGACCACGGTCTGGATGAGATCCGCCCCACCGCGCGGTACGAGGACGTCGACCAGGCCGCGTGCCTGCATGAGCGCGACGCCCCCCGGCCGCCCGTACGCGTCGATGGTCTGCACCAGGTCGGCCGGCAGTCCCTGGCCCTCGAGCGCGGCGCGCACCACGTCGACGATCAGCGCGTTGGACGACGCCGCGGCGCTGCCCCCGCGCAGGATCACCGCGTTCCCCGACTTCAGCGCCAGGCCGGCGGCGTCGACGGTGACGTTCGGCCGGGCCTCGTAGATCATCCCGACCACGCCCATCGGCACGCGCAGCTGACGCAGCCGCAGGCCGTTGGGCAGCGTCTGACCGCGCACGACCTCCCCGACCGGGTCCGGCAGGCCGGCCAGCTCGCGCAGCGCGTCGGCGATCGCCCCGATCCGCTCGTCGGTGAGCGCGAGCCGGTCCAGCAGGCCCTCGCTCAGCCGGCCGGCACGACCCCGGGCGACGTCCTCGGCGTTCGCGGTGACGATCCGCGATGCGGAGGCCACCAGAGCGTCCGCGACGGCGTGCAGCGCAGCGTCCTTGGTCGCCCGGGTGGCCGTCGCCAGGGCGCGGGACGCCACCTGGGCGCGCCGGGCGATGTCCTGGACCGCGGCCGTGACGTCGGCGCCCGGCGCGCTCCCGGCGGTCTGGTCCTCCGTGAAGGTCGTGGTCATCCCCCGAGGGTACGACGCGGGGGCACGCAGCGGCAGACCCCTCTCACCAGGAGGGACGGGGTGCCGCCGGCGGCACGAAGCGCGTGAACGCCGGGGCGTGGTCGAAGGTGCTGAACGTGACGACCTCGAAGGTGGTGCGGTACTCGGGGCCGAGGGCGTCGACCGCCCGGTTGAGCACCCGCGGGGCGCGGACGGGCCATCGGCCCGTGTCGACCCGGTGCTCGAGGGTGCGCAGCGCCACGAGCTCCTCCCCGAGGCTGACCGAGATGTGCGCCCCGCGCTCCACGAACAGGCTGCGCACCCGCTCGGGGTGCCCCAGCTCCCGCACCCGCTGCGCGTAGGAGCGGACGGCCGACGGCGGCGCCCCGCCGTCACCCGTGGTGTGCAGGGCGAGCAGCGGCGCGGGCGAGGTGCCCTCCGGCCGGTGGTCGACCATCCGTGCCCGCGCCGCCGCGTCGGCCTCGATCGGCTCGGTCGCCTCGAGAGCCGCCAGGTCGGCGCGCAGGTCGAGCCCGGCGCGCGCGTAGGACGCCACGACCGCGGGGGCGGCTCCCGACCGGGCGAGGCGGGCGCGCAGGCCGTCGAGGTCGGTGCTGTTCGGGTTGCCGCCCAGCGTGCTCTCCAGCTCGGCGCGGCCGGTCGGGCCGAGGCCGAGGGTGTACGCCCCGATCAGCCACTGCGCCTGCCCGCGAGCTCTCTCCTCGAGCGTGCGCGGCCTGGGCTCGTTCATCTCGTACCAGCCGGTGACGTTGCCCAGCGAGGCGATGAGGGAGATCCGCGCACGGCCCGTGGGGGTCTCGACGGCGGCGCCGAGGGCCGCGACCAGCGCGTCGCGGCTCGCGGGGGCGTCCTCGGCGTCGACGAGCTCGATCGGGTTCCCGTGGGCGTCGGTGCCGTCGGTGAGCAGGGCGCGGGTCGCGGCCTGCATGTCGAGGATCACGTCGAAGTGGCCCACCCAGTCCAGGACGCCGCTGGTGCTGAGTACCCCGTCGATGCGGTCGGGCTCGACCTCGGCGTGCTTCGCCGCCGTCACCGCCCCCATCGACTGGCCGTAGGCGATGGTGCGGTCCGGCTCGGCCACGTGCTCGGTGAACCAGTCGAGCAGGCGCGACTGGTCGGCCACGGCCGTGGGCACCGTGAAGTCCAGCCCGTCGCCCTGGAACAGCGACCCCGCCACCGCGTAGCCGTGGTCGGTGAACATCTGCTCGCTGAGCTCCTGGTTGCCCAGGGTGTGCGGCACGGGGAACCCGGAGAAGAACTCCGACGGATAGTGGCCGTGGCTGTAGAGCACGAGGGTGCCGTTCCAGTCGTCGGGCACGAGCACCCTGTACTTCGCGCCCTCGATCACCCCCGAGTACTCGGTGGGCGGGGCGTCGCCCCCGGCACCCGGGCCGGCGGTCAGGGCGGCGGCCCCGGGGGACGCGGTGACGACGAGTGCGGCCGCGAGCAGAGCGGCGCGAAGGGCGTGCGGTGCGGTACGGCGGGGCATCGGTGCCTCCTTGCGGCGAGAGGGCGCACGGGCGTGCGCCTGCGCACCTACCGACGCCGGGCGGCAGGCGAACTCATCGGTGGCCGGCCCCCCGCGGGCCGGCGTGGCTCACCGGTGCTCGATCACGAGGTCGTCGCGGTGCACGACCTCCCGGTCGTACCCCTCCCCCAGCTCGGCGCGCAGGTCGTACGTCGACCGGCCGAGCAGCGGCGGCAGCTCCACGGCGTCGAACGCCACGAGGCCGCGCGCGAGCACGACGCCGTCCGGCCCGACGATCTCGACGGGATCCCCCGCGTCGAACGAGCCCTCGACGTGGGTCACCCCCGCGGCAAGCAGGGACGCGCGCCCCCCGAGGACGGCGCGCGCCGCTCCCTCGTCCAGGTGCAGGCGCCCCCGGGAGCCGGCCGCGTGGGCGATCCACAGGCGGCGGGCCGACGTCCGGCGGCCGGTCACGGCGAAGAACGTGCCGACGTCGTCGCCCGCGAGCGCCGCACGGGCGTTGCCCGCACTGGTGAGCACGGCGGGCACGCCCGCGCCCGTCGCGATGCGGACCGACTCGAGCTTGGTGACCATGCCCCCGGTGCCCACCGCGCTGCCGCGACCGGTCACCTCCACGCCGGCGATGTCGGCGAGGTCCGCCACGTGCGGGATCCGCCGCGCGCCCGGGCGGGCGGGCGGCGCGTCGTGGAGGCCGTCGACGTCGGTGAGCAGCACGAGGGCGTCCGCGCGGACCAGGTGTGACACGAGCGCGGCGAGCCGGTCGTTGTCGCCGAACTTCAGCTCGTCCGTGGTCACCGCGTCGTTCTCGTTGACCACGGGCACGACGCCGAGGGCGAGGAGGCGCTCGAGCGAGCGCTGCGCGTTGCGGTAGCGCCGGCGGCGCACCGTGTCCTCGGCGGTGAGCAGCGCCTGCCCGACCTGGAGCCCGTGGGTCGCGAACGCCTCGGTGTACCGGGCCACGAGCTGGCTCTGGCCGAGCATCGCCGCCGCCTGCATCGTCGCGAGGTCCCGCGGGCGGGCCGCGAGGCCGAGCGGCCCGATCCCCGCCGAGATCGCGCCCGACGTGACCAGCACGACCTGCCCGCCGGCCGCGACCCGCTCGGCGAGCACCTCGACGAGCGCGCGCAGCGCCGCGAGGTCGAGGTGCCCGTCCGGGCCGGTGAGCGACGACGAGCCGATCTTGACGACGACGCGTCGGGCGTCCGGCAGGCTGGCGCGGGAGGTGGCGACGTTCACCTGCGCATTGTCGCCGGTGCAGGCGTCAGGCGTCGTCGGGGTCCGTCCAGTGGCCCGACTCGCGCTCGGTCCACAGCTCGCGCCGGGCCTCCGTCTTGGCGTCCATCCGCTCGGTGAACTCGCGCCGCTTGGTCGCCCGGGTGGGCCGGTCGCTCTCGTCGAGACGCAGGTCCGTGCCGCGGGCACCGAGGAGCTCGGGGCCGGTGATCAGCGTGGGCTCCCAGTCGAAGACGACGGCGTTGCGCGGGTCGCCGATGCGCACCTCGTCGCCCGCGACGGCGCCGGCCTTGAAGAGGCCGTCCTCGACGCCGAGCTTGGCGAGCCGGTCCGCGAGGAAGCCGACGGCCTCGTCGTTGTTGAAGTCCGTCTGGCGCACCCAACGCTCGGGCTTGGTGCCGCGGACCTCGTAGTACGTGCCGTCGTGGTCCTTCTTGACGGTGACGGTGAACCCCGCCTCGTCCACGGCGCGCGGGCGCAGCACGATCCGGGCCGGCTCCGGCGCGGGCGCCGCGGCCCGGGCCTCCTCGACGAGCTGGGCGAGGGCGAAGGTGAGCGGCCGCAGCCCTTCGTGGCTGGCCGTCGAGATCTCGAAGACGCGCACGCCGCGGGCCTCGATGTCGGGGCGCACGAGCTCGGCGAGCTCACGGGCCTCCGGGACGTCCACCTTGTTGAGGACGACGACGCGCGGCCGCTCGGTCAGCGGGACGCGGCCGCCGGAGATGCCGAGGTCGGCGGAGTACGCGGCGAGCTCGGACTCGATGGTCTCGAGGTCGCTCAGCGGGTCACGACCCGGCTCGAGGGTGGCGCAGTCGAGCACGTGCACGATGACGGCGGTGCGCTCGACGTGCCGCAGGAACTCCAGGCCGAGACCCTTGCCCTCGCTCGCGCCGGGGATGAGACCCGGGACGTCGGCCACGGTGAACCGCGCCTCGCCCGCCTGCACGACGCCGAGGTTCGGCACGAGGGTCGTGAAGGGGTAGTCGGCGATCTTCGGCCGGGCGGCGGAGATCGCGGCGACCAGCGACGACTTGCCCGCGCTGGGGTACCCCACGAGGGCGACGTCCGCGATCGTCTTCAGCTCGAGGACGACGTCGGCCTCCTCCCCCGGCTCGCCGAGGAGGGCGAACCCGGGGGCCTTGCGCTTCGGCGAGGCGAGTGCACGGTTGCCCAGGCCCCCGCGGCCGCCGGCCGCCACGACATACTCCGCGCCCGCGCCGACGAGGTCGCACAGGACGTTGCCGTCCCGGTCCTTGACGACGGTGCCGTCGGGCACGCGGAGCACGAGGTCGCCGCCCTTGGCACCGTCCCGGTCGTCGCCCATGCCCTGGGTGCCGTTCGGCGCGTGCCGGTGCGGGGAGTGGTGGTACTCGAGCAGGGTGGTGGTCTGCGGGTCGACGACGAGCCGGACGCTGCCGCCGTCACCGCCGTTGCCGCCGTCGGGGCCGGCGAGCGGCTTGAACTTCTCCCGGCGGATCGACGCGACACCGTGCCCGCCGTCACCTCCCGTGGCGTGAAGCACCACGCGATCGACGAAGCTGGCCATGGTCAGATCCTCTCAGGAGAGCTGCGCCCGCAGGGGGCAGAAGGCGGAACAGCACGAGGGGCGCACCGCGACGGTGCGCCCCTCGTGGGAAATGCTGGGTGCTGCGACGAGGCTCAGACCTCGGCAGCGACGATGTCGATGACCTTGCGGCCACGACGCGTCGCGAAGGCGACCGCACCGGCGGTCAGCGCGAACAGCGTGTCGTCGCCGCCACGGCCGACGTTGTTGCCGGGGTGGAAGTGCGTGCCACGCTGGCGGACGATGATCTCGCCGGCCTTGACGACCTGGCCGCCGTAGCGCTTGACGCCGAGACGCTGGGCGTTCGAGTCACGACCGTTGCGCGAGGAGCTCGCGCCCTTCTTGTGTGCCATCTGAAGGAACCTGCTTTCTGGAAGTACGAAGAGGATCTCGCTCGCGGGCCGCGCTCGGGCCCGCGGGAAGTCACTTGATACCGGTGACCTTGAGGCGGGTCAGCTGCTGACGGTGACCCTGGCGCTTGCGGTACCCGGTCTTGTTCTTGTACTTGAGGATCGTGATCTTGGGACCCTTGTCGTCCCGGACGACCTCGGCGGTGACCTTCACGTTCGCGAGCTTCTCGGCGTCGGAGGTCACCTTCTCCCCGTCCACCAGGAGCAGAGCGGGCAGCTCCACCGTGTCACCGGCGCTGGCCTGGATCCGGTTCATGACGACGATGTCCCCGACGGACACCTTCTCCTGACGGCCACCGGCCTTGACGATTGCGTACACCACGTTGCTGCTCATCTCTCTGGTCTGGGTGTGCTGCACGACGTTCGCCACCGACTTGGTCTGCAACTCGGCCCGCCGCGGCGGTCGAGTGCGGTGCGTCCTGAGCACACGGGACTGGCGCACCGAGGGCACGCCGACGATCAAGACTACGCGACGCGCCGACCTCGTTCAAACCGCGCCGGTCGGCACGGTCCGTGACGTGGCCCACGTCCCCCGGTGGTGCCGGGACCCGGTCCCTCGACACCGGCCGACCGCAGGTGACCGCAGGTGAGCTACCCGAGGTCGGACATGTCGAGCACGAACCGGTACCGCACGTCGCCGTCGCCGCGCACGGGATCGCCGGGGCGCGCGTCGACCGGATCGTCGCCGGAGCTCGGACCAACAAGGCCCAGCTCTACGCCTACTTCGGCAGCAAGGACGGGTTGTTCGACGCGATCTTCTTCGGCTCGCTCCACCGCATCGTGGACGTCGTGCCGATCGACGCCGCCGACCTGGCCGACTGGGCCGTCCGGCTCTACGCCGAGTACCTGGCCCGCCCGGACCTGGTCCGGGCCGGCGACCCATTCGACATCATGGCCATGGTGATCGCGATGTCCATGGCGTGGTCGCCCGTCCGCAACGTCTACGCCGCGACCGGCGCCGAGCCGGAGGACGTGCACGAGCAGCGTCGCTCGCTGCTGCGTGACTGCGTCCGCCGCGCGGTCGTGCCGGGCCCGCCTCCCGCCGCCTGAGGCGTGTCGCCGCCGTCCGCGCGACGATGGACGGATGCGCCGTCCGCTGCCCGAGAGCCCGCCCGACGACGTCGCGCTCGCGATGCGCGCCGTCGACCGGCGCGGCTTCCTGCCACGGTCGCTGTCGGGCAAGGCCGGCGACGACCGGCCGCTGGAGATCGGCCACGGCCAGACCAGCTCGCAGCCGTCGACGGTGGCGTCGATGCTCCGCCTGCTCGCAGTGCCCGCCGGCGCCCGGGTGCTCGACGTCGGCGCGGGGTCCGGCTGGACGACCGCGATCCTGGCACGACTCGTCGGGCCCGACGGCGAGGTGCTCGGCGTCGAGCGCCATCCCGACCTGGCCGCGTGGGGCGCCGCGAACGTCCGGCGGGCAGGCATGCCGTGGGCACGTGTCGTGCGGGCGGTCCCGGGAGTACTCGGGGCTCCGCGGGACGGCGGCTGGGACCGCGTCCTGGTCTCCGCCGCCGCCCAGCACCTGCCCGACGCGCTCGTGGAGCAGGTCGCGCCCGGCGGGCGCCTGGTGGTGCCGGTGCGGCACGTCATGACGCTCGTCGAGCGGGACACCGGCGGCGCGGTCCGGAGGAGCGAGCACGGGACCTACTCGTTCGTCCCGCTCGTGGAGGACCCGCCGGAGGGCTGACCCCGCCCGCCGCGCGGGGAGCGCGGACGGGACGCGTGGCATGCTCTGCGCGTGACACGTACCGCGACGGGCACGATCTCGGACCTGGACGTGGCCCTGGCGGCAGCACGCGCGGGGGCCCAGGTGGTCCGCGCCGCGTTCGGCGGCCCCGTGACCCGGCACGCCAAGGAGGGCACGGACTTCGCCACGCAGGCGGACCTGGACGCCGAGCGGGCGATCCGCGCGGTCCTGGCCGCCGCGCGCCCTGACGACGTCGTCGTCGGTGAGGAGCTCGGCGGCCCCCGCGACGGCCTCGCACCGCGCCGCTGGTTGGTCGACCCGCTGTGCGGCACGCTGAACTTCGCGGCCGGGACGGGACCGTTCGGGGTCAACGTCGCCCTCCAGGTGGCCCGCGCCGCCGGTTTCGGCGACAGTGCGGTGGCCGTCGTGGTCGACCCCGTCAGCGGTGACGTGCTCTGGACCGACGGCGCGCGGACGGGCCGTTCGAGGGCGGGCGCCGGGGGCGCGGGGCAGCCGCTCGTGCCCGACGCCGCCAGCCGCCTCGTCGACGTCGACGTGGACGGCGCCACCAACGTCGTAGGCCCGCGGCTCGTGGCGGACCCGGTCTTCCGGGAGCAGGTGGCGGTGCGGGTCTCGTCGACGAGCCTCGCGCTGGCCTGGGTCGCCGCCGGGCAGCGCTCCGCCTACGTGACGGACCGTGACGTGGCCGGCTCCGTGCACTTCACCCCCGGGATCGCGCTGTGCCGGGCCGCCGGGTGCGTCGTCACCGACCTCACGGGCGGACCCGTCGACACGGGTCGCGGGCTCGTGGCCGCTGCCGACGCGGCGACGTCGAGGCTGCTGCTGCGGCGGGTCCGGGACGTGCTCTCCGACTGAGGTCGTCCCCTCTGCCGTTTGGGGGGCTGTCCCCCTGCCGGGGCGAACCTACGCGCCCGTAGGGTCGGGAGCATCCGCTCGACCGAGCACCCGCTCACCTCCTCGGCTGGGAAGTCGACACCGACCCTGCGAGGCCCGTATGACGCCTGCCACCGCCGTCGCCGACCCTGCCGAGCGACTCGCCCGAGCACCTCACACCAGCTCCTACAGCGCGCTCTCCCGCGCGGTACGGGAAGAGGGACTGCTCGGCCGGGCCTACGGCTACTACCTGGGCATCGGCGTCGCCCTGGCCCTCGCGCTCGGCGGGGCGGTGGCAGCGTTCGTCCTGCTCGGCGACTCGTGGTTCCAGCTGGTCGTGGCGGGTGCCCTCGGCATCATCCTCACGCAGATCGCGTTCCTCACCCACGAGGCGGCGCACCGGCAGGTCTTCGCCTCGGGCCGGGTCAACGACACGGTGGGGCGCATCCTCGCGAACGCCGTCGTCGGCATCAGCTACTCCTGGTGGATGTCGAAGCACTCGCGGCACCACGCCAACCCCAACCACGTGGGCAAGGACCCGGACGTCGCGCCCGGCGTCATCTCCTTCACGGAGGAGGCGGCGAGCGAGCACACCGGGTTCCTCGGCGCCATCACGCGGCGCCAGGGCTGGCTGTTCTTCCCGCTGCTGACGCTCGAGGGCCTCAACCTGCACGTGACGTCGGTCCGTTCGCTGCTGCACGGGACGGCCGAGGACCGCAGTACCCGTGCGCGCGAGCTCGTGACCATCCTGGTGCGCCTCACGGTGTACACCGCGGTGATCTTCTGGTGGCTGCCGGTGGGCATGGCGTTCGCGTTCCTCGGCGTACAGCTCGCCGTCTTCGGCGTGTACATGGGCGCGACGTTCGCGCCGAACCACAAGGGCATGCCGATGGTGCCCGAGGGCAGCCGCCTCGACTTCCTGTCCAAGCAGGTGCTGACGTCGCGCAACATCCGCGGCGGCGCCGGCATGAACATCTTCATGGGCGGTCTCAACTACCAGGTCGAGCACCACCTGTTCCCCAGCATGCCGCGGCCGCACCTGGCGCGGGCCCGCATCCTGGTGCGCGAGCACTGCGAGGCGCAGAGCCTGCCCTACACCGAGACCAGCCTGCTGCGGTCGTACGCCATCGTCGTGGCCTACCTCAACCGGGTCGGCCTCGCCGCGCGCGACCCGTTCGACTGCCCCATGCGCCGCCAGATGCGCGGGTACTGACCCGCCCACCTCGAGCCACCCCTGAGCCCTGCCTAGGAGGCGCGGTGCCGTCGGCACCGCGCCTCGTACGTCTCGGCACCGCCGACGTGGGCCGCCGTCGGGGCCAAGGGGTCGCCGACAGCGGGCACCCCGCCCGCGAGCCGCACGTGGTAGGCCGCGTCACGACCGCACACCGTGCAGACGGCGGTGAGCTTCGTGACCGACTCCGCGACCGCCATGAGCTCTGGCAGCGGGGAGAACGGCCGCCCGTCGAACGTCACGGACAGCCCTGCGGCCACCACCACGAGCCCCGCGTCGGCGAGACCGACCAGCACGTCCACCAGGTCCGCACCGAAGAACTGCGCCTCGTCGACGGCGAGCAACGTGGTGCCGGGCTCCACGAGCCGCGGGATGTCACCGGCCGCGGCCACCGTGCGCGACGCCGCCTCCAGCCCTGAGTGGGAGCGCACCCGACCCGCGCCGCTGCGGGTGTCGAGCTCGTGGGCGACCACGAGCACCCGCTGCCGCGCGATCTGCGCACGGTGCACCCGGCGCACGAGCTCCTCGGTCTTGCCCGCGAACATCGGGCCGGCGACGACCTCGACGCGGCCGTCGCCGGGACCGCGGCTCCCCTCGTTGCCTTGGTTGCCTAGGTCGCCTTGGTTGCCCGGGTTGCCCTGCGGCTCGTCCATGCCCGCCAGTGAAGCACGACGGCCCCCGCCCTGACCGACCGGACGTCGGCGACCTTCGACCGGCAGGCAGCACGACGCCCCGTGACCCGGCGCTGTGCCGGGTCACGGGGCGTCGTCTCAGCCGTGCGCCGCAGGGACGCGGCTCAGGCCTCCGGGGTTCCCTCGACGGACAACTCCTCGTCGGCGGGCTCCGGTGCGGCCGCTTCCTGCGTCGCGGCCTCGAGCGGGGCATCGACCGGGACCTCGGCCGGCGCCTCGGCCGGCGCCTCGACCGGTGCGGGCTCGGCCGATGCGGCCTCGTCGGCGACCAGGGCCTCGGCGGCGGCCGGCTCCTCGCCGTCCTCCTTGAGGTCGTGCGCGTGCGCGGCCGCGGCTGCGATCGTCGCGAGCGTGGCCTTGACCGCCTCGCGCGCCTCCGACTTGTCCTCCGGGAGCTTGGGGACGTCGGCGTGCGCCTCGGCGGGCTCGGCGGACTTGCCGCTCCCCCGCTTGCGACGCGAGCGCTTGGTGCCGCTGTCTCCGGCCTCCTCGGCCGCAGGCTGCGGGGAACCCTTCTCGACGGGGTGCTCGTGGACGATGAAGCCCCGGCCCTTGCAGTGCTCACAGGTGGACGAGAACGCCTCCACCAGGCCCTGGCCGACACGCTTGCGCGTCATCTGCACGAGCCCGAGCGACGTCACCTCGGCCACCTGGTGCTTGGTACGGTCACGCCCCAGGCACTCGACCAGGCGGCGGAGCACCAGGTCGCGGTTCGACTCCAGCACCATGTCGATGAAGTCGATGACGATGATGCCGCCGATGTCGCGCAGCCGCAGCTGGCGGACGATCTCCTCCGCGGCCTCGAGGTTGTTCCGCGTGACGGTCTCCTCGAGAGTGCCGCCGGCGCCGGTGAACTTGCCGGTGTTGACGTCGACGACGGTCATCGCCTCGGTGCGGTCGATGACGAGCGACCCGCCCGACGGCAGCCACACCTTGCGGTCCATGCCCTTGGCGAGCTGCTCGTCGACGCGGTGCACGGCGAACACGTCGGTGTTCTCCGTCCACTTCGAGACCCGCTCGCGCAGGTCCGGTGCGAGCTCCTCGACGTACTGGGAGATCTCGTCCCAGGAGCTGGTGCCCTGGACGACCAGCGACGAGAAGTCGTCGTTGAAGATGTCGCGGACCACGCGGATGGCCATGTCGGGCTCGCCCTGGAGCAGCGCGGGCGCCGAGGTGCTCGACTTCTCCGCCTTCGCCGAGATCGCCGACCACTGCGCCTGCAGCCGCTCGACGTCGGCGCGCAGCTCGTCCTCGCTGGCCCCCTCGGCCGCGGTGCGGACGATGACGCCGGCACCCTCCGGGACGACGTCCCGGAGGATCTTCTTGAGCCGGTTGCGCTCGGTGTCGGGGAGCTTGCGGCTGATGCCCGTCATCCCGCCGCCCGGCACGAACACCAGGTAGCGGCCGGCGAGCGTGACCTGGGAGGTCAGGCGCGCGCCCTTGTGCCCGATCGGGTCCTTGGTGACCTGCACGAGCACCGGGTCGCCCGACTTCAGCGCTTCCTCGATGCGCCGCGGCTGGCCCTCGATCCCGGCGGCGTCCCAGTTGACCTCGCCGGCGTACAGGACGGCGTTGCGCCCCTTGCCGACGTCGACGAAGGCGGCCTCCATGCTGGGCAGCACGTTCTGCACGCGGCCCAGGTAGACGTTGCCGACCATCGACGCCTGCGACTGCTGCGAGACGTAGTGCTCGGTGAGCACGCCGTCCTCGAGCACGGCGATCTGCGTGCGGCCGTCGTCCTCGCGCACGACCATCGATCGCGTCACCGACTCGCGGCGCGCGAGGAACTCGGCCTCGGTGATGATCTGACGACGACGGCCGGCGTCACGGCCCTCACGGCGACGCTGGCGCTTGGCCTCGAGACGCGTCGACCCCTTGAGCGCGGTGACCTCGTCACGCTCGCGCCCGCGGGTGACCTCGGCCCGTTCGGCCCGCTCGGCGCGGGTGCCGCGACGACGGCGACGACGACGGCGGCCCGACGACGAGTCGGGGTCGCCGTCGCCCTCTGCCTCGTCGGAGTCGTCGGGGTCGCTGCCCTCGGCGTCCGCATCCTCGTCGCGGTGACCCTCGTCCTGGTCGAGGTCGTCGCCCTCGTGAGAGCCCTCGTCACCGTTCTCGTCGCCGTCCTCGCGGCGTCCGCCGCGACGGCCACGGCCACCCCGGCGACGACGACGGCGCGGACGGATCTCGTCCTCCTCCTCGGAGTCCTCGACCAGGTCCTCCGGGCCGAGGTCGACCAGCTCGAGGCCTTCGGCGACGAGCTCGGACTCGATGACCTCGACCTCGTGGACCGCGGCGACCTCGTCCTCGGTCAGCTCGACCTGGGCCGTCGCCGGAGCCTTCCCGGCCTCGGGCGTGCTCGCGGGAGCGGCCGTCGGCAGCTCGATCCGCACCGACTCGCCGGACGCCGAGGGCAGCTCGATGCTGCTCGTCGTCCCCTGCGGGGCGCGCTCGGTCGCCGGCCTCTCCGCCTTCGGGGCGCCGGTGCCGCGGGAGGCACGACGGCGGGCGGGCCGCTCGGAGGTGCCGCGCGTGGCGGGCTCCACGGCCGTCTCCGTCCCCTGGTCGGACGAGGTCGTGGCCGGCTTCTCGGCACGGCGCGCGGCGGGTCGCTCGGAGGCGGCCGTCTCGGCCGGCTGCTCGG
The DNA here is from genome assembly GCF_020297055.1 of Isoptericola luteus. GTDB lineage: Bacteria > Actinomycetota > Actinomycetes > Actinomycetales > Cellulomonadaceae > Isoptericola > Isoptericola luteus. Next base: position 40,026 of record NZ_JAIXCQ010000006.1, on the reverse strand, counting down.
CCGGCTGCACGGTGGGCTGCTCGAACGGCTTCTGGGCGGGCCGCTCGACCGGCCGCGACATGACGGTCGACGGGACTTCCTCGTGCGGGCGCGGCGGCCCGGCCGGGGCCTGGGCGCGGCGCGAGCGGCGCGGCGTCGACAGGTCAGGCGCCTGGAACAGCAGCGCGGTCGTCGCCAGGCGGGGCGTCGACGTGCCACCGGCGCGGGCGGTCGTGGAACCGGTCGCGGACCTCGGGTCGGTCTCGGGCTTCGAACCCGGCTCCGTCTGCGCCGCTGACGACGTCGACGACGCTGACGGGGCTGCTGCCTCCGGCGCGTCCTGCGCGACGTCGGTGCGGGCCGTGGACCTCTTCGTGCCGGTCCGCCTCGTGGCGGCCCGCTTCGCCGGAGCCTTGGCTCCGGGCTCGGCCGCGGGCTCCGCCGGGACGTCGGCGACGGCGTCGGCGGCAGCGGGCTCGGCCTTCGCCGGGACCGGCTCCGTGGACTTCTTCGCCGCAGCCCTCTTCGGGGCGGCCTTCTTCGCCGTGCTCTTGGTCTCCGCGGGCCTCGCGTCCTCGGCCCCCTCAGCGGACGCCGCGTCCGTCGTCGTCGCGTCCGTCGTCGGCGCGTCCGCAGCCTTCGCGTCCGCGGACCTCTTCGAGGCCGCGGACCTCTTCGACGCGGCCTTCTTCGGCGCAGCGGGCTCCGGGGCCTCGGCCGGCTCGGCCGCGGACGCGGAGTCGGGTGCAGAGGTGGGCTCGGTGGTCGCGGCCGGGGCGGTGGTGGGCCGCGTCGCGCGTCGGCGGGTCCGCGCCGGCTTCTCGGCCGGGGCGGCGCCCGCGGCGCCTGCCGGGCCCTCGGGCAGCACGATGTCGGCCAGCGAGCGGGAGGCGGCAGGTGCCTCCGGCGCCGGTGTCTGCTCGGGGGCGGCCCGGTCGGGGATCACGATGGCGGCCAGCCCGGGCGCGGGGGTGCTCACCGGTGCGGCCTGGGGTGCTGCCGCGGCGCGGGTCGCGCGCCGGCGGGCGGGCCTGCGTCCCGCGGGGGCGTCGGCCCCCTGCGTGGCGCCAGCATCTGTCCCGGTGGTGTTGTCGGACGTCACGGAATGCGCTCCTGCTCCGATGGCCCCGCCCACACCTGCGGACCACCGGGTGGTCGTCGTCGGACGGCGGCGCTGCTCAGCGCACCGACCGGACGGAAGTCTCGGTCTCGGCTGCGGCACCCGGCGTTCTTCGCGGACGCCCGCGGCCGGCCTTCACGGCCAGGCCGCGGCATCGCGTGCGGATCGCGCGTGCTGCGAGCTCGTGGCCGTCAGGGGATGTGGTCCCGGCGGCCTCGGACCAGTATCGCATCCCGATCGACACACCGGCTCCCCGGGTCGTCGGCGGCGCGGCGCCGTAGCCCGACTTGACTCGTGAAGGATTTCACTAGTTATATTGTGAACGTCTTCACGAGCGCCGTCCGCAGGGTCCCGACCACGCCACGGAAGGCACCAGACCACCGTCGGAGCCGGCGGTGGTGCGGGACCTCTGGGACCAGAGGCATCGCTCCACCGGACGGCGCCCGAGACACAGGAGCACCCGTGGACGCCCTCGACCTGGCCCGCTGGCAGTTCGCCATCACCACCGTCTACCACTTCATCTTCGTGCCGCTGACGATCGGGCTCGCCCCGATCGTGGCCGGGATGCAGACGGCGTGGGTGATGACGAAGAACGAACGCTGGCTGCGGCTCACCAAGTTCTTCGGCAAGCTGCTGCTCATCAACTTCGCGCTCGGCGTCGTGACCGGCATCTGGCAGGAGTTCCAGTTCGGCATGGCGTGGAGCGAGTACTCGCGCTTCGTGGGCGACGTCTTCGGCGCTCCCCTCGCGATGGAGGCGCTCGCCGCGTTCTTCGTCGAGTCCGTGTTCCTGGGCCTGTGGATCTTCGGCTGGGACCGGGTGTCCAAGAAGGTGCACCTCGCGTCGATCTGGCTGTTCGCGCTGGCCACGAACCTCTCGGCGTTCTTCATCCTCGCCGCGAACTCCTGGATGCAGCACCCCGTGGGCACCGTCTACAACCCGGAGACCGGGCGGGCCGAGATGGAGTCCATCGGCGCCGTGCTCACCAACAACACGCTGTGGGCCGCGTTCCCGCACACGGTGAGCGCCGCCTGGCTCACCGCCGGCACGTTCGTGTGCGGCATCGCCACCTGGTGGATGGTGCGCCTGGTGCGCTCCCGGCGGCCCGAGAACGTCGAGACCGCACGCACCGTCTACCGGCCCGCCGTCGTCCTCGGCGTGTGGGTCATGATCATCTCCGGGATCGGCGTCATCTGGTCCGGCGACGTCCAGGGCAAGCTCATGTACGAGCAGCAGCCCGGCAAGATGTCCTCGGCGGAGGCGCTCTGCACGGGCACCGAGGCCGCGGAGTTCTCCATCCTGGCCGTCGGGCCCCTCTACGCCGGCTGCGAGGACGTCGACCACCTCATCTCCATCCCGGGCGTCACGAGCTTCCTCGGCACCGGCCACTTCTCCGGCCCCGAGTCGTACCTGCCCGGCGTCTACGACGTCCAGGAGCAGTACACCGAGCGGTACGGCGACACCACGGCGGCCGGCGAACCCGTCCGGTACACGCCGCCGCTGGCCGTCACCTACTGGTCGTTCCGGCTCATGATCGGCCTCGCGGCCTTCTCCGTGGCTCTCGCGCTCGCCGCACTGTGGTTCACGCGCAAGGGCCGGGTCACCGACAACCTCTGGCTCTCCCGGCTCGGCCTCCTGGCCATCCCCATGCCGTTCGCCGCCTGCTCGTTCGGGTGGATCTTCACGGAGGTGGGACGGCAGCCCTGGGCCGTCGCGCCCAACCCGACCGGCATCGACGCGGTGCGCCTGCTCACCGAGCGCGGGGTCTCCACCGCCGTGCCGGCCGGCGTCATCCTCACCTCGATGATCGTCTTCACCGTCGTCTACGCCGTCCTCGGTGTCGTCTGGTTCCGGCTCATGCACCGGTACACGATCGAGGGCGCCCCGGACTCGGTGCCCGACGTCTCGCCCGAGGCCCGCGCGGCCGCCGGTGACGACGACGCCGACCGACCGCTGTCGTTCGCCTACTGAGCGTCCCGCCGGCGCCCGAGAACTGACTGGAGACTCCCGTGGACCTCGCACTCTTGTGGTTCGTCATCATCGCCGTCCTGTGGACCGGCTACCTCGTGCTCGAGGGCTTCGACTTCGGCGTCGGGATGCTGATGTCCGTACTGCCCCGCGGCAGCAAGGAGCATCGCGAGACCGAGCGCCGCGTGCTCGTCAACACCATCGGACCGGTCTGGGACGGCAACGAGGTGTGGCTGCTCACCGCGGGCGGCGCCACCTTCGCGGCGTTCCCCGAGTGGTACGCCACGATGTTCTCCGGCTTCTACCTGCCGCTGCTGATCATCCTCGTCGGCCTCATCGCGCGCGGCGTCGCGTTCGAGTACCGCGGCAAGATCGCGGACGCCACCTGGGTGCGCCGCTGCGACCTGGGGATCCAGCTCGGCTCCTGGATCCCGGCCGTGATGTGGGGCGTCGCCTTCGGGAACCTGGTGCGGGGGCTGCTGCTCGACGAGGGCCACCAGTACGTCGGCGGGTTCTGGGCGCTGCTCAACCCGTTCGCGCTGCTCGGCGGCCTCACCACCGCCACCCTGTTCCTGCTGCACGGCGCCGTGTTCGTCGCGCTGAAGACGGACGGCGAGCTGCGCCTGCGGGCCCAGCGCCTCGCGTCCGGCCTCGCGGTGGTCGCGCTCGTCGTCGCCGGCGGGTGGGCGGTCTGGGCCCAGCTCGCCTTCTCCGTGGCCTGGACCTGGGCGGCTGTCGCCGTGGCAGCGATCGCGCTGGCCGGGGTCGTCGTCGCGACGCGGGCACGGCGCGAGGGCGTCGCCTTCACGCTCTCCGCGGTCGCCATCGCCAGCGCCGTCGTCCTGATCTTCGGCTCCATGTACCCGGACGTCATCCCGGCGCTCGACGGCGGCACGTCGCTGGGCATCGCCGAGGCGTCCTCCACGCCGTACACGCTCACCGTGATGTCGTGGGTCGCCGTCGTCCTCACCCCGCTGGTCATCGCGTACCAGGCGTGGACGTACTGGATCTTCCGCCGCCGCCTGTCGACCCGGGACATCCCGGCCTCCGCCGGGCTCAGCTGGCAGAAGATCAAGGACGCCGCGTTCTAGCCTGGCTCCTGTGAGACCCCTCGACCCGCGCCTGCTGCGACGCGCCCGCGCCGCGCGCTGGTACGTCGCGCTCACCGCCGGGCTCGGCGTCGCGGCGGCCGGCGCGATCGTCGTCCAGGCGTTCGCCATCGCCCACACCCTGGGCCCCGCCGTCACGGCCGGGAGCGCCGGCACGCCGATCGGCCTGGCCGACGTCGCGCCCTGGCTGGGGGTGCTCGTGGGCGCCATGCTGTGCCGGGCGGTCATCGCCTGGGCGCAGGAACGGTACGCGCAGAAGGCGGCCGCGCAGGTGGTGGCCGAGCTGCGCGAGCAGGTCGTCGCCCACACCGTGGCGCTCGGACCCAGGGCCGCGACCCCCGACGTGAGCCCGGACGCGGCCGCCGACGTCGCCGGTCATGCGGCGACCGCCACGCTGGCGACGCGCGGGCTGGACGACCTCGAGCCGTACCTCGTGCGGTACCTGCCGCAGCTCCTGCTCACCGCGATCCTCACCCCGGCGCTGGTGCTCGTGGTGCTCGGCCTGGACTGGGTGTCGGCCCTCGTCTGCGTGGTGACGCTGCCGCTGGTGCCGCTGTTCATGTGGCTGGTGGGCGTGATGACGGCGGGCACGTCGCAGCGGCGCCTGCGCACCATCGAGCGGCTGGGCGCCCAGGTGCTCGACCTGCTCGCCGGGCTGCCCACGTTGCGCGCGTTCGGACGCCAGACCGGACCGGGGGCGCGCGTCCGGGCGCTGGGCGACGCGTCCCGGCGGGCCACGATGGGCACGCTGCGGGTCGCGTTCCTCTCCGGCATGGTGCTGGAGCTGCTCACCACCCTGTCCGTGGCGATCGTCGCCGTCGGCGTGGGACTGCGGCTCGTGGAGGGGATGATCGCCCTGGTGCCGGCCGTCGCCGTGCTGGTGCTCGCTCCGGAGGTGTACCTGCCGCTGCGGCGGGTGGGGGCCGAGTTCCACGCCTCGACCGACGGCCTGGCCGCCGCCGAGCGCGCGTTCGCCGTGCTCGAGCGGCCGCTGCCCACGCCCGGCACCACGCCCGCTCCCGCGCTCGCCGGCGCGACGCTGGTGCTCGACGGCGTCAGCGTGCGGGCGGGCGACCGCGGGGTCCTGGCCCCCGCCGGGCTCACCGCCCGCGTCCCGCTCGGCAGCGGGCGACCCGGCAGCGGCCGCGTCGTGGCGCTGCGCGGCCCGAGCGGGTCCGGGAAGTCGACGACGGCGCTCGTGCTGCTCGGCCTGCTGCGGCCCGACGCCGGGCGGGTGCTCGTCGAGACCGGCGGCAGCCGGCTCATGGACCTCGCCGACATCGACCCCCAGACCTGGTGGTCGCAGATCACCTGGGTGCCCCAGCGCCCCGCGCTCGCGCCCGGGCCCCTGCGCGACGTCGTGGCCGACGGGCGGCCGGTGACCGACGAGGCCCTCGCCGCGGCGGCCCGCACCACGGGCCTCGACGACGTCGTCGCCGGGCTCCCCGCCGGCTGGGACACCCCCGTCGGGCTGGGCGGCACCGGGCTCAGCGTCGGGCAGCGCCAGCGCGTCGCGCTGACCGGCGCGCTGCTGGACGGCACCGGAGACGCGGACCCGCCACCCCTCGTGCTGCTCGACGAGCCCACCGCGCACCTGGACGCACGCGGTGAGCGGGTCGTGCTCGACACGGTCCGTGCCTGGCGCGACGCGGGGCGCACCGTCGTCGTCGTCGCGCACCGTGCGTCGCTGCTCGCCCTGGCCGACCAGGTCGTCGACATCGCGTCGCGCGAGGTCGGGCTCGAGACCGAGGAGGCCCCGGCATGAGCGCCGCAGACCCGCTCCGGCGCGTGCTGCCCATGCTCGAGGTGCGCTGGTCGCGGGTGGCTCGCGCGGTGCTGCTCGGCACCCTCGCCCTCGGCTTCTCCGTGGGCCTGGCCGCCACGGCCGCGTGGCTCATCGCCCGCGCCTCGCAGATGCCGCCCGTGCTGCAGCTGTCCGTGGCGACGGTGGGCGTGCGCGCGTTCGGCACCGGCCGCGGCGTGTGGCGCTACCTGGAGCGGCTCGCCTCCCACGACGTCGCGCTGCGCGGGATGGCCGCCCTGCGCGCCAACCTCTACGACGCGCTGGCCCGCGGCCCGGTGAGCCGCGTCGTCGCGCTGCGCCGCGGCGACCTGCTCGCCCGCGTCGGCGCGGACGTCGACGACGTCGGCGACGTCGTCGTGCGCGCGCTGATCCCGGCGGGCGTCGCGGTGTGCCTCGGCATCGGCTCGGTCGTCCTGGTCGGCGTCTTCCTGCCCGCCGCCGGGCTCACCCTGCTCGGTTGCCTGCTCCTGACCGGCGTGCTCGCCCCGTGGCTCGCGTCGCGGGCGGCAGTCTCGGTCGAGCGCCGCGGCGCCGAGGCACGTGCGGAGGTCACCGGCCGTTCCCTCGAGCTGCTCGACGACGGCCAGCAGCTGCGCGTCGCGGGGCGGCTCGGCGCCCGGCTGACCGCCCTGCGCGCCGCGGACGCCCGCCTCACCCGCTCGACGCACGACGGCGCGCGGATCTCGGGGGTGTCCGCCGCGATCGACGCGGGCGCGCAGACCCTCGCCGTGATCTGCTCCTTGCTGCTCGGCCTGCCCGCCGTCGCGGCCGGGACGCTCGCCCCGGTCGAGCTCGCCGTCGTCGTGCTCACGCCGCTCGCCGTGTTCGAGGCGACCTCGACGCTGCCCGCCGCGGCCGTGCAGCTGCGACGCTCGCGGGAGGCGGCGCGCCGGCTGGTCGCCCTGCTGCCCGACCGCGAGGAGCGCCCCCGCACCCCCGGCCGGCCGGCCGACGGCACCCTCCTCACCCTGGACGACGTCGCCGCGGGCTGGGACGACCGTGCGGTCGTGGCCGGCGTGGACCTCACCCTGCGGCCCGGATCGGTCGTCGCGCTGGCGGGACCGTCCGGCGTCGGCAAGACCACGCTCCTGCTCACGGCTGCCGGCCTGGTGCCGTCCCTCGCCGGCGAGGTGCGGGCCGAGGACGCGCTGTTCGCCGCCGAGGACGGCCACCTCTTCGGCACCACGGTGCTGGAGAACCTGCGGGTGGCGCGGCCCGACGTCACCGAGACCGACGCCCGCAGGGCACTGGCGGCCGTGGGTCTGACGGACTGGCTGGACGCGCTCCCCCGGGACCTGGACTCCATGCTCGGCCCCGACGGCGCGGACGTCTCCGGCGGCGAGCGCCGGCGTCTCCTCGTCGCCCGCGCCCTCCTCGCACCGGCGCGGGTGCTCCTGGTCGACGAGCCCGCCGAGCACCTCGACGCCGTCACCGCCGACGCCCTGCTGGACACGCTCGCGGCGCACGCGCGGGACACCGGGAGCGCCGTCGTCGTCGCCTCGCACCGCCTCACCCCGCTCGGTGTGGCCGACGAGGTCCTGGTGCTCGGCGCACCGGCCCCCGCGGCGGGCGGGCCCGCCCGCGTCGTCGCCCGCGGCACCCACGACGAGCTGCTGCGCGACGACGCCGGGTACGCGTGGTCCCTGGCGCAGGAGGCCGCGACCGCGCCGCGCCCGGCCGCACCGCCCCCGGTCGGCTGACCGGGGTCCGGGGGTCCGGGAGTCCGGGAGTCCAGGGACATCCCCCGGAGCGGCTCAGGGTCGGCGTTCAGGGTCACGACCGGGGCGATGCCCGATCCGGGGGTCGTACCCGTCGGCCTAGCGTCGTGGCCATGATCACCATCACGTCCTTGACGAAGCGCTACGGCCGGCTCGCGGCCGTGGACGATGTGTCGTTCACAGCGTCCCCCGGCCGCGTCACCGGCTTCCTCGGGCCCAACGGTGCCGGGAAGTCGACCACCCTGCGGATCCTCGCAGGACTCGCCACGGCGACGTCGGGCAGTGCCACCGTGCTCGGCCACCGGTACGCCGACCTGCCGAACCCCGGGCTCGAGATCGGCGTCCTGCTGGACGCCTCCGCCCAGCACGGCGGCCGCACCGGGCGCGAGACCCTCGTGCTCGCCCAGCGCACCATGGGCCTGCCCGCCGCCCGCGTCGACGAGTCGCTCGAGCTCGTCGGCCTCACCCGCGCCGAGTCCCGGCGTCGTGTGCGCGACTACTCCCTCGGCATGCGCCAGCGCCTGGGGATCGCCACCGCGCTGCTCGGGGACCCGCGCGTCCTCGTGCTCGACGAGCCCGCCAACGGGCTCGACCCCGCCGGCATCAGGTGGATGCGCGACCTGCTGCGCGGCTTCGCCGACGACGGTGGCACGGTGCTGCTGTCCAGCCACCTGCTCGCCGAGGTGGAGATGATCGCCGACGACATCGTCATGATCGGCTCCGGGCGCGTCGTCGCCCAAGGACCCACGACGGACCTGCTGGCCGGCGCCCGGACGCTGGTGCGTGCGGACGACGTCGTCGCCCTCGGCGCCGCGCTCGCCGGCGCCGGGCACCACGTCACGCCGTCCGGCGACGCCGTCCTCACCGACGCCGGCCCCGGCACCGCCGGACGCTTGGCGTTCGGCGCCGGTCTCGCCGTCACCGAGCTGCGCACCGCCGACGGTGCCGGCCTGGAGGACATGTTCCTCGAGCTCACCGCCGCCACCGCGCGCGAGGCCGTCGGGTCCGCGCCCATCCCGACCGGAGCCTCCGCATGACCACCGTCGCCGCCACCGCCACCCTCCGCGCCGTCGTGGTGCCCCGCCGCACCGCGCCCGTCCCCTTCCGCCGGCTGGTCGGGGTCGAGCTGCGCAAGATGTTCGACACCAGGTCCAGCTTCTGGCTGCTGGCCAGCATCGGCATCGTGGCGCTCGCCGCCGTGCCCATGGTCATCGCGTTCCAGCCCACCGGCGACATCACGTACGCCATGTTCGTCAACACGATCGGCTACCCATGGTCGCTCATGATCCCGATGGTGGGCCTGCTCTCCGTGACCGGTGAGTGGAGCCAGCGGGGCGGACTGACGACGTTCGCTTTCGTGCCCCGCCGGGGTCGCGTCATCGGCGCCAAGGCCGCGTGCGCCGCCGGGGTGGTCCTGGCCGCGATGGCGCTGTGCTTCGCGCTGTCCGCGGCGGGCAACGTCGCGGCGGCCGCCGTCGCCGGGATCGACCCGGTGTGGGACGTGTCGGCCGCCGAGCACCTGTTCCTCACCCTGTTCCAGGCGATCGGGATGGCGGCGGCGTTCACCCTCGCGGTGGTGCTGCGCAGCTCCCCCGCCGCGCTGGTGGGCTACTTCGTGTTCGCGCTCGTGGTCCCGACGCTCTCCAGCATGCTGGCCGGCGCCCAGGAGTGGTACGGCGACGTCGCGCCGTGGGTGGACCTCACCCACGGCCAGCTCAGCCTCTTCGCCGGGACCATGACCGGCGAGCAGTGGGCCCAGCTCGGCACCACGGCCGTGCTCTGGCTGGTGGTGCCGCTCGTGCTCGGCATGCGGCGCCTGCTGCGGGTGGAGATCCGCTGACCGAGGCGCCGGGCCCGCCCGGGCCGGCCAGGCGCGCCGGTCGTCAGGTCCCCAACGTCGCCATCGCCGCCGCGCGACCGGGGATGCCGCTCACTCCCCCACCGCGGCGGGCCCCGGCCCCCGCCACGAGGACGCGCGGGTGCACGGTCTCGACGCCCCACGACCCCGGGGCGTCGAGGCCGTCCTCGCGCTCCGCGTGGCCGCCGTCGTCCGCCCACGGCCACGACAGGTCGCGGTGGAAGATGTTGCCGCCCGGCAGGCCGACGTCGCCCTCCAGGTCGACGGGCGTCCGCGCCTCGAGGCACGGCCGCCCGTCGGCGTCGTGCAGCAGCACGTCGGCGACCGGCTCGGCCAGCACGGAGTCGAGGGACGCGAGCGTGGCCGCGAGCGCCCGGTCGCGGGCGCCGTCGGGGTCGGTGCGGAACAGCCGCGCGGGCATGTGCAGGCCGAAGAGCGTGAGCGTCTGTGCCCCCGCCGCCCGCAGCTCGGGACCCAGGACGGACGGGTCCGTCAGGGAGTGGCAGTAGATCTCGCACGGCGGCAGGTCGGGGACCCGCCCGCCGGCGGCCTGGGCGTGGGCGGCCTGGAGCTGGTCGAACGACTCGTTCACGTGGAACGTGCCGCTGAAGGCGGCGACCGGGTCCACGCCGTCGCGCAGCCGTGGCAGCCGGCGCAGCAGCACGTTGACCTTGAGCTGAGCGCCCTCGGGCGCCTGATCCGTGGCCCGTCCGCTCGGCGCGGCACCGGCCGCGCCGAGCAACCGGTCCAAGGTCGCCGGTGCTGCCCCGGACAGCACCGCCCCGGCCGCGACGGCCCTCGCCCGGCCGTCGTCGTCGGTCCACGTCACCTCGGCCTCGCGGTCGCCGCCGCCCGGCTCGACGGCGGTGACGTCCGCCCGCGTGACGATCTCCGCGCCCGCCGCGAGCGCCGCGTCCCGCAGGGCACCGGTCACGGCGCCCATGCCGCCGACCGGAACGTCCCAGTCCCCCGTCCCCCCGCCGACCACGTGGTACAGGAAGCAGCGGTTCTGCCGCAGGTCCGCGTCGTCGAGGTCCGCGAACGTGCCGATGAGCCCGTCGGTGGCGGCGACGCCGCGCACCACGTCGTGGGCGAACGCCGCGCGAAGCGTCTCGCCGAGCGGGCGCTCGACGACGGCGCGCCAGGTCTCGTCGTCGTCGACCAGGGCGCGGGCCTCGGCCCGGGACAGCAGCGGCGCGGTCACCGTCGGGAACAGCCGCCGGGCGAGGCGTCCGGTCGCGCCGTAGAAGCGGCGCCACGCGTCGTGGTCGGCCGCGCCCGCGCCGACGGCGGCGAACGAGGCCGCCGTCGCGGCGGCCGACCCGGTGTCGACGAGCAGCCCCGCGTCGCCCACGGGCGTGTACGAGGAGTAGCGGCGGCGGCGCAGCGTGATCGCCAGGCCCAGCTCGTCGATCACCTGGCGGGGCAGGAGCGAGACCAGGTAGGAGTAGCGCGACAGCAGCGCGTCGACCCCGTCGAACGCCCGGGCGGACACGGCCGCCCCGCCGGTGTGGTCCAGGCGCTCCAGCACGAGCACGCTGCGGCCCGCCCGGGCGAGGTAGGCCGCCGCCGTGAGCCCGTTGTGGCCGCCGCCCACCACCACGGCGTCGTACCGGGCGAGCACGGGAGTCGTCCGTGACGTCGTCGTCATGGGCCCATGCTGCCGCATGACCGGCTGGTAGCGTCCCGAGGCGTGAAGATCCTCGTGCCCAGCAACGTGCCCTTCGACCTCACGATCGACGTCGAGGGGGTCGAGGTGGCCGGCTACGTGATGCGCGACGAGATCCCGGCCGAGCACGTCGACGCCGAGGCGCTGGTCACCTGGTCGAGCCCGCAGCGGGTGCTGGACGACGCCGCCCGCAGGCTGACCCGGCTGCGCTGGGTGCAGACGCTGAACGCCGGGCCGGACCAGGCGCTGGCCGCCGGGTTCGCGCCCGGCGTCGTGATCTCCTCGGGCCGCTCCCTGCACGACACGCCCGTCGCCGAGCACACGCTCGCCCTCGTGCTCGCGTCGGTGCGCCGGCTCGACCGGACGCTCGCCGCCCAGCACGACCACACGTGGGACCGCGAGCTGGGCCGCGAGCAGGCTCGCGACGAGGCCCTGTTCACGCTGCACGGCGCCCGTGTCACCGTGTGGGGCTTCGGGTCGATCGCCGCGGTCCTGGCACCCCAGCTCGCCGCGCTCGGCGCGCAGGTGACGGGCGTGGCGTCGTCGGCGGGCGAGCGCTACGGGTTCCCCGTGGTGGCCGCGTCGTCCATCGACGAGATCCTGCCCACGACGGACGTGCTGATCTCCCTGCTGCCCGCGACACCGGACACCCGGCACGTGCTCGACGCACCGACGCTCGGCCTGCTGCCCTCCCACGCCCGGTTCGTCAACGCCGGGCGCGGCGCCACCGTCGACGAGGAGGCGCTCGTCGCCGCTCTGCGCGACGGGACGATCGCCGGTGCCGCGCTGGACGTCACCGAGACCGAGCCGCTGCCCACCGGCTCGCCCCTGTGGGAGGCGCCGCACCTGATCCTCACCCCGCACGTCGCCGGCGGGCGCCCGCAGGGCGCGGCGGCGTTCGTCGCCGAGCAGCTGCGGGCCTGGCTGGCCGACGGCGCGGTCGGGCTGCGCAACGTCGTCCCTCGGTGATCGGGCCTGGGGCGACCACGCTCCACGCCGCCGGAGGCTGTCGGCGCCGCAGGTCGAGGCGGGCTCGGGCTCAGGCCGCGAGCGCGAGGCTCGCGGCGGCACCGGCGGCGAGCAGCCCGACGGCCGGGGTCCACCACCGGTCGTCCGCGTGCGCGAACCGCGTGCCCCGCACCCGCTTGAGGATTCCCACGTAGCGCCCGTCGCCCACGACCCGCGCCAGCAGCACGACGAGCACCACGACGCCGAGCACCCGCCACCCCGCGCCCGCGGCGCCGAGCACCAGCGCGACGACGACGCCCACGTAGGCGGACAACGCGACCGCGGCCGCCAGTGTCGCTACCACCGGCGGGCGCACCGTCGGTTCGTGCGTGCCCCGGCGTGTCGGCAGCACCCGGGTCGCGCCCGCCCGCGACCCGGCGGCCCAGGCCACGTGGAACCCGGCGGCGACGAGCGCCGTGACCACGGCGAGCACGACGCCGGCCCACAGCGCTGCGTCGGGGAGGGCCCCGCCCGCCGCCAGCGCGAGGAGCCCCGCGGTGGCGAAGAAGGGCCAGGACAGGTGGCCCGGCGCACACGCGAAGATCGCGGCGCCGGTCAGCAGGCAGACCACGCCGGTGACCACGGGGACCGAGGCCCCGAGCAGGAGCACGGCGAGGCCGGCCCAGGCGACGGAGAGCAGGTGCCAGATGACGCGCAGCAGGCGGTCCGCCCAGGGGCGGGCGAGCCGCACACTCCAGCCGGGTGCGGCGAGCAGGGGCCGGATGATCACGTGCTCCCCCAGGACGGAGTGCGTGACGGCGATGACGATGAGCGGGACGGCAGCGGCGGTCGACATCCAGATCCTCCATACGGTGGCGTATGGCCACGGTAGCCATACGGTGACGTATGGTCAACGGGTGGCCACGCTCACCGCCCACGACTGGGTCCGTGCCGCCGCCCGCCGGCTCGCGGCGGACGGCGTCGACGCCGTCCGTGTCGAGCCGCTCGCCAAGGAGCTCGGCGTCTCGAAGGGCAGCTTCTACTGGCACTTCCCCGACCGCGCCGCACTGCTCGGCGCGCTCCTGGTGTACTGGCGCGACGCCGGCACCGCCGGCGTCATCACGCAGGTGGAGCAGGCCGCCGGCGACGATCCCGCGCGCCGGCTGCACCGCCTCGTGCGGCTCGCCTTCGCGCACGCCGACCGCGGGTTCGACGGCGCGGTCCGGGCCTGGGCCGCCCGCGAGGAGCGTGCACGCACCGTGGTGCAGGAGATCGACGAGGTGCGCGTCGCCTACCTCGTGCGACTGCTCACCGACGCCGAGGCGCCCCAGCCGGAGCTCCGCGCCGCCGTGGTCTACCGCACCCTGCTCGGCGAGTACGCGATGCGGCACGCCGGATCGCCGGCGCTCAGGGAGGACGCCGTCGACGCCCTGGCCGACTGGGCGCTCAGCCGCTGAGGGACGACCTCACCAGCGGCCGGCGCGGGGCCGGGGCTGGCAGACCGGGCAGGTGTACGACGAGCGGTTCATGAACGCGTCGCGCCGCACCGGCGTGCCGCACCGCGGGCAGGGCTCGCCCTCGCGCCCGTACACGGCCAGGCCGCGGGCGAAGTACCCGGACTCCCCGTTGACGTTGACGTACAGGGCGTCGAAGCTCGTGCCGCCCTGGGCCAGGGACTCCGTCATGACCTCGGTCGCGGCGTCGAGCGCCCGGCGGACCTCGACCGGGCGGAGCCGGTCCGTGGCGCGGGCGAAGTGCAGGCGGGCGCGCCACAGCGCCTCGTCGGCGTAGATGTTCCCCACGCCGGACAGCAGCGTCTGGTCGAGCAGCGCGCGCTTGATCCCCGTACGCCGACGGCGGACCGCCGCGACCACCGCGTCGACGTCGAACGCCGGGTCCAGCGGGTCGCGGCCGATGTGCGCGGCAGGCTCCGGCACCGCGGCGAGCGGGCTGCCGTGGCCGCCGGGCGCACCGTCCGGCGTCGGGGCAAGGTCGACGACCGACAGGTGACCGAACGTGCGCTGGTCGACGAAGTCGAGGTAGCGCGCGCCGGACGGCGCACCGTCGAGGTGCAGCCGCACGCGCAGGTGCGGGTGGGTCCAGTCGTCCACGACCGCGGGGTCGCGCACCAGGAGCTGGCCCGACATGCCCAGGTGCGCGAGCAGCGCTGCAGCCGGCTCGGTCTGATCGGCGAGCGGGAGCCACAGGTACTTGCCACGGCGCACGGCGGCGGCGAGGCGCCGCCCGCGCAGCTCGTCCGCGAACCCTGCCGGCCCTCCGGCGTGCCGCCGCACCGAGTAGTCGCGGAACACCTCGACGTCGGACACGACCGCGCCCACGGCGAGCCGGTCGAGACCGTCGCGGACGGTCTCGACCTCGGGCAGCTCAGGCACTCGCGCCCTCACCGCCCGCGGGCTGCTCGACCGTGGCGTCGTCGGTGCCGGTGGCCGCATCGGAGACCGAGTCGAGGGCCTGCAGGGCGTGGTACGCCTGCTCCGCGGCAGCCTGCTCGGCGTGCTTCTTCGCCGTCCCCGTACCGAGCCCGAGCACCGGACCGGCGGTGACCTGCGCCTGGAAGACGCGGGCGTGCTCCGGCCCCTCGCCCGTGACCTCGTACATCGGCGCGGCGAAGCCGCGCTCGGCAGTGGCCTCCTGCAGCGACGTCTTCCAGTCCAGGCCGGCGCCGAGGTCGGCGGCCGCGTCCAGGGTGGAGTCGACGAGCCGGTGCACCAGCCCGCGGGCGGTCTCCAGGCCGTGCGAGAGGTAGGTCGCACCGATGAGCGACTCGACGGTGTCCGACAGGATCGAGTCCTTGTCGAAGCCGCGCGTGCGCATCTCCCCCTTGCCGAGCAGCACGTAGCGGCCGAGCTCCAGACGGCGGGCGACGGCGGCCAGCGCGCGCTGCGACACGGTCGCCGCGCGCATCTTCGCCAGCTCGCCCTCGGGCTGGTCCGGGTGCCGCCGGTACAGGGCCTCGGTGACGACGAGGCCGAGCACGGTGTCGCCCAGGAACTCGAGGCGCTCGTTCGTCGGGATGCCGCCGGCCTCGTGCGCGAACGACCGGTGCGTCAGCGCAAGCACGAGAAGCTCGGGGTCCAGGTGGACCCCGAGCTTCTCGAGAAGAGCGGTCGGCACCGGACGATCCCGGTTGCCGGGTGCAGGCATGTCAGCCCGCGTGCTCGGTGCGCAGCGCCTCGGCGTACTGGCGGCCCTTGTAGGTGCCGCAGGTGGGGCACGCGGCGTGGGACAGCTTCTGCCCCTTGCAGCTCGGGCACGTCGTGAGGGCCGCGGCGGTGGTCTTCCACTGCGAACGGCGCGCACGGGTGTTGCTGCGCGACATCTTGCGCTTCGGAACAGCCACGGCTAGCTCTCTTTCGTCTCGTCGGACACGCTCGACTGCTCGAGCATGGTCTGCAGCGCCGACCACCGGGGGTCGACGAGGTCATGATGGTGATCCGGGTCGTCCGCCAGCCGCGCTCCGCACTCGGAGCACAGCCCGGGGCAGTCCGGACGACACAGCGGTTGAAATGGTAGTGCAGTGACCAGCGAATCCCGAACCGCGGGCTCCAGGTCGGCCTGGTCGTCGACCAGGACGGCTTCGTCCTCGGCGTCCTCGTCACCGGACTCCTCAGCAGCCTGAGCCCGCTCAGGATACGCGAAGAGCTCCTGGACGCGGACCGTGACCTGCTGGGAGACCGTGTCGAGGCAGCGGACGCACTCGCCGACCGCCGTGCCGCGCACGACACCCGTGACGAGCACACCCTCCATGACCGACTCGAGCCGGAGCCCCAGCGTCAGGTCGTCGCCCTCGGGGACACCGATGACGGTGGTGCCCATGTCCGCGGGAGCCTTGACGACCTTGGCGACCTCCACCATCGTCCCGGGACGACGGGAGAGCTCGTGCGTGTCGAGCACGAGCGGCGAACGCTTCTCGGTGCTGATGGCAGGCTCCAAGGACGACGGGACTCAAGGGGGTGGGTGGCAGCCAGGCTGCCCGTAGCCCGTTGCCGGGCCAGCGGTCCAGTCTAGGCCATCACGGGGGCGATCCGCACGGGGCGGGGACGTGACCCGTCTCTCACGCCCCGCGCTCGGCCCGGGCCCGCTGCCGGGGCCACGCCGGGTCCTGCACGGCGTCCCACCGCACGCGCGGCGTGCCCTGCTCGAGCCGCTCCGAGAGCTTCTCCCGGCCGGCCCGCACCTGCGCGCCCAGCGCGTCCAGGTCCTGCTGGAAGTCCGCGAGCCGCCCGTCGCAGTACTGGTCGGCGTCGGAACGCAGCCGTGCGGCGCGCTGCTCGGCGTCCGCCACGATCTCGGCCGCCCGCGACTTCGCCTGGACCACCACCTGCTCGGCCTCCACCAGCTCGATGGCACGGGCCCGCGCCGTCGCGACGATCTCCTCCGCCTGCCGGTGGGCGGCGTCGAGCGCCGCCTGCGCGTCGGCGAGCACCTCGTCGGCCCGCGCCACCTGGGTGGGCAGCGCGTCGCGCAGCTCGTCGACCAGGCCGAGCGCCTGCTCGCGGTCCAGCTTGACGTTCGTCGACAGCGGGCTGGACCGCGCGTTCTCCACCAGCGCCGCGAGATCGTCGAGGATCTCCAGCAGTCCTGCCGTCGGGTTCTCCTGCGCCGAGGCGCTCGCCTTGTTCATCCCTCGCTCCTTCGCCCTGCCAGTGCCGCCCGCACCACGTCCCCGACCCCTGGCGGTACGAGGTCGTCGATCGGCCCGCCGAACCGGGCCACATCCTTGACCAGCGACGACGCGACGTGCTCGAACCGCTGGTCGCCGGGCACGAAGATCGTCTCCAGCCCGGACAGATGACGGTTCATCAGCGCCATCGGCAGCTCGGCGTCGAAGTCCGCGCCGCCCCGCAGCCCCTTGACCACCGCGACGGCCCCCACCTGGCGGCAGAAGTCGACCAGCAGTCCCGGCACCTCCGCGACCCGCACGTCCGCCGTCTCCGGGTCGTCCGCGAGGACCCCCCGGGCCAGCTCGACCCGCTGCTCCGGGGGCAGCAGCGCCGTCTTCGAGGCGTTGCGTGCGACCCCCACCACCACGACGTCGAACATGCGACGCGCGCGGCGCACGATGTCGAGGTGACCGAGGGTGATCGGGTCGAACGACCCGGGGCAGACGGCGATGCTCACGCGGTCACCGTATGACGACACGTCACGGAAGGCGGGGATTTGGCTCGGCGTAGTGCACCGCCGTCTCGCCGTAGTCCTTGCGGGAGAACGGCGCCAGGCCGGACGGCCACGCCGGCTCCGGGCTGCGCGTCGAGCGCTCCACGACGACGACGGCGCCGTCGTCGAGCAGCCCCGGCGTGGCGAGGTGCCCCAGCACCGCGACCAGGACGTCGTCCGCGAGGTCGTAGGGCGGGTCCAGGAACACCAGGTCGTAGGGGCGCGCGCCCGGCGCCGCGGCGGCCTGCGCCGCGAACCGCTCGACCGTGTCGGCCACCACGTGCACGACGTCGCGCAGGCCGAGGGAGACCACGTTGCGCCGCGCGACGTCGGCCGCCTTGCGGGCGGACTCGACGAGCACCACCTCGGCCGCGCCCCGGCTCGCCGCCTCCAGGCCCAGCGCGCCCGATCCCGCGTACAGGTCGAGCACCCGGGCGCCGTCGAGCACGTCCAGGTGCACCAGACGGGAGAAGATCGCCTCGCGGACCCGCTCGCTCGTGGGGCGGGTGCCCTGCGCAGGGACGGCGATGGTACGTCCGCCGAAGGTACCGGCCACGATCCTCGTCATGGCGCCGAGCGTATCCCGGTGGCCCGGCCGCACCAGCAGCGCCGGTGCGGACCCTGCGGTCGCCGTCGGCCCTCCCCTCGACGCCGCCCCCGACGCTGCCCCGACGCTGTGGTCAACGCTCGGGCAGCGCGACGGTGGCCGCCACCGGGAGGTGGTCGCTGGCCGTGCGCACCAGCACGTCGACGCCGGTCACGACCGCGCCGCGCGCCAGGACGTGGTCGATGCGGACCGCCGGCGCGGACGCCGGGAACGTGAACCCGAGGGTCGCCGGCGCCGCGGCCACGTGCGCCAGGACCGGCTCCAGCGCGCGGTCGTCGACCGTCGCGTTGAGGTCGCCGGCCACGACGAGCGCCCGGGCGTCGTCGTCCGCGAGCACCGCCGCGAGCCGGCCGACGCTCTCGTCGCGCAGCTCCGACTCGAGGCCCGCCGAGCCGAACCGCACCGACGGCAGGTGCACCGCGTACACGCGGGGGTCCGGCCCTTTCTCGAGGTCGACGGTCACGCGCAGCCCGCGGTCCCACGAGGCGTCGACGCTGGTGGGACGAAGGTCGACCGGCTCCGCGCCGGTGAGCGGGTGCCGTGACCACACGCCGACGGTCCCCTGCACGGCGTGGTGCGGCAGGTCGTCGCCGAACGCCGCCGTGAACGCACCGGCCAGCGCCGGGGTCACCTCGA
Source organism: Isoptericola luteus (assembly GCF_020297055.1). Taxonomy (GTDB): domain Bacteria; phylum Actinomycetota; class Actinomycetes; order Actinomycetales; family Cellulomonadaceae; genus Isoptericola; species Isoptericola luteus. The sequence continues at coordinate 21,432 of NZ_JAIXCQ010000006.1, read as the reverse complement.
CGAGCGTGACGACGTCGGGCTGGGAGGCCAGCAGGACCTGCGCCGTCCGGTCCGGGTCCGTGTTGGTGTCGGCCACGTTGTGCTGCACGACGACGAGCCCCTGGCCACCGCGCGGCGCGAGCGGCTCGGCCTGGAGCGGTCCGCACACCCAGATCCACACGCCCGCGGCGGCGACCGCCGCGAGCGCCGCCGTCGCGGACCGGCGCAGCGCCGCCCCGAGGAGCACGGCCACCAGGACGAGGCCCAGCCACGGCAGGAACGTCCCGGCCAGGCTCGCCAGACCGCCGGCGTCCGGCAGCCGCCGGTGACCCCCGAGCAGCAGCACCGCCACCCCCAGGGCGAGCACGGCGAGGAACAGGCCCCGGGTCCACGCGGTACCCGGCCTGCGGCCGTCAGGCACGTTCAAGGAACTCCTCCTGCTCCTCGTCGAGGCGGGCGGCGATGGCGGCGCGCAGCGCTGGCTGCTGGTCCAGCCCCGGGTCGGAGGCGACGACGTCGGCCGCCTCGCGCCGCGCCCGGGCGATGACGTCGGCGTCCTGCACCACCCGCAGGAGCCGCAGCGAGCTGGACCTGCCCGACTGTGCCGCGCCGAGCACGTCGCCCTCCGAGCGGAGCTCGAGGTCGAGCGTCGCCAGCCGGAACCCGTCGGTCGTCTCGGCGAGGGCCTCGACCCGTGCGGCGGCCGGGCTGCCCGGCTGCGCGGTGGACACGAGCAGGCACAGGCCTGCGGCCGCGCCGCGCCCGACCCGGCCGCGGAGCTGGTGCAGCTGGCTCAGGCCGAAACGGTCCGCGTCGAAGATCACCATCACGGTCGCCTCCGGCACGTCCACGCCCACCTCGATCACGGTGGTCGAGACCAGCACCTGGACCTCGCCCGCGGCGAACGCGGCCATGGCCGCCTCCTTGTCCGCGGGCGCCATCTGGCCGTGCAGCACGCCCACCTCGAGACCCGCGAGCGCCGGGGTCTCACGCAGCATGGGGGCCACCTCGAGCACCGCCCGCAGCGGGGCACGGTCCCCTGACCGGCCGGGCTCGGCGTCCACGAGCTCGAGCAGGTCCGGGACGTCGTCGAAGTCCTGGCGCGCTGCGGACGAGCCGTCGGGCAGGTCCTCGTCGGGGTGGATGCGCGGGCACACCACGTACACGCGGTGCCCGGCGTCGACCTCCTCGCGCACCCGTGTCCAGGTGCGCTCCATCCAGCGCGGGTTGTCGGCCGGGACGACGTGCGACGTCGTGCCGGCACGTCCGGACGGCACCTGGGTGAGCGACGACGTCTCCAGGTCCCCGAAGACGGTCATGGCCACGGTGCGCGGGATGGGCGTGGCCGTCATGACGAGCAGGTGCGGCGCGGTGCGCCCCTTGGCGCGCAGGGCGTCGCGCTGCTCGACGCCGAACCGGTGCTGCTCGTCGACGACGACGAGGCCGAGGTCAGCGAACTGCACCTTCTCCGACAGCAGGGCGTGCGTCCCGACGACGATGCCCGCCTCCCCGCTCGCGGCCTGCAGCATGGCCTTCTTGCGGGCGGCGGCCCCCAGCGACCCGGTGAGCAGCGCCACCTGCGTGCCGTGCTCGGCGCCCCCGAGCAGCCCGCCCTCGGCGAGCGGCCCCAGGAGCAGGCGCAGCGTGCGGGCGTGCTGCGCGGCGAGCACCTCCGTGGGCGCGAGCAGCGCCGCCTGCCCGCCGGCGTCGATCACCTGGAGCATGGCCCGCAGCGCCACGACCGTCTTGCCGGAGCCCACCTCGCCCTGCAGCAGCCGCTGCATGGGCCGGGGCTCCGAGAGCTCGCGCGCCAGGTCCTCGCCGACGGAGAGCTGGCCCTGCGTGAGGTCGAACGGCAGCGCCGCGTCGAGGTCCGCGAGCAGGCTCGGTTCCCCTACCGGCCGCGGCGGGCGGGCCGTCGCCTCCTGCTCGGCCGCGCGGGCCCGTCGCTGCGCGAGCGCGGCCTGCAGGACGAACGCCTCCTCGAACCGCAGCCGGTCGCGACCCTTGGCCCACGACTCCTTGTCCGCGGGCGTGTGCACGGCCCGGAGCGTGTCCAGCCTCCCTGCGAGGCCGAGCCGCGCCCGGACCTCGACCGGCACCGGGTCCTCGACGTCGTCGGCCCTCAGCGGGTCCAGCACGGTGCGCACCGCGCGCTGGATGCGCCAGCTCGGCACCGACGACGAGGCCGGGTAGATCGGGATGGGCCGGCTCGCCTCGAACATCGCGGACTCCTCGTCGTCCGCGTCGATGCCGACCATGACGTAGTCCGGGTGCGTGAGCTGGCGCGTGCCGCGGTACTCGCTGACGACGCCGGTGAAGAGCCCGACACTCTGCGGCTTGAGCTTCTCCTCGTGCGGGCGCAGCGCACCCGGGCGCTTGGCGAAGAACGTCAGCGCGAGCTCGTGCCGGCCGTCCGTGACGACCGCCTGCAGGAGCGCACCGCTGCGGGCGCGCATGGTGCGCACGGACGCGCGGGCCACCCGTGCCATCACCGTGACGTGCTCGCCGAGGGCGAGCCGGTCCATGTCCGTGAGCGTGCCCGGGTCACCGTACCGGCGAGGGTAGTGCCGCAGCAGGTCGCCGACGGTCTCCAGGCCCAGCTTCGCCAGCGGGGTCGCGCTGCGCGCGCCGAGCACCTTCGCCAGCGCCTCCGCCTCGCGACCCGTCACCGCTCCACCTCCATCGCGAGCTGGACCCCCTCGCCCGGCACGCCCCGCAACAGCGTCACGACCTCGGCGTCCGCCGACCGGCGCGCCACCTGCTCGGCCAGCGCACCGGCCAGCGCCGCCGGGACCCCGTCGTCGAGGAGGAGCGTCACGACGGCGGGGTAACCCTCGGCGAGCAGCCCGTCGAGCGCTGCCGGAGCCCCCGCCGCGTCCGTGGTCACGACCCGCAGTCCGGCGAGAGCGTCACGTGCGGCGCTGGCGTCGTCCGCGGCGGCCAGAGCCGCCGCCCCGACGGCCACGTGGGCGTCCGTCCCTGCGTCCAGGACGACGACCGACGCCGGTCCTTCGGAGGCCGACGCCGTGTCGGTGGCCCCGGGCGGGTCGACGCCGTCAGTCGCGCCGTCGGTCGCGGCGTCGGCGGCGGCGGCGTCGTCGGCGGCGGTGTCGGCGGCACGGTGCGCGGCCACCGCCTGGACCACGCTGCCCGCCCCGCCGCCCACCGGCCCGGACAGGACGAGCACGCCGGGCGCGGGGTGTCCGAGCGCGGCCGCAGCGAGCTCGTCCGCGGTCACGGGGTCGTCGACGTGGACGAGCACGACCGCTCCCCCGCGCGCCAGGTCGGCGGCCAGGCCGGGCGCGCCGGTCGCCGCGACGAGGCCCCAGGCGACCCGTCCCGCGGTGCCCGCGGGCGGGGCGACGCCGTGCTGGTGCGTCGCCGCCAGGTCGCGGACGTGCACGCGGGACACCGTGCCGCGCCCGGCCCAGCGCCGGGCGACGGCCAGGGCCGCGGCCAGGTCCGCCGTGTGCACGTGCGCCTGCCAGAGGGTCTCCTCGTCGGCGTCACGGTCGGCGTCACGGTCGGCGTCACGGTCGGCGTCCGCGTCGCCGGCCCCGCCCGAGCCGCCGTCGGAGCCGCCGTCCGAGCCGCCGTCGGCGCCCCCGACCACGACCACCGACCCGCCGACCGCGCCGAGGTCCCGCCGCAGCTCGTCTGCCACGGCGCCGGCGCCGAACTCCGCCGCCGCGCCCGGCCGGTGGAGCACGAACATGAGCTCCAGCTCGTCGTCAGCGGGCGCGCCCCCGTCGGCGGGCGCACGCACCCTCGGCTCACGCAGGTCGATGTCGAGCGTCACGGTCGACATGGTGCCGCGCGCCTCCGACACGGCTCGTCCGGCGGTGCCCGGCGCCGTCAGGCAGGGGTACGGCAGCGAGCGGCGGTGCGCCTCGGCGAGCGCGTGCAGCACCAGCAGCAGCCCCGCCGCCCCTGAGTCCAGCACTCCGGCGTCGCGGAGCGCGGCGAGCGCCTGCCCGCTGTCCAGGGCCGCGCGGCGCGCCCCGGCCCGTGCGGCGTCGAGCACGCGCTGGCGGGACGCCGGGTCGGCCGGGTCGTGCCCGGCGGCGGCCTCCCGCGCCGCGCCGGCGGCGACCTCGGCGGCCGTGAGGATGGTCCCGGGCGCCGGGTGGGCCACGGCACGCGCGGCCGTCCTGGCCGCGACGTCCAGCGCCTCCGCGAGCGACGCGCGGCGAGTGGCCGACGCCGCGAGACCGCGCAGCCACTCCGACAGGATGCTCCCCGAGTTCCCGCGCGCCCCCAGCAGCGCGCCGCGGGCGAGCAGGCGCAGCAGGCGCGCACCGCCCGCGTCGACGGGCTCGGCGCGCACCGCGTGGACGCCCTCGCGCAGCGTGAGGTGCATGTTGGTGCCGGTGTCCCCGTCCGCGACGGGGAACACGTTCGCGCCGTCCAGCGTCGCCCGCGCGCTCCCGAGGGCCTCGGCCGCGAGGACGGCCCAGGTGCGCACCACCGCGGCGTCGAGCATCTCCACGTTGTCGACCCAGACGTCGACAGGGGACTCGACGTGCGGCACGGGCACCTCCTCGGGGGCGCTCGTGCGCCGGCGGTCGGACGATCCGCCGCCGGTCCACAGGGCACCGGTCGGCGGTCCCACGGTAGCGGTGACCGACCCCACGTTGAGGCAGCCTCGTTCCATCGGCTATCCTCGTGTGGTTGCCCGGGTTGTCCTGGGCTTCCCCCAGACACCCGAACCCACGTCCTGCTGCCCTGCGCACCCGGACGTGCACGACGATTCAGGAGACACCGTGGCTGCCAACTGCGACGTCTGCGGCAAGGGCCCGGGCTTCGGGCACAGCATCTCGCACTCCCACATCCGCACCAAGCGTCGCTGGAACCCCAACATCCAGCGCGTGCGTGCCGTGGTCGCGGGCACCCCGAAGCGTGTCAACGTGTGCACCTCGTGCCTCAAGGCCGGCAAGGTCACGCGACAGGCCTGAGCCGCCGCGCCGGGCTTGCCCGGTCTCAGACGTAACACCGTATCGACGCCCGTCGGGTTCACCCGGCGGGCGTCGTGCTGTGCCCGGACACGGGCCGGATACCGGCCCGGGCGCCGCCGAGCACGACGTGCACACCCCCGCAACGGCAAAGAATTCGTGAAGCATTCACCAACGCACCTTGGCCAGGGTGCCACCTCCGTGGCATCCTGAGGCGATGATGGTGGAGACCGATAACGACGTGGTGATCCGTTCCGCGGACGTGGCCGACGCGACGCGCATCGCTCAGGTCCATGTCGCCTCGTGGAAGAGCGCGTACTCGAGCGTCCTCCCGGCGAAGTACCTCGACTCGCTCGATCCCGCCGATCGGATCTCCCAGTGGGAGCAGATCCTGGACTCCGGGCGCGGCACCGTCCTCGTCGCCGAGGGCGACGGGCGCCTCCTGGGGTTCGCCAGCTACGGCCCGTCGCGCGACGAGGACGCCGAGGACGAGGACCTCGAGCTCTACGCGATCTACCTCGACCCGGAGGCCTGGGGCCGCGGCGTCGCCCGCGACCTCATGCGGACCGTCCTGGCCGGCGTGCCCGACGGCGTGCCGATGTCGCTGTGGGTCCTCGCCGACAACGAGCGGGCGCACCACTTCTACCGCCGGCACGGCTTCGCCCTCGACGGCGTCGAGCGCATCGACGACATCGCGGACATCCCGGTCACCGAGGTTCGCTTCCGCCGCGGCTGACGCCCGGAAGGGCCCGGAGCCGCGGCCGGACGGCGCCTGGTCAGCCGCCGAAGTGGTCCCACCCGGGCCCGACGGCAGGCACCGCCCCGTCCAGCGTCACCCGCGGACCCGTCGCGGCCCGTTCCCGCACCACCCCGATCGGGGTGAACCCCGCAGGGAGCGCCGCCGAGGGCGGGAACGTGGCGAGCAGGCCGTGGTCCTCCCCGCCCGACAGCACCCAGTCCAGCGCCTGGTCCGCCGCGGCGCGCCCGACGAGCCCGAGCGCGCGGGCCGCGGCCTCCAGGCCGCGAACCGCCGGGCGCAGCGCCGCGGCGTCGAGGTCGACGACCACGCCGCTCGCCCGCGCCATCCGGCCGGCGTCGCGCAACAGTCCGTCGGAGACGTCGAGCATCGCCGTCGCGCCCGCGGCCCCGGCCGCGACACCGGCGGCGAGGGGCGCCTGCGGGCGCAGGTAGCCCGCCACGTACGGCGCGGACGGCCCCGACGCCCCGGGGGCGCCGTCAGCCGGCGACGCGGCACCGGCCCCCAGGAGGGCGAGCCCGGCGGCCGAGCGACCTCTGACCCCGGCGTGCGCCACGACGTCCCCCGGCCGTGCCCCGGAGCGCACCACCGGCGCCCTGCCCTCGAGGTCTCCGTGGGCGGTCACCGCGACCACCAGGGCGTCCCCGCCGGACAGGTCGCCGCCGACCACCGCGGCCCCGACGGGTGCGCACGCCGCCGCCACCCCGCGGGCCAGGCCCTCGACCCAGGCCGCGGGGACATTGCCCGGCACCACCAGCGAGACCACCAGCGCCGTCGGGCGGGCGCCCATCGCCGCGACGTCGGCGAGGTTCTGCACCGCCGCACGCGCCCCGACGTCGTCGCCCGACGACCAGCGGCGGCGGAAGTGCCGGTCCTCGACCAGGACGTCGGTCGTCACGACGAACCGGCCGTCCGGCGCGGCGACCACCGCCGCGTCGTCCCCCGGCCCGAGCAGCGTCGCGTCCCCCGCGGGCAGGAGCGGGAAGACCCTGGCCAGCAGCTCCTCCTCGGACAGGTCGCGCACGAGCACCTCGCCCTCGGGCCGAGCGGCGGGGAGCGGTGCGGTGGCGTCGGTCACGAGCACGACCCTAAGCGCTCGACCATCTCGGGCCGCCGGGTACGGTGGGCGCGTGCTGCGCCCACCCACCCTGCGACGTCCCCGGTCCCGGCGCGCCGCCGCGACGCTCCTCGCCGCGCTCGCCGTCGTCCCGCTGGCCGCGTGCGCCCCGACGATCGGCGCGATCCCCGCCGAGGACGCCGCGAACCCCGCCTGCGCGCCGGTCATGCTCGCGATGCCCGAGACCCTCGCCGGCGACCTCGTCCAGCGCCAGACCGACGCACAGGCCACCACCGCGTGGGGCGAGCCCGGCGCGGCCGTCACGCTGCGGTGCGGCGTCACGCCTCCGGGGCCGTCCGCGGACTGCCAGAGCGTCGAGTCCGCCGGCGGGACGGTCGACTGGATCGTCGAGGCGGGCGACGACGGCACGTGGCGGTTCACCACGTACGGGCGCGAGCCGGCCGTCGAGGTCCTCGTGCCGCCCGCGGTCACCGAGAGCCGCTCGACGTCGTTCATCGGTGACCTCGCCCAGGCTGTCGGCCTGATCGAGCCCACCGCCGTCTGCACCTGACCGGGTCGCCCGAGCAGAGATCCGGGCGATCGTCGCGCCCGGCGAGAGCCTGCTGCCCTGAGCGGTCAGCGCAGGCCGGTGGGCCGCTCGAGGGCGAGCTGGATCAGCTCGTCGACCAGCTCGGGGTAGGTGACCCCCGATGCCTCCCACATGCGCGGGTACATCGAGAACGGCGTGAAGCCCGGCATGGTGTTGATCTCGTTGACGATCACCCGCTCGTCGGGCGTGACGAACACGTCCACCCGCGACAGGCCCTCGGCGCCCACCGCCTCGAAGGTGCGCACGGCGACCTCGCGGATCTCGTCGATGACGTGCTGCGGCAGCTCCGCCGGGCACCGCAGGTCGACGTGGGCCTCGTCGAGGTACTTCGCCTCGAAGTCGTAGAACGCGTGGCTGCCGTGGTCGACGACGATCTCGCCCGGCAGGGAGGCGCGCGGGCCGGCGCCGGCGCGGCCGCCCAGCACGGCGCACTCGATCTCGCGGCCGTCGATGCCGGCCTCCACGATCACCTTGGGGTCGTGCTCGCGCGCGGCCTCGACGGCGGCCTCCAGGTCCGCGAGGTCGTCGACGCGGGTGATGCCGAGCGACGACCCGGCGCGCGCCGGCTTGACGAACAGCGGCAGCCCGAGCGGCTCGACGGCCTCGAGGCACGCCTGCCGGTCCCGCGCCCAGTCCCCCGGGCGGATGACGGTGTACGGCCCGACGGCCAGCCCCTGGCCGGCGAGCACGAGCTTCATGAAGTGCTTGTCCATGCCGACGGCGGAGGCGAGCACGCCCGCGCCCACGTAGTGCACGTCCGCGAGCTCGAGCAGACCCTGCACGGTGCCGTCCTCGCCGAACGGGCCGTGCAGCAGCGGGAAGACGACGTCGACCTCGCCCAGCACCGCCGGCACCTGGCCCGGCTCGAGCGTACGCAGCGTGCGCTCGCCCTGCGTGAGGGACAGCAGCACCTCGGCGCCCGAGTCGGCCGTCACCTCGGGCAGCCGCCCGTCGGTGATCTGCCAGCGGGCCGGGTCGTCGGCGGCCACCACCCAGCGGCCCGCGCGGGTGATGCCGACGGGCACCACGTCGTAGCGGTCGCGGTCGATGGCACGCAGCACCCCGGCGGCGGTCGAGGCGGAGATGGCGTGCTCCCCCGAGCGCCCGCCGAACAGCAGCGCGACGCGCACCCGGCGGGGCGGGACGGCGTCTGCGGGGACGGCGGGAACGGGTGCGGTCGTGGCGTCGGACATCGCCGCCGACCCTACCGGACCACCACCTCTGCTGTGAGCGGGCGGTCAGCGGGCGCGGAGCTCCTTGCGGAGGATCTTGCCCGCGGACGACTTGGGGATCGCCTCGACGAACTCCACGACGCGCACCTTCTTGTACGGGGCGACCTGCTCCGCCACGAACGACTGGACGCCGTCGGCGGTGAGCTCGCTCCCCGGGGCGCGCACCACGAACGCCTTCGGCACCTCCCCCGCCTCGGTGTCGGGGACGCCGATGACGGCGGCGTCCGCGATCTCGGGGTGCGTCAGCAGCAGCGCCTCCAGCTCGGCCGGGGCCACCTGGTACCCCTTGTGCTTGATGAGCTCCTTGAGCCGGTCGACGACGTAGAACGCGCCGTCCGCGTCGACGGTGACGATGTCGCCGGTGTGCAGGAACCCGTCGCGGGTGAGGGTGTCGGCGGTCGACTGCTCGTCGGCGAGGTAGCCGACCATGACGTTCGGCCCCTTGCACAGCAGCTCGCCCGGGGCGCTGACCCCCTCGGCGGGCTGGTGGATCTCCTCGCCGGTGGCCGGGTCGACGATCCGCGCCTCCATGTTCGGCACGAGCAGCCCCACCGACCCGGCGGAGATTCCGGTGCTGCCGGCCGGGATGACGTGCGAGACCGGCGACATCTCCGACATCCCGTAGCCCTGCATCACCCGCGCCGCAGGCAGCCGCCGCCCCACGGCGGCGGCGAGCTGCTCGTCGAACGGCGCCGCGCCCGACATGAGGATCCGCACGCTCGACAGGTCGCGGCCGGCGGCGGCCGGGTGCTTGGCCAGGGCCAGCGCGATCGGCGGCGCGACGAACAGCACGGTGGCCCGGTGGTCCTCGATGACCTGCAGGTACTGCGCCAGGTCGAACCGCGGCAGTGTGACGAGCGTCGAGCGCTGGTAGATCGCGCCGTTCATGAGCACCGTCATGCCGTAGATGTGGAAGAACGGCAGCACGGCCGGGATCACGTCGTCCGGGCCGAGCGGGATGTACGGCTCCCCCTGCACGACGTTCGCCACGAGGTTGCGGTGCGTGAGCATGACGCCCTTGGGCAGCCCCGTCGTCCCGGACGAGTACGGGAGCACCGCGAGGTGCGTCGCCGGGTCGAACGTGACGTCCGGCGCCGGCTTGCCCGACGTGAGCAGGTCGCGCAGCGACGGGTGCCCCTCGGCGCCGTCGAGCACCACGACGTCGTCCGACCCGAAGCCCACGGCCGACGCCCCCGCCCGCGCGGCGTCGAGCAGCGGCGAGACGGTGACGAGCGCCCGCGCGCCGGAGGCCTTGAGCTGCTTGCCGACCTCCGCCCCGGTGGCGAGCGCGTTGATCGTGGTCACCGTGACGCCCGCGCGCAGCAGTCCGTGGAAGACGGTGACGAACGCGGGGACGTTCGGGCTGTGCAGCGCGACGACGTCCCCGACGCCGTACCCACGGGCCGCCACCGCCCCCGCGACCGCGTCGACCTGCGCGCGCAGCGCCCCGTAGGAGGTCACCGCGCCCGACGGTCCGTCGATCACCGCAGGGTGGTCCAGGTCGGCGTCGTCCAGGCCGTCGAAGAGGAAGTCGTAGATCGTCACGTCGGGGATCTCGACGTCGGGGTGGGGGCTGCGGATGACCATGGCACTACCTCTCCGTACGGCACGGTCCTCGTCGACCGTGGTGGCCGGGAGCATAGCCGCGGGAACCGCACGGGCGGGAGCCTCGTTGGGATGGACGTGCCAGAGACGACGACCCTGAGACCCGCGGCCGCGGACGACCCCCCGGCCGCCGACGACCCCAGTCATAGTCCCGGGGCGGTGCCCCGATGAGCGCGGTCCTGAGCCTCCTGGCCGGCGTCGTCGTGATCCTCGCGATCACCGCCGTGACGGCGTACTTCGTCGCCCAGGAGTTCGCCTACATGACGGTGGACCGGTCCCGGCTCGCCGCCGCCGCGGAGGCCGGAGACGCGACCGCCGCGCGCGCCCTGGCGGTCACGCGCCGCACCTCCTTCGTGCTGTCGGGCGCCCAGCTCGGCATCACCGTGACCGGCCTGCTGGTCGGCTACGTCGCGGAGCCCCTCGTGGGCGACGCGCTGGGCACCCTGCTCGGCGGCGTCGGCGTCCCGACCGGCGTCGGCGTCGCGGTCGGCACCGTCGTGGCCCTGCTGGTCTCCACGCTCGTGCAGATGCTCTTCGGTGAGCTGTTCCCGAAGAATCTCGCGATCGCCCGTCCCGAGCCCACGGCCCGGAGCCTCGCGGCCTCCACGACCGCGTACCTCACCGTGCTCGGCTGGCTCATCGCCGTCTTCGACCGGGCGTCCAACGCCCTGCTGCGCCTGCTGCGCATCGAGCCGGTGCACGACGTCGAGCACTCCGCCACGGCGCGCGACCTCGAGCACATCGTGGCGGACTCCCGCACCAGCGGGGACCTGCCCGACGAGCTCTCGGTGCTGCTCGACCGCATCCTCGACTTCCCGCAGCAGGACGTCGAGCACGCGATGATCCCCCGGTCCCGGGTGGGCACGGTCGCGCCGGACCTGAGCGTCGGCGAGCTGCGCCGGCTCATGGCGGGCGGGCACTCCCGCTATCCCGTGGTCGACGACGAGGACCAGGCGCTCGGCGTGGTCCAGCTCGCCGACCTGCTGCGCACCCCGTTGCCGGACGACGCGCCCGTCGTCGAGATGATGCAGCCGGTGACGGTGCTCCCCACCCTCATGCTGCTGCCCACCGCGCTGACGGAGCTCACCCGCGCCCGCAACCAGCTCGCCGTCGTCGTCGACGAGTACGGCGGCTTCGCCGGCGTCCTCACCCTCGAGGACCTGGCGGAGGAGCTGGTGGGCGAGATCACGGACGAGCACGACGTGGCGCAGCCCGCGACGGTCACTGCCACCGGCGACGCCACCTGGGTGATGGGCGGCGACGTCCACCTCGACGAGGCCGAGCGCGCCATCGGGCACGACCTGCCGCGCGGCGACCACGAGACGGTCTCGGGCCTGGTGATCTCCCGGCACGGCGCCCTGCCGCGCGCCGGGGACACGGTGCGCATCGACCTGCCGCCCGAGGCGGCCGACCTCGTCCTCGACGAGCCCGTCACCCGGTGGCTCGACGTCGAGGTGCTGAGCGTCGAGCGCCACGTGCCGCACCACGTGCGGTGCCACCTGGTCGAGCGCACCGGGGCCGCCCCGCTCACCGGCGCCGGCGAGAGCACCGCCACCACGCAGGAGGAGGGCCGATGAGCAACCCCTGGACCGTCCTCGTCGCGACCGTCGCGATCATCGCGCTGAGCGCGTTCTTCGTCGCCGTCGAGTTCGCCCTCCTTGGCGCCCGCCGACACCGCCTGGAGGACGCCGCGCCGAACAGCCGCTCGGCCCGCGCCGCGTTGCGCAGCTCCTCCGAGCTGACCCTGCTGCTCGCCGGCTCCCAGCTCGGCATCACGGCCTGCACCCTCGCGCTCGGCGCCGTGACCAAGCCTGCCGTGCACCACTGGCTGACCCCGCTGTTCGCCACCTGGGGCGCGCCGTCCTGGGTCGCCGACGTCGCCGGTTTCGTGCTGGCGCTGATCATCGTGACGTTCCTGCACCTGGTGGTGGGCGAGATGGCGCCGAAGTCGTGGGCCATCGCCCACCCGGAGCGGTCGGCGACGCTGCTCGCGCTGCCGATGCGGGCGTTCATGTGGGCGACCCGCCCCGTGCTGCGCTGGCTCAACGCGCTGGCGAACCGCTGCCTGCGGGCGGTGGGCGTCGAGCCCGTGGACCACGTCGCGGTCGGTCACGACCCCGCGACGCTGCGCCACCTGGTGGAGCACTCCGCCAACGTCGGGTCGCTCGACGCGTCGTACTCGACGCAGATCTCCGGCGCGCTGGAGCTGCAGACGCTCACCGTGGAGGCGCTCGTGCCCGCGGGTGCCCGCCCGACGGCGGTCCCCGCGAGCGCGACGGCGGCCGACGTGCGGGCGGCGTCCGTGACGTCCGGGCACCTGCGCATCCTGCTGGGCACGCCCGACGACCCCAGCCCTGTCGGTGCCGGCGGGGCGGGTGGCGTGGTGCACGTGCGCGACACGCTCCTGCTCGACGACGCCGCCCCGGTCGCGGACATCGCGCGCGAGCCCGTCGTGCTCGACGCGACGACGACGGTGCACGCGGCGCTGGCCCGTCTGCGCGAGGCCGGGGAGCAGCTCGCGCTGGTCACGCGCGAGGGCCGCACGGTCGGCGTCGTCACCCTCTCCGACGTGCTGCGCAGGCTGCTGCCGGCACCCGGGGGCGCGGCCGCCGTCGGGCCCGGGACGGACGACTGAGAGCGAGGGTGCGGGCTACGGTGAACCCATGCCCGCGCCCTCAGCCGCCTCACCGTTCACCCCGCCCCGCCAGATCCTCACCGAGGAGCTGCTGGAGACCATCCGCGGCCGCGCCGCGACCCACGACCGCGAGAACTCGTTCTTCACCGAGGACCTCGAGGACCTCAAGGCGACGGGATACCTGGCGGCGATGGTCCCCGAGCACCTCGGCGGCGCCGGGCTGACGCTTCGCGAGGCCGCCCGGGAGCAGGCCCGCCTCGCCGGGGCGGCCCCCGCCACCGCGCTGGCCGTGAACATGCACCACGTCTGGGTGGGTGTGGCCCGGTACCTGCACGAGCGCGGCGACGGCTCGCTCGACTGGCTGCTCACCGAGGCCGCGCGCGGCGAGGTGTTCGGCTTCGGCTACTCCGAGGCGGGCAACGACCTGGTGCTGCTGGGATCGCGCACGCAGGCCCGTCCCGACGGCGAGGGCGGGTACGCGTTCCACGGCACCAAGATCTTCACGTCCAACTCGCCCGGCTGGACGCGCCTCGGCGTCATGGGCCTCGACGAGGAGACGGACCCCGACGACCCGCGCATCGTGCACGCGTTCATCACGCGCGACGGCGGCGGGTTCGAGATCAAGGACGACTGGGACACCCTCGGCATGCGTGCCTCGCAGTCCTGCACCACGGTGCTCGACGGCGCCCACGCCCCCGCGGACCGTGTGCTGCGCCGCATCGCGCCCGGGCCCAGCCTCGACCCGTACGTGCTCGGCATCTTCACGTCGTTCGAGATCCTGCTCGCGAGCGTGTACCTCGGGATCGCCGACCGGGCGCTGACGCTCGCCGTCGAGACCGTGAACAAGCGCCGCTCGATGAAGACCGGCAAGACGTACGCGCAGGACCCGGACATCCGCTGGCGCATCGCCACGGCCGCGCTGGCGCTCGACGGCCTGTGGCCGCAGCTCGACATGGTCGCGGGCGAGGTCGACGCGCAGGTCGACGTGCGGTCCGGGTCCGGCGCCGGCTACTTCCGCTCGACGGCGGGTCTCAAGGTGCGCGTCACCGAGACCGCGCGGCAGGTGGTGGACGAGGCCATCCGCTGCTCGGGCGGCTCCACGTACTTCAACCGCTCCGAGCTCGGCCGCCTGTACCGCGACGTGCTCGCGGGGATCTTCCACCCGTCCGACGACGAGTCCGCGCACTCCACGGTGGCGCAGTCCGTCCTGGGCCCGCTCGCCTGACCTCCCTGGCGAGCTGTCAGGCTCACGTGCATGATTCCGTGCACCTGGACCTGACAGGTCCGAGCGCCCGAGAGCTGTCAGGCTCACGTGCATGATTCCGTGCACCTGGACCTGACAGGTCGGGGCCGGGCGGGGCTAGGATCCCGCGTCATGACCTTGGCCAGGGGCACTGTCGCCCGGTACGCCGTCGGCTCCGTGGGGACCGGCGGCTTCGGCACCCTGCCGGGGCTCGTCCTGGTCTTCTACCTCACCGACACGCTCGGCGTGGCCGCCGGCGTCGCCGGGCTGCTGGTCACCGCGGCCAAGGTCTGGGACGTCCTCGTCGACCCGGTGATCGGCGCGGCGAGCGACCGCGAGCGCGCCACCACCGGCCGGCGACGGCGGCTCATGGTCGCGGGCGGCGTCGCCCTCCCGCTGTTCTTCCTGCTCACGTTCGCCGTCCCGGCAGGGCTGGCCCCGGCCGCGAGCGCACTGTGGGTGCTGGGCGCGTTTCTGCTCGCCGCGACGGCGTTCAGCTTGTTCCAGGTGCCCTACATCGCGCTGCCCGCGGAGATCGCCGGCACCTACGACGCCCGCACCCGCCTGCTGACCGCGCGCGTCGTGGTCCTCTCCGCGGCGATCCTGCTGTTCGGCGGCGGCGGTCCGGCCCTGCGAGAGCTCGGCGGCGACGACGAACGGCTCGGCTACCTGGTGATGGCGGCGGCCGCTGCGCTCGTCCTCGGGGCGGCGATGCTGGTCTCGTCCACCGTGGAGCGTTCCGCCGGGGCGCTCGCGGCACCGACCGGGGACCCGGCGCCCGGGCACCACGTGCTCACCCACTACCGGGACGGCGTGGCGCTGCTGCGCACCAGCCGGCCCTTCCGCACGCTGCTGGCCGCGTTCGTGCTCCAGGCGCTCGCCACCGGAGCGATGCTCGCCGCCGCCCAGTACGTGGCCACCTGGGTGCTCCGCGACACCGCCGCCGTGACGTTCCTGTTCGTCGCGCTCGTGGGCCCGGCGCTGGTCTGCACGCCCCTGTGGGGGCGGGTCGCGCGCCGCGTCGGCAAGGAGCGGGCGTTCGGGCTGGCCTCGGCGGTGTTCCTCGTCGCGGCGCTCGCGCTCGTCGGTCTCGCCTGGGCGCCGGGCGCCTGGGTCTACGTGCCGGTCGCCGCCGCCGGCGGCGCGTACTCCGGCATGCAGGCGCTGCCGATGGCGATGCTGCCCGACGTCATCGCGCACGATGCCCGGACGCGCGGCACCGGGCGGGCCGGGACCTTCGGCGGCGTGTGGACCGCGGGCGAGACGACCGGCATGGCGCTCGGCACCACGCTGCTCACCGCCGTCCTCGCCGCGACCGGCTACGTCGCCTCGACGGACGTCCAGTCCGTCACCCAGCCCGCGTCCGCCGTCGTCGGCGTCGTCGCGGGCTTCAGCGTCGTGCCGGCGCTCCTGGTCGCGCTGAGCCTGGTACCGCTGGCGCGCTACCCGCTGCGCCGGGCCGACATCGATGACGACGGCGGTGGCGGGGACACCGTCGGAGGCGAGAAGAGCGACCCCACCGACACCACCGGCCGCGCACCGACCACGACCGCCCAGGAGAACCCGTGACCGACTCCCCCGCCCCCGCCGCACCGCCCGCGCGGGTGGATCTCGCCGAGGCGCCCGACACGGTGCTCGCGGCCCTCGCCGCCCTGCGCGCCCACGACGCCCCCACCCACGGCGGCCGGGTGCTCAGCTACGTGTACGACCCGGGCGTGCCCGAGCTCGACGAGCTCGCCGCCGAGGCGGTGCGCGCCATGCAGCCGGTCAACGGCCTGGACCCGACGACGTTCGGCTCGGTCGCCGCGCTCGAGCGTGACGTGCTCGCCTTCGCCCGCGACCTGCTGGGCGGCGACGAGGACACGGTCGGCACCGTGACCAGCGGCGGCACGGAGAGCTGCCTGCTGGCCGTGCAGTCGGCCCGCGACACATGGCTCGCGGCCCGCGGGCTCGAGCCGGGCCAGGCCCGCCCGCGACTGGTCGCCCCGGTCACGGTGCACGCGGCCTTCCAGAAGGCGGCGCACCTGTACGGGCTCGAGCTCGACCTGGTGCCGGTGGCCGCCTCCGGCCCGGCGGCGGGCGCGGTGGACGCCGCCACGATCGGCGCCCGGTTCGCCGGCGGACTCGCGGACGACGTCGCTCTGGTCGTCGTCTCTGCGCCGTCGTACCCGCACGCGGCGCTCGACCCGGTCGGGCAGGTGGCGGAGCTCGCCGCCCGCGCCGGGCTGCCGCTGCACGTCGACGCCTGCATCGGCGGTTTCGCGCTGCCGTTCTGGCCGGACCTGCCCGCGTGGGACCTGCGCGTGCCCGGGGTCACCAGCATCAGCGCGGACCTGCACAAGTACGCGTTCGCCCCCAAGGGCGCCTCGGTGCTGCTGCACCGCGACCGAGACCGGCAGCGGGCGCAGTACTTCGCCACCACCCGCTGGCCGGGCTACCCCGTGGTGAACCCGACGCTGCTGGGCTCGCGGTCGGGTGGGCCGCTCGCCGCGTCGTGGGCCATCCTGCGGGCCCTGGGCACCGGCGGTCTGGGCACCCTGGCGGACCGGGCGCGGACCGCGACGCTGGCACTCCGCGACGCCGTCGGTGGCTCGTCCGGTGGCTCGTCCGCCGCGACGGGAATCGAAGGGCTGCGCGTCGTCGGCACGCCGGCGGGCCCGTTGCTCGCCGTCGCGTCGGACGACGACGCCCCGGCGGAGCGGCGCGTCGACCCGCACCTGTGGGCGGACGCCGTCGCGCGCCGTGGCTGGGTGCTGCAGGCCCAGCCCGCGCTGACCCAGCCGGACGGCACGCGACTGCCGCACACCACCCATCTCACGGTGACGCCCGTGACCGCGTCGGTGCTCGACGACCTGCTGCCGGTGCTCACGGGCGCCGCCGACGAGGTGCGCGGCCTCCCGCGCCCCGATGCGGGCGCGCTGCTCGGTACGCTGCCACCGCTGGACGCGGGGCGTCCCCTCGACTCCGCGACCGCCGCCGCGCTGCTGGAGGGCATCGGCCTGGGTGGTGTCGGCGGCGTGGACGGGACAGGCGCCGCTCGGGGCGTGGGCCCGATGGCGCCCCTGCTCGCCCTGGTCGAGGCGCTCCCTGCCGCGCTCGTCGAGCGGCTGCTGGTGGAGCTCCTCGCCCGGCTCGTGGAGCCGCACACGGGCTGACCCGTCCCCCTGCCGCGAGTTGTCAGGACCAGCACCACGAAAACGTGCACGTGGCCCTGACAGATTGCCGGGTGCCCCGAGTTGTCAGGCCCACGTGCACAGGAACCTGCACGTGGCCCTGACAACTCTCCCCGGCACGGTGGAACGGGCCGCTCCAGCCCTCGCACCACGTCGTACGCTGCGACCATGACGCACGACGCACCCAGCCCGCTGTCCCCCGCCACCGTCGCGGTCACCGCCGGCCGGCCCGACCGCGTGCAGGGCGGCCCGGTGAACCCGCCGGTCGTGCTCAGCTCCACGTTCGTCAACCAGGGCGTCAGCGCCCCCGGCGACCTGCTCTACGGGCGCATGGACACCGAGACGTGGCACCCGTTCGAGGAGGCGCTGGCGGCGCTCGAGGGCGCACGGCACGGCGTCGTCTTCGGCTCGGGGATGGCCGCGGTCGTCGCAGCCGTCGGTGCCGTGCCGCCGGCCGGCGTGGTCGTCGCGCCACGGCACGCCTACCAGGTCTCGCTGGGCTACCTCGACGACCTCGCCGCGCGACACGGCGTCGAGGTGCGCCGCGTGGACATCGCCGACACCGACCAGGTGCTCACGGCCCTCGACGGCGCGCACGTGCTGCTCGTGGAGTCCCCCACCAACCCGATGCTCGAGGTCGCGGACCTGCCCGTGCTGCTCGCCGCCGCCCGGGAGCGGGGCGTACGGTCCGTCGTCGACAACACGTTCGCCACCCCGCTGGGCCAGCGGCCTCTCGACCTGGGTGCCGACATCGTCGTGCACTCCGTGACCAAGTACCTCGCCGGACACTCCGACGTCGTCCTCGGCGCGGCGGTGACGCGCGACGACGCCCTCGCGGCCGAGCTGCGCGCCTATCGCACGCTGCACGGCTCGATCGCCGGCCCGATGGAGGTGTGGCTGGCACTGCGCGGCCTGCGCACGCTGCACCTGCGGGTGGAGCGGGCGAACGCGAACGCCGCGGAGCTGGCCCGTCGGCTCGCCGCGCACCCCGCCGTGGTGGAGGTGCGGCACCCGTCGCTGCCCGACGACCCGGGCCACGACCGCGCGGCCGCGCAGATGAACGGGTTCGGCGCCATCCTCGGCCTGCGCCCCCGGGGCGGGGCGGACGCCGCGGACGCCGTCGTCGCCGCCCTCCGGCTCTGGGTGCCGGCGACGTCGTTGGGGGGCGTCGAGTCCACGCTCGAACGGCGTCGGCGCTTCCCGACCGAGTCCGTCACCGTGCCCGAGGACCTGCTGCGCCTCTCGGTGGGGGTCGAGGACGTCGAGGACCTCTGGGCGGACCTCGACCAGGCGCTGGCCGGCACCGCCCGCTGACGCCCGCCGCGCGGCCGGCCGTCGCCGACGGCGGCCCGGTCGCGATGCGGTGACCAGCCGGTGTGTCTACGGTCGAGGGAGGAACCCCACGAGCGGAGGCGCGATGTCCAGGAGCCTGACCCGAGCCCGCACCGGCGTCGTCGTGGGAGCGACCGCCGTCCTGCTGCTCGCCGCGTGCGCCGACGATGCGGACGCACCGGGCACCGACGGAACCACCTCCACCACGACGGAGGCGAGCGCGACGCCGAGCCCGGCGACCAGTCCCGCGGACGACAGCACGGACGACAGCGCCGACGACGACACAGCGCTCGACGACACGAGCGGCGACGAGCCCACGCAGGACGCCCCGTTCCCCGCGAACGCCGAGAAGGACACCGGCGACGCGAGCCAGGACGCGGCACTGGTCGTGACCGGCGTCCGCGTCGGCACGCACCAGGGGTTCGACCGCGTCGTCTTCGACCTCGAGGGCACGGGGACGCCCGGCTGGAGCGTGGAGTACGTCGACAGCGCGACGGACGACGGCAGCGGCGAGCCCGTCGACGTGGACGGCGACAAGATCCTGCAGGTGCGGCTCTCGGGCATGGCCGTGCCCACCGAGGGCGACGTTACCGAGTACGACGGGGCCACCCTCGACCCGGACGGCACCGACGCCGTGGAGGAGGTCGTCTACCGCTTCTGGTTCGAGGGCTACACGACGGCGTTCGTCGGGGTCGACGACGGCGAGGCGGGCGAGCCGCTGCCGTTCCGCGTGTTCGCGCTCGAGGACCCGGCACGCGTCGTCGTCGACGTCCAGCACGGACCCGACGACGACTGAGCCGACAACGAGTCGGTTCCCCGCACGACACCCAGGGCGGCGCGGCGTGCGGCGGCCTCAGCCGCCGATGCCCTCCGCCTTCTGCGGACGCGAGAGCAGGCCACGTGCCATGTCCTCGACAGGCAGGCCGTCGTAGAGCACGGAGACGACGCCGGAGGTGATGGGCACGTCGACACCGTGCTTGCTCGCCAGGTCCAGCACCGAGCGGCACGACTTGGCGCCCTCGGCCGTGGTCCCGGTGGCCGTGACGGCCTCCTCGAGCGACATGCCCTCGCCGATGTGGCGGCCGAGGGTGTTGTTGCGCGACAGCGGCGACGTGCACGTGGCGACCAGGTCGCCCATGCCTGCGAGGCCGGAGAAGGTCGCTGCGTCGGCGCCCAGCTCGAGGCCGAGGCGCGTGATCTCCACCAGGCCACGCGTGATCACGGTGGCGATGGTGTTCGAGCCGAAGCCACGCCCCTGGGCCATGCCGACGGCCAGGGCGATGACGTTCTTCACCGCCCCGCACAGCTCCACGCCGACCACGTCGTCGTTGGTGTACGGGCGGAAGTAGGGGTTCGAGCACGCCTCCGCGACGAACCTGGCCGCGTCCTCGTCGATGCAGGCCACGACGGTCGCCGTGGGCTGCCGCTCGGCGATCTCGAGCGCCAGGTTGGGGCCGGACACGACGGCGACGCGCGACAGCGGGACGTCGAGCGCCTCGACGATGACCTGGCTCATGCGCTCGTCCGTGCCGAGCTCCACCCCCTTCATCAGCGAGACGATGACGGCGTCCGGCTCGACGAGGTCGCGCAGCGCGGTGAGGGTGGCGCGGGCCACCTGGGACGGCACGGCCACGACGACGATCTGCGCGTCGGCCAGCGCCTCGGCGGCGTCGGTTGTCCCCGTCATCGCGGGCAGCGTGATCCCGGGCAGGTACCGGGCGTTGGTGTGCTGCGTGGTCACCTCCTCCGCGACGTCGGCGGAGCGCCCCCAGAGGCGGACGTCGCAGCCGGCGTCGGCGAGCACCATCGCGAAGGTGGTGCCCCAGGAGCCGGAGCCCAGGACGGCGACACGTGTCGCAGGGGTGGTCGGGTTCGTCACGGGCGCTCCACAGGCGGGTAGGTCGTGCGCTTGGCCTCGTACTCGGGGTGCCTGCGCAGGTCGAAGCGCGCGGCGGGCGGCGTCTCCTGCCGGATCTCGGCGAGCTGCGCGGTGATCGCGTCCATGACGCGGTCCGTGACCTGGCGCAGCACCTGCGAGTCGACGGGTCGGTCGTACAGGTCGGACAGGTCGACGGGCGGCCCGGCGACGATGGTCACCGTCTTCTTGCGGCCGAACAGGCGCGGGACGCGGCCGTACCGGGGCAGGAACTCGTGCGCGCCCCACTGGGCGACCGGCACCACGGGCAGCTTGCTCGCGAGGGCCATTCGCGCCAGCCCGGTCTTTCCCTCCATAGGCCAGAGGTCCGGGTCCCGCGTCAGCGTGCCCTCGGGCAGGATCGTCACGCACGCGCCGTCGCCGAGCTGTTCTCCGGCTGCCTCGAGGGACCTGGCGGCGGCCGCGGTGCCCCGGTCGACGGGGATCATGCGCGTGGCCCGCAGCGCCCACCCGACCAGCGGCGTCGTGAACAGGCCGCGCTTGGCCAGGATCCGCGGCTCGTAGCCCTTGTCGAACATGTAGTGCGCCAACGTGAGCGCGTCGAACTCGGTCACGTGGTTCGCGGCAGCGATGAAGCCGCCGTCGCGGGGCAGGTTCTCCTCCCCGCGGTCCCAGTCGTAGCGAACCAGCGCGAACATCAGGTTGCGCACCACGACCGCGACGGCGCGGTAGGCACGGGAGTCAGGTCGGGCGATCGGCACGGAGCCAGAGCCTACCGCTCGCACGACGACGGCCCGGCGCCGCGGGACGCCGAGCCGTCGGATCGGTGCGCGCTGGGTCGTTGCTCGGTCGTGCTCAGTCGCGGGAGACGTCGGCGCCGAGCGCGACCAGCTTGTCCTGGAACGCCTCGTACCCACGATCGATCAGGCTGATCCCCCGCACCGTGGACGTCCCCTTCGCGGTCAACGCCGCGATCAG
>NZ_JAIXCQ010000005.1 GCF_020297055.1 Isoptericola luteus | reverse complement strand
CCACGGCCTTCGGCGGCGTCCTCGTGCTGGCGCTGCTCGACCTGAGCGCCGTCTCGCTGCTCGTGGTCGCCGCCTCGGTCACCGCCGGCGCGCCCCTCGTCCGCGGCACGGCCGTGGCCCCCGCCCCCCCCCCCCCCCCCCCCCCCCCGGGGGGCCCCCCCCGGCCCCCCCCCCCCCCCCCCCCCGCGGGCCCCCCGCCCCCCGGCGGCCGCCCCCCGCCCCGGCCCCCCCCCGGCGGGTCGCCGGCAGGCGGCCCCAGGGTCGCCCCTCGGGGGCGGCCCCGGATGCGGGAGCGCCGGGTCGGGGCCCGTACGATGCCCCTCATGAACGGGGTGCTGATCGTGGGTCTGGTCACGGGCGGGGTGATCGCGGTCGTGGCCGTGGCCGCCGTGGTCGCCGTCCTGGTGCGCAAGCGTCGGGCGGCCAGGGACGAGGCGGAGGGCGAGCTCTCGCGCCTCGGCACGGCCGCCGGCTCCGCCCTGGTCCGCACCGACGAGCGGGCCCGGCTCGCGCAGGACGAGCTGGCGTTCGCCGTCGCCGAGCTCGGCGAGCGCGACACCGCGGACGTGCGCCCGCTGCTGGGCCGGGCGCGCGAACGGCTCGGCGAGGCGTTCCATCTGCACCAGCTGCTCCACGACGAGGTGCCCGACACCCCCGCCCAGCGCCGCGAGTGGTTCGGGCGCATCGTCGAGCTGTGCCGGTCCGCGGACGGGTTCCTCGACGACCTCGACAAGGGACTGGGGGCACGGCGCGACACCGTCCGCACGACGCCGGACGTGGTGCGCCGCGTCCAGGGCGAGATCGAGCGGGTCCGCGCGCGGATCCCGGACGCGCGCGCCGACCTGGACCGCCTCCGCGCCGTGTACGCCGAGCGTGCGCTGCTCCCCGTGGCCGACAACCCCGACCAGGCTGCCCGGCTCCTCGAGTTCGCCTCTCGCAGCACGGCCGCGGCGGGGCGCCGGCTCGACGCCCAGCAGGCACGCGAGGCCGGTGCCGCCGCCCGCGCCGCAGAGGAGTCGGTCCACCGGGCCGAGGGTCTGCTCACCGCCGTGGACGACTTCGAGGCCGAGGCGCTGCGCGCCGAGTCCGCGCTCGGCGCCATGATCGCCGAGTCCCGCACGGAGCTGGCTCAGGCCCGCGCGCTCCCGGCGGCGCAGCGCTCCGGGCGCGTCGACGGCGCGGTCGCCGCGCTCGAGGACGCCCTGGCCGCCCTGCCCGCCCCCGGCGAGCCGGCCGACCCCGTCGCCTCCCTGTCCCGCGTGCGGGAGGCGAACACCGCCCTGGACGACGCCGTCGACGACCAGGTCCGGCGCAGCGAGCGGACCCGCCGGATGTCCGCGCAGCTCGTCCCGGCGCTGGACGACGCCGAGCGTCAGGTGGCCTCGGCCCGGGGCGTCATCGACGACTACCGGGCCCCGGTCGGCCCGGACGCCCGCACCCGTCTCGCGGAGGCCGAGCGCGAGCTCGCGCAGGCCCGTACCGCGGACGACCCCGAGCGCGCGGTCTCCGCCGCCCGGCGGGCAGCCTCGCTCGCGGCGGAGGCGGCGACCCTGGCGCACCGCGACATCGCGCGCGGCGGGCAGGGCCAGCGCTGGGACGGCGGCTGGAACGACGGCCGCCACGGCGCGCCCGCCGGTCGCGGTGACTACGGCCGGCCGGGCCGCGGCGGCTCCGGCTCCGACGTGTTCGGGGCCGTCCTGGGCGGGATGGTGCTGGGCGGCATCCTCGACGACCTCGGAGACATCGGCGACCTGTTCGACTGACGAGATCGCGGGGGCGCGCGCCCGACGCCGTCCCGGCCGCGCCCGCTAGCCTGTCCGGGTGACGGTGCGGGTGCGGGCGGTGGTGCGCGGCCGGGTCCAGGGCGTGGGCTTCCGGTACGCGACCGTGCGTGCCGCCGCCCGCCACGGGGCGGCCGGCTTCGTGCGCAACCTCGCCGACGGGTCCGTGGAGGCAGAGGTCGAGGGCGACCGGGACGCGGTCGACGCCCTGCTCCGGTTCCTGCGCGAGGGGCCGCCGCAGGCGGCGGTCAGGTCGGTCGAGGTCACGCCGGTACCCGTCCGCGGCGGGCGCGGGTTCACCGAGGAACCGTCGCCGCCACCCACTCGATGACGCCGGCGCGGGTGCGCTCGTGCCGCTCGACGACGAGCCCGCGCTCCGTGACCCACCGCATCGGACGGCGACTGAAGTGCTCGCCGACGGCGGGGACGCTCACGAGGTCCGCCAGGCCCTGCAGGGCGCGCAGCGGCCAGGACGACGACGCCACGTGGTCGGCCAGCAGGAGGAGGCCGCCGGGCCGCAGGACCCGCACCATCTCGGACAGCGCCGCCCGGTCGTCCGCGACGGCGCACAGCGAGAACGTGCACACGACGGTGTCCATGCAGGAGTCCGTCAGGTCGAGCGCCTGCGCGTCGCCCAGCCGCAGGTCCACCGGATGCCCGAGCCGGGCCGCCCGCTGCCGCGCGACGTCGAGCATGCCAGGGCTCCACTCGACCCCGGTGAAGGACCCGGACAGCACCTCGGCCGGGTAGTGCTCGAGGTTGAGCCCGGTGCCGAGCGCCACCTCGAGGGTGCGTCCACGAGCGAGCCCGCACAGGCGTCGTCGCACGTCGGGGAACATCCGCCGCTCGGCCGCCATGAAGGCCCGGTCGTAGCCGGTCGCCTCCCTGTCCCAGTGCCGGCGCAGCCGCTGCGCGCGTCTGCCCACGGGTCCGGTGCTCACCGGGTCAGGGTCTCACACGCGCCCGTCGACGGCGGCGCGCCGCACCCGCCCCGAGGACCGCGAGGCCCGCCAGGAGCAGCAGGACGAGAGCCACGGTCCCGGCGCCGACGCCCGTCGCCCATCCGGAGCGCGTCTCGACGTCGCCGGCGAGCTCCGCGGCCAGGGCGAGGTCGCCCGCCTCGAGCTGGGACACGGCGTCGTCCGCCGTGTCCTCGAGGTCGAGGATCACCGCGCCGAGCCCAGGGAGCGGCCCCCGGCCCTCGGACGCCGCGTCGCGGGCCGCGCCGACCGCGGTGACGGCCGACGTGGCCTTCCCGAGCAGCCCGTCGAGGGCCGTGAGGTCGTCCGCCTGCATCGCGTCCTCGTAGGCGGACCGCACGCTCGCGGGCACCTCGAGCCCCGCGGCCTCGGCCGTCGTCTGCAGGTCGCCCGCGAGGGCCGCGGCCCCGCCGACCTGGTCGAACAGCCGCTCGGCCCGGGTGAAGTGCCAACCAGCCATCGCCGAGCGCGCTGCGACCGGGGGCCGCCACGCGCCGTCGGCCTCGTCGAGCGCGGCGTACGCCTCGCGCGCGTCGGCGCGGGCGGTGAGCGTCGTGCGCTCCTCGGCGTCCAGGACCCAGGTCTTGTACACCTTGCCGGCGTTCTCGACGCCGCCGCGCTCCTCGACGAGATCGAGGAACCGCTTCCATCCGGTGCGCGGTGCGAGCTGCTGGTCGGACCCCGGCTCCTCGTACGCGGACTCGCCCCGCAGCGCCGCGGCCACGACCGCGGCGAAGGTCTCGTCGTCCAGGTCGTCCAGCAGCGTCGAGACGGCCGTGTACGACGCGTCGTAGCCGTACTCCTCGGCGTCGGTGTACGGGTCGCCCTCCCACGCGCCCCAGGCGGTCAGCGGCACGGCAGCGTCGGACTTCCGGTCGGGCGCGGCCGGAGGCTTGCTCTCCTTCGCCCCGGTCTGGTGCACCACGCGGCGGGCCACCACCTCGGTCAAGCCCTCGGAGAGCCACCGCCCGGTGAGCGCGTCGGGGTTCAGCCACGCGTGCCCGAGCTCGTGATAGAGCAGCGTGGGGTCGAGGTCCTCCGGCACCACGATCTCGTCGGCGCTGGAGTCGAACCACGCGTAGCCGAGCACCTGCGGCGAGACGTCCTCGCGGATCACGTCCAGGCCGCCCGGCCAGGGGGTGCCGACGGCCTCCTCGAGCGCCGGCAGTCCCTCGGTCAGGCTCTTCTCGACGAACGACGTCCAGCGCTTGTCACCGGGAAAGCTGTGCAGCGTGAGGGTGGTGCCGTCGACCCTCACCTCGCGCTCGTCCACCTGCTCCGGGTCACGCGCGGAGACCACGACCCACGTGCCGAAGCCGTCGGTGCCGTCGTCGGTGGTGTAGGTCGTGCTGTCGCCGTCCTTCGTCGCGGTCATCTCGACGCTGGAGTTGAAAGTCATCGCCGACGGCAGGACGAGCTCGACGGACGTCTCCCCCTTGTCGCCGGGCGCCTGCACCGCGAACGTCGCGTAGCCCGGCCCGACGCGCGTGTAGTCGGCCGAGCGGACCTTCTCGCCCGGGATGGTGAACGTCCACTCGATGGTGCGCTCACGCCCGTAGCGCAGGGCGGGGAAGGTGGCCACGGCCATGTCGATGCTCGGGTCGTCGCCGCCGCTGCGGCTGACGGACAGGGTGGCACCGCCGCTGGTGGCACGCAGGTCCTGGGCGCCCGCGGGCACCGGGATCCCGTACGAGGTGAAGAAGTAGTAGTACGACCCCTTGTCCGGGGTGGTGTTGCGGATCGTCGAGGTGATCGTCACGTCCACCGCCGTCTCGTCCGCGTCGAGCACGTAGCGCCCGTGCCCTGACTCGTCGAGGCCGTCGTCCGCGGCGGCCGCACCGCCCGCGGCGGTCCCGGCCACCAGTGCGAGCCCCAGGACCCACGCGGCGGACCGTGGGGACGCCGTTCGCCGTCGGGACCGTCCGCCCTGCGCCACGCTGCTGCTGCCCACGTCTCCCCTGCCGTCCCGGTGCCGAGCGGCGGCGGGTCGCCGCCCGCCGCGCGCCGCTACTGTAGCGGCCCGTGCACCGTGCTCGGTCCGGGGAGCGGGTGAACTCGTCCCCTGGCCGTGCGCCGTCCCCGCAGGCCAGGATGGGTCCATGACTCTCCGGTTCGGGATCAAGCTCGGTCAGGACGCCCCCGTGGACACGCACCGTCGCGTCTGGGCGACCGCGGACGACGCCGGCTTCGACCACGTGTGGGTGATGGACCACATCGCCTCCCTCGGCGAGGACCCGACCCGCCCGATCTTCGACGCGTGGGCGATGCAGGCCGCGATGGCGGTGACCACGACGCGGGTGCGGATCGGGTGCATGGTCTCCGGCAACACGTACCGCCACCCCGGGATGCTCGCGAAGCTCGCGGCGACGGTCGACCACCTGTCGGGCGGTCGCCTCGAGTTCGGCATCGGCGCGGGCTGGAACGAGCGGGAGCACACGATGTACGGGCTCGACCTCGGCACGGTGGGCGAGCGCATGGACCGCCTCTCGGAGGCCCTGCAGATCGTCCGGTCGCTCTGGTCGGAGCCCACCACGACGTTCGAGGGCGCGCACTACCGGCTCGCCGACGCCGTCGCCGAGCCCAAGCCCGTCCAGCGGCCCGGTCCGCCGATCTGGGTCGGGGGGTCCGGGCCGCGCCGCACGCTGCGGCTCGTCGCGGAGCACGCCGACGCCTGGAACGACACGAACAGCAGCCCCGAACGGATCGCCGAGCTCAGCGAGGTCCTCGCCCGCCACTGCGACGACGTCGGACGGGACCCGGCGCAGATCCGCCGCACGGTGCAGCTCCGGCTGCGCGAGCACCCCGTCGAGGCCCTGCCCCGGCTGGTCGACGAGTACGCCGCCGTCGGCGTCACGGAGTTCGTCGTCGTGCTGCCCACCGAGGGCGACTCCCTCGCCGCGCTCGACGACGTCGTCGACGCCCTGCCGAGGCTTCGCGAGATCGCCTGAGGCGCCGAGCCACCCGGCGCGCCCGTTCGCCCGAGGAGCCCTCGGCTCGTGCGAGCGGCCCCAGGGTCGCCCGAGGACCGGCGCCGACCGGACCGGTGATCTTGCCGATGCCCGGGGCGACGGCGGCGGCGCACGCTGTGCGGGCAGGAACGGCACCGTCGCACACCTGGCCGCCGCCGTCGGCGGCGAGGTGACGGCGCCACGTCAGAGAGGACGAACCATGCAGCACACCCCGAGCACGCCCCGGGCGCGCCAGCGCGTCACCGGTGTCCTGGCCGCCCTCGCCGTCGCCCTGGGCGTCGGCGTCGCGACGGTGCCCGCGGCCGGCGCCGCGGACAACCCCTACGAGCGCGGGCCGGACCCGAGCTGGTCCAGCATCGAGGCCCTGCGCGGCCCCTACACGGTGGACGACACGTCCGTGTCGAGGTGGGTCTCCGGCTTCGGCGGCGGCACGATCTACTACCCGGACACCACCCGGGACGGCGACTTCGGCGCCGCGGTCATCTCCCCCGGGTACACCGGCACCCAGAGCTCGATCGACTGGCTCGGCCCGCGCCTCGCCTCGCAGGGATTCGTGGTCCTGACGATCGACACCAACTCGGTCTACGACCAGCCCGACTCCCGGGCCGACCAGCTCCAGGCCGCGCTCGACTATCTCACCGGCTCCAGCGACGTGGCCGACCGGATCGACCCGGACCGCCTCGCCCTGATGGGGCACTCGATGGGCGGCGGCGGCACCCTGCGCGCGGTCGACGACGACCCGTCGATCAAGGCGGCGATCCCGATGACGCCGTGGCACATCAAGAAGAACTGGTCGTCGGTCAGCACGCCGACGCTCATCTTCGGCGCCGAGCGCGACAGCATCGCCCCGCACGAGACCCACGCCGAGCCGTTCTACGACTCGCTGTCACGGTCCTTGCCCAAGGCGTACCTGGAGCTCAACAACGCGAGCCACTTCGCGCCGAACTCCTCGAACACCGAGATCGCGAGCATCTCGATCGCGTGGCTCAAGCGGTTCGTGGACGACGACACGCGCTACGAGCAGTTCGTCTGCCCCGGCCCGTCGGGCTACGCCATCGAGAAGTACGAGAGCTCCTGCCCGTTCTGAGCCCGCCGACGAGGCGCTCCACCACGAGCGCAGGCGACGTGGCGGCCGCGCCGAGGTGCGGCCGCCACGTCGTCTGCCCGTCGTCTGCCCGTCGTCTGCCCGCCGTCTGCCCGCCGTCCTCGGTCGCCTGAGGTCGTGTGCCCGGGCACAACGTCGCCGGGCGGAGCGCGCACGCCTCCCTAGCATCGCGACATGGAGCCGACCAGGCAGGGGCGCAGGGAGCTGGCTCGCGGGCTGCGGCTGCAGGCCCGCGGCCCGGCGGGCGACGCGTACGCCACCCTGAGCCTCGCGAGCACCCTCCTGCGGGCACACCCCGAGCAGGCGCTGGCGGCGCGCGTGGCGGCCGCCGGCGCCGCGTGGTCCGCCGGGGACCATGCCGCCTGCGTCGACGCGCTCGAGGCCGGTGCACGGCTCGCCAGAGCCCTGCCGCCGGGCGACGTCCGCGACTACACCGACGGCATGCTCGCCGTCCTCACGCAGCGCGCCGACCACGCCGCGGCTCCCCTGGCCCGGGCGCTCGGGCGCGGCTCGGACAGCACCGACCCCGAGACCTTGCTGCGCGCGGTGGCGGCAGCGCTGCTCCTCGGTGACGTCGAGACGGCCTGCCGCACGGGCGCGCGGGCCCTGGCGGTGGCCCGCGCCCGGGACGACGAGGACCTGGTCTCTCGCGCGACCGAGCTCGTGGCCTCCGCGGAGCTGCGTGCGGGACGGCACGCGCTGGCGCGTGAGCACGCGCTGCGGGGCTTGCGCGCCGCGGCGCGGACGGGTCGGGCGAACGCGGCGGCCCATCACCATGCCGTCCTGGCGCTGGTCGGCTCCGTCGAGGGCCCCCCGGAGCAGGTGGCACGGCACGTCGCGGCCGCGCTGGAGGTCGGCCGCCGGCACGGGCTGGCCCAGCCGGTCACCCTCGCCGAGTGGGCCGCGGGCCGCTCCGCCCTGGCCGCCGGCCGTGCGGCGGAGGCGGCGACCCGGCTCCGCGTGCTGCTGACACCCGGCCCGGCGGGTGCGCACTTCGCGCTCCGCGGCCTGGTGCTCCCCACCTACGTCGAGGCGTCCGCCGCCGCGGACGACCTCGGCGACGCGCGGGGGGTGCTCGACGAGATGGTCGCGTGGGCCGCCGCCAGCGCGGACCCGCAGGCTGCGGCGCTGCTGCTGCGGTGCCGGGCGCTGATGGCCGTCCGGGACGCCGAGGCCGACGCCCTGTTCGAGCGCGCGCACGCGGCACACCGTACGGTCCGGGGCGACTTCGAGCGGGCACGCACGCTGCTCCTGCACGGGAAGTGGCTGCGGCGCCGTCGGCGTGCCGTCGACGCCCGCGAGCGCCTTCGCGACGCCCTGCACCTTTTCGACCGGTGCGGCGCCGCCCCGTGGTCGACCTCCGCGCGCACGGAGCTGCGGGCCGCGGGCGCCAGGCAGGCAGCGGCGCCGCCGCCCGGGGTGCTCGACCGGCTCACGCCGCACCAGCAGCGCATCGCCCGCTGCGTGGCCGCCGGGGACACCAATCGCGAGGTCGCCGAGCGGCTGTCGGTGAGCGTGCGCACGATCGACCATCACCTGCGCAACATCTTCGGGACGCTCCAGGTGCGTTCCCGGGTGGAGCTGTCGCGCCTGGTTCCGGCCGAGGACGCCGTCCACGCCTAGCGGCGCGCCGGGCACCCGATCGCCGCCGGTCGATACCGACCGGGCGGTATGCGATCCTGGCGGTACCCGCGACAGCGTCGTCGCCCGTATCGAGGAGGTTCCGTGCCCGACTCCGGCCTGGCCCTGCCCGAGCTCGTCCCCGGCCCGCGCACCATGCGCGACCAGGCCACCGCCCCGCGCACCATGCCGCGTACCGGCACCTCCCCCCACGGCGCCCTCTCTCCTGCTCCGCCCGCGTGCCCGCCTCCCGCCGTGGGAGCCCTCGGCTCGTTGCTGGACGGCTCGTGCCGCACGGCACAGCTCCGGCTCGTCGCGGCCGCGCTGCACCTGCCGGTGACGGGACGGTACGTCGTCGTGGCCCTCGCCGGGGGCTCGCCCCGTGCGCGGGCCGCCGCCAGGACGCGGTGGCGCGGGGCCGGGCCGCGCACGCTCTGGCGCGTCGCGCCGCGCGTCGATCACGGCATCGTGCTGCTCGCGGACGGGCGGGAGGTCGTCGCACCGGCGCCCGCCCCACCGGGCGTGGTGGCGCCCGGCGTCCGGACGGGCGTCGGCCTGCCGGTGCACGGCCTGGCGGCGATCGCGGAGGCCCGGGGGCGCGCCGACGCGGCGCTGGCCCTGTGCCCGGCCGCCGGCGGCAGCGTCCACCTCGGCGAGCAGCTGGCCGCCGCGCTGGTCCGGTCCGACCCGCACCTTGCCGACGAGCTCGCCGCCCGGGTGCTGGGACCCCTCGTCGGCGGCGCGCACGCCACCGCCGCACCCGACACCTCCGCACCCGACACCGACGTCCTGCTGTCGACCTTCGCCGCCTGGGTGGCGACCGGAGGCTCCGCGCGCGACGCCGCCGCCCGGCTCGGCTGCCACCGCAACACCGTGACCAACCGGCTCCGGCGCCTCGAGCGGCGCACCGGCCGCCGGGTCGACAGGCCTGGCGACCTCGTCGAGCTCGTCCTGGCGGTGCAGGTGCGCACCCTCGGCCGCCCGCGCTGACCGCCCGGCCACGACCTGAAGCCACGCGACCGATGGCACGGCAGCAGCCCGTCATCCCCCCCTGCAGCCGGGCCGCCTGCGTCACCAGGTGCGTGCGCTCCGCGGAGCTCGTCGCCGCCTGTGCCGCGAGCACGTAGAGCCGGGCCGCGTCGGCGTCGTTCCCGGCACGCTCGTGCAGGTAGGCGGCGGCCGCGTCGCGGCGCGGGAGACCGGGGTCCAGCGCCTCCACGAGCCGCAGCCCCGCGAGCGGGCCGTCCACGTGCCCGACGGCGACCGCTCGGTTGAGCGCCACGACCGGATTGTCCGGCTCGAGCCGGACGAGCTCGTCGTACCACTCGAGGATCTGCGTCCAGTCCGTCTCGGCGGCGGTCGCGGCGTCGTCGTGCAGCGCGGCGACCGCCGCCTGGGCCTGGTAGGGACCGAGCCGGTCGCGCGCGAGAGCGTGCTGCAGCAGACCGACGCCCTCGGCGATGGCCGAGGTGTCCCACAGGGTGCGGTCCTGCTCCGCCAGGGGCACCAGCGCGCCTGACGGCGACGTCCGCGCCGCACGCCGCGCGTGGTGCAGCAGCATGAGGGCCATGAGCCCCGCCGCCTCGGCGTCCTCGGGCACGGCGGCCACGAGCTGCCGGGTGAGCCGGATCGCCTCGGCAGCGAGGTCCACCTCCCCGGTGAAGCCCTCGTTGAACACGAGGTACAGCACGCGCAGCACCGCGTGCACGTCACCCGGCTGCTCGAACCGCTCGCCCGCCAGGGTGCGCTTGGCCCGCGAGATGCGCTGCGCCATCGTCGCCGTCGGCACGAGGAACGCGCGGGCGACCTGCTCGGTCGTCAGCCCGCCCACCGCGCGCAGCGTCAGGGCGATCGACGAGGCGGGCGTCAGCGCCGGGTGGCAGCAGCGGCTCAGCAGCAGCAGGGTGTCGTCGGCCTGCTCCGTCGGCCCCGGGGCCGGCTCGAGGCTGACCGCGACCTCCCGCAGCGCCCGCGACGAGGCCGAGCGCCGGGCGTCGAGGAACTTGCGCCACGCGACGGTGACGAGCCACCCCAGCGGGTCGCCGGGCACGGCGCCTTGCGCGCCGTCGGCACCGTCCCACCGACGCACCGCCTCCAGCAGGGCGTCCTGGACGGCGTCCTCCGCCGCGGCGAAGTCGGCCCCGCGCCGGACGAGGACGCCGAGGACCCGGGGTGCCAGGTCTCTCAGCGTCCCGTCCCGCAGCGGGTCGCTCACGGTCGGCTCATCCCGTCACCTCGGCGGTGTCGGTGAGGAACGGGCGCACCTCGATCCACTCGTGCAGCGGGCGCCCGCCCGGTCCGGGCGCCGACGACAGGAAGGCCGCGGCCTCGTGCGCCCTTTCGTGCGACTCGACGTCGATCACCATCCAGCCGGCGATGAGGTCCTTGGTCTCCGCGAACGGGCCGTCGGTCACCGGGGGCCGGCCCTCGCCGTCGTAGCGGACGAACTCGCCCTGCGGGGAGAGCGCCTGCGCGTCGACGAACTCGCCACGCTCCCGCAGGTCGTCGATCACGCGGTCCATGAACGCGATGTGGTCGCTCACCTCGTCCGGCGTCCAGCGGTCCATCGGCACGTCGGTGCCGGGCACCGGCTCGGGGATCCCTCGGTAGTGCTTGAGCAGCAGGTACTTGGTCATGGTCCATCCTCCGTCTCGTCGCGGTGCGTGTCACCGTCGACACCCCTGGGACGGAGCCGGTCACGCGTTCTCGACATCTCACGGGCGCGCCGGTCAGTCGTCGTCCGCCCGCGCGTCGTCCCCCGCGTCCTGCGCCGACAGCGGGGTCGCGATGTCCTCCAGCGACCGTTGCTCCGCACCCACGCCGAGGAACAGGGCGACCACGCCGCCACCGACCATCAGCGCCGCGCCGACGTAGTAGCCGACGGCGATGCCGCCGATGTCCCCTGCCTGGCTCGCGGACTCGATGAGCCGCCCGAACAGCAGCGGGCCCGTGATGCCGCCCACCGCCGTGCCGACCGCGTAGAAGAAAGCGATGCACAGCGCGCGCGTCTCCATCGGGAAGACCTCGCTCGCGGTGAGGTACGCCGAGCTCGCCCCCGCGGACGCCACGAAGAAGATCGCCATGCCGAAGAACGTCAGCGTCCAGGCGGTGAGGCCGCCGATCATCAGGCCCGCCACGGCCAGCATCACGCCCGAGAGGATGTACGTGCCCGAGATCATCCGCACCCGGCCGACCTTGTCGAACAGGGGGCCGAGCGCGAGCGCGCCGAGGAAGTTGCTCACTGCGAACAGCGCGATGTAGACGCCGGTCTGGCCGACGCCGAGGAACGTCTGCAGCGTGTCGCCGAAGGTGAAGAAGAAGGCGTTGTAGAGGAACGCCTGGCCGATGAACAGCGCGAGGCACAGGACGGTGCGGCGCGGGTACTGGGTGAACACGGTCCGCGCGACCGTCGCGAGGCTCACGGTGTGCCGCTGCTTGATCCGCAGGCTTCCCTCGGGCGGGTCGAGCTCGACCCCGTCCTGGTCACGGACCCGCTCCTCGATGGCCCCGACGATCCGCTCGCTGTCGGCCTCCCTGCCGTGGATGAACAGCCAGCGCGGGCTCTCCGGGACGTGGCGCCGCACGAACAGCACCGCGAGCCCCAGGACGGCGCCGAGCGCGAAGCACAGCCGCCAGCCCAGCCATGCGGGGATCAGCTCAGGGTTGAGCAACGGGATGGTCAGCAGCGCGCCGCCGGCCGCCCCCAGCCAGTACGACCCGTTGATCGCGATGTCGATGCGGCCGCGGTACCTCGCGGGGATGAGCTCGTCGATGGCCGAGTTCACGGCCGCGTACTCACCACCGATGCCGAGCCCGGTGACGAACCGCATCGCGAAGTAGTACAGCGGGTTCATCGAGAACGCCGTGAGCACGGTGCCCGTGAGGTACACGAGCAGCGTGAGGATGAACAGCCTCTTGCGCCCGAACCGGTCGGTGAGCTGGCCGAAGACCAGTGCGCCCAGGCACGCCCCCATGACGTACACCGCGCCCGCGAGGCCGATGTCCGCACTGGTCAGGCCCAGGCCGGTCTCGCCCTTGAGCGCGTCGGAGAGGTTGCCGACGATCGTCACCTCGAGGCCGTCGAGGATCCATACCGTGCCCAGCCCGATGACGATCATCCAGTGCCAACGTGACCACGGCAGCCGGTCGAGCCGTGCCGGGATGTCCGTGGTGATCGTGCGCAGCGTCGCCTCGCCGCCCCTGGTCGATGACATGTTCCGGTGGTACTCCGACCTGCCGATGCACGCTCGGCGGAGGGGCCCGCACCAGGCGTGACCAGGTTCGACACCGCCCCCGCGGTCCCCCTATGCTGCCGCCCGCGCCACCCGCACGCCCTCGCCGAGGGAGATCGATCGAGGACGCCCGGCGCGAGGGAGAGCGACGTGGTGCACCGGCTGGCGCGAGCGATGTCCCCCGCGACCGCCGCCGCCCCCGCGGTCGGGCAGCTTCGGGCCAGGGCCGTCGGACGGCTCGGCTCCACCGCCCTCGGCATCGCGTCCACCTCCCCGGCGTACTCGCTCGCGGTCACCGTCGGCCTGCTTGTCGCCGCCGTCGGGACCGCCGCCCCGACGGCACTGGTGCTGTCCGCCGTCCCCGTGGTGCTCGTCGCGCTGTGCTTCCGCGAGCTCAACCGCGAGCTGCCGGACTGCGGCACCACCTACGCCTGGGTGCAGCGCGCCCTCGGGCCGCGCGCGGGGGCGATGGCCGGCTGGCTCACGATCGCCGCATGCCTGCTCGTCATGGCCAACCTCGCCCAGGTGAGCGCCGTCTACGCGTTCGACCTCGTGGGGGCGTCCGTCCTCGCGGACTCGCGTGCCGCCCAGGCAGCCGCGGGCGCCGCCTGCATCGCGACGATGGCGTGGCTCGCCTACCGCGGCGTCCAGGTCGCCGCGCGCCTCCAGGCGACGCTGGTCGTCGTCGAGCTCGTCGCGCTCCTGTGGTTCGCGGGCCGCGCCCTCGCGCAGGCCGACCACCTCGCCTGGCCCACGCTGCAGGCGGGCGGCGCGGGCGGCGTCGGCGGCTGGACCACCGCGTTCCTCGCGGCAGTGTTCCTGTACTGGGGCTGGGACTCCTCGTTCTCCACGAACGAGGAGTCCGACGACCCTCGCCGGACGCCCGGCGTCGCGGCGCTCACCGCCAACGGGATCCTCGTGCTGCTGTACGTCGTGGTGACGTGGGCGGCGATCAGCTGGGCGGGCGTCGACCGGCTCGCCGCCGTGGCCGACGACGACTTCTTCGCCGTGCTCGCCGGTGACCTCATGGGGACTGCCGGGGGCAAGGTGCTCGTCGCCGCCGTCCTGCTGTCCGGCCTGGCGTCGGCGCAGACCACGATCCTGCCCACCACCCGCACCATGCTCGCGATGGGACGTGACGGCGTCGGCTCGCCCCGCCTCGCGGACGTGTCGCCGAGGTACGGCACGCCGTCCACCGCGACGTGGGTCTTCACCGCGGCCGCCGCGGGGATCTACGTGCTGCTCGTGACCCTGTCCGACGCCGTGCTAGCCGACTCCGTCGCCGCGACGTCCGTGCTCGTGGCCGCCTACTACCTGGCGACGGCGGTCGCCACGATCCGGTTCCCCTGGGCCGCCGGAGTGGGCGCCCGCCCGCTGTGGCGGGTCGTGGTGCCGGGTGTCGCGGCCACGGCCTTCGGCGGCGTCCTCGTGCTGGCGCTGCTCGACCTGAGCGCCGTCTCGCTGCTCGTGGTCGCCGCCTCGGTCACCGCCGGCGCGCCCCTCGTCCGCGGCACGGCCGTGCCCCGATCCCCCCGACCCCGTCCCGTCCCGCTGGAGGACCCCTCGTGACCCACCCCGTCCGTCGCATGCGCAGCGCCTCGGTCACCCTCGGGGTGACCGCCGTCGTCGCGGCGTCCCTCACCGGCTGCACCTCGCAGTCCGCGGACAACCGCGCGATCTGCGTCGACCCGGAGACCCAGCTCCGTGTCGACGACGACGAGTGCGACGAGGACGACGACTACCACGGCTCCGGGACGCCGTCGTCCGGCTTCTACTGGTACTACCTGCGGTCCGGCGGCCGCGCGCCGGCCGTCGGCGCCTCCTACGCGACCGGCACGGGCTCCTTCGACTCCAGCCGGCTGTCCGGCTCGTCGTCCAAGGGCGGCGTCTCGTCGGACGGCGGCACGATCTCCCGCGGCGGGTTCGGCGGCAGCGGTCACGTCGGTTCCTGACGCCCCGTACGCCCCCGGCCCCCGCTCCCACCACCCGAAGGAGACCCCTCCGCCATGACCGACCTCCTGCCCGCCCTGGGCTACGGCGTCGTCTACTGCCTGGTCGGCACGCTCGTTCTCGTCGCCTCCTGGTTCGTGCTCGACCTGCTGACCCCCGGCCGGCTCGGCGAGCACCTGCGCACGTCACACTCGGCCGCCCTGGTCGCCGCGACCTGGATGGTCGCGCAGGGCGCGATCGTCTTCACCGCGATCTGGTCGAACGCCGACTCCGCCTTCGGCACCGCCCTGGCCTGGACGGCCGCGTTCAGCGTGCTCGGTGTCCTGCTGCAGTCCCTGGCGTGGCGCCTGGTCGACCTCGTGACGCCGGGCACCCTCGGCGAGGAGGTCACCGTCCCCGGTCCCGTGGCCCCGCTCGCCGCCGTGAGTGCCGGCGTGATCGTGGCCGTCGCGCTCGTCGTCGTGGCCAGCATCGCCTGATGCGCCGTCACGCGATCGACCCGCGCACCGGCTGGCGCGACACGGTGGTCTCCCAGGGGCTGGTCTTCCCCGTCACGCCGACCACCGGCCTGCACGGCGAGGAGAGCGAGGTCGTCTACTGGAACGAGTCCGCCTGGTACGACTTCACGATGGCCGAGGTGGAACGGCTCGAGACCGCCACCGAAGAGCTGTACGGCATGTGCCTCGAGGCAGCGCGCGAGATGCTGCGACGGTACACCGACGACGACCTGGCGCTGCCCGCCGGCGCGCTCGCCCTCGCGCGGGAGTCGCTCGGCCGCGGCGACCCGTCCGTCTACGCCCGCTTCGACCTGGCCTACGGCGGCGACGGCCCGGCGAAGATGCTCGAGATCAACGGCGACACCCCGACGGGGCTGGTGGAGACCGCCGTCGCGCAATGGCGCTGGCTCGAGGACGTGTTCGGGCGCTACGACCAGTGGAACTCGGTGCACGACCGCCTGGTGCGCTGGTGGGGCGAGGCCGCCGCGGCGGGACGCTACCCCGAGGGCGTGCACTTCCTGCACTCGGCGGCGGACGACTCCGGCGAGGAGGAGATGACCGTCACCTACCTCCGCGACACGGCCGCGAGCGCCGGCCTGGCCACGTACGGGCACGCGATCGAGAAGCTCGGCTGGGACGACGACGACCGCGGGCGGCGCTTCGTGGACGACTTCGACCTCACGGTGCACGCCGCGTTCAAGCTGTACCCGTGGGAGGACATGCTCCACGAGGAGTTCGGCGCCCACGTGCTGCAGGGGCGCGAGCGACGCCCCGTGCAGTGGATCGAGCCGGCGTGGAAGCTGCTGCTGTCCACCAAGGCGATCCTGCCCGTGCTGTGGGAGCTGTTCCCCGGCCACCCGAACCTGCTGCCCGCCTACCTGGGCGAGCCGCGCGAACTCACCGAGTGGGTCGCCAAGCCGCTGTGGGGCCGTGAGGGCGACAACGTGCACGTGCACGCCGACGACCTGGAGCAGGTCAACGACGGCTCGTACGGCGACCAGCCGCTCGTGTACCAGCAGTACACGCGCCTGCCCGACTTCGACGGCAACCGCGTGGTGCTCGGCTCGTGGGTGGTCGGCGGCCGGTCCGCCGGCTGCCTGGTCCGTGAGTCCGACGGCCCGGTCACCGACTACTACTCGCGCGTCGTGCCGCACGTCATCGGCGACGCCCGGATGCCCGGGCACGACCAGGTCCAGGCCTGGCTCGCCCAGTAGCCGAGCGCCGTGCCCGTGGGACGGGCCCGGGCCGGCGGCTCAGCCCTTGACGCACAGGATCGTGCGCAGCCGGACCACCACCTCCACGAGGTCCGCCTGTGCGGCGATCACGGCGTCGAGGTCCTTGTAGGCGCCGGGGATCTCGTCGAGCACCCCCGCATCCTTGCGGCACTCGACGCCGCGCGTCTGGTCGGCCAGGTCGTCGAGCGTGTAGGTGCGCCGGGCCGCGTTCCGGGACATCCGCCGTCCGGCCCCGTGAGACGCCGACCAGTACGAGGCCGGGTTCCCCAGGCCCCGCACGATGTAGGAGCCCGTGCCCATCGAGCCCGGGATCAGGCCGACGTCCCCCGCGCCGGCCCGGATCGCGCCCTTGCGGGTGACGATCAGGTCGGCGCCGTCGACGTGCTCCACCGCGACGTAGTTGTGGTGCACGTTCGCGACGGTCTCGAAGGTGATCTCGCGGTCGGCGAAGGTGTCCCGCACCGCCTGCACCGCGAGCGCCATCATCACCGCGCGCGAGCGGGCGGCGTACTCCTGCGCCCACCACAGGTCGTTCAGGTAGGCGTCCATCTGCGGCGACCCGGCGAGGAACACCGCGAGGTCCGGGTCCGCCAGGCCCCGGTTGTGCTCGAGCCCCTTGGCGACCCCCACGTGCTGCTCCGCGAGCGTCTTGCCGATGTTCCGCGAGCCGGAGTGCAGCTGCAGCCAGACGTGCCCGTCGGTGTCCAGGCACAGCTCGGTGAAGTGGTTGCCGCCGCCCAGGGTGCCGAGCTGGCGGCGTGCCCGGCCCTCGATGTCCGAGACCCGCGCGTGCAGGCGCTCGAACCGCGCCCAGAACGCGTCGGAGCCACGGAGCACCTCGCTGGTGCCCTTGCCGGAGACCGGCCGCAGCCGCCGCAGGTCCACCGGCTCGCCGTGGGCGCGGAAGCCGACCGGGATGGCGGCCTCGATCCGCGCGCGGAGCGCTGCCAGGTCGTCGGGCAGGTCGTCGGCCGTCAGGGACGTGCGCACGCCGATCATGCCGCAGCCGATGTCGACGCCGACGGCGTTGGGCGACACGGCGTCACGCATGGCGATCACCGACCCCACGGTCGCGCCCTTGCCCAGGTGCACGTCGGGCATGACGCGTACGCCCTCGACCCAGGGCAGGGCCGCGATGTTGCGCAGCTGGGTGCGCGCCGCGGGCTCGACGTCGTGCTCGTGGGCCCACATCAGCGTGCTGGCGTGCGTGCCGCTCAGCGGCACGGGGAAGGCGCCGGACGTCGCGTCCCGGGGCTCGGTCGGCGTCGTGGCGTTCTCGTTCATGGTCGGCACCCCTCCGTCGGGTGCGTGGTGCGGTGGGACGCTCCCTCGAGGAGCGTGACGGGCGAGACGGACGGGACGTGCGGGCACGGCCCCGGACGCGGACGCGGGCGAGCCGCCCGCAGGACCTGGTCCTGGGGCGGCTCGCGTGTCCTGAGTGCGACCGGGTGCCGAACGTTACCGACGATGCCGCGCACGTCCCAGGCATTTCGTCGTCGGCTGTCTCGTCGTCGGCTCAGTCCTGCGGTGGGCGCCGCATCTTCTTGACGCCGGAGCGGCGCTTCTTCGCGTCGATCCGGCGCTGCTGGGAGCCTCGCGTGGGTCGGGTCGCGCGACGGCGCGGCCCGGGCGGCGAGAGCGCGTCGGCCACGAGCGCCGCCAGGCGCACCCGCGCCGCGTCCCGGTTGCGCAGCTGGGCCCGGTGCTCGGACGCGGCGACGGTCAGCACGCCGTCGACCAGCCGGCGCCCGAGCCGCTCGACGACCCGGGCACGCTGGGCCGGGCTCAGCACGACGGACGCCCCGACGTCCCACGACAGCTCGACACGCGAGTCCGCGGTGTTCACGCCCTGCCCGCCCGGGCCGGACGACCGCGAGAACCGCCACGACAGCTCGCTCTCGGGCACGACGAGGGAGCTGGTCACGCGCAGCCCGCGGCGGGCGTCCTCCGACACCCGACCATCATGCCGGGTCGGGACCTGCCCCGGGTGCCTCAGGCCCGCCCGCGGACCCGCACCACCAGGAGGGCCAGGAGGTACGCGCCGCCGAGGACGATCGTCACGATGCCGACGGGCAGCGCGGTCGGCAGCAGGTGCTGCGCCACGAGGTCCGCCCCCACGAGCAGCACCGCCCCCGTCAGGGCCGACGCCACCAGGGGCAGCCCCGCCCCGCGCACGAGGCGGAAGGCGATCTGCGGGGCCGACAGCGCCACGAAGGCGATCGGGCCGGCGGTGGCGGTCGCCACGGCCGTCAGCGCGACGCCGATCGCGAGGATCGTGAGCCGTGCGGGCTCGACGGCGACGCCGTGGCCCGCCGCCAGGTCGTCCCCGAGCTCGAGCTGTCGCAGCAGCGGGGCGGTCGCCACCGCGCCTGCGCCGAGCACGGCGATCAGCACGGTCGCGGGAGCGGCCTGCTCCCATCCCACGAGGTCGAGCGAGCCCGCACCCCAGGCGGCGGCGGTCATCGCCACCTCGGTCTGGGCCCGCATCAGCAGGAACGTGTTGGCCGCCTGGAGCATCGCCGAGACCGCGATGCCCACGACGATGAGCCGGAAGCCCTGGATCCCGCGCTGGTAGCTGAGCCAGAACACGACCACGGCGGTGAGCAGGCCGCCCGCCAGGGCCGCCGCGGCGGTCCCGGCGAAACCGTCCGGCGTGCGCGGCAGCAGCGTCATCGCGACGAGGACGCCCGTGTACGCGCCGGTGGTGAACCCGACGATGTCCGGGGAGCCGAGCGGGTTGCGGGTGACGGACTGGAACAGAGCGCCGGCGGTGGCGAGGCCCGCGCCGAGCGCCACGGCGGCGACCACGCGCGGCAGGCGCCACTCGACCACGATCGTCGTGGCGAAGCCGTCGGCCCCGGCGAGCGCCTGCACCACCTGGAGCGGGGTGAGCGGGTAGTCGCCCAGCCCGAGCCCGGCGAGCACCAGGGCGGCGAGCAGCACGCCGAGCGCGGCATTGACGACGGTCGCTCGGCGCCGGTGCGGCTGCCACGGCGTCGGGCGGGCCGGGTCCGCTGCCGTCGCCTCGGCCGTCGGCGCGCTCACAGGGCCACCAGCCTGCGGTGGCGCACGAGCGCGATGAGCACGGGGGCGCCGAGGAACGCCATGACGACGCCGACCGGCACCTCCCCCGGCCACAGGATCACGCGCGCCACGATGTCGGAGGCCAGCACGAGCACGGGACCCAGCACTGCGGACAGTGCGAGGATCCAGCGCTGGTCGGGTCCGGCGACCCAGCGCGCGGCGTGCGGCACCATGAGCCCGACGAAGGCGATGGGGCCTGCGAGCGCCGTCGCGCTCCCCGCCAGGACCGCGACGACGGCGACGCAGCCCACCCGGGTGAGGGTGACGGGCGTGCCGAGGGAGCTCGCGACGTCGTCGCCCAGCGCGAGGGCGTTGAGCGCGGGCCCCAGCAGCGGGGCCGCGAGGAGCCCGAGCAGCACGAAGGGCAGCACGGGGACGACGACGTCCCACCCGCGCGCCTGGAGGGACCCCGACTCCCACACCAGCAGCGCGGAGAAGTGCTGCGGGTCGGTGAGGCGGATCGCCGACACGATGCCGGCCAGCACGGCGGTCAGCGCCATGCCGCCCAGGAGCATCTGGGCGACGTCGATCCGGCCCCGGCCGAGCGTGCCGACCAGGTAGACCGCGACGGTCGCCAGGAACGCGCCGCCGAGGGCGAACCAGACGTAGCCCGAAGGCGTCGTCACCCCGAGCACGGCGATCGCCATCGCGACGGCGAACCCCGAGCCGGCCGTGACCCCGAGGATGCCGGGGTCCGCCAGGGGATTGCGGGTGAGGGACTGGATCACGGCTCCCGCGGTGGCGAGCGCCGCGCCGACGAGCAGGCCGAGGACGGTGCGGGGCAGGCGGAGGCCGACGACGGCCGCGGCATCCGCGGGGGCGACGTCGCCGCCGGTGAGCGCCCGCAGCACGTCGGCGGGCGGCACGGGACGGGAGCCGATGGCCAGGCTCGCGACGACGGCGACGCACAGCACCCCGCCCGCGAGCGCCAGCACCGTCCAGCGGCCGCGCGTCGACCTCACGTGCGCGGGCACCACCGGCGAGCCGGCACCCACCACGACCTCCGTCATCGACCCACACATCCGCTCAAAGTAAGATGAGGCTAACCTATGAGCGCCGCGCCGCCGGGAACTCCCGGGGCGGCCCAGCTCCTCGACGAAGGATCATTCTCCATGAAGCTCACCCGCTGGGCGGCCACCGCCCTGGCCGCGACGGCAGCGCTCGTGCTCGCCGCCTGCTCCGGTCCCGCCGAGGAGTCCGCGGACGACTCCACCGGCACGACGACGGCCTCCGACGGCGCGTTCCCCGCGACGGTCGACACCACCTTCGGCGAGATCACGATCGACGAGCAGCCCGAGCGTGTGGTGGCGCTCGGGTGGGGCGACGCCGAGGTGGCCCTGGCGCTCGGCGTCGAGCCGGTGGGTGCCTCCGACTGGCTCGGGTTCGGCGGCGACGGCGTGGGCCCGTGGTCCGACGGCTACACCACGTCCCCGGAGATCGTCGAGACCCTCGAGCCGTCGTACGAGCAGATCGCGGCCCTGGAGCCCGATCTGATCCTCGACGTCAAGAGCTCGGGCGACAAGGAGCGCTACGACCGCCTCTCGCAGATCGCGACGACCGTCGGCGTGCCCGAGGGCGGGGAGAACTACCTCACGCGCACCGAGCAGCAGACGATGATGATCGCCGCGGCGCTCGGCGTCCCGAAGGAGGGGGCGGCCCAGCTCGAGGCGCTCGACAAGGCCTTCGCCGAGGCCGCGAAGGCGCACCCCGACTGGTCCGGGAAGACCGCGACGGCGGCCACCCGCACGTCCGAGGGCTGGGGCGCGTACGTCGAGGGCTCGGAGCGCGTCGTCTTCCTCGAGCGGCTCGGCTTCACCCCGTCGCCCACCGTCGCGGACCTCCCGGCGAACGAGTCCGGGTTCAGCGTGGACATCTCCGACGAGCAGCTCGACCTGCTCGACGCCGACCTCATCGTCGCGTTCCCGATCTTCATCGAGACCGCGCAGATCACCGACGACCCGCAGTGGAAGGCCGTCCCCGCGGTCGCCGACGGGCGTGCGGTCGTCATCGACGGCGACCTGGCGCAGGCGTACTCGCTGGGCACCCCGCAGGCGCAGGTCTACGCCGTCGACGAGCTCAGCTCGATGATCGAGGCGTCGCTGGGGTCCTGACCCGTACGGGCGGCACGGCGGCGGCAGACCGTCGTCGTGCCGCCCGCTCAGAAGCCTCGCTTGGAGACCAGCACGAGCCGGCCGTTCGACGCCCGCGCCAGGTTGTAGTTCTTGTCGTGAGACCGCAGGATGCCGAACCTCTCCCCCGCCTTCAGGGGTCGCGACGCCGCGCCGGTCCCGTAGCGCCAGACCACGCCGCTCTTCCCCGTGGCGGTGACGGTGCGCGACGGCGCCTTCCACGCCAGCGAGCT
Organism: Isoptericola luteus; assembly: GCF_020297055.1. Classification (GTDB taxonomy): domain Bacteria; phylum Actinomycetota; class Actinomycetes; order Actinomycetales; family Cellulomonadaceae; genus Isoptericola; species Isoptericola luteus. The sequence continues at coordinate 240,679 of NZ_JAIXCQ010000005.1, read as the reverse complement.
GACGTAGCCGCGCCGGCCCGCGCGGTCGCGCACCACGTAGTAGCCGTTCTCGATCTTGCCGAGCAGTGTCAGGCGCGTGCCCTTCGTCACCGTGTACCGCGTGCGGAACGTGGTCAGGGCCAGGAACTTCTCGCCCGTGCTCTTGGCCTTGACGGTCTTCTGCTTGGACCAGCACGTGCCGGCCTTGATCTTCTTCGCCTTGGTCACGTCGGACCTCGTGTACCCGTAGCCGGTGGCGCCCGTGACGCGCAGCACCTTCGCGGCGTAGGCGTCGGTGACGTTCTCGGCCCGCTTGCCGGAGATCGGCGGGCGGGCCGTCCCGCACCGCAGGTAGATCTTGTGGTGGGACGCCTCGTGGGCGACCACGAACCGCACGGCCTTCTTGGGGTAGCGCCGCAGCGCCGTGGACAGGGTGATGCGCGTCTTGCCCGAGGTGTAGCAGCCGATCGAGTTCTTCACCCCGGGGCATGCGTTGCCCTTGACCCAGCGGACGGTCAGCCCGTACTTCTTCGCCATCGCCTTCGCCTGGGACCGGTATCCCGAGTTCGTGTAGCGGCCGGCGCTCACGACCCGGCCCACGGCGGGCAGCTGGTCGACGGTGACCGCCTCCACCTCACTGGCCGACGGCGGCAGGTCCCGCGTGGTCACGGCCGGCGGCACCGGGGTGGACGCCGCCGGTCGCTCGGCCGGCACCGCGCCTCCGGAGATCGCGACGGCGACCCCGATCACCGCGGCGGTCACCGTGGCAAGGAGCCGGGCGCGCCGGCGGTCCGGAGCTCCGGCGTCCGGTCGGGAGTCCGTGGTCGGGCCGGGCGGGACCGTCATGGGGGCACCTGTCTGCTCGTGGCGGCTCTCGTTGCCGCCTGGGCTGTTCGCTCCTGACTGTCGGCCCGGCCGAGCCCCCTGTGGGGGGTGATCGCCGACGGCACCCCCCGGTTCCTTGCTCTGCCCACCGCGCCAGCAGTACCAGGGCGGGCAGATCGTCCCCCAAGACCCAGACCGGGAGACCGGCGGGGAACAATCTGCGTGGACGATCGAGCTGGTGCCCGCGGCGGCCGGCCTGGCCGGCCGCCGCGGGCGTCGAGAACGCTGGGAGCGACGGGCCTCGCCACCAGTTCCCTGCGGAACCGGGGGTCGCGCGGGGCCCGTCACGCCGAGGACCACCGCGGCGACCTCAGGACGCCCCGGCCATGACGGCGAGCGCGGCCCACGCCGAGACGGTGCCGACCGACGTCCAGAGGACGATCGAGACGGCCTGCCAGAGCAGGACCCACCGGCGCGGCGTCCCGCTCCCCACGAGGATCGCCGCCGTGAACTGCCCGGGGATCGCCAGCGGGCCGAGGACGCTCGCGCCGGGGACGCCGAACCGGACCAGCCACCGGTTCAGTCGCCGACGCCCCTTGGACACCGGCGTCGAGGACGCCAGGTCGCCGAGCCCGTCCCCGTCGGGGTTCGCCGACGTTCCCGGGCCTCCACCCACCCCGACCGGGACGCGGCGGCGACCGACGACGGCCGACCTCGTGCGGGAGGTGACCGCGACGACCACCAGCACGGACACGAAGTTTCCCGTGGCCGCTGCGACGGCCGCGAGGACGGGATGGATGCCGCCGAGGACGCCGATCATGGCCGCGACCTCGCCGTCCACGAACGGGATCGCTCCCGCGAGCATGGCGACGAGTGGCTGGACGACCTCGGGCACCTGGGCGACGAGCTGCTGGAAGTTGCTGACGACCTGCTCGACGGGATTCATTGCTGGACCTTCCTCTCGTGCGACGTGAGTGCGTCACGCAGCGGCCACGTAGGGGCCGCTGCGTCCCGCCGCCGTGGGCAGCGGGGGCGTCAGGCTCGCACCGGTGACCGAGCGCTCGCGTCGGTGAGAGCTACCTAGGTGTGCACGGTGCGGCACCACGGAGAACGTGGAGACGGTGTGCGACGACGCTGCGCGCCCGTCGCGCCCCGCGTCGGGGGCGGCTACCGTGACGGCTACCTGCTCGGGGACGGTGAGGGGAGCACGACCTGACGGAACTCGTGGGCCGGCGCTCAGAGCGTGAAGCGGTCGAGAAGCTCCTCTCGCTGGCCCGGTCCGGGCGCAGCGGCTCCCTGGTGCTGCGCGGGGAGCCCGGAATCGGCAAGACCGTGCTCCTCGAGCACGCCCAGCAGACGGCGATCGCCGCAGGCTTCCGCGTCGAGTCGTTGGTCGGCGTCGAGTCCGAGACGCACTTCGCGTTCGCCGGGCTGCACCAGCTGTGCGGTGCCTTGCTGGGTCACGCCCGCGTGCTGCCTGCTCCCCAGCAGGCCGCGCTCGGCGTGGCGTTCGGGCTCCACGACGGCGACGCGCCCGACCGGTTCCTCGTGGGGCTGGCCGTCCTCAGCCTGCTGGCCGAGGTCGCCGAGGAACGGCCTCTTCTGTGCCTCGTCGACGACGCGCAGTGGCTGGACGAGGCGTCGGCGCAGGCCCTCGCCTTCGCGGCTCGCCGGCTGGGCGCCGAACGGCTGGCCCTCGTGTTCGCGGTGCGTGACTCCGACGAGGGCGACCGGCTCCCGCTCACCGGGCTGTCCGAGATGCGTCTGGAGCGGCTCGCGGAGCCCGAGGCCCGCGCGCTGCTCGGCACGGCGGTGCGCGCACCGCTGGACGAGGGGGTCCGCGAGCAGATCCTCGCCGAGGCGGGCGGCAACCCTCTGGCCCTGCTGGAGCTGCCCCGTGCCGCGCGGCCGGCCGACCTGGCCGGCGGGTTCGAGCTGCCCGACGCGCTGAGCGTCCCCCGCCGTGTGGAGGACACGTTCCGACGCCGATCGGCCAGCCTGCCACCGCAGACCCAGCTGTTGCTGCTCGTCGCCGCCGCCGACCCGACGGGCAACGTCGCGCTCCTGTGGCGCGCGACCGCACACCTGGGCCTCGACCCGGAGGCGGCGACGCCCGCGGAGGCCGCCGGCCTGCTGGAGGTCCGCGCCCGGGTCCGGTTCCGGCACCCGCTCGTGCGGTCGGCGGTGTACCAGTCGGCCACGGCACCCGACCGTCGCCGCGCCCACGGGGCGCTGGCCGAGACGACCGACCCTGCGGCCGACCCCGACCGCCGCGCCTGGCACCGCGCGCTGGCGGTGCTGGGGGCCGACGAGGACGCCGCCGCGGACCTGGAACGCTCGGCCGGTCGGGCGCGCGGCCGCGGCGGTGTGGCCGCCGCGGCCGCGTTCCTGCGGCGGGCGGCCGAGCTGACTCCCGATCCTGCCGCCCGCGCCAGGCGGGCGCTGGAGGGCGCCCACGCACTGCAGGAGGCGGGGGCACCCGAGTCCGCCCTCGAGCTGCTGGCGGTCGCATCCTCGGGGCCGCTCGACGCCCTGCCCCGAGCCCGTCTCGCGCTGCTCCGCGCCCAGATCGCGTTCTACCGGCGCCGCGGCAGCGAGGTGCCCGGGATGCTGCTGGACGCCGCCCGGACCCTCACCCCGCTCGACCCGGCCCTGGCCCGTCAGACGTACCTGCAGGCGCTCGACACCGCGCTGGTGACCGGCGACCTCGACCGTGACGTGCTGGCGGTGGCCGAGGCCGCTCGTGCCGCCCCCGCGCCACCGAGCGCTCCGCAGCCGCCGGACCTGCTGCTCGACGGCCTGGTCACGGCCCTCACACAGGGGTACGAGACGGGCGCGCCCGGGCTGCGGCTCGCCATCGAGGCGTTCCTCGACACCCGCGGCGCCGGCCCCGGGCCGAGCCGCCAGCACGACCGCTGGCTGCGGCTCGCCGGGCGCAACGCCGTGGCCATCCTCGACGACGAGCTGCTGCTCGTGCTGGCCGGCCGCAACGTCCAGCGGGCGCGCGAGTCGGGCGCGCTCGCGACGCTCCCCGACGCGCTGCGCTTCTGGTCGATCACGTCGGTGCTCCTGGGCGACCTCGCCCGGGCCGGCGAGCTCGCCACTGAGGCCACGGCGATCACCCACGCCACCGGCGGCGTCCACGTCCGGCACGCCCACGCCATCCTGGGCGCCTGGCGTGGCGACCGGGCCGAGACCACCGCGCCCGACGCCGCGGGCGTCGGCTTCTCGGGCCGGAGCACGGAGGCCGCCCTGGCGCAGTACGCGATGTCCGTGCTCCACAACGGGCGAGGCGACTATCGATGGGCTCAGGAGGCCGCGGCACGTGCGCTCGAGTCCCCGGAGCTGTCGCTCAGCAACCTGGCGCACTTCGAGCTCGTCGAGTCGGCGGCACGCGCCGGGCAGCCCCGACGCGCGGCCGAGGCGGCAGAGCAGCTCTGCGCCCGGGCTCGAGCCAGCGGTACCCCCTGGGCGCTGGGCATGGCGGCTCGGGCGGAGGCGCTCACGAGGACCGGGCCGGCCGCCGAGGACCGGTACCGCGAGGCGATCGCGCAGCTCGCGCAGAGCCGGGTGCGCGGCTACCTCGCTCGCACCCGTCTCGTCTACGGCGAGTGGCTGCGCCGAGAGGGCCGCCGCCGCGACGCCCGGGACCAGCTCCGCACCGCTCACCAGCTCCTGACAGACATGGGCGCGGACGCGTTCGCCGCCCGCGCCGCACGCGAGCTCCGCGCGACGGGCGAGCACCCGCGGGCACGGACCGCTCGTCCGACCGACGGGCTCACCGCCCAGGAGCTGCACGTGGCACGGCTGGTGGCCACCGGCGCCACCTCCCGCGAGGTGGGTACCCAGCTGTTCCTCAGCCCACGCACCGTCGAGGCCCACCTGCGCAACATCTTCCGCAAGCTGGGAGTTACGTCACGCCGCGACCTCAGGGCGCTGCAGCTCTCCTGACCGGACGGGTGCCCGTACGGTTCGGGCGCCGCACGGATATGCTCGTCCGCGCCGGGGCGTCAGCGGCGCAGCGTGAGCAGTGCTTCTCGAGGTCGGGCGCGGCTCAGGTGGGCAAGGCATCCGCAAAGATCCTCGGCGAGGAGCACGAACCATGCGTCGCACCCTCTTCTGGGCGCTCCGTGACCTCCTGGTGCCCGGGACGCTCCTCGGGGTCCTGACCGGGCTGGCCCTCGGCGTGATCGACGGTGGTGCGTTCACCACCTGGGCGATGTTCCTGGGGGCACTCGCAGGGGCGGTCCTCAGCGCGGGAGGCATCGTCGCCGGTTCGCTCGTGGCGACCTTTCTCCGGAACTCCGGCGACCGGGCCCGCCGACTCGGCGCGGCCGCCGGCGTCGGAACCGGCGTCGCAGGAACGTCGCTGGTCCTCGCCACACAGGTCCCGCTGGTGTCGCCGTGGCCGACGGTCGGGCCGCTCGTGCTCCTTGCGGTCGCGGGCACCTGGGCCTGCGCGCGCTTCCCACAGGCCGCCGGGGTCGCCGACCTGGCATGACCCGGGGGGTCAGCCCAACAGCCTGGTAGCCGCCCGGAGGTCGTCGAGCGCCGCCAGCGTGTACCGCGCCGGCGTACCGTCGCCGCCGTCTGCGGCCTCCAGCCACGCGGCGTAGCCGCGCTTGAAAGCCAGCACGCCCAGCTCGGCCGCGAGATGTGCGGCCGGGTCGGGCGTGCCGCGCGCCAGCAGCGCGGACGTCATCGCTGCGGCCAGGCCCACGCTCTTGAGCGCGTCGCGCTCCTGCAGCTCGGTGCTGGCCGCGACGGCGGCCCTGATGCGGGGCCCGGTCTCGTGGTTCGTCGGACCCATGGACGACGACGCGCGTTCGAGCCCGGCGGCCACCGCCTCGAGCGGCCCGACGCCGGGCGGTGCGTCCGCGATCCCGTCGCTGAGCAACCGGCTCAACGCGTCCTGTCCGGCCACGAGAAGCTCACGCTTGTCCGGGAAGTGGCGGAAGAACGTGCTCTTGGTGACCCCTGCGCGCTCAGCGATCTGCGCAACCGTCGTGGCGTCGTACCCCTGCTCGGTGAACAGGTCGATCGCGGCGAGGACGAGCCGCTCGCGTGCGCCGGGTTCCCATCGAGCCATGGCCCCATCCTAGTCGATGGGACCTTTGTCCCATCAGGCTGTACAGTGATGGGACAAAGGTCCCATCACTTGAGGAGTCCCATGCACGTCTTCGTCACCGGTGGCAGTGGTCTCATCGGCTCCCCCGTCGTCACCGAGCTGCTCAGCCACGGGCACGCCGTCGCCGCGCTCGCCCGCTCGGACGCATCCGCCGCCGCGCTCGATGCGGCGGGCGCGACTCCCGTCCGCGGCAGCCTCGCCGACCTGCCCACGCTTCGCTCCGCCGCCGCCCAGGCCGACGGCGTGATCCACCTCGCTTTCAGCAACGACTTCACCAGCGCGGAAACCGTGGCGCACGGGATCGCCGAGGAAGGCGCGGCCCTTGCCGCCATAGGCGACGAGCTCGTGGGCAGCGGGCGCCCGCTCGTCACCGTCTCCGGCACCCCGCAGGCGCTGGGCCGCGCCTCTACCGAGGCCGACCCGATCCCGACGGACGGAATCGTCGGTGGTCGCGGCCTGTCCGTGACTGCGATCCTCGACCTGGCCTCCCGCGGCGTGCGGAGCGTGGCGGTCCGCCTCCCGCGCACCGTCCACAAGGACGGCGCCGGCGGGTTCGCCTTTCTCCTCGCCCAGATCGCCCGCGGCGCCGGCGTGTCCGGCTATCTGGGAGACGGCTCCCAGCGCTGGCCCGCCGTGCACGCGCTCGACGCAGCCGTGCTCCTTCGGCTGGCGCTGGAGAACGCGCCCGCCGGGACGGCGTGGCACGCGGTGGCCGACGAGGGCGACACCATGCTCGACATCGCCACCGTCATCGGCCGCCGGCTCGACGTCCCGGTCCGGGAGGTGCCGTCGGAGACGTTCGGCCCGCTCGCCGAGGTCTTCGCCGCCGACCAGCCGTCGTCGAGCGCGGTCACCCGGCGTGAGCTCGGATGGGAGCCGACCCACCCGAGCCTCCTGGCCGACCTGGAGAACCTCCGGCCCTGAGCGGCGGTCTGATCGATCGCGACGCGCGCGCCCCGCCGTGCTCGCGGTCCGGCGCCTCGGCATCCACGGGAACAAGGAGATGTCCGGGGCGCCCGACCGGCGGTCGGACCCGTCACGGCCCACAAGCGGGTTCGACGCGGAACCCCTGCGTCGGCCGGTCACCTCTTCGCATCAGCCTCCGAGCGGCTCAACCCAGAGGCTGCGGTGCGTGCGGGGCAGTCACGAACGGACGCGGTAGCGGAGATGGGCCTCGCCGGCGAACCCCACCGTCTCGACGCGTTCCACGTCGACGCGACGTCCGAGTCCCGCGAACAGCGAGATGCCTTCGCCGAGCAGGATCGGCACGACGTGCAGCTGGATCTCGTCGACCAGCCCCCGCGTCAGGCACTGTCTGGCGATGCTGCCGCCCAGCAGGCTGACCGACTTGCCCCCGGCCGCACGCTTGGCCGCACCGACCGCTTCCTCGATGTCGTCGACGACGAAGGCGTAGGTGACGCCGTCCTTCTCGATCGGCTCGTGGGGCCGGTGCGTCATCAAGAACACCGGGACCCCCAGGGTGCCCCCGTACGGCATCTCGTCGTCCTCGATCGTCTGGGCCTGGTTCGCTCCACCCACCACCGCGCCGACCTCCGCCATCACGCCGGCCACCAGGTCCCTGTCCTCGGCCGCGACCGGGAATCCGGACATCCAGTCCGATCCGCCTTCGGAATCGGCCATGAACCCGTCGAGCGACACCGTCGCATGGATCATCACCTTCGCCATCGTCCTACCCTCTCCATTGAGGTGAGTCGAGCGACTCGCCTCATTGAGAGTAGACGGCGCAGGGGAGGCGAGTCAAGCAACTCACCTCCATGGCATGCTTGGCACATGTCCCGCGACGTTCCCGACTACCACCGCCAGGTCGCAGCATCCAACCGGGCCGCCATCCTCGACGCCGCCCGCGTCCTCTTCTTGGAGTCCGGGTACGACCGCACCTCGCTGGCCCGCATCGCCGAACGCGCCGGCGTCTCCAAGGCGACGCTGTTCAAGCAGTTCCCGACCAAGGCCGAGCTCTTCGAAGCCACGGTGCTGGCAGCCGGCGACGCACCGGCAGGACAGGTCCCCGACCCGCCGCCGGGCGACTTCCACGCAGGCCTGGTCAACCTCGGTCATGCCTACGCCGAGCTACTGTCCCGTCCAGGCATGGTGGACCTGATGCGGATCGTGATCGCCGAGACCCCCCGGTTCCCCGAGCTCCGCGCGCGGACCTTCGACTTCGGTGCACTGACCATGCTGGCGACGCTGAGGCACTACCTCCAGACCGAGACCGCCGCAGGGAACGCCGCCGTCGACGATCCGGACGTGGCGGCGCCGCAGTTCCTCGGCATGATCGCCACCGTCGTCTTCTGGCCCCACCTCGTCCATGGCAACTGGTCGCTCAGCGACGAGGAGACCCACCGGGTCATCGACGAAGCGGCCACGACGATCGCCGCACGATACGCAGCCGGTCTGTCGTGAACGGCAAGAATCCGGGAAGGATCGGATCACAAACACCCGGCAGAGGGGCTCGCGCCTCACACGGCGGTGCCTAACCCTCGGTCGTCACCGAGACTGACGGGCTGGGGCTCGGACCAGGCTGCGCGCCGTCCTCCACGCTGAAGGAGGCGATCGCCGCGGCGATCACACCGGCGGTCAGGATGAACACGCCCGCGAAGATCACGGCACGCCCAGGTGTCGAGGTCGAGACCGCGTCCTTGAGGACCTTGAGCTGGTCAGCGTCCACGACCCCGGAGTTGATCAGGTTTCGCAGCCCCTCGGGGGTGCTAGGGACGAGGATCTTGCGCCTCTTGGCCACGAGTGCCTCGCCCTGGATCATCCCGATGCCGACACAGACCAGGAGCGCGGCCAGCGCCAGTGCGCCGCCGACGGCGATGATCGCCACCTCTGCGCCCGAGGTGACGAACGCGAGCACGACGCTCGCGAGGAACAGGACCACGGCCGACCAGGCCCCGATGGTGCGCCACAGACCCATCGCGGCGCGCACCTGGCTCGCTTCATAGGCGGGCACCCATGCGATGCCCTCGATCGTCGGCCAGGAAGGTTGCGGCGGATCCGCATTCGGCACCGGAGTCGGCCCCGGGGTTGAAGGGGCCGCGGGATCCGGCTCCAAGGCCACGCCTGGGGCACCACCGGGAACACCATCGGACATCGCACCGTCGTTGCTCATCTCGGCCTCCCCGTTGAGGACTGCACCAGCATCGTCCCCGCGCCGGGAAGCACACACTTCGCAGGAACCTTGTTTGCGCTGAAGTTCACCCCTTCGAGGAGACTTGGATGGGGCTGTCGAGCGAGATCGGGGCGCTCCGGCCTCGCTGCGTGGCTTGCGAGCTGAGTCCCTGACGGCGCCGCTGTCGGTGTCTGCGATGACTTCGCGCTCTCCGTGGCTGTCGCGCCCGATCAGGCTCTCGACCAGGTGGACCATGGACCCTGACCGGAACGCCACCAGGAACGTCTCGTGCTCGTCGTCCAGGACCAGGAAGTCGGTGCCAGCGCAGGTCAGCGTAAATGCACCGCACTCTTCGACCACCGTGAACACCGACACGCCAGCGGCCGCCTCGGCATCAGCAAACTCCCAAGCGCTCATCCGGTAGTGGAACGTGCCGCCGTCCTGCGTGCGACCGGTGACGTTCTCGTCCAAGGACTTGACCGCACCCTCGGCGAAGAGGACCTCGGAGACGCCTTCGGCGGGGCGCCACAGGACGAGGTCGGGCGCCTCCTCGGAGGCGCTGTCGACCAGCGCGCACTGGTCCACGACGGGCTCAGGAAGTTCGTTTGCGGCAGGCGCTGACATCCGCCCGGACGACCGCCAGCTCCTCGTGTACGTACGCCAGGTCGACGTCATCGATGGGCAGCGCCGCGTTCAGGTCCACACCGGAAGTTCCGGGTAGCCCAGCACCTCGGAGCACGCAGCATCAGCCTGTGGTCCAGGGGCACGCTGCGAGAATTGATGACTGCACCAGGCCAGGGGCAGGTCGCCGCCCTGGGCTCCTCCCTGGCGTGCGACTCGCCCATGAACGACCGGTCCACCTGCGCGCAGCGTGCCCACGTGGTGACCGCCCATGGGCCGACTACGAGACGCCGGGCTGATCAGGCACGTCATGGCGCCAGCAGGTGGCTGTCCTTCTCTGAGCGATCATCTGAGTTCAGTCGGACTCCGGTGCCCCACTCTTCCGAGTGCGTCCCAGCGCGTAGCCGCTTCCACCGACTAGAACCAACCCCACCGCCGAGACCCAGAACCACAGCGCGTTGGGGCTCGCCCCGGCAGAAGCGTCGCTGAACGAGGCGCCTATCGCTCCGGGCTCGGCATCGCCCTCGTCCGCCAGGGCCTCCTCCAACTGCTGAGCCTTCAGCGGACGGAGGTCAGCGATAGAGATGGAAGGCCCACCGATGAACTCAGCCGTGGTTCTGTTAAGCGCGTGCGCCACCACTCCGACTGCCGCGCCTCGCCGAAGTCGATCGACTGCTCCACTTCAGCGGCTCGCTGGTTCGCCATCGCACCCGACTCGGTGGTGTTCAGTTCCACCGCTTCTTCGAAAGCGTCCCCGCCCGGCGCGAGCGAGTCTGCCACGTCGGGTGGCGGTCCCGCGTCGGCAGCATGCGCAGCGGCCGTGACACCAAGCAGGGCCGTCGCGGAAAGAGCCACGCTGGCGCAGATCTTGCGCGCAGGAAGTCGCGTCATCGGTATCAAACCTTCGGGTATGGGTCCGTCCAGCTTTCGGCTCTGTCGCACTTTCGGTGATGGCCGACGATCGGGTCAGGTGTGCAGGATGCGGTGTCGCAGGAGGTCGAAGCCGGCTCTTCCGTACATCTGGCGTTTGAGCATCTTGGTGCGCGTGTTGACGCCCTCGGTCCGGCCGTTGTGGTAGCTCGTGGTGAGTGCGGCGACGACGGCGTCGTGGTCCTGTTCGATGCCGCGGGCGAACGAGTGCAGGTGGGGCAGACCGGCCGCGCGGGCCTGGTCCAACCACGAGGTCAGCGCTGCGGCGTTCGCGGGGTCGGGGACCAGGAGGGCCGCGAACGAGCGCACGAGGCCGCTCAGCGCTGTCATCTCGGGGCAGGCTGCGATGAGCTTGGCCAGCCGAGCGGTCTGCCGCTCGGTGAGGTTCGACGGCCTGGTCAGTAGCAGTCGGGTCGCCCGGCGTGGTGACAGGTGGGGGTCGGCGTCCAGGTGCCGGTGCTGGTTCAGGTACCGGTAGAGGAGGTTCTGACTTCCCGTGAAGCCCAGGGCGCGGATCTCCGTGAGCAGCTGCTGGACGCTGACGCCGGGGTCGCCCTGGCGGCGTTCGCGCAGGTGGTCGCGGTAGGGGTCGACCAGGGTAGGCCGGTAGCGCGGGGGTCGGGCGATCTGCTCGGGTTGGGCGGCCCGGTCGTACCGCTTGACCGTGTTGAGCGCGATCCCGAGCCGTCGGGAACAGTCGAGCAGCCCGACCCCGGCATCGCGCAGCTCGCGTACCTGCGTCCAGCGCTCGGCGGTGGTCTCCGCGATGCGTCCGGTGCGCATCCCGGTCGCGGTCGTCGCCGCCCAGCAGGCGCAGTGCGCGGCGATCTCCTTGCTGACCGCGTCGGCCAGGTTGTGCCACAGGTGCCACCGGTCGGCGACCTGCACCGCGTCCGGGAGGGCCTCGCGCACGGCCTGGGCGTAGACGGTCGACCCGTCCCGCGTGACGATCTGCACGCCCGGGTGCTCTCGCAGCCACGCTGTGACGACGTCGGCGCCGCGACCCTCGACGACGTCGACACGCCGGCCGGACTCGGCGTCGATCAGGACGGTGGCGTAGACCTGCCCACGGCGCAGCGCGAAGTCGTCGATCCCCAGTACCCGAGGCACCAAGAGATCCGGCAGCGCGATGGAGCGCAGGACCCGCAGCGCGGTGTCCCGCCGAAGTTCGATCCCGAGGGCCGGGGCCACTCGTGTGGCGGCACGCCCGGCCAGCTCGACGGTGAGGGCCTCGAGCGCGCCGTGCAACCGGGCCGTGCGGCGCTGGTATCGCTCCAGGACGCCCGGGACCTGCTCGCGGAACGTGCGGCGCGGGCAGGTAGTCATCTGGCATGCCAGGCGCCGCACCCGCACGCGCAGCTCGACGCGTAACCCGGCCACCGGAAGGTCCGCCGGGCAGCGGACCGCCCGATCGTGGACACGGGCAGACGGTGTCGCGCATACCGGGCACGACGCCGGGCCATCCTGCGTCGCCATGGTCACCACCAACCCGTCACCACGCTCCGCGACACCCTCAAGCACCAGCCCTCTCAACCCCCGGAAAGCCGCACTGACCAGCACCTTCGCATCGATCACGGCAGATCATGGCAGAACCAACACGCCGGCCGCCAGCATCACCGAAAGTGCGACAGAGCCGAAAACGGTACAGTCCCGCGTTCAGCGCCGCGGGCCCCGTCGGTGACGATCGCGAGGCGTGGGACGCCCACGTCGCCGAGATGGCGAGCGAGATCACCCTCTCCCTCGTCTCCCCCTCCTCGCGCGTTCGCAAGGCCATCGAGGCCATCACGGACGCCGACAAGCGGTTCGTCTGCGTCGTCGAGCGTGTCCAGAAGGAGGCGAAGTCCACCCGCGGCTTCATCACCGTCAAGACCCGGCCGAGCAAGTGGGCCCCAAACGGCCAGGAGTCGTTCCGCACCGACCGCTCCGAGGGCGACCCCGCCGCCCGCGCGCTGGCCAAGCGGTTCAAGGACCTCATCGGCCACAAGGTGCTCGCGTACCTGCACATGGAGGAGACCAAGGACGGCGCGAAGGTCCGGGTCGTCAAGGCCGTCGTCGACCTCGGCGCGGCCACCGGCGACGAGTTCGAGCAGCGCGCCGCCTGACCTGTCGCAGGAGAGCACCCCGTCGCCACGCTGCGGCGGGGTGCTCTCGTTGCGCCAAGGTGTCGGTGCTCCACACGCCCCACCGGTATGTCCGTTTTACACGCGCTGCGGGTCCTCCCGCTGTCGGAGGCACCGGACCAGTACCGTGCCTCCAGGACGGGCATCCGCCCTCGCACCTTCCGCACATGCCCTAGGGAGCAGCATGGACTCGCTCGACTACTACCGCTTGGCCACCGCGATGTGCTGGTTTGTGGGGGTCGCAGGCGCTGCCCTCTTCGCCATGGGCGGCTACACCGGTTATGTCGAAGGTGTCCGCGCGGACGAAGGGCTCCCGACCTCCGGAATCCTGCCCGCGGAGTTGACGAGTTTCGCCCTCGGCGATCCGGCCACGGAATCGGCGACGATCATCGAGGTCGACGACAAGCGCCTGCGGTCCCCACCCTCGGCATCGACCTCCGCGTACCCGGGCTGAGCCAGGCCGAGGCTGCGGCGGTCGCCGAAATCGTCCGCGCCACCCAGAGCCGGGCGAACGTGCCCGTGCCGGTGGACGTCACGATCACCGAGGGATACCGGGCGTTCATGAACCAGACCGGCGCGCTGCGCGAGCCGCTTGTCGACGAGCGGCCCGCGCCTGACGAGGAAGCCGGGCCGACGTCGCTGCTGCCTGAGCCTGCCACCGCCTACGTGGACGCCGCGGCCACCACCGAGCAAGACGTCGCCGCTCTCGCCCCGCCGGTACCGCCGTCGACCACCGACACGGTGCACGCCGCCGACCCGACCCTCGACACCGACCTCGAGCTGTGGCATCTGGGCGACAAGTGCCCGGTGCCGCGCGTCATGCTGCTCGGCACGCTTCGCGCCACCGCTCACGGCGTCAGCCAGGAGGTCTCCGAGCGCAAGCACCACTACATCGAGCTCATGACCTACCTGTGGGCCCACCCGCACGGCGTCCCATCCGCCACGCTGTCCGACGAGTTCGGTTACACCCGCGAGCGCGCACGCGTCGAGATCAGCCACCTGCGCAAGTACCTTGGCGTCGACCCCCGTACCGGCGAGGAGTACCTGCCGACCGCACCCAGCACCCGTGAGCGCAGCGAGACCGGCTGGAACGGGTACATCGTGCGCGGCGTGCTGTTCGACATGGACCTGTTCCGCCGGCTGCGCGCTCGCGCCCAGGCGCGCGGTGCCGACGGGCTCCCCGACCTCGTGGCCGCTCTCCGACTGATACGCGGTGAGCCGTTCGCCGACCTGCGCGCCGACTCCTGGACGTGGATGTTCGAGGGGGAACGCTTCGACCAGGAGTTCGCAGCCGCGATCGTCGACGTCGCCCACCTCGTCGCCACCCGCTCCATGAGAGACGGCGACCTATCCACCGCCCGCCGAGCCGCCGAGACCGCGCTCAGTGCCTCCCCCTACGACGAGACCGCCCGGCTGGATCTCGCAAGGATTGCCGAGCTCGAAGGCAACCACGCCGAGGCTGCGCAGATCAGAGGCGATGGTGTCTTTCGTCGCACCGACGACTACCGCCCACCGCTTGACCCTTCCGAACGAACACTGAAAGTCGAAGCATCGCGACGGCGCACTCCCAAGCAGTAGCGGATCGCCACAACAGGGTGCGCCCCTCGGCGCGAGAACAGCCCCGCCCGGAACCCTTGACGCTCAAGCGCGACCCGACCACAGGCGCGACACGGGATGCTCCGGCCGGTGACGCGTCCGCTCGATAGCGAAGGGCCATGACAAACATGGCGGCCGTCGTCACGAGGTAGAAGCCGTGGAGAATCCAGACCGGGCCGAACGGGAGACTGACCACGTAGATCGTGTGGACGATGTTGCCGACGTTAGCGAGTGCAAGGGACGGTCGGCTGTAGGAGGCCAAGTTGCGCGACCGGATCGCCTTGACGACCATCGGGAGGTTCGCCGAGGCGAACAGGACGGTCGACAGGACGCCTGCAAAGACTGCCAGCTCCATGACGACTCCCGCGGGGTGGAAGGGCGGCTCACAGCCGACCGCTCGCTCGGTGATCCGGACCGTGGAGCCATTCCTCGAACGTGGTCGTTGTCGCGACGTGGTCTCGCCCGCCGCGCAGCGAACCTGAGGCCAGCCCACGCCCGTAGGCGCCGGGGAATCGGACTTCGACGACTCGACGTCGGATGTCGTCGTGCGCGAGCTGACGGCGGGCGAGATCCGCGAGAACCTCGTCGCGCGGACCGACCAGGTCGGTGGCGCGTCCCTGGGGCGCTGTCTCCGCGAGGTCGACAAGGTGCTCGGCGACGTCGCGTGCGGCGACCGGGCGCGTCAGGCATCTGGGCATGATGGCGATCGGCCCCTTCATGCCTGTGAGAAGCTGCCCGGCGAACTCGTGAAACTGCCCCGCTCGGGCGATGGTCCATGGGACCGGTCCGGAAGCGACCACTCGCTCCTGCGCGAGCTTCCCGGCGTAGTACGAGGCGTCGATGTCGTCGATGCCGACGATGGACAGCGCCACATGATGCCCCACGCCCGCGGACGTCTCGGCGGCGAGCAGATGACGAGTCACCGTCTCGAAGAACCGGCGAGCGACGGATGCAGAGAGTGTCGTCTTGTTGGTCACGTCGACCACCACGTCCACGCCGGACAGAATTTCCCTGATTCCCCGACCGGCGAGGAGGTCCACGCCCGTCGTCCGACTCAGTGGGACGACTTTGTGACCGCGGTCTCGCGCTGACCTCGTGACGTACTTGCCGACAGTCCCTGTCGCTCCAGCTACTGCGATCTTCATTTTCCCTCCGAGCAGTTCGATCCCTTGGCAGTCACCGGCACTGTCCAGCCACTCGTCGCGCGTGCACGTGAGGCTCACTGTGCGGTGAAGTCATTTCGATCAACGACCGCGGAGGCACCGAGATCGTGACGGCGCGCCGGCGCTCCGTCGTCGGCTGCCGGCTCGATCACATCGTCCGGCCGTCCCCGGTCGTGAATATCACCGCACCTACACCCGGAAGGACGACACGATGATTGGCACCGCGCACACGCTTCGGCACCTCGCAGCCGGCGAGCTCGACGTCGCCTACCACGACCTCGGCTCATCAGACGCGCCGCCAGTGGTGCTCCTGCACGGCTTCCCGTACGACGTGCACAGCTTCATCGACGTCGCCCCAGAGCTGGTCGACGCAGGCTTTCGGGTGATCGTCCCGTACCTGCGCGGGCACGGGCCCACGAGGTTCCTCCGCGATGACACACCCCGCAGTGGTCAGCAGGCCGCTCTCGGAGCCGACCTGCTCGCACTCCTCGACGCCCTCAAGCTGCAGACCCCGATCCTCGCCGGCTACGACTGGGGCGGCCGAGCCGCATGCGTGGTCGCGGCGCTTCATCCTGACCGCGTCGGCGGGCTCGTCAGCGTGAACGGCTACCTCATCAACGACATCGCCTCCGCACACGTGCCGATCACGCCCGAGCGCGAGGCGGGCTTCTGGTACTTCTGGTATTTCTCCACCGAACGGGGCCGCAAGGGACTGGAGCAGAACAGGCAGGAGATCGCCCGAGTCATCTGGCGCCGGAACTCACCCGAGTGGGTCTTCACCGACGACGACCTCGCTCGGGCGGCCCGCGCGTTCGAGAACCCCGACTACGTCGACGTCGTCATCCACGCCTACCGACAGCGCCTCGGACTGGCACCCGGCGCCGTCGCCAATTCAGCAGACGAGTCGCGCCTCGCCTCGCTACCAGCGATCAGCGCTCCGACGATCACGCTCGACGGCACGGCGGACGGGAACTTCCCCGCCACCGACGGCTCGCACGATGCCGCCAGGTTCACCGGATGGCGCGAGCATCGTCATGTCCCGCACGCGGGTCACCATCTTCCGGCCGAGGCGCCGCAAGCGTTCGTCGATGCGATCGTGGACGTCGCTACGCACCTCGACACGACGTCGCGACGGCACGTCTAGGGCGTGTCTCCCAACTCTGAGGTGAGGCTCGCGGCAAGATCGCGGGCGTGAGTCGGTTCCAGGTCTTGACGGACGAGCAGTGGGAGCGGATCGAACCGTTGCTGCCGTCGAATGCCGGCAAGGTGGGTCGCCCGTTCGGTGACCACCGCACCATCGTCGAGGGCATCGCCTACCGGTATCGGACGGGGATCCCGTGGCGGGACCTTCCCCGCGAGGTGTTCGGTCCGTGGCAGACGGTGTGGAAGCGGCACAAGAAGTTCGCCGACGACGGCACCTGGGACCGTGTCCTGGCCCAGCTGCTGGCCGAGGCCGATGCCGCAGGTGAGATCGACTGGACGGTTTCGGTGGACTCCACGATCAACCGCGCCCACCAGCACGCGACGAACACGACCCGCCCGGAGCAGGACACAGGGGGCAATGTCGAATCACAAGAAACTTCGCGACGGGCTCGTCCACAGTGAACCCGCGGGTCACGGCATCGGCCGGTCTCGTGGAGGGCTGACGAGCAAGATCCACCACGCCGTCGACGGGCGTGGCCGCCCACTGGCCGTCGTAGTGACGCCGGGCCAGTCGCACGACGGGCGAGCGTTGGAAGTCGTGCTCGCCGACATCTGGGTGCCGCGGCTCGGTGCAGGTCGCCCAAGGCGACACCAGACACGGTGCTCGGGGACAAGGCGTACTCCTCACGCGGGAACCGGGCCATGCTGCGCCGGCGCGGGATCCAAGTCGTGATCCCGGAACCGTCCGACCAGCAGGCGAACCGCAAACGTCGCGGCGCCAAGGGCGGGCGCCCACCGAAGCTCGACCGCGTGACCTACAAACGGCGCAACGTCGTCGAGCGGTCCTTCAACCTGCTCAAGCAGTGGCGCGGCCTGGCCACCCGCTACGACAAGCACGCCGTCGTCTACCGCGCAGGCGCCGTCCTGGCCGCGATCATCACCTGGCTGCGGAGGTCCTAAGCCAGGAAGTCCGCGACCCCCAAGACCACGGCCGAGTACGCACCGTCCGCGTCCTGGAACTCGTGACAGAAGGTGTAGACCTCAAGGCCGACCAGGTACTCGACGTCGGCCCAGCCGCCCGTGTAGACGACGATCTCGAGCACGTCGTCGACGGCGTACTTCCGAAGGATCCAGCCCCAGCGACTCGGGGACCCGAACGCTGACCCGATCGGGCGTGATCGGCTTCGGCCAGCCAGCCTCGTAGTCGCGCCAGGTCAACGGGCCGACATCGACTTCACGTCTCCATTCCTCGACGACCGGCCGCAGCCGGTCCGCAAGGACATCCAGGTCAACGAGGTGCTCCACAGGCACATCCTGCCCCTCCGGCCATTAGGAGACATGACCTAGTCCGGGCCTGGCAGTACCTTCCACAGCTCGTTCCGCGACCTGACGTCGAGCTTTGCGAAGACCTTGCGCAGGTGCCACTCGGCGGTGTGCGAACTGATGAAGAGGCGTGCTCCGATCTCGCGGTTGGTGAGGCCGTCACGGGCCAGCCGGGCGACGTTGCGTTCCTGATCAGTGAGGTCGTCCGCTGACGCCGTGCCGCGAGTGCGCATCTTCTCCCCTGTGACGGCCAGCTCGCCGCGCGCTCGGTCGGCGAACCCCTGCATGCCGCATTCGGCAAAAATGGACTCTGCTGAGCGCAGCTGTGCACGGGCGTCGATACGACGCCCGTGCCGGCGCAGCATCTCGCCGTACAGAAGTTGGCTGCGCGCCTTGAGGATCGGCACGCGGATCCGCTCGAACCCGTCGATGGCGCGGAGGTAGTGAGCCTCACCGTCATCGTCGTCCTGCATCGCGTGGACCAGCGCCATGAACGCGGCAGCCCACGGGCTGCTGTCGATCACCGGGTTCGTCACCTGATGGAGTCGTTCGACTGCCTTGCCTGCGAGATCTCGTTCGCCGAGGTGCGAGGCGGCCTCGACCACCTCGAGCATCGTGCGCATCGTGTGGCCGAGCTCGTTGACGTACGGCAGCTCTTCACGCGCCGACGCCAAGGCCTTCTCGTAGTGGCCCGCGCCGTTGTAGACCACGGCCTCTGCCATGTTGGCCACGGTCAGGGCGTACCCCTCACCTCGCGCGTGACCGTCGGCGCGGAGTTGCGGCGCCCTGGCCTCGACCTCGTCGACATGACCTCGATAGGCAGCCAGAAAGATCCGCCCGTACAGCGGGAGGGGGTGTCCGGTGATGGAGAGGATCGTGTCGATGTCGTCGCAGATGGCTTCCGCGCCGTCCAGCTTACCGTCGAATGTGCGGGCGACCATCAACAGATTGAGCGCCATGGGAAGCACGGTGAGCACCCCTCCGGCACGCGCGAGCCGGACCTGTTTCTCCGCGAGAGTTCTCAGCCCCTCGGCATCCCAGATGTCCTGGGCGGCGCGACCCCCGAACCACATCCACGCGAGAGCTCGGTGGTCCGTGGCCGGCGCCTCGGCGAAGGCCGCGATGGCGCGCCGCACGACAGGCAGCGCGTGAGATGGTCCGCCCAGCGCGAGCTGCGCCTGGCCCCGAAGGATGAGGTCCGGTGCACTGTCAAGAGCCCCGGTGGCCGTCGACGACATGATCGCCTGCGCGATCTCCTCGATGGCGCCCGGCTCGCCTAGCCTCCCGGCGTAGGTGGCGGCGGAGAGGGCCTGCATGTACGTGTCTCTGGCCAGCACCGGGTCGTGGGGCTCGAGCGCCTGTGCTGCGGCGAGCAGCTTTCGCGGCGCACTGCGGTCGCGACGAAGCGCGTACTCGCAGCGGGCCCGCAGCCGTGCGACCAGAGCTGTCTGGAGGGAGTTCAGCTCGTGGTCGCGAGTTTCGTCGAGCAGCCGCAGCGCATCGTCTGGTGCCCCGGCATCAAGCTTGGATTCGGCGGCCGCAATCAGCCGATCAGCCCGCGCCTTGAGCTCGGGCGTCAATTGAGCGGCCCGTTCGAGGAAGGCGGCAGCGGCCGCAACACCTCCGCGGGTACGTGCCCGGTCGGCCGACTGCACGAGGGCGGCTGCCACGTCTTCGGCGGGTTGCAGAGTCGCGTTCGCCCGATGCCAGGCGCGTCGGTCCGGGTCTCGTTGGGCGTAGGTCGCATCGGCCAGAGCGGCGTGGACGGCCCGCCGCGCGGCAGGGCTGGCCGCGCGATAGATCGCCGAGCGAATGAGCGGGTGTCGGAACTGGATGCGTCCGGAGACGTGGAGTGCGTCGGCCTGTTGAGCAAGGTCCAGGTTCTCGGGGGCAAGCCCCAGCCGTGCGCTCGCGCGCCACAGCAAGCCCGGATCCCCCGTCGGATCCGCCGCGGCGAGGAGGAGCAGGGTGCGGGTCGGAGGGGGAAGGGTGTCAAGGCGAGCAAGCAGGCTGCGTTCGATCCGGCTCTCGAGCGACAGGGAACCGGCGAGCGCGTAGCCGCCGGCCAGGCCAGCAACGGACGAGCGAGGCAGCTCTCGGAGGGCGAGCGGGTTGCCCCGACACTCGACGAGCAACTGGTCGAAGACCCGCTGATCGATCACGCCCGGTAGCACCCTCTGCAGCAGCGCACGGGAGTCGGCGTCGCTGAGCGCCGATACGGCCAGCTGGGGCAGGTCGGCGAACCGGTCATCGGGGTGTCGCATCGCCACGACCATCGCGACGCGTTCGGTGGAGAGACGACGGGCCACGGACGCTATGGCGCGCGCCGAACTCTCGTCCAGCCACTGTGCGTCGTCCACGACGCACAGCAGGACGCCGTCGCCAGCAACACGCGTCAGAAGGTCGCGGACGCCGAGACCGAGATGGAGCGGGTTGGGTGGTCCCGCGGCGCGGAGGCCGAATGCACATTCCAACGCTCGCTGGCGAGGCTCGGGAAGATCTACCGACGACGACGTCAACAGGCGTCCGCAGAGAAGCTGCAGTCCCGCGAAGGTGAGCTCCATTTCATTCTCGGAGGCGACCATCCGTTCGACGCGGACATCCGCGGACACGTCGGCGACCAGCGCGTCCAAGAGAGCAGTCTTGCCGATCCCCGCCTCGCCGCTCAGGACGATGGCGCCGCTGTGCCCGTCGCGCGCGCGAACGACCAACTCCTGCAATCGGGTCAGCTCCTGGGCCCGACCCAGAAGGCCTCTGGACGGCGACACCGATCAAGCGTATCCCCGCGGGCACCGGGTCATGGCCTTGGTCAGGCAACGCAGGCACTACGCAGTCCCCACGCACCTGACTACGGACTCCCAGGGCGCGCTCCCCCGTCTCGCAAGCCGACGGTGGATGGGTGGCGCCGTGAAGCGGCTCCCATCCTCAAGGAGGCGGACATGCACCCCGATCACGACCCGTCCCACGACGGCCACCCCGCCGCTCTCGGCGACCAGTTGTACCGGGCCGCACTGCGACTCCATGCCGGCGAGGCGATCACCAGTCGCTCCGTCGACGTGATGATCGAGGCCGCGGAAATCCTCAGGTCGCTCACCACGATCGTGCCGGTCACGGCTTCCGCCCTCGCCGACGACGCCTTCAGAACGATGGAGCCGGCACCATGACCGGCCAGATCGTCCTGACCGCGGCCCTCTATCTTGTGGCCGCACTCCTGGGCTGGTGCGAGTTCCGCCTGGTGTGGCGGGAATGCCGTTCGCCCCGAACGCCGCGAAGGCGAATCGGACAGTCCGGAGTAGGTAGGACCGCAACATCCACAGAGGCTCCCGATCGAGAGCGGACGGCGCCCCCGGGACGGTCAGTCCCGTGCGGGGCCGACCCAACCGTCGGAAGCATGCACAGCACGCCTGTCATCCGACCGCGTCACGCCGAGCCTCGGCGTCCGGTCAGTCATGTCGAGTTCTCATCCACATCGTGACGTACGACCACGGAGAGTGAGGCGGACGACGTGATCAGTGCAGCCAGTGACAACCCGCTACGCCTGGATGCCAACTTCATCGACTTCGGGCTGGTGGCTGTCTACTTCATCTTCGTTCTGGGCATCGGCTGGCTGGCGCGTCGCCAGGTCTCGTCCAGCCTGGACTTCTTCCTCTCGGGCCGCTCGCTTCCGGCCTGGGTCACCGGGCTCGCGTTCATCTCAGCGAACCTCGGCGCCGTCGAGATCATGGGGATGTCGGCCAACGGCGCGCAGATCGGCATGGCCACCATGCACTACTACTGGATCGGTGCCGTGCCGGCGATGCTGTTCCTCGGCGTGGTGATGATGCCGTTCTACTACGGGTCGAAGGTCAGGTCCGTCCCCGAGTTCATGCGACGACGGTTCGGGACCGGCGCGCACCTAGTGAACGCCATCAGCTTCGCGGTGGCGCAGCTGCTCATCGCGGGCGTGAACCTGTTCCTCCTGGCGACCATCGTGAACGCCCTCCTGGGTTGGCCGTTATGGGTCTCCCTGGTCGCCGCTGCGGCGGTGGTGCTCACGTACACGGCGCTCGGCGGGTTGTCCGCCGCGATCTACAACGAGGTCCTGCAGTTCTTCGTCATCGTCGCGGCCCTGCTCCCCCTGACGATCGTCGGCCTGAACCGTGTGGGCGGCGTCGGCGGCCTGGTCGACAACGTCGAGGAGTCGTTCGGAACGGAGATGCTCTCCTCGTGGCCCGGTGAGTCCCTGACCGGCTTCGACTCCCCCGTGTGGTCGGTGATCGGCATCGTCTTCGGCCTCGGCTTCGTGCTGTCCTTCGGCTACTGGACGACGAACTTCGTCGAGGTGCAGCGCGCCATGGCGTCGGACTCGATCACATCGGCTCGCACGGCCCCGGTCATCGGTTCGTTCCCGAAGATGCTGATCCCCTTCGTCGTCGTCGTCCCGGGCATCATCGCGAGCGTCCTCGTCCCGGAGATCACGGCCCTAAAGGATGGCCAGGGCGCCGGGACCGTGCAGTACAACGACGCGATCCTGCTCATGATCCGCGATCTGCTCCCCAACGGGATGCTCGGCGTCGCGCTCGCCGGGCTTCTCGCATCGTTCATGGCGGGCATGGCGGCCAATATCTCCGCATTCAACACCGTCTTCAGCTACGACATCTGGCAGCAGTACGTCAAGAAGGACAAGCCCGACGGCTACTACACACGCGTCGGACGCATCGCGACGATCGTCGCCACGGTTGTCGCCCTGTTCACCGCGCTGCTGGCGTCCGGCTACACGAACCTCATGGACTACCTGCAGACGCTGTTCGGCTTCTTCAACGCGCCATTGTTCGCCACCTTCATCCTCGGCATGTTCTGGAAGCGCATGACTGCCACCGCGGGATGGGTCGGCCTCAGCGCCGGCACGATCGGCGCGGTCCTGGTCGCCGTGCTCAGCGAGGACGCCCTCGGACCGTTGAGCGTGGGAGCCATCCCGCTGTCGGGTCAGGGCGCGAGCTTCGTCGCGGCCGGCACCGCGTTCGTCGTCGACATCCTGCTGAGCGTTCTCGTCACGCTCGGGACCACTCCCAAGCCTGAGCAAGAGCTGCGCGGGCTCGTCTACTCGCTCACGCCCAAGTCCGACCTCGTCGACGTCGTCGCCGCACGCTTGCCCTGGTGGCGTCGGCCCGTGCCCCTCGCGAGCGTCTCCCTCGCCATCGTCGTCGGTCTCAACTTCGCCTTTCTCTGATCGGAGCCCACCATGTCTGACGCACCCAACGCCAGGCCGTCGCATCCCGGCGACGACGAGAACCACGCCACCCCCGACGGTCTCGCCACCACCCCGACGCACGCCGCTCGAGCCTTCGACATCCGCACGATCATCGGAGCCGTCCTCGGCATCTACGGCGTCGTCCTGCTCGTCATGGGGCTGGTCGGCGCCGGGGAGACCGCCGGGCGCCACGCGGATTCCGAGGTCAACCTGTGGACCGGCGTCGCGCTGACCGCGGCGGCGCTGTCCTTCCTGCTGTGGGTCCGATACCGACCCCTGCTCGTCTCCACCCGGAGCGAGGCACACATCGAACCGACGGACTAGCGACGGCAATTCACAGCCCTGCTCGGCCCGCCGCATCGGGTGCCACCGAACCCTGAGTCCGGGAACGGCGCACGCCACACCCTGCTCCACGCGCACGACAGGAGAACTTCCATGAGCACCACACCCACAGCCGTCCTCGTACACGGCGCCTTCGCCGACTCCTCGAGCTGGCACGGCGTCGTCGAGCGACTCCACCGCGACGGCATCCCGGTCGTCTCGAACGCCGTCCCGCTGCGCTCGTTGGCCGGTGACGCCGCGTACCTGCGAGACGTCATCGCCGGCACCGAGGGACCCGTTCTGGTCGTCGCACACTCGTACGGCGGGATGGTCGCCACCGAGGCGGCCTCGCAGGCGCCGAACGTCGTCGGCCTCGTGTACGTCGGCGCGTTCGCTCCCGAGACCGGAGAGAGCGCGTTCGACCTCGCCGGCCGGTTCCCCGGCAGCACCCTCGGGGAGACGCTCGCATCGACTCCGCTGTCCGACGGCGGGACCGACCTGACCATCCGCCCGGAGCGGTTCCACGAGCAGTTCGTCGCGGACGTCGCCCCCGGTCACGCCGCGTGCATGTCCGCATCCCAGCGCCCGGTCACGCAGGAGGCGCTGACCGAGCCACTCGCAACGACGGAGCCGGCGTGGCGGCACCTCCCGTCCTGGTTCGTGCACGGGGGCGAGGACCGCAACATCCCGCCCGCCGCGCTTCGGTTCATGGCGGAGCGTGCCGGTTCCCGCGGTACGACCGAGGTGGAAGGCGCGTCGCACGCGGTCGCCGTCTCGCGGCCCGATGCGGTCGCGCAGATCGTGACCGCGGCCGCGCTCGAGCTCGAGCTCGGCGACGCCGCGATCGCTCGGTAGCGAGAGCCCTACAGCAGCGGCCCTGCCGGCGTACGTGGCCGGCAGGGCCGCAGCACGATGCCCAGGACGCATGGCGAACCTCACGTCACGAACCGCGCGGCCACGTGGTCGAACGTGTGAGAGCGCCGCGGTGGTGCTTGGGGAGGAACAGATGGAACGCATCGTCATCGTCGGTGGCGGGTACGCGGGATTCACCGCGGCCCGGGAGCTCGAGAAGCACCTGGGCCAGGAGCTGCGCCGCGGCGACATCGAGCTCGCCCTGGTGGATCCGCGCCCCTACATGACCTACCAGCCGTTCCTTCCAGAAGTCGTGGCGGGATCCGTGGAAGCGCGCCATGCCGCGGTGTCGCATCGTCGGCACCTGCACCGCACGCGGGTCATCGAGGGGACTGTCGAGCGAATCGATCATGCCGATCACGTCGTCGTCGTGCGGCCCCGGTCCGGCGATACCTTCCGGCTTTCCTACGACACGGTCATCGTGACCGCAGGAGCCGTCACCCGCGTCTTCCCCGTGCCCGGCGTGGCCGAGCATGCGATCGGCATGAAGCACGTCGAGGAGGCCGTGGCGATCCGGGATCGGCTCCTCACGTCGTTCGACCGGGCTGCCGGGCTGCCCCACGGTCGGGAGCGTGGCCGTCTCCTGACGGTGACGTTCGTCGGTGGCGGTTTCTCCGGGGTCGAAGGATTTGCCGAGCTCCAGAGGCTGGCGCACGACCTGCTCCGCGCCTACCCGGAGATCGATGCGACGGAGCTGCAGTTCCACCTCGTGGAGCGCGGCCCCCGGATCCTGCCGGAGGTGACCGACGGTCCGGGCCGCTGGGTGGCGAGCCTGCTCGAGCGGCGCGGTGCTCGCGTGCACCTCGAGACGGCGCTGACCTCAGCCGCTGACGGCGTCGTCGAGCTCTCGAGCGGAGAGTCCTTCCCCTCGGGGCTCCTGGTCTGGACGGCCGGAAACGCCGCGAACCCTGTCGTCGCCACTCACACGGACCTGCCCGTCGACGCCCGCGGCTACGTCGTCGTCAGGCCGGACCTGCGTGTCGGCACCCCTGACCACCCCGTCGACGACGCCTGGGCCGCAGGAGACGGCGCTGCCGTGCCCGACCTCGCCGTACCGCGGCCGGGCGCCCTCGCCGTCCCGAACGCCCAGCACGCCGTCCGTCAGGGCCGGCGCCTGGCTCGCAACCTGGTCGCCAGCCGCCGGAGCCGACGCACCCGTCCGTACGTGCACGGGAGCCTCGGGGTCGTCGCGACGCTCGGACTCGGCTCCGGCATCTTCCAGTACCGCCGCGTGGTCGTGCGCGGGTTCCTCGCGTGGCTGATGCACCGCGGCTACCACGTGCTCGCTATCCCCACCTGGGAGCGAAAGGTACGCGTTCTCGCCGTGTGGCTGACGGCCTCGCTCTTCGGGCGCGACATCGTCTCGCTGGCATCGGTGCAGAGACCGCGCGCAGCGTTCGTCGCTGCGACACCCGCGGATCCGAGGCCGGCGACGACGGACGACGGCCCGACGCGCCGGGTCGCCTGACACGAGCACGCCGCTCGTGACGCCCTTGCCCGGCGTCCCGGGCGGCCTTCGTCCATCAGTGCGCCTGCTCCGTCGGCCGTATGAGCAGCTCGCTGATCGACACGTGAGGCGGGCGGGTCACCGCGAAGAGGACCGCCTCGGCAACGTCCTGCGGATCCAGGATCCGGATCTCCCCGGCCATCCGTGCGGCGAACTCGCGCATGGCCGGGTCGCTGAGGTGGCTCGCCAGCTCGGTGTCGACCATGCCGGGGCTCGACGAGAACCACACGAACCCCCTGATGCGCAACCTCCTGGCGCAGGGCCTCCGAGAAGGCGTTCACACCGTGCTTGGTTGCGGCGTAGACACCGGCGCCGGCCGATGCCGTTCGGCCCGACGTCGACGACGTCTGCACCAGGGTCCCCCGGCTGGCGATGAGGTGTGGAAGTGCGGCGTGCGACACGTGCATCGTGCCCAGCAGGTTCGTGCGCATCATGCGCTCCCACTCCCCCGGGTCGGCGTGCTGCACGGGTCCGGTGAGCATGACGCCCGCGTTGTTGACCACGGCGTCGATCCCCCCGAGCATCTCGGCAGCAGTCGCGACGCCCGTCCGCGCGGAGATTTCGTCGGCGACATCGAGAGTCAGCGGCATGATCGTGCCGGGCAGAGCGTCGGACTGAGCAGCGACCTCCTTGAGACGCTCCATCCGGCGCCCCGCGGCGACGACACTGGCCCCGGCGTAGGCAAGCGTGCAAGCGACTGCCGCGCCGATGCCCGACGAGGCCCCCACCACCAGCACCTTGCGATCCGTCATGTCCATTGCTTGCTCCTCTTCCACTCCCCAAGATGACCGGGCAGTCATGTTAGAGGCTACCTAAAACATGACCGATGGGTCATGTTCTGCTAGCGTGCCCGGCGAAGGAGGTGGTCGCGATGCGCGCGGATGCTGCACGTAACCGCGAGGCGGTCATCTCGGCCGCCGCCAGCGTCCTGGCAAGTTCAGGCCTGAGCGCGTCGGTGTCCGACATCGCCGATCGAGCGGGAGTCGCCAAGGGCACGGTCTTCCGGCATTTCGCCTCGAAGGAGGACCTGGTCTCTGCCGTCGTCGCCGGCCTGGTCAACGAGCTCGTCGAACAGGCCGAGGGCCTGCTCGACGCGACCGACCCGCTGCAGGCACTACGGGAGTTCGTTGCCGCCGGGATCAGGCTGCAGGCACGAGATCAGGCCTTCTGCCAACTCGCGTCGACGGCAGAGCTCGCGATCCCGGGCCTGACGGAACGGCGGATGCGCCTCGAGAACGTCGCCGACCTCCTGGCCCGCCGCGCGGTGGAGGCCGGCGCGGTACGTGCTGACGTCACTGGCCGAGTGGTGGTCGGGATGATGACCGCCGCGTATCAAGGCGCATGCGCGACCGGCGACCCGGGACGCTGGCCATACTTTCTCTCGCTCCTCGTCACCGGACTTCGTCACGCGGATGACTCGCCCCCCTTGTCACCGAGACACGCCGTCACGGCCAGGGCGTGAACCATCTCCGCTTGAACGCCGCCCAGCGCCTCCTGAAGGCCAGCCGGCGGAGCTCGCTGCGGGTCGGCGCGCCGATCACCCGCTCGAGCGCGCGGTCGAGGCGAAGCTCGTATCCGATGTCCGCCAGCCGGCGCTCTTCCCATTTGCTCAGCATGTGAACTTCCGCCTCCCCTGCAATGGACCCGCCCACGGAGGGGCAGAGCGTCGTGCGACAGAAGATTCGACCGGGCCGGCCGACGATCCGTGACAGCCGGGTCGTCCTGACACAGAAGCCGGGTTACCGCCCTGCCACCGAAGGATCGGTCCAGACGGAGTCCAGCGCTTCGAGCGTCGAGTCGTCGAGCACGATCTCACCCACCGCGACGTTGTCCCGCAGGTGCTCGATCGAGGCCGTGCCAGGGATGAGCAGGGCATTCGGCGCGCGATGGAGGAGCCAGGCCAGTCCCACCTGGGCCGGCGTGAGCCCGAGACGCGCTGCCGCGGATCGCACCACGGGCTCGTCGGTCACCTTCGGCGCGCCCGACACCGTGCCGCCGAGCGGATAGAACGGCACCCAGGCGATCTGCTCGTCGATCGTCAGCTTCAGGAGGTCTTCACCGTCGCGAGCCACGACACTGTAGTTGTTCTGCACGCTCGCGACCTCGGCGGGCAGCGCACGCTGGACGACGTCCAGGCTGACGTTGCTCAGCCCGATCGCGCCAGCTAGGCCCTCGTCACGCATCCTGATGAGCTCGGCGAGCTGGTCGTCGACGTCGACCCTCTGCTCGTCAGGGATCGGTAGCCCGTCCATGCGTCGCAGGTGGACGACCGAGACCTGGTCGACCCCCAGGCCGCGCAAGTTCTCCTCGACGCCCGCGCGCAGCTGCTCCGGTCGTTGGGCGGGTCGCATGCCGGCCTCGCTCGGCTCGACGCCGACCTTGGTCGCGACGACGACCCCGTCGTGGGCCCGGAGCGCCTCGCGCAGAAGCCCGTTGACCCACCCGTCGGCGTAGAACTGTGCTGTGTCGACGTGGTCGACACCGAGCTCGAACGCTCGGCGAACCAGCGAGAGGGCCGCAGCGCGATCCTGGCGCAGACGACCGAGCTGCATCGCGCCGTAGCCGACAGCCGAAACGGCCCGGCCCGCGATCTCGGCTCGCCGAGCGCCGGACGGACCGGCGGAAGCAGCGGGGATGAGAGCTGTCATGGTCACGACCTCAGTTCCTGTGGGAGCATGGCACTAAGCGGAAGACCTTCCGCTTAGATACGTTACCCCACACCGGAAGGGCTTCCGATTGAAGTTGCCACGGACACACGACGTAAGTTCGCCCACCGGGGCGGCGGACGGGACGCCACGGCCGCTGCGCGCAGACGCACAGCGCAACCGCGACCGACTCGTCGACGCAGCGCGGTCGGCTCTGGCGCATGACCAGGGCGCCTTGACGTGCGAGGGCGTCGCCCGCGACGCAGGGGTGGGGGTCGGGACGCTCTATCGCCACTTTCCGAACCTCGGAGCGCTCATCGAGGCTGTCTACAGCGCCGAGCTGGACCAGCTGGCTGCAACGGCACCGGGGCTGCTCGATGACTTCCCGCCCGACGAGGCACTCCGCACCTGGGCCGAGCGCTACGTGCGCTTCACGACGACCCAGCCCGGCCTGAGGCCAGCCCTCCGTTCCGGCATGGCGAGCGGCACCATCCCCGCCCCGCACACCCGCCAGGTGCTCACGAGGGTCGTCGCCGAATTCCTCGCTTCTGGCGCCCGCAGCGGCTCGCTCCGCGCGGACGTCAGCCCGCAGGGCGCCACATCACTTCTCCTAGGCGTGATGCTCTCCGTCGCGACCGAACCGGGGTACGACGCCGAGTCCGACCACATAGCGGCGATGGTCGGCCTGTTCGTCGACGCGTTGCGGGCACCGACTGCCCGTTGACCGCGAACCCGTTCCCCTGACGTCTGTCGACTGTCAGGCCTGTAGATCCGCGAACCGTGCGCCGATGTCCTTGCGCGAGCTGATGCCCAGCTTCGAGAAGACCTTGCGCAGGTGCCACTCGACGGTGTGTGCGCTCAGGAAGAGTTGGGCGCCGATCTCGGGGTTCGTCAGACCGTCAGCCGCGAGCTGCGCGATGCGAGCCTCTTGCTGCGTCAGATCGACGACGCCGGCGCTCGCGTCCTGCGACGGCTTGGGCATCTGCACCCCGACAGCGGCGAGTTCCTGACGGGCGCGCTCGGCGAACGCGGCCGCTCCGAACGTGCTCAGCATCCGGTGGGCGAGATCCAGGTTCCGCCGCGCCTCGGATCGCCGTCCCGAACGGCGGAGCCACTCGCCGTACGACAGGTGCGCCCTGGCGACGAACATGCGCGTACCGCCCCGCTCCAGCCGCTCGATCGCTTCCCGGTACCGCCCGTCCGTGTCACGTTCGTTGCCGACCATGGCAGTGACGAGCGCCGCGGTCCCGAGTGCCCAGTCGGTGCCGCTCGCCGCCGCCATCTCGACGACACGCCTCGCCTCGGCGATCACATCCCCCGGGCGGCCCAGATGTGCCGCCGCCCAGACGAGCTCGACCATCGCGGACGACGACAGACCCATCTCGGTGGGATAGGACGCACCGCGCCGAGCCGCGTCGAACGCCTCGTCATAGCGGCCCAAACCGTTGTAGAGCACGGCAGCCGCCCAGCCGGTCGCCGTCGAGACCTTCCCCTCGCCACGCAGGAGGAAGTCGTCGGTGACCGTCTGGATGGTCCGTAACGCCTGCGACTCCCGGCCCTTCCACGGGTCGACGACCAACGCCGCATAGTGGGCCAGGACGTTGCTGCCGGTGACGTCGCCCACGTTCGCCGCCTCCGACACGAGCGCGTCGGCCACGGCGAGCTCCCCGGCGAACACCCGGTTGGACAGGCGCAGCAGCAGCGCCGACGGGAGCACTGACAGGGCGCCGGTGCCACGCGCCAGTTCGACCAGGGATCCGGAGAGCGATGACCAGGTGTCGAAGTCCCAGGCGTTGTGAGCCACGCGGCACACGAGCGGCAGCCAGCCGAGCGCCTCATCCGGTGGCAGCGCCGCTGTCCGGTAGCTCGTGAGAGCTCGCTGGATCTGCGGAAGGCCCGCGGCGTACCCGTCAGCAATCACGCGAGACAGCCCCACGAGGAGCAGATCGGCTCGGGTGGGCTCGCTCGAGATCGTCGTGTTCAGCACCGCCGACGCGACCTGCTCGATGGACCCTCCGGCGAGCTTGCCGGCCGTCAGAGCCGCGTACATGGCGTCGCGGTATGTCTCCTTGGCCAGCTTCGGGTCGAACCTCTCCAGGCGTCCTGCGGCGGAAAGTAACAGGGGAAGTCCTTTGGCCGCGCTCCGAGAGAAGAACTGCAGCCGGCCACGCACCAGGTCCGTCCTGGCCTCGTCATAGGCGCTGAGCGGGCTGAGACTGGCGATGTCGAGCAGTTCCAGCGCCTCGTCGTAGGCGCCGGCCTGGCTCTTGGCTTGGGCGGCCGCGAGCGCACGCTTTCCTCGTTGCGCAGGATCAGGGGTGAGCCGCGACGCTCGGTCCAGGAATGCCGCGGCGGCCGCGACGCCGCCGCGCTCCATCGAGCGCGACGCCGCCTGCTCCATCTGGGTCGCGACGCTCTCGGCAGGCTCCGGTGCAGCGCTGGCCAGGTGCCACAGGCGGCGGTCCGGGTCTTGCGCCGGGTCGATGGCGTCCGCGAGCGCCTGATGCGCGCGTCGGCGCTCCTGGGGTGTCGCCCCGCGATAGGCCGCCGACCGGACCAGCGGGTGGCGAAAGCGAACCATCCCGCGCCTGGTGACCAGCCCGGCGTTCTCCGCCTCCCGTGCCGCCTCGTCGACGTCGATGCCCATTCTCTCGCCCGCGCGTTGTAAAAGCGCCGCGTCTCCCACGGGTTCGGCCGCCGCGACGAGCAGCAGCTGCCGTGTGGCGGGCGCGAGGTTCCCGATCCTGTGCAGGAACCCCGTCTCGATGCGGCTCGCCAACGGTTGTCCACCGGTCCCCACCGGGTCGGCAGCGCTCAGAGGCGTCCGGTCGCGGGGTAGCTCCAGGATGGCGAGCGGATTGCCTCGCGCCTCGGCAAGGATCTGCTCACGGACTCGGATGTCGAGCTGGCCGGGCGCGACAGTCTGCAGAAGCGCACGGGCGTCGTGATCCGCAAGTCCCACGATCTGCAGCGCGGGCAGCCGCTCGAAGTATGCGCGTGGAGCCGGCACGCGCTCGGCGAACAACAGAACCGCCCGCTCGGCCACCAGTCGGCGTGCGACGAAGGCGAGCGTCTGCGCAGAGATCTCATCGAGCCACTGGGCGTCGTCGACGAGGCAGATCACGGGCTCGTCCTGGGCGGCGTCACCCAGCAGGCTGAGGACGGCCAGCCCGACGAGAAATCGATCGGGAGGACTGCCCGCGCTCATCCCGAACGCGATCTCCAGCGCCGCCCGCTGCGGCGCAGGAAGCTGAGCGAATCGGTCAAGCAACGGCGCGCACAGCTGGTGCAGCCCGCCGAAGGCTAGTTCCGTCTCCGCCTCTACGCCGGCGACGCTGATGACCCTGAATCCCTGCGCGCTGGCACGCGCGAACTCGATCAGCGCGGACTTGCCGATGCCGGGTTCACCACGAAGGACCATGGATGCGCCCTGGCCGTCCCTGGCGGCCTGCAGGAGGTCGTCCACGACGGCGCACTCGCGACGCCGGCCTAGGAGCCTTCCCGACGCCTCGCCAGATCGCTGCATGGTCACCGAGATTATCCTGCCGCGCCCGACGCCCAGCGCGTCGCGCCAGCGACCTGCGCGGCGCGGCGGCCGTGGTATCGGCGTGCCCGTTCCAGTGGCGAGTACGCTCATGCGGCCAGCGCGGGCGTCGCCCCGCGGCGCATGTCGGCAAGCTTCCTCGAGGGTGCCGACGCGAGGCTCAGCGCCGGGCGCACGTAGTGGGCGAGGCATCGCTCCAGGCTCTCGAACTCACCCGTACGGCTGGCCGTCAGGAAGGCCGTCACGAGGCGGCGGTGGGACCGAGGCTCCACCGCGGAGCGCTCCGTGCCCCGTTCGATGCGCCACCGGGCTCGGCTCACCAGCTGTCGCGCGTTGACGGCGCTCGTGCGCAGCAGCCGCGAGACGTCTGCGTAGGAGTAGTCGAACATGCTCCGCAGCAGGTAAGCGGCGAGCTCCGCCCGGGTCAGCCGCGCCATCAGCACGGCGAGGGCCTGCTCGACGGCCGCCGACTGGTCGGCCTGTCCGGACGGGTCGGACACCGTGTCCCCCGATTCGGCCGCGATGGTCTCGCTCGGTGCCTCGTAGCGGTGGTGGGCCGACTGAATGACGTTGATCGCCAGCCGGGTGGTCGTCGTGGTCAGGAACGCCTCGGGGTTCTTGATCGCGCCCCTGTCGGTGCGCTGCCATCGCAGCCACGCCTCCTGCACCACGTCCTCGGCGCTCGAGACATCGCCGCCGGTGACGCGGTAGGCGATGCGGAACAGCCGGGGACGCTGCGTGACGAAGAACGCGATCGCCTGCTGCAGCTCGATGTCGGGTGCGTCAGTCCCCTCGGACGGTTCCTCGGCTATCACGATCGTCGGCGTGGTGTCGGTGCTCGGTGCGTACATCTCGGACTCCTTCGGAGAATGACCGTCGCCCTCCAAGGGCGGTGCATTCACCTTTCGTCCGCGGCACCGATCACCGCGCCACGGGAGTCCGTGGTCGAGTGCGTGGGCGAGTCCGTGGGGGTACCCGTGGTGTGCCACCACGGACCATGGGGAAATCAGTATCTTCGCAGGTCATCGCCTATGACGGGTGCGGGAGCCTGTCGCCGACAGACGGGTCACGCGGGCGTGCGTATACCGCGGGTCACACCGTCGGGTTCGATCGCAGCGAGCGCGCCGGGCAGCTCGCGGCGGGAGGAGATGCCGAGCTTCACGTACACCTTGCGAAGGTGCCATTCGACCGTGTGCGGGCTGAGGAAGAGCTCCGCGCCGATCTTCGGGTTCGTCATGCCGTCTGCTGCCAACGCGGCGATCTGCGCCTCCTGAGCAGTCAGGCGCGCCGCTGGCTCTACGCTGCGCACCCGAACCTGGTCGCCCGTGGCGAGCAGCTCACGGCGTGCTCGCTCGGCGAAGGCTCTCGCCGACATCTCCTCGAACATGTCGTGCGCCGCCCGGAGCTGTTCCCTGGCGTCCGAACGTCGGCCCTCCCGGCGTAACCATTCGCCGTACAGGAGGTGGGTCCGTCCGACCTCGACGACGACCCGGTCTCGTCTCAGGTGTTCGAGGGCGCTGCGGTAGAGCGCGTCGGGCTCGCCGCCGGCGCCGACGAGAGCGGCACACCGTGCCCGGATCCCCTGCGCCCACCCGGTGTCGGCCGCCAGTGTCAGCGCATCGAGGCGAGCGAAGGACTGCTCCGCCTGCTCCGGCGCACCGCAGCGCACTGCGGCCTCGATGTGTTCGACCAACGACAGGCCCGTGAAGTTGAACCCGTCGTGGTCGATTCCGGTCTGCGAGGCCGCCAGAGCCTCGTCGTACCGCGCCAGCCCGTTGAACAGCACTCCCTGGACGTATCCCGTCACGCCGAGGAGGGACACCTCACCGCGCTCCGTGGCTCGGTGACGTGCCTCGTCGATGAGGGCTGTGGCGGGGCCCTCGACGCCCCGCCACGCCGCATGGACGAGCGCGGCGTAGGCGTGCGGGGCGTTGCCGGTCGCAGCGGCGATCGCGTCGGCCTCGTCGATCAGGCCGGCGGCCCGTGTCAGGTCGCCGTGGTGGATGTCCACGCCGCTCGCGTAGATGAGCGCGGGCGGCAACACCCCGAGGGCTCCGATGTCTCGGGCCAGGCGCACGGCGCGGGCGGACAGGACGTCCCACGCGTTCAGGTCCCATGCGTGGTGGATGAACGCCTCCAACGCGACCGGCGCCAACAGGAGCCACCTCATCGTGGCGTCGCGGCCGTCGAGCACCTCGTGCGCGAACGGCTCGAGCGCGGCTCTCAGGGCCGGAACGCCCTCGCCCGGGCCGTCGGAGAGCAGCATCGCCACAGCGTCCAGCAGGACGTCGGACGGGGCAGAGCCCGGCGTTGCCGCGCCGAGCTCGCGCGCCGCCGACGCGGCGGCGACGGCACCGGACGGCCCGTGGACCCGGCCGGAGAAGACCGTCGCGCTGATCGCCTCGAGGTAGGTCTCGCGCGCCAGCGCGGATTTCTCCGTCGCGAACGTCGACGCGGCGTCCAGGAGAAGCGGGGCGGCCTCGTCGCTCCGACTTCGCGCGAACAGGACGCGTGCGCGCAAGCGGGTGAGCCGAGCACGGTCGAGCGGGCTCAACGGGCAGAGATCCGCGACGGACGCCATCTCCGTGGCACGGTCG
Source organism: Isoptericola luteus (assembly GCF_020297055.1). Classification (GTDB taxonomy): domain Bacteria; phylum Actinomycetota; class Actinomycetes; order Actinomycetales; family Cellulomonadaceae; genus Isoptericola; species Isoptericola luteus. The sequence goes on along the minus strand of NZ_JAIXCQ010000005.1, from coordinate 205,965 downwards.
GGAGACGCGGCGGAGAAGTGCGCCTCCGCCGCGGCAAGGGCCCGGCGTCCCCGCAGTCCCTGGTCGGGCGTCAGGTCGGCAGCCCGCTCGAGGAGCACTGCCTCGGCTGCCATGCCACCGCGTTGCCGCGCTCGATCGGCCGCCTGCTCCAACGCCTCGGCGACCTTCTCGTCGGGACCGTCGCACGACTGCGCGGCGTGCCACGCTCGCCGGTCGGGCTCCAGCTTGGGATCCGTGGCGGACGCGAGCGCCCGATGAACGCTGCGGCGCTCCTGCGGTGTCGCCGCACGGTAGACGGCGGAGCGAGCGAGGGGATGGCGGAACCGGATCGACTCGCCGAACTCGATGAGCCCGGCGGCCTTGGCCGGCGCGGCATCTGGCGTGATGCCCAGGTGACCGGCCGCCCGTTGAAGCAACCGGCTGTCACCCACGGGCTCGGCGGCGGCCAGGAGCAACAGAGTCCGCGTCGATGCTGGGAGGGACTCCAGCCGGCGTGCGAAGTCCTCCTCCACACGGCTCGAGACCGACGGCGTGTCGGCAGCATCCAGGCCGTAGACCAGTTCCGCCCCGCTGCGACCGCGTGAGAGCTCGAGCAGCGCGAGCGGATTCCCATGGGTCTCCGCGACCAGCCGCTCCCGGACCGGCCCCTCCAGTCCACCACCGACCGCGATGTCGAGCAGCTCGCCGGCGGAGACCGGGTCGAGTCCCTCGACCTTGAGCTCGGCGAGCCCGGTCAGCGCTGCCGTCCCTTCCGGCTCCCGAACGGCGAAGACCATCGCGACGGACTCGGCAAGCAGCCGTCGGGCCACGAACTCGAGCGTCTGACGCGAGACCTGGTCCAACCATTGCGCGTCGTCTACCACGACGAGCACCGGCCTGGGCTCAGATGCCCGGGTGAGCAGGGTCAGCACGGCCAGCCCGACCAGGAACCGGTCGGGCGGGTCACCGGCCGCGATGCCGAAGGCGACCTGGAGGGCGTCACGCTGTGGCCCGGGCAGGGCGGGGATCTCGCTGAGGAACGGGGTGCACAACTGGTGCAGGCTGGCGTATGGCAGTTCCATGTCAGCCTCGACGCCTTGCGCCCGAGTCACCGTGATCCCCGATGCCTGGGCGGTCACGTAGTCGAGCAGTGCCGTCTTTCCCTCTCCGGCCGCACCTCGCAGAACCCGAACGGCCGAGTCCCCGCTGCGAAGGCGGACGAGCAGATCGTCCAGGACCGCACGCTCGGGTACCCGTCCGACCAGCTTCGGCAGCGACTTGGTGCTCATCGGACTCCTGGGCTCGCGGCGAGCGTCACGTCTGTGGCCGCCCTCGGAGGCAGATTACCCGGGTTGTCACATGCGGCGACGTCGCACGGTCGACCAAGACGACCACACGTCTGTCTCAGGAGGAATCGTGTCTCCACGCGTCCATCAGCTCGCCACCTCGGTCGTCGTGATCGGGACCGGAGGTTCAGGACTTCGCGCCGCCATCGAGCTCGCGGAGTCGGGGGTCGCCGTGCTCGCGGTGGGCAAACGGCCGGCGTCCGACGCCCATACGTCGCTCGCGGCAGGCGGCATCAATGCCGCACTGGCGACGACGGACCCCGCTGACACCTGGGAGCAGCACGCGGCGGACACGCTCCAGGAGAGCTACCTGCTGGCCGACCCCCGGACGGTTCAGGTCGTGGCCCAGAGCGCGCCGCGGGGCATCGACGACCTGGAGCGGTACGGCATGCGCTTCGACCGGCAGCCCGACGGACGGATCGCGCAGCGGTACTTCGGCGCGCACACCTACCGGCGCACCGCCTTCGTGGGCGACTACACGGGACTGGAGGTCCAGCGGACCCTCGTCCACCGCGCGTCCCAGTTGGACATCCCGGTGCTGTCGACCGTCTACATCACGCAGCTGCTGGTGAACGACGGGGTCGTCTTCGGCGCGTACGGCTTCGACCTCACCGACGGATCGCGATACCTGATCCACGCCGATGCCGTGATCCTCGCCGCGGGCGGGCATACCCGCATCTGGCGGCGCACGTCGTCCCGCCGCGACGAGAACACCGGCGATGCGTTCCGCCTCGCTGCCGACGCGGGGGCCAGGCTGCGCGACGCCGAGCTGGTGCAGTTCCACCCGTCGGGGCTGGTCGAGCCGGAGAACGCCGCGGGAACGCTCGTCAGCGAGGCCGCACGTGGCGAGGGCGGAGTCCTGCTCAACAACCTCGGCGAACGATTCATGGCCCGGTACGACCCCGAGCGCATGGAGCTGTCGACACGCGATCGGGTCGCGCTCGCGTCGTACACGGAGATCAAGGAGGGTCGGGGAAGCCGTTCCGGCGGCGTCTGGCTGGACCTCTCCCACCTGCCGCGCGAGACGATCCTCACGCGGCTGCCGCGCGTCTACCAGACGCTGCTGGAGCTGCAGATGCTGGACGTCACGCGCGACCCGATCGAGGTCGCCCCGACGGCCCACTACTCGATGGGCGGCGTCTGGGTACGCCCGGAGGATCACAGCACCGACGTCGACGGGCTCTTCGCCATCGGGGAGGCCTCGAGCGGGCTGCACGGCGCGAACCGGCTCGGCGGGAACTCTCTCATCGAGCTCCTGGTCTACGGCCGGATCACCGGTCGCTCGGCCGCCGAGTACTCGGCGGGGCTCGCGACGCAGCGGCGGTCGCTCGGGGCGATCCGGGATGCCGACTCGTCGATCGACATGCTGCTCGACGCCGACGGCGACCAGAACGTCCGGGCGATGCAGCGCAGCGTCCGAGACCTGATGACGGAGCACGCGGGAGTCGTCCGCGACGAGGTCGGCCTGCGCGCCGGGCTCGCTGCCCTGGACGAGGTCGAGGACCGGATGTCGCATGCCGGCGTGCACATCGACATCGCCGGATACCAGGACCTCGCGCACGCCTTCGACCTTCGCTCTGCCGTCCTCTCGGCCCGGGCCACGCTGGAGTCCGCGCTGGAGCGGCGGGAGTCGCGCGGTTGTCACAACCGGTCCGACTATCCCGACCTCGATCCGGAGCTGCAGGTCAACCTGGTGTGGTCCCCCGCCCACGGCGTGCAGCGGGAGGCCATCTCGCCGATCCCGACCGACATCGCCGAACGGATGCACGACGTCTCGGCCGACGGGAAGCTCGTCGAGTAGAGGCCTCCCGGGATCCGCCCGAGAGGGCTCCCGCCGACGGCGCGTGTCACGCAGGTGCTGGACGCCCGGTCGATCAGTGCGACGACATCCGCCGTCCCGCGAGGGCCATCGCCCAGCGGTTCCGCCCTCCGAACGGGAGACTTCTCATGACCGTGACAACTCGCTCCGCACTTCGCAGGGCGCGGCGCAGGGCACGCCGCCGAGCCGGCCTCGCGATGCTGGTCAGTCTGTTCACCATCGGCTCGGTGGCCGCGCTCCCCGGGGCTGCGGACGCCCACACCAGCGAGCGCCACGGCTCGAAGCCCACGATCGTCCTGGTCCACGGTGCGTGGGCCGATGCGTCGAGCTGGACCGGCGTCGTCCGACAGCTGCAGGCCGACGGATACCGCGTGATCGCGCCGGCGAACCCGCTGCGGTCCCTCGAGTCGGACTCCGACTACCTCGAGACGCTCCTCGCCACCATCGACGGGCCGATCGTCCTCGTCGGGCACTCCTACGGGGCCGCTGTCATCACCAACGCCGCCGCCGGGGACCCGGCCGTCCAGGCCCTGGTGTTCGTCAACGGCTCGGTGCCCGCCGAGGGCGAGACGGTCGCGGAGCTCGCGGGTCCCGACTCGGCGCTGTCGGTGTCCGACCCGACGACGATCTTCGACTTTGTCCCCGCCGCGCTACCGCCGACGCCCGAGACCGACGTGTACCTGAAGTCCACGACGTTCCTGCGGTCCTTCGCCACCGGCCTGAGCCGTGACCGTGCGCTCGCACTGTGGGCGACACAGCGGCCCGTCACGTTCGGAGCGCTGAACGAGCCCTCCGGAAAGCCCGCGTGGGAGTCGATCCCGAGCTGGTACCTGATCGGCACCGAGGACCGGGTGATCCCGTCGAGCGCGCAGGAGGACATGGCCGACAAGGCCGGATCGACCGTCGTCCGGTACCACGCCGGCCACCTCGGCCCCATCACTCACCCCACCCAGGTCACCCGGACCATCACCGCGGCAGTGCGCGCCACCCGCTGACCGCAGCTCTCCCGAAAGGAAAGACCATGAGCAACCACTACCTCGAGCCCGAGGCGCAGACGATCGCCGACGCGACCGCGAAGCCGCCGTTCTTCTACGAGATGACGCCCGACGACGCGAGGAAGGTCCTGGACGACCTCCAGGCCCTCCCGACCTCCAAGCCCGACGTCGAGGAGGAGTGGATCGTCGTCCCGGCGCACGTCGGCGAGGTGCACGTGCGCGTCGTCAAGCCGACCGGGACCGCCGCCCCTCTGCCCGCCATCCTCTACATGCACGGCGGCGGCTGGGTCCTCGGCAACGCCGGGACCCACGACCGGCTGGTGCGGGATCTCGCCACCGGCGCCAACGCCGCCGTCGCCTTCGTGGAGTACGACCGGTCGCCAGAGGCGCAGTACCCGGTCGCGATCGAGCAGGGGTACGCGGCCGCGCAGTGGATCATGGCCCACGGAGCCGACCTGGGCATCGACCCCGAGCGGATCGCCGTCGCCGGCGACTCCGTGGGCGGCAACATGGCCGCGGCGCTGACGATCATGGCCAAGCAGCGTGGCGACGTGACCTTCGTGCACCAGTCGCTCTACTACCCGGTGACGGACGCCGCGCAGGACTCGGCCAGCTACGTGGAGTTCGCCGAGGGGCCGTTCCTGCTCGCGAAGTCCATGGCGTGGTTCTGGGACGCGTACCTGCCGGACCTGTCCAAGCGTGCCGAGATCACCGCGTCGCCCCTGCGCGCCACGCTCGCGGACCTGGCTGGACTGCCCGAGGCGTTCGTGGTGGTCGACGAGAACGACGTCCTGCGCGACGAGGGTGAGGCCTACGCGCGCAAGCTCATCGAGGCCGGTGTCCGGACCACGACCGTCCGGTACAACGCGACCATCCACGACTTCATGATGCTCAACCCGCTGCGTCCGTCGGCCGCCTCGAGCGGCGCGATCGCGCAGGCCGTCGGCATCCTCCGCACCGTGCTCCACGGACGCTGACCTCTTCACGACAGGAGAACCCTCATGAGTACCCAAGTCCCGACCGTCGTGCTCGTGCACGGCGCGTTCGCCGAGTCCGCCAGCTGGGACGGCGTCATCGACCGGCTCCACGAGCTCGACATCGACACAATCGCGATCGCCAACCCTCTGCGCAGCGTCACCAGCGACGCGGCCTACCTGCGCGACGTGATCTCCGGCCTCGGCAAGCCCGTACTGCTCGTCGGCCACTCGTACGGCGGAATCGTGATCACCGAGGCAGCCGCCGACAACCCGGCGGTCGTCGGGCTCGTCTATGTCTCGGCGTTCGCCCCGGACCATGGGGAAAGCGCGCTCGAGCTCTCGACCCACGTCCCCGGGAGCACCCTGGGCGACGCCCTCACGGCCTACCCGGTGTCCACGGGGGGCAACGAGTTCACGATCCGCCTCGACGCGTTCCACGACCAGTTCGCAGCCGACGTCCCCGCAGTCGTCGCCCAGAACATGGGCCGCACCCAGCGCCCCGTGACCGAGGTGGCGCTCAGCGAGGGGCTGCCCACCAGCTCGCCCGCCTGGCAGACCCTGCCGTCGTGGTTCGTCTTCGGCGACCAGGACCGCAACATCCCGGCGGCAGAGCTGCGTCTCGAGGCCCAGCGTGCGCGTGCTCGAAGCGTCAACGAGGTGTCCGGCGCCTCGCACGCGATCGCCGTCTCGCGCCCCTACGAGGTCACGGGCACCATCCTCGAGGCGCTCAGGGAGTTCAGGACCGCCGGCGCCGCGCACGACGCCGCCTGAGGCGCCGCACCCCGGCGCCTCGTGGAACCCCAGGTGGGTGGCCGCCACGGCGGCCACCCACCTTCGCCGTCAACGGCATCACGTTGTCCCTTGCCGACGCCGATAGACACTCGGGGACATCCCGAGGACCCGCTTGAACGCCACGCTCAAGGCGCTTTCCGTGCCGTAGCCCACCGAGTGGGCGACACTGGCGACCGTCATCTGCCCGTCGTGCAGCTGACGAGCCGCGAGCTCGATACGCCAACGGGTGAGGTAGTCCAGGGGCCCGATCCCCACGAGGGTCTTGAACCGCGAGGCCAGGGTGGAGCGAGAGACCGACGCCCGCGCCGCCAGCTCCGCCACGGTCCACGGGTGCGCCGGGTCCCCGTGCATCTGCGCGAGCGCAGCGGCCACGACGGGATCTCTGAGACCCGCCATCCAGCCCGACGCGGGGCGAGGGTCCCGCGCGATGTGCAGGCGCAGGACATGGACGAGCATGACCGTGGCGAGATGCTCGGCGACCACGCTCGAGGCCATCGGCCTGTGCGTGAGCTCGTCCTCGATCTCGGACAACGCCCACGCCACCGTCTCCGCATGTCGACTGCCCGCCGGGATGTGAACCACTGGCGGCAGCCGGCCGATCAGGAGCTCCCGAGCGCGCGCTCCGAAGGAGAACTCGCCACCCACGAGCAGTACCCCATCGCCGTAGCCCACCCGGGCGACACCGTGTTCCGCCCGCGCGAACACCGGCCCCGCGTCGACAGGAACGGCGGCCGGGTCGCTTCGCAGCACGAAGGGGGCAGGGCGCGTGAGCAGGTAGCAATCCCCCTGCGACAGCTCGATCACCCCCTCGACCCCGTCAACCTCGAGCACGCACGAGCCACGACGTACGGCGTTGAACTTCACTCCCTCCGGCGGCTCGAACCGCAGCGCCCACGTTCCCCCGGCGGCAAGGCGGGCGGAGAGATGGCTGCGCGGCGAGAGCAGGGTCAGAACGTCTTCGAGCGGATCCATCGGCATCCCGATCAGGCTGGACGATCACGAACGTTTGCTAGACCTTCGAATATAGATCGTCCAACACTTGCGGCCTAGCCTGAATCCAGGCCCCCACCTATCCCAGGAGAGCAGACACGTGACAACCGACGATCTCCGTCGAGTGACGACCCCGTTCACCCCCAAGGCCAGCGCCCGCGACGTCGTCGACGGCATCGACCTCACTGGCCGACGCGCCGTGGTCACCGGAGGCAGCACAGGCCTCGGCGCCGAGACGGTACGCGCCCTACATTCCGCCGGCGCGGAGGTCACGATCGCCACCCGGCGCCCGCGGTCGGCGGATGCGCTCCTCCAGGAGCTGAGCTCCGAGCACCAAGCCGCGCGGGTGCGCGTCGAGGCACTTGACCTGTCCGACCTCGCCTCGGTCCGGTCCTTCGTCCGGGCGTGGAGCGGACCGCTGGACATCCTCGTGGCGAACGCCGGCATCCTCGCACTACCCGAACGCACGCTCTCGCCGGCCGGCTGGGAGCTCCAGCTCGCGACGAACTACCTCGGCCACTTCGCTTTGGCGGTCGGTCTTCACGGAGCGCTGCGGGAGGCCGGGTCCTCGCGCGTCGTCGTCGTCAGCTCCGGCGCGCACCGAGACTCGCCCTTCGACTTCGAGGACCCGCAATACGAGCGACGGCAGTACGACCCATGGGGCGCCTACGGGCAGTCCAAGTCGGCGGACGTCCTGTTCACCGTGGGGGCGCGCCGCTGGATGCGGGACGGCATCACCGCCAACTCCGCCAACCCGGGATATATCCTCACCCGCCTGCAGCGGCACGTGGACGACGACACGATGCGCGCGTTCGGCGTCATGGACAGCGAAGGCAAGCTGACGCCTCTGCCGTACTACAAGACGCCCGAGCAGGGTGCCGCCACGTCCGTGCTGCTGGCCACGTCGCCTCTCCTCAAGGATGTGACCGGCTGCTACTTCGAGGACAACCAGGAGGCGCGCACGGTACGGGCCGACGACGAAGAGCCCGGTGGCGTCGCGGAGCACGCGCTGGATCCGGGGTCCGCCGACAGACTGTGGGACTACGGCATGCGCGCTATCGGCGACATCTGAGACTTACCCGTGCGCAGGCCTCAGGACGAGGCGAACTCCAGCCGCTTGCCCGGTCTCCAGGCGTGCGTGTGCCTCACCGGCCCGATCGAGGGGAAGTTCCTCGATCGGGCCGGGTTCCAACGTTCCCTCGCCCGCGAGCTCGTTGATCAGTTCCGCAGCAGCGGCAAGCTCCGTCGTCGACGCGTTGCTGATGGCGTACCCGACGATGCGACCGTCCCGGGTGTAGAGAGACCCGACCGGAAGACCGGGATGTTCGGACAGGCCGGCCATGACAACGACGCGTCCCCTCTGTGCCAGAAGTTCGACCGCGAGCTCGAGATCATGGTGGCCGGACGTGTCCAGGTGCACGTCGACGCCATCAGGTGCCGCATCGCGCAGCAGGTAGCCCAACCGCGGATCGCGATAGTCGAAGGCCTCGCGCGCGCCGAGCCGCCGGCACGCGTCGAGGTCCGTCGCGCTGGCCGTCGCGACGACGCTCGCTCCGACGCGGGTCGCGAAGACCGTCGCCGCCCGTCCCACGTGGCCCGCCGCTCCGGCGACCAGGACCGTCTCGCCGGCCCGGGCGCGGCCGTGCACCACGATCCCCAGGTATGCGGTCGCGGCCGGGTGGACGACAGCGACCAGCTCAACAGGGTCTGCGCCGGGCGGCGCGTGGTACAGCCTGTCCGCGGCGACGACGGCGAACTGGGCGGCCGCGCCCTGGCGTCCACCGTGTCCCAGGCTGTTCGTCCAGACGAGGTCGCCTGACCTGAAGCCGGTGATGCCCGATCCGCACGCCACGACCGTGCCCACGAGGTCCCGTCCGACGACGAACGGGAACGGCATCGCCGTCTGATAGGCACCGGACCGCACGAAGGTGTCGACGGCGTTCACAGCCACCGCCTCGACCTGCACGAGCACGTCGGTCGGGCCGCAGCGGGGCACGGGGACCTGGCCGTACTGGATGCTGCTCGCCGGGCCACGACTCTCGACGTAGGCCGCATTCATCGTGTCGAGCCCCACCATGTCGGTCTCCTCGGGTCCGTCCGTCACACTGGCACGACATCTTCCGCACGGTGGCGAACGAGGTTCGTCCGGTGCCCGGGCGGGCACGCCCAGGCACCGGACAGCTCGCCGCCCCGAGAGGGGAAGACTCAGGACGACGAGCGTTCGGTCAGCGGCCGGAGCCGGCGAGCCACTCCTCGTAGCTCGTCGTGCCCAGGACCGCGTCGGGGCCGGGGACGAGGTCGTCGTCCTTCAGCACGGTCCCGAAGTACTTCGCGCTCGGGTCGGCGACGATCTCCCGCTCGTCCCCCGTGCGAGCCAGCGCCGCCGCGATGAACTCCGACATGCGGACCTTCTCGGGGCCGCCCGTCTCCGCGATGCCGTTCACCGGCTCGCCGGCCGCTGCCCGCCCGACCGCCGTGGCGACGTCGTCGGAGGCCATCGGCTGGTAGTAGGCGGTCGACAGGTGCGCCTTACCGTCGATCATGGAGGAGTTGGCGATGGCGGTGGAGAACTCGAAGAACTGGGTAGCGCGGACGATCGTGTAGGGGATGCCCGACTCCACGATCAGCTTCTCCTGCGCGACCTTGGCACGCAGATACCCGCTGTCCGGCAGCCGGTCGTCGCCGACGATCGACAGGGCGACGTAGTGCTTGACCCCCGCCTCCCTCGCCGCGGCGATCAGGTTGTTGGTCGACGTCACGAAGAAGTTCATGACGTCGTCGTCCGCGAACGACGGGGAGTTGGACACGTCGATCAGGACCTCTGCTCCGGCGACCGCCTCCGTCACCCCCTCGTTGGTGATCGTGTTGCAGCCGGTCTGCGGGGCGGCGGGGCTCGCGTCGTGCCCGTGGGCGTTGAGCTTCTCGACGACCTTGGAACCTATCAGTCCGGTCCCACCGATGACGACAACCTTCATGGGAAACACCTCTCTGGAATCTGGGGGATGAGGGGCTGCGCCGTGGTTCTCGCAGCCCCTCATCCCCACTGACCGAGCGGCATCACCTGGTGTGACAGCGGCGGGTGACGAGCGGGTCCAGTCGCTCTCTGCTTCCGGCCTGGCCCATAGCGGAGCCCCGGTGAAACCCGGTGAGTCCCGTCCTTACCTGCGACTCGACCCTCCGCGTGTCCCCACGTTCGACCGTGGAGGGCTGTCGCCTGTGACCGCCCGCCAGTGCTGCCACCAGAGATCCTCGGGCTGCTGCAGATCCGAGCGTTTGCGAATGGGCGAGAGAGCGCTCACGACGAGGCCGCTACTCAGGGGTTCCGCCGTCTCCGGCCAGCCGACCGGTGTCACAGGCTGTTCCAAAGAGTCCCCACTTCAAGTCCGCGACTCACGCACACGCCCGTAACCGACAAAGCCCGAAACCCCGCGGTTCTCAAGGTGTCATCACTGCCAGACCTGGCGCCATCGCCATCGATCTGCAGGGCTCTAGTGTCCAAACGCTCCGTCGAAATGGCGCGCAGCAACGACCAGAAACGACAAATGCCCAGGTGAGAAACAGCTCTCACCTGGGCTTTTGTCGGGCTGACAGGATTTGAACCTGCGACCCCTTGACCCCCAGTCAAGTGCGCTACCAAGCTGCGCCACAGCCCGATCGGGTCCGCTCCGCCCGTCTTCTCCGTAGAGACACGTACGTCGAGGCCCGATGGCGGCCCCGGAGGGCCGACGGAAATACTACCCCAGGTCGGGCGCTGCTCCTGCATCGCCCCGCACCTCCGCCAGCACGCGCGCCGTCGCCAGTGCGGCGGCGGCAGCCTCGTAGCCCGAGTCCTCCGCGGATCCGTCCAGGCCCGCCCTGTCGAGGGCCTGCTGCTCGTCGTCGCAGGTGAGCACTCCGAACCCCACGGGCACCGAGTGGTCGAGCGCCACGCGGTTCAACCCGGCGGTCGCGGCCTCGCACACGTACTCGAAGTGCGGCGTGCCTCCCCGGATCACGACGCCCAGGGCCACGACGGCGTCGTAGCCGGCGACCGCGAGCGCCTGCGCCGCGACGGGCAGCTCGAAGGAGCCGGGCACCCGCACCACCCGGGGCGCGACGACTCGATGTTCCGCGCACGCTCGCAGGGCGCCGCCGAGCAGCCCGTCCATGACCGCGTCGTGCCAGCTTGCCGCCACGACGGCCACGCGCAGGTCCGAGCAGTCGACGGGCGCGACGGTGGGTGCTCCCGCCCCGCTCACCGGGCTGCTCCGGTCGTCAGGGCCGCGCCGGTGGGCTCCTCGGGGTGCGTCATGGTGTCTCCGTCCGTCTCGTCCGTCACGTGCACTACGTCCTTGCTGGTGCCGCGCGGGGACCCGCCCAGGTGCGGCAGGTCGTGCCCCAGCCGGTCGCGCTTGGTGCGCAGGTACCCGTCGGCGTGGGGACCGGCGGCCACGGCGTGCGCGAGCCGCTCGACGACGTCCACTCCCCCGCCGGCGAGGCCGGCCGCCTTGGCGGGGTTGTTGGTCAGCAGCCGCACCCCCGTGACGCCGAGGTCGCGCAGGATGTGCGCCGCGACGGTGTAGTCCCGCGCGTCGGCGGGCAGGCCCTGGCTGAGGTTGGCGTCCACGGTGTCGAGGCCGGCGTCCTGCAGCGCGTACGCGGCGAGCTTGGCTGCGAGGCCGATGCCCCGGCCTTCGTGCCCGCGCAGGTAGACGACGACGCCGCGACCCTCCGCCACGATCCGTCGCAGCGCCTCGTCGAGCTGGGGCCCGCAGTCGCACCGCTCGCTGCCGAACGTGTCCCCGGTGAGGCACTCGGAGTGCACCCGGGCGAGCACGCCGGCGTCGGGGTCCGTCCTGAGCGCGCCGAGCAGGCCCGCCACGAGGGCCACGTGCTCGTGGCCGGTCAGGGTGTCGCGGTAGGCGACGGCGGTGAGCTCGCCGTGCCGGGTGGGCAGGGTCGTCACGGCGACACGCTCGGCGAGCAGCTCGGTGGCGCGCCGGTACGCGACCAGGTCCGCCACGCTCACGAGCGTCAGCCCGTGCTCGGCGGCGAACTCCTGCAGCGCGGGGAGCCGCATCATCGTGCCGTCGTCGTGCACCAGCTCGGCGAGCACGCCCGCCTCACCGCGACCGGCCAGTCGTGCCAGGTCGACGGCGGACTCCGTGTGCCCACGCCGTTCGAGCACCCCACCGCGGCGTGCCCGCAGGGGTAGCACGTGGCCGGGCCGCGTGAGGTCTGCTGGGGACGCGGACGGGTCCGCGAGCACCCGGGCGGTGCGGGCACGGTCGGCCGCGGAGATCCCCGTGGTCACTCCCTCGGCGGCGTCCACGGTGACGGTGTAGGCGGTACGGAAGGCGTCCTGGTTGCGCGCGACCATCAGCGGCAGCCCGAGCCGGTCCAGCCCGTCACCGGAGACGGCCACGCACGCCAGCCCGCTCGTGTACCGCACCAGGAGCCCCATGAGCTCCGGCGTGGCCGCCGACGCGGCAAAGATCAGGTCGCCCTCGTTCTCGCGGTCCGCGTCGTCCACGACGACGACGGCCTTGCCCGCCGCGACGTCCTCGACCGCTCGCGCGACGCGCTGCAGCACCGCGTCCTCGTCCGCGGCCGCGTCCCGGCCCGCCGTCGTGCCGTCGATCTCTCGGAACCCGCTCATCGCCCTGCCCCCGCCGCTGCCGTCGCCGGCACCAGGCCCTGCGCCAGGTGCCGTTCCACATACTTGCTCAGCACGTCCACCTCGAGGTTGACCCTCTCGCCCACCTCGCGCCGCCCGAGTGTCGTGCGCTCGAGCGTCTCGGGGACGAGGCTCACGGTGAACGACTCGTCTCCTGCGTGCACCACGGTGAGGCTCACGCCGTCGACCGCGACGGACCCCTGCCCCACGAGGTACCGCGCCAGCTCGCCGGGCAGCCCCACCTCCACCACCTCCCACCGCTTCCCGGGGGTGCGTGACACGACGGTGCCGACGCCGTCCACGTGGCCCTGCACGACGTGCCCGCCCAGGCGCCCGTCGGCCGCGAGCGCCCGCTCGAGGTTCACCCGGTCGCCGGGCCGTCGCGCACCGAGGCTGGTGCGCGCGAGCGTCTCGCCCATCAGGTCCGCGGTCCAGGTCCCGTCCTCGACGGCGGTCACGGTCAGGCAGCACCCGTCGACGGCGATCGAGTCGCCCGGCCTCGTGCCGTCGAGCACGGTCTCCGCGGCGACCCGCAGGCGCCCCCCGCCGTCGTGCCCGTCCGCCCCGGTGGTGAGGGCGACGACAGTGCCCAGCTCCTCCACGATCCCCGTGAACATGGCTCAGCTCTCCTTCCGCGGCCGCAAGGTCAGCCGCACGGTGGTGGTGTCGGTGGGGTCCTGCACGCCGCCTTGCTCCGCGACGGGCAGGACCGTGACGTCGAGCAGGTCGAGGCGCGCGGCGTCGGCGACGGTGCCGATCCCGAGGTCCCCCACGGCGGGGGTGCCGAGGCCGAGCAGCACCGGGGCGACGTAGGCGACCACCTCGTCGACGAGGCCGGCCCGCCAGAACGCCGCGGCGAGCGTCGGCCCGCCCTCGAGCAGCACGTGCCGGTGCTCGAGGTACCAGAGCGCCTCGAGGGCCGCGTGCGGGTCGTGGGTGCGCACGTGGTGCACCCGCTCCCCCTGCGCCGCGGCGCGCGCGAGGCGGGAGGCCGCGGGAAGGTCGCGCAGCCCCACCACCACCCGCTCGGGCGGCGGCCCGTCCAGGGGCACGTGGCGCACGGTGAGGTCGGGGTCGTCGACGGCGACCGTGCCCGTGCCGACCATGACCGCGTCGACGGCGGCACGCAGGCGGTGCGCGTCCGTGCGCGCCGAGCGGCCGGAGATCCAGCGCGAGGTGCCGTCCGCAGCGGCGGACCGGCCGTCGAGGGAGCCCGCCAGCTTCCACGTCACGACGGGACGGCCGAGCCCGACGGCACGGGTCCAGGTGGGGTTGAGCGAGCGCGCCTCGGCGGCGAGCATCCCGCCGACGACGTCCACGCCGGCCGCGCGCAGGCGCGCCGACCCGCCCGCCGCGCTGGGGTTCGGGTCCTGCTGGCCGTACACGACGCGGGTCACGCCCGCGTCGAGGAGCGCCTCGACGCAGGGGCCGGTGCGACCGTGGTGGTTGCACGGCTCGAGGGTGACGACCGCGGTCGCGCCGCGCGCCGCCCCGGCCCCGTGGGCCGCCACGGCGCGCTGGAGGGCGTCGACCTCGGCGTGCGTCGTGCCGGCGCCGCGATGGTGCCCCTCGGCCAGCACCGCGCCGTCAGGGGCGAGCAGGACGCAGCCCACACGCGGGTTGGGGCCACCGCCCGGCCAGAGCGCAGCGAGCTCCAGCGCCCGCCGCATCGCCTCGTGCTCGGTCATGACCTGCCCCTCCTCCGGTCGCGCACCGCGAGGGCGGACGGGAAGGCAGGGGTCGGACGGGGTCGCACCGCGCGGCCGGACGCCGGAGACGGGTGCACCACGGGTGCGCCCGAGGTTCGGCGGTCGGACCGACGGCGCGAGCCGTCGCGTGCACTTCCCATCCGGACTTTGACCGTCGGTCCAGGAGTTCCACCTGGTCAACCGGCCACAGGATGTGACCGGGTCGCGGACTGTCACCGCCGGTTCGGAGTTTCACCGACCCCAGAGCACGCGAGCTTCTCGCTCGTCATCGCTGACCGTGCCATGCCGCGGGTCCCGGTGGCAAGGCGCCGTTCGACAGGCGGACTCCGCCCGGTATCCGGGCGGGGTCCGTCAGCGGGGCACGCGATGGAGGTGGAGTCGGTCAGCGGCGGCGCTTCTCGCGCACGCGCACGCTGATCTCGATCGGTGTGCCCTCGAAACCGAACGTCTCGCGCAGGCGGCGCTCGATGAACCGCCGGTACCCCGCCTCGATGAATCCCGTGGCGAAGATCACGAACCGCGGCGGGCGCGTGGACGCCTGCGTGCCGAACAGGATGCGCGGCTGCTTGCCCCCGCGCAGCGGGTGCGGGTGCGCGGCCACGAGCTCGCCCAGGAACGCGTTGAGCCGCCCCGTGGGGATGCGCTTGTCCCACGACTCCAGAGACCGCTCGAGCGCGGGCACGAGCCGCTCCGTGTGCCACCCGGTGCGGGCCGAGACGTTGACCCGCGGCGCCCACTGCACCTGCACGAGGTCGCGCTCGATCTCCCGCTCGAGGAACGGGCGGCGGTCCTCGTCCATGAGGTCCCACTTGTTGTACGCGATGACGAGGGCGCGGCCGGCGTCCACCACCTGCGAGACGACCCGCGTGTCCTGCTCCGTCATCGGCTCCGACGCGTCCACGAGGACGACCGCGACCTCCGCCTTCTCGATCGCGGCCTGCGTGCGCAGGGAGGCGTAGAAGTCGGCGCCGCGCGTCTGGTGCACCCGGCGGCGGATGCCGGCGGTGTCGACCAGCCAGTACGGCACGCCCTTGATCTCGACGAGCTCGTCGACCGGGTCGCGCGTGGTGCCGGCGGTCTCGTCGACCACGACGCGCTCCGAGCCCGCGATCTTGTTCAGCAGCGACGACTTGCCCACGTTCGGGCGGCCGATGAGCGCCACGCGGCGCGGGCCGTCGGGACGCAGCTCGCCGTGCGCGGACTCCTCGGGGAGCACCGCCATCGTGGCGTCCAGCAGGTCGCCGGTGCCACGCCCGTGCAGGGCGGAGACGGGGTGCGGCTCGCCGAGGCCGAGGGCCCACAGGTACGCCGCGTCCGCCTCGCCGGAGGGCCCGTCCACCTTGTTGGCGCACAGCACCACCGGCTTGCCGGAACGGCGCAGCAGCTCCACGACACGCTCGTCCGACGACGTCGCACCCACGGTCGCGTCCACCACGAACAGCACCGCGTCGGCCAGCGCGATGGCGACCTCGGCCTGCTCGGCCACCTTGGACTCGATGCCGGCGACGTCGACCTCCCAGCCGCCGGTGTCCACGAGCGTGAACTCACGGCCCGCCCACTCGGCCGGGTAGCTGACGCGGTCGCGCGTCACGCCGGGCGTGTCCTCGACGACCGCCTCGCGGCGGCCCAGGATCCGGTTGACCAGCGTGGACTTGCCCACGTTCGGACGCCCCACGACGGCGAGCACGGGCAGCGGTGCCGCGCCCGGCTCCAGGCCCTCGTCGTCCCACTCGGCCTCGAGCAGCGCGCGGTCCGCCTCGTCGAGCTCGAAGTCCTCCAGCCCGGCGCGCAGCGCGCGCTCGCGGGCCTCGTCGTCGGGCTCGGACAGGGCGTCGGCCACGGCGTCGACGCTCGGCTCGTCGACGCTCGGCTCGTCGACGCTCGGCTCGTCGACGCTCGGCTCGTCGACGCTCGGCTCGTCGATGCGGTCGTCAGCGGGCTCGGCAGCAGGCACGGAGCCGTCGGCGGGAGGGGTCATGCGCACCATTCTCCCAGGCCTGCGGCCTCGGCACGAACGAGACCCCCGTCACGCCCCCCCATCGGCGTCAGGCGCCGGCCGTCTGCCCCACC
This sequence comes from Isoptericola luteus, assembly GCF_020297055.1. Taxonomy (GTDB): domain Bacteria; phylum Actinomycetota; class Actinomycetes; order Actinomycetales; family Cellulomonadaceae; genus Isoptericola; species Isoptericola luteus. Next base: position 189,632 of record NZ_JAIXCQ010000005.1, on the reverse strand, counting down.
ACCGCCAGCACGGCGTCGACCGTCTGCTCGAAGTCGAGGTCCGAGGAGTCGACCGTCACGACGCCGTCCGCCGCCACCTGGAACTGGCTCACGGTCGCGTCGTCCCGGTCGCGGCGCAGCACCTGGTCGCGCGTCGCCTCCACGGCGGAGTCGTCGGCAGCACCGTGCACCTCCAGGGAGCGACGGCGCAGGCGGGCCGCCTCGCTCGCGGTGAGCAGCACGCGCGTGTCCGCGTCCGGGGCGACCACCGTCGTGATGTCGCGACCCTCGGCCACGATCCCGCGCCCGTCGGAGAACCCGCCGGCCGCGGCCTCCGCCTCGATGATCGCCCGCTGGCGGCGGCGCAGCTCGGCGCGCACGTCGAGGTTCGTCGCCACGGCGGACACCGCCGTCGACACCTCGGTGGTGCGGATGGCCTCGGCCACGTCGCGGCCGTCGAGGTGCACCGTCGGCGCCGCCGGGTCGAGCCCCATGTCCAGCGGCATCACGCGCACCGCGTGGGCGACGGCGGGGCCGTCCGCCAGGTCGGTCCCCCGCCCGACGCACCAGAGCGTCGCCGCCCGGTACATGGCGCCGGTGTCGAGGTAGGCCAGCCGCAGCCGTGCGGCGACGGCCTTCGAGACACTGGACTTGCCCGACCCCGAGGGTCCGTCGACGGCGATGACGACCACGTGACTGCTCACCTTCTGTTGTGCCTTGCTCTGCGTGCTGAGGATCGTGCGGACGTGCGGGGCGACGACGGCCGCGACCTCACATGTCGACGGCGCGCATGAGCGTGCCGAGCTCGGTACGTCCGAGCACCCGTGTCCGCCCCGCCTTGAGGTCGCCGAGCGGGATCGGGCCCATGCGGGTGCGCACCAGGCGGATGACCGGGAAGCCCACCTCGGCCAGCATGCGTCGCACGATGCGGTTACGGCCCTCGTGCAGCACGACCTCGAGCATCGTCACGCCCGGCACGGAGTCGACCACGCGGACCTTGTCCATGCGCGCCACGCCGTCGTCGAGCTCCACGCCGCTCTGCAGCTCCTTGGCGTGCCGGGGGTAGAACTCGCCGCCCTCGACCGTCACGAGGTACGTCTTCGGGATCTCGTACTTCGGGTGGGCGAGCCGGTTGGCCAGCTCGCCGTCGTTCGTCAGCAGGAGCAGGCCCTCGCTGTCGGTGTCGAGCCGCCCGACGTGGAACAGCCGCTCGGACCGGTCCTTGACCAGGTCGGCGATCGTCGGCCGTCCGTCGGGGTCGCTCATCGTCGACACGACGCCCAGGGGCTTGTTGAGCACCAGGGTGATCTTCGAGGCGTCGAGCTGCACCCGCAGGCCGTCCACGTGGATCGCCGCGGTGGCGGGGTCGACCCGCACGCCCAGCTCGGTGACCAGGACGCCGTCCACCTCGACGTGCCCCTCGGCGATGAGCTCCTCGCACTTGCGTCGCGAGCCCACGCCCGCCTGCGCGAGGACCTTCTGCAGGCGCACGCCGTCGGCGACGTGCACGTCCAGGTGGTCGTCCTTTCCGCTGCCGGCCCGCGGAGGCCTGGCCGGACGCGCTGGGCGTGCAGGTCGCTGGGCGCCGCCCCGGGCGCTGCCGCCCCGCGGCGCACCGCCCTGACGTCGGTTCCCGCTCGACGACGAACCTGCGGGACGTGGGGTGCGGCGGCTCCCGCCGCGGCCTTCGGTGCTCATGGTCGCCAATTCTCTCAGGTCGCGGCCACGCGCGCGCCGCCACCGCACGCCATGTACCTCACACCTGCCCGGTCACGCCTCGGGCTCGTCCACCCCCGGCAGCACGACCCGCCTCGACGTGGGGTCCAGACCGACCGCCTCGTCGACGCCAGGCAGGTGCGGCGCGAGGGGCGGCAGCTCGTCGAGGGACGACCAGCCCATGCGGTCCAGGAAGTCGCCCGTCGTGCCGAACAGCGCCGCGCCGCTGAGCGGGTCCTGCCCCGTCTCGGCGATGAGGCCTCGCGCCAGGAGCGTGCGCACGACGCCGTCCACGTTCACACCCCGCACCGCCGAGACCTGTCCGCGGGTCACCGGCTGGCGGTAGGCGACGACGGCGAGCGTCTCCAGCGCCGCCTGGCTCAGCCGGGCGGACTGCCCTTCCAGCACGAACCCGCCGACCACGTCCGCGTGCGCACGGGCGGAGTAGACCCGCCAGCCCTCCGCACCCTCGCGCAGCTCGAACCCGCGCGGTCGGCCGCCCCGCTCGCCGCGGTACTCCGCGGCCAGGTCTCGCAGCGCCGCGGAGACCTCGGCCACCGTCCGGGACGTCCCCGCGGCCAACCGTTCCACCGCGACCGGTACGTCCGTGACCATGAGCACCGCCTCCAGCGCCGCAGGGAGCCCGCCGGGCAGGTCGTCGACGTCGACGACGTCGACGGCGTCCGCGGCCGGCTCGCCGGGATGCACGGCGTCTTCCTCGAGCGATCCCGGTTCCTCGGTCCTCGTACTCATGCCACCACCTCCGTCGCGCCGTCGGGTGCGTCGCCCGGTGCGCCGTCGAACTCCTCGAAGCCCGCGGCGAACGCCGCATCCTCGTCGGACAGGTCGTCCGTCGCCGTCCACCGCACCGTGAGCTCCCCCAGGGCCGCCGCCTGCTCGAACGCGACCTGGCCCGAGCGGAACAGCTCCAGCAGCGCGAGGAAGCGGGCCACCGCGACCAGACGTTCCTCCCCCGCCACGAGGGCCCGGAACGTCACCACGTGGTCGCGCCGCAGCCGGCGCGCCACCACGGCGGCCTGCTCCCGCACGCTCACCGCCGGCGAGTGCAGGTGGTCGAGGCCGACCACCGGCGGGAGCCTCGGCTCCAGGGCACGCGCGGCGAGCGCGGCGAGACGGTCACCGTCCAGCGTCCACACCAGCTCGGGCAGCAGCGCGGCCAGCTCGGGGTCGAGCGGCACCGAGCGCGGCACCCTGCGACCCTCGGTCGCCAGCCGTTCCGCGAGCACCGCGGAGACTTCCTTGTACGCGCGGTACTGGAGCAGACGCGCGAACAGCAGGTCGCGCGCCTCCAGCAGCTCCAGGTCCTCGCCGTCCTCCTCCACCAGGCCCGGCAGCAGCCGGGCGGCCTTGAGGTCGAGCAGCGTCGCGGCCACGACGAGGAACTCGCTCGCCACCCCGAGGTCCCACGACGCCAGCACCTCGCCCCGCTCCGCCGCCGACCGGGCGGCGTCCTCCGCCGCGCGGATGTGGGCCACGAACTCGTCGGTGACCGCCGCCAGCGCCAGCTCCGTCACGTCCAGCTCGTGCTTCGCGATCAGCGACAGCAGCAGGTCGAACGGACCGCTGAAGTTCTCCAGGTGGACCTCGAAGCCCGACCCGGCATCCCGCTCAGCGGCCCGGGCCGAGGCCTCCACCCTGCGCTGCACCTTCGTCTCAGGACCGGACTCCTGCCGCCCGAGACCGCGGTTCCGCTCCGGCCGGATGCCTCGTTCCTCGGCCTCCACCCTGCGCTGCACCTTCGTCTCAGGCGGAGTCACCGCGGGCCACGAGCTCCCGCGCCAGCTGCCGGTACGCCGCGGCGCCGGCGTGGGCGGGGGCGTAGTTCGTGATCGGCTCCGCGGCGACGGACGCGTCGGGGAACTTCACCGTCCGCCCGATGACCGTGTGCAGCAACGTGTCGCCGAACGCCTCGTGCACCCGCGCCACGACCTCGCGGGAGTGCAGCGTGCGCGAGTCGTACATCGTGGGCAGGATGCCGTCGACCTCGAGCTCGGGGTTGAGCCGGTCGCGGACCTTCTCGATGGTCTCCACCAGCAGCGCGACGCCGCGCAGCGCGAAGAACTCGCACTCGAGCGGGATCAGCACCCCGTGCGCGGCGGTCAGCGCGTTGACGGTGAGCAGCCCCAGGGAAGGCTGGCAGTCGACGAGGATCACGTCGTAGTCGTCGAGCGCAGGCCGCAGGGCGCGCGCGAGCACCGATTCGCGCGCCACCTCGCCGACCAGCTGCACCTCGGCCGCGGACAGGTCGATGTTCGCGGGCAGCACGTCGAGGCCGTCGATCGCCGTGGACTGCAGGACGTCGTCCAGGGTGACGTCCCGCTCCATCAGCAGGTTGTAGACGCTCATGTCGAGGTCGTGCGGGTTCACCCCGACGCCGACGGACGCCGCCCCCTGCGGGTCGAAGTCCACCAGGAGCACCCGGCGCCCGTACTCCGCGAGCGCCGCACCCAGGTTGATCGTCGTCGTGGTCTTGCCGACGCCGCCCTTCTGGTTGCACATCGCCACGATGCGGGCGGGCCCGTGCGAGGCCAGGGGCGGGGGCTCCGGGAAGTCGGGCAGCGGCCGCCCCACGACGTCGGTGCGGGGCTGGTCAGGACCGTCCCCGGCGCCCGGACCGCCGAGGAGCGGAGCCGGGGCGCCCGTGCTCGGACGCGACCCCGAACCAGCAGTCGGTGAGGCGTCGCTCGTGGTCGTCTGCGTCATCATGTCGCTCCCGAGTCCCTCGCTCACCTGCGTCACGCTACCCCAGCGTCCTGCGGCGCCCCGGCGGCGCGCCGGGCGCGCCGGATGCTCACCCCAGAGCCCTCGGATGCGCAGCGGCGTACACCTCGCGCAGGGTGTCGGGGGTGACCATCGTGTAGATCTGCGTGGTCGTCACCGACGCGTGCCCGAGCAGCTCCTGCACGACGCGCACGTCGGCGCCGCCGGAGAGCAGGTGGGTGGCGAACGAGTGCCGCAGCGTGTGCGGCGAGACGTGCTGGGTCAGGCCCGCCCGGTCGGCCGCCGCCTGCAGCACCGCCCAGGCGCTCTGCCGCGACAGCCTGGCCCCCCGGGTGTTGAGGAACAGGGCGGGGGTGCCCCGCCCGGCGGCGGCGAGCGGCGTCCGTGCGCGCACGAGGTAGGCGTCGACCGCCTCACGCGCGTACGACCCGACCGGCACGACACGTTCCTTGTCCCCCTTGCCGCGCAGCCGTAGGGTCCCCGCCCCGCCCGTCACGTCGTCGACGTCGAGGCCCACCACCTCGCTGATGCGCCCGCCGGTGGAGTAGAGCAGCTCGAGCAGCGCCCGGTCCCGCAGGGGCACCGGGCCCTCCCCCGCGCCCGCGGCCTCCAGCAGCCGCGACGTCTCGTCGACGGACAGGGCGTAAGGCAGCCGCCGCAGCGCGCTGGGCGAGGCCACCTCGGCGGCCGGGTCGCCGGCCGTCAGCCCCTCGGCGTGCGCGAACCGGTGCCACCCGCGCACGGCCGCGAGGGCGCGCGCGGTGGAGGACGCGGACAGCGCCGCCGCGCCGTCCTCGCCGCGGCGCAGCACCCCCACGTACGCGGTGACGTCCGCCTCGGCGACCTGGTCCAGCCGCGAGCGCCCGAGCGTCGCCAGGTGGCGTGCGTACCGCCCCAGGTCCCGGCGGTAGGCGGCCAGCGTGTTCGCCGACAGCCCGCGCTCGACCCGCAGGTGCGCGAGGTAGTCGCGCAACGGGGTCGCCAGCCCGGGCGCGAGGTCCGGATCGGTCATGGTCGGCACGTCCCCCATCATGCCCGCGTCCGCGGGACACCGGCCCGCGCCCCGCGGGCGCGTCGACGACGCACGGCCGGGGGTGGGCGGCCCGAGGGCGCTGGTGCCCGTGCTCAGAAGGGCAGGAAGACGTCCACCGCGACGGCGACGAACAGCAGCGTGAGGTAGGTGATCGAGCCGTGGAAGACCTTCATCGCGCCGAGCTTGCCCTGGGACTTGCCCTGCGCGCGGCGCAGCATGGCCACGACGAGCCACGCGAACCATGCGCCCAGGCCGGTCGCCACCACGGTGTAGACCCACGACATGCCGGCCAGCGGCACGAGGGCGAGCGAGCAGGCGATCATGGCGCCGGTGTGCACGAGCATCTCGACGGCCACCCGGCGGTCGGACGCGACCACCGGGAGCATCGGCACGCCGGCGTTGGCGTAGTCGCGCTTGAACTTCACCGACAGCGGCCAGTAGTGCGGCGGCGTCCAGAAGAAGATCACGCCGAACAGCGCCACCGAAGCCCACGAGAGGCTGTCGTTGACGGCCGCCCAGCCGATGAACACCGGGATGCAGCCGGCGATGCCGCCCCACACGATGTTCTGCGGCGTCCGTCGCTTGAGGATCATCGTGTAGCCGACGACGTAGATGAGGATCGCGGCGAACGCGAGCCACGCCGACAGCACGTTGACGAAGATCGAGAACCACAGGAGCGACGCCACCCCGAGCACGGTGGCGAAGACGAGCGCGGCGCGCGGCGTCACCTCGCCGGTGACGAGCGGACGACGCTTGGTCCGGTTCATCACCTCGTCGATGTCCCGGTCGAGGTAGCAGTTGAAGACGTTGGCCGACGACGCGGCCAGCGTGCCGCCCACCAGGGTCGCGACGACGAGCCACAGGCTGGGCCACCCGTCCTCGGCGAGGATCATCGTCGGCAGCGTCGTCCACAGCAGGAGCTCGATGATGCGCGGCTTCGTCAGCGCGACGTACGCGCCGACGCGGTCCCGCCAGCTCCGGTCGGCACGGGGCAGGTGCGCCTGCTGCTCCCGATCGTCGTTCGTCCGCTCGCGCCGGGACCGGTGCTCGACGGCACGGGTGGGCGTCGACGGGTGGGACGTCGTGGGGCTGGTGGTGCTCACGCGCGCTCAGGTTCCGTTCTCGGCTGGGGGTCCTGGCAGTTCGGGCGACCGGAGGGGACCGCTCGTCGCCTCATGCTACGCCGCGCGACCTGCGGACGTCGGCCCACCCGCCAGGTTCATGATGTGAGAAACGCCCGGCCCGTCCCCCGGCCGGCGCACCGCGCCCCCACCCCGGCGTCCGTCCCGCCTGCGCCCAGTAGGTGGGACGGACCGCTGCGCTGCGGGCGAACGCGGAATGCTCGACGCTAGGGTGGTGCTGCACACGGCAGGGGCATGCAGCCAGACATCGTGCAGCACGTCGACACCCGCACCGCACCCGCCCCGTGCCGTCCAGTCGGACGTCCCGGCGGCCCCGCGCCGCCGCCGGCCGACGCCCGGTACCGGCAGAGCAGCAGCAATCACCCGGGGCAGGCCCCGGGCAGGAAAGAGGCACATCTGTGAACGCGTTCGACCCCGCCGTCGCCCCGCTCGAGTGGACCGATCTCGACGACCGCGCGGTGAAGACCATCAAGGCGCTCGCCGCCGACGCCGTCGAGAAGGTCGGCAACGGCCACCCGGGGACGGCGATCTCGCTCGCGCCCGCCGCCTACCTGCTCTTCCAGAAGACGATGCGGCACGACCCGGCGGACCCCCACTGGGTCGGACGCGACCGGTTCGTGCTCTCGGCGGGGCACTCGTCCCTGACCCTGTACCTGCAGCTCTTCCTCGCCGGCTACGGCATGGAGATCGACGACCTCCAGGCGCTGCGGACCTGGGGCTCGCAGACCCCGGGCCACCCGGAGTTCCGCCACACGCCCGGCGTCGAGATCACCACCGGCCCGCTCGGCCAGGGGCTCGCCTCGGCCGTGGGCATGGCGTTCGCCGCCCGCAAGGAGCGTGGCCTGCTCGACCCCGACACGGCCCCGGGCGCCTCGCCGTTCGACCACCACGTGTACGTCATCGCCTCCGACGGCGACCTGCAGGAGGGCGTCACCTCCGAGGCCTCCTCGCTCGCCGGCACCCAGAAGCTGGGCAACCTGGTCGTCATCTGGGACGACAACAAGATCTCCATCGAGGACGACACCGACATCGCCTTCACGGAGGACACGCTGGCGCGGTATGCCTCCTACGGCTGGCACACCCAGCGCGTCGACTGGACGCAGGGCGACACCGGCTACGCCGAGGACGTCGACGCGCTCGCCGCCGCCCTGGCCGCGGCGAAGGCCGAGACCGACCGGCCGTCGTTCATCGCCCTGCGCACGATCATCGGGTGGCCCTCGCCCACCAAGCAGAACACGGGCGGCATCCACGGCTCCGCCATGGGCACCGACGAGGTGGCCGGGCTCAAGACCGTGCTCGGCCTGGACCCGGAGGCCACGTTCGCCGTCGACGACGAGGTCCTCGCGTACACGCGTGCCGTGGCCGAGCGGCAGTCCGACGAGCGGGCCGCCTGGGACAGGGCCTACACGGCCTGGCGCACGGCGGCTCCCGCCCGCGCCGCGCTCCTCGACCGGCTCACCGCCCGCGCGCTGCCCGAGGGCTGGACCGACGCGCTGCCCGTCTTCGAGGCCTCCGAGAAGGGCGTCGCCACCCGTGCGGCTTCCGGCAAGGTCCTCAGCGCTCTCGCCGACGTGCTGCCCGAGCTCTGGGGCGGCTCCGCGGACCTCGCCGGCTCGAACAACACGACCATGGACGGCCAGCCGTCGTTCATCCCCGTCGAGCACGCGACCAAGAAGTTCCCGGGCAACCCCTACGGGCGCACGCTGCACTTCGGCATCCGTGAGCACGGCATGGGCGCGATCCTCAACGGCATCGTGCTGCACGGCCTGACCCGTCCGTACGGTGGCACGTTCCTGCAGTTCGCGGACTACATGCGGGCGTCCGTCCGCCTGGCCGCGCTCATGGAGATCCCCACGACCTTCGTGTGGACGCACGACTCCATCGGCCTCGGCGAGGACGGGCCCACGCACCAGCCCGTCGAGCACCTGGCCGCGCTGCGCGCCATCCCGGGACTCGACGTCGTGCGTCCCGCCGACGCGAACGAGACCGCGTGGGCCTGGCGGGGCATCATCGAGAACACCGCCAACCCGGCCGGCATCGTCCTCACCCGCCAGAACGTCCCGACGTTCCCGCGCGACACCGACGGGTTCGCCGGCGCCGAGGGCACCCTCAAGGGCGCCTACACGCTCGTCGACTCCGTGAACCCCGCCACCGGCGTGCCGGACGTGGTCCTCGTGGGCACCGGTTCCGAGGTCCAGCTCGCCGTCCAGGCGCGCGAGCTCCTCGCCGCCGAGGGCGTCGCGGCGCGCGTCGTGTCCATGCCAAGCCGCGAGTGGTTCGACAAGCAGGACGCCGCCTACCGCGAGCAGGTGCTCCCGGCCGCCGTGAAGGCCCGCGTCTCCGTCGAGGCCGGCATCTCGCAGGGCTGGCGCGACATCGTGGGCGACGCCGGGCGCTCCGTCTCGCTGGAGCACTACGGCGCGTCCGCCGACTACCAGACGCTGTACCGCGAGTTCGGCATCACGGCCGAGGCCGGGGCGGCCGCGGCCAGGGCGGCCGCCCCCGCCCCGCCGGGGTGCCGGCGCGGGGGGCCCGCGCGCCCGCGCGCCCCCCCGGCCCACCGCCGTCGCGCCGGCCGGCCCCGGGTCCTTCCCGGGCCGGCCGGCCCCGACGGGACGTCGGCGGCACGTCGGCGCGAGGCCCTCGGCGACGGGGGCGACGACGAGAAGGAAGGCACCGCGATGACCGAGAGCACCACCGACCAGGTCCGACCCACCCAGCGCCTGAGCGAGGCCGGGGTCTCGATCTGGCTCGACGACCTGTCCCGCCAGCGCCTCGACACCGGCAACCTCGCCGAGCTCGTGCGCACGCGCGACGTCGTCGGCGTGACGACCAACCCCACCATCTTCGCCAAGGCGCTCTCCGTGGGCGACGCCTACACCGGCACCCTGGCCGAGCTCGCCGGCACCGACGTCGAGGCCGCCGTCGAGCGCATCACCACCGACGACGTGCGCGCCGCGGCCGACGTCCTGCGCGACGTCTACGACGCGACGGGCACCGTCGACGGCCGGGTGTCGATCGAGGTCGACCCGCGCCTGGCGCGCGACACCGACGCCACCGTCGCGGTGGCGAAGCGGCTGTGGGCCACCGTCGACCGCCCGAACGTCATGATCAAGATCCCCGCGACGGTGGAGGGCCTGCCGGCGATCACCGCGGTCCTCGCCGAGGGCATCAGCGTCAACGTCACCCTGATCTTCTCCATCGAGCGCTACCGCGCCGTGATGGACGCCTTCCTGGCCGGTCTGGAGCAGGCGAAGGCGAACGGCCACGACCTGGCTCCCATCGGCTCCGTCGCGTCGTTCTTCGTCTCCCGCGTGGACGCCGCCGTCGACAAGGCGCTGGCCGACGTCGGCACCCACGAGGCCCTCGCGCTGCGCGGCAAGGCGGCGATCGCCAACGCGCGCCTCGCCTACGCCGCCCACGACGAGGTCTTCGCTTCCGACCGCTGGACGGCGCTCGCCGCGTCCGGGGCACGCGGCCAGCGACCGCTGTGGGCCTCCACGGGAGTCAAGGACCCGTCGTACCGCGACACCCTCTACGTCGACGAGCTCGTCGCGCCGGGGGTCGTGAACACGATGCCGCAGGCCACCCTCGACGCGTTCGCCGACCACGGGCTCGTCGTCGGCGACACCGTCTCGGGGGCGGCGGACGAGTCGGCCGCGACGATCGCCGCGATCGAGGCCCAGGGAGTCTCCATGGACGAGGTGACGCGCGCGCTCGAGGAGGAGGGCGTGCACAAGTTCGAAGTGAGCTGGGACGAGCTGCTCACCACGACCAAGTCCGGGCTCGACGCCGCCGGCGCCTGACACCGGCCGGGACGCGCGCCCGCGGTCCCGGTCAGCAGCCCGCCAGCCCCCCGCACGACCACCGCACGAGAGACGGGACACCGTGAGACCGGCCAAGATCACCGCTGAGCAGAACCCGTTGCGCGACCCGCTGGACCTGCGCCTGCCCCGAATCGCCGGCCCGAGCGGCCTGGTGATCTTCGGCGTCACGGGCGACCTGTCGCGCAAGAAGCTCATGCCCGCCGTGTACGACCTCGCCAACCGGGGGCTCCTGCCCCCGGGCTTCGCCCTCACCGGCTTCGCCCGGCGGGACTGGGCGGACCAGGACTTCGCCGAGGTCGTGCACGACGCCGTCAAGGAGCACGCGCGCACCCCGTTCCGTGAGGCCACCTGGCGCCAGCTCGCCGAGGGCATCCGCTTCGTCCAGGGGTCCTTCGACGACCCCGAGGCGTTCGAACGGCTGCGGCAGACGGTGGAGACGCTGGACGCGGAGCGCGGCACCGGGGGCAACCACGCCTTCTACCTGTCCGTCCCGCCCAGCGCGTTCCCGCTGGTGTGCAAGCAGCTGGCCGCCTCCGGGCTGTCCAGCTCCGAGGAGGACGCCTGGCGGCGCGTCGTCATCGAGAAGCCGTTCGGGCACGACCTGGCCAGCGCCCGCGAGCTCGACGCGGTCGTCTCCGAGGTGTTCCCCCCGGACTCCGTGTTCCGCATCGACCACTACCTCGGCAAGGAGACGGTGCAGAACCTCCTGGCCCTGCGGTTCGCGAACCAGATGTTCGAGCCGCTGTGGAACAACCACTACGTCGACCACGTGCAGATCACCATGGCCGAGGACATCGGCATCGGCGGTCGCGCGAGCTACTACGACGGCATCGGCGCGGCGCGCGACGTCATCCAGAACCACCTGCTCCAGCTCCTGGCGCTCGTGGCGATGGAGGAACCGGTGGACTTCGGCGCCCAGGCGCTGCGCTCGGAGAAGATCAAGGCGCTGTCCTCCGTCCGCCTCCCCCGCGACCTTGGCCGGCACACCGCCCGCGGCCAGTACGCCGGCGCATGGCAGGGCGGCGAGAAGGTCGTCGGGTTCCTCGAGGAGGAGGGCTTCAACCCCCGCTCCACCACGGAGACCTTCGCGGCGGTGCGCCTGGACATCGACAACCGCCGCTGGGCCGGCGTCCCGTTCTACCTGCGGACCGGCAAGCGGCTCGGCCGCCGGGTCACGGAGGTGGCGGTCGTGTTCAAGAAGGCGCCGCACCTGCCGTTCGAGTCGTCGCTCACCTCCGACCTGGGCAACAACGCCCTCGTCATCCGCGTCCAGCCGGACGAGGGCGTCACGATGCGGTTCGGCGCCAAGGTGCCGGGCACCGCGATGGAGGTGCGGGACGTCACGATGGACTTCGGGTACGGGCACTCGTTCACCGAGTCCTCTCCCGAGGCCTACGAGCGGCTGATCCTCGACGTCCTGCTGGGCGACCCGCCGCTCTTCCCGACCCGCGAGGAGGTCGAGCTGTCGTGGCAGATCGTCGACCCCGTCACCTCCTACTGGGCGAGCAAGGGCAAGCCCGAGCCCTACCCGGCGGGGACGTGGGGGCCGCCGTCGGCCGACGCCATGATGGCCCGCGACGGGCGCGCCTGGCGTCGCCCGTGACCCGTTCGGAGATCGCCAGCCCACCCGTCACTCCCCCGCCCACCCGCCCGTGACTCCCTCGCCCGCGACGACACCGTCCGGCACCCCGACAGGAGAGCCCCGATGATCATCGACATGCCGGACACGACGACGAACGCGGTCGGCAAGCGCCTCGCCCACCTGCGCGACGAGGGCGGCGCGGTCGCCCTGGGGCGCGTGCTGACCCTGGTCGTCGTCGCCCAGGAGACCGACATCGAGGAGGCGGTCCGCACCGCGAACGAGGCGAGCCACGAGCACCCGTGCCGGGTGGTCGTCATCACCTCCCTCGGCGAGCACGACGGCCCCCCTCGGCTCGACGCCGAGATCCGGGTCGGTGGCGACGCCGGCGCCTCGGAGGTCGTCGTCCTGCGTGCCTCGCAGGAGATGGTTCAGCGCACCGACACCCTCGTCATGCCGCTGCTCCTGCCCGACGCCCCGATCGTCGTGTGGTGGCCCTCCGGCGGTCCCGACGAGCCGTCCGCCGACCCGCTCGGGCGCATGGCGCACCGCCGGATCACCGACACCACGACGTCCCACGAGCCGGTGGCGATGCTCGGCCGGCTCGCCCAGGCCTACCAGCCCGGGGACACCGACCTCGCCTGGGCGCGCGTCACGCTGTGGCGCGGGCTCATCGCGGCCGCCGTGGAGCAGCCTCCTTTCGAGCCCGTGACCGCCGTCCGCGTCGAGGGCGAGGAGCAGCACACGTCGCTCGACCTGCTCGCCGCCTGGCTCGGGCAGCGGCTGCGCTGCCCCGCCGTCGTGGCCCGCACCGACGGCAACGACGCGATCACACGGGTGGTCCTCGAGCGCAAGACCGGCCCGATCGTGCTCGACCGCCCGGACGGGCGCGTCGTCACCATCACCCAGCCCAACAAGCCCGAGCGCCGGATGGCGCTGCCGATCCGGGCGCTCAACGAGGCCCTCATCGAGGAGCTGCGGCGGCTCGACCCCGACGAGCTCTACGGCGAGGTCCTCACCAGGGGCCTCGACCGGGTCGAGACCGTGCGGGCCGACGCATGAGCGGCCACGCGACACCCGCGCGGGGCGCGGCGCCCGCCGTCGTCGTCCACCCGGACGCCGGGCTGCTGGCCGAGGCGGCGGCCGCACGCCTGCTCACGCGGCTGATCGACGTGCAGTCCGTGCGCACGCCCGTGCACGTCGTCCTCACCGGCGGGACCGTGGGCATCCGCACCCTCGCCGCCGTCGCCGTCAGCCCCGTGCGGGACGCGGTCGACTGGTCCGGGGTGCATCTGTGGTGGGGCGACGAGCGGTTCCTGCCCGACGGCGACCCCGAGCGCAACGAGACCCAGGCCCGAGAGGCGCTGCTCGACACGCTCGTCGCGTCGGCGGGCCTCCCGGCCGGCAACGTGCACCCGGCGCCCGCCCTGGGCACCGTCACCGCCGGCACGACCGTCGAGACGCCCGAGCAGTCCGCGGCGGCCTACGCCGTCGAGCTCGCCCGGTACGCGGACACGGACGACGCCGACGGGAGGGACGCCTCGGCGCAGGTCCCCCGGTTCGACGTGCTGCTGCTGGGCATGGGCCCCGACGGGCACGTGGCCTCGCTGTTCCCCGGGCACGCGGGCCTCGCGGCCGTCGGCGCCACGGTGGGTGTCCACGGCTCCCCGAAGCCGCCGCCGGAGCGCGTGTCGCTGACGTTCGACGCCATCCGGTGCGCCCGCGAGGTGTGGTTCGTCGTCGCGGGCGCCGACAAGGCGGCGCAGGCGGCCGCGGCCCTCGCGGGCGGCGCCGTCACCGACGTCCCCGCCGCGGGAGCCGTCGGCACCGAGCGCACCCTCTGGCTGCTCGACGCCGCCGCCGCGAACGGCTGACCTCCGCGCGCGGGCCGCGGCGTCGCCCCGCCACGCGGGTCGAGCCCGCCGAGACCTCGTCTCGACGGGCTCGACCTGCGGACCCGATCAGCTCGCCGTGGCCCGCTTGCGCTCCGCCGCGAGCCGGCCCGGGACGTCGTCGTCGAACTCGGCGAAGAACTCCCCCACCCGCTCGGTGAGCTCGTTCATGCCGTCGCAGGCGAAGAGCGTGGGCTGGTAGTGCGAGATGTCGTACTCGACCGTGCCCATGGAGTAGAAGTCGATCGGCCGGATGGTGGCCCCCCGGAACTCCTCGATCTCGCCGAACGAGGACAGCAGGCCGGCCCCGTAGCAGCGCAGCTCGCCGCCCTCGTACATGACGCCGAACTCGATCGTGAACCAGAAGACGTCGGCGACGAACTGGAGTCCCTCGGGCGTCTCGCACCGGCGGGCGGCCTCCCCCGCCCGACGCTTGACCTCGGCGATGGCGGGGTTCGCCAGCAGGTTCCCGTGGCCCACGACCTCGTGGATGATGTCGGGCTCCGGCGTGTACAGGGGTTGTGACCCGTGCCGCAGGTACTGGGTCGAGTGGAAGACACCGTCGGCGAGAGAGCCGTAGAACACGTCGAGCGGCACGAGCCCCGCAGCGGGGTGCAGCCGGAAACCGCTCAGCGGCTCGAGGCCGGCGCTGACCTCGTCCAGCTGCGGCACACGGTCCGTGGGCAGGCCGAGGGCTTCCTTGCCCTCGAGGAACCCCTTGATCGCGAGCCGCTCGTGCTTCGGCGCGAGCTCGGCGCACACCCGGCGCCAGATCTCGTTCTCCTGGTCCGTGTACTCCACCTGTGGCACGGGATCACCCGGTTGCCAACGCAGCGCCGGGCCGGCGATCACCTCACGGCGCCGTCGGTACTCCTGGTCGTGCGCACCGGGGTGGTCGTCGGCCAGATGGACTGTGACGCCGTTCTCGTCTTCGGTGACGGGGGCGTAGAGCTGTCCTTCTTCGAACATTTCGCCAGGATACGCCCGCCGGCCACCCGTGCCCGCCGGAGCGTGCACGCGCGCCACCCGCAGGCGGTCAGCTGGCCTGGCGCAGCCCGGAGCGCCGTGCCCTCAGGGTCTCGAGCGCCTCCTCCAGCAGAGCCGCGCCCTCGTCCTCCGAACGGCGCTCCTTCACGTACGCGAGGTGCGTCTTGTAGGGCTCGTTGCGAGACGGCTCCGGCGGGTTGGCGGCGTCCTGGCCCGCGGGGAACCCGCAGCTCGGGCAGTCCCACACCTCCGGGGGGGCCACGTCCTCGCTGGCCGAGAACATCGGCGTCGTCTCATGACCGTTCGCGCACCAGTACGACACCCGCACCCGGGGTGCCGCCTCGCCGCGTTCCGTCTCTCCCATGGGGCCCGCGCCCACGCGCGAACCTCGGATTGCATGACCGGCAGTAGCCACGACCTGTCGTCCTCACCTTCGACTCAGTGGGCGTGTGCCCACGGACGATCCTGTTCGGCCGGCTCCCCCGAGCCGGCCGCCTCGCTAGCCCCTGCCCCGGGTCCGGGCTACGCCCGTGCGACCCGGTCCGGTTGGTGCGTCAGCCGACCTTCGTGATGAGGCCCAGCAGCACGACCACCACGAACCACACCACGGCAAAGCTCACCGTGATCCGGTTCAGGTTCCGCTCTGCCACGCCCGAGCTCCCCGCCGCGCTCGAGACGCCGCCACCGAACATGTCGGAGAGACCGCCGCCCTTGCCCTTGTGCATGAGGATGAGCAGGATCAGGAAGGCGCTGGTCAGGACCAGCAACACCTGAAGGATGATCTGCAACGCGTCCACGATTTCCTCGACTGTCCTCGTCTGTGCTCGTCCGTGCCCGGCTGTGCTTGCCCGTGCTGTCTGTGCTCGACCGTGCTCGTCACTGGCGGCGGGTGCCGGGACGGCATCCCGGCCGGGTCAAGAGTAAGTGACGAACGCCTCCCGAGGCGAACACCGGTGTTTCCACCGCGTGACGGTCCCGGGAGGCGTCCGCCGGGGCGTCGCCCCGCTCCTCGTGCCGCCTGTCAGCCGACGTGCGACTGGTAGCGCGCGATCTTCGCGAACTCGACCGGGTCGAGGCTGGCACCGCCCACCAGGGCGCCGTCGACGTCGGGCTCGGCCATGATCTGCGCGACGTTGCCCGACTTGACCGAGCCGCCGTACAGCACGCGGACCGCGTCGGCGACCTCCTGGTCGTACAGCTCGGCCAGCTTGCCGCGGATCGCGCCGCAGACCTCCTGCGCGTCCTGCGGGGTCGCGACCTCACCGGTGCCGATCGCCCAGACGGGCTCGTACGCGATGACGACCTGCAAGGCCTGCTCGCGCGTGACGTCGACCAGCCCGGCGGCGACCTGGGCCAGGGTGTGCTCGACCTGCTGCCCCGCCTTGCGGACCTCGAGGCCCTCGCCCACGCACAGGATCGGCACGAGGCCGTGCTCGTAGGCGGCGCGCACCTTGGCGTTCACGACGTCGTCGCCCTCGGCGTGGTACTCACGGCGCTCGGAGTGCCCGACGACGGCGTACGTGGCGCCCAGGCGCGCCAGCATTGCCCCCGAGATCTCGCCGGTGTACGCGCCGGAGGCGTGCTGGGAGAGGTCCTGGGCGCCGTAGCGCAGCTCCAGCTTGTCGGCGTCGACCAGCGTCTGCACCGACCGGAGATCGGTGAACGGCGGCAGGACGGCGACCTCCACGGCCGCGTAGTCGTGCTTCGCGTCCTTGAGCGTCCACGCCAGCTTCTGCACCGCGGCGATCGCCTCGGTGTGGTCCAGGTTCATCTTCCAGTTGCCCGCCATCAGGGGCGTGCGGTTCGTGGCCACGATGGGTCCTCGTTCTCTCGTGCTGCAGGGATACGGGTGGGTCGGGGGGGGGGGGGGGGGGGGGCCCCCGGGGGGGGGGGGGGCGCGGGGGGGGGGGGGGGGGGGGGGGGGGGGGGGGCCCCGCTGTCGCGGCCCGCCCGCGGTGTCAGTCGGCGAGGACCGCGAGGCCCGGGAGCTCCTTGCCCTCGAGGAGCTCGAGGCTGGCGCCGCCGCCGGTGGAGATGTGGCTGAACCCGGCCTCGTCGAAGCCGAGCGCACGCACCGCCGCGGCGGAGTCGCCGCCGCCCACGATGGAGAACGCGCCGGCCGCCGTCGCGTCGACGATGCCCTGGGCCACGGCGCGGGTGCCGCCCGCGAAGGCGTCGAACTCGAAGACGCCCATGGGGCCGTTCCAGGCGATGGTCTTCGCGTCCGCGAGCTTCGCGGCGAACAGCTCGCCGGACTCCGGGCCGATGTCCAGGCCCATGGTGCCGTCGGCGATCGCGTCGGCCGGCACCGTGCGGTGCGCGGCGTCGGCGGCGAACGCGTCGGCCGCGACGATGTCCGTCGGCAGCACGATCTCGACGCCGTTCTGCTCGGCCTGCTCGAGGTAGCCCTTGACGGTCTCGACCTGGTCGGCCTCGAGCAGCGAGGAGCCCACGGAGTGGCCCTTCGCGGCCAGGAACGTGAAGACCATCCCGCCGCCGATGAGGAGCCGGTCCGCCTTCGTCAACAGGTTCGCGATGACCCCGAGCTTGTCGGAGACCTTGGAACCGCCCAGGACGACGGCGTACGGGCGCTCCGGGTCGGTCGTGGCGCGCGAGAGCGACTCGACCTCCTTGAGCACGAGGTCGCCAGCCGCTGCCGGGAGCAGCTCGGCCACGTCGTACACCGACGCCTGCTTGCGGTGCACCACGCCGAAGCCGTCGGAGACGAACGCGTCCGCCAGGTCCGCGAGCTCGCGGGCGAGCTCCTTGCGCTCCCCGTCCACCTTGGACGTCTCGCGCGCGTCGAAGCGCACGTTCTCCAGCAGGGCGACCCGGCCGTCGGCGAGGTCGGCGACCACCGCGCGCGCCGAGTCGCCGGTCACGTCGTCGGCGAGGACGACGTCCTGGCCCAGGAGCTCACCGAGTCGGGCCGCGACGGGCGCGAGCGAGTACTGCGGGTCCGGGGAGCCCTTGGGGCGCCCCAGGTGCGCGGTGACGACGACCCGGGCACCGGCCTCCGCGAGCCGCGTCAGCGTCGGCAGCGCGGCGCGGATGCGGCCGTCGTCGGTGATGGTCGTGCCGTCGAGCGGCACGTTGAAGTCGGAGCGGACGAGGACGCGCTTGCCGCGCAGGTCGCCGAGGGAGTCGATGGTCTTCATGGGCACCTTGTCCAGATCGGAGGGTCGGTCACATGACGACGTCCGCGTGCGCTGCCGCACAGGCGGCGCGCACGCGGACGTCGTGGTTCACGCTGCGTCTCAGACGGAGAGCGTCAGAGCTTCTCGCCGACGAAGACCGTCAGCGCGACGAGCGAGTTGGAGTAGCCCCACTCGTTGTCGTACCAGGAGACGACCTTGACCTGGTTGCCGATCACCTTGGTGAGCTTGGCGTCGAAGATGCTCTGGTGCGGGTCGGTGACGATGTCCGTGGAGACGATGTCGTCCTCGACGTACGACAGCACGCCCTTGAGGGGGCCCTCGGCGGCGGCCTTGACCGCGGCGTTGACCTCCTCGACCGTGACCTCCTTCGGAGCCTCGAAGGTGAGGTCGGTGGCCGAGCCGGTGATCACGGGCACGCGCAGCGCGTAGCCGTCCAGCTTGCCCTTGAGCTCCGGGAGCACGAGGGCCACGGCCTTGGCGGCGCCGGTCGTGGTCGGCACGATGTTCTGCGCGGCCGCACGGGCGCGACGCAGGTCCTTGTGCGGACCGTCCTGGAGGTTCTGGTCACCGGTGTAGGCGTGGATCGTGGTCATGAGGCCACGCTCGATGCCGATCGAGTCGTTGAGCGCCTTCGCCAGGGGGGCGAGGCAGTTCGTGGTGCACGACGCGTTCGAGATGATGTGGTGCGCAGCCGGGTCGTACTGGTCGTTGTTCACGCCCATGACGAACGTGGCGTCCTCGTTCTTCGCCGGGGCGGAGATGATGACCTTCTTCGCGCCCGCGTCAAGGTGCGCCTTGGCCTTGGTCGCGTCGGTGAAGAAACCGGTCGACTCGATGACGATGTCGGCGCCCAGCTCGCCCCAGGGGAGGTTGGCCGGGTCGCGCTCGGCGAGGGCACGGATCTTGTGCCCGCCGACGATGATGTTGTCGTCGTCGAACTCGACCGTCTTGCCCAGGCGGCCCAGCACCGTGTCGTACTTGAGCAGGTGGGCCAGGGTCTTGTTGTCCGTCAGGTCGTTGACGCCCACGACCTCGACGTCCGCACCCGACTCGACGATTGCGCGGTAGAAGTTCCGTCCGATACGACCGAAGCCGTTGATCCCGACGCGGATGGTCACGATTGCCCTCCTCAGGGCGCGCCGGGGATGTACCGGCGCACACGGTTGATGCCGACTTCCGCACGCCATCGGCGTGCTGATGATGAACGTCGAGACCCTGGCACCCCCGACGTCACAGCTTCGGGCGGTCTGCCGCGGGCCACGTCGTCGTCACCTGACGTGCCGAGCCTATACCCAACCCCTACCGTCCGCCGACCCGGCCGCCACCCGTGAGACGCGTGGTCTTACCACACGGTCGACAGCATCAGAGGTCCAGGAGGTCCGGCGGCAGCCCGGCCTCCGTGTCGGGCACGCCCAGCTCCATCGCCTTCTTGTCGGCCGTCGAGAGCAGGCGCCGGATGCGCCCCGCCACGGCGTCCTTCGACAGCGGCGGGTCGGCGAGCTGGCCCAGCTCCTCGAGCGACGCCTGCTTGTGGGCGAGCCTCAGCTCGCCCGCCTGCTGCAGGTGCTCCGGGACCTCCTCCCCCAGGATCTCGAACGCCCGCTGCACCCGCGCCCCCGCCGCCACGGCCGCCCGGGCCGAGCGCCGCAGGTTGGCGTCGTCGAAGTTCGCGAGCCGGTTCGCCGTGCCCCGCACCTCGCGCCGGGCACGACGCTCGTCCCACACCTGACGCGTCGCCGGGGCGCCCATCCGGC
The DNA here is from genome assembly GCF_020297055.1 of Isoptericola luteus. GTDB lineage: Bacteria > Actinomycetota > Actinomycetes > Actinomycetales > Cellulomonadaceae > Isoptericola > Isoptericola luteus. The sequence continues at coordinate 169,823 of NZ_JAIXCQ010000005.1, read as the reverse complement.
GCAGGATCTCGCTGATCGCCTCGCCGTCGCGGACCACCACCCGGTCGACGCCACGGACCTCGCGGGACTTCGCCTGGACGCCGAGCCGGCGCGCCGCCCCGACCAGCGCGAGCGCCGCCTCCGGGCCCGGGCACGTGACCTCCAGCGCCATCGACCGCCCCGGCTCCGTCAGGGAGCCGTGCGCGAGGAACGCACCGCGCCACACGGCCTCCGCCTCGGCCACGCCCGCAGAGACGACCTCCGGAGCCAGGCCGCGCACCGGCCGGCCGCGCGAGTCCAGCAGGCCCGTCTGCCGGGCCAGCGACTCGCCGTCCCGCACCACCCGCACCACGTACCGGTGGTGCTTGCGCAGCCCGCCCGCCTGCACCACGATCAGCTCGCTCGTGTGCCCGTACAGGTCGGTGATGGCGCGCCGCAGCCTCGCCGCCCCCGACTCCGTGTCGAGCTCCGCCTCGATGACGACGCGGCCCGAGATGATGTGCAGGCCCCCGGAGAACCGCAGCGTCGACGAGACCTCCGCCTTGCGGCACGACGTCCGCGTCACCTTGACCCGCGTGAGCTCGTCCTTCACCTCTGCCGTCAGCGCCATGGCGTCATCCTGCCACGCGCGACGGCCCCCGACGGCCGCGGTGCGTCCGCCCGCTCAGGCACCCGGGACGTCGCCGTAGACCCCCTCGAAGACGTCCCGGAACGCGGCGGCCAGGCGCAGCGGGTCGTGCAGCGGGCTGCCGTCGCCCCGGCGCACCTGACGCATGAGCACGCGGGCGCCCATCTGCGCGGCGGCGTCCTCCAGCTCCGCGATGTCCTCGACCGCCGACGGGTCGGCCAGCACCGCGTCGACCCGCAGGCCCGGGGCGTGGCGGGCCAGGGCCTCCAGGTGGTCGGTCGCCGTCAGGTCCTGGGTCTCGCCCCGCTCCGGCGCGAGGTTGAGCGTCACGCAGATGCGCGCGCTCGTCTCGTACAGCGCCCTCGCCAGGTCCGGCACGAGCAGGTGCACGAGCACCGAGGAGAACCACGAGCCGGGGCCGAGGACGACCCAGTCCGCGGCGCGGATCGCGTCGACCGACTCCGGGCAGGCGGGCGGTGCGGCCGGCACGAGCCGCAGCTGCTCGATGCGGCCCTCCGTCTTGGCGACCCTGCTCTGCCCCACGACGTGCTGCAGCTCCGCATCGGCCCCGCACCGCACGTCCGCCTCGACGACGAGCGGCACGGAGGCCATGGGCAGCACCCGTCCACGGGCACCCAGCAGCCTCCCGACCCAGTCGAGCCCCTGCACCGTGTCGCCGAGCTGTTGCCACAGCGTCACGATGAGCAGGTTGCCCATGGCGTGGTTGTCGAGGCTGCCCGCCGAACGGAACCGGTGCTGCAGCATGTCGCTCCAGGTGCGGCCCCACTCCGAGTCGTCGCACAGCGCGGCGAGCGCCATGCGCAGGTCTCCCGGCGGCAGCACGTCCAGCTCCTCGCGCAGCCGGCCCGACGACCCCCCGTCGTCGGCGACCGTCACGACGGCCGTCAGCTGGTCCGACATCAGGCGCAGCGCACGCAGGCTCGAGGACAAGCCGTGACCGCCCCCGAGCGCGACGACGCGAGGGGAGACGCCCAGCGCCATCACTCCTTCCCGAGGTCGCGAGCCGTGACCGTCACCCGCTGGCCGGCCGCGCGCAGGCGCTCGGCGATCTCGCCCGCGATCGCCACCGAGCGGTGCTTGCCGCCCGTGCAGCCGACGGCGATCGTCACGTAGCGCTTCTCCTCGTTCAGGTAGCCCGCCAGCACGGGCTCCAGCGCGGCGACGTAGCGGTCCACGAACTCGAGGGCACCCGGCCGCTCGAGCACGTAGTCGCGCACCGGGGCGTCCCGGCCGGTGAGGTGGCGCAGCTCGGTGATCCAGTAGGGGTTCGCCAGGAAGCGGACGTCCGCCACATGGTCCGCGTCGAGGGGCAGCCCGTACTTGAACCCGAACGCGAGCACGTTCACCCGCAGCGCCTCCGGCGCTCCCTCGGACACCGCTGCGCGGACCTCCCGGGCCAGGTCGTGCACCGACAGCTCGGACGTGTCGATGACGAAGTCGGCGCGCTCGGCGATCGTCGCGAGCCGGCGCCGCTCGTCGCCGATGCCGTCCAGGATGCGCCCCTCCCCCTGCAGCGGGTGCGGGCGGCGCACGCTCTCGTAGCGCCGCACGAGAACGTCGTCACGCGCGTCGAGGAAGAGGATCCGGTACAGCAGGCCGGAGTCACGCAGGTGCTCCAGCACCTGGGCGAGCTCGTGGAAGTACTCGCGCCCACGCACGTCGACGACGACGGCCAGCCGCTCGACGGAGGACCCGGCACGCGTCATGAGGTCGACGAGCGGGACGATCATCAGCGGCGGGAGGTTGTCGACCACGAACCAGTCGAGGTCCTCCAGGACGCCGGCCGCGCGGGACCGCCCGGCCCCGGACATGCCGGTGATGATGAGGACCTCGGGCTCCGTGCGCTCCGGGGCCGGCGTCGCGGCCTCGATCTCGGGGATGCCCTGGGGAACGGTGATCGGCGACGGCTCGGTCATGCGCCCAGCATGCCAGCGCGGGCACCGTCGCGGGGTGTTCGCGCCGGCCTGGGCGCGTCGGACGTCCCGGGGTTCTCCGGCGTGTCGGACGGGGCGTCGGGCCGGGCGAGCGCCGCCACGACCGTCTCGGCCGTCTTGCGGCCCATCCCCGGCACGGCCGCGACCTGCTCGACCGTCGCGGCACGCAGCCGCTTCACCGACCCGAACTCGGCCAGCAGCGCCCGGCGGCGGGCCGGGCCGAGGCCCGGGACGTCGTCGAGCACGGACGCCGTCATCCCCTTGCTGCGCCGGCGCCGGTGCTGGGCGATCGCGAACCGGTGGGCCTCGTCGCGGACCCGCTGCAAGAGGTAGAGGCCCTCCGAGGCGCGCTGCAGGATCACCGGGTACTCCTCGCCCGGGAGCCAGACCTCCTCGAGCCGCTTGGCGAGCCCGCACAGCGCCACGTCGGTGACCCCGAGCTCGGACAGCGCCCGCGCCGCCGCCGCTACCTGGGGCGGTCCGCCGTCGACCACGACCAGGTTCGGGGGGTACGCGAACCGCTTGGGCTCCGACTCCGTGGTGGCCTCCACCTCGCCCGAGCGCAGCGGTGCCGGCACCCCGGCCGCGGCACCCCCGTCGCCGCCGTCGGCATCGGCCGTGTCCCTGTCGTCGAGCTCGACGTCCCCGGCCGCGAGCCGGTCCGCCACGTACCGCCGGAACCGGCGCGTGATGACCTCGTGCATCGCGGCGGTGTCGTCGCGGGCGCCGTCGCCCTCCGGGCCGCGCACCGAGAACGTGCGGTACTCGCTCTTGCGCGGCAGTCCGTCCTCGAACACGACCATCGACGCGGACTGGTAGGACCCCTGCGTGTGCGAGACGTCGTAGCACTCGATGCGCAGCGGGGCCGCGTCGAGGCCCAGGCCCTCCTGGATCTCCTGCAGCGCCTGGCTGCGCGTCGTCAGGTCGCCCGCCCGGCGCGTCCGGTGCAGGACGAGGGCGTGCTCGGCGTTCGCCCGCACGGTCGCCGCGAGCTCGCGCTTGTCCCCCCGCTGCGGCACCCGCAGGTCCACCCGGGCTCCGCGCAGGCCCGTGAGCCACGTCGCCATCTGCTCCGGGTCGGGCGGCAGCACCGGCACGAGCACCTCCCGAGGTACGGCGTCGCGCGCCGCCTGTCGCTCCGTCGCCCTGGTCTGCGCGTCCTCGGCCGCGCCCCTGGCGTCCTCCACCGCCCCGTACACCTGCTGGAGGAGGTGCTCGACGAGCTCGGCGTCGGTGATGTCCTCCACCTTCTCCACGACCCAGCCGCGCTGCCCACGAATCCTGCCGCCGCGCACGTGGAAGACCTGGATGGCGGCCTCGAGCTCGTCGCCCACGAGGGCGAACACGTCCACGTCGGTGGCGTCGGGCAGGACGACCGCGTTCTTCTCCGTCGCGCGGCGCAGCGCCTCGATGTCGTCGCGCAGCCGGGCGGCCTGCTCGTACTCCATGTTCTCGGCAGCCTCGCGCATCCGCGCCGTGAGGCGACGCTCGAACCGCCCGGTGTCACCGGCCATGAAGTCGCAGAAGTCGCGCGCGAGCTGCTGGTGGTCCTCCACGCTGATGCGGCCCACGCACGGCGCGGAACACTTGTCGATGTAGCCCAGCAGGCAGGGGCGCCCCGTCTGGTGCGCACGCTTGTACACCCCGGCGGAGCAGGTACGCACGGGGAACACCCGCAGCAGGAGGTCGAGCGTCTCGCGGATCGCCCAGGCGTGGCCGTACGGGCCGAAGTACCGCGTGCCGGGGCGCTTGGCACCACGCATCACCTGGGCGCGCGGCACCTCCTCGCCCAGCGTCACGGCCAGGTACGGGTACGACTTGTCGTCGCGGTACTTGACGTTGAAGCGGGGGTCGAACTCCTTGATCCAGGAGTACTCGAGGGCGAGCGCCTCGACCTCGGTGCCGACCACGGTCCACTCGACGGACGCCGCCGTCGTGACCATCGTCTGCGTGCGGTGGTGCAGGTTCGCGACGTCCTGGAAGTAGCTGGACAGGCGCGAGCGCAGGTTCTTGGCCTTGCCGACATAGATCACCCGGCCGTGCGGGTCGCGGAAGCGGTACACCCCCGGCGAGGTCGGGATCTCCCCCGGCTTCGGTCGGTACGTCGCTGGGTCTGCCATGCGCGTCAGCCTAGGTCAGGCCGGTGACACGACAGGGCGCGCCGCGGGCCGGTCCCGGCCGACGAGCGCCCCGTCGCCGGCGCGGTCAGGCGCCCTCGGTCAGCCGCACCGGGGCGGGCTCGACCAGGACGGAGAAGTTCACCGATCGGGCGATGAAGCACAGGGCGTGCGCGCGGCGGTGCAGCTCGGCGATCGCCGCGTCGGTGCTCGACGGCCCGGGGTCCGCCGCGACGCGAGGACGCAGCGTGACGTCGGTGAACTGCCCCTCGCCCCGGGCCTCGACGCGCATGGTGCCCGTGGTGTCGTCCGTGTACTCCCGCACCACCAGGCCGGTCTCTGCCGCGAGGTGCAGGAACCACAGCATGTGGCACTGGGCCAGGCTCGCGACGAACAGCTCCTCGGGGCTGTACCGGGCCGGGTCGCCCCGGAACGTCGGGTCGGCACTTCCGGGCAGCCACGGCTTGCCCGGCAGCTGCACCCGGTGGTCCCGGGAGTATGCCGTGTACGACGTGGTGCCCATGGCCGGACCCTCGCCCACCGGGGGATCCGGCCAGGAGACGGTCACGGAGTAGTTGTGATGCGCGCCCATGGCCACACGCTATGGGGTCAGGCCGCGCTGCGCTTGCCGGTGCGCTTGGCCCGGCCGGCCGCCTTCGCCGGCGCGACCGCCCCGCCACGCGCCGGTGCGGGGGACGCGACGGCGACGGGCGCGTGCCCCGCCAGTGCCTCCGCGAGGAAGCGCCCTGTGTGGCTCGACCCGACCTTCGCGACCTCCTCGGGCGTCCCCTGCGCCACCACGGTGCCCCCGCCGGACCCGCCCTCCGGGCCCATGTCGACGATCCAGTCCGCGCTCTTGACGACGTCCAGGTTGTGCTCGATCACGAGCACGGTGTTGCCCTTGTCGACCAGCGACTGCAGCACCCCGAGAAGGCGCCGGATGTCCTCGAAGTGCAGGCCCGTGGTCGGCTCGTCGAGGACGTAGATCGTGCGGCCGGTCGAGCGCTTCTGCAGCTCGCTCGCAAGCTTCACGCGCTGCGCCTCGCCGCCCGACAGCGTGGGGGCAGGCTGCCCCAGCCGGACGTACCCCAGGCCGACGTCGACGAGAGTGGCCAGGTAGCGGGAGATCGCGGGGAACGCGGCGAAGAACTCCGCCGCCTCCTCGATCGGCATGTTCAGCACGTCCGCGACCGTGCGCCCCTTGAAGTGCACCTCGAGGGTCTCCCGGTTGTAGCGGGCTCCGTGGCACACCTCGCAGGGCACGTACACGTCGGGCAGGAAGTTCATCTCGATCTTCAGCGTGCCGTCTCCCGCGCAGGCCTCGCACCGGCCGCCCTTGACGTTGAAGGAGAACCGGCCCGGGCCGTACCCGCGCACCTTGGCCTCCTCCGTCTCCGCGAAGATCTTGCGGATGCGGTCCCACACGCCCGTGTACGTGGCAGGGTTCGACCGGGGTGTGCGCCCGATCGGGCCCTGGTCGACGTGCACGACCTTGTCGAGGTGCTCGGTCCCCGTGACACGCCGGTGCCGGCCGGCGACCTGGCGGGCCCCGTTGAGCTCGTTCGCGAGCACCGTGTGCAGGATCGAGTTCACCAACGTGGACTTGCCGGAGCCCGAGACGCCCGTCACCGCGGTGAGCACGCCGAGCGGGAACGACACGTCGATCCCGCGCAGGTTGTTCTCGCGCGCCCCGACCACCGTGACCTGGCGGTCCGGGTCGACGCCGCGGCGCGCGGCCGGGAGGGGGATGCTGCGCCGGCCGGCGAGGTACGCCCCCGTCAGGGAGCCCTCGGCGGTCAGCAGGCCGGCGTAGTCGCCCGAGTGGACCACCTGGCCGCCGTGCTCCCCGGCGCCGGGGCCGACGTCCACGATCCAGTCGGCCGCGCGGATCGTGTCCTCGTCGTGCTCCACGACGATGAGGGTGTTCCCGAGGTCCCGCAGGCGCGTGAGCGTGTCGATCAGGCGTCGGTTGTCGCGCTGGTGCAGGCCGATCGACGGCTCGTCGAGCACGTACAGCACGCCGACCAGGCCGGAGCCGATCTGGGTCGCGAGCCGGATGCGCTGCGCCTCGCCGCCGGAGAGCGTGCCCGCCGGCCGCTCCAGCGAGAGGTAGTGCAGACCGACGTCGACCAGGAACCCCAGGCGCGCGTGGATCTCCTTGAGCACCTCGGAGGCGATGGCACGCTCGCGCTGGCCCAGCTCGAGCCCGTCGAGGAACTCCTTCGCCTCGTCGATCGGCATGCGGCACACGTCCCAGATCGACCTGCCCCCGACCGTGACCGCGAGCACCTCGGGCTTGAGGCGCGCGCCGGAGCACACCGGACACGGGACCTCCCGCATGTACGCCTCGTACTTCTCCTTCGACCAGTCGGACTCGGTCTCCCGGTGCCGGCGCTCGAGGAACGTCACCGCTCCCTCGAACCCCGTCGAGTACTGCCGCTCGCGACCCCACCGGTTCTTGTAGCGCACGTGCACCTTGTGGTCGCGCCCGTGCAGGATCGCGTCCCGTGCCCGCTTCGGCAGGGCCCGCCACGGGACGTCCATGGAGAAGCTCATCTCGTCCGCGAGCGCCGACAGCACCCGCGTGAAGTACTCGGACGACGTGAGCGCCCACGGCACCACGGCGCCGTCCCGCAGCGTCTTCTCCTCGTCCGGCACCACGAGGTCGGGGTCCACCTCGAGGCGGAAGCCGATGCCCGTGCACTCCGGGCAGGCGCCGTAGGGCGCGTTGAAGGAGAAGGTGCGAGGCTCGATCTCGTCGAGCGTCAGCGGGTGGTCGTTCGGGCACGCGCGCTTCTCGGAGAACTTCCGGACGCGGTCGAGGTCGTCGATGTCCGCGTCGACCAGCTCGACGAGCACGAGCCCGCCGGCGAGGGACAGCGCCGTCTCCACGGAGTCCGTGAGCCGGCGCTGCACGCCGTCCCGGGCCACGAGCCGGTCGACGACCACCTCGATGTCGTGCTTGAGCTTCTTCTCCAGGGCCGGCGGCTCCGCGAGCTGCACCACCTCGCCGTCGACCCGGGCGCGGGCGAAGCCCTGCGTCTGCAGCTCGTGGAACAGGTCCACGTACTCGCCCTTGCGCCCGCGCACCACGGGTGCCAGCACCTGGTAGCGCGTGCCCTCGGGCAGCTCGAGCAGCTTGTCCACGATCTGCTGCGGCGTCTGCGAGCGCACGGCCTCACCGCAGACCGGGCAGTGCTGCGTCCCGGCCCGGGCGAACAGCAGGCGCAGGTAGTCGTAGACCTCGGTGATCGTGCCCACCGTCGAGCGCGGGTTGCGGTTGGTCGACTTCTGGTCGATCGACACGGCCGGCGACAGGCCCTCGATGAAGTCGACGTCGGGCTTGTCCATCTGACCGAGGAACTGCCGCGCGTACGCGGACAGCGACTCCACGTAGCGGCGCTGCCCCTCGGCGAAGATGGTGTCGAAGGCCAGGGACGACTTGCCGGAGCCTGACAGACCCGTGAAGACGATGAGCTGGTCCCGCGGGAGATCGAGCTCGACGTTACGCAGGTTGTGCTCACGGGCGCCGGAGATGACGAGGCGATTGCTCACCGCAGCATCGTACGGCCCCGGACCGACATTCGCACACGTGTTCTATGGGTCACACTCCCGCGGAGCGGGCCGACGAGCCTCGCCGGACAGCCCTGCACCACGGTGGCCGACGTGCTTTGATGCCGGTCATGGCCGTCTTCGCAGTCACCTACGTCTACGTGTCGGACGCCGCCCGCCTGGACGACGTGCGCCCCGATCACCGGGCCTTCCTGGGCGAGCTGCACGCCCAGGGCGTGCTCCACGTCTCCGGACCGCTGCCGCCCTCGCCGGACGGCGCACCGGCCGGCGCGCTGCTCGTCGTCGAGGCGGAGGACGTCACGACTGCGCTCCGCGTGCTCGACGAGGACCCCTTCCGCCGAGCTGGCCTCCTCGCGGACCGTTCCGCGCGCGAGTGGGTGCCGGTGATCGGCGGCTTCGCCCGCTGAGCACGACGGCCGGTCCTCAGGCGGCGTACCGCCCGGGGACCGGCCGTCGTGGCACGGCCCGGCCTCAGGGCTGGTCGGAGACGTCCGCAGACTCCCGCGCGGACTCGAGGGCCGCCGACCGCTTCGTCTTGAGCAGGCTCGCGACCGTGGCGATGCCGATCGAGCCGAGGATCACCGTCAGCGACAGCCAGATCGGGATCTCGGGCGCCCACTGCACGTGCTGCCCGCCGTTGATGAACGGCACGGTGTTCGTGTGCAGCGCCTCGAAGACGAGCTTGACCCCGATGAAGCCCAGGATCACGGCGAGGGCGATCGGCAGGTACACGAGCCGCTCGAGGAGGCCGCCGAGCAGGAAGTAGAGCTGGCGCAGCCCCATGAGGGCGAACAGGTTCGCCGTGAACACGATGAACGGGTCCTTCGTGAGCCCGAAGATCGCCGGGATCGAGTCCAGCGCGAACAGGAGGTCGGTCGAGCCGATCGCGACGAACACGACGACCATCGGGGTGAACATCCTCTTGCCGTCCACCACCGTGCGCACGCGTGCGCCGTCGTAGTCCTTGCTCACCGGCAGCACCCGCCGCAGGAGCCGGATCGCGACGTTCTCCTTGAACTCCTCCTCGTCGTCGCCTCCGGCGACCAGCTTGATCGCCGTGTAGACGAGGAACGCGCCGAACAGGTAGAAGACCCAGACGAACTGCTCGAGGATCGCCGCTCCGGCGACGATGAACGCCGCCCGCAGCACCAGGGCGATGATGATGCCGACCATCAGCACCATCTGCTGGTGCTGCCGCGGCACGGCGAACCTCGACATGATGATGACGAAGACGAAGAGGTTGTCGACGCTCAGCGAGTACTCGGTGAGCCATCCGGCGTAGAACTCCCCCGCGGGCGCCGCGCCGCCGACCGCGAGCACGACCAGGCCGAAGACGAGTGCGAGCCCGACGTAGAAGCCGACCCAGATGCCGCTCTCCTTCATGCTCGGCACGTGGGGGCGGCGGGCGACGATCAGCAGGTCGGCGACCAGCAGGAGGATCAGGGTGGACAGCGACGCCACCTCGAACCAGACGGGCAGCTCGTGGATCATGCATCAGCCTCTCGGGAGTCGGTCTGCGGGGTGGAGGTCTCGTCCGGCGCGTCGCCCACCACTCTCGCACGCGTGACGTGGCGGTCGCGCAGCAGCGAGGCCACGGTGGTGATGGCCAGGACGACCACGATGAACACCAGGGAGACGGCCGTGGAGATCTCCGGGACGACCTCGATGTGCTGGCCGCCGTTGATGAACGGGACCTCGTTCGTGTGCATCGCGTGGATGAGGAGCTTCACGCCGATGAAGCCGAGGATCGCCGCCAGGCCGTAGTTGAGGTAGACCAGCCGGTCGAGGAGTCCGTCCACCAGGAAGTACAGCTGGCGCAGGCCCAGCAGCGAGAAGGCGTTGGCAGCGAAGACGAGGTAGGTCTCCTGGGTGAGCCCGAAGATCGCCGGGATGGAGTCCACGGCGAACAGCAGGTCGGCGCTGCCGATCGCGATCATCACCGTGAGCATCGGCGTGATGTAGCGCTTGCCGTCGATCTTCGTGGTCAGCTTGTCGCCGACGTAGGAGTCGGTGGTCGGGAACAGCCGCCGCGTCAGGCGCAGCACGCTGTTCTCCTCGAACTCCTCGTCGTGGCTCGTGCCGGACCGCGCCTGGCTGATCGCCGTCCAGATGAGGAACGCGCCGAACACGTAGAAGACCCAGGCGAAGTTCGCGATGATCGCGGCACCGGCGAAGATGAAGACGGTGCGCAGCACGAGCGCGATCGTGATGCCGATCAGCAGGACCCGCTGCTGGAACTCCCGCGGCACCCGGAAGCTGGTCATGATCAGCACGAACACGAACAGGTTGTCGACCGACAGGCTCTTCTCGGTGATGTACCCGGCGAAGTACTCGCCGCCGTAGGTACTGCCCCAGGCCAACCACACGATCACGCCGAAGACGAGGGCGACGGCCACGTAGGCCGCCGACCAGAGCGCCGACTCCCGGAGGGAGGGCGCGTGCGGCGTCCGCACGTGGCCGACATAGTCGACGGCGAGCATCGCGACGATCACGACGACGGTCGCGATCCAGACCCAGACGGGCACATCCATGGGTAGTCCTCCGGTACGTAGCACTGAGCACCGAAGGTCTTCTCCACCTGGCGCCCGACGGACGCACAGGCCGGTGGGACCGGACCGGCGTCGACGCCGGCCGTGATGACGACCTCACCGCTTGCGGAGTACTCCCCCTCAACGAGGGGACAGCATACGGGACGCCGCTCGTGGTCCGCCCGCGCCGCCGTCGTCCGGGACCGGTCAGGCTCGCCCGCGCCGGTCAGGACGTGGCGGCCTGCATCTGCCGGAGCTCCTTCTTGAGCCCGCTGATCTCGTCCCGGAGCCGCGCGGCCACCTCGAACTGCAGCTCGGCCGCGGCGGCGTGCATCTGGTCGCTGAGCTCCTGGATGAGCTCGGCCAGCTCGCCCGCCGCCACGCCCGCGAGCCGGTTCCCGGTGACGGCGCCCTCCTTGGGCCCGCCGGGCACCGGGGCCTTCCCCCTGCCCGACGACGACGGCGACTTGCGGTACCCGCCCGCCAGGAGCTCGGCCGTGTCGATGTCCTCGCGCGCCAGCATGTCCGTGACGTCCGCGATCTTCTTGCGCAGCGGCTGCGGGTCGAGCCCGCGCTCGAGGTTGTAGGCGACCTGCTTCTCTCGCCGTCGCGTGGTCTCGTCGATGGCGAACCGCATCGCGGGCGTGATCTTGTCCGCGTACATGTGCACCTCGCCGGTGACGTGACGGGCCGCGCGCCCGATCGTCTGGATGAGCGAGCGCTCCGAGCGCAGGAACCCCTCCTTGTCGGCGTCGAGGATCGCCACCAGGGAGACCTCCGGCAGGTCGAGGCCCTCGCGCAGCAGGTTGATGCCGACCAGGACGTCGTACTCCCCCAGCCGCAGCTCGCGCAGCAGCTCGACACGGCGCAGCGTGTCGACCTCGGAGTGCAGGTAGCGCACCCGCACGTCCTTCTCGAGGAAGTAGTCGGTGAGGTCCTCGGCCATCTTCTTCGTCAGGGTCGTGACCAGCACGCGCTCGTCCCGCTCGACACGCTCACGGATCTCGTGCAGCAGGTCGTCGATCTGCCCCGTCGTGGGCTTGACCACCACCTGGGGGTCCACCAGGCCCGTGGGCCGGATGATCTGCTCCACCACGCCGTCCGACATCGACATCTCGTAGGCGCCGGGCGTGGCCGACAGGTAGACCGTCTGCCCGATGCGCTCGACGAACTCCTCCCAGCGCAACGGCCGGTTGTCCATCGCGCTCGGCAGGCGGAACCCGTGCTCGACGAGGGACCGCTTGCGCGACATGTCGCCCTCGAACATCGCCCCGATCTGCGGCACCGTGACGTGCGACTCGTCGATCACCAGCAGGAAGTCCTCGGGGAAGTAGTCGAGGAGCGTGTGGGGTGCCGTGCCCGCGGCGCGCCCGTCGATGTGCCGCGAGTAGTTCTCGATCCCGCTGCAGGTGCCGATCTGGCGCATCATCTCGATGTCGTACGTGGTGCGCATGCGCAGCCGCTGCGCCTCGAGAAGCTTGTTCTGCCGCTCCAGCTCCGCAAGCCGCTCGGTCAGCTCCGCCTCGATGCCGCCGATCGCCCGCTCCATGCGTTCCGGCCCGGCCACATAGTGGGTGGCCGGGAACAGGTACACGCTCTGCTCGTTGCGGACGACCTCGCCCGTCAAGGGGTGCAGCGTCTGGATCGACTCGATCTCGTCGCCGAACATCTCGATGCGTACCGCGAGCTCCTCGTACACCGGGATGATCTCGACGGTGTCCCCCCGCACGCGGAAGGTGCCCCGCGTGAACGCGACGTCGTTGCGCGTGTACTGCATCTGGACGAACCGGCGCAGCATGTCGTCCCGGTCCACGACGTCGCCGACGTCCAGGCGGACCATCCGGTCCACGTACTCCTGCGGCGTGCCCAGTCCGTAGATGCACGAGACGGACGCGACCACGACGACGTCGCGCCGGGTGAGCAGGGACGACGTCGCCGAGTGGCGCAGTCGTTCGACCTCGTCGTTGATCGACGAGTCCTTCTCGATGTACGTGTCCGTCTGCGCGATGTACGCCTCGGGCTGGTAGTAGTCGTAGTACGACACGAAGTACTCGACGGCGTTGTTCGGGAGCAGCTCGCGGAACTCGGTCGCCAGCTGGGCGGCGAGGGTCTTGTTCGGCGCCATGACCAGCGTGGGGCGCTGCAGCTTCTCGATGAGCCACGCGGTGGTCGCGCTCTTGCCGGTGCCCGTCGCGCCCAGCAGCACCACGTCCTTCTCCCCCGCCTGGATGCGGGACGAGAGCTGGTCGATGGCGCCCGGCTGGTCGCCCGAGGGCTGGAACTCCGAGACCACCTCGAAGGGGGCCACGGCGCGCTGCAGGTCGGTGACGGGTCGCATGGAACCACCGTACGGCCCGCCACCGACGCTCCGGGATCGACAGGCGTCAGGCGCGCGCCGCGGCGGCGGCGGACTCCTCGTCGACCTCCCGCTCGAGCCTCGACCACAGCTCGTCCACGCGGCCGCGCAGCTCGTCCTCGGTGCCGCTGCCGTCCAACGTCACGTCCGCGACGGCGAGCCGCTCGTCGTCCGACGCCTGCGCCGCCACCCTGGCACGGGCCGACTTCTCGTCCATGCCGCGGCCGTCGACGAGGCGGGCGACCCGCTGCTCGGCCGGTGCGTGCACCACGACCAGCAGGTGGAAGTGGTCCGCCTGTCCGGTCTCGAGCAGGAGCGGGATGTCGTGCACCACCACGGCGCGGTCGTCCGCCGCCCCGGCCTGCGCCTCGCGCTCCGCGGCGATCCGGCGGATCTCGGGGTGCAGGATCCCCTCCAGCCGGGCGCGGGCGTCCGCGTCGTCGAAGACGACCCGGCCGAGCGCCGCACGGTCGAGCGATCCGTCCGGCGCGAGCACGCTCTCGCCGAACGCCTCGACGACCTCCTCGAGGCCCACGGTGCCCGGCCCGACCACCTCGCGGGCAAGGACGTCGTGGTCCACGACGACGGCCCCGCGCTCGGCGAGGTGACGGGCGACGACTGACTTGCCGGCGGCGATGCCGCCGGTGAGACCGATGCGGAGCATGAGGACCATCCTGCCCCGGGCGTAGTGTTCCCGCCATGAGCACGCCACTCGGCCACAGACCCGGCGGCGGCGGGGGCCGCACGATGCGGTCCTTCCTCGGCGACGCCTCCGTCAAGGACCACCGGCTGGGTGGCGGCACCATGCGCCGGATCCTCGCCTTCGCACGCCCCTACCGCGGACGGCTCACGGTGTTCGTGCTGCTCCTCGGCCTCAGCGCCGCCGCCGGGGCGGTGACGCCGCTGCTGTTCCGCCGCCTCATCGACGACGGCATCGCCACCGGGGACCGGGGACTGGTCGTCGCCCTCGCGGCGGCCGCGGGGGGCATCGCGCTCGCGACGGCCGGCCTCGCCGTCGCGGAACGCTGGTTGTCCGCACAGGTCGGCGAGGGACTCATCCTCGACCTGCGCACCGCCGTCTTCGACCACGTCCAGCGGATGCCGCTGGCGTTCTTCGCCCGGGCCCGGACCGGGGCCCTGGTGCAGCGCCTCAACGGCGACGTCCTCGGCGCCCAGCAGGCCTTCACCTCCACGCTGCAGACCGTCGTCTCCAACGGCCTGACGATCGCCTTCACGCTGGCCGCGATGCTCGTGATGTCGTGGCAGCTCACCCTCCTGTCCCTCGTGCTGGTGCCCGCGTTCGTGCTCCCGGCACGGTGGTTCGGCCGGCGGCTCGCCTCGCTGGCCCGCACCGGCTACGAGCTCAACGCGGACGCCGGCCAGATGATGAACGAGCGCTTCAACGTCGCGGGCGCACACCTCGTCAAGGTCTTCGGCGACCCGGCGCTGGAGTCGGAGCGGTACGCCGGGCAGGTGCGCCGCCTGCGCGACCTCGGGGTGCGCACCGCCCTGCTCGGCACCTGGTTCCGCGTCGGGCTCACCACACTGGCATCGCTGGCCATCGCCGTCGTCTACGGTCTCGGTGGGCTCCAGGCGATCTCCGGCCAGCTGACCGTCGGCACCGTCGTCGCGCTCACCGCCTACCTGGGGCGGCTCTACGGACCCCTGGCCGGGATGTCGAACGTCCAGGTGGACGTCATGACCGCCCTCGTGAGCTTCGAGCGCGTGCTCGAGGTGCTCGACCTCGAGCCCACCGTCGCGGAGCGCCCGGGCGCCACGGACCTGCGCACCGCCGTGGCCGACCGCGGGGCGTCGCTCGAGCTCGACGCCGTGACGTTCCGGTATCCCGGCGCCGACGAGGTCTCGCTCGCCTCGCTCGAGTCGGTGGCGGCTCTGCGCGCCGATCCCACCGAGGACACCCTCCGGGACGTCTCGTTCACCGTCCCGGCCGGGGCGATGGTGGCGCTCGTCGGGCCGTCGGGCGCCGGCAAGACGACCGTCTCCCAGCTCGTCTCGCGCATGTACGACCCGACGTCCGGCGCCGTGCGCCTGGCGGGGCAGGACCTGCGCGACGTCACCGCGGCGTCCCTGCGCGCCACCGTGGGCGTGGTCTCCCAGGAGGCGCACCTGTTCCACGACACCGTGGCCGCCAACCTGCGGTTCGTCCGGCCGGAGGCTTCCGACGCCGACCTGGAGCGTGTGCTGCGCCAGGCCCGCATCTGGGATCTCGTCGCCCGCCTGCCCGAAGGGCTCGAGACCGTCGTCGGCGACCGTGGCTACCGCCTCTCCGGAGGCGAGCGCCAGCGGCTGGCGATCGCCCGGCTGCTCCTGCGCGCCCCGGACGTCGTCGTGCTGGACGAGGCGACGGCGCACCTGGACTCGGAGTCCGAGGCCGCGGTCCAGGCAGCTCTCGACGAGGCCCTCGCAGGACGCACCTCTGTCGTCATCGCGCACCGGCTGTCGACCGTCCGCGCGGCGGACTCGATCGTGGTCCTGGAGGCCGGCCGTGTCGTCGAGCGCGGCACCCACCCGGAGCTGCTCGCCCGCGGCGGCCTCTACGCCGAGCTCTACCGCACCCAGTTCGCGGACCCGCAGTAGCCGCCCAGGCCTGCCCCGTCCCTGCGGTCAGGGCCACGTGCACGCATTCACGCACCACGCCCTGACAGCTCGCCGCCGGGCACGACGCAGGCCCGCCACCCCGAGGGGTGACGGGCCTGCGTCAGACACTCACCGGCCGCGTCGGCGGCCGGCCGGGATCAGTTCCCGGTGAGCTTCTCGCGAAGCGCCGCGAGCGCCTCGTCCGAGGCCAGGGTGCCGGTGGCCTCCTGGGCCGGAGCCGAGGAGTACGACGACGCCGAGGACGACGAGGAGGACGACGAGGACGAGGAGGAGGAGGAGCTCCCGCTCGGCACGGCGTCGCTCACCGCGGCGTCGGCGTCGGCCGAGATGGCCGCGCGGACCTGCTCGCGGTGGGACTCCCACCGCGCGTGGGCCTTGGCGTACTCGGCCTCCCAGGCCTCACGCTGCGACTCGAAGCCCTCGAGCCACTCGTTGGTCTCCGGGTCGAAGCCCTCGGGGTACTTGTACTCGCCGTTCTCGTCGTACTCGGCCGCCATGCCGTACAGCGCGGGGTCGAAGTCCTCCGACTCGGGGTCGACGCCCTCGTTGGCCTGCTTGAGCGACAGCGAGATGCGACGACGCTCGAGGTCGATGTCGATGACCTTGACGAAGACCTCGGCACCGACGCTGACGACCTGCTCGGGCAGCTCGACGTGGCGCACGGCCAGCTCCGAGATGTGCACGAGACCCTCGATGCCGTCCTCCACGCGGACGAACGCACCGAACGGCACCAGCTTGGTGACCTTGCCGGGCACGACCTGGCCGATGGCGTGCGTGCGGGCGAAGGCCTGCCACGGGTCCTCCTGCGTCGCCTTCAGCGACAGGGAGACGCGCTCGCGGTCGTGGTCGACGTCGAGCACCTCGACGGTGACCTCCTGGCCGACCTCGACGACCTCGGACGGGTGGTCGATGTGCTTCCAGGACAGCTCGGAGACGTGCACGAGGCCGTCCACGCCGCCCAGGTCGACGAACGCACCGAAGTTGACGATCGACGAGACGACACCGGGGCGCACCTGGCCCTTCTGCAGGGTCTGCAGGAAGGTGGAGCGGACCTCGGACTGCGTCTGCTCGAGCCAGGCACGGCGCGACAGGACCACGTTGTTGCGGTTCTTGTCGAGCTCGATGATCTTGGCCTCGATCTCCTTGCCGACGTACGGCGCGAGGTCGCGGACGCGACGCATCTCCACCAGGGAGGCGGGGAGGAAGCCACGCAGACCGATGTCGAGGATGAGGCCACCCTTGACGACCTCGATGACGGTGCCGGTGACGACGCCGTCCTCCTCCTTGATCTTCTCGATCGTGCCCCAGGCGCGCTCGTACTGGGCGCGCTTCTTGGACAGGATCAGACGACCCTCCTTGTCCTCCTTCTGGAGGACGAGCGCCTCGACGGCGTCGCCGACGGCGACGACCTCGCCGGGGTCGACGTCGTGCTTGATCGAGAGCTCGCGGGAGGGGATGACGCCCTCGGTCTTGTAGCCGATGTCGAGGAGTACCTCGTCGCGGTCGACCTTGACGATCGTGCCTTCGACGATGTCACCATCGTTGAAGTACTTGATGGTGGCGTCGACGGCGGCAAGGAAGTCCTCCTCGGTGCCGATGTCGTTGACGGCAACCTGCGGGGCGGACTTCGTGGTGGAGATGGTCATTGAGTAGATGCTCCGATGCGGACAGGACGTAGTGCGGTCAGGGTCGTGGTACAGGACCGTGGGTCGACCGTCCGACGGGACGAGGCCTGCCGGCGGAAGGTCACGGGCGCACAGAGGCGCACTGCACCGCGAGACATCCTATCGGCGCGGCACCTGAGGGTCAACGCGTGCCACGATGACCGGATGACCAGCTCCGGGCCCGTGCCGCCGCCCCTGTCCCGGGCGGGCTACCAGGACGTCCCCGACGCCCAGGGCGGCGGGGCCGCGCGCGGATGGTGGGACGCGAACGCCGCGGAGTACCTCGACGAGCACGGGGACTTCCTCGGCGCCGCCACGTTCCGCTGGGGCCCCGAGGGCCTCACCGAGGACGAGGCGGGGCTCCTGGGGGACGTGGCGGGCGCCGCCGTCCTCGAGGTCGGCGCCGGCGCCGCCCAGTGCTCGCGCTGGCTCGCCACCCGCGGCGCCCGCGTGGTGGCGAGCGACGTGTCCGGCGGGATGCTCGCCGGCGGCGACCGCCTCGACGCCGCGGCGGGCGTGGTCGTGCCCCGTGTCCAGGCGGACGCGCGGGCGCTGCCGTTCGCCGACGAGGCCTTCGACGTCGTCTTCACGTCCTTCGGGGCGATCCCGTTCGTTCCCGACGCCCGCCGGGTCCACGCCGAGGCCGCGCGCGTGCTGCGTCCTGGCGGCCGTTGGGTGTTCTCCGTGACGCACCCGGTGCGGTGGGCGTTCCCCGACGACCCCACGGCCCGCGGGTTGATCGCAGACCGCTCCTACTTCGACCGTCGCCCCTACGCCGAGTCCGACGACGACGGCCGGGTCACCTACGCCGAGTACCACCGCACCCTCGGCGACCACGTGCGTGACGTCGTCGCCGCCGGGCTGCGGCTGCGGGACGTCGTCGAGCCCGAGTGGCCGGGCTGGAACGACCAGGTCTGGGGCGGCTGGAGCCCTGAGCGCGGCGCCCTGCTGCCCGGCACCGCCGTCTTCGTCACGACGAAGGACTGACGGGGGCAGGCCGCGGCCCGCCGTCGTCCTCGGGGCGGGCTCAGTGCCCGGCGTCGTGCCAGGTGGCCCCCGCGCCGACCGAGACGTCGAGCGGCACGTCGAGCTCGACCGCCGCACCCATCTGGGTGCGCAGCACGTCCTCCGCCTGCTCGCGCTCGCCGGGCGCGACCTCGACCACCAGCTCGTCGTGCACCTGGAGCAGCAGCCGGGAGGACATCTCGCGGCGGTCCAGCTCGGCCTGCACCTTGAGCATCGCGATCTTGATGATGTCGGCCGCGCTGCCCTGGATCGGCGCGTTCAGGGCCATCCGCTCGGCCATCTGGCGCCGCTGCCGGTTGTCGCTCGTGAGGTCGGGCAGGTACCGGCGACGCCCCTCGATGGTCGCGGTGTACCCGGTGACCCGGGCCTCCTCCACGACGCTCGTCAGGTAGTCCCGCACCCCTCCGAACCGCTCGAAGTAGTCGTCCATGAGCTTCTGCGCCTCGCCCGTGGGGATCGTCAGCTGCTGGGACAGGCCGAAGGCACTGAGGCCGTACGCGAGCCCGTAGCTCATCGCCTTGATCTTCGAGCGCATCTCGGGCGTGACGTCCTGCGGCTCGACGTCGAACACCCGCGACCCGACGTACCGGTGCAGGTCCTCCCCCGAGCGGAACGCGTCGATGAGCCCGGCGTCGCCCGACAGGTGCGCCATGATCCGCATCTCGATCTGGCTGTAGTCCGCGGTGAGCAGCGACTCGTACCCCTCGCCCACGCGGAAGGCGCGCCGGATGCGACGGCCCTCCTCCGTGCGGATCGGGATGTTCTGGAGGTTCGGGTCCGTGGAGCTCAGCCGCCCGGTCGCCGCGATCGTCTGCTGGAACGTGGTGTGGATCCGGCCGTCGGGGGCCACGGCCTTGAGCAGCCCGTCGACGGTGGTGCGCAGCCGGGTCACGTCGCGGTGTGCGAGCAGGTGCTCCAGGAACGGGTGCTCCGTCTTGATGTACAGGTCCTGCAGGGACGCCGCGTCGGTGGTGTAGCCCGTCTTGATCTTCTTCGTCTTCGGCATCCCGAGCTGGTCGAAGAGCACCTCCTGGAGCTGCTTCGGGCTGCCGAGGTTCACCTGCCGGCCGATGACGTCGTACGCCTCCGCGGCCGCCTCGGCGACCGACGCGGCGAACTGCCGCTCGAGCTCGGTGAGGTACTCGACGTCCGCCGCGATGCCCGTCGACTCCATGCGCCCCAGGACCTGGGACAGCGGGAGCTCGAGCTCGGTCAGCAGGCCGGTCGCGCCCCGGTCCGCGAGCTGCCCCGCGAGGGCGTCGGCCAGGTCCACGACGGCGGTCGCCCGTGCGGCGGACTGCCGTGCGCGCGGCTCGTCGTCGTCACCGCCGTCCAGCGCCAGGTCGAGCGCGCCCTGACCGGTGGCCGCCGCCTCGCCGGTGCCGAGCTCGCGCCCGAGGTGCCGCACCACGAGGTCGCCCAGGTCGTAGCCCCGCTGGTCCGGGTAGCACAGATAGGCCGCGAGCTCGGTGTCGAACTCGACGCCGTGCAGGTCCAGACCACGGGAGGCCAGCATGTGCCAGGCCGTCTTGCTGCCGTGCACGACCTTGGGGGACGACGGGTCGGCGAGCCAGGCGCCGAGCGCGCGGTCGTCGGCGGCCGACAGGTCCGCCAGGTCGAGGGCGACCGCCGCGCCGGGACCCTGGGCCGAGCCCTCCGCGATCGCGACCTCCCACGCGTCGCCCGCGGCAAGGATCGCCGTACCGGTCACGTCGAGCCCGAGCCGACGGCCCGCACGCTCGGCCAACCAGCCCTCGAGCTGACCCGGCTCCAGGGCTGCCACCGCGACGGCGACGCCCTCGGCCGCGACCTCGACCAGCGGCTCCGCGGCCGGGTCGGCGGCGAGGAGCCGGTCTCGCAGCGCACCGAACTGGAGCGTGTCGGACACGCGGTGCACGGCCTCGCGGTCGAACCCCGCGAGCCGGAAGTCCTCGATGCCGAGCGGGAGCTCGACATCGCGCAGCAGCGCGTTGAGCTCCCGGTTGAGCCGGACCTGCTCCACCGAGGAGCGGAGGTTCTCCGCGGCCTTGCCCTTGAGCTCGTCCACGTGGTCGAGCAGCGCCTCGAGGCCGCCGTACGTCGTGACCCACTTGGCCGCCGTCTTGGGCCCCACCCCGGCGACACCCGGCAGGTTGTCGCTGGACTCCCCGACGAGGGCCGCGAGGTCCGGGTAGCGCTCCGGCGGGACGCCGTACTTCTCCTGGACCGCGGCGGGGGTCATGCGAGCGAGCTCCGACACGCCGCGCTTGGGGTAGAGCACCGTCACGTCGGCGTCCACGAGCTGCAGCGCGTCGCGGTCGCCCGAGCAGACCAGGACGTCCATCCCGGCCTGCGTGCCGTGCCGCGCGAGCGTGGCGAGGATGTCGTCGGCCTCGATGCCCTCGCGCTGCAGGAACGGGATGCGCAGGGCGTCCAGCACCTCCCGGATGAGCGGCACCTGACCGCGGAACACCTCCGGCGTGGCGTCGCGGTTGCCCTTGTACTCCGCGAACCGCTCCGTGCGGAACGTGACACGGCCCGCGTCGAACGCGACGGCGACGTGCGTCGGCTGCTCGTCACGCAGCAGGTTCGTCAGCATCGACGTGAAGCCGTAGACGGCGTTGGTCACCTGTCCGCTCGACGTCACGAGCGTGTCGGGCAGGGCGAAGAACGCCCGGTACGCCATGGAGTGGCCGTCGATGAGCAGGAGCCGCGGTCGGGTGCCGGTTCGCGCAGAGGTCGTCACGGATGCCAACCTAACCTGCGTGACCGACACCCCCGGGCCCGAGCGCCCCACCGCATCCCCTGCACAGCGCTTCCCCCGCACGGACGACGAGTGGCGGGCGGCCGCCCGCGGCACGCTCATCGAGCGGCTCGGGATCCAGCTCACCCACGTCGCCCCCGAGCGCGCCACGGGCAGCATGCCCGTCGAGGGAAACACCCAGCCCGCCGGGCTCCTGCACGGCGGCGCGTCGGTGACGCTCGCCGAGACCCTCGGCTCGATCGCCGCGCAGCTGCACGCCGGCACCGACCGTGCGGCCGTCGGCCTGGAGGTCAACGCGACCCATCACCGGGGCGTGCGCTCCGGCAGCGTGCACGGGGTGGCGACGGCGCTACACCTGGGCCGCACCACCGCCGCCTACGAGATCGTCGTGACCGACGACGACGGGCGGCGCGTCTGCACCGCCCGTCTCACCTGCATGATCCTCGCGGCCTGACGGACCGCCGACGGCGCGCGGCCGGCGTCAGGTCACGGCCTGGCGTCGGCCACCACGTCCTGCGCGGGAGCGGCGTCAGCGGCGTCGCGCAGCATCGCCTCGCGCTGCGCCTGGAAGTCGCGCAGGTCGACCGGCCCCGTCGGCAGGCCTGCGGCACGCGCCCGACGGCGCCGTGCGACCAGGTCCTCGATGGCGGCGCGGGTGGCGTCCCGTCGGCTGACCCTGGCGCCGCGCGGTGCCTGCGGCCCCTCCTGGGCCAGGCGGCGCTGCAGCGTCGCGATCCCGACAACGCGGTGCCCAGAGGCCGGCGCGAAGCCGAGCCGGGCGAGGAACCGGTGCATGCCGCGCGCGCCGGGCGCCGGGGCGCAGAACACCTGCTCCGCGCCACGCTCGGCCGCGAGGGTCGCCATCGCCGCCACGAGGGCGTGCCCGACGCCGCGCCGGCGCGCGCGACCCGGGACGTACACGGCGTCGACGTAGGCGCTGGCCGTGGGCGCGAAGAGCTGAGGCTCGATGAGGCGGACCACGAGGAACCCGCAGACGGTGTCGTCGAGAGTCGCCACGAGGACGCTGCCGCCGGCGCCGATCAGCACGCT
The DNA here is from genome assembly GCF_020297055.1 of Isoptericola luteus. GTDB lineage: Bacteria > Actinomycetota > Actinomycetes > Actinomycetales > Cellulomonadaceae > Isoptericola > Isoptericola luteus. The sequence continues at coordinate 147,585 of NZ_JAIXCQ010000005.1, read as the reverse complement.
GAGGTGCTCGGCCAGCCGTGCGGAGTCGCCCTGTCCGGCCTGCACGGCGGTCGGTGCCTCGTCGACCGCCTCCGCAGCGAGCGCGGCGACGGCGACCAGGTCGTCCTGACCTGCCGCACGGACCTCGACGGCTGCACGCATCGGCACCTCTCCTCGACGGGGACCGCCGCCCCGCTGGTCGCGGGACTGCCCGCACCCTGCGGGGCCACGCCCGGGCGGGTGCCCGGGGCGCGCGGTCGGTGAAGCAAGAACATCACGGAATGGTTACGGCTCCCAGGCGACGATAGCCGTCGACTGGGAGCCGCACAACGTCTCCGGGCTGTGATCCACGCTGTCGTCTACCAGCACCCACAGACCGGGGACCGGGACCGATCAGGCGCTGCCGACCTGCTCGATCACGGCGTCCGCGACCTCGCGCATGGTGAGGCGGCGGTCCATCGACGTCTTCTGGATCCAGCGGAACGACTCAGGCTCCGACAGGCCCATCTTCGTCATGAGCAGGCCCTTGGCGCGGTCCACGCGCTTGCGGGTCTCGAACCGCTCGGTGAGGTCCGCGACCTCGGACTCGAGCGCGCCGATCTGCTGGTAGCGGGAGATCGCGATCTCCACGGCCGGGAGCAGGTCCGCAGGGGTGAAGGGCTTGACGACGTAGGCCATCGCGCCGGCGTCGCGCGCACGCTCCACCAGCTCCGTCTGCGAGAACGCCGTGAGCAGCACGACCGGGGCCGCGTGGGCCTTGCCGATCCGCTCCGCGGCAGAGATGCCGTCGAGCTCGGGCATCTTGACGTCCATGACGACGACGTCGGGCTTCAGGCTCGTCGCGAGCTGGACGGCGGTCTCGCCGTCACCGGCCTCGCCGACGACGTCGAAGCCGGCCTCACGGAGCGTCTCCACGACGTCCATCCGGATGAGCGCCTCGTCCTCGGCGACGACGGCACGACGCGCCGGACGCGCGCTCGTCTCCTGGGGAGCCTCGGGCTCCTGGTCGATCATGGGCGGCAGGTCGAGCGGCGCGGTCGCCTCGGGCTTCTCGTTGGGCTTGTCGGTCACCCGCCCATCCTAGACGCCACCGGTGCCCGGGCGCGTGCGCGTCCCGTGTGAGTCGCGCGACGCGCACCGCTCCCGGCGCTTTGGGCTCCGACCTGCGCGTGTGGTTCGATGGGCCCGCACCGCCCCGGTAGCCCAACCGGCAGAGGCAATCGGCTCAAACCCGATCCAGTGCGGGTTCGAATCCCGCCCGGGGCACGCACGGCGAAGGGCCTGGCACCGTCCATGACGGTGCCAGGCCCTTCGCACGCCAGGCGCTCCCGGTCAGGTCACTCGGCGATGACGTGACCGTCCTGGTGGCTGCCCACCTTGTGGACCAGGATCGAGTTCGTCGTGCCGGGCACGCCCACCGGGGCGCCCGAGACGATCACGACACGGTCACCGGGCTCCACCAGGCCGTTGGCCTGGAGCGTGGAGTCGACCTGCCCGACCATGGCGTCGACGCTGTCGACCTTCGGCACCTGGTAGGTGCTGGTGCCCCAGGTGAGCGCCAGGACGTTGCGCACGCTCTCCTCGGGGGTGAAGGCCAGCAGGGGGATCCCCGAGCGCAGGCGGGACATCCGCTTGGCGGAGTCGCCCGACTGGGTGAAGGTCACGAGATACTTCACCCCGAGCGTCTCGCCGATCTCCGCGGCGGCGCGGGTGATGACGCCACCGCGCGTGTGAGGGCTCGACCCGAGCGGCGCGATGCGCTCCCGGCCCATCTCCTCGGTCGCGGTGATGATCCGGGCCATGGTCTGCACGGTGACGATCGGGTAGTCGCCCACGCTGGTCTCGCCCGAGAGCATGACCGCGTCCGCGCCGTCGAGCACGGCGTTGGCGCAGTCGGAGGCCTCCGCGCGCGTCGGCGTGGGGCTGGTCGTCATGGACTCCAGCACCTGGGTCGCGACGATCACCGGCTTGGCGTTGCGGCGCGCCAGCTCGACGATCCGCTTCTGGACCAGCGGCACCTGCTCGAGGGGCATCTCCACGGCCAGGTCGCCACGGGCGACCATGAAGCCGTCGAACGCTGCGACGACCTCCTCGAGGTTGTCCACCGCCTGCGGCTTCTCGATCTTGGCGATAACGGGCACGATGCGCCCCTCGGCCTCCATGATCGCGGCGACGTCGTCGTAGTCCTTGGCGGACCGGACGAACGACAGCGCGATGAGGTCGGCGCCCATGCGCAGGGCCCAGCGCAGGTCGTCGGTGTCCTTCTCCGACAGCGCGGGGACGGACACGGCGACGCCGGGCAGGTTCAGGCCCTTGTTGTTGGACACCGGCCCGGCGACCTCGACCGTGGTGACGACGCGCGGGCCGTCCACCGCGGTCACGCGGACGCGGACCTTGCCGTCGTCGATGAGGATCGGGTCGCCGACGCGGGCGTCGGACGGCAGGCCCTTGTGCGTCGTGGACACGAGCTCCTTGGTGCCCACGACGTCCTCGGTGGTGATGGTGAACGTGTCACCCTCGGCCAGGAAGTGCTTCTGGTCGCCCTCGAACCGGCCCAGCCGGATCTTCGGACCCTGCAGGTCGACGAGGACGGCGACGTTGCGGCCGGCCTCCTTCGCCGCGGTCCGCACACCCTGGTAGACGGCCTCGTGCTCCGCCTGCTCACCGTGGCTCCGGTTGATGCGGGCCACGTCCATGCCCGCGTCGACCAGCTCCCGCAGCTTCTCTGCGGACGCCGTCGCGGGTCCGATGGTGCACACGATCTTCGCTCTGCGCATGTCTCCAGCCTCGTCGTCGAACGGCCCCGGTGCGAACCGGGACCTGGCCCGGGCGCCGCCGCGGCGTCCGGGGTCTTGCTCATCCTCTCAGTGCGACCGTCCGTGGGCCCACCGGGGCGGGCAGCTCGGTGCTGCCCTGCAGGTAGGCGTCGACGGCGGCCGCCGTGGCACGCCCCTCGGCGATCGCCCAGACGATCAGGGACTGGCCCCGGCCCGCGTCGCCGGTCACGAAGACGCTCGGGACGCTCGACGCATAGGTGTCGTCGCGGCGCACGAGGCCTCGGCCCGTCAGCTCGATGCCCGTCTGCGAGACGATCTGGTCGGTCTCCGGGCCGGTGAAGCCCATGGCGATCAGGACCAGGTCTGCTGGGATGTCGTGCTCCGTACCCGGCTTGGGCACGCGGCGCCCGTCCGGCAGGTACTCCGTCTCGGCCACGCGCAGAGCGCGCACCGCGGGTGCCCCACCGTCCGTGCCAGCCTCGCCCACGAACTCTACCGTCGAGGCGAGATACGTGCGCTCGCCGCCCTCCTCGTGAGACGAGGAGATCTCGAACACGATGGGGTCGGTGGGCCAGGGCTGGTGCGCGGGCCGTTCGAGCGGCGGCTGCTTGCCGATCGCCAGCGTCGTGACGCTGGCCGCACCCTGACGCAGAGACGTGCCCAGGCAGTCGGAGCCGGTGTCGCCACCGCCGATGATGACGACGTGCTTGCCCTCGGCGCTCGGCGCGCCCTCCACGGGGTCGCCACCCGCCGCCTTGTTGGCTGGCACCAGGAAGTCCATCGCGAAGTGGATCCCGTCGAGCTCGCGGCCGGGCAGCGCGAGGTCGCGCGGCACGGTGGCGCCCGTCGCGACGACGACCGCGTCGAACCGGCGGCGCAGGGCGTCCCAGGTGATGTCCCGCCCGATCTCGACGCCCGGGCGGAACCGGGTCCCCTCGGCCTCCATCTGCTCGAGCCGCCGCTCGATGTGCAGCTTCTCGAGCTTGAAGTCGGGGATGCCGTAGCGCAGCAGGCCGCCGACGGCGTCGTCCCGCTCGTACACGACCACGGTGTGGCCGGCACGGGTGAGCTGCTGCGCGGCGGCCAGGCCGCCCGGGCCGGACCCGACGACCGCGACCGTCGAGCCGGTGAGCCGCTGGGGCACCTGCGGTGCGACGAGGCCCCGGGCGAACGCCTCGTCGATGATCGAGACCTCGATGTTCTTGATCGTCACCGCGGGCTGGTTGATGCCCAGCACGCAGCTCGACTCGCACGGGGCCGGGCACACCCGGCCCGTGAACTCGGGGAAGTTGTTCGTGGCGTGGAGCCGCTCGATGGCGTCGGCCCACTGGCCGCGCCGCACGAGGTCGTTCCACTCGGGGATGAGGTTGCCCAGCGGGCAGCCCTGGTGGCAGAACGGGATGCCGCAGTCCATGCAGCGGCCCGCCTGCTCCTTGAGGAAGGGCTGGCCGTCCTCGCGCTGCGCGTGCGTGTCCTTCCAGTCGCGCAGACGGACCTCGACCGGACGGCTCGGCGGGAGCTCGCGCTCCCGCACCTTCAGGAATCCGCGCGGGTCAGCCACGTGCCACCTCCATGATGTGCTCCCACAGGGTCGGGTCGAAGCCCTTGCCCTCGCCCAGCGTCCGGCCCTCGGACTCGGCGTCCGCGAGCGCGGCCCGCACGCGGGCCCACCCCCGGGGCAGCACGCGCGTGAACAGCTCGCGCGCGCCGTCGTCGGCGAGGAGCTCGGCCGCCACCGGCGATCCCGTCTCCTCCAGGTGCCGCCGCAGCAGGCCGGTGACCTGCTCCCAGTCGGCGTCATCCAGAGGGCCGACCTCGAGCTCGCCCGAGGAGACCGCCTGCGTGTTCATCGCGACGTCGCGCAGCCCGAGCACGTACGCGACGCCCCCGGACATGCCCGCGCCGAAGTTGCGCCCCGTCGGGCCGAGCACCAGGACGGTGCCGCCCGTCATGTACTCGCAGCCGTGGTCGCCCACGCCCTCGGTGACGAGCGTCGCGCCGGAGTTGCGCACCGCGAACCGCTCCCCCACGCGACCGCGCAGCAAGATCTCGCCCGAGGTGGCGCCGTAGCCGATGACGTTGCCCGCCACGACGTTCGCCGCGCCCTCCAGGACGGCGGCCCGGTCCGGCCGGACGACGATCCGGCCACCCGAGAGCCCCTTGCCCACGTAGTCGTTGGCGTCGCCGAACAGCCGCAGGGTGACACCCCGCGGCAGGAAGGCGCCGAGCGACTGGCCCGCGGACCCGGTGAGGGTGACGTCGATGGTGTCGTCGGGCAGGCCCTCGCCCCGGTACCGCTTGGTGACCTCGTGGCCGAGCATGGTGCCGACCGTGCGGTTCACGTTGCGCACCGGCACGGAGATCTGCACGGGCCGGGCGTCCTCGAGCGCCTCGCGGGCGAACTCGATGAGCTGGTTGTCCAGCGCCTTGGCGAGACCGTGGTCCTGGGTGGCGACCTGGCGCAGGACGGCGTCCGGCCCCGCCTGCGGGGCGGCGAGCACCGGCGCGAGGTCGAGGCCCTGTGCCTTCCAGTGGTCGAGGGCCTTGCGCGTGTCGAGCGCCTCGACGTGCCCCACGGCCTCGGCGATCGAGCGGAAGCCGAGGGAGGCGAGGTGCTCGCGCACCTCCTGGGCGAGGAACTCGAAGAAGTTCACGACGAACTCGGGCTTGCCCGTGAACCGGCTGCGCAGCTCCGGGTTCTGCGTGGCCACGCCCACGGGGCACGTGTCCAGGTGGCACACGCGCATCATGATGCAGCCCGAGACGACCATCGGAGCCGTCGCGAAGCCGAACTCCTCGGCACCCAGCAGGGCGGCCACGACCACGTCGCGGCCCGTCTTCATCTGCCCGTCCACCTGCACGACGATGCGGTCGCGCAGGTTGTTCAGCACGAGGGTCTGCTGGGTCTCCGCCAGGCCGATCTCCCACGGCGTGCCCGCGTGCTTGAGCGACGTCAGCGGGCTCGCGCCCGTGCCGCCGTCGTGCCCGGAGATCAGGACGACGTCCGCGTGCGCCTTGGACACGCCGGTCGCCACGGTGCCGACGCCGAACTCGGAGACGAGCTTGACGTGGACGCGGGCCGACGGGTTCGCGTTCTTGGCGTCGTGGATGAGCTGCGCCAGGTCCTCGATGGAGTAGATGTCGTGGTGCGGCGGCGGCGAGATCAGCCCGACGCCGGGCGTCGAGTGCCGCGTCTTGGCGACCCACGGGTACACCTTGGGCCCGGGCAGCTGACCGCCCTCGCCGGGCTTGGCGCCCTGGGCGAGCTTGATCTGGATGTCGTCGGCGTGGGTGAGGTACTCGCTCGTGACGCCGAAGCGGCCCGACGCGATCTGCTTGACGCGCGAACGACGCTCCGGGTCGTAGAGGCGCTCGGGGTCCTCGCCACCCTCACCGGTGTTCGACCGGGCGCCGAGGCGGTTCATCGCGATCGCGAGAGTCTCGTGCGCCTCCGCCGAGATCGAGCCGTACGACATCGCGCCCGTGTTGAAGCGCTTGACGATCTCGCTGACCGGCTCGACCTCGTCCAGCGGGACGGGCTCACGGTCGGGGTCGAAGCGCAGGAGCCCGCGCAGGGTCATCAGCCGGCGCGACTGCTCGTCCACGCGACGGGTGTACTGGCGGAAGATGTCCATCCGGCCCGAGCGCGTCGCGTGCTGGAGACGGAACACCGTCTCCGGGTCGAAGAGGTGCTCCTCGCCGTCACGGCGCCACTGGTACTCCCCGCCGCTGGTGAGGCGCTGGTGCGCCTTGTGGTTGCCCGACGCCGGGTACGCCTCGGCGTGCCGGGCGGCGACCTCGGCGGCGATCACGTCCAGCCCGATGCCGCCGAGGCGGCTCGTGGTGCCCGTGAAGTAGTCGTCGACGAGCTCGTGGGACAGGCCCACGGCCTCGAAGATCTGCGCACCGCGGTACGACATGATCGTCGAGATGCCCATCTTGCTCATCACCTTGAGCACGCCCTTGCCGAGCGCCGTGATGAGGTTCGCCACCGCCGTCTCGGGCGAGACGTCGAGGTAGTCGTGCCGTGCGAGGTCCTCGACCGTCTCCATCGCGAGGTACGGGTTGACCGCCGCGGCGCCGTAACCGATGAGCAGCGCGACGTGGTGCACCTCGCGCACGTCGCCGGCCTCGACCACCAGGGAGATCTTGGTGCGCGTGTGGCGGCGCAGCAGGTGGTGGTGGACGGCGCTGGTGAGCAGCAGCGACGGGATCGGCGCGAGCTCGGAGTCCGAGTCGCGGTCGGACAGCACGATGTGCGTCACGCCGTCCGCGATCTCCGCGTCGACCTGGGCGAAGATCTCCTCCAGGCGCGCCTGCAGCGCCCGGCCGCCGCCCGAGACCTCGTAGAGCCCGCGGACGATGCCCGCCCGGAACTCGCCCTCCAGGCGCGGGTCCCGGTCGATGCGCACGATCTTGGCGAGCTCGTCGTTGTCGATCACGGGGAACGGCAGGTCCAGCTTGCGGGCGTGCTGCGCGACCTCGTCGAGCAGGTTCGGCTCGGGCCCGATCGTGCTGTCGATGGCCGTGACGAGCTGTTCACGGATCGAGTCCAGCGGCGGGTTGGTGACCTGCGCGAACATCTGCGTGAAGTAGTCGAAGAGCAGCCGCGGCCGGCTGGAGAGGACGGCGATCGGGGTGTCGGACCCCATCGCCCCCAGCGGCTCCGCACCCTGGTTCGCCATCGGCGTCAGGATGACCTTGAGCTCCTCGGTGGTGTAGCCGAAGGCGCGCTGACGACGCTGGACCGACGCCGGCGAGTGCGCGACGTGCTCACGCTCCGGCAGCGAGTCCAGGGTGATCGTGTTGCCGGCGATCCATTCGCCGTAGGGACGGTGCGCGGCGAGCTGGCCCTTGACCTCGTCGTCCTCGACGATCCGGCCCTGCTCCGTGTCGACCAGGAACATGCGCCCCGGCTCCAGGCGGCCCTTGCGCACGATGGTCGCGGGGTCGAGGTCCAGGACCCCGGCCTCCGACGCGAGCACGACCAGACCGTCCTCGGTGACCCAGTACCGGCCCGGGCGCAGCCCGTTGCGGTCCAGCACCGCGCCAATCAGCGTGCCGTCGGTGAACGTCAGGCAGGCGGGGCCGTCCCAGGGCTCCATGAGGTTGGCGTGGTACTGGTAGAACGCGCGGCGTGCCGGGTCCATCTCCGCGTGGTTCTCCCACGCCTCCGGCACCATCATGAGCACCGCGTGCGGGAGCGACCGGCCGCCGAGGTGCAGCAGCTCGAGCACCTCGTCGAAGCTCGCGGAGTCGCTGGAGCCCTCCGTGCACACCGGCAGCAGCGGCGACAGGTCGCCCAGCACGTCGCTGGAGAGCGTGCCCTCGCGCGCCGCCATCCAGTTCCGGTTGCCGCGCACCGTGTTGATCTCGCCGTTGTGCGCCAGGAGCCGGAAGGGCTGGGCCAGCGGCCACGACGGGAACGTGTTGGTCGAGAACCGCGAGTGGACGAGCGCGATCTCCGACGCGTACCGCGGGTCGGACAGGTCGGGGAAGAACGGCTCGAGCTGAGCCGTCGTGAGCATGCCCTTGTAGGTCAGGGTGCGGCACGACAGCGACGCCAGGAACAGGTCCAGCTCGTTCTGGGCACGCTTGCGCAGCCGGTACGTGCGGCGGTCCAGCTCGAGGCCGGACAGCTCGCGCGACGGGTCCGCCACGACGACCTGGCGGAACAGCGGCATCGAGGCACGGGCCGTCGGCCCGACGAGGTCGGCCGTGACCGGCACGTCGCGCCAGGCGAGCACCTCGAGCTTCTCCTCGGCGGCGATCGCGTCGAAGCGCGCCACCACCCGGTCCGCCTCGGCCCCGTCTTGCGGGAGGAACGCCATGCCGATGGCGTAGCGGCCCGCGGGGGGCAGCTCGACAGGGATCACGTCGCGGACGAAGGCGTCCGGGATCTGCGTGAGGATCCCTGCGCCGTCCCCGCTGTTCTCCTCCGCACCCACCGCGCCGCGGTGGTCGAGGTTCAGCAGCGCGGTGAGCCCCGCGTCCACGATGTCGCGCCCGGGCGTCCCGCGCAGGGTCGCCACGAACGCGACGCCGCACGCGTCGTGCTCGGCCGTGGGGTCGTACAGACCCTGTGCCCGGGGTGCCTGGACCCCATGCTGCGGCCTAGTCATCAACACCGTCCTCCGTCCGCGCCCGCACGCGGGCACGCCTAGCTCAAGATGGTCGGGACGCCGTCGGCCCGTCGGTACACGGCGACACGACCCCGGAGGTGTCCGGGACGCGTACCGCCTCAGGCGCGGGCCGTCGACCCCGGGTCGGGCCCGTCGGCGTCCGCTCCAGCACGGTCCCGGCCGCGGCCCTCGTCGGGGTCGTCCGGCCGGTCGGCGTCGTTCGTGTCGTCGCCACCGTGCTCGTTGGTCGTCCTGTCATGATCGTCCGCCGCGGACGTTCCCCGGGTGTCCCCGGCGCCCTCGACGCCCTCCGCACCGCCCGCCGCAGCACGGCCGGGCAGCTGCACCCCGTCCTCGCGCTCGGGGTACCTGCGGCCGATGACGACGAACGCCACGACGGCACCAAGGCCGACGATGATCGACGTCCAGACGTTCAGCCGCAGCCCGAGCACGTGCTCTGCGGTGTCGATGCGGAGCATCTCGATCCACACCCTGCCAAGGGTATAGGTCGCGACGTAGGCCCAGAATACCCGCCCATGACCGAGCCTGTACCGACGGTCGAGCCAGATCAAGAACGCCGCCGCTGCGAGGTTCCAGATCATCTCGTACAGGAATGTCGGATGGAAGAGGGTACCTTCCGCGTAGACCAGCCCCGTCGCGGGGTCCACCGGCAGGTACGGGGTGTCGATCTCCAGGCCCCACGGCAGCGTCGTGGGGGCGCCGAAGAGCTCCTGGTTGAACCAGTTCCCCAGGCGGCCGATCGCCTGCGCGACGAGCAGACCTGGCGCGAGGGCGTCCGCATAGCTGCTCAGCCGCACGCCCTTGCGCCGGCAGCCGATCCAGGCGCCGACGGCGCCGAGCGCCACGGCTCCCCAGATGCCGAGGCCGCCCTGCCAGACGTACAGCGCCCGGACCGGGTCACCGCCCGGCCCGAAGTACGGGTCCGGCGTGCTGAAGACGTGGTAGAGCCGGCCGCCGACGATGCCGAACGGCACCGCCCAGAAGGCGATGTCGAGCACGTCGTCGGCCACGCCACCGCGCGCCACCCAGCGCTTCATGGTGATCAGGACCGCGACGACGATGCCGGCGAGGATCGCCAGCGCGTAGGCGCGCAGGGGCACCGGACCGAGGTACCACGTGTGCTGGGGCGGGCTCGGGATCGCGGTGTGCAGCGCGGTCGCCAGGGAGGCCTGGAGCCCGCTCGTCAGTCCGGTCACGGGGAGGTCTCCTGCGAGGTCGGGTCCACGGTCGTCGAGTCGTCCACGGCCAGAACTGTACGGCCAGCGGCCACCGGCCCGGCGCCGCGGGCCCGGCGGACACCGTCGGCCAGGTCCGCGGTGCGACGCTGGAGCTCGTCGATCCGGGCCGACCAGGGTCCGTCGGCGAGGAGCGCACCCACGAGCGCCGACCCCACGATGACGCCGTCCGCGTACCGGCCCACCTGGGCGGCGTGGTCGCCGGTCGAGACGCCGAGGCCGACGCAGACGTCACGGGCACCCGCGGCGCGGGTGTCCGCCACGAGCTGCTCCGCGCGGGCGCCCACCTGGGAGCGCGCGCCGGTGACGCCCATCGTCGAGGCGGCGTAGACGAAACCGCGGGTGGCGCGGACCGTGCGCTGCAGCCGCTCGGGCGTCGAGCTCGGCGCGACCAGGAAGACCCGGTCGAGGCCGTGGGCGTCGGAGGCCGCGATCCACTCGGCACCCTCGTCCGGGATGAGGTCCGGGGTGATCACGCCCGCGCCGCCGGCGGCAGCCAGGTCGCGCGCGAACGCGTCCACGCCGTAGCGCAGGAGCGGGTTCCAGTAGCTCATCACCAGCGTCGGCACCCGGCCGGCAGTGTGGGACGCCACGGCCTCGGCGACGCGCAGGACGTCGCGGACCCGCGTGCCGCCCGCGAGCGCGGCCTCGGCCGCGCGCTGGATCACCGGGCCGTCCATCACGGGGTCCGTGTACGGCACGCCCACCTCGACGACGTCCGCCCCGGCGTCCACCATCGCGAGGACCGCCTCGACGGACCGCTCGACGTCGGGGAAGCCGACCGGCAGGTAGCCCACCAGCGCCGCGCGCCCCTCGGCACGCAGGGCGGCGATCCGGTCACCGGTCGCCGAGGCGACGGGCATGGTGCCCACCGGGCTGGTCGCTGCGCTCACTTGTCCCCCTCGGTGCCCTGCGCCGCCTGGGCGGCCTCGTCGTCCAGCAGGCCGAACCACGTCGCGGCGGTCGCCACGTCCTTGTCCCCGCGCCCGGAGAGGTTGACGAGGATCACCTGGTCCGTGCGTCCGTCGTCCGCCGCACGACGCCCGACGCGCAGCGCGCCTGCGAGCGCGTGCGCGGACTCGATCGCCGGGATGATGCCCTCCGTGCAGCACAGGAGGCGGAACGCCTCCATGGCCTCGTCGTCGGTCACCGGCTCGTAGACGGCGCGGCCCAGGTCGTGCAGCCATGCGTGCGCGGGGCCGACGCTCGGGTAGTCCAGCCCCGCCGAGACGGAGTGGCTCGGCAACGTCTGGCCGTCGTCGTCCTGCAGCAGGTACGAGCGGGCTCCGTGGAGCACCCCGGGCGCCCCGCCCGAGAAGCGGGCGGCGTGCCGCCCGCTGTCGATCCCCTCGCCCCCGGCCTCGAAGCCGTACAGCGCCACGCCCTCGTCGTCGAGGAAGGCGTTGAAGAGCCCGAGCGCGTTCGACCCACCGCCGACGCAGGCGGCCAGGGCGTCCGGCAGCCGACCGACCCGGTCGAGGACCTGCTCGCGGGCCTCCTCGCCGATGATGCGGTGGAACTCGCGGACCATCTCCGGGAACGGGTGCGGACCCGTGACGGTGCCGAGCAGGTAGTGGGTGCTCTCGACGTTGGCGACCCAGTCCCGCAACGCCTCGTTGATCGCGTCCTTGAGGGTGCGGGACCCGATCTGCACCGGGACCACCTCGGCGCCCAGCAGCCGCATCCGCGCCACGTTGAGCGCCTGACGGCGGGTGTCCTCCTCGCCCATGTACACGACGCACTCGAGGTCCAGCAGCGCGGCCGCCGTCGCGGTCGCCACGCCGTGCTGCCCGGCACCGGTCTCCGCGATCACGCGGGTCTTGCCCATGCGCTTGACCAGCAGCGCCTGACCCAGCACGTTGTTGATCTTGTGCGAGCCCGTGTGGTTGAGGTCCTCGCGCTTGAGGAAGACCCGCTGGCCGCCCGCGTGCTCCGCGAACCGGGGCACCTCCGTCAGCGGCGACGGGCGGCCCGTGTACTCCCTGTGCAGGCGCGCCAGCTCGGCGGTGAAGGCGGGGTCTCCGAGCGCCTTGCGGTACTCGGTCTCGAGCTCGTCCAGCGCCGCGATGAGCGCCTCCGGGACGAACCGGCCGCCGAACTCGCCGAAGTACGGGCCCTGCACGTCGGCGAGCCGCCCGAGCACCTGGTGGGCCAGGGTCTCGGTCAGCGCGTCGCGCACGGGCTGGTCGGGCTGGTCGGGCACAGCGCCTCCCTCTCGGGTCGTCGGGGGTGTGGGCAGAAGTGGCGGGGGCGGCGCGGCGCCGGTGCGCCGTGGCCGGTCAGGGCTGGTCAGAGCTGATCAGGGCTGGGCGGCGGGCCGCACAGACCACAGGGCCGGGTGCTGCCCTGCGGCCACGAGGTCGGCCACGGACCGGCGCGGCGTCCCGCCCGTGACGAGCGCCTCGCCGACGAGCACGGCGTGCGCACCGGAGCGCGCGTAGTCGAGCACGTCGTGCGGGCCGCGCACCCCGGACTCCGCGACGCGCACCACGTTGTCGGGGACCAGCGGCGCGAGGCGGGCGAACGTGCTGCGGTCCACCTCGAGGGTCTTGAGGTCGCGGGCGTTGACGCCCACCACCCGGGCACCGGCGTCGAGGGCGCGCTTCACCTCGTCCGCGGTGTGCGCCTCGACCAGGGCGGTCATGCCGAGGGAGTGCACGCGCTCGACCAGCGAGGTCAGGACGGTCTGCTCGAGCGCCGCCACGATGAGCAGCACCAGGTCCGCGCCGTGGGCGCGCGCCTCCCACACCTGGTACGGCGTGACGACGAAGTCCTTGCGCAGGACCGGGACGTCGACCCGGGCGCGCACCGCGTCCAGGTCGTCGAGGCTGCCGCCGAAGCGGCGCTGCTCGGTGAGCACCGAGATCGCGCTCGCGCCGCCCCTGGCGTACTCCTCGGCGAGGGACGCCGGGTCGACGATCGGCGCCAGGTCGCCCTTGCTCGGGCTGGACCGCTTGACCTCGGCGATCACCGCGACCCGGTCCTCCGACAGGAGTCGGCCGCAGCACTCGAGCGCGCCCGGAACCCGTGCCGCGCGCTCCTTGAGCACGTCCAGAGATGTGTGCGCCTGGCGCACGGCGAGGTCCTCGCGGACCCCCGCGATGATGTCCTCCAGGACCGTCATGCTGTGCCTCCCGTCCCCCGGCGCAGATCCGTCCCTGCCCACGCCTGCCAGCCATCGTAGGCCCGCCGACGGGTGACCCCGGACGTGCTCCGGAGCGTGAGACACCCGCCGGCAGCAGCCCGGACGCGCAGCGCGCCCCGACGAGCGGTGGTCGGGGCGCGCCGTGAGGGTGGTGCGGGGGGCTGCTCTCAGTGCGAGGCGCTCGCCCGCTTCGGGGTCACGCCGGGCTTCGGCTGGCCGTAGCCCATGTTGCGCAGCACGAGGCCGGCCACCAGGGAGACCGCCACGACGACGAGTCCCGCCCAGAACACCGTGGTGGAGACCATCGGCAGGAACCCGATCGCGGCGACGACGGTGCCGACCATGACACCGATCATGGCGGTCCACGCGGCGGTCGTGTGACCGTGGTTGGTGGGCGGTACGGCCGGGGGCAGGTAGGCGACCTCGGCGTTGCGGTTGTCGGTCATGGAGTCGTTGCCTTTCGTCACGTGATGCGCGCGGTCCAGCCTAGCGGTCCGCGGAGGGGTCCGTGCCCTGGGACAGCGCGTCCCAGGCGTCGTGCGGGTCGTGCGCGTCGTGCGCGTGGCCGGGCTCGCCGCCCGCTGCGCCCGGGACTCCGTCACCCGGTCCGGCGTCCGGTCCGGCGTCCGGTCCGGCGTCCGGTCCGGCGCCGGCTGCCGGCCCGACGGCGGCCGCCGTCGGCGCGCCGTCGCCTGCCGGGGAGGCGGCGCCCGCGCGCTCGTGCCGCCCCGACGTCGTCCCCCACGCCGGCGCACCGAGCGCCGCGAGCACCGCGACGACGGCGACGAGCACCCCCAGCGCGGCGGTGAGCCAGGGCCACGCGGTGAGCGACACCGGCGAGGTCAGGTCCGTCACCCCGGCGACCGCGGACGCACCGGTCGTCGCCGCGGGGACGGGGTCGGCGAGGATCCCCACGGCCGAGACGGAGGACAGCAGTCCGGCGAGCGCGACCACGACCAGGGCCACCCACCGCGCGACCCGCCCGGCGATCGCCAGGGCGAGCCCGCCCGCGACGACCACGAGCCCAGCCGCACCCACGGCGGGCGTCGCGCTCGTCCCGGTGACCTCGACCGGGACGACGTCCGCCAGGGCCGTGGACACGGTCGTGCTCAGCCAGGTGGGCCCGGCGGTCGCCAGCAGCAGGCCGCCGAGCGCCACGACGGCCCACACGGCGCGGGAGCGGGCGCGCAACGGACCGCGGCCGAGGTCGCCGCTCACAGCGTGCCGAACCGGGTGGCGAGCTGCACGGCCCGCACGGCCGCGGCCGCCTTGTTGCGCGACTCCTCGTACTCGAGCGCCGGCACGGAGTCGGCGACGATCCCGCCGCCCGCCTGCACGGACGCGCGCCCGTCACGGATGTGCGCCGTGCGGATGGCGATCGCCATGTCCATGTTGCCGCCGAAGTCGAAGTACCCCACGGTGCCACCGTAGACGCCGCGCGAGGCGGGCTCGAGGCTGTCGATGAGGGCGATCGCGCGCGGCTTGGGCGCACCCGAGAGCGTGCCCGCGGGGAAGGTCGCGCGCAGGGTGTCGAGCGCAGTCGCCCCCCGGCGCAGCCGGCCGACGACCGTGGAGCACAGGTGCATGATGTGGCTGAACCGCCGCGTCACCATGAACTCGACCACCTCGACCGAGGTCGGCTCGCAGACCTTGACCAGGTCGTTGCGGGAGAGGTCCACGAGCATGAGGTGCTCGGCCCGCTCCTTGGGGTCCTCCAGCAGCTCCTCCCCGAGCGCGACGTCCTCCTCGACCGTGGCACCGCGCGGCCGCGACCCCGCGATCGGGTACGTCGTGACGTGCCCGTCGGTGACCTTGACGAGCGTCTCGGGGCTCGACCCGACGACGGAGAACTCCGCGCCGTCGGGGCCGGTGAGACGGAAGTAGTACATGTACGGGCTCGGGTTGATGCTGCGCAGCGCACGGTAGACGTCGAGCGGGTCCGCGGGGCAGTCGAGGTCGAGGCGCTGGGACACCACCACCTGGAACACCTCGCCCTCGCGGATCGCCTCCTTGCCGGCGCGGACGGCGGCCTCGAACTCCGCGCGCGTCGAGCGGAACTCCAGCTCGGGCTCGGGAACCTCGGCCGGGTCGCGCAGCACCGTGCGCACGGGCGCCACCGGCGCGGCCAGCCCCGCCGCCATGGCGTCGAGCCGGCCGACGGCGTCGGCGTGCGCCTCGTCGACACGCTCGCCGGTGCCGTCGCCGTTGATCGCGTTCGCGATCAACCACACGGCGCCGGTGTGGTGGTCGACGGCGACGAGGTCGGTCGCCAGGCTCAGCGCCACCTCCGGCACGCCCAGCTCGTCCGGGGCCCGGGCGGGCAGGGTCGGCTCCCAGTGCCGCACGACGTCCCAGCCCAGCGCGCCCGTCAGGCCGCCCGTCAGCGGCGGGAGGCCCTCGATCGGCGGGGTGCGCAGCGCCTCGAGCGCCGCTCCCAGCACCTCGACGACGTCGCCCGACGTGGGGATCCCCACGGGGACGTCTCCTGACCAGACGGCCTGGCCGCCCCGCGCGGTGAGCGTGGCCCGGGAGTCCACGCCGACGAACGACCAGCGCGACCAGCCGCCGGACGTCTCGGCGGACTCGAGCACGAACGTGCCGGGGCGCCCCTGGGCGAGCGTGCGATACAGCCCGACCGGGGTGACGTCGTCGGCGAGCACGCGGCGCACGACGGGGACGACACGGCGGTCGCGGGCCAGCTCACGGAACGTCGCCAGGCCCGGCCACGTCGCGCCCCACGCGAGCTCGGCCGCCGTGGGGGCGGCCGGGGTCGTGGCGGGCGTGGGCGCCTGGGGCGCGCTCGGCGTGACGGCGGGCGAGGTCAAGGGACTCTCCTGTGCGGGTCGGCGGGGTCGGGCTGTGCGGGGTGGAGCTGAGCGGGGTGGAGCTGAGCGGGGTGGAGCCGTGCGGGGTGGAGCCGTGCGGACCAAGGGTTGGCGGAGGGCGGCGGCCGGTGGCTCAGTCGCCGACGACGGCACCGAGGTCGCCCCCGGCCTCGAAGCAGGTCCTGGTGCCCGTGTGGCAGGCGGCCCCGACCTGGTCGACCCGCACGAGCAGGGCGTCGCCGTCGCAGTCCAGCGCGACCGACCGCACGTGCTGCACGTGCCCGGAGGTGTCGCCCTTGCGCCAGTACTCCTCGCGCGACCGGCTCCAGAACGTCACGCGCCCGGTGGTCAACGTCCGGTGCAGCGCCTCGTCGTCCATCCAGCCGAGCATGAGCACCTCGCCGGAGTCGTGCTGCTGCACGATCGCGGCGACGAGGCCGTGCTCGTCACGCTTGAGACGGTCGGCCACGGCGGGGTCGAGGTCGGAGCGGGGGCTGGTACCTGGCTGCACCCCAGCATCTTGACACGCCCCGCGCGGACCCGGGCCCGCCGTCCCGGCGCGGGCCGTCCCGGCGCCGGCCGCACGGGCGCCGCGGCGCACCGCCGTGGCACTCACCTCGTCTGCGCCACCCAGCTCGCGTGCATCCGCGCGTACACCCCGCCGGCCGCGGCGAGCTCGTCGTGCGGACCCACCTCGACGACGTGGCCGTCGTCGACGACCACCACGAGGTCGCTCGCCTCCGCCGTCGACAGCCGGTGGGCGATCGTGAGCGTCGAGCGGCCCGCGGTCAGGGAGTCCAGCGCACGCGCGATGCGAACCTCGGTGGCGGGGTCGACCGCGGACGTCGCCTCGTCCAGCACGAGCAGGTCGGGCGCGGCCAGGTAGGCCCGCGCGATCGCGACGAGCTGCCTCTCCCCCGCGCTCAGCGCCTCGCCGCGCTGGCCGACCTGGGTCCCCAGCCCCGCCGGCAGGTCCGCCACCCAGTCCGCGAGTCCCAGCGCCTCGAACGCGTCCGACACGCGCGCGGCGACGTCGTCCGCCCCCGAGGTACCGTCGCGCAGGCCGTAGGCGACGTTGTCCGCGACCGTGCCCTCCATGAGGAAGCCCTCCTGGGGCACCAGGACGACCCGGTCGCGCAGCGAGGCGAGGCCCAGGTCGCGCAGGTCCACGCCGTCGAGCAGCACCTGCCCCGCGGTGGGGTCCATGAGGCGGGTCACCAGCTTGGCGATCGTCGTCTTGCCCGACCCGGTGCGCCCCACGACCGCCACCCGCGTCCGGGCGGGGAGCTCCAGGTCGACGCCGTGCAGCACCTCCGGACCCTCGGGGTACGTGTACCGCACGCCCTGCAGGGTCAGGGCCGCCGGCCCTCGCTCGCTGGCGACGCCGTCGGGCGGGTCGACGACGTCCAGGGGCGTCTCCACCACGGCGAGCACGCGCCGCCAGCCCGCGACGGCGTTCTGCAGCTCGTTGAGGATCTCCGTGGCCATCTGGACTGGCCCGGTGAAGAGCTGGACGAGGAACAGGAACGCCACGACCTGGCCGGCGGTGAGCTCCCCGCCGACGCCGAGGAGCGTGCCGACCACCACGACGACCGCGAGGACGAGGTTGGCGACCAGCACGCCGCCGGAGAACACGGACGCCACCAGCACCTGGGCCCTGGCCTGCGCCGAGCGCGTCTCCTCGATCGCGGCGTCGACACGCCGCCCGGTGCGGCGCCCGACGCCGTAGGCCCGGACCGTCTCGGCGCCGACGACGGCCTCCGAGATCGCGCCGAGCATCGCCCCGACCTTGGCGCGCACCGTCGTGTAGGCCGCGTTGACGTGCCGCTGGGCGCGCCGCAGCACCAGGACCAGGGGCACGAAGCACAGCCAGACGAGCACCGTGAGCTGCCACGAGTACACGGCCATGAGCACCGTGGCGACGAGCACCTGCAGCGACGAGACGAGCAGCATGATCCCGCCCCACTGGACGAACAGCGAGATCGTGTCGACGTCGGAGGTCACCCGCGAGACGAGCGCGCCGCGCCGCTCGGTGCCCTGCGAGAGGGTGGACAGGTCGTGCACGTGCCGGAAGGCCCGCACGCGCAGCTCGGCCAGTCCCGCCTCGGTGCTGCGGAAGAGGCGGACGTTGACCATCGCCGAGCACAGCCCGGCCACGACGAGGGCACCGGCCGCGAGGGCCACGAACAGCGCGACCCGGCCGGCGTCCGGCCCGCCCGTGGCGCCGATCCCCTCGTCGACGGTCCGCTGCACCGCGAGGGGGACCACCACCCGACCGCTCGCGGCGAGCACCGCCAGCCCGAGGGTGAGCCACAGCCCCTGGACGATCTGCGGGGAGAGCTGGACGCCGCGCCGCAGCGTCGCGAGCACGCCGAGGGTGCTCGCTGACGCGATCCGTGAGTCGCTCATCGGGTCCGCCCCTTCGGCGTCGCGGCGACGGGCGCATCTGGCGCCGTCGCCTCGGTCTCGTCGCCGACGGCGAGCTCGTCCGCGCGCTCCCGCGCCCGGCGGGCCGTCTCCTGCTCGTAGGCCGTGGCGAGGGAGCGGTATCCCGGATCGCGTCCCAGCAGCTCGCGGTGCGTCCCGACGTCGACGACGCGGCCGCCCTCCAGGTGCACGACGACGTCCGCGAGCGCCACCGACGACATGCGGTAGGCGACCATGACGACGGTGACCGCGGAGCCGTCGCCCGCCGTGCCGCGCAGCGCCCGCAGGATCTCGGACTCCACCTGCGGGTCGACGGCGGAGGTCGCGTCGTCGAGCACCAGCAGCCGCGGACGACGCACCAGGGCCCGCGCGATCGCCAGACGCTGGCGCTGGCCGCCCGAGAGGTTCGCGCCGCGCTCCCCGAGCGAGGCGTCGAGCCCGCCCGGCAGGCCCTGCACCAGGTCGTCGAGCCGGGCCGTGCGCAGCGCGTCCCACACGGCGGCGTCGTCCGGTACGTCCGCCCCGTCCGGGACGTCCGGGACGTCCGCCAACGTCACGTTGGCCCGCACCGTGTCCTCGAAGACGAACGTCTGCTGGGCCACGAGCGCGACCTGGGCGGGCACCTCGCCGTCGAGCAGGTCCCGCAGGTCCAGGCCGTCGAGCAGCACGCGGCCGCGCGTCGGGTCACTGAGCCGGGCCAGCAGCGAGACCAGGGTGGTCTTGCCCGCCCCGGTGCTGCCCACGACGGCCACGGTCTGCCCCGGGCCGACCTCGAGGTCGACGTCGTCCAGGAGCCGAGCCGTACCGCCCGCGGCGGGGACGTCGACGCCCACGCCGTCGAGCCGCACGGCGAGCCCGCCCGCCGTGCGCGGCAGGGCCCGTGACCCGGACGGCAGGACGCCGCGCGCGTCCAGCACCCGGGCGATCCGTTCATAGCCCACCAGAGCCCTCGGCAGCTCCCCCAGGACCCAGCCGAACGCCCGGACCGGCACGGCCATCACCGTGAGCAGGTAGGCCGCGGTGATGACGTCTCCCGCCTCGACCGCGCCGGTCGACGCGCGCCAGGTCCCCACGCCGAGCACCACCAGCGTGCCGAGCGACGGCAGCAGCTCGATCACCGGGTCGAAGAACGCACGCACCACGCCGACCCGGACGTTGGCGGCCTGCAGCGCGTGGGCACGGTCCGCGAAGCGGGCCTCCTCGCGGTCGGCGGTGCCGAGCGACTTGACGAGCAGCGCGCCCTCGAAGGACTCGTGCGCGACGTCCGCGACCTCGGCCCGCAGCTGTTGGGCCCGCGTCGCCGCAGGCGCCATGAAGCGCTGGAACACGAGGTTGACCACCACTGCCGCGGGGATCACCACGAGCGCAGCGGCGGCGAGCCACAGGTCGATCGACAGCAGCATCCCGGCCGCGACGCCGATCATCACCACGACACCGAGCGCGAACGGCAGCGGGTTGAAGACGCCGGTCGCCGCCTCCACGTCGGCGCTCGCGTTGGACAGCAGCTGACCGGCCGGGTGCGCCCGGTGCCAGGACATCGGGAGCCGCAGGTACTGCGCCGTGACGCCCCGCCTGTGGCGCGCCTGGAGGGCGGCGAAGCCGAGCCCCGCCCAGATCCTGCGCCCGGCGACGCTCAGCGCGAGCGTCACGGCGACGGCGGCAAGCACGAGGCCCGCCTGCCACAGCCGGTCCTGGGCCTCGACGTCGCCGCCGATCGCCGGGACCACGACGGTGTCGGTCGCCCAGCCGACGGCTCGGCTCACCGCCACCGTCAGGGCGCCGAAGACCGCCGACGACCCGACGGCGAGCACGTAGAGGCGCGGCTCGGCGCGCAGGCCGCGCCACATGAGCGCCACGGAGCGGCGCCACCGCGACCCCTGCAGGGCCGCGGTGGTGCGTTCGTCCGTCATCGGGCCCTGCGCGTCAGGGGCGTGCCGGTCACTGCCGCACCTCGATGCCTGCCGCGGCCATGGCGTCCTTGACCTGACCCACCGTCAGGGTGCCGAAGTGGAAGACGCTGGCCGCCAGGACCGCGTCCGCCCCCGCCCGGGCCGCCGCCACGAAGTCGGCGGGCGTGCCCGCACCGCCCGAGGCGATCAGCGGCACGTCGACCCGCGCGCGGACCGCCGTGAGCATCTCGAGGTCGAAACCGGACGTGGTCCCGTCGGCGTCCATCGAGTTGAGCAGGATCTCGCCCGCACCGAGCCCGGCGGCCCGCTCGGCCCACTCCACCGCGTCGATGCCGGTGCCCCGGCGCCCGCCGTGGGTGGTGACCTCGTAGCCCGACGGCGTCGTCGTGCCCCCGGTGACGCGGCGCGCGTCGACGGACAGGGTGAGCACCTGGCTCCCGAAGCGCGCCGCGATCTCGGCGATCAGCTCCGGGCGTGCGATCGCGGCCGTGTTGACACCCACCTTGTCCGCGCCCGCACGCAGCAGCCGGTCCACGTCGTCGGTGGTGCGCACGCCGCCACCCACCGTCAGCGGCACGAAGACCTGGTCCGCCGTGCGGCGCACGACGTCCACCATCGTCTCCCGCTCCCCCGACGACGCGGACACGTCGAGGAACGTCACCTCGTCCGCACCCTCCGCGTCGTAGCGGGCCGCGAGCTCGACCGGGTCGCCGGCGTCGCGGAGACGGGTGAAGTTGACCCCCTTGACCACCCGGCCGGCGTCGACGTCGAGGCACGGGATCACACGGACGGCCACAGGCACGGGCTCACGCTCCTGGTCTTCGGCGGGTGCTGGTCTTGCGCGGGTGCTGGTCTTGCGCGGGTCGTGGTCTGGTCTTCGCCCGGGCGGGATCACCCGGGCCTGCGAGGTCGCGGACCTGCGGGCTCAGCCCTCGTCCGCGCGGTCGGACGCCTCGTCCTCGGAGGTTTCCTCCGAGTCCTCCTCGGGCGGCTGCTCCTCGGTCTCGTCCTCTGGGACGATGTCGGCGTCGGTCACCTGGAAGTGCGTGTCCAGGATGTCGACGACGTAGACGAGCGTCTGGTCCGCGAGGTCGCTGCTGGTGCCACCGTAGCCGAGGCTCGGCGGGACGACGATCATGACCTGCGACCCCACCGTCTGCTCGAGCAGGCCCTCGTCGAGCCCCTCGATGAGCTGCCCGATGCCGATCGTGGCCGACTGCGGCCGGGCCCCGGCCTCCCACGTCGAGTCGAACGCGCGGCCGTCGCTCCAGCGCACCGCGGTGAACCGCATCGTCACGACCTGCCCCACCTGCACCTGGGGGCCGCTCCCGCGCACCAGCGGCTGGACGACGAGGTCCCCGGGAGCCTTCGCGTCCTCGGGGATCTTGACGTACGGCGTGCCGTCGTCGGCGCGCTCGACCTCGGGAAGGCCCTCCACCGTGGGCACCTCGTTGCCGGCGGCCCGGGTGGGCAGCACGTCGATCACGAGGATCACCGGGACGCCACCGTCTTCCTCCACAAGCAGGAGGCGCGCGCCGACCCGCTGGCCCCGCAGCGTGTCGTAGAGGTTGGACCCCAGCGACTCCGGCGACATCGTGTACCAGGCGGGCGCGTCCATGAACGTGCTCGAGATCACGGCGCCGTCGGTGCCGTCCTCGGCGTGCATGTTGAGCAGCACCGGTTCGCCGTCGGCCACGGGATGGCCTGTGCCGGGCCAGATCGTGCGCGACCCCGGCTGCACCACCGTGTACGGCTCGCCGTAGTCCAGCGACGGCGGCTCGCCCACCGCCCCGGAGACCTGCACCGGAGCCTGCGACGGCGTCTGGGTGGGCGTGAGCTCGCGCAGCACCGACGACGAGCACCCGGTCAGGGCAAGGGTGCTGCCGAGAAGGAGGGCCAGCAGGGGGGTCGCACGGCGAGGCACCGCGACATTCTGCCACGGCAACCACCCTTGCCCGGGCGACGGCCGCCGGGCGTACATCCCGGGCGGTTCTTCCACTACATGGACTCGATGAGCCGTTCCACCCGCTCGTCGACGCTGCGGAACGGGTCCTTGCACAGCACGGTGCGCTGCGCCTGGTCGTTGAGCTTGAGGTGCACCCAGTCCACCGTGTAGTCGCGGCGGGCGTCCTGCGCGGCTCGCACGAAGTCGCCGCGCAGCTTGGCCCGCGTCGTGGGCGGCGGCACGGCCGTCGACTCGAAGACCTCCAGGTCCGTCACCACGCGCTCCACCATCCCGCGGGCGGCCAGCAGGTTGTACAGGCCCTCGGTGCGGGAGATGTCGTGGTAGGCCAGGTCGAGGCGCGCGATGCGCGGGTCGTCGAGCTCCAGGCCGTGCTTGGCGCGGTAGCGGTCGATGATCCGCAGCTTGATCACCCAGTCGAGCTCCCGCTCGACCATCGTCAGGTCGCCGGACTCGAGGGCCCGCAGGCCCCGCTCCCACAGGTCGAGGACCTGCTTGACGACGGGCGTGGGGTCGAGGTGCGCGTCGACGTGCTCGCGCACCCGCTGGAAGTACTCGAACTGGATGTCGACCGCCGTGGCCGTGCGCCCGTTCGCGAGCTGGACGGGGTGCAGGCCCGTGGAGTCGTGGCTGATCTCCCGGATCGCGCGGATCGGGTTCTCCAGGCTGAGGTCGCGCATGGGCACGCCCGCCTCGATGAGGCGCAGCACCAGGTCGGTGGCGCCGACCTTGAGCATGGTGGTCGGCTCCGCCATCGAGGAGTCGCCCACGATGACGTGCAGGCGGCGGTAGCTCTCGGCGTCCGCGTGCGGCTCGTCGCGGGTGTTGATGATCGGGCGCGAGCGCGTCGTGGCGCTGGAGACCGCCTCCCAGATGTGGTCCGCGCGCTGGGACAGGCAGTACACCGCCCCCCGCGGCGTGGCGAGCACCTTGCCGGCCCCGGTCAGCACCTGCCGGGTGATGAAGAACGGCACCAGCACCTCGGACAGCCGCGAGAAGTCGCCCTGGCGCCGCACGAGGTAGTTCTCGTGGCAGCCGTAGGAGTTGCCCGCGGAGTCGGTGTTGTTCTTGAACAGGTGCACCTTGCCCGCGAGCCCCTCGTGCTCCAGACGCTGCTGGGCGTCGGCCACGAGCCCCTCGAGGATGCGCTCGCCCCCGCGGTCGTACGCCACGAGCTGGCGCACGTCGTCGCACTCGGCGGTCGCGTACTCCGGGTGGGATCCGACGTCGAGGTAGAGCCGCGACCCGTTGCGCAGGAACACGTTCGACGAGCGCCCCCACGCCACGACCTTGCGGAACAGGTAGCGCGCGACCTCGTCCGCGGACAGGCCGCGCCCGTCGTCGGCCGCGCACGTGACGCCGTACTCGGTCTCCAGACCGAAGATCCTGCGGTCCACGCCGTCCCCTCTCCCTCAGCCGTGCCTCGTCGTCGACCCGCTACTCGTCGTGCTGGTCGAGCAACCCGGCCAGCGCCGGGCCGTGCAGCCGGCGGAACGCCCGCCGGTCACGGTGCCGATCCAGCACGGCGACCTCGAGCCCCGTCGGGGCGATCTCTCGCTCCGCGCCCTCCGTCGCCAGCGCGCCGTCCGCGCCGACGCTGCCCAGGGTGCGCACCGCGACGCCCAACACCTGCGGCAGCGTCATGCCCTCGCTCCAGGCGCCCGCCAGCCGCTCGTGCAGCTGCTCCGCCCGGCCGCCCATGACGACGAAGCCGTGCTCGTCCGCCACAGAGCCGTCGTAGGACAGCCGGTAGATCTGGTCGTCGGCGGGCGTCGCGCCCACCTCCGCCACCACCAGCTCCACCTCCAGCGGCTTGGACTCCGTGGTGAAGACCGTGCCCAGCGTCTGGGCGTAGGCGTTCGCCAGCCCCCGCGCCGTGACGTCCGTGCGGTCGTAGGAGTAGCCGCGCAGGTCGGCGTAGCGCACGCCCGCCACCCGCAGGTTCTCGAACTCGTTGTACTTGCCCACGGCGGCGAACGCGATGCGGTCGTAGATCTCCGAGATCTTGTGCAGCGCCCGGGACGGGTTCTCCGTCGCGAACAGGATGCCGTCGTCGTACACCAGCACCACGACCGACCGCCCGCGGGCGATGCCCTTGCGCGCGAAGTCGGCCCGGTCCTTCATCAGCTGCTCGGGCGAGACGTAGAACGGCATCGTCATGCGTGGGCACCCCCCTGCTCGCGGCCCGTGCGGCGACGGGCCGCCGGGCGGTCGCCGTGCGCCGCGACGTGCGCGGTACGGCGCTCGGCCACGATCGCCTCGACCATCTCGGCGAGCTGGTCGTCGGGGGCGTGCTGCACGCCGCCCGCGGTCACGGTCACGACGACCGGCCAGACCTGGCGGACCGTGTCCGGCCCGCCCGTGGCGCTGTCGTCGTCGGCGGCGTCGTAGAGCGCCTCGACCGCCGTGGCGATCGCCCCGTCGGCGTCCAGGCCGGGACGCCAGAGCTTCTTCAGCGCCCCGCGGGCGAACACCGAGCCGGACCCGACGGAGTGGTAGTCGTGCTCCTCGTAGCGCCCGCCCGTCACGTCATAGCTGAAGATGCGCCCGGCCCGGCGGTCCAGGTCGTAGCCGCCGAACAGCGGCACCACCGCGAGACCCTGCATCGCCAGCGGCAGGTTCTGCCGGATCATCGTGGACAACCGGTTCGCCTTGCCGTCCAGCGACAGCAGCGAGCCCTCGATCTTCTCGTAGTGCTCCAGCTCGAGCTGGAAGAGGCGGACCAGCTCGACGGCGATCCCCGCCGACCCGGCGATGCCGACCGCGGAGTAGGCGTCGGCCGCGAAGACCTTCTCCATCTCGCGGCTGGCGATGAGGTTGCCCATCGTGGCGCGGCGGTCCCCCGCCATCACGACGCCGCGGCCGGCCTCGCCGTCCGCCCCGTCGGTGCCGAACGTCAGTGCCACGATCGTGGTCGCGTGCGGTGCGAGCGGGTCGCCGGCACCGGCCGGGGAGCCCGACGCCGGACGGCGTCCCGGGAGCAGGTCCGGCGAGTGCGCGGCCAGGAAGTCGACGAACGACGACGACCCCGGACGCAGGAACGCGTCCGGGAGCCGTCCGGAGGTGTCAGCGGAACCTGTCATGGAGCCTCACTGACCGCCCTTCTGCACGAAGCCCCGGACGAACGACTCGGCGTTCGACTCCAGCACCTCGTCGATCTCCTCCAGCAGGGCGTCGACCTCGGCGTCGCGCTCCGTCGCCTGCGGGGCGGCCGGGGCGGGAGCGCCCGCGTCGTCGTCGGGCGTGCGGTCCTCGTGCTGCGGGTTGATCCGTTCCTGACCGGCCATGGTCCGCCTCCTTCGCTGCTGCGGAGCTCCCGGAGAGGGAGGCTCCGGGAGAGTCTCGCGTCGCCAGCCTATGCGCTGGTGGTAACAATGCGCGGCGACGTCCACCCCTGTTGCGCCCAGGGCGCAATCCGCGTCGCGACCAGCGTCCGCGCGGCGGCCTCAGCCGTCGCCGCGCAGCCCCTTGAGCAACGCCGCCGCGTCGGGGCTGGCGTCGAGGAGCGCGCCGATGTGCCGCCGCGTCCCGCGCGTCGGGTCGAGCATCGGCACCCGCTGGAGAGCGGGCGCGCCGGCCACGTCGAAGATGACCGAGTCCCAGCTCGCGGCGGAGACCTCGTCCGGGTAGCGCGCCATCACCTCACCCCGGAACCACGCGCGGGTGTCGGCCGGCGGATGGTGCACGGCGTCCGCCACCCGCTGCTCGTCGACGAGCCGCTCCACGGCCCCCGAGGCCACCAGCCGGTGGTAGATGCCCCGCTCGGGGCGCACGTCCGTCCACTGCAGGTCGAGGGTGCGCAGCCGCGGGTGGTCCCACGCGAGCCCGTCGCGCGCCCGCAGGCCCTCGAGCAGGCGGCGCTTGGCCACCCACTCCACCTCGCGGGCGCACGACGCCGGGTCGCTGCCCAGCCGCTCGAGCACGGACCGCCACCGCTCGACGACGGTGCGCGAGCCGTCGTCGCCCACCTGGTCGCCACCGAGCACGTCGAGCGCGCGCGCCACGAGGTCCGCGTACGCCACCTGGACCTCCAGGGCCGTGAGGCGGCGCCCGTCCGCGAGCTCCAGCGGCGCCGCGAGGGTGAGGTCGCGCGAGACCCGCTGCACGTCGGCGACGGGGTCGGCCAGCCGCAGGGCCGTCAGCTCGGCACCCGCCTCGACGCCCGCCGCGGCGAGCTCGTCGAGGTGCTCGGCCACCCACAGCACCAGCGAGGCCGTGCCGAGCTTGAGGTAGGTCGCCACCTCGAACAGGTTGGCGTCGCCGATGATCAGGTGGAGCCGCCGCCACCGGGACCTGTCGGCGTGCGGCTCGTCGCGCGTGTTGACGATCGGGCGGCGCAGCGTCGTCTCGAGGCCCACCTCCGCCTCGATGTAGTCCGCGCGCTGCGAGAGCTGGAAGCCGGGCTCCGCACCCGTCGGGCCGAGCCCGACCCGCCCGGAGCCGGCGAAGACCTGGCGGGTCACGAGGAACGGGGTGAGGACGTCCACCAGCGTGCCGAACGGGAGGGCTCGGTCGACCAGGAAGTTCTCGTGGGTGCCGTAGCTCGCGCCCTTGCCGTCGACGTTGTTCTTGTACAGGACGATCTCGCCGCCCGGCACCTGCGCCAGCGCGCGGACCGCCTCGAGCATCACCCGCTCGCCCGCGACGTCCCACAGCACGCCGTCGAGCGGGCCCGTGACCTCCGGCGACGAGTACTCGGGGTGGGCGTGGTCCACGTACAGGCGCGCGCCGTTCGTGAGGATGCAGTTCGCGGCGCTCGGGTCGTCGTACTCCTCGACCGAGGCCCGCTCGACCTCCTCGGGCTCGGACCGGCGCGGGTCGCGGCGTGCCGCCCGCGCGGGGCTGCCCGTCGCGGCCGCCGGCGCCTCACCGGCCACCGGCCCCGACGGTGCGGGCTGCGCCGGGTCGTCCGTGAGCAGCGACGGGTGCGCCGAGGCACGTTGCAGGTGGAACCCGCGCGCGTCCTGCAGCGGGTCCTCGTCGTCGTAGTCCCAGCGCGCCGGCGGCCGTGCCCCCGGCCCGGGGGCCAGCGAGCGGTACGTCATCACCACCTGGGAGCTCATGAGCATGGGGTTGGCCAGCGGCTTGCCCGGGGACAGCACGCCGTACTCGGTCTCGATACCCATCACGCGACGAACGCTCACGTCACCACCCTAGGTTCCCCACCGCGAGATCGAGGTACCCGTCTCGAGATCGACCTTCAGGAGGTCGATCTCGAGACGGGTACCTCGATCTGGCGGGAGGTGCCGGCCGGCTACAGGTACTGCCCCGTGCTGGTCACCGTGTCGATGGTGCGTGGGGCGCCGTCGCCACCCTTCTTCTGGACGATCGTGCGGATGAAGACGATGCGCTCGCCCTTCTTGCCGCTGATGCGCGCCCAGTCGTCGGGGTTCGTCGTGTTCGGCAGGTCCTCGTTCTCCTTGAACTCGTCGACGCACGCGGACAGCAGGTGCTCGACGCGGATGCCTCGCTGGCCGGTGGACAGGAAGTCCTTGATGGCGGACTTCTTGGCCCGGTCCACGACGTTCTGGATCATCGCGCCGGAGTTGAAGTCCTTGAAGTACAGGGTCTCCTTGTCCCCCGACGCGTACGTCACCTCGAGGAACTGGTTCTCCTCGTCCTCGGCGTACATCCGCTCGACGACGCTGCGGATCATCGCCTCGACCGCCTCCGCCGGGCTGCCGCCGTGCTCGGCGAGGTCGTCCGGGTGCAGCGGCAGGTCCGGGGTGAGGTACTTGCCGAAGATCTCCGTGGCGCCCTCGGCGTCCGGCCGCTCGATCTTGATCTTCACGTCGAGCCTGCCCGGGCGCAGGATCGCGGGGTCGATCATGTCCTCGCGGTTCGAGGCCCCGATGACGATGACGTTGTCCAGCCGCTCGACGCCGTCGATCTCGGCGAGCAGCTGCGGCACGATCGTGGTCTCGACGTCGGACGAGAGCCCCGTGCCGCGGGTGCGGAAGAGCGACTCCATCTCGTCGAAGAAGACGACGACGGGCATGCCCTGCGACGCCTTCTCGCGTGCCCGCGCGAAGATCAGCCGGATGTGCCGCTCGGTCTCGCCGACGTACTTGTTGAGCAGCTCGGGGCCCTTGACGTTGAGGAAGTAGCTCTTGGCGCCCGGATCGCCCCCGCGCGTGCCGGCGACGGTGGCGGCGAGCGAGGCGGCGACAGCCTTGGCGATGAGCGTCTTGCCGCACCCGGGCGGCCCGTAGAGCAGCACCCCCTTGGGCGGGCGCAGCCCGTGCTCACGGAACAGGTCGGGGTGAGAGAACGGCAGCTCGACGGCGTCGCGGATCTGCTCGATCTGGGGCCCCAGGCCGCCGATGTCCTCGTACGCGATGTCGGGGACCTCCTCGAGGACCAGCTCCTCGACCTCCGACTTGGGCACGACCTCGAACACGAACCCGCTGCGCACGTCGACCGTCAGCGCGTCGCCGACCCGCAGCGCGGCAGCGGCGACCGACCCGGCGAGCCGCACGACGCGCTCCTCGTCCGTGCGCCCCACCACGAGCACCCGCTCGTCGTCGAGGACCTCCTTGATGGTCACCAGCTCGCCGGTGCGCTCGTAGCCGCCGGCGGACACGACCGTCATGGCCTCGTTGAGCTTGACCTCCTGGCCGGGCCGCAGCTCCGAGGTGTCGAGACCCGGGCTGGACTGCACGTGCATCTTGCGCCCGGCCGACGAGATGTCGACGCTGCCGTCCTCGTGCGCGGCGAGGAAGGTGGCGTAGGTGCCCGGGGGCTTGGCGAGGTCGTCGATCTGGCCCTTGAGCTCGACGATCTGGTCGCGCGCGGCGCGCAGCGCCTCCGCGAGACGCTCGTTCTTCGCGGCGAGGAGCGCGAGCTGGGCGTCCCTGCTCGGTGCGGCGGGCGTGGACGGCTCCGGGTGGAGCTCGGGACGAACGGGCTCGGTCATCGCATCCCCTCTCGTGCGGCGCGGGTGGCCGGGTCCCCCGGGCGGGAGAGCGGCCCCGGTACAGCACCCTAGAGCGGAACGCGGACGGGGGGACGTTCATTTCACGGAGCGGCCCGACCTTCACGCCACGGTCACGCGACCGTGACCGGGCGGTGACCCGGGCGTACCCCGCGACGCCGCCCGGTGCCGTCGGCCCGGACCGCCCGGTGTCGTCAACCCCGACCGGCCGCGGAAGGACCCCGTCAGTCCTCCGGCTGCCCGACCTCGCGCCGCACGCGACGGATCTTCTTGTCCGACACGGGCCGCTCGCCCAGCTCCTCCTCGCTCCACTCGGCGTCGGTCGCCGGGTAGGCGCCCTTCGCGGGCCGGCGGGTGCGCTCGGGCGGGGCGATGCCGTCGGCGAGCCGACGCGCCGTGACGAGGAAGCCCGTGTGCCCGATCATCCGGTGCTCCGGGCGCACGGACAGGCCCTCCAGGTGCCAACCGCGCACCATCGACTCCCAGGCGCTGGGCTCGGCGAACCGGCCGTCCGCGCGCAGGTCCTCTGCCGTCCGCGAGAGCTGGGTCGCGGTGGCGACGTAGCAGATGAGGACGCCGCCGGGAGCCAGCGCGCCCGCCACCGCGTCGATGTTCTCCCAGGGGGCCAGCATGTCGAGGACCACGCGGTCCACGCTGCCGGGCTCGGCGACGGTCGGCAGCACGTCGGCCAGGTCCCCGACCGACAGGCGCCAGGCCGGGTGGTCGCCGCCGAAGAACGTCTCCACGTTGCCGCGCGCGATCGCCGCGAAGTCCTCCCGCCGCTCGATCGAGTGCAGCTCGCCGCCGTCGCCGACGGCGCGCAGCAGGGACATCGTCAGCGCGCCCGAGCCGACGCCGGCCTCCACGACGCGGGCACCGGGGAAGATGTCCGCCATCTGCACGATCTGCCCGGCGTCCTTGGGGTAGACGACGGCGGCACCGCGCGGCATCGACAGCACGTAGTCGCTGAGCAGCGGGCGCAGCGCGAGGTACTCGATGCCCGCCGTGTTCGTGACCACCCAGCCCTCGGGCCGGCCGACGAGGTCCTCGTGGCGGAAGTAGCCCTTGTGCGTGTGGAACGTGCCGCCGGGCTGGAGGGTGATGGTGTGCAGCCGGCCCTTCGGGTCGGTGAGCTGCACCTTGTCACCGACGCGCAGCGGCCCGCGGCGCAGGTGAGCACCGGTGCCGGTGGGCTGCGCCCGGTCCGTGGGTGCGGGGGCGGCGGCGGGCTGTGTCGGCTCGGCGGCGGGCTCGTTCTCGGCGGGAGTCACGACCGACGAGTCTACCGACGCTCCGCCGGTGCCTCCTCGGCGCGCACCGTCTCGCTCCCGGCGGCCGATCCCGTCACCGGCGCAGGGCGGCGGCGACGCGCGCGACGTCGAGCACGCCCGTGACCGTGCCGCCCTCGACGACCGGCAGGACCCGCGCGCCCGCCGAGGTGCGGGCGACCCGCTGGAGCAGGTCCGTCCCCGTCAGGCCGGCGTCCAGGGCGGACCCTGGGGGGAACGGCACGACGACGGCCTCCACCGGTGTCGTGCCCGCCTGGTCGGCGGGGACGGCGCTCGCCGCGGAGGGGTCCACCCAGCCGACCGGCTCCCCCGCCGTCCCGACCACGACCACCACCGCCCCCGGCCGCGCCGCGACCGTTTCGGGCAGCGCCGCGACCGTCGTCGCGGTGCTCACCGTCACCGCGGGCACGGCGAGCGTGCGCACCCGCAGGCTGCCCAGCTCCTCGCGACGCCGAGCCCCCTTGATCGCCTCCCCCGCCCCGGACCACAGGAACGCGCCGATGAGTGCCGCCACGGCCACGTCGACCCACGACGGCGCCAGCCCGTGCCACAGCGGCCACAGCAGCGCCCAGCCGACCACCCCGACCGCGACGACACGGCCGATCCACCCGGCCGCGACCGTGCCGCGGGTACGCGACCCCGTCGCGCCCCAGACGAGGGACTCGAGGATCTGCCCACCGTCGAGCGGCAGCCCGGGCAGCAGGTTGAACAGGCCCACGAACGCGTTGGCGAACGCGCCGGCCATGAGCAGCATGGTGGGCAGGGACATCACCGGCTGCAGCAGGAAGAGACCCCACATCCCCGCTGCCAGGACGAGGTTGGTCAGCGGGCCCACGACGGCGATCAGGGCACCGTCGAGCGGGCGACCGGCCGCCCCCGAGTACGCGGTGTGCCCGCCCCAGAGGGTGACGGCGAGCTCGGTGACGCGCTGTCCGCGGGCCCTGGCCACGAGCGCGTGGGCCACCTCGTGCAGGAACACCGAGACGAACAGCAGGAGCACGAACGAGAAGGCCACGACGAGCACGCCCCCGGTCGCCAGCCCCGGGGCGAACCTGCTGGCGGTGGGTGCGAAGACGACGGTGAGGACGGCGGCGCCGAGGAACCACGACGGCGTCACCAGGACGGGCGCGCCGGCGACCCGGCCGACGACCCAGCCCTTGGAACGTGAGGTCACCGGCTCAGGCTAACCGCCGGGGCGGCACGGCACGCGCACGGTGCCGGGCCGGTGCGGCGGCGCCTGTGGAGGGCGAGGCCGCGCTGTCGGGCCCCGCCCGTAGGGTGGCTGGCATGACGACGACGGCGGGGCTCGACACCACCGAGCCCGGGACGACGCCCGCCACGGAGCCGACCACCCCGACCGATGCCGACACCGGCACCGGCACCGTGGCGGGCCGCGACGTCGCGCCGCGCGCGCCGGGGCTGTCACCGTCGCGCGCCGCGGACTTCCTGCGGTGCCCGTTGCTGTTCCGCTTCCGGGTCGTGGACCGGCTGCCGGAGCCGCCCTCCTCCGCCGCCGCCCGCGGCACCCTGGTGCACGCGGTGCTCGAGCGGCTCTACGACGCACCGGCCGGCGAACGTACCAAGGCCGCCGCGCTCGACCTGCTGCCCGCCGAGTGGGAGCGGCTGGTCGAGGTCGAGCCCCGGTACGCGACCCTGTTCGAGCCGGGCGGGGACGCCGCCGGCACCGACGTGCCGTCCTGGCTCGACGGCGCCGGGCGTCTGCTGGGCACCTACTTCAGGCTGGAGGACCCGAACCGGCTGGAGCCGCAGGCCCGCGAGCTCAAGGTGTCCACACAGCTCGACGGGGGCCCGCTGCTGCGCGGGATCGTCGACCGGCTCGATGTCGCGCCGAACGGCGCGATCCGCGTCGTGGACTACAAGAGCGGCCGGGCGCCGGGCCCGGCGTACGAGTCGGCCGCCCTGTTCCAGATGCGGTTCTACGGGCTCGTCATCTGGCGCGAGCGCGGGGTGCTGCCCGCGATGCTCCAGCTCGTCTACCTCGGTGACGGGCAGGTCCTGCGGGCGCAGCCCACTCGGCAGCAGCTCGAGGCCACCCAGTCGAAGGTCGTCGCCGTGTGGGACGCCGTCCAGACCGCCGCCCGCACCGGGGACTGGCAGCCCCGGCGCAGCCGCCTGTGCGGCTGGTGCGCCCACCAGGCGGTGTGCCCGGAGTTCGGGGGCACGCCCCCGGTCATCCCGCCGGGTGCGCTGAGAGAGCGGCTCGGCGTGGACGGCCCGACCGCCTGACCCGGCCGACGGCGGTCAGGCCGACGGTGGTCAGGCCGACGGTGGTCAGGCCGACGGTGGTCAGGCCGACGGTGGTCAGGCCGACGGTGGTCAGGCCGACGGCGCCACGAGGTCGAGGACCTCGCCCGCGCCGATGCGCGCCAGCGTCGCGGGCCGCACGCGGGTGAGCGACGACGCCCGGCTCAGCCCGTCCATGCGGGGCACCGGAAGGACGGCCTCCACGCCCAGCGTGGGCACGCCGGCGGCACGAGCCGAGGCGATCCCCGTGGGCGAGTCCTCGATCGCGACGCACGCGGCCGGGTCGACGCCGAGGCGGGCGGCGGCCAGGAGGTAGGGCTCCGGGTCCGGCTTGCCCCGGGTCACCTCGTCCCCCGTGACGACCGTGGCGAACGCGCCCTCGGGCGCCCGCGCGACCACCTCGTCCGCGAGCTCGCGGTAGCTCATGGTCACCAGGGCGCAGGGCACCCCTGCGGCGGCGAGGTCGGCGAGCAGGGCCAGGGCGCCCGGCTGCCACGGCACCGACTCGCGCACTTGCTCGACCACCCGGCCCAGGAGCCGGCTCACGATCTCGTCCACCTCCAGGTCGACGCCGCCGCTGGTGCGCAGGATCTCGGCGGACACCGTCAGGGCGTTGCCCACCAGCTGTAGCGCCTGCTCGTGCGACCACGTGCCACCGTGCTCGGCGACGAGCTCGTGCTCGGCGGCGATCCAGTACGGCTCGGTGTCCACGAGAGTTCCGTCCATGTCCCACAGGACGGCGGCGGGCAGGGTGGTGCGGGCGGAGGCGGTGAGGGGTTCGAGCACCCGACCATCGTACGGACCGGTGCGCGGCTCCTCGCCTTCCGCCCGTCGCGCGGACGGTCGGCCTGCCCTGGTGGCCGGTCGCGGCGGTGGCGCGTGCCGCCCGGCCGCACAACGTCCCGTGTATAGGCTGGCCGGATGACGATCGACCCCGACGCCACCGGGCGCCACGCCGCACGACAGACCGTGCTGGTGGCGGCGTTCGAGGGGTGGAACGACGCGGGGAGCGCCGCGACCTCCGCCCTCATGCACCTCACCGACGTCTGGGGCGCCCGGCAGGTGCGGGAGCTTGACCCGGAGCTCTACCACGACTTCCAGGTCAACCGCCCGGTCATGGAGACGGGACCCGACGGCGAGCGAACGATCACCTGGCCGACCACCACGATCTGGGTCGCGGAGCTCGAGGAGCGCACCGTGGTCCTCGTCCACGGCATCGAGCCGTCGTTCCGGTGGAAGTCCTACTGCGCCGAGCTCCTGGACCTGGCCGGCGAGATGGAGGTGCGCACCGTGGTCACGCTCGGCGCGCTGCTCGCCGACGTGCCGCACACGCGCCCTATCCCCATGACGGCGACCACGGAGAGCGTCGGCCTGCAGGCCGTGCTGGACGTCGAGCCAAGCACGTACGAGGGGCCCACGGGCATCGTGGGCGTGCTGCAGCACGAGGCCGCCGCCCGGGGGTTCCAGGCGGTCTCCCTGTGGGCCGCCGTCCCGCACTACGTCGCCAACCCGCCGTCGCCCAAGGCGACGCTCGCCATCCTCACCCGGGTCGAGGAGCTGCTCGCCGAGCCCGTCCCCCTGGGCGAGCTCCCGGAGGACGCCGAGGCGTGGCAGCACGGCGTGGACGAGCTCGCGAACGAGGACGCGGAGATCTCCGAGTACGTCCAGCAGCTCGAGGAGGCCAAGGACACGGCGGACCTGCCGGAGGCCTCCGGAGAGGCGATCGCGCGCGAGTTCGAGCGCTACCTGCGGCGCCGCGACAAGGGCGGCGACAAGGGCGGCGACAAGGGCTGAGGGCGACCGCCCGCCACGGGCCGCCAGCAACGTGCAGCCGTCACCGGCCGCCCGTCACCGCCCGCGCGTCACAGGCGGACGCCCAGCAGCGCGTCGATCGTGCGCGCCAGCACGCCCGGCGCGCCCTCGGCGTCGGCGGAGGTGTCCCGCGAGCCGTCGAGCGACGCCTGCGCCCACGCGTCCACGGCGGCGAGCGCCGTCGGTGCGTCCAGGTCGTCGGCGAGTGCGGCACGCACGGCCGCGAGCGTGCCGTCGACGGCGGGCCCGCCGTTGCCGGACACGGCCGCCCGCCACCGCGCGAGCCGGGCGACGCCCGCCTCGAGATCGGCGTCGGTCCACTCCCACTCGGAGCGGTAGTGGTGGGCCAGCAGGGCCAGGCGGATCGCCATCGGCTCCACGCCCGCGCGACGCAGCGCCGACACGAACACGAGGTTGCCCCGCGACTTGCTCATCTTCTCGCCCTGGTAGCCCACCAGCCCGGCGTGCACGTGCACGCGGGCGCCGCCCGCGCCGAGCAGCCGGTCGTGCGACGTCGACATCTCGTGGTGCGGGAACAGCAGGTCCGCCCCGCCGCCCTGCACGTCGAACGGCAGGCCGAGCCCGTCGCGCGCGATGACCGCGCACTCGATGTGCCAGCCAGGCCGTCCGGTGCCGAGCGTGCCACCGTCCCAGGCGGGCTCCCCCGGCCGCTCACGGCGCCACAGCAGCGGGTCGAGCGGGTTCTTCTTGCCGTCGCGCTGCGGGTCGCCGCCGCGCTCGGCGAACAGCCTGGCCATCGTCGCGGTGTCGTAGCGGGAGACGGCGCCGAAGTCCGGGTCGGCGGACAGGTCCGCGTAGACGTCGCCCACGCCCGGGTCGTCCCCGCCCGCCCCGGGCTCGACCGGCACGCGGTACGCCGCGCCCTCCTCGAGCAGCCGCTCCACGGCCTTTACCACGGCCGGGACGGACTCGACGGCACCGGTCCAGGTCGCGGGCGGGATCACGCCGAGCGTCGCCATGTCCTCGCGGTAGAGCGCGGTCTGCTCGGCGGCGAGGTCACGCCAGTCGACGCCGGTCGCCTCCGCGCGCTCCAGCAGCGGGTCGTCGACGTCGGTGACGTTCGAGACGTACGTCACCTCCTTGCCGGCGTCGCGCCACGCCCGGTGCAGCAGGTCGAACGCCACGTAGGTGTTCGCGTGCCCCAGGTGCGTCGCGTCGTACGGGGTGATGCCGCAGACGTAGAACCGCGCCGTCGGCCCGGGGGCCGCCTCCACGAGCGAGCCCGTGGTGGAGTCGTGCACCCGGACCGGCGTCACGCCGGCAGGTCGAGGGAGCTCGGGGACATGGGGGGCTGGCCAGGAACGCACGGCCTCAGGCTACCGGCCCGGCGGACATCGTCAGACGACGGCGCCGCTCATGGGCTCCAGGACTCCCGTGAGCAGCAGCACCACCACGACCGCGGCCAGGCCGAGCCGGTACCAGACGAACGGCATGAACGAGTGCGTGGTGATGAGCTTGAGGAAGCCGATGATGACGATGTACCCGACGACGAACGCGACGAGCGTGGCGATCAGCGTCGCGAGACCCCCCGGCGCGCCGGGCACGGGGTCAGCTCCGGCGGACTTGGCGAGCTGGTAGAACCCCGAGCCGAGCACGGCCGGCACCGCGAGCAGGAACGAGTAGTCGGCGGCCGCCTTGCGGGAGAACCCCATGAGCAGGCCGGCGGTGATCGTGCCGCCCGAGCGGGACACGCCCGGCACCAGGGCGAGCGACTGCGCGAGCCCGAAGTAGACGGCCCGCCGCGGGGTGAGCTGGTCGAGCTTGCGGGTGCGGCGTCCGATCTTGTCCGCCCAGCCGAGCAGCAGGCCGAAGACGACCAGGGTGGTCACCGTGATCCAGAGGTTGCGCAGGGACGTCTCGATCGCGTCCTGGAACAGCAGGCCGAGGACGACGATCGGGACCGAGCCCAGGGCGATGAACCAGGCCATGCGGGCCTGGGGGTCGTGCTCGCCCAGGCGGGCCCGCCACCCGGTCCCGTGGGCACCGGTCACCGACCGCCACCAGGCGACGCAGATGTCCCGGATCATCCGCCGGTAGTAGAGCAGCACGGCTGCCTCGGTGCCGATCTGGGTGATGGCGGTGAACGCCGCCCCCGGATCGCTCGACCCGATCAGCTCACCCACGATGCGCAGGTGCGCGCTCGAGGAGATCGGGAGGAACTCGGTCAGGCCCTGCACCAGGCCAAGAAGGATGGCTTCCCACGCGCTCACGGGCCGTCACACTACCCGGCGTCGGCGCGTTCCCCCGCACGAGCGGCGGGTGCGCCGGTAGCCTGACCCGCCATGGAGCGTCGTGCGGTGGGCCGGTCAGGCCTACGGGTGTCCGTGCTGGGCCTGGGGACGATGACATGGGGGCGCGACACGGACGAGATCGACGCCGCGGAGCAGCTGCGGGACTTCGTCGACGCGGGCGGCTCGCTCGTGGACACGGCGGCCACCTACGGCGACGGTGATGCCGAGCGCCTCATCGGGTCCCTCCTCGGCACCAAGGTGCGCCGCGACGAGGTCGTGCTGTGCACCAAGGGCGGAGTGCGCGGCGGCCCGTCCGGCGCCCGCGCCGACGCCTCGCGCGGGGGCCTGCTGGCCGACCTGGACGCGTCGCTCGAGCGGCTCGGCACCGACCACGTCGACGTGTTCCTCGTGGCCTGCCCCGACCCCGCGACGCCTCTCGAGGAGACGGTCTCCGCCCTGCGGACCGCGGTCTCCTCCGGCCGCACGCGATACGTCGGCCTGGCCAACCACCCCGCCTGGGTCGCCGCCCGCGCGGCGACCCTCCTCGAGGGCTGCGCCCGCGACGGCGTCGGGCTGACCGCCCTCGAGCTGGAGTACTCGCTGCTCCAGCGGGGCGTCGAGCGTGACGTCGTGCCGGCCGCGGCGTCGCTCGGGCTCGGGATGCTCGCCTGGTCGCCGCTCGGGCGCGGCGTGCTCACGGGGAAGTACCGCCGGTCACTCCCGGCCGACTCGCGC
The DNA here is from genome assembly GCF_020297055.1 of Isoptericola luteus. Lineage (GTDB taxonomy): Bacteria > Actinomycetota > Actinomycetes > Actinomycetales > Cellulomonadaceae > Isoptericola > Isoptericola luteus. Next base: position 109,894 of record NZ_JAIXCQ010000005.1, on the reverse strand, counting down.
GCCGCGTCGCCGCACCTGGCGACGTTCGTGGACCCGTACCTCGACGACGCGTCCTCGGCGGTCGTGGAGGCGGTGGCGACGGCCGCGGACGGTCTCGGCCGGGCCCCGCTCGAGGTCGCGCTGGCGTGGCTGCTCGCCCGCGACACCGTCGCCAGCGCCATCGTCGGGGCACGCACCCCGGCCCAGCTGCGCACGTCGCTCGCCGCCCTGGACCTCGAGATGCCCGGCGAGGTGCACGCCGCCCTCGACGACGTCTCCGCCCCCGAGGTGGGCTACCCCGAGCGCTGGTGAGCCCGCGGGCCCCTGGCCCGCGGGCTCACCGTCGCCCTAGCGCGTCCCGTCGAGCTGCTCGGACCGGGAGCCGGACTGCTCGTCGAACCGGACGACCTCCAGGTCGTCGTCGCGGTCGTCCCCGTCGTCCCGGTCGTCGTCCTCGTCCTCGTCGTCCTCGTCGTCCTCGTCGTCCTCGTCGTCGTCGCTGTCCAGGAAGAACGGCGTCACCTCGGCGAAGACCTTGGCGAGCGAGTCCTCGTACACCTCGAAGGCGTCGGCGAGGACCTCGTAGGCGTCGTCCACCGCCGGGTCGTCCTCCCCCCGGCGGGTCGACACCGCGTGGTAGTGCCCCTCCAACGCGGCGACGAAGCGGTCCAACGCGGCACGCGGGTCTGCGGTCATGCTCTGACGGTAGCGCCCTCGGGGGCACAATGGGCGGACGAAGACGGTCGTGAGCACCCTGGAGGGGATCGGATGGCAACGAGGACGTCGACGACGCCGGCGCGTGCACGCTCCGCGTGGCACCAGCACGGCCAGTACGAGTACCGCATCCTGACCTTCGACCGCACCACCAGCGTCCCCGACGCCCGCAAGCTGCTCACCGACGAGGCCGAGTACGGCCGGTGGGAGCTCGCGCGTACCCGGCTGTACGTGGGTGGGGAGCGCAAGGTGTGGCTGCGGCGCAAGATCATCAAGGTCGCCCCGACGTTCTGAGGTCCCGTGCCCGGTACCGAGACGCCCGGCAGCCCGGCGGCGGGAGCCTTCCGCAAGGCGCGCACGGGGGCGCCACCCGGCTTCTTCGCCGCCGAGGCGGCGGGGCTGCGCTGGCTGGCGGTGCCCGGTGGGCCCCGCGTGGTGCGCGTCGTGGCCGCCGGGGAGTCGTTCCTCGACCTCGAGCACGTGGACCGGTCCGGCCCGACGCGGGGTGCGGCACACGAGCTCGGGCGGCGCCTCGCCGCCCTGCACGACGCGGGCGCCCCCGCGTTCGGCGCGCTGCCGCCCCGGGCGGGAGCCTCTGACCACGCCTGGTTCGGCCCGCTGGACGACCCGCTGCCGATGGCGGGCGGCGCCTGGGACGACTGGCCGTCGTTCTACGCGGACGCGCGGGTCGGGCCGGTCGTCGCCACCGGCCGGGAGCGCGGCGTGCTCACGGCGGACGACGAGGCGGCGGCCGCGCGCGTCTGCGCCCGCCTGCACGACCTCGCCGGCCCCGCCGCCGACGACGTCCCGGCCCGGCTGCACGGCGACCTGTGGTCGGGCAACGTCCTGTGGGCGCGGACGCCGGACGGCGGGACCGAGGCCGTGCTGATCGACCCGGCCGCGCACGGCGGGCACCGCGAGACGGATCTCGCGATGCTCGCCCTGTTCGGCGCCCCGCACCTCGAGGAGATCCTGGGCGGGTACGCCGAAGAACACCCTCTCGCCCCGGGCTGGCAGGACCGGGTGGCGCTGCACCAGCTCTACCCGCTCGCGGTGCACGCCGTGCTGTTCGGCGGCTCGTACGTGCGCGCGACGCGCTCGCTCCTCGCGACCCTGGCCGGGGCGTGAGAGCGGCTCAGCAGGAGCCGAGCAGCCGGTCGAGCACCCGCGTGCCGAAGCGCAGGGCGTCGGTGGGCACCCGCTCGTCGACGCCGTGGAACATCCCCGCGAAGTCGAGGTCGCCGGGCAGCCGCAGGGGCGCGAAGCCGTAGCCGGTGATGCCGAGGCGGGCGAGCGACTTGTTGTCGGTGCCGCCCGAGAGCGTGTACGGCAGGACCGTCGCGCCCGGGTCCTCGGCGACGAGCGACGCCACCATCGTGTCGACCAGGTCCCCCGCGAACGGCGCCTCGAGCGCGGTGTCCTGGTGGATCGGCTCGATCCGCACCGCGGGCCCCGCGAGCTCGCGCAGCGTCGCCATCCCCTCCTCCTCGTGCCCGGGCAGCAGCCGGACATCGACGGAGGCCTCCGCCCGGCCGGGGATGACGTTCGCCTTGTAGCCGGCGTCGAGCTGGGTCGGGTTCGAGGTGTGACGCACCGTGGCGCCGACGAACTTCGCCGCCGGCCCCAGCGCCGCCACGAGGGCGTCGACGACGTCGGGGTCGGCGGGGTCGAACGGCAGCCCGGCGAGATCGGCCACCCCGCGAAGCAGCTGGTCCACGGTGGGGGTGAGCGTCAGGGGCCACCGGTGCCGGCCGATGCGGGCCACGGCGGCGGCGAGCTCCGTCACCGCGTTGTCCGCGTTGACCTGGGAGCCGTGCCCGGCCCGGCCGTCGGCGACGAGGCGCAGCCAGGCGAGCCCCTTCTCGGCCGTCTGGAGCAGATAGGCACGGCGCCCGCCGACCTCGACCGAGAACCCGCCCACCTCGCTGATCGCCTCGGTGGCCCCCTCAAAGAGCTCGGGCCGGTGCCGCACCGCCCACTGCGCGCCCTGGACACCGCCGGCCTCCTCGTCGGCGAAGAACGCCACGACGACGTCGCGCCGCGGGCGCCGGCCCTCGCGGACCATCTGCCGCACGGTCGCGAGGATCATCGCGTCCATGTCCTTCATGTCGACCGCACCGCGGCCCCACAGCAGGCCGTCGATCTCCTCGCCCGCGAACGGCGGCACCTGCCAGTCGTCCGCGGCGGCGGGGACGACGTCGGTGTGCCCGTGCAGCACGAGCGCGGGTAGCGACGGGTCGGTGCCCTCGATGCGCGTCACGACGGAGGTGCGGCGCGGCGCGGGCTCGAAGACCTCGACGTCCAGGCCCACCTCGGTGAGCAGCCCGGCGACGAGCTCTGCCGCCTCCCGCTCCCCCGGTCCCTCGCCGCCGCCGTAGTTCGACGTGTCGATACGCAGCAGGTCGCGGCAGATCCGGGCGACCTCCTGCTCGGCCGTGGTCGGCACGGGCGGTGTCGGGGCAGTCGTCGGGGCGGTCGTCGGGCGTGGTGCGGTGGGCTGTGACGTCACCCGGACACCGTACCGGCGGGCCCGGGCGAAACGTTTGGCCGGGGTGACGACGCTCCCTCGATGGCCCACCATCGCCTCACGGGCGCCGACGACGCACGCCCCCTGGCGACGCGCCGTGGTGCCACGACCCAGAGAGGACCATCATGCGAAGACTCGCGGCATCCCTGCTGGCCGTCACGCTCGGAGCGGCGGGCATCGTCGCCGCCGTCGGGCAGTCCGCCGCCGCCCACGGCGCCGAGGTGTTCCCCGGTTCCCGCCAGTACCTGTGCTGGGTGGACGCGGTCACGGAGTCCGGCGCGCTGAGCCCCTCCAACGCCGCGTGCGCCGACGCCCTCGCCGAGGGCGGCCCCAACGCGTACTACAACTGGTTCGGCAACCTCGACTCGAACGGTGCCGGCCGCACGGAGGGCTACATCCCCGACGGCACCATCTGCTCGGGCGGCGACCGCGGGCCGTACGACTTCTCCGCGTTCAGCGCCGCCCGGACCGACTGGCCGACGACGCACCTGACCGCCGGCGCGACGTACGAGTTCCAGCACAACAACTGGGCCGAGCACCCAGGCCGGTTCGACGTGTACGTGACGCGTGAGGGCTTCGACCCGTCGCAGCCGCTCGGGTGGTCCGACCTCGAGCTCGTCGACTCCGTGACCGACCCTCCGGACACCGGCGGGCCGGGCGGCGACAACTACTACTACTGGGACGTCACGCTGCCCGCCGACCGCACCGGCCGCCACATCGTGTTCACCCACTGGGTGCGCTCGGACAGCAACGAGAACTTCTACAGCTGCTCGGACGTGGCGTTCGACGGCGGCGACGGCGAGGTCACCGGCATCGACGGGGACCCGGGCACGGAGGAACCGCCCGCCGCGTGCCCTGACGAGACTCCGGGCGTGCCCGGCGCCGCGAGGGCGTCCAGCATCACGGCCACCGGCGCCCACGTGATGTGGGGCGTGGCGCAGGACGGGTGCGTCACGGGCTACGACGTGCTCGACCCCGCGACCGGCGCCGTGCTCGCCAGCACGGACGGGTCGCCCATGGTCGACCTCACAGGGCTCGATCCCGGCACGTCCTACGACGTCGCCGTCCGGTCCCGCAACGACAACACCGGCGCGGTCTCCACGGCCACGGCGTCCACCACGTTCACCACGCTGACCGAGGACGACGGTGGCGGGGACGCCGGCGCCTGCGAGGTGACGTACTCGGCCCAGTCGTGGGGCGACGGCCAGCGGGGCTACACCGCCTCGGTGACGGTGACGAACACGTCCGACTCCCCGGTCGCGAACTGGTCGGTCGCGTTCGAGTACCCGGGCGGGCAGACGGTCGACGAGCCCGGCTGGAGCGCGACCGTCACCCAGTCCGGCACGACGGTGACCGCAGCCGCTCCCCCGTGGTCCACGACCGTCGCCGCGGGACAGTCCGTGACGTTCGGGTTCAACGGCGCCACCGCGTCGGCCGGGCAGCACCCCGCGCCGCAGGACTTCACGCTCGCCGGGGCCGCCTGCGACGCCTGACGGCCGCCCGCGACGGGGTCCTCGCGCACGCTTCAGGCGGACGCGAGGACCCCGTTCGCGCTCAGCTCGATCCGCGCGTCCAGCCCGAGCCGCCCGAGGAACGCGCGGTCGTGGCTCACCACGAGCAACCCGCCCCGGTAGGCGGCGAGCGCCTGCACCAGGCGGTCGGTGCTGGCGAGGTCAAGGTTGTTCGTCGGCTCGTCCAGCACCAGGAGCTGGGCCGGCGGGTCGGCCAGCAGCAGGCGGGCGAGGCTCACGCGGAAGCGTTCGCCGCCCGACATCGTGCGCACGGGCCGGTCGACCTGGTCGCCGCGCACGAGGAACCGCGCGAGACGGCGGCGCAGCTCGCCCGGGGCGACGTGCGGGGCGCCAGCCCGTACCGCGTCGAGCACGCTGGCGTCGTCGTCGAGGCCGTCGAGCCGCTGGGTGAGGTAGCCGACGCGGTCCGTGAGCGCCCGCGCCGAGGCGCCTGAGCCGTGCCCCGGCTCGGCGCCGCCCGTGACGAGCTGGGCGAGCAGGGTCGTCTTGCCGACGCCGTTCGGCCCGGTCAGGGCGACCCGTTCCGGGCCGGCGAGCACGATCTCGCGTCCGTCGGTGCCCCGCAGCACGGCGAGCCGACGGCTGGCCGGCACGTGGGGGTCGGGGAGGTCGACGACGATGCCGTCGTCGTCGCGCACCGCCCGCTCGGCGACCTCGACCGCCGCCCGCGCCGCGGCCTCCCGGCCCGCCGCCTGCCCGCGGCGGGCACCCTGCGCCTTCTCGGCGGAGTTGCGGCGGTCGTTGACCACGGCCTTGACGTACCGGCTGTTCGCGGCGTCCTTGCGTCCCTGCCGTTCGGAGTGCGCGACGCGCTCCTGCAGCTCGATCCGCTGCCGCTTCTCGCGCCGGAGCGTCTGCTCGGCGTCGCGCAGGGCCGACTGCGCCGCCTCCTGCTGCACCGCGAGCCACTGCTCGTACTGCGAGTACGTCCCGCCGAACGTGCTCAGCTCCCCGGTGCGCAGCTCCGCCACCTCGTCGACGAGCTCGAGCAGGTCCCGGTCGTGCGAGACGACGACGAGCGCGCCGCGCCACGTGCGCACCAGCTCGTGGAGCCGCTCTCGCGCGGCCCCGTCCAGGTTGTTGGTGGGCTCGTCCAGCAGGGCGACGTCGGCGCCACGCAGCCGGATCCCGGTGACGGCGGTGAGCACCGTCTCGCCACCGGAGAGGTTGCGCACCGGCCGGTCCAGGACGCCGTCGCCGGACGGCAGTCCCGCCGCGGCGAGCTCGGCGGTCGCCCGCTCCTCGACGTCCCAGCCGTCGCCGACGACGTCGAACGCCCTGCCCAGCTCGTCGCCGTGAGCACGGCCGTCGGTGATGGCGCGGACCGCGTCGACGACGTCGCGCACCCCGAGCAGGTCGGCGACGGTGGCGTCCGCGTCGAGGGTGAGGTGCTGGGGCAGGTGGTCCGCCGTCCCGGACACGCTCACCGTGCCCGACGTCGGGCGCAGGCGGCCGGCCATCAGGCGCAGGAGGGTGGACTTCCCCGTGCCGTTGAGTCCCACCAGGCCGGTGCGGCCTCGGGAGAACGCGCCGCAGACGCCGGCGATCGGGGTGGCCCCGTCGGGCCAGGAGAAGGTGAGGTCGTGCAGGACGACGGAGGGGGACGCGGGCATGGTGCCTCCCGGTGGGGAACGCTGCGGAGTGCGCCGACCCCGCGACCACCGTGGGATGCACCGGTCCGGGTGCGGGTGGGCAGGCGTCAGCGCGAGGTCGTGGGACCGTGCGCCGTACCGAGCACCGTGCGTCCTTCCGTCCGTCCCCTCTCACCTGCGGCCAGCCCGCGGGGACGCCGTCGAGGTTGACACATCGCCCGGCGGGACGCAACCGTCATCCCGTACCCGCACGTCGCCCCGCGGCCGCACGCGGGGGCGCCGTCTCCTGGCACCGCGCTCCCGTGAGTGCACCGGCCTGCCCGAGCGGTCACGACGTCACGCCGCCCGGTCACGCTGCCAGGCGTCGAACGCCTGGCGGGACGTCAGGCGCGGCACGTACAGCTCCGCCTTGAGGCGGGAGTTGTCCAGCACCGGGCGGTAGCGCAGGAACCCGACCCGCTCCGGGCCGTGCACCGTCAGGCGCAGTGCCCTGCCGACGCGCAGCGCGGCGGCCAGCACCCCGGCGGGCACGTCGATCGTGCCCCGGCCGAGCGCCGTCGCGATGTCAGCAACGGTCATCACGCCGTCCCCGCACACGTTGAACGTCCCGGTGACGGAGCCGGTCGCGCCGGCGACGACGGCGCCCGTGACGTCGTCGACCCAGGCGAACACGAACGGGCCGGCCGAGCCGCGCACGCGCAGCAGCCGCCGCGCCCGCCACAGCGCCGTGATCTGGTTGTCCACCCCGGGGCCGAGGATCGTCCCGATGCGCAGCACCACCTGACCGAGCTCGGGACGGCGCTCGCGGTAGTCGGCCAGCATCTCCTCGACCTCGCGCTTGTGCCGGGAGTAGGTGAACTCCGGGTTGCCGCGCACGGCGTCGGTCTCGCGCAGCGGCATGGGGTTGTCCGCGTGGTACCCGTAGGCGGCTCCGGAGGAGGAGACCACCACGCGGCGCACCCCGGCGGCCAGGGCGGCGTCGAGCACGTTCCGGGTGCCGTCCACGTCGACGGCACGCTCGGCCGCCTCGTCCAGGGTGCCCGGGTTCACGATGGCGGCGAGGTGCACCACGGTGTCGACCGCGTGCTCGGCGAGGACGGCACGCACCGTCGCCGGGTCCGTGACGTCCAGCCGGGCCCACGTGGCACCGGCGGGCACCTGCGCCTCCCGCAGGTCGCCCGCGACGACGTGCTCGACGTCGTCCCGGGCCGCGAGCGCCGCCACGGCGTGGGAGCCGAGGAAGCCGGCCCCGCCGGTCACGAGGACGCGCGTCATGCCGCCGCCTCCGAACGGTCGCCCGCCCGGGAGCGGGACCATCGCGCCCACGCGGTCGCCAGGGCGAGCCCGGCGATGATGTCCCAGATCCCCCACCAGCCGGCGACGACGGCCATGCCGCCCAGCCCGCCGAAGAACGCGAACACCAGGCCGAGGCCGAGCCCCGCGTTGCGGATGCCGGTCTCGAACGTGAGGGCCTTGACCTCGCGGGGGCCGAGCCCGCCCAGACGTCCGACGCCGTACCCGACGCCGAGCGCGACCGCCTCGTGGCAGAACACGGCGAGCGCCACGACGCCGATGTACGCGACGAAGACGGAGAAGTTCCCGGCGAGCGCCGCGACGATGAACCCGACGAGGGCCAGCAGCGAGAACCAGCGCACCGGCCTCTGCACCCGGGCGGCGAGGCGCGGCCAGCGGGCGCGCACCCCGACGCCGACGGCGAACGGCAGCCCGATCACGAGCGCCACGTCGCGCAGCACCTCCAGCGGGTCGAGGCTGACCTCGGTCAGGATCGCGGACGCCGTCGGGTGCAGGCCGCCCCAGAACGCGATGCTCAGCGGCATCGCCACGATGTACACGACGTTCGCCACCGCCGTGAACGACACCGACAGCGCCACGTTCCCGCCGGCCCGGTAGGTGAGCACCTGCGAGACGTTCCCCGGCGGGCAGCAGGCCACCAGGATGAGGCCGAGGGCGAGGGACGCCTGCAGGTCCAGCGCGAGGGTGAGCCCGAACGTCACGGCGGGCAGCAGCACGAGCTGCGCGACGAGCGCCAGCAGCATCGCCCGGGGCGCGCGGCGGACCACGGCGAAGTCCGACGGCGCGGTGTCGAGCGCGATGCCCAGCATGATGAGCCCGATCACCACGTTGAGGGCGGTCATCGAGCCGGGCGAGAAGTTGAGGACGACCTCGTCGATGTTCACGACGCACCACCCGGGACGAGCTCGGCGGCCAGGCGCCGCACGGTGCCCCGGTACGCGTCCTTGTTGACGTAGTAGCTCATCCGCTCCAGCCCGAGGTACCGGTAGCCGCCTGTCAGGTCGGGCCAGGGCTCGGACATGCGGCGACGGAAGCGCTGCGCCCGGTCCGCCGACGCGGCGTCACCGTCGCGACCGGCCGCCTCCGCCGCGAGGTAGCGCGCGACCAGCTCGGCCTGCTCGGCGCGTCCCTGCCAGCCGATGCCGGACGCCTCGAGCATGCCCACCACGAACAGCCCGTTGCACGACGGCGGCACGATGTTGCAGAACAGTCGCGGCGCGGTGCCCGAGCCCGGACCCTGCCAGGCGAGGTGACGCGGGTCGAGGAACGGGTAGTCGAGCCGATACCCGGTCGCGAGCAGCACGAGGTCGTAGTCGGCGGCGGAGCCGTCGGCGAAGTGCACCGTGGACCCGTCGAACCGCGCCACGTCGGCGCGCACGCGCAGGTCGCCCTGCCCCGCGTGCTGGAGCACCAGCGAGTTCACCACCGGGTGGGACTCGTAGATCTTGTGGTCCGGCACGGGGAAGCCGAAGCGCTGCGGGTCGCCGCCCAGGATCCGCAGGACGCGCGAGTCGACGGCCTGCTTGATCCGCGCCGGCAGGGGGCGCCCCTGGTTGAGGGTGTCCGTCGGACGGCCCAGCAGGTAGCGCGGCACGAACCAGTAGCCACGCCGCACCGACAGGTCGACCGACGCGGCCCGGTGCACGGCGTCGACCGCGATGTCACAGCCGGAGTTGCCCCCGCCGACGACGAGGACGCGCTTGCCCGCGAACACGTCGGCGCTCTTGTAGGCGCTCGAGTGCACCATCTCGCCGTCGAACGTGCCCGCGAAGGTGGGCACGTTCGGCTCGGCCAGGGTGCCGTTGGCCACGACGACGTGGGAGTAGGTGCGCTCCTCGGCGGCGCCGCCGTCCGTCGGCTCCGAGCGGACCACCCAGCCGCTGTGCCCGCTGTCGTCGCCGTCGACGGGCTCGACCGCGACCACGCGGGTGCCGAACCGGAAGTGGTCCCGCAGCTCGAAGGCGTCCGCGTACGCGCGGAAGTAGCGCAGCAGCTCCCGGTGGCTGGGGTAGTCGGCCGTCGACTCCATCGGCAGCTCGTCGAACTGGGTCGTGGTGCGCGACGAGATGAGGTGTGCGGACTCGTACACCGTCGACCGCGGGTTCTCGATGTCCCACAGCCCACCGACGTCGGCGTGGGCCTCGTACCCGTCGAACGCCAGACCTGCCCGGTCCAGCGCCCGTGCGGCCGCCAGCCCCGAGGGACCCGCCCCGACTACCGCGACCCGTCTTTGCGGCCCCATCGCCATGCCTCCTTGCACGTGGACGGCACTGTGTCGTCCGTCACCGCGGTGGAGTGTACGGCCGGGCCGCGCAGACCTCGCAATCCGCCGACGCAGGGCAGGTCGAGGCCCTGGTCAGGGCGATCCGGACGGTCAGGGCCGACGGTCAGGGCCGGCCGGGCGCCTCTGCCGGCCACGGCTCGTTGGGCTCCCGGGGGTCCTCCGGCACGGCGGACGCGACCCATGAGTCCTGCAGCACCCCACGCTGCGCACCGAACCGCCGCAGCGTGCCCTCGTGGCGGAACCCCAGCTTCCACGCGACGCGGCGCGAGGGCCAGTTGCCCACGTTCGCGCGCCACCGCACGACCGACAGCCCCAGCCCCTCCGGGTCGAGCGCCCAGTCGACGACGACCCGCGACGCGTCGGTGATGACGCCACGGCCCCGCGCATCGGGTGCGCACCAGAAGCCGAGCTCGCCCGACAGCTCCGTGCCGGGCGCCCCCTGTCTCGTCATGCCGACCATGCCCAGGACCGGCCCGTCCTCGACGCCGCCCTCCGCGCTGTCATCCGCGCTGTCCTCCGCGCTGTCCTCCGCGCCGGGCGCGCGCACGGCCCACGTGAACGCGGTCCCGGCCGACCAGCCGTCCGGCACGAACCCGTTCACGAACTCCTCCGCGTCGGTCCGCGTGTACGGGACCGGCACCGTGACCCAGCGCGCGACCTCCGGGTCCGCGCAGACCTGCGCGATCCGGTCGACGTCGGCCGGCGTCGGGACGGACAGACGGAAGCGGTCGGTGGCCAGGACGAAGGGTTCCATGGCCGGATGCTGCCACAGCCACGACGCGCAGGTCCGTGGACCTACCCCACGTCGCCCTCGGTCACGACGGCGTCGTCCGTCCCGGGCACCTCCGCGTCGTCCGCGTCGTCCGGGTCGGTCTCGGCGGAGACGGGGGCGGGGTCGTCGGTGCGCAGCACGGAGAAGACCGTCCAGGCGACCGCCATGAGCGGCACCGCGATGATCGCGCCGAGGATCCCCGCCAGGACCGTTCCCGTCGTCACCCCGACACCGATGACGACGGGGTGCAGCGACACCTGCTTGCCCATGATCCAGGGCTGCAGCACGTGTCCCTCGAGCTGGCCGATGAGCGCGATGCCGATGGTCACGATGAGGGCCGTGACGATCCCCTGCGTCGCGAGCGCCACCACCGCGGCGATGATCATCGCGAGCGGGGCACCGATGAGCGGGATGAAGGCTCCGATGAACACGAGCACCGCGAGCGGCGCGGCGAGCGGCACCCCGAGGATGGTCAGCAGCACGAACGCGAGCACGCCGTCGACGAACGCGATGATCACCGTGCCACGCGCGTACCCCGAGAAGCTGTACCAGCCCGCGCCGGCAGCCGTGTGCCAGCGCTCGCGGTGCTGCAGCGGCAGCTGGCCGACGAACCAGGCCCACATCTTCGCGCCCGACGCGACGAAGAAGACCGTGCAGAACAGGGCCAGGGCGAAGATCGCGAAGCCCTCGGCGACGGACCCCGCGCCCTGCGCCGCCTGGCTCAGGAGCGCGTCGGCGTTGTCGCTGACCCACTGGCGCCCCTGGTCGAGGCCCTGGTTGATCTGGTCGAGCGTGACCGTCAGCCCGAACGGGCCGCTCTCCAGGTAGTCGACGATCTGCTGGATGCCGGTGTCGAACTGCCCGGCGAGCTGCTCCCACTGCCCCGCCACCGAGGCGATGACGTACGTGAGGAGGCCGCCGAGCACCAGGAAGGCGCTGAGGATGGCCAGCGCCGTCGCGAGCGGGCGCGGCATGACCTTGCTGTAGAAGTCCGCGACCGGGCTCAGCACGGACGCGAAGACGAGCCCCAGGAACACGGCGACGAACACGAGCTGCACCTGCGCCGTCGCCCAGAAGACGAGCGCCACCCCGGCCACGAGCGCGATGAGGCGCCACGACCAGCCTGCCGACGTGCGTAGCCAGGCCGGGACGTTCTCCTTCGAGCTCTTCGCCACGCTGGCCTCCCCTTGTCCCGTGCGCCCCAGTGTGCCGCACCGGCGGCGGCTCGGCTGGATCCCGACCTCGCCGTGTCGCGTCGGCTCACGGGTCGGCTCACGGTGTCCGGTCCACCGTCAGGATCGACTAGGATGGTGCGCAGACTTCCGGCGTGAGAACGCCGGCGGGATCCGAATGAGACAGCGGATCGAGACGCCCCGTCGCTCCACACGACGGGGCGTCTTGTCGTTTCGGGACCGCTGCGTTTCGGGAGCGCCGCGTGGGCGGCGGAGCGTCAGCCGGCCCGGCCCCCGGTGCGGTCCGCGGCGGGTTCGACGTCGTCGAGAGGGCCGTCGAGGCCAAGGACCTCCAGGTAGGCGGGCCACGCGAGCCAGACGACTGCCGTGCCGACGAGCACCAGCAGCACGCCCGACACGAACCGGCGACGGACGAGCTGGACGTAGCCCGCCACCACGACGAGCGGGGCGGCGACGATGATGACCACGCCCATCAGCATGTACACGACCAGGCGGCCGAGATGGCGGCCCGTCTCCAGCGGCGGCGTCACGGGCCGCCGCCGGCAGGTGCGAAGCGGCCGAGGTAGATCCCCACGGCCGGATCGTATTCGCCCGTTGCGTCCGTTTTATAGGGTTACGAGGTAAATTTTGGACCGCAACCGCCGGCGGCGAGGTCGGCGCGGCGCAGGCGCCCGGTGCGGACGTCGAGCACCCAGGATGCCGCGCCCCTCCGGTTCTCGGTCCAGGCAGCACAAGAGCGGACCCACTGTGCAGTGAGCCCGCTCCTCCCCGCGGCGAACCGTGAGGATAGTGGTGTCCGGAGGGGGACTTGAACCCCCACGCCCGATAAAGGGCACTAGCACCTCAAGCTAGCGCGTCTGCCATTCCGCCACCCGGACGAGTGGACCTTCACGGCGTTCCCGCCGTTCCGGTGCGGGGAAAAACATAACACGGTGGGGGCGTCGTCCTGCAAACCGCCGCTGCCCCGACGGCGGTACCCGCGGCGGTCCCGGACGTGCCCGATCAGACGCGAATCGCGGGCATCGGCGGCCCGCCCTACCGTGGCCGGGTGGCACACCGCATCGAGGACTACGGGCTGGTCGGAGACCTCCAGACGGCGGCCCTCGTGGGCCGGGACGGCTCCATCGACTGGCTCTGCCTGCCCTACTTCGACTCCCCGGCCTGTTTCGCCGCGCTCCTCGGCGACGCGGACCACGGCTCCTGGCAGATCGCGCCGGCGACGGGCGGTCCGTGCACGACGCGGCGATACCGAGGCGACACCCTCGTGCTGGAGTCGGAGTGGGAGACGCCGGACGGCGTCGTGCGTGTGACCGACTTCATGCCACCCCGCGGCGAGGCACCCGACCTCGTGCGCATCGTCGAGGGGGTCCGGGGCCGCGTCCCGATGGTGTGCGACCTTCGGCTGCGGTTCGACTACGGCAGCGTGGTGCCCTGGGTCACGTCGACGGGCGCGGTGACGAGCACCGTCGCGGGACCCGACGCGGTCACGATCACGACGCCGGTCGAGCTGGCCACGCAGGAAGGACCCCACAGCACCCTGCGGGCGCGGTTCGAGGTCGCCGCGGGCGACCGCGTGCCCTTCGTGCTCACCCACCACCCGTCGCACCGCCCCGCACCGCAGCCGGCGGACCCCGAGTCGGCCCTGACGGCCACCGTGCGCTTCTGGGAGGACTGGGTCGCCGGCACCCGGTACGAGGGCCGCTGGACCGACGCTGTCCGTCGGTCGCTCGTCACCCTCAAAGCCCTGACCTTCGCCCCGACGGGTGGGATCACGGCGGCGGCGACGACGTCGTTGCCCGAGGAGATCGGCGGGAGCCGGAACTGGGACTACCGGTTCTGCTGGCTGCGGGACGCGGCCTTCACCCTCCTCGCCCTGATGGGCACCGGCCACACCGCCGAGGCCAAGGCGTGGCGCGAGTGGTTGCTCCGGGCCGTGGCCGGCGACCCGTCCGACCTCCAGATCATGTACGGCCTGGACGGGCGGCGGCGCATCCCGGAGAACACGCTGGACTGGCTGCCGGGCTACGAACGCTCGGGGCCGGTGCGCGTCGGCAACGGTGCCGCGGGTCAGCTCCAGCTCGACGTGTGGGGCGAGGTGCTCGTCTGCCTCGACCTGGCCCGCGAGTCGGGCATCCAGGTCGAGGACGACGCCTGGCGGCTCCAGGTCGCGCTGCTCGACTTCCTCGAGGGGCACTGGCAGGACCTGGACAACGGCCTCTGGGAGGTGCGCGGCCCCCGCCGGGCGTTCGTGCACTCGCGCGTGATGGCATGGGCCGGGGTCGACCGCGGGGTCCGCGCGATCGAGCGCCTCGGCCTCGACGGGCCCGTCGACACCTGGCGCGCGCTGCGCGACGAGATCCACGCCGACGTGCTGCGCCACGGGTACGACGCCGAACGGAACACCTTCACCCAGTTCTACGGTTCCGAGGGCCTCGACGCCTCGCTCCTGCTCCTGCCCCGCGTCGGATTCCTGCCGTGGTCCGACCCTCGCGTCGTGGGCACCGTCGACGCGGTGCAGCGCGAGCTCTCCGTGGACGGTCTCCTGCTGCGCTATCACACGCACGCCGACGACCGGGTCGACGGGCTCCCCGGCCGCGAGGGCACGTTCCTGGTGTGCAGCTTCTGGCTCGCGCACGCCCTGCACGGCATCGGCCGCCACGACGAGGCGGTCGACCTCTTCGAACGGCTGCTGGCGCTGCGCAACGACCTGGGGCTGCTGAGCGAGGAGTACGACGTCCCGCTGGGGCGCCAGCTCGGGAACACACCGCAGGCGTTCAGCCACGTGGGCCTCGTCAACACGGCGCGCGCGCTCGGCGGCGGGTCCGCCGCGGACGCCTTCGCCGCTCGGACGGCGAGCCCGGAGGGAGGACCATGAGGGCGCTGACGATCGATCCCGCGCGCGAGGGGAGCCTCGCCGTCACGGACGTGCCGGACGCCGTCGCCGGGCCCACCGAGCTGCTCGTCGACGGGCTCGCGGTGGGGATCTGCGGCACCGACCACGAGATCGTGGCCGGGGAGCACGGCGCGCCGCCCCCCGGCTCCGACCGTCTCGTGCTGGGGCACGAGTCGCTCGGCCGCGTGCGCACGGCACCCGAGGGCTCGGGCTTCGCCGTCGGCGACCTCGTGGTGGGCGTGGTGCGCCGTCCCGACCCGGTGCCGTGCGGCGCCTGCGCGCACGGGGAGTTCGACATGTGCCGCAACGGCCGGTACACCGAGCACGGGATCAAGGAGGTCGACGGCTTCGCGAGCCGGCAGTGGGTCATCGAGCCCGAGCGCGCCGTGCGGCTCGACCCCGCGCTGCGGCGGGCGGGCGTGCTCCTGGAGCCGACGACGGTCGTCGCCAAGGCCTGGGACCAGATCGACAAGGTCGGCGGGCGCGCGTGGTTCGAGCCGAGCACGGTGCTGGTCACCGGCGCCGGGCCGATCGGCCTGCTCGCGGCGCTCCTCGGCGTCCAGCGGGGACTCGACGTGCACGTCCTCGACCGCGTCACCGAGGGGCCCAAGCCGGGACTCGTCGCCGACATCGGTGCCACGTACCACGCGGACGACGTCGCCTCCGTCGCCGACGCGGTCGGCCCGGACCTCGTCATCGAGGCGACGGGGGCCGGCTCCGTCGTCCTCGACGTCCTGTCCGCCACGACGGCCTACGGCATCACCGTCCTGACCGGGGTCACGTCGGCCGGCTACCGGCTGGACCTCGACATCGGGGCGGTCAACCGCGAGATCGTCCTGGAGAACGACGTCGTCGTGGGGTCCGTCAACGCCAACCTGTCCCACTACCGGACGGGTGCCGAGGCCCTTGCGCGGGCCGACCACGACTGGCTCGAACGCCTGATCACGCGCACGGTGCCCCTCGAGCGGGCCACCGAGGCGTTCGAGACGACCCCTGACGACGTGAAGGTCGTCGTCGAGCTCTCCGACGCGTGACACCCCTGACCGTGTAGCGTCCTCCCCGCCCGGACCAATCGGTCAAGGGTGAGGATCAGGACGAAGGAGCACCGCACGCCATGATGGGTGGGCACCATGCCGCGTCAGGAGCGGCCGTCTGGGTGGCGGTGACGTCGACGACACCGATCGCGTTCGGGTGGTACCCGGTCTCGGAGATCGGGGTCATGACCGGCGCCCTGGTGTGCGCGGGGGCCGCGCTGCTGCCCGACGCCGACCACCACAACGGCACCATCGCCCACTCCCTCCCACCGGTCTCGGAGGGCGTCACCAAGCTGGTCTCGTCCCTGTCCGGCGGGCACCGCAACGGGACCCACTCCCTGCTGGGGATCGCCGTCTTCACTGCGATCGCCTGGGTCATGGGCATGGTGTCGATCCGCACCGAGGCGTTCGGGGACGTGCTCGTCGGTCCCGGGATCATGGCGGTGCTGCTCATCGCGTTCGCCCTGCGCGCCCTCAAGCTGACCGGCGGACGCCGCTGGTGGACGTGGACGATCTCCGTCACGCTCGGCGCCGCCGTCGCCGTCTTCGCACCCGAGGAGTGGTACTGGATGCCGTTCTGCGTGGGGCTCGGCTGCGCCGCGCACATCGTCGGCGACATGCTCACCACGCGCGGGGTGCCGCTGCTGTGGCCGCTGAAGTTCCGCTCCCCCACATGGGTGCGCCGCTACCGCTGGATGCCCTTCGACGACGTGTGGCGCGACGGCGGCAACCTCTCCGTCCCGATCCTCGGCGACGCCGGCTCCTGGCGGGAGTGGGTCTTCATGACGCCCGTCAGCGCGTACGCGATCCTCGGCGTGGGGTGGGCCATGCTGGACCAGATGGGCTACGACACCTTGTCCGTGTGGAACTCCGCCGTGGCGACGATCGGTGCCTGGGCCGCGGGCTGAGCCCGTCGCGCCAGGCGATCAGGCCGGCTCCTCGCCGGCCACGACGCGGCACAGCCGCTCGTGCTCGGCGGCCATGCCGGGCCCGCTCAGCCGAGGGTCGTCGACCGGGGACCCCGCCAGGACCGCGTCGAGGTAGCGCCGGTCCGCGTCCAGCCGCTCCAGCGGGCTGCGCGACGGCGTGCCGTGCCCGGGTACGAGCGCGTCCGCCCGGGCCACGACCGGCGTCAGCCGCTCCAGCCCGGCGAGGTACCCGACGACGTCGGTGCTCCCCGTGATCTCGTCGAACACCAGCGGCAGCTCCCTGTCGCTGAGCATGTCGCCCACCACCAGCACCCGGACCTCGGGGAGCCAGAGCGCTCCGTGCCCCGGCGCGTGCGCGTCGTGCGACACGACCTCGGTCGGCGGCAGCAGACCCTCCGGGTCGGGGACCCCGGCGTCCGGGCCGGCGATCGGTGCCACCCGCCCGAACACGGCCTCCATCGCCGGCGGGACGACGCCGTCGTGCCGGAGCGCGTCCTCCCGCAGCTCGGCCCGCAACCTGTCGTGATCGGCCGCAGCGACCGCCGCCGCCGTGGGCGTCGCCCAGCGCGGGACGTCGCCCAGCGCCGGGTGCCACAACAGGTGGTCGACGTGGGCGTGCGTCGAGAAGCCCGCGACGACGCGCGAGCCGCGGACGTCCACCTCCGCGGCGAGAGACTCGAGCTCGTCCGCCTCCCAGGCGGGGTCCACCAGCAGCGCGGCGCGGCGCGGCCCCACCCGCCGTCCCAGGACGAGCGTCGTGGTCGTGTGCTCCCGCCGGCTCGTGCGCACCAGCACGCCCGCGGCGACCGTCACGAACTCCATCTGTGCACCGTACGAAATAAACCGTGGACGTCGGCGGCGCCACCCTGACACGATCCCGATGCACGGCGCGCGCAGGGCGTGCCGACAGGGCGAAGGAGGGCAGAGCAATGGACGTCGTCGTCTCGTGCGCCCTCCCGGAGCAGACCTCCCGGCGGGCGGAACCCACCCTCGTCTGAGGAGCCCCGGCTGGCGGTTCCTCGCCTCCCTGAGGAGATCCCCCGTGCAGCTGCACACCCCTGACTCGTTCCCCACCCCTGAGCTCTTCGTCGCCACCGGCCTCCAGGGCGCGTCGCCCCTGGTCGAGCCCGGGCCGGACCAGCGGTGGTCCACCTGGACCTCCGTGACCAAGGGCCAGCGCGGGCCCGAACCACGTCCCGACTGGGTCGTGGTCGCCGACGCCGCCCTGGACACCGAGCTCGGCATCCTCAAGACCGGCAAGGAGGCGGACGTCTTCCTCGTCGAGCGTGCCGTGCCCGGCGACCCCGGCCGCCACAGCCTGCTCGCCGCCAAGCGGTACCGCGGCCGCGACCACCGGCAGTTCCACCGCGACGGCGAGTACACCGACGGCCGGCGCGTGCGGCGGACCCGTGACCAGCGGGCCATCGAGGACCGCAAGTCCTCGTGGGGGCGTACGGTCGCCGCCACGCAGTGGGCCGACGCCGAGTTCGCCGCCCTGACGACGCTCTGGGACGCCGGCGCCCCCGTGCCCTACCCGGTGCAGATCGACGGCACCGAGCTCCTCATGGAGTTCGTCGGCCACGTCACCGACGACGGCGCGTACGAGGCCGCGCCGCGCCTCGCGCGCACCCGCCCCGACGCGGCCCTGCTCGCCGACTGGTTCGACCAGCTCTCCCGCGCCATGGGCGTGCTGGCCCGGCTGGGGTGGGCGCACGGCGACCTGTCGCCGTACAACATCCTCGTGGACGGCGCCGACGACGGCGGGCGGCTGGTGATCATCGACCTTCCGCAGGTCGTCGACCTCGTCGCGAACCCGTTCGGCACCGAGCTGCTGCACCGCGACTGCGTGAACGTCTGCACGTGGTTCGTGGCACGCGGGCTGGAGGCCGACGCCGACGAGCTGTTCGCCGACGTGTTCGCCCAGGCGTGGTGAACCACGCTTCGCCGGCGACGGCGGGCCGGGCGACCCTCCGCGAACGGACCTACCGTGGAGGGATGACGACGCAGCCCTCCGGCGGGTACGACCTGGACGCGCTCCAGCGGTTCCTCGCCGAGTACGGCTTCGCGGTGGGCGCGGGCGACCACGAGGAGCTCACCTCGCGGTTCAACCTGCCGGCGCTGGTCGTGGGGCAGGACTCCTCGACCCTCGTGTCGTCACCCGAGGAGGTCCTGGCCCTCTCCCGCGATCGGCCCGGTGCGGATCGCGCGCGGGACGCCGTCGCGACCGTCCCCGAGGTGGTCTCGATCGAGGAGGTCGGCTGGGGCCTGCTGTGGGTGGACGTGCGCTGGTCGTACCGCGACGAGTACGCGGCCGAGACCACGGCGGAGCGCTACCGCTACCTGCTGCGCCGCGGCCGGGACACCTTCGAGGTGTGCGTCCTGGTCCCCCTACCGGACTGAGCCGGCCGACGGCGGGCGAGGCCGGCGTGTCGGTCCCGCGCCGTAGCGTCGCAGACATGCGGATCCTGCCCGCCACCGCCGACCGGTTCGACGACGTCGTGACCCTGCTCAACCCGCGGGGTCGCGAGGAGGCCTGCTGGTGCCTGCACTGGCGGCTACCGCCCCCGGGGGTGGAACGGCAGGATCACCTGCGCGGCCTGGCGGCCGGCGAGCCCGCGCCCGGGCTCCTGGCCTACCTCGGCCCGGAGGACGAGACGGCCCCCGGCGGCAGGGCCGTCGACCGGCCTGCTGGCGAGGTGGTCGGCTGGCTCGGGCTGTCCCCGCGGTCGCAGAGCCGCACGCTGCAGCGCTCGCGCGTCCTGCCCGCCGGCGACCCGGAGTCGTGGCCCACGACGTGGGTGGTGATGTGCTTCACCGTCCGGCCTGGCCACCGCCGCCGGGGCGTGGCCCGTGCCCTGCTGCACGGCGGCGTCGAGTACGCCCGCTCGCATGGCGCGCGGACGATCGAGGGGTACCCCGTCGACCCGGGGTTCGGCCGCGTGCCCGTCGGCTCCGCGTTCGTGGGCACCGTCGGGCTGTTCGAGGGGGCCGGCTTCACGCGGGTCGGTCCGACGTCGGCGACCAGCGGCCGGTTGCCGCGCTGGGTGATGCGGCTCGAGCTCGAGGAGAGCTGATCACCCGCGGAACCACGCCGGCCCCCTCAGCGGAAGTCCCGCGACCGGGTCGCCACGGGCAGGCGCAACGGCGCGAGGTGCTCCGCGAGCAGGTTGACCGCGCCGTCGGCGCTCTCGACCCTGCCCCGCACCACCATCGCCGGGGCGCCCCGGGCCACGACGGCGAACCGGCGCCACAGGCCCGGTGTGCAGATGACGTTGAGCAGCCCGGTCTCGTCCTCCAGGGACAGGAAGGTCACGCCGCCCGCCGTCCCCGGACGCTGGCGGTGGGTGACGACGCCGCCGACCGCCACCCGGCGTCCCGGCTCGGTGGCCACCACACCGGCGACGGTGAGCACCCCGGCCCGCGCGAGCCCGTCGCGCACGTGCTCCAGCGGGGAGGTGGAGGACGGCGTCACCCCGGTGGCCCAGGCGTCCGCCACGTCGATCTCGAGCGGCGTCATGCCGGGCAGCGACGGAGCGCTCACCCCGACGCTCACGCCCGGCAGCGTGCCCGGGCCCTCCTGGCCCAGCGCCCCCGCGGCCCACAGCGCCTCGCGGCGTCCCGCCCCCAGGGACCCGGTGGCACCGGCCGTCGCGAGCGCCTCGAGCTGGGACGTGGACAGCTCCACTCGGCGCACCAGGTCCCGCAGGTCGCGGAACGGGCCGTGCGCCTCCCGCTCGGCGACGAGCTGCTCCGCGAGCTCCGTACCCATCCCCCGCACCGCGCCGATCCCGAGCCGCACCGCGAGCCCCGGGTCCGGGTCCGGCGCCCCCTCGCGCGAGAGCCGAGGGAGCGAAGCGACCGAATCATTCGAGCGCGAGGGGACGGCGGACCCGGCCCCCTCGACCCTCTCCACGCTCGCGAGCGCCCGTGACGCGTTGACGTCCGGCCCCAGCACCCGCACGCCGTGGCGGCGGGCGTCGGCGGCCAGCGACTGCGGCGAGTAGAAACCCATGGGCTGCGCGGCCAGCAGGCCCGCGTAGAACGCCGCCGGGTGGTGCACCTTGAGCCACGAGCTCGCGTAGACGAGGAACGCGAACGAGTAGGCGTGCGACTCGGGGAACCCGAAGTCGGCAAACGCCTTGAGCTTGTCGTAGACCTGCTCGGCGACGTCGGGCGGGACGTCGTTCTCCGCCATCCCCGCCATGAGCCGGGCCCGCAGCGCCTCCATCCGCTCGACCGACCGTTTCGACCCCATGGCCCGGCGCAGCTGGTCCGACTCGGCCGGGCTGAACCCGGCGACGTCGATCGCCATCTGCATGAGCTGTTCCTGGAACAGCGGCACCCCGAGGGTCCGCTTGAGGGACGGCTCGAGCAGCGGGTGCAGGTAGGTCACCTCCGACCGACCGCGCGCCCGTTCGATGTAGGGGTGGACGGACCCACCCTGGATGGGGCCGGGCCGGATGAGCGCGACCTCGATGACGATGTCGTAGAACCGGCGGGGCTGCAGGCGCGGCAGGGTCGCCATCTGCGCCCGGGACTCCACCTGGAACACCCCGACGGTGTCCGCCGCGCACAGCAGGTCGTAGACCGCGGGGTCCTCGGCGGGCAGCCCGTGCAGCGTGAGGTGCTCGCCCGTGTGCTCGGCGATCGACTCGAACGCGTACCGGATCGCGGTGAGCATGCCGAGCCCGAGCAGGTCGAACTTCACCAGCCCCGCGTCGGCGCAGTCCTCCTTGTCCCACTGCAGCACCGTGCGGCCCTCCATGCGGGCCCACTCCACCGGGCACACCTCGATGACGGGCCGGTCGCACATGACCATGCCGCCCGAGTGGATCCCCAGGTGCCGCGGCAGCCGCAGCATGCGGTCGGCGAGGTCGAGCACGGGCGCGGGGATCCGCCCCTCCTCCTCGGCGGACGGCGGCCGGTGGCCGGGGACGACGTCGTGGGCGTCGTCGGCGCGCGCGACCTGATCCTCGTCCGTCGCGAGCGGGTCGGCGAACCGCCCGCCCCACAGCCGTTCCTTCGCCGCGTCCCGCACGGCGGTCCGGGACGGCGGCGCGCCCGCCGTCGCGCGGGCGTCCTGGACCGCGGCGTCGGCCGCCGGGCTGGACGGGTCCGGGCCGCGCAGCGACCCCCAGCGCTCGATCGACTTGCTCCAGGCGTCCTGCTGCCCGGTGTCGTACCCGAGCGCGCGGGCGGCGTCGCGGACGGCCGACCGCGGCCGGTAGGAGATGACGTTCGCGACCTGGGCGGCGTGCGTGCGCCCGAACGTCGCGTAGACGTGCTGGATGACCTCCTCGCGGCGCACCGACTCGATGTCGATGTCGATGTCCGGCGGCCCGTCCCGCTCCGGCGCGAGGAACCGCTCGAAGAGCAGCCCGTGGCGCACGGCGTCGACGGCGGTGATGCCCAGGGCGTAGCAGACGGCGGAGTTCGCGGCGCTCCCCCGCCCCTGGCACAGGATGCCCTGCGTGCGGCAGAACTCGACCAGGTCGTAGACCACGAGGAAGTAGCCGGGGAAGTGCAGGTCGGTGATGACCCGCAGCTCGTGGTCGATCTGCGCCCATGCCCCCGGGACGCGTTCGGCCTCGCGCGGGCCGTAGCGTTCCGTCGCCCCGCGCCGCACCAGCTCGCGCAGCCAGGAGGCCTCGTCGTAGCCCTCCGGCACGGGGTACGGGGGCAGGTCGGGTGCCACGAGGTGCAGGTCGAACGCGCACTCCGCCGCCAGCGCGGCGGCGGTGCCCACCGACTGCGGGTGCGCCCGGTGCAGGGCGAGCATCTCTGCCGCCGAGCGCAGGTGCGCCGTCGGGCCGCCCGGGAGCCAGCCGTCCATGGCGTCCAGCGACGCGCGGGCGCGCACGGCCGCGAGCGCGGCGCCCAGGTCGGCGTCGCGCGGGCGGGCGTAGTGGGCGTTGGTGGTGGCCACCAGCGGGAGCCTGGCGCCGTCGGCCAGCTCCGCGAGCGCGGCGTGCAGGTCGGCGTCGCGCGGGTCGCCGGTGGCCGTGACCTCGACGGCGACGTTGTCGCGGCCGAAGGCGTCCGTGAGCCGGTCGAGCTCACGCCGCGCCGCGCCGCGGCCGCCGCCAGGCGCGACCAGGGCGCGGCGGACGGCCCCCTTGCGGCAGCCGGTGAGCACGAGCCACTCACCGGCCGCCTCGGCGCCCAGGGCGTCGAGGTCGTAGCGCGCCTTGCCCTTGACCCCTGCCTCGAGGTGCGCGGTCGCGATCGCCCGGGACAGGTTGCGGTAACCCTGTGCGCCCCTGGCCAGCACGAGCAGATGGGTCGAGCGCGGGTCCGGCACCCCGGTGGGCGGGTCGAGCACGGGTGCGCCGCCGGGCACGGGCGCCGCCAGGTGCAGCTCCGCCCCGAACACGGTGGGCAGACCCACCACCCGCGCGGCCTCGGCGAAGCGCACCACCCCGTACAAGCCGTCGTGGTCGGTGACGGCGAGCGCCGTCAGCCCCAGGCGTGCGGCCTCGGCGGCGAGCTCCTCGGGGTGCGAGGCGCCGTCGAGGAAGCTGAACGCCGAGTGGGCGTGCAGCTCGGCGTACCGGCCCGCGGCAGGCGTGAGGTCCGGGTCAGTCATAGACCGCCTCCACCTGCCACACCCCGCCGACGGCCGCGAGCAGCAGCCCGCGGCCGTCGTCGAGCACGGCCTGCAGGTAGACGCGCCGGACGCCCCCGTCCGGGGACCACCACCGCTCGGCGAGCGGCCACGGCCCGCCCCAGCCCCGGATCGGCGTGTGCTCGAGCTCCCGCGTGGCGATCATGGCGGGCTCGCCGCTCATCGCCAGCCGGACGTCGACGACGACGTCCCGGCCGGCGACGTCGAGGACCCGGGCCGGCACCGGCGCGGCCAGCAGGGTCGCCGGCGCCGGGCTGGGCAGCGCGCCGGGCCACGGCAGCCCGGCCTCGCGTGCACGGCCGGCGTCCTCCCCGAACGGCACCAGGTGCACCCGGTCGCTCGCCACCCGGCCGCCCTGCAGGGCGACGGTGAGCACGGCGTCCCCGCCGAGGAGCCCCTGCACCCGGCCCAGCGCCCGCCGCGCCCGGTCGTCCTCCCCGGCGTCCGGCCCCCACAGCCGCGGCTGGTGCACCCCCGCGGGGGCCACCTCCTCGGCAGCGAGCGCCAGGTGCAGGATCGGCGCGACGTCGGGCACCGGGTCGAGCGCCCCGTCCCGCCCACGGCCGGGCCTGCCTCGCCCGGCCGCCGAGGCGGTGAGCCAGCCCTCGAGCTGCCACCGCACACGGTCGGTGATCCGGGCCGCGTTCATCCCGCCGGCCGCCCCGGCGTCGGTGCGCCACACCCGCTCGAGCTCCTGGGTGGCCGTACGGGCCGTGATGCGCAGCCGACCGCAGGCCAGACCGCGGGCGGCCAGCAGCGCATGCAGCTGCTCGGCGAGCCGGCGCGCGGCGAACGTGGCGACGTCGACCCGCAGCGCGGGCGGGTCCAGCTCCTCGGCGACCGTGAGCTCGGGCTCGATGCGGCGGCGGGCCGGCGGGCGCACGTCTTCGCCGGCGGCCAGCCGGTGCGCCCAGAGGCCGAGGTCGCCGAACCGCGCGCGCACGTCCGGTGCGGGGAGCGCGGCCAGGTCGCCCAGCGTCTGCAGGCCGAGGCGCCACCACAGGCTCGCGGCCTCGCGCACCGCGACGGTCCCCGCCGGGTCCGTGACGGCGTGCACCAGGTCCCCCACCGGTCGGCCCGCCAGGTAGTCCCGCGACCCGCCGGCCCGCACGACGGCGTCCTCCCGGGCCGCGAGGACCGCCGTGAGCAGACCGTCGGCCACCCCCACCTGGCACTCGTACCCGGTGTCCCGGGCCACGGCCGCCACCAGCTCGCGGGCGAGCGTGCGCTCCGAGCCGTGGTAGCGCGCCGCGCCGTCGGCGGGCAGCAGGACCAGGCCCGGACGGGCGATCTCGAGCCCGGCCACGACCGTCTCCGCGGCCGCGGCGACCGGTTCGAACTCCCGGGCGTCCCGGACGTCGTCGACCTCCAGGAGCACGAGCTCGGGGCAGCGTTCCTGCGCCTGGCGCCGCCGCATCCCCCGGCGCACCCCCGCCGAGCGCGCGACGGCAGAGACTGCCACGACGCTGTGCCCGGCCGCCGTCCCCCCGCGCGAGCGGGCGCCCAGCACCGCGGCCGGGACGTGGGCGTCCAGGCCGGCGGCGGCGAGCGCCGCGACCACCGGCCAGTCCGGGACCCAGAGCACCGCGGTGCGCATCAGGCCACCCGCAGCCGGGGGGCGCCGTCGCGCACGGCGTCCCGCCCGTTGCTCTGCCCGACGTTCTGGGAGGGGACCACGACCTCCGCCCGGACCGGTACCTCGACCTCGATCTCCACCGGGCGGGCCACCGCACCGCGCCCGGTGCGCAGGACGCTCAGGGTGCGGCGGCGCAGCCAGCCCGCCCCCTGCTCGACGCCGGACCATGCCCCGCCGCGCGCGTCCAGGGTGACGTGCGCCCCCGGCCAGCGGGACTGGGACACCAGGACGGTGGCGCGCTCGCGGGCCCGGGCGGTCAGACGGCGCCGGTCGGCGTCGGACAGCGCGGCTCGCGGCCCGGCGACCACGACGTCCATGCCGTCCAGCAGCGCGGCGAGGACGAGCGGGGCGTCCGGACCCGGAGCCGGCACGAGCGCGGTCCGGGACAGGTCGAACCCGGCCTCGGCCGCGGCGAGCATGCCGATCGTCGGCGCCCCGACGAACGCGGTCCAGGCGCCGTCCGCCGACGCCGCGGCCAGCAGCGCGAGGAGGAGCGTGGCCGAGCCCTGCACGGAGAGGACCGACCCGCCGCGCAGCATCCCGCCGGGCAGGAGCACCGCGAGGTCGGGGTGGACGGGCCGGCCGGGGCCGTCGACCCCATGGCCACCTCGGGGGGCCCGACGCTCGCGGGGTGCCGGGCTTCCGGGCGCCGCCGCGGCCTCGCGTGCTGACGCGGCCCGGGGAGCCGGCGGGCCGGACAGGGTGGCGGCGGGCTGCGCCCCGGTGCGCTGCTCGGCCGCACGCAGGGCGGCCCACGCCCGCGCGTGCCGATCGGCCGGACCAGCTTCTCCCAGGTCAGGGACCACAGCGGTCATGCGGTTCCCTCCCCCCGGCGGTGGTGCCGGCCCGCACGGTCACGGCGGTGCGAGCGTCGCTCGCGCCGTCCGCGCCTCGACCGGCGGGCCTTGGAACATCATCGAACAACTGTTCGAATGCCTCCAGTCTTGGCCCGCTCCGCCCCGCTGTCAACCGCGCTGGTCAGGCGCACGGGCGAGCCCACGGGCCGCCCGTGCACGGCCTGCCGGGCCTTCATCACCGGCCAGCCAGGCGGGCGGTTTGCCGCACGGCGCGGCGTCGGGCACAGTCCAGTCCTACTGGATGCTGGCTGACATACCGCGTGGTCGGTATGCTGACGGTTCGCAGTCGACGAGGAGGTCGCACCGCAAGGGTCGCGGCCGAGGCGCAGCTGCGCCAGCATCGTCTCCGACGAGAGGACACCGCATGACCCGCACCACCGCACCCCGTACCGCGATCGTCACCGGAGGGGCTCGCGGCATCGGCGCCGCGACCGCCCGCCGCCTGGCCGCCGACGGGCACGCCGTCGCCGTGCTCGACCTCCTCGCCGAGCAGGCCGCCGAGACCGCGGCGAGCATCACCGCGGACGGCGGCCGGGCGCTCGGCCTCGGGGTGGACGTCACCGACGCCGACGCCGTCGCCGACGCCGTGGCCCGCGTGGCCGACGAGCTCGGCGCCCCCACGATCCTCGTCAACAACGCCGGCATCCTGCGCGACAACCTGCTGTTCAAGATGACCGAGGCCGACTGGGACGCCGTGCTCGGCGTGCACCTGCGCGGAGCGTTCCTCGTCACCCGGGCGGTGCAGTCCCACATGGTCTCCGCCGGCTGGGGGCGCGTCGTCAACCTGTCGAGCACGTCCGCGCTCGGCAACCGCGGCCAGGCGAACTACTCCGCCGCGAAGGCCGGTATGCAGGGCTTCACCAAGACGCTCGCGATCGAGCTCGGCAAGTTCGGGATCACGGCCAACGCCGTCGCGCCCGGCGTCATCGCCACGGACATGATCGCCGCGACCGCCGAGCGCGTCGGCGTCTCGCTCGACGACTTCCTCGCGGCTGCCGCCAAGGAGGTACCCGTCGGGCGGGCCGGCAAGCCCGAGGACATCGCCGCCGCGGTGTCGTTCTTCACCTCCGACGAGGCCTCGTTCGTCTCCGGGCAGGTCCTGTACGTGGCAGGCGGGCCGAAGGCATGAGCACCGAGCCCACGACCACCGAGCCCTCCATCACGGGACCCGCGACCACCGGGACGCCGGTCCGCGTCGCCTCCCCCGCCGCGCTCGCGGACGCTGTCGGGCAGCGTGCCACCGGCGAGTGGTTCACCGTCGACCAGGCGCGCATCGACGCCTTCGCCGACGCCACCGAGGACCACCAGTGGATCCACGTCGACGCCGAGCGCGCGGCGTCGGGCCCGTTCGGGACCACCGTCGCGCACGGGTTCCTCACCCTGTCCCTGCTCCCCCACCTGGCGTCGTCGCTGGTCGAGGTGGGCGGCGTCGCGATGGCGATGAACTACGGCCTGGACAAGGTGCGCTTCCTGACCACCGTGCCCGCCGGGTCGCGTGTGCGCGCCACGACCGAGATCACCGGCGCGCAGGACGTCGCCCAGGGCGTACGCCTCGCCTCGACCGTCACCGTCGAGATCGAGGGCGCCGACAAGCCGGCGCTCGTCGCGCAGACCCTCGCGCTGTACGTCCCGGCCGCCTGAGACGCCCACCCCTCCTCGCCGAGAGAGAGACCCCACCCCGCCGAGATAGAGAGCGGGGTGGGGTCTCTATCTCGGCCCCGGCGGCTCTCTATCTCGGCGGGGTGGGGTCTCTATCTCGGCGTCAGGGGCGCTCGAGGACGAGGGCCATGCCCTGGCCTCCCCCGACGCACATGGTCTCCAGCCCGTAGCGCCGGTCGGTGACCTCGAGCCCGTTGATCAGCGTCGAGGTGATGCGCGCGCCGGTCATGCCGAACGGGTGCCCGACGGCGATGGCGCCGCCGTGCACGTTGAGCCGCTCCGGGTCGACGCCCAGCTCGCGGGCCGACGGGATCACCTGGGCCGCGAAGGCCTCGTTGATCTCCACCAGTCCCATGTCCTCGATGGTCAGCCCGGCGCGGGCGAGGGCCTGCCGGCTGGCCTCGACGGGGCCGAGGCCCATGATCTCCGGCGACAGGCCCGTCACCCCGGTGGACACGATGCGCGCGAGCGGGGTCAGGCCCAGCTCGTCCACGACCCGCTCGGAGACCACGACGACGGCGGCCGCGCCGTCGTTGAGCGGGCACGCATTGCCCGCCGTCACCGTGCCGTCGGGCCGGAACACTGGCTCGAGCGACGCGAGCCTCTCGACCGTCGTGTCAGGGCGCGGGCCGTCGTCGGCCGTCACGACCGTGCCGTCGTCGAGCCGCACGGGTGTGATGTCGCGCGCCCAGAACCCGTCGGCGATCGCCTTGGCCGCACGCTGCTGGCTGCGGGCGGCGAACTCGTCCTGCTCGGCCCGCGTGACGCCGTGCAGGGCGGCGACGTTCTCCGCCGTCTGGCCCATCGCGATGTACGGGTCGGGCAGCAGGCCGTCGGCCCGCGGGTCGTGCCAGACCGGGGCCCCGCCCTCCGCCCGCTCCACGGTGCGCTCCGTGGCGCCGGCGAACCGCGGGTTGGTGAGGACGGCCCCGGGGATGTCGTCGCTGGAGCCGACCGCCATGCCGCTGACCGACTCCGCGCCGGCCGAGACGAACACGTCGCCCTCGCCCGCCTTGATGGCGTGGAACGCCATCCGCGTGGTCTGCAGGCTGGACGAGCAGTAGCGCGTCACGGTGGTACCGGGCACGGAGTCCCAGCCCGCCAGCACAGCCACGACGCGGGCCATGTTCATGCCCTGGCGCCCTCCGGGCAGCCCGCACCCCAGCATCAGGTCGTCGATGCGGGCCGGGTCGAGCCCGGGTACCGCATCCACGGCGGCCTGCACCATCTGGGCGGCGAGGTCGTCGGCGCGCGCGCCGGCCAGCGACCCCTTGTACGCGCGGCCGATCGGCGATCGCGCGGTGGCGACGATGTACGCCTCGGTCATGATGTCTCCTTCGGTTCGTGCAGCGTGGGTGGTCGCGGTGCTGTCTCGCGGTGCTGTCACCGTCCCCGTGGGCGGGGCCGGCGTGCCGCTCAGACGAACGCCGCGTGACCGGTGATCTCCCGGCCGACGATGAGGTTGTTCATGTCGCGCGTGCCCTCGAACGTGTAGACGGCCTCGGCGTCCGCGAAGTAGCGGGCCACACCGTGGTCGAGCTGGATGCCGTTGCCGCCGAGGGACTCGCGGCACAGCGCGACGGTCTCGCGCATCCGGGTCGTGACGAACGACTTCGCCAGCGCCGCCTGCGCGTCGGTCTGCGTGCCCTCGTCCTGCAGCTGTGACACGCGCACGCACACCGCGAGGCTCGCCGTGATGTTGGCCAGGCAGGTGGCGAGCCTGTCCTGGACGAGCTGGTAGCTGGCGATCGGGCGCCCGAACTGCTCGCGCTGCTTGGTGTACCGCACGGCCGCCTCGTAGGCGCCGATCATGGTGCCCAGCGACTGCCACGCCACGCCGTCGCGCGTCACCCGCAGCACCTTCGCGACGTCGCGGAAGCTGTCGATCCCCTGCAGCCGGTCCGCCTCGGCGACCTCGACGCCGTCGAGCACGATGTCCGCGTTCTGCACGATGCGCAGCGACTGCTTGCGCTCGATCTTGGTGGCGGTGAACCCAGGCGTGCCCTTGCGGACGAGGAAGCCCTTCATCTGCTGGTCCGCGGTGTCTTTCGCCCAGATGACGACGACGTCGGCGAAGGTGGCGTTGCCGATCCAGCGCTTGGCGCCGTCGAGCACCCAGGTGTCGCCGTGCCGGGTCGCGGTGGTCCGCAGGCCCTTGGCGGTGTCGGAGCCGGAGAGCGGCTCCGTGAGGCCGAACGCCCCGATGAGGTCGCCGCGCGCCATCGGGGGCAGCCACTGCTCGCGCTGCTCGGCCGAGCCGCCCAGGCCGATCGAGCTCATCGCCAGGCCGCTGGAGACGCCGATGAACGTGCAGAACGAGGAGTCGACCCGGGCCAGCTCCATGCCGACCCAGCCCCGGAACACCGCGGAGGTATCGAAGCCGGCGGTCTCCGACCAGGCCGCGCCCACCGTGCCGAGCTCGGCGAACGGCTTGAACAGGTGCACCGGGCAGTCCGAGCGCTCCCAGTAGTCGTCCGCGACGGGCCGCACCTCGCGCTCCATGAACTCGCGGACGGCGAGGATCCTGTCCTGCTCCTGGGCCGTCAGCAGGTTCTGGAAGCCATAGAAGTCGGCGTCCAGGACGGGGTCCGTCCCGGTCTCGGTACTGGTCCCGGTACTGGTCCCGGTACTGGTCCCGGTACTGGTCCCGGTACTGGTCCCGGTACTGGTCCCGGTAGTGGTCCCGGCGGCCGGCCGGGTGCCCTGTGCCACCGTCGTCGTGACGGGTGTCGTGGTCATCGCTGTGCTCCGATCGTCGTCGATCCCGCAGCGCTGGTGCGCGGCGGTGCGCTGGCTGCGGGCCAGTGTGCATCATCTTTGATTATGTTGCACCCCTCGGGTGCTTCGGCGCTAGGCTGCGGACATGCCACCGCCGGGATCGCCGTTCAGCGCCACCTCGCCCAGCTCTTCGTCCGCCGGCGCCTTGGACAGCACTACGCACGGCACCGACATCGGCGCCGTCGGGCTGCGCGCGGCGCCGACGCGGCTGTCCGCCCGGCTGGCCGACGGGGCGCACCCCGACGCCCGCCGCGCCTACGACCTGGCGCGGGAGACGTTCGTCGCCGGCGGCCGTATCGACATGGGCGGGCTCGCGTCGTCGCTGGGCGTGGACCGCACGTCGGTGTTCCGGTGGGTCGGCAACCGCGACGACCTCCTGGCCGAGGTGCTGTGGTCCCTCGCCGTGCCCACGCTGGGGCAGGCCGATCGCGCGACCGCCCACCTGGGCGGCGCGGAGCGCGTCGCCGCGCTGCTCACGCACTTCGCCACCGACCTCATCGCCGCCGACTACTTCCGTGACTTCCTGCGCCGCGAGCCGGCCCGGGCCCTGCGGCTGCTGACCACGAAGGCCAGCCCGATCCAGCGCCGCTACACGGCGACCGCCGAGTGGCTGGTGCGCACACACCTCGGCGACGCCCCGTTCGACGGCGCCATCGACCCGCCGACGCTTGCCTACCTGCTCGTCCGGGTCTCGGAGTCCTTCACCTACGCCGACCTCATCGCCGGCGAGGACCCCAGCGGTGAGGCCGCCCGCACGGCGTTCCGCCACCTGCTGCGCGTGGCCTGAGCCGCCTGAGCCCTCGCCCGCCCACCTCACCGAGTCGAAGGAGACCCGATGCCCCGCGCCCGTCACCCGTTCCCGCTGCGCTGGAACGACAACGACCAGTACGGCCACGTCAACAACACCGTCTACTACGAGGCGATGGACACGGCCGTCAACGCCTGGATGATCCGCCACGGCGGCCTGGACCCGGCCGGCGACGTCATCGGGCTGTGCGTGGCCTCGTCGTGCGACTTCCGTGCGCCGGCGTCCTACCCGGAGCAGCTGGAGGTCGCGATCGGCGTCACAAAGCTTGGGCGCACCAGCCTCACGTGGGACCTGCACATCCTGCGCGCCGACCACCCGGCGGAGCCGATCGCGCTCGGCCGGTTCACGCACGTCTTCGTGGACGACGCGACCCGGCGCCCGGTGCCGGTCCCGGACCGGCTGAGGGCCGCCGTCACGACGCAGCTCACCGACTGAGCGACCCCTCGGCGGGGTCGCGGGCGGAGTCACGGGCGGGAACGCGGGGGCGAGCACGGTCGCTAACATACCGACCGCGCGGTATGCTCGCCACATCCCGACGACGTGACGACGAAAGCAGGTCGACGATGACCGCAGTGCCCGGCCTGGACCTCGCCGGCCTGACCCGCTGGCTGGCCGGCGCCCACCCGGACCTCGCGGACGGCGACCTGTCCGCCCAGGTGATCGCCGGGGGACGGAGCAACCTCACCTACCGCGTCGACGGCGCCCGGGCGCCCCTCGTGCTGCGCCGGCCGCCGCTCGGCCACGTGCTGTCCAGCGCCCACGACATGACCCGCGAGCACCGGGTCATCTCGGCGCTCGCCGGCAGCCCGGTCCCCGTCCCGCGCACCATCGACGTCGTCGACGACTCCACGGCCGGCGACGTGACCGGCACCGTGTTCTTCGTCATGGAGCACGTCGACGGCACCGTCCTCGCCCGACCACGGCAGAACGCCGCGTACACCGCCGACGGACTGCACGCCCTCGGCCTCTCCCTCGCCGAGACGCTCGCCGACCTGCACGCCGTCGACCCGGCCGCCGTCGGCCTCGCCGACTTCGGCCGGCCCGCCGGCTACCTGGACCGCCAGCTGTCCACGTGGCGGCGGCAGTACGACGCCTCCCGGTCCCGGGACCTGCCCGTCCTCGACGAGCTGCAGGAGGCCCTGGCCGCGCGGCTGCCCGCCGGGCGCGACGGCGGCCGCACCGGCATCGTGCACGGCGACTTCCGCCTCGACAACGCGATCGTCGCCGGCCCGGCCCACGCCCCGTACGTCGCCGCCGTCCTCGACTGGGAGATGGCCACCCTCGGCGACCCCCTGGTCGACCTCGGGATGCTGGGCCTGTACTGGGACATCAACGCCATCACCGAGGGCCACGCCACCACGAGCGCGGTCGTGCCCGGCGCCGGCTACCCCGAGTTCGACGAGCTCGCGGACACGTACGCCGCGCGGTCCGGGACCGCGCTGCCCGACCTCGGCTGGTACCGCGCCTTCGCCGCGTACAAGCTCGCCGTGATCCTCGAGGGCATCCACTTCCGCTACCGCGCGGGCGAGACGGTCGGGGACGGGTTCGACCGCATCGGCGAGCTCGTCGCACCGCTCGCCGCGGACGGCCTCGCACGTGCCCGCGCGGCCGGCACCGTGACCCCTCCTTCGCACCCGACCGGAACGGTGGTCTGACATGGACTTCGCCCCCGACGCCCGCACCACCGAGCTCACGGAGCAGGTGCGCACGTTCCTGCACGAGCGGGTCCTGCCCGCCGAACCCGTCCTCGACGCCCAGCTCGCGGCCGCACCGGAGGCCTGGACGTTCCGCCCCGTCGTCGACGAGCTCCGCTCCGCCGCCCGCGCGCAGGGCCTGTGGAACCTCTTCCTGCCCGCCGGCGGTCCGACCGCGCCGTACGGCGCCGGCCTGACGAACCTCCAGTACGCCCCCCTGGCCGAGCTCACGGGCTGGAGCACCCGGCTGGCCCCGGTCGCCTTCAACTGCGCGGCCCCCGACACCGGGAACATGGAGCTCCTCGCCCACTTCGGCACCCCCGAGCAGCGCGAGCGGTGGCTGGCCCCCCTGCTGGACGCCCGCATCCGCTCGGCGTTCTCCATGACCGAGCCCGACGTCGCGTCGTCGGACGCCACCCAGATCGGTACCCGGATCCGGCGCGACGGCGACGACCTCGTGATCTCCGGCCGCAAGTGGTGGTCCACGGGCGCCATGAGCCCCGACGCGCAGCTGCTCATCGTCATGGGCAAGACCGACCCGGATGCGCCCCGGCACCGGCAGCAGTCCATGGTGCTGGTGCCGCGCGACACCCCGGGCGTGACGATCGTGCGCCCGCTGACGGTGTTCGGCTACGACGACCGCGACCACGGCGGGCACGCCGAGATCGTGTTCGACGACGTCCGCGTCCCGGCGTCGTCGATGCTGGGCGGCGCCGGCGAGGGGTTCGCCCTCGCGCAGGCACGGCTCGGGCCAGGCCGGATCCACCACTGCATGCGGGCGATCGGCACGGCGGAGCGCGCCCTGGCGCTCGCGGGCGAGCGCGCCCGCTCCCGGGTCGCGTTCGGCCGGCCCCTCGCGGACCAGGGCGTGGTGCGCGAGTGGGTCGCGAACGCGCGCGTCGAGCTCGAGTCGCTGCGGCTCCTCGTGCTCAAGACCGCCTGGCTCATGGACACCGTGGGCAACCGGGCGGCGATGACCGAGATCCAGGCCATCAAGATCGCCGTGCCCCGCGCCGTCCAGACGATCCTCGACCGCGTCATCCAGATCTTCGGCGCCGCCGGCGTCTCGGGCGACCAGCCGCTGGCGGAGATGTTCGCCGGGGCGCGGTCGCTGCGCCTCGCGGACGGCCCCGACGAGGTCCACCTGAGCTCCCTCGGCAAGGCCCAGCTCCGCGCACCGCGGTAACGACCGCGCCACCCCAGCAGGCATCCGTCCACGATCAACGACGACGAGAGGACCCGACATGACGCACCGCCCCGACGAGGCCGTCGACGGCCCCGGCTTCGGGACGCTGTCCCTGGCCAGCATCCTGGCCGAGACGGCGACGCGCTCCCCCGAGCGCCCCGCCCTGCACTTCATGGGCGCCACCACCCGGTACGGCGAGCTGTGGGAGCAGACCCGCGCCTACGCCGGCGCCCTGGCGGCCCGCGGCATCGGCCGGGGCGACCGGGTCGCGGTCGTCGTGCCCAACGTGCCGGACTTCCCGCGCGCCTTCTACGCCGCCCAGGCGCTCGGCGCCGTCGTCGTCCCGGTGCACCTGCTGTTCAAGGCGCGCGAGATCGAGTTCGTGCTGCGCGACAGCGGCGCCGACCTCGTCGTCGTCGCGGCACCGCTGCTCGGCGAGGCGCTGCCCGCGGCCCGTGCCGCGGGCGTCCCGCTCGTCACGGTGCTCGCGCCGCCCGTGAGCGCCGGCGGTCCCGACCTGCCGCGCCTGGAGGACGAGGCGGCCGCCGCCGAGCCCCTGGTGCGGCACGTCCCGGTGCACCCCACCGACGCGGCGACCATCCTTTACACGAGCGGCACCACAGGCACCCCGAAGGGCGCGGTCGGGTCGCACCTGGCGGCCGTCGAGCAGGTGCACTGCTCCCTCATCGACTCGTTTGACCTCAAGCCGCACGACGTCGTGTTCGGCGGGCTGCCGCTGTTCCACGCGTTCGGCCAGATGGCCGTGATGAACATGGCCTTCCGGGTGGGCGCCTCCGTCGTCCTGCTGCCCCAGTTCGACCCGGACCTGGCCCTGAAGCTGCTCGTGGCCCACCGGGCGACGGTGTTCACCGCGGTGCCCACCATGTTCGTGGGGATGATCGAGGCGGCCGGCCGCACGGCCGAGCGCCCACCGTTGCGGTACGCCGTCTCCGGTGGCGCGGCCCTGCCGACGGCGGTGCTCGAGGCCTTCTCGGAGGCTTACGGCGCCGAGGTGCACGAGGGGTACGGGCTCACCGAGACCTCGCCGTCGGTGTCGTTCAACGTGCTGGGCGAGCCGATCCGGCCCGGCACCGTGGGCCGCCGCATGTGGGGGGTGGACGTGGCCGTCGCCGACCCGCTCGAGGAGCGGCGCGTCGACCTGCTCGACGAGCCGGGCACGCTCGGCGAGATCGTGGTGCGGGGCCACAACCTCATGAAGGGCTATCTGGGCCGGCCGGACGCGTCGGCAGCCGTCGTGCACGACGGCTGGTTCCGCACGGGCGACCTGGGCACCGTCGACGCCGAGGGCATCATCACGATCGTCGACCGCAAGAAGGACATGATCATCCGCAACGGCTACAACGTGTACCCGACGGAGGTCGAGTCGGTGCTGGTCGACCACCCCGACGTCGCGATGGCGGCCGTGTTCGGGCTCGACGACGCGATCCACGGCCAGGAGATCCACGCGGCCGTCGTGGCCAGGGACGGCCGCTCCGTCGACGGCGAGGCGCTGCGCGAGTACGTGCGCGAACGCGTCGCGGCGTTCAAGTACCCGCGCGTCGTCCACGTGGTGGACCAGCTGCCGGTCGGCCCGAGCGGCAAGATCCTCAAGCGCTCCCTGCAGGACCAGTTCGCCCCCTCTGCGGCGAGATAGAGAGGCGGGGGGGCGGGGGGGGGGGGGGGGGGGGGGCGCCCCCGGGGGGGGGGGGGGGGGGCGGGCGGAGGGCACGGACCGCACCGGTGCGGTCCGTGCCCTCTCTATCTCGTGGGCTCGCCTCTCTGTCTCGCCGCGCCTCAGGGGGTCGGGATGCCCTCGTTCTCCAGCGGCACGGGGGCGGGCTCGGCCGCCGCGACGGCGTCGCCGTCCACCCGGTAGGTGGCGCCGACGAAGTCCTGCACCCCGCCCGTGACGACGGCGATGCCCACCCCGTCGTACGCGGCGTGGTCGTCCGCGCCGAAGGTCAGCGGCAGGATGCCGTTGCCGACGAGCGCGCCGGACTCCACCGCCTCGGTGAGCGACTCGCGGGTCGGGTCGTCGCCCGCCTTGGCGAGCGCCTCGGCGAACAGGTAGCCGACGCTCATCCCGTACACGGTGTTCCCGTCGAAGGGCGCGCCGTCGTTGTACTCGTCGTTGATCTGCTGGAACAGCTCGTACCAGTCGCTGCCCGGGCTGTTCTGGAGGTAGTTCGCGCTCACGAAGCCCTCGAGGAGCGCCGGGCCGACCTCCTCGCCCAGGAAGCCGACGAGCGTCGGGTAGTCGCCGCCCGACGACGAGGCGTACCACTGCGGGGACCAGCCCATCTGCGCGGCGGTGCCGAGCGCCATCGCCGTGAACCCGTTGATGGTGGCCAGCAGGTTGACCTCGCAGCCGGCCTCCTTCATCGCACCGAGCTGAGCGGTGACGTCCTCGGACGACGTCGTGTACGTCTGGTAGCTCGCCACCCCGTCCGCGCCGAGCGCGAGCTCGACGCCCTCGAGGAACGTCTCGCCGAAGTCGTCGTCCTGCCCCAGCACGCACACGACGGCGTCGGGGTCCTCGTCGCGGGCGTACTGCGCCAGGGCGGCGCCCTCGACGACGTAGTCGGCGTTGAACCCGAAGGTGCCCGGGTACTCGTCGGGCTGGTTCCAGGTGGTGCTGCCGGAGGCCACGAACAGGTCCGGCACGCCGTTCTGGTCCAGGTAGTCCAGGACCGAGCTGTGGGTGGGCGTGCCCAGCCCGTTGAGGATCGCGAAGACCTTGTCCTCCTGCACGAGCTCGCGCACGACGCTCTGCGTCGTGGCGGGGTTGTAGCCGTCGTCCTTGACGACGTAGTCGATCGTGCGGCCGTTGATCCCCCCGTTGTCGTTGACGTAGGCGAAGTACGCCTTCGTGGCGGCCGAGATCGAGGAGAAGCCGGCCGCCGCCGGCCCGGTCAGGGGCTGGTGCGACCCGACCTTGACGCTGTCGTCGTCGATGCCGGGCGTCGCGGCGGCGGGCGTGCTGCACGCGGCCAGGGTCAGCGCGACGACGGCGGCGGAGGCCGCGGCGGTGGCCCGGACCGCGGGCGGCGCCGTGGACCGTCCGGGCTGGGGGGTGGGGACGGGCGTGTGATTCCGCATCGGAGTCACCTCTCTGTGATCGGTAGCGGGTCGGGCGTCTGGTCGGGGGCTTGGTAGGAGGCTTGGTCGGACGTCGGGTCGGAGGCCGGGGCAGGTGCCGCGTCGGACGTCGGGCCGGGCCCGTCGTCGGCACGGCTTCGGCGCAGGGCGCGGGCCAGCCGGCCGCGCGGGCCGGCGCTGGCCGCGGCGAGCCCGCCCGGCCACACCACGGTCACGGCGACGAGGAGCGCGCCGAACACGGCGAGGGCGAGATTCCCGGACAGCCGCTGCTCGAGGTCGGCGGACAGCCCGCCCGCGGACGTCAGGGCTTCCACGAGCCAGGGCAGCAGCACGACGAGCGCGGCGCCCGCCGCCGCTCCCCCGATGCTCCCGAGCCCGCCCACCACGACGGCGACCAGGAGCAGCAGGGAGAACGCCAGCGAGTACCGGCCGGGGCTGACGCTCTGCGTCACGACGGCGAGCACGGCGCCACCCAGGCCGGCGGCCACGGCGCTCACGACGAACGCGCCGACCTTGACGCGCGCCGGCGAGATGCCGGCCAGCCGGGCGGCGACCTCGTCGCCGTGGGTGGCGCGCATGCGCAGTCCGGCGCGGCCGGAGCGCAGCACGACGAGGGGCGTGACGGCGAGCGCGGCCACGACCACCGCGATCCACGCGTGCCACTGCTCCACGACCATGAGGCCGGCCAGCGGCGCGGGCACCGCCTCGAACGGCACGCCGAGCCCCTGGTCCTTGCCGAGCCCGGGCACCTGGGTCGTCAGCGCGGGCAGCGCGATCACGAGGGCGAGGGTCAGGCCGGCGAGGTACGGGCCACGCAGGCGTGCCCCGGCGAGCCCCAGCAGCCCTCCGACCGCCGCGGACAGCACCAGAGCACCGAGGATGCCGAGGGCGAACCGGGCGGTGCCGCCCAGGCCGGCCTCGGCGGCCGGGCCCGCCACGAGGGCGTACCCGTAGCCGCCGGCGGCCATGAGCACGGCGTGACCCAGGGAGAGCTGGCCGGTGAGCCCGACGAGGAGCGTCAGGCCCGCCGTCGCGCAGAACGTCGCGGCGATCACGGCGAGCTGGTAGTTGCGGAACGGGTCCAGGGCGAACGTGAGGGCGAGCGCGAGCAGCGTGAGCAGCACGGCTCGGACGACGATGGCGCGGGTGGTCCGAGGGGCTCGGGTCCCGGGACGGGCAGGGCTCCGGGTCATGCGGTCCGGGCCTCCTTCGTGGCGAAGATGCCGCCCGGGCGGACGAGCAGCACGCAGGTGAGCAGGGCGAGCACGGCCAGGGGCGCCAGGCCCGCCGACGCGTACCCGGTGACGAGGCTGATGAGGACGCCGACGACGAGGCCGCCCACGAGCGCCCCCGCGGGCGAGTCGAGGCCGCCGAGCACGGCGACCGTGAAGGCGTGCACGAACAGCACGTCCCCGGAGTGGGCGTTGAGGCCGAGCTCCGTGGGCACCAGGAGCAGCACCGCGAGCGCCGCCACCGCGGACGACAGCATCCAGCCGATGGTGACCATGCGCGGCACCCGCACCCCGAGGAGGCGCGACACCTCCGGGGCGACGGCCGACGCCCGCAGCTGCAGCCCGAGGGTGGAGCGGTTGAACAGCACCCCCAGCCCGACGACGACCACGAGGGCCACGAGCAGCACGAACAGGTCGTACCGGGACAGCACCGGGACGTCGCCCACGTACAGCGGCGCCTCCGAGAGCACCGGCGTCATGGGCCGGTGCTTCGGGCCGAAGAAGATGCCCAGCAGCGCCTGGAGCACCATGACCAGGCCGATCGCGACGATCATGCCGGGCATGGGCGTGCGCCCCGCGACGTGGCGCATGAGGCCCCGTTCCACGGCGACGCCGAGCAGCGCCCCGACGACGAGCGCGGACAGGAGCGCGAGGACGTAGGACCCGGTGGCCTGCTGCACGGCGAAGGCGACGTAGACGGCCGCGACCGCCATCGCCGCCTGGGCGAAGTTCACGATCCGTGCGGCGCGCCAGATGATGACGAGCGACAGGGCGAAGAGCGCGATCACGAGGCCGCGTGCGACGCCGGTCGAGACGAGAAGGACGAGGCGGTCCATGAGTTCCTCTCAGAAGCCCAGGTAGGCGTGACGCAGGGCGGGGTCGGCGGCGATGTCCGCCGCCGGGGCGTCGGCGACGACCTGCCCGAGGGAGAGGACGACACCGCGGTCCGCGATGGACAGCGCGCTGGTGACGTTCTGCTCCGCGAGCAGCACGGTGAGCCCGGTGGCGTCGGCCGCGTCGCGCAGGGTGCCGAACAGCTGAGCCACGACGCGCGGGGCCAGGCCGAGCGACGGCTCGTCGAGCAGCAGCACCCGCGGTCGGGAGATCAGGGCGCGCGCCAGGGCGAGCATCTGGCGCTCGCCGCCGGAGAGCTGGTGCCCCGCGCTGGTGCGGCGCCGCGCCAGCGGCTCGAACAGGGCGTACATCTCGTCGACGGCGGCCCGTCGCTCGGCCCGCCCGGCACAGCGCCACAGCGCCCCGAGCTGGAGGTTCTCCTCGACGGTGAGCTCGGTGACCACGCTGCGCCCCTCGGGCACCTGGGCGAGCCCGCGGCGCACCCGGTCCTCGACGCGCACGGCGGCGAGGTCGGCGCCGTCGAGCAGCACGCGCCCCGCGCGCGGGGTGAGCAGGCCGGACAGGGTGCGCAGCACCGTCGTCTTGCCCGCACCGTTCGCACCGAGGAGCGCGACGACGGCGCCCGGTGCGACGTCGAGGGTCAGACCCTCCACCACCGGCGCGCCGGCGTACCCGACGACGAGGCCGTCGACGGCGAGCGCCGGGCTCATCGGGCGGCCTCCAGCCCGAGGTAGGCGGCCTCGACCGCAGGGTCGGACCGGACCTCGTCGGGCGTGCCGCACGCGACCACGCGCCCGAAGTCCAGGACGACCACGCGGTCGGCGACCTCCATGACGAAGTCGACGTGGTGCTCCACCAGGAGCACGGAGCTGCCGCTCGCCACGACGCCGCGCACGACGTGGGCGAGGCCCGCGATGTCCTCGGCCCCGAGGCCGCCGGCCGGCTCGTCGAGCAGCAGCAGCCGGGGGTTCGTCACCAGGGCGCGGGCCAGGGCGACCCGCTTGCGCTCCGGGTACGGCAGCGCGTCGACGACGGCGTCCGCCGTGTGGAGCAGGTCGAGCCGTTCCAGCGCCGCCGCGGCCAGGGCGCGACCGTCCTCGCTGCGGCGCTCACGACCGGAGAGCGGGACGAGGACGTTCTCGGCCACGGTCATCCCGCTGAACAGGCCCAGGCCCTGCAGGGTGCGCGCGACGCCATGCCCCTGGAGCCGCGACGTCGCCGCCGGGGCGGGCCGGCCGTCGATCCGCACGCTGCCCGCGCGCGGCCGCACCAGGCCGCAGACGACGTTGAAGACGGTCGTCTTGCCTGCGCCGTTGGGCCCGATGAGCGCGACGACCTCGCCGTCGCCCACGGCGAACCCCACGTCGTCGAGAGCGGTGAGCCCACCGAACGTGACGGTGAGGCCCTCCACCTCCAGGCGCGGGGTCGCACCTGAGGGCGCAGCGGCGCCCGGCCTCGGGCCGGCGGCGGTCAGGGGGGTCGTCGAGCGGGACATCGGCACCTCTTTGTGTCGGGGTACGCCCACGATAGCCGAAAAACCGACTGGCCGGTATGTCATTCTGGAGAATGTTGCACGGCCGTGATCCAGGGCTCAGCGCGACGGGCACGACGGCGAACGGGCGGCCCCGAGGGGCCGCCCGTAGCGGACGTCAGCAGCGGTCGTTCGTCAGCGGTGGCCGACGCCGGCGGTCATGCCGCCGTCCACCACGAGCTCGGCGCCCGTGAGGTAGGCCGAGTCGTCGCTCGCGAGGAAGACGACGGTACCGGCGAGGTCGTCGGGGGTGCCGCCACGCCCCAGCGGGATGGGCAGGCGCGAGGGGTCGATCTTCGCCGTCATCGCGGTGTCGATCCAGCCCGGGTGCACGGAGTTCGCGCGGATCCCGGCGCGCCCCAGCTCGACGGCGATCGACTTGGTGAGCCCGCGCACCCCGAACTTGGCCGCGACGTAGCCGTGCAGGCCCTCGCTGCCGAACAGGCCCTCGACCGAGGAGATGTTGACGATCGACCCCCGCCCTGCGGCGCGCATGGTCGGCACCACCGCCTGGCACCCCAGGAACGTGCCGGTGAGGTTCACCGCGATCACCGCGTCCCACTTGGCGCGCGTGTAGTGCTCGAGCGGCCCGGCGTTCGCGATGCCCGCGTTGTTGACGAGCACGTCGACCGTGCCCCACGCCCGGACCGTCGCTGCCACGACACGTTCCCACGCGTCGGCGTCCGTCACGTCCAGCGGCTCGAAGCGCGCGCGCTCGCCGAGCTCGGCCGCGAGCGCGGACCCCTCGTCGACGAGCAGGTCGGCGACGACGACGCGCGCGCCCTCGGCGTGCAGGGCGCGGACGTACGCCGCCCCGATGCCGCGGGCGCCGCCCGTCACGATCACGACGCGGTCGGGCAGGCGGTGGGACACGGGCACTCCTCGGGGACGGGGGCGGGCGGTCGACGGGCGGTGGTGCGGGGGTCAGTCGGCGACGCGGATCACGAGCCGGCCGGTGGTCCGGCCGTCGGCCAGGCGCTGCACCGCGCCCGGCGCGTCGTCGAACCCCACGACGTCCTGGATCACGGGCCGCACGGGGCCCGCCTCCGCGAGCCGGGCCAGCTCGGCGTGGGCGGCGTCGACGAGCTCGGGGCGGCGCTGCTGGTAGAGCGCCCAGTGCAGCCCGAGGACGGAGTAGTTCTTCACGAGCGCGTGGTTGGCGCGCACCGGGGGGATCTCGCCGCTGGCGAAGCCCACCACGACGATCCGCCCCTCCAGGGCGATGCAGCGCGTGGACTGCTCGAACGACGCCCCGCCCACCGGGTCGAAGACCACGTCGGCACCGGACCCGGCGGTGAGCTCCTTGACGCGTGCGGCGATGCCGCCGTCGGCGTCGCGCACGATCACGTGCTCCGCCCCGGCCGCCCGGGCCACGTCGGCCTTCGCCTCGCTGCCCACGACGCCGATCACGCGAGCGCCCGCGGCCGCACCGAGCTGGCAGGCGGCCGTCCCGACCCCGCCCGCGGCGGCGTGCACGAGCAGCCACTCCCCCGCCTGGAGCGCCGCCCGCCGGTGCAGGCCGAACCACGCGGTCTGGTAGGCGATGGTGAGCGCCGACGCCTGCGCGTCGTCGAGGGACTCCGGCGCCTCGCGCACGGCCGCGACCGGCACGGCGGCGTACTGCGCCAGCACGCCGATCTTGGACCCCACGACCCGGTCGCCGACCTGGAGCCCGGACCCGTGCGCGTCGGCGCCGAGCGCCACGACGTCCCCGCACAGCTCGATGCCCGGCACGAACGGCAGGTCGGGCTGCACCTGGTACTGCCCGCGGGCGAGCAGCGCGTCGGGGAAGTTCACGGCGACGGCACGCACGCGCACCAGCACCTCGTCGGCGGCGGGCTGCGGCACCGGCAGGTCCGCGCGCTCCAGCACCTGCGCCGGCTCGCCGTGCCGGACCACCTGCCACGCGCGCATCGTCTGCGGCAGGGTCGCCGCCCCGCGCTCGGTCGCGTCGGTGGTCCGTCCGGTCGTCTGCTGCTCGGTCATCGGCTCCTCATCCTCGTCGTCAAGGCCGTGAAGGTCGTGAAGGTCGTCGCGGTCCTGGGGCGCACCGGCCCCTAGGCCGCGATGCTGCGCAGGAACAGCCCGGTGAGCTGCTCGGCCACTTCGGTCTTGGTCTCCGGCCCCTGTGGCGAGTACCAGTGCGACAGGTAGTGCACGTCGCTGAAGAAGTGCGCGACCAGCACGGACCGCGGGACGTCGGTCCGGAACCTGCCCTCGTCCTGGCCCCGCTCGAGGAGCCCGGAGAACTCGTCGTGGTACTCGCGCCGACGACGCGTGACCTCCTTGCGCCGCGGCTCGGTGAGCATGTGCAGGCTGCGGAAGAACACGGTGCCCTCGGGCAGGAAGTCGATCGACGTCTCCACGACGTCGACGCACACCGCCCGCAGCACGTCCTCGACGGGGCCACCGACGGCGACGATCTCGTCGAGGTGCGACTTCTGCAGCGTCAGCATCCGCTCGTAGATGGCGAACAGCAGGTCGTCCTTGGACTGGAAGTAGTGGTACATGGCGCCCTTGGTGACCCCGGCGGCCTCGACGATCTGCTGCACGCTCGTGGTGGCGTACCCCTGGGAGGCGAACAGCTCGAGGGCAGCCTGGAGGACCTGGTCGGCGACGTGGGTGGTCTTCATGCCCTCATCCTTCACCCGACGGGCACGATGCTCGCGCCGCCGTCGATCAGGAGGTTCTGGCCGGTGACCCAGGCGGCGTCGTCGGACAGCAGGAACGCGACCGGCCCGGCGACGTCGTCGGGCACGCCGAGCCGCGCCAGCGGGTAGCGCTCGGCGACCTGCTCCTCGTGGCCGTCGTAGAGCGCCCGCGAGAAGCGCGTCTTGACGACGGCCGGTGCCACGGCGTTGACCCGCAGCGCGGGCGCGAGCTCCTGGGCGAGCTGCTGGGTGAGGTTGATGAGCGCGGCCTTGGAGACCCCGTAGAACGCGATGTTCGGGCTCGAGGACACCCCCGAGATCGACGCGACGTTGACGATCGACCGACTCAGGCCCGCGGCGACGGCGTCCCGCGTCCAGTCGAGCGCGGCGACGACGTTCACCTCGAGGATCTTGCGCACGACGTCGGGGTCGATCTCGAGCGCCGGGCCCCACGCGGGGTTGGTCCCTGCGTTGTTGACCAGGTGGTCGAGGCTGCCGTGCGCGCGGGCGATGTGCTCGAAGACCTCCGCGCGGTGTGCGGGGTCGTCGACCTTGCCCGCGACGGCGGACGCGTGCTCGGCTCCGAGCTCGGCGACGGCGGCGTCCAGGGCCTCGGGCTTGCGGCCGGTGAGCACGACCGAGCCGCCCTCGGCGACGAACCGCCGCGCCACCGCCAGCCCGATGCCGCGGCTGCCGCCCGTGATCAGGGCGACCCTGCCCTCGAACCTGTGCACCATCGGCTCCTCGTCCCGCGTCGTCGTCGACCGGCTGCACCGCGCAGCCGTACCGGCCAGTCGGTTTGTGCGAGCACCGTACCACGGCGCGGTGCCCTGGCCACGGGCGGGACCGTCGGGCACGATGGCGCCATGGACGACGCGACGAACTTCGAGCGGCCGCTGCCCCCCGACCCCTACTCGCTGCTCCCCGCACCGGGCTTCACGCTCACGAGCACGGACGTCACCGAAGGCGAGCCCCTCGCGGTCGACTTCACCGTCGACGGCGCGGGCGACTCGCCCCAGCTGTCGTGGTCCGGCTTCCCCGAGGCCACCAGGTCCTTCGTCGTGAGCTGCTTCGACCCGGACGCCCCGACGCCGTCCGGCTACTGGCACTGGAACCTCGTCGACGTACCGTCCACGGTGACGTCGCTGCCGCGCGGCGCCGGCGCACCCGACGGCTCCGGCCTGCCGGCCGGCGCCTTCCACGTGACCAGCGACGGCGGCCG
This sequence comes from Isoptericola luteus, assembly GCF_020297055.1. GTDB lineage: Bacteria > Actinomycetota > Actinomycetes > Actinomycetales > Cellulomonadaceae > Isoptericola > Isoptericola luteus. The sequence continues at coordinate 65,298 of NZ_JAIXCQ010000005.1, read as the reverse complement.
GCAGGGGTTCGAGGGCGCCGGACCACCCGAGGGCGACCACGCGCACCGGTACGTGTTCGCCGTGCACGCGCTCGACGTGCCCTCCCTAGGCCTGACGACCGACAACACGAACGTGCACGTGGCGTTCAACGCCTGGTTCCACACGCTCGCGCGCGCCACGCTCACCGCCACCTACCGCCGATGAGCGTGCTGCCCACCCTGGGGGACCTCGCCTGGGAACCGGCGCTCGACCGTCCCGAGCTGCTCGCGGACGCCGTGCTGCAGGCGCTGCGGTCCTGGGCCGACCCGGAGGCCGTCGCCCAGGTCGCGGTCACCGAGATCGACCCGGACCACGCCGACACGGCGACCCTGAACGACGTGCACGGCCTACCGCCGGAGGCTTCGGCCAACTGCGTCGTCGTCGCCGGCCGACGCGGTGACGTCGAACGTGTCGCCGCGTGCGTGGTGCCGGCCACGACCTTCGCCGACGTCAACACACGCGTGCGCAAGCTGCTCGACGCCCGCAAGGCGTCGTTCATGGCGACCGACCGGGCGACCACCGAGTCGGGCATGGAGTACGGCGGCATCACACCCGTTGGTCTGCCGAAGGGCTGGCGCGTCCTCGTCGACGCCCGCTTCGTCGAGCCCGGCGCGCTCGCGCTCATGGGCTCGGGGCTACGGCGCTCCAAGCTGCTCATGCCCGGCACCGTGCTGTGCGTACTGCCCGGCGTCGAGGTGGTCGACGGCCTCGGCGTCGCGCGGTGATGATCGAGCGGCGAACCCCGCTCCTGCCAACAGCGCCGAGGGCGGATTCAAGTGGGGCGGTCTCATACGGTGCAAGCAACCCTCCAGTCAGACCCCCGCTGACCAGGAGTGTTGCTTGCACCGTATGACACCGCCGGCCAACCCGTCTTCTTTCATGCCCAAATGATACCGCGCTCGTTGACACGTCGGCCAAGCCGATTGCGCCTATCTCACGCCGCACCTATGGCGCCGCTCTAGGAAAGTCGCGACCGATTCGTTGTGGACCCAGTCATCATCATCTTGCGTACTCCACATGAATGCTACCGCCCCGCCAGCCTCCGGCAACCGCTTTGCTTCCCCCGTGGTCGCCTTACGAAACCGCTTTGACTTTGGGTGCAACCCAGCGCTCCGAAGTATGGCTTTAGCGTCGCTCAGGTTATGTGCTCGAACGAGCGCGGTACTCGGACGCAGGTTTCCGACCCGGTGGCCATCGGAACTCGCTGTCAGTTCCCAGAAATAGTAGACGTGCATGAGATACCTCACCGATAAGAACGCAACGTTACGAAATGCCGCGTGTGGACGACCTTGCCTCGCTTGTCATAGACCCGCACGGTGAAATCGGCCCAGTGGCCATACTCACCATATCGAACGTTGGGGACGGATGCCCGATATCCCTTCGATCTCATCTGACGGACGTAACGCCGGGCCTGTCCCTTGATATCCGCGACGTTCTTGCCATAGGTCCGCGAGAACGTGGAATTGCTTGTAAGACGAGCGCCACTCGAATTACTTTTCCGGGGCCCTGGGTTTGCCTTGTAGTTCTTCGATTTCGTGGCGCCTCGATTGACCCGTGTCGGGATCCAATAGGTGCTGGAACGACCGCACATGCACTGCCACTGCGTCCCAGTGAGGTCATGATAGTTGATGCTGTCTTGAGGATAAGTGTAGGCAGTAGTGTTGCCATCTCGAACTGGGTCGGTGCTGGAGAACTGGCCCGTTGCGCTGCTATAGAGTCGGGCGCCCATGAGTATGAGCTTTGTATTAGCGTTCGTGGCTCGCTCTTTGGCGCCAAGCCAAGCGTAGTTCACCGCTCCGCTCGTCGGGGCATTCACGGTGAACGTATTGCCGTACTCGTCGTAGATCCCGACTGAAGTGATTTGCGAAGGAGTGCCGGCAATGGGGATGTCGAGCGTTGTCGCGATCGAGCCCAGCGGGTCTGCAAGGGTGAGGCTCGCGTTCGTGCTGTCCGTGTTGTTCGAGGTGTCCTGAGTCCGAATCGCTTCGACGCCGAGGTCACCACCTACGGATGCTCCGTACCAGCTGGTTGTCGTGGTAGTTCCGCGTGTACTGGCGGCCCACCCAGGGTTGTCGCTGGTGTCTGTGTAGTGCCGCTCGACAGTACTAGCGCTATATCCGTCGCTGGTGATCTCCCGAGCACGCCTTCCCGCGGGGTCGAGCGTGAGGGTGGTGGTGGTCCCGCCTGCCCAGGAGCCTGCGCCAGCTCCCAGCCGCCGTCCGGCAGCGCAAACGTCGACGAGTCCACCGTGCGCTGGCTCAAGTCCTCCACCCGCTCGCCCGCCAGCCGGGCATTCACCTGCGCCGCCACCGCATCCGACGCAACCAGATCACCCTGCGGCCCCCGCGCTATCGGTACCCCCGGCACCGCCTTCGATGTCGCGGCCGTCGCTGGCACCTCAGCGACCGCACGCGGGACCGGAACACTGGTCCCCGTCACCCCTACCGCCGCCGCAGTCACAGCCGCAGTCACCGTCACGCGACGGAACCACGCCTCAGGCACACCAGCAAACGCCACCAGAGCAGCCACCGGGCACTCCCTCGTACCGAGCACCGGGGGCCAACCCGGCACCACCAGCCAGCCACCTCATGACGCTGACCCCAGTGCCACCGGCCCTACCGCTCCGCGTCTGGTGCGCCGAAGATATCCAAGACCCGACCGTTCGTCGAGGCAGCGACCAATATTCACCCGTCCGCACCGAAACCCTTGGTGACCTGCGACTTTATCGGCGCACACTGAAGGCCTCATCACGGCTCTCCAGGCGCAAGACACCTCGCCCGGCCGTAAGGCCAGGCGTCAGCCCGGCGGCGGCCGGCCTCCGCCGCTCAGATCGCGTCGTCGGGCAAGCCGGTCATGCGCGGACGTGCGCGACGGCGCTCAGCACTCGGCGCGGCCGCGGCGCCAGTAGCCCATGAAGGCCACGGACTTGCGGTCGACGCCCTTGGTGGAGACGAGGTAGCGGCGCAGCGTCTTGATCGACCCTGCCTCGCCCGCCAGCCAGGCGTACAGCACGGTGTCCTGGGCGAGCGGGTGCCCGGCTGCGTCGACGGGGACCTCCCAGAGGATCTCCGCGTCGATGTCGACGTCGGGCAGCTCGCCCTCGGGGTCGAGCCCTGCGACGGCGAGCGCCTCGGGCACCTCGGCGGCGGCCGACGGGCGCACGCCCATGGCGAGCATGCGGTCTGCCGCCTCTTGCACGGCGGGCACCAGGACATCGCCGTGCTCGCGGTCCTCCCGCGGCAGCCACGTGATGCGGACCCCTGCGGGGGCTGCAAGCGTCCAGCGGTCCTCGCGGTGCGGCACCTCGAGGAACACCTCGCCGACCGCGTCGTCGGGCAGCGACTCGCAGATCGACGCGATCGCCGGCACGGCGGTCTCGTCCCCGGCGAGCAGCAGTGCGTGGCTCGTGGCCGGCGGCTTGAACTCCAGGCCACCGTGGGGCCCGCCGGTGTAGGCCGCGTTGGGCCCCATGATGACGAGCGGGGCGCCCGGCTTCGCGGCGTTCGCCCAGCGGGAGGCGGGGCCGGTGTCGCCGTGCAGCACGATGTCGACGTCCACCTCGCGCAGGTCCTGGCGGACGGCGCGGACCGTGTAGGTGCGCAGTGGGTTCCGACGCTCCTCCGGCAGCGAGCGCCACGAGGTGAACCAGTCCGGGTTCTGCCGGTCGAGGTACTCCCATCCGCCGCACGGCGCGGGCAGCAGGAACTTGATCCGCTGGTCGCGGCCGTTGTCGGCGAACTCGTGCAGGTCCTCGCCGGTGAACGTGACCCGGATGAACGACGGGCACAGGCGCGTCACCCGGGAGACCGTGACGTCGAACATGCGGTACGGCTGGGCAGCCGGAGCGGCGCCGGCGTCGCGGGAGGGCGTGGTCGCCTCGACGGTCTGGGTCACGGTGGTTAGCCTAACCTCACCCCACCGGTCCGAGGCAAGGGCAGCCTCACCTCACGTGACGCGAGTCACATCCCTGAGGCCGCCGCCCTGACGACGAGCACCGGGCACTGCGCCGTCCGCATCAGCGTGTGCGTCGCGCTCCCCAGCAGCATGGCGGCGAACCCGCCCCGCCCGCGCGTACCGACCACCAGCCGCTCGGCGGCCTCGGACTCGCGGTGCAGCACCCGGGCGACCTGCCCCTCGTGCACCACGCCCGCGACCTCGACGGCTCCCGGCGCCGCCCCGAGCTCGCCGAGCCGCTCGGAGATGCGGTCGAGCGCACGCTCGACGAGCACCCCGGCGTCCGCCTCCGTGACGTCGTGCGCCTCGTGCTCCGAGGGACCGCGGGAGGCGACCCACTCCGCGGCGCCCGGACGCCACACCACGACCACGCGCAGCGGCCGCCCCAGCAGCCAGGCGGACTCCGTGCCCGCGTCCAGGGCGAGCGTCGCCGGCGTCGAGCCGTCATACCCCACGACGACGGGGGCGTCGGGAGCCAGGTCCACCTCCTCCACCGCGGGCACCACCACCACCGGGCAGTGCGCGTGCGCCGTCGCCTGCGTCACGACGGTGGCGTGCACCGCCTCGTACAGGCCGCCGTGCCGGCTGGCACCCAGGACGAGCGCGCCGGCGTCGCGCGACATCTCGACGAGGGCCGTGGCCGGCGGCGCATACTCGACGGCGGCCTCCGCCTGCAGTCCCGGCGCGACGTCCCGCGCGAGCGCGGCCGCCTCCTCGACGACGGGCCAGGCGCCGGCGTCGCCGCGCTCACCGAGGGTGGTGCCGTGCGGGTGGACCGCGACGTCGAGGTCGTGGGCGTCGCGGACGTACACGACCCGCAGCGTGACGCCACGCGCCCGCGCCTCGCGGGCCGCCCAGCGGAGGGCGGCCCCGGCCTGCTCGGACGCGTCGTAGCCGACGACCACCGGTGCACCCACCCCTCCATGGTGCCCCCGGGCGCCCCCGCTCGACAGTCAGGGAACCAGGCGGTCAGGTGGCGCGGCCGCCCCGGCTGCGCCACAGCAGCCAGACGAAGTACGGGGCGCCGAGCAGCGCCGTGCCGAGGCCCGCGGGGATCTGTCCCGGCGCGATGACCACCCTGCCGAGCGTGTCCGCCACGGAGACGAGCAGCGCCCCGAGCAGCATCGCGACGGGCAGCACGCGGCGATGGCGCGCCCCCACCAGTGCGCGCGCGGCGTGGGGGGCGACGAGCCCGACGAACCCGATGACGCCGACGGCGCACACCGCGGCCGCGGTCGTCAGCGCCGCCGCGCCGAGCAGGACCAGACGGGCCCGGTCCACGGGCACCCCGAGCACCCGGGGGGTGTCCTCGTCGAGCGCGAGCACGTCGAGCTGACGGCCCGAGACCGCGACGAGCGGCGTCAGCACCAGCAGGGCGAGCGCCACCGGGAGCAGCTGCGCCATGCTGCGCCCGTAGGTGGAACCGGACAGCCAGGTGAGCGCGAGATTCACGTCCCACGGCGCCACGATCAGCACGACGAGGCTGATGAGCGCCGTCGTCCCCGCCTGCGCGCCGATGCCGACGAGCACCAGCCGCTCGGAGGCGAGGCCACCGCGGGCCGACAGCGCGTAGACGCCGCCGAACACGACGACGGCTCCGGCCACGGCGGCGGCCGACATCGGCCAGATACCCACGCCGGGCACGAGCAGGAGCATCGTCACCGCGCCGAGCCCGGCGCCGGACGTCACGCCCAGCAGGCTGGGCTCGGCCAGCGGGTTGCGGCACACGGCCTGCACGACGGTGCCGGCGAGGGCCAGCGCGGCCCCGGCGAGCAGCGCGGCCAGCACCCGCGGCATCCGCAGGTCGAGGGCGAAGCCCACCTGGCGGCCCGCCGTGCCGGACACCCAGTTCGCCACGTCCCCGAGTAGCACGATCCGGTCGCCCAGCAGCAGGCCCGCCACGACGGCCGCCGCGAGCGCCACCACGAGCACCACGACCACCACGACCACGCGCGCGCGGCTGCGGGGCCGCCCCAGCGCCCCCCTGGCCCCCCGCGCTCCCGCGCCGGAGTCCCGCAGGCGGCGCGCGAGCCACACGAGCAGCACCGCGCCCAGGACGGTCGTGACCACGCCGGTGGGCACGATGAGCGAGGCCTGGGCGGGGAGCACGGCACGCAGCAGGACGTCCGCTCCGAGCACGACGACCACGCCCACGAGCGCGGAGAACGGCAGCAGCAGGGCGTGCCGCCCCAGGCCGGGCACCTTGCGCCCGACGAGGCGCGCGATGACCGGGGCCGCCAGCCCGACGAAGCCGACGGGCCCGGCGACCGTGACGGCCACGGCCGCCAGCAGCACGGCGACGACGACGGACACGACCCGCGTGCGGCGCACGTCGATGCCCAGCACGCTCGCCGCGTCGTCGCCGAGGGCGAGCAGGTCCAGCCGGCGCACCAGCAGCATCGAGACGGCGAGCCCGAGCACTACGACGGGGGTCGCGAGCGCGACCGTCCGTGAACCGGACTGGACGATGCTGCCGCTGCCCCAGGCGAACAGGCCCGTGGTCTCCTGCTCGAAGAGCACGAGCAGCACCATCGTGAGCGCGTGCAGCGCCAGCATGACCGCCGACCCGGCGAGCACCAGCCGGGTGGGCCCGTCGGAGCCGCCGCGGGAGATCACCAGGACCAGCCCGGCGGCGAGCAGCCCGCCGGCGAAGGCGAGCCCGCCCTGGAGGTAGAACGGCACCGTCACGCCCAGCGCCGCCACGCCGACCACCGTGACGTAGGCGCCGGCGTTGACGGCGAGGTTGTCGGGAGAGGCGAGCGGGTTGCGCGCCACTGACTGCAGCACCGCACCGGCCGCGCCCAGCGCGACACCGACCAGCACCCCCGCCAGCAGGCGCGGGAGCCGGGAGGAGATCAGCACGGCGGCCGTCTCGTCGGACGACGCGCCGACCAGGGACCGGAGCACCTCGAGCGGCCCGACGTCCGCCGTGCCCTGCGTCAGGTGCACCGCGCCCAGGACGAGCACGGCGAGCAGCGTCCCCGCGAAGACCGCCCCGAGCCGGCCGCGCGCGGGCGCGACCGGCTCGGGCGACACCGACGTCACCGGTCCGGGGGTCGTCGGACCGTTCATCAGCTCCGTCACGCGGGTTCCGTCTCTCGGGTGCTCAGGGTGTCGCGGGGTGGGGGGCGGTCAGGCGAGGGCGTCGACGAGCGCGTCGATGTACGCCTGGGCGGACAGCGGCCCGCCGAACATCCAGATGCCGTCCGGGATGCGGTGCACGTCGCCCGCGGTCACGAAGGGCAGCTGCTCCCACACCTTGTTGTCCTTGAGACCGTCGGCGAACGGGTCGGCCTCGCTGGCGTTCGCGGCGTAGACGAACTGCACGTCGCCGAGCTGGGTGAGGCCCTCGACGTCGGTCTGCGCCAGGCCGTAGTCGGGGTCGCCGCCCTCGGTCCAGGCGTTGACGAGCCCGATCTCCTCGCCGAGCGCGCCGAAGAACGAGCCGGGCGTGTACATGCGGACCGAGACGGTGCCGTTCGCGAGCCAGCCGTCGGCCATGGTGAACTCGGCGCCGCCGACGCCGGCCTCCTCCAGGGCCGCGGTGGCCTCGACGACCTTGGCGTCGAAGTCCGCCAGGACGGCCTCGGCCTGGTCCTGGGTGCCGGTCACCTCGGACAGCGTGGTGACGGTCTGGCGCATGTAGCCGATCGGGTCCTCGCCGTCCGAGCCGCGCAGGGTCAGCACGGGGGCGATCTCCTCGATCTGCGCGATGACGTTCTCGGGGATGTCCGTCGTGGTGACGACGAGGTCCGGCTCGAGCGCGGAGATCGCGTCGAGGCTCGGCTCGCCGCGCGTGCCGACGTCGGGGATGCCGGCATCGATCGGCGCGACCGTGTCCCAGGTGTTGTATCCGGCGACGTCGGCCTGGCCGGCGGGCTCGACGCCGAGCGCCACGAGGTTCTCCGTGAGGCCCCACTCGAGGGAGACGACGTCCACGGCCGGGGCGTCGAGGGTGTGCTCGCCACGCTCGTCGGTGTACGTGACCGGGCCGGCGGCCGCGGCGGTCTCGCCGGCCGCCTCGGCAGCCGGGTCCTCGGTGGTGCCGCAGGCGGCGAGCGCGACGACGGCGAGCGCCGCCGTGACGCCGGCGACCAGGGGACGGGTGGTGATGCGCATGGGTGTCCTTCGGGTTGTGGTGACGCAGAGCAGGGGGGATCGAGGTGCCGGGACGTCGCGCCCCGGCAGGCCCGTCAGACCGCGACGGCCTGGTCCGTGAGGACCCGCACGTCGTCGTCGGCGGAACGCCGCACGTCGTGCCGGCCGACGGCCTCGCAGCAGGTGCGGCCCGTCACGGGGTGGGTGTAGACGGCGACGTCGATGCCGTAGACGTCGGTGAGCAGGTCACCGGTCAGGACGTCGTCGACGCTGCCGGCGGCACGCACCACGCCGGAGTCCAGGAGCACGACGTGGTCGGCGACCTGGGCGGCCTGGTTGAGGTCGTGCAGCACGACGCCGACCGCGACGCCGTGCACGGCCGCGAGGTCGCGCACCAGGTCGAGCAGCTCCACCTGGTAGCGCAGGTCGAGGTAGGTGGTCGGCTCGTCGAGCAGGAGCACGCCCGTGTCCTGGGCGAGGCAGGTGGCGAGCCAGACGCGCTGCAGCTCTCCCCCGGACAGCTCGTCGACGCCGCGGTCCGCCATGGCTGCCACGCCCGTGACCTCCATGGCGTGCCCGACGGCGCGGGGGCCGTCGGGGTCGGCGGTGCGGAACCGTCCGCGGTACGGGTGGCGGCCGTAGGCGACGACGTCGCGCACGGTGACGCCGCTCGGGGTCGGCCGGCTCTGCGAGAGCAGCGTCACCTGCCGGGCGAAGTCCTTGGGGTGCAGCGCGAGGGCGTCGGCGCCGTCGGCGCCGAGCGTGACCCCGCCGGCGTCCGGCCGGTGCAGGCGCGCGAGCGAGCGCAGCAGCGTCGACTTGCCCGAGCCGTTCGGGCCCAGGAGCGCCGTGACGGCGCCACGGCGCAGCTCGATCGCGGCGCCGGTGACCACGGTGCGCCGGTCGTAGGACAGGTTCAGGTCCCGGCCCGCCAGCGCGAGGCCCTCCGTCGGTAAGGTCTGACTCACAAAGGTGAGGCTAACCTTCATCGCCCTCGGTGAACACCCCCGGATCTGTGATCCGGCTCACCGGTGCCGCGAAGGGACGGGTCAGCCCGCGCGCGTCGCCCAGAACGCCACGGCCGACGCCGCGGCCACGTTGAGCGAGTCCACTCCCCCGGCCATCGGGATCTTGACCACGACGTCCGCGGCCGCCACGGCGCCGCGCGACAGGCCGTCGCCCTCGGTGCCGAGCACCATCGCCAGCCTCTCCGGCGGGTCGGCTGCGAGGTCGTCCAGGCTGACGGCGTCGTCGGACAGCGCGAGCGCCGCCACGGTGAACCCGTCGGCGGCGAGCGCCTCCAGCCCGCCGGGCCACGACTCGAGCCGCGTCCACGGCACCTGGAAGACGGTGCCCATCGAGACCCGCACGCTGCGCCGGTACAGCGGGTCGGCGCAGCGCGGGGAGACGAGCACGGCGTCGACCCCGAGGGCCGCGGCGCTACGGAAGATCGCCTCCACGTTCTTCGCGTTCGGTCCACGTGGGCATGCATGGGAGACTCGCTCCGTGAGCGATGTCACATTTCTCGCCCAGCGCGAGCCCGTGGACGAGTACGGCCGAGCCCTCTATGCGGTGGCTAGATCCATCTTGAGTGCCTTGCTGGATCAGCTAAGCCTCCAAGACCTCAACGTTGACCGAGTAAACGTCACAATGCGACAGATGTCGCATTATGCAAGACTCGAACGCGACAAGGGAATGCGCGGAGACGGCTTCGAATGGGCAGTCCACGAAGCAATCGCTGGCGAAGAACCACGCGTGACGGAAATCGTTGCTGATGCGCTCGCACGAACCTCTCCGAAAGTGTTCAAGGGCTCTTCCGGAACCACTTCGCTTCTCTTCGGCTACGAGCGAGCTAAGTATCTTGGCTTCCTCGAAGCTGTGGTACAGGACGCCGGCGAGCAAGCCGTGCTCTTACCCGATAGCCAGGGGCGCCCGTATCGCTTCGGAAGCGACTGGCTCCGCCATGCAGCCCGCGGTGCAGGATCAGAATCTATGCTCGGCCATCGCATTCGGAAGGTATGGAAATCTGATGCCTTTCTTTCCAACGAGCATGCTAGACGGTATGCGGCCGCGACGATTAAGAGCAATCATCACCAGCTGGAGGGAGGCCCTGGCCTCCGGGTCGGCATCGTTCCGGCAGCCAAGGACCTCAGCCCCGGCGTTCGCTATGACCGCGCCCGTGGGCTCTGGCTCGCTGTCCTCCCGGACCCCGATGGCTTTATGGGCCTATTTAACGACGCATACTGGTCCGTAGCGTCGGCGGTATACACGATCGGAAAACAGCAACGACCGCCGTACTACCTCAAGCCCAGTGCGAAGGGTCAGCGTGTTGCCGAGCAGCTTGAGAGATTTCCGACGGCCAAGGTTTCAGATATTCTTGGCGGACTCAACGAGGCCGCACAACAAGATCTCATCGGCGTGGATCACAGGCTCGTTTCCGTACAGGCACCCGAGTGGCTCCTAGTAAATGAGACTAGGACACCCGTACTCGCGCCACGTCCCAGTTTTGAACCACTCGACTAGCCGTCCCGGTACGGCACGCTAGAAAACACGAGTTGCCCAGAATGCGACAGCTGACGCCGCAGCGACGTTGAGCGAGTCAACGCCCCCTGCCATCGGAATCTTCACGACCATGTCCGCTGCCGCGACGGTCTTCGGTCGGAGTCCATCGCCCTCGGTCCCGAGCACGAGTGCTAGCCGATCGGGCGGGTCGGCCGCAAGGTCATCGAGGCTCACTGCGTCGTCCGATAGTGCGAGTGCCGCGACAGTGAACCCAAGTTCGCGCAACAGGTCGATGCCACCGGCTTGGCCGCTCCCCCCGGCAGCGCTCGGCCAGTCCGGCATGCGTGTCCACGGCACCTGGAAGACCGTTCCCATCGACACCCGCACCGAGCGGCGATAGAGCGGGTCCGCGCATCGCGGTGTCACGAGCAGTGCGTCGACGCCGAGTGCAGCACACGACCTCATCACTGCCCCCACGTTCGTGTGGTCGACGATGTCCTCCAGCACCGCGACTCGCCGCGCCCCGGCACCCCCGCGAGCGCCCGTGACCAGCTCGTGCACGCCCGGCAGCACGGGCCGGTGCATGGCCGCGAGCGCCCCCCGGTGCAGGTGGAAGCCCGTGATCCCCTGCAGCACGTCGTCCTCGGCCACGAACACCGGCACCTCGGGGTGCGCGGCCAGCACGTCGGCCATCGTGGCGAGCGACTTGTCGGCCATGAGGAACGAGCGGGGGCGGTGACCCGCCTCCAGCGCACGGCGGATCACCGAGGACGACTCCGCCATGAACAGCCCCTCGGCGGGCTCTCGCACGGAGCGCAGCCGGACGTCCGTGAGGTCGGTGTAGTCGCGCAGGCGCGGGTCGGCGGGGTCGGTGACACGGACGACGGGGACGCCGGCGGGGCCGTCGGGGGTGGGGATGCTCACCGCGACATTCTCCCCCGCGGCGGTTCGGTGCCCGCTCAGGCGCCGAGCACGTCCTCGAGCGTCCGCGGCCCGGCGGCCGTGCGCCAGGTGCCGGGCGTGCACCCGTGCCGGCGGACGAACGCGCGGTGGAACCCCGGCGCCGACTCGTACCCGACCCGGCCCGCGACGGCCGCGACCGACGCCCCCGGCTCGCGCAGCAACCGGGCCGCGACGTCCATGCGGTGCCCGGCGACGTACGCCATCGGCGGCTCCCCGACGACGGCGGCGAACCGCTCGGCGAAGGCCGAGCGGGACAGGCGCGCCCGCGCGGCCAGCGACTCCAGGGTCCACGGCTCCGCCGGGGCGCCGTGCACCGCCCGCAGGACGGGTCCGAGCGCCGGGTCCCGCAGGGCGCCCAGCCAGCCGGACGCCGGCTCGGCCGCCTCGAGCCAGCCGCGGATCGCGTGCACCAGCACGACGTCCGCCAGGCGCGCGGTGACCACGTCCGTGCCCGGGCGGGGGTGGCGTGTCTCGTCGCCGATGGCCTCGACGACCGCGCGCGTCGCACCGCCGCCTGGCGCCCGCAGCACCGGGGGCAGGCTCGCGAGGAGCCGGCCCACGCCGGGGTCCGCGAAGCCGGCGGCGCCGCACACCAGTGTCGCGGGCCGGCCGCCGCCGTCGATCCGCAGCTGCTCGTAGCGCTCCTGGACGACGGTGCGCTCGACGTCCCACAGTCCGGATGCCGGGTCCTCCCGGGTGCCTGTGACGCGATGGCCGGTGCCGTGCGGCACCAGCACGACGTCGCCGGGCGCGAGGTCGAGCGTCGCGCCCTCGACGTCGACGACGGCGCGCCCGTCGAGGAGCAGGTGGTACATCAGCGTGCGGGGCAGGGCGGGCAGCTCCAGCCCCCACGGCTCGCTGAACCGGCCGGTGGAGCAGAAGACGCCCACCATCTCGAGCTCGCCCAGCACCTCGCCCCACGGGTCGCCCTGCCGGGCACCGGGGTCTCTGCGCACCTCGACCGGAGGAACGACGGCCGTCGAGGCCACGCTCTGCATCATGTCCCTATCCTGCGAGCGTCCGGACGATCGGTCAAGAGAATCGGCAACTTGCTCATTGTCCGTCCTGGCAGCGTCGTCAAGGCTGGACGCATCGAGGGGCCGCACCGGTCCCCACCAGCAAGGAGACGATCATGGACGTTCTCGTCGTCGGGGCGACGCGCGGCACGGGCCGCGCGGTCACCGAGGAGCTCGTGGCCCGAGGCCACGACGTCACCGCTTTCGGCCGCACCGCGAGCGCCGCCTACGCGCCTACCCGGCACCACGTGCCCGGACCGGGCACCGTGCGCGCCGTCGACGGCGACGTGCTGGACCCGGACGCCGTCGCGAAGGCGCTGGTCGGGCAGGATGCCGTCGTCGTCACCCTCGGCATCTCCGACAACCCGCTCGCGGTGCAGTACCTGCGCCGCGCCGGCACGGCACCCGACGTGCGCTCGCGCGGGACCGCCGTCCTGCTCGAGCAGATGCGCCTGGGCGGCCCCCGACGCGTCGTCGTGCAGACCACGTACGGGCTCGGGGACTCGTGGCAGCATCTGGACCTCACCTGGAAGCTCGTGTTCCGGCTCGTCATCGGCCGCCAGCTCGTCGACTCCGCGCGCCAGGAGGAGGCCGTCCGCGACAGCGGGCTCGCCTGGACCGTCGTGCGCCCCGTCTCGCTGACGGACGCGCCGTGGTCGGGGCCGGCGCGCGTCACGACCGACGACAGCCGCGGCGCGCTCAAGGTGTCCCGCGCTCAGGTGGCCCACGTGCTCGCCGACGCGCTCGACGACGCCGCCACGGTGGGCGCCACCCTCAGCGTCTCCGCATGACGCCGGTCGCAGCGGTGCGACCTGCTGACCGGCGCGCCCCGCCGCTGTCGGGGCCGCGTGCCAGGATCGCGGGGTGACTCACGACCCCATCACCGCACCCGCCCCGGCCGTCGTCCTGCGCGGCCGCACGGCCGACGACCTGCCGGCGCTCGTCGAGGCGCTCGAGGCCCAGCAGCCGGCGTCCGGCTACCCCCACCGGTGGCCGCTGCCCTACCCGGTCGAGCAGTTCGTCGTCCGCGAGGACGAGGAGCGCGCCTGGGTCGCCGAGATGGCGGGCCGGGCCGTCGGTCACGTCAGCGTGACGACCGTGCCCGACGACCGGTACGGCGCCATCTGGTCGGCGGGCGCGGGCCGGCCCGTCGCCGAGCTGGGATGCGTGTCCGTGCTCTTCCTGGGCCCGCAGGCGCAGGGCCGCGGCATCGGCGGGGCCCTGCTCGACGTCGCCGTCGCGCACCTGCGGGCCCAGAGGCGCACCCCGGTGCTCGACGTCGACGACCGCGACGGCGTCGCGCACGCCGTGTACGTGCACCGCGGGTGGCGCGTCGTGGGCGAGGCCCGGTTCGACTGGCAGCACGAGGGGGCGCCGCCCGCCCGGCTGCTCGTGCTCCCCGACCCCGGAGAGGAATCGAGCGTGCTGGCTTGATCCTCGCACGGCCCGTGTGAGGATCAAGCCAGCACGCTTGATCGGGGGTCGGGGTCAGACCTCGGCGCGACCCGCGGCGATCTCCTCCTCGTCCACGACGGGGGCGCTGAACTGGGAGTCGTACAGCCGGGCGTAGGCGCCGTCGGCGGCGAGCAGCGTCTCGTGGTCCCCCTGCTCGACGATCTGCCCGTGCTCCATCACCACGATGAGGTCCGCGTCGCGGATCGTGGAGAGCCGGTGCGCGATGACGAACGACGTCCGGTTCGCGCGCAGAGCGTTCATCGCCTGCTGCACGAGCACCTCGGTCCGGGTGTCCACCGAGCTCGTGGCCTCGTCCAGGACGAGGATCTCCGGGTCGGCGAGGAACGCGCGGGCGATGGTCACCAGCTGCTTCTCCCCCGCGGACAGCGAGGTCGCCTCGTCGTCGAGCAGGGTGTCGTAGCCCTCGGGCAGCGTGCGCACGAACGAGTCCACGTGCGTGGCGCGCGTCGCGGCGAGGAAGTCCTCGTCGGACAGGCCGGCGTCGGCGCGCACCCCGTACCGCAGGTTGTCGGCGATGCTGCCCTGGAACAGCCACGTGTCCTGCAGCACCATGCCGATCCGCGAGCGCAGGTCGTCTCGCGTCAGCTCGCGGGTGTCGACGCCGTCCAGCGTGATCCGGCCGCCGTCGACCTCGTAGAAGCGCATGAGCAGGTTGACCAGGGTGGTCTTGCCCGCGCCGGTGGGGCCGACGATCGCCACCGTCTGCCCGGGCTCCGCCACGAGGTCCAGGCCTTCGATGAGCGCGGTCTGGGGGTCGTAGGAGAACGACACGTCCTCGAACGCGACCCGCCCTCGCACGTCCGCGAGGCGCCGCGGGTCCGCCGGGTCCGGGTCCTGCTCGGGTGCGTCGAGCAGCTCGAACACGCGCTCGGCCGACGCGACGCCGGACTGGAGCAGGTTCATCATCGAGGCGATCTGCGACAGCGGCTGCGTGAACTGGCGCGAGTACTGGATGAACGCCTGCACGTCGCCCAGCGAGAGCTGGCCCGAGGCCACCCGCAGGCCGCCGATCACGGCCACGAGCACGTAGTTGAGGTTGGCCAGGAAGCCCATGGACGGCTGCATCGTGCCCGAGATGAACTGCGAGCGCCGGGACGCGTCGTACAGGGCGTCGTTCTCCGTGGCGAAGGTGGCAGCCGCGGCCTCCTGGCGCCCGTACACCTTGACCAGCGCGTGCCCGGTGAACATCTCCTCGACGTGCGCGTTGAGCCGGCCGGTGGCGGCCCACTGCGCCACGAACTGCGGCTGGGATCGCTTGGCGATCTGCACCGTGAGGATCACCGACAGCGGCACGGTGACGAGTGCCACCAGCGCCAGCACCCACGAGATCCAGAACATCATCGCGAGCACGCCCACCACCGTGAGCAGGGACGTCACGAGCTGGGCCAGCGTCTGGGTCGTCGTCTGCGCGACGTTGTCGATGTCGTTGGTGACGCGCGACAGGATCTCGCCCTTGGCCTGCTTGTCGACGTAGCTCAGGGGCACGCGGTGCAGCTTGGCCTCGACGTCGTCGCGCAGGCGGCGCATCGTGTTCTGCACCGCGATCGTCATGATCCGCGCCTGCATCCACCCGAACAGGAACGCGCCGACGTAGATCGCGAGCACCGTCAGGAGGATCTGGCCGAGCCGCGCGAAGTCCACGCCCTGGCCGACGACCAGGTGGTCCATCGACTCCAGCAGGCCGGCCTGCGCGGTGTCGCCGGACGCACGCAGCTGGTCGATCGCCTGCTCGGCCGTGGTGCCCGCGGGCAGGGTGTCGCCGAGCGCCTTGCCGACCACGCCCTCGAAGATCACGTTGGTCGCGTCGCCCAGGATCTTCGGCCCGGCCACGCTGAGCGCGACCGAGACCACGCCGCACAGGGTCAGGAGGACGACGCGCGTGCGCTCGGGGCGCATCACCCCGGCGAACCGCCGCAGCGACCCGCGGAAGTCCATCGCCTTGACGACCGGGGGGCCGCCTGCCATCCCCATCGGGCCGCCGGGACCCCGTCGCGCGGGGGGCGCCTTGCTCTCGGTGCTCATGCCGCCTCCTCGAGGGACATCTGGGAGGAGACGATCTCCTGGTAGGTCGCGTTCTCGGCCAGCAGCTCGGCGTGCGTGCCGCGGCCGACGATGCGGCCCTGGTCGAGCACGAGGATCTGGTCGGCGTCGCGGATGGTCGCGACCCGCTGGGCGACGACGATCACCGTCGCCTCGCGCGTCCGCGGCCGGAGCGCGGCCCGCAGCCGAGCGTCCGTGGCGTAGTCGAGCGCGGAGAACGAGTCGTCGAAGAGGTACACGTGGGGCCGGCGCACGACGGCGCGCGCGATCGCCAGCCGCTGGCGCTGCCCGCCGGAGAACGTGGACCCGCCCTGGGCCACCGGCGCCTGGAGCCCCTCGGGCAGCGCCTCGACGAAGTCGCGCGCCTGCGCGATCTCCAGGGCCGCCCACATCTCGTCGTCGGTCGCGTCCGCGCGCCCGTAGCGCAGGTTGTCGGCCACCGTCCCGCTGAACAGGTAGGCCTTCTGCGGTACCAGTCCCAGCAGCGAGCCGACGTCCGCGGACGCCAGGTCGCGCACGTCCACGCCGTCGATCGTCACCTGGCCGCCCGTGACGTCGACCAGGCGGGGTACCAGACCCAGCAACGTGGTCTTCCCGGCTCCGGTGGAACCGATGATCGCGGTGACCTCGCCGGGCACCGCCGTGAACGTCAGGTCCTGGAGCACGGGCTCGTCGGCCCCGGGGTACCGGAACTCGACCCCCTCGAAGCGCACCACCCCGCGCGGGCCCGCGCCGTCGGAGAGCGCGGTCAGCGGGACGGGCGCGACCGGCTCCGTCACGGACGTCTCGGTGTCGAGCACCTCGGTGATGCGCCCCGCCGCGACGGCCGCGCGCGGCACCATCATCACCATCATCGTCGACATCATCACCGCCATGAGGATGAACATGATGTAGCTGAGGAACGCCATGAGCGCCCCCACCTGCATCTGTCCGCTCTCGATGCGCTGGGCGCCGAACCACAGCACCGCGACGCTCGAGGCGTTCATGATGAGCATGACCATCGGGAAGGCGAGCGCCATGAGCTTGCCCGCGTTCAGGGACGTGTCGTACAGCGCCTCGTTCGTGGCGCCGAACCGCTCGAGCTCGCGCCGCTCGCGGACGAACGCCCGTACCACGCGCAGGCCCGTGATCTGCTCGCGCAGCACCGCGTTGATCGCGTCGATCCGCTTCTGCATGGCCCGGAAGTAGGGCACCATCCGCCACATCAGCAGGCCGACGGCGATGCCGAGCACCGGCACCATCACGAGCAGCAGCGCCGACAGCTCCACGTCCTCCTGCAACGCCATGATGACGCCGCCGACCAGCATGATCGGCGCCATCACCATGATGGTGAACGTCATGAGCACCACCATCATCACCTGCTGCACGTCGTTGGTGGTGCGGGTGATGAGCGACGGGGCGCCGAACCGGCCGAGCTCGCGGGCGGAGAAGCCCTGCACGGCGTCGAAGAGGTCGCGGCGCACGTCCCGGCCCAGGGCCGTCGCCGCACGGGCGCCGAGCAGCACGGCCCCGATCGCGCACGCGACCTGGACGAGGCTCACGACGAGCATCCAGCCGCCGACGCGCATGATGTAGGCGGTGTCGCCCTGCGTCACCCCGTTGTCGACGATGTCGGCGTTGAGCGACGGCAGGTACAGCGAGGCGAGCGTCGCGAGCAGCTGCAGGGCCAGCAGCGTCCACACGGCGCCCGCATAGGGGCGCAGGTAGGTCCGCGCGAGGGAGACGAGCATCAGGATTCCTCGGGTCGGGTGGGTCGGGGGGTCGCTCGGTGGTGGTTCTCCGGCACCGCGGCACGGCGGTCCTGCTCTTTTTCCTCGGTCCGCGCGATGCCGTGCACGAGGGCGTCGGCGATGACGGCGGCGTCGGGGGCGGGAACCAGGTGGTCGACGCGGCCGTGCGTACCGGCGATGCTCGCCTCCAGCATGGCGACGGCGACGTCGACCGGCACCCGTAGCCGGTGGGCGTCCGGCGCGAGCACCGCGCCGAGCCCGTCGATGGTGGCCTGCCGCTGCAGCTCGCGCTGCTCCATGAGGCTCACCCGGAAGTCCTGGACGTCTTTGCCGGGCACCTGGTCGCGTGCGCCGGCGCGGTGGTGCAGCAGGCGCAGCACCGACATCCACCGCACGACGTCGGCCATCCGGTGGCGTCCGAGCTCGATGACCTGGGTCAGCCGGGCCTCCAGGGGCTGCCCCCGGTCGATCGCCGCGAGCTCGGCCCGCGTCGCGTCGGGGCCGGAGGCGCGGTGGAGGCCCTCGACGGCGACCGCACCGACCAGGGTGTGCTTGTCGCCGAACGCCCTGAAGATCGTCCCTTCCGCCACGCCCGCGGCGTCGGCGAGCTCGCGGCTCGTGACGTCGATGCCACGCTCGCCCACGAGCGGCAGGACCGCCTCGACGATCGCGCTGCGCCGGTCGTCGGGCGACAGAGGTGCAGCGCGCCTGCCGGGGGTCGGGCTGGGGGTCACGGCGTCCACCGTAAATGAGTGAGCGCTCACTCCGCAACTGGCGCCCGCCACGCCGCTCCCCGGCGCGCGAGAGGGCCGCCACCCCTCGGGGTGACGGCCCTCTCGATCCTGACGTAGCTCGGCGGACTCGGCGTGTTCCCGCCGTCCGACGCGGCGCCCGCTCAGCCGGTCACGGCTGCGACGGGTCCTCCGGGTCCACCCCGAGCGGCCGGGGCGCCGCGCCGGGGGTGGACGGAGGGAGCGGCGGCTCGGCCACCGGACGCTGACCACGCTCGGCGCCCGGGTCGAACGGCGAGCCCGAGCGCGTCCCCGCACTGGTCGCGTCCGCCGTCGCGGCCTCGGCCTGGCGGCGCGCCTCGGCGAGCGCCTCGCCCGGGTCGGTCAGCGCCGACTCGCCGAACAGCGGGCGCTGCCGCTGCGTCGGGCCGTCGTCACCCTCGGAGGGCGGCGCCGGGATCCCGGGGGTACCGGGCGTGCCGCCGAAGCCCTGCGCGATCGACCCGAGAGCCGCGGTGAACTCCGTGGGCACGACCCACAGCTTCGAGGCCGTGCCGTTGGCGATCTGCGGCAGCATCTGCAGGTACTGGTACGCGAGCAGCTTCGGGTCGGCGTCGCCCTGGTGGATGGCGTCGAAGACCTGGAGGATGGCGCGCGCCTCGCCCTCGGCCGTGAGGATCGCCGACTGGGCGGTGCCCTCCGCGCGCAGGATCTGCGACTGCTTCTCGCCCTCGGCCGTGAGGATCGCCGACTGCTTGACGCCCTCGGCCGTGAGGATCGTCGCTCGGCGGTCGCGCTCGGCGCGCATCTGCTGCTCCATGGCACCCTGCACGCTCGCCGGCGGGTCGATCGACTTGAGCTCGACGCGGTTGACGCGCACGCCCCATCGGCCGGTCGCCTCGTCCAGCACCCCGCGGAGCTGGCCGTTGATCTGGTCGCGGCTGGTCAGCGTCTGCTCCAGGTCCATGGAACCGACCACGTTACGCAGCGTGGTCACCGTGAGCTGCTCGATGCCGGTGATGTAGTTCGCGATCTCGTAGACGGCCGACTTGGGCTCGGTGACCTGGAAGTAGATCACCGTGTCGATGCTGACCACGAGGTTGTCGCTCGTGATCACGGGCTGCGGGGCGAACGAAACCACCTGCTCGCGCAGGTCGACGCCGGCGCGCACCCGGTCGATGAACGGGAAGAGCCAGTGCAGGCCGGGCTCGAAGGTCTTGTTGTACCTACCGAGGCGCTCGATGATCTGGGCCGTCGCCTGCGGCACGACCCGCACCATCTTGAAGAGCGCGACGATGAAGAAGATCACGAGCGCGATGATCAAGATCCAGATGGCGACAGAGCCGGCGGTCACTTCTTCGGACACGGTGTCCCTTTCTTGTCAGGACGAGAGCCGGTGGCCGGGGTCCCGGCCACCGGGGTCAGGCGGGATGCTCGTGCGACGTCACCACGGGCACGACCACGGCGGTCGCCCCGTCGATCCGCACCACGCGCACCTCGGTGCCCTCGGGCAGGGCGTCCGAGCTGTTCGGGACGCCGTCGTCCTCGAGCCGCGCGCTCCAGACCTCGCCGGCGAGCTTCACGCGGCCACCGGTCTCGGTGACGGTCGCGATGACCACGGCGGGCCGGCCCACGTGCGCGGCGGCGTTGGTCTCCACGAGCGGGCCGCGCGCGCGGAGGTGCTGCAGCAGCCAGGGCCGCAGAGTGAAGACGAACAGCGCGGCGACGAGGCACGCCACGACGAACTGGAGCCACAGGGGCCCACCCAGGGCCGCCGTGGCCGCGCCGCCGAGAGCACCGCCCGCCAGCATGATGAACACGAGGTCCAAGGAGAGCATCTCGATCACGGCCAGCACCAGCGCCGCGCCGACCCACCACAGCCACGAATCCATGGTCACCTCCACCAGAGCCCGCACCGGGGAGCATGTCCTCCGGTCACAGGGTTTTGCTTAGACTTTACCAAGCAATCGCACGCCCCCGAAAGATCTCAGCGGCCGCCGGGCCGCGCGGCGCGCGCCAGCCAGCGGCCGCCCCCGTGGGCCACCATGAGCGGCATCCCGAAGGCCTCGGAGAGGTTGTCGGCCGTGAGCGTCTCGCCCAGCTGGCCGGCCGCCTGGACGGTGCCCTGGCCGAGCAGCAGCAGGTGGGTGAACCCGGGCGGGATCTCCTCCACGTGGTGCGTGACCAGCACCAGCACGGGGGACGCCTCGTCCCCGGCGAGCTCGGACAGCGCCCCCACGAGCTCCTCCCGGCCCGCCAGGTCGAGCCCCGCACCGGGCTCGTCGAGCAGCAGGATCTCGGGGTCCGTCATGAGGGCCCTCGCGATCTGGACGCGCTTGCGCTCCCCCTCCGACAGCGTGCCGTAGTGCCGGTCGGCGAGCTCGGCCACGTCGAACGCCGCGAGGAGGTCACCGGCCCGCTCGTCGTCGAACGCCTCGTACTCCTCCTGCCACCGGCCGGTCACGCCGTAGGCGGCGGTCAGGACGACGTCGCGCACCTTCTCGTGGCCAGGGATGCGCTCGGCGAGCGCCGCGGACGAGAAGCCGATGCGGGGGCGCAGCTCGAAGACGTCGACCCGGCCGATCCGCTCACCGAGCAGGTCCGCCGTCCCGGCCGTCGGGTGCAGCCGACCGGCGAGGATCTGCAGGAGGGTCGTCTTGCCGGCGCCGTTAGGACCCAGGACCACCCAGCGCTCGCCCTCGTTCACCTGCCAGTCGACGCCGTCGAGAATGGTCTTGGGGCCGCGTCGGACGGTGACGCCCTGCAGGTCGAGAACCGCGCTCATGAGGCCCGACCCTACCCGAGCGCGACGCCCGCACCGGCGTCCCGCACCGGCGCCCGGACGGCGCGACCTGCCTGCACGCACCTCCGCACGCCGTCTAGGGTGGGTGCCCGTGGAGACCGACCAGAACGCCCTCCCGCGCAGCGTCGTGCTGGCGCTGTGGCTCGGCGCGGTCGGCACCTCGCCGGGCGTCGCCGTCCGCAGCGTCCAGGACGACGACGAGCCGCACACCGTCGCCGGGCTGCCCGGCACCAGCGCCGACGCCGGGCTCAAGGACCTCGTCACGTCGTGGTGCACCGGCCCCCGGGAGGTCTGCGCGCTCCTGCCCGCGCCGGGCGACCCCGCCGGTGTCCCCGCCGACGTGAACCCCCAGGCCACCGAGGCGGGCGAGTGCGTGGTCGTGACGACCCCGCACGGCTCGTGGGCCGCCGTGCCGCAGGTCACCGCTTTCGGCAGCTCGCTGGAACCGGGCCACCTGGTGCGCTGGGAGGTCCGGCCGGTGCCCGCCTGGACCACCCTCGTCGCCGGAGCGCTCGGGTCGCTCCCGGACGCCGAGCGGGACCTGCGCACGAGCCTCGTGGTGGCCACCGACGCGCTGGACTCCCTCGACGTCGCCCGCTGGCGCGACGACGCGGCGGACGCGATCGAGCGCGTGCGCCGCAGCACCACGTCCGGCTGGCCCGTGCCCGACCTCGACGGGCGCCGCGGCCGGGTGCTGCAGCTCGCGACCCGGCTCCTGGCGATCGTCGACCTCGCGACCGTCGACGAGGGCGGCGCGGTCAACCTCTGGCAGTCCGACCAGCGCACCACGGCGCTGCGCGAGGTGGAGCGCACGGCGCGCCACGCGCTGTCGGCCGCCACCTACAGCACGCTGCGGTAGACCTCCATCGTCCGCTGCGCGATCGTCGACCAGGCGAAGTGCTCCTCCGCGCGACGGCGGCCCGCCGCTCCCATCGCCCGGGCTCGGGCCGGGTCCTCGAGCACCCTGGTGAGCGCGCCCATCAGGTCGGCCACGAACCGGTCGGGGTCGAGCGGCGTCCCGGTGCCGTCGTCGGACTGCTCGATCGGCACGAGCGCACCGGTCACGCCGTCGTCGACCACCTCCGGGATGCCGCCGGTGGCGGTGCCGACGACGGGCAGGCCCACCGCCATCGCCTCGAGGTTGACGATGCCCAGCGGCTCGTAGACCGACGGGCACACGAAGACGGTGCTCGCGGCGAGCACCGCCACCAGGTCGGGGCGCGGGAGCATCTGCTCGATCCAGACCACGCCGGCGTCGTCGCCGGGCGGCCCGCCGCGAGCCCGCCGCAGCTCGTCGACCAGGCCGCGGACCTCCGCCATGATCTCGGGCGTGTCCGGCGCGCCGGCGCAGAGCACCACCTGCACCTCGCGCGGCAGGAGCGCCGCCGCGCGCAGCAGGTACGGCAGCCCCTTCTGCCGGGTGATCCGGCCGACGAACACCACCGCGGGCGCCTCCGGGTCGATGCCGAGCGCGCGCACCGTGCGGTCGGCGGCCTCGTCGCCCGCCGGCGGCCGCTGCCACCCCGCGAGGTCGATGCCGTTGTGCACCACGCGCACGCGCTCGGGGTCCAGCTCGGGGTACACGCGCAGGATGTCGGCACGCATGCCCGCCGACACCGCGACGACCGCCGCGGCGGACAGGTAGGCCGTGCGCTCGGCCCACGACGACACCGCGTACCCGCCGCCGAGCTGCTCGGCCTTCCACGGCCGCAGCGGCTCCAGCGAGTGGGCCGTCACGACGTGCGGGACGCCGTGCAGCAGGGACGCCAGGTGCCCGGCCAGGTTCGCGTACCAGGTGTGCGAGTGGACGACGTCGGCCCCGGCCACGTCCGCCGCCATCTGGAGGTCGACGCCCAGCGTGCCCAGCGAGGGGTTCGCCCCCGCGAGCTCGGCGGGCACGCCGTACCCCGTCACCCCGGGGCCGCCGTCGGGGCGCGGGCCGTCGAAGCACCGGACCCGCACGTCCGCCTGTCCGCGCAGCGCTGCGGACAGCTCGGCGACGTGCACGCCGGCGCCCCCGTACACGTGCGGCGGGTACTCCCGGGTCAGCAGGTCGATCCGCACGGAGGGCGGCGCAGGTGTCGAGGCGGTGCTCACGCACGCC
Organism: Isoptericola luteus; assembly: GCF_020297055.1. GTDB lineage: Bacteria > Actinomycetota > Actinomycetes > Actinomycetales > Cellulomonadaceae > Isoptericola > Isoptericola luteus. The sequence continues at coordinate 41,862 of NZ_JAIXCQ010000005.1, read as the reverse complement.
AACCTAACGTGATCCGGTGCCCGACCGCCGCCGCACCGGGCGGTCGCGCGGCGCCAGGGGCTCGAAGGTCCTAGGGTCGGGTCCATGGCGTCGACCCACCCCCGCGTGCTCGCGATCGTCCTCGCCGGCGGCGAGGGGAAGCGGCTCATGCCGCTCACTGCCCAACGGGCCAAACCGGCCGTCCCGTTCGGCGGGATCTACCGCCTCGTGGACTTCGCGCTGTCGAACATCATCAACTCGCGCTACCTCCAGGTGATCGTGCTGACGCAGTACAAGTCGCACTCGCTGGACCGGCACATCTCCAAGACCTGGCGGATGTCCCCGCTGCTGGGCAACTACGTCTCGTCCGTGCCGGCGCAGCAGCGCGTCGGCAAGCACTGGTACCTCGGCAGCGCGGACGCGATCTACCAGTGCCTCAACATCATCTCCGACGAGCGGCCCGACATCGTCGTGGTGGTGGGCGCCGACCATGTCTACCGCATGGACTTCTCGCAGATGGTCGAGGCCCACGTCTCCTCGGGCGCACGGGCCACTGTCGCGGCCATCCGGCAGCCGATCGCCATGGCCGACCAGTTCGGCGTCATCGACGTCGACCCGGACGACCCCACCCGGATCCGCGACTTCCTCGAGAAGCCCGTCGCCCCGGTCGGGCTGCCGGACTCCCCCACCGAGGTGCTCGCCTCGATGGGCAACTACGTCTTCGACGCGGACGCGCTCGTCGAGGCGGTCACCAAGGACTCGGCGGACCCGGACTCGCGGCACGACATGGGGGGCGACATCGTGCCCGCGTTCGTCGCCGAGGGCACCGCCGCCGTCTACGACTTCATCCGCAACGACGTGCCCGGCTCGACCGACCGCGACCGGGACTACTGGCGCGACGTCGGCACGATCGACGCCTACTTCGACGCGAACCAGGACCTCATCACCGTCCAGCCCGTGTTCAACCTCTACAACTCGGACTGGCCGCTCTTCACGGGCTACACCGGCCTGCCGCCCGCCAAGTTCGTGCACGCCGGGGCCGGCCGCCTCGGCCACGCCGCCGACTCGATCGTCTCGCCTGGTGTCCTCATCTCCGGGGCGACGGTCGCAGGGTCCATCCTGTCCCCGGGCACGTACCTGCACTCCTGGGCAACCGTCACGGACTCCGTCCTGATGGACCACGTCCAGGTTCACAGGCACGCCCAGGTCCACCGCTCCATCCTCGACAAGAACGTGGTGGTGGGCGAGCGGGTCCGGATCGGCGTCGACCACGACGAGGACCGGGCCCGTGGGTTCACCGTCACGGCGTCGGGGATCACCGTCGTCCCGAAGGGCACCGTCCTTGCCTGATCAGCAGTCCGCGCACTCGCACGTCCTCCCCCGCAGGCTCGTCGTCACCGACGTCGACTCCACGTTCATCACCGCCGAGGTCATCGAGCTCATCGCCGACCACGCGGGCACGCGCGCCCAGGTGGCCGCCGTCACGGAGCGCGCGATGCGCGGCGAGCTGGACTTCGCCGGCTCCCTGCGCGAGCGCGTCGCCACGCTGGCCGGTGTCCGGACGGAGGCCCTTGACGCGGTGCGTGACGCCGTCGAGCTGACCCCCGGCGCCCGCGAGCTCGTCGCCGAGACGCGGCGGCGCGGCTGGGAGTTCGGCCTCGTCTCCGGGGGGTTCGCGGAGATCCTCGAGCCGCTCGCGGAGTCGCTCGGCATCCGCCTGTGGCGCGCCAACCGCCTCGAGGTCTCGGACGGCGTGCTGACCGGCCGCACCGTCGGTCCCGTGATCGACCGCGCGGACAAGGCCGCGACCCTGCGGCGCTGGGCCGCCGAGTGCGGGATCGCCATGACCGACACCGTCGCGGTGGGCGACGGCGCGAACGACCTCGACATGATCGGCGCCGCCGGCATCGGGATCGCGTTCGCCGCCAAGCCGGTGGTGCGCGCCCAGTCGCCGTTCAGCGTCGACGGCCCCCGGCTGGACGCGGTCCTCGACGTCATCGACGGGGTCGACGCCGTCGCCGGGACCTAGGGCGCCCCAGCGGCCCTCCGGTCAGGAGGGCCGGCCGACGTGGACCAGCCGGACCGCCGACCTGCCCCAGCCCGACCAGGGCAGGTCGGCGGACTCGAGCACGGAGTAGGTCGCGGTCGGGACCCCGACGCGCACCTGCGCGAGCGCCGCGTCGTCGGACCCCTCCCCCGCGAGGTGGGCGGCCGTGGCCGCCATCGTCGGCTCGTGGCCGACGACGAGGACGGTCCGGACGTGGTCGGGCACGTCGCGCAGCAGCGCGACCACGTCCTTCACGCTCGACTCGTACAGCTCGTCGCGGACCTGCAGCACCACGTCCGCGGCACCGTCGAGGTGCGCGGAGGCGAGGTCCCAGGTCTGGCGGGTCCGCAGGGCGGAGGAGACGAGGGCCAGATCGGGCACGAGCCTCGCCGCCGTCAACGCCATGCCCACCCGGGAGGCCTGCTTGCGGCCCGTCAGCGCGAGCGGACGCTGGTCGTCCGTGACGACGCCGCGCCCCGGCTCGGCCTTGGCGTGCCGCAGGAGGACCAGGCGCCGCACCGGCGCTGTCCCCTCGGCGTGCGAATCGGCTCTCATGCTCCCCGTCCACCCGTTCCGTGACTACTGCGGAGAGTAGTCGACCCCGCGCCGGTCCAGGTGCGGACCGGTCACTGACCCATCGCGTGCACTCCGCCATCGACGTGGACGATCTCGCCGGTCGTGGCGGGGAACCAGTCGGACAGGAGAGCCACCACGGCGCGCGCCGCAGGCTCCGCCGTCGTCTGGTCCCAGCCGAGCGGCGCGCGACGCGGCCAGGCCTCCTCCATGGTCTCGAAGCCCGGGATGGACTTCGCCGCCGTGGTGCGGATGGGCCCGGCGGAGACGAGATTACACCGGATGCCGTGCGGCCCCAGGTCACGGGCCAGGTAGCGGTTCGCGGACTCGAGACCGGCCTTGGCGACGCCCATCCAGTCGTAGACCGGCCAGGCGAACTGCGCGTCGAACGTGAGCCCCACGTACGCCCCGCCCGACATGAGCGGGCGCGCCGCCTCGACCAGCGACTTGTAGGAGTACGTCGAGACCTGCAGCGCCGTGGCGACGTCGTCCCACCCCGCGGCGAGGAAGTTGCCGCCCATGACCGTCTGGGGCGCGAACCCGATGGAGTGCACGACGCCGTCCAGGTGGTCGGTGTGCTCGCGGACGCGGTCGGCGAGCGCGGCCAGGTCGTCTCCGCTGGTGACGTCGAGCTCGACGACCGGCGCCGTGACCGGCAGGCGCTTGGCAAAGGCCTGCGTGAGCTTCATCTGGCGCCCGAAGGACGTCAGGACCACCTCGGCGCCCTCCTCCTGGGCCAGCCGGGCCGCGTGGAACGCGATCGAGCTGTCGGTGAGGACGCCGGTGATGAGGAGCTTCTTGCCGTCGAGCAGAGCCATGATGACCTTTCGCTGGGTGCGGGGAGAGCGTGGGGCGGCCGGGGCCGCGGTGGCACGGGAGCGGTCAGTGCCCCATGCCGAGTCCGCCGTCGACGGGGACGACGGCGCCGGAGACGTAGGCCGCGGCGTCCGAGGCCAGGAACTGGACCACGCCCGCGACCTCGTCGGTGGAGGCGAACCGCCCGGCGGGGATGGACGCCTTGTACTGCTGCTGGGTCGCCTCGGGCAGGGTGGCCGTCATGTCGGTCTCGACGAAGCCCGGTGCCACCACGTTCGCGGTGATGCCGCGCCCGCCGAGCTCACGGGTGATCGAGCGCGCCATGCCGACCAGGGCGGCCTTGGACGACGAGTAGTTGACCTGCCCGGGCCCGCCGTACAGCCCGACGACCGAGCCGACGAGCACGATGCGGCCCTTGCGCGCGCGGATCATGCCCTTCGACGCGCGGCGCACGCAGCGGAACGTCCCGGTGAGGTTGACGTCCAGGACGGTCTCGAACTCCTCGTCGCTCATCCGCATGAGGAGCTGGTCGCGGGTCACGCCCGCGTTGGCGACGAGCACCTCGACCGCGCCCAGCGACTTCTCGATCTCGGCGAACGCCGCGTCCACGGCCGCGCTGTCGGTGACGTCGGCCACGAAGCCGTGCACGCCCGCGGGCAGGTCGCCGCCGCGGTACAGGGTGGCGACGGTGTCGCCGGCCGCCACGAAGCGCTCGGCGATGGTGCGGCCGATGCCGCGGGCGGCTCCGGTCACGACCACGACGCGAGCGGGGGTCTCCTGGGGCTGCGCGGCGGGGGCGTCGGTCACGGTTCTCTCCTCGGGCGGCGGGTACGGCGTGCGGTCTGTCGGGACGGGACACGGGTGTGCCCGGCCCAGGGTGACGCTACCCCGGACCGGCCAGGACACCGGCTGGGGACGGGCCACAGCGGATCGCGACCGTTTGTCGGTTACCTACAACCCGGAGCCGTCCGGGGGCGTGAGGAAGGCACCCGTGCCGCCGTAGACTGGCACGGTGAGCAATGCCCGATCGACGCCGGCCGGAGCGCCTTCGCCCGGGCGCGGGCAGCCTCCTGCACAGGGCCCGGCCGACGTCCCGTCGATCACGAACGCCCCGGAGCCGCTCTCCGAGGACCAGGCGCGCCGGACCCGGCGGTACCTCGTGCAGATGGGTATCCGGCTCGTCTGCTTCCTGTCCGCGATCTTCCTCGCGCGCGGGATCCTCTGGCTGCAGATGGTGCTCCTCGCGGCCGCCGTCGTGCTCCCGTACTCGGCCGTGCTGTTCGCCAACGCGGGCCGCGACCGGGTCACCTACGACACCTCGCCCTTCGTGAGGGCCGACCTCCCGGCGCTGCGGGCGCCCGCGGACCCGGCCCCGGCCCCACCCGGCGACGCGGCCTCGCCGTCGAGCGGTCCCGGCCGCGTCATCGAGCACCAGGACGACGAGGCCCCCGACGACACCGACGCCCGCGAAGACACCGACGACACCCGCGACGACACCCCGGGCACCCGCTCGGACGACCCGACGAAGGAGCACTGATGGACCTGCTCGGAGGCAGCGCCGACCCCGTGGCGGGCGAGCTGATCTGCTCCGCGAAGGGCTGCCGCGGCGAGGCCCGGTGGGGGCTGCTGTGGAACAACCCGCGGCTGCACACCCCGGAGCGCCGCAAGGTGTGGCTGGCGTGCGACACGCACCGCGAGCACCTCGAGCAGTTCCTCGGGGCGAGGTCCTTCTGGAAGCAGACCGTGCCCGTCACGGAGCTCGAGCGCGCGTGACCACGCCCGTCCCCGAGCAGCCGTCCCCCGACGGGGCCGACGCCCCGCGGACCCGCCGCCAGTGGGTCACCCTCGGCCTCGCGGCGGTGCTCCTCGCCGCCCTCTGCGTCCTCGCCGCGTTCTGGCAGTGGCACCGCTACACCGACCGGCAGGCGCAGATCGACCTCGTCGAGTCCAACTACGCCTCCGCCCCGGTCCCGCTCGGCGACGTCCTCGACGGCCCCGGCGACACGCTCGGCGACGACGACGTCTGGCGTCCCGTCGAGGCCACCGGCACCTACCGGCCGCAGGACACCGTGCTGCTGCGGAACCGTCCGGTGGGCGGCACCGCCGGGTTCCACCTGCTCGTCCCGTTCGAGACCACGCTCGCCGACGGGCAGCAGGTCGTGCTCGTCGTCGACCGGGGCTTCGTCCCGGTCGGGGCGGACGCGAGCGAGCCGGCCGCCGTCCCCGACCCGCCCGACGGCGAGGTGCGCGTCGAGGTCACGATGCGCGCCGACGAGCCCGCCTCGGACCGCGGCACCCCCGACGGGCAGGTGCAGGCGATCAGCACCGACCAGGTGCTCGCGGCCGGGCCCGGCGGCGGCGCGTGGGCGCAGGGCCGCACGGTCGGCGCCTACGGCCAGCTGCGGGCGGAGGACCCGGCCCCGACGACGGCGCTGGTCGCGCTGCCCGAGCCGGACACGGATCCCGGCTCCCACCTCAGCTACACGTTCCAGTGGTGCGTGTTCGCGCTGGGCGCGGTCGGCGGCTTCGTCGCCCTGTGGCGGCGCGAGACGCGCCCCGCCACCGTCACTGCCGGCGACCTGCTCGCGGCCGGCCCGGACCCCGGCGGGTCGCGGGGGCGCGGGGCGGCGCGACCCCGACGCGCCCCCCGGCGCGTCGACGAGGACTACGAGGACGCCCTGATCGACGCCGCGGAGGACTCCGCGGCGGCAGGCGGCGGCACCCCCCGTCAGGCCAGGGACACCAGCTCGGCGTAGTCGTCCGACCAGAGGTCCTCGTCACCGTCCGGCAGCAGCAGGACGCGGTCCGGCTCCAGGGCCTCGACCGCGCCGTCGTCGTGGGTGACCATCACGACGGCCCCCTCGTACGTGTTGAGCGCCCCGAGGATCTCGGCGCGCGACGCAGGGTCGAGGTTGTTGGTGGGCTCGTCGAGCAGCAGCACGTTGGCGCTCGAGACCACGAGCGTCGCCAGCGCCAGCCGGGTCTTCTCGCCGCCGGAGAGCACGTGCGCGGGCTTCTCGGCGTCGTCGCCGCTGAACAGGAACGAGCCCAGCACGGAGCGCACCTGGGTGTCCGTGAGGTCGGGCGCCGCGTGCCGCAGGTTCGCCACGACCGTCGCGTCCATGTCGAGGGTGTCGTGCTCCTGCGCGTAGTAGCCGATCTTGAGCCCGTGCCCGGGCACGACCTCGCCCGTGTCGGACGCCTCCACACCGGCCAGGATGCGCAGCAGCGTCGTCTTGCCGGCGCCGTTGAGCCCCAGGATCACGACCCGGGAGCCCCGGTCGATCGCGAGGTCGACCCCGGCGAAGACCTCCTGCGAGCCGTAGCTCTTGGACAGCTCCTCGGCGGTGAGCGGCGTGCGCCCGCACGGTGCCGGCGTCGGGAAGCGCAGGTGCGCGACCCGGTCGGCCTGGCGCTCGCCCTCGAGGCCCGAGAGCATGCGCTCCGCGCGCTTCATCATGTTCTGGGCGGCTGTGGCCTTGGTCGCCTTGGCCCGCATCTTGTCGGCCTGGGCGAGCAGCACCCCGGCCTTCTTCTCCGCGTTGGCGCGCTCGCGGCGCCGGCGGCGCTCGTCCTGCTCACGCTGGGCGATGTAGGCGTCCCAGCCGAGGTTGTACTGGTCGAGCTCGCCCCTGTTCGCGTCCAGGTGGAACACCTTGTTCACGGTCGCCCGCAGGAGCTCGACGTCGTGGCTGATGACGATGAACCCGCCCGGGTACGACTTGAGGTAGTCGCGCAGCCACACGATGCTGTCGGCGTCGAGGTGGTTGGTGGGCTCGTCCAGCAGCAGGGTGTCGACGCCGGAGAACAGGATGCGCGCGAGCTCGATGCGCCGGCGCTGACCCCCGGACAGGGTGTTCAGGGGCTGGGCGAGCACGCGGTCGTCCAGGCCGAGGTTGCTGGTGATGCGGTGCGCCTCGGACTCGGCCGCGTACCCGCCGGCCGCGAGGAACCGTGCCTCGAGCTTCGGGTACCGCTCCATCGCCGCGGTCTGCGTCTCCGGGTCCGCCGACGCCATCTGGCCCTCGGCCTCGCGCATCTGCGCGACCACCCGGTCGAGGCCGCGGGCGCTGAGCACGCGGTCCATGGCGACGACCTCGAGGTCGCCGGTGCGCGGGTCCTGCGGCAGGTACCCGATGTCGGTGCCGCGCACGATCTTGCCGCCCGTGGGCAGGGTGTCGCCGGCGAGCGTCTTCGTGAGCGTCGTCTTCCCGGCGCCGTTGCGACCGACGAGGCCGATGCGGTCGCCCGGGGCCACGCGGAACGTGGCCTCGTGCAGCAGGACGCGGGCGCCGAAGCGCAGCTCGACGCCGTGGGCGGTGATCAAGGCAGGGGTGTCCTTCGACAAGGGGGTGGGAGGCTCCTCCGAGTCTACGGGGCGTCGCGGGCACCGACGACGACGCACGTCACACCCCGGAGACCTCCCCCGAAACCGCACGAACGGCGGCCGGCCGGCGTCACGACGGTCGATAGGGTGTCTGACCGTGACGTCCCGGCTGCCCCGCACCCCCCGCCCGACGGCTGCAGTCCTCGCCCTGGTCGTGATCCTCGCCGGGCTCGGAGGGCGGGCCGTGCTCCCCCCGGAGGTCGGCGGCCCCCTCGGGGACGCCCTCTTCACCGTCCTCGTGCTCCTGCTCCTCGTCCTGGTGCGTCCGCGCACGAGCCCGGTCGTGGCGGCCGGTGCCGCCCTCGTGGTCTGCGCGGCGATCGAGCTGTCCCACCTCAGCGCGGTCCCCGCCCAGATCCTCGAGGCGGTCCCGGAGGCGAGGTACGTGTTCGGCACGGCCTTCGGCGCCACGGACCTCGCCTGGTACGCGCTCGGCGCCGCGGCCGGGGGTGCGCTGCTCCACCTGGTCCGGCCGCGCTCGCGCGCCGTCGACCTGGACCTGCGGCACGCGAGGGTGCTGCCGGGGCGTCGTCGCGGCGTGCGGGTCGCGGTCTCGCTCGTCCTGGTGGGCGTGGCGCTGGCCGGGACCGCCGGAGCCCTGGTCTGGACGGTCCGGGGCGAGCAGGCCGACCTGGCCGCCCGGACCGCCACGGCACGCACGGAGCTCGCCGACTCCGCCGACCGGGTCGCCGACACGACGGTGCGGACGGTCCTCACCGCCGCCGTCGACGACGCGCAGGACGTCCTCGACGGCACCCCCCTCCTCGACGTGCGGCCGGGGGACGCCGACCCCCTGCAGGTGCGTCTCGACGAGGGCGTCGCGGCGGTGCGTGCCTCGCGGCTGGAGTTCGCGCACACCGAGGTCGGCGGGGCCCGGGAGGCGCTCGCACCCGTGGCCGAGCGGGCCGAGGTGGTGCTGGCCGCGAGCGACGAGCTGGCCGACGAGGGGCGCGCGGTGGCGGACGACGTCGGCACCACGGCGCGGACCGCGCTCGGGTCCGCGGTCGAGGCGCTGGACGCGAGCGGCGACGACGCCCTGCAGGGCGCGCCGCTCGAGGACGTCGAGGCGGTGGCCGCCACCCTGCTGGCGCAGCTCGACGAGCTCGGGCGTTCCACCACCATGCTCCTGACGGCGCAGGACACCGCCGCCTGCCCGGAGCCCGACCAGGTCTGGTTCCCGGAGGCCGGGCGCCTGGACGACGCCGAGCTCGCGCCGATCCCGTGGGCACCGCAGTACCTGGTGCGGGCCGACGTCCTGGACGGCCTCGTCGAGCTCGACCGCGCCTACCTGGCCGAGTTCGGGCAGCACCTCACCGTCAACTCCGCCTACCGGAGCTATGCGCAACAGATCGACGTCTACAACCCGGACGACCCGAACCCGCTCGCCGCGCCGCCCGGCTGCTCCAACCACGGGCTGGGCACGGCCGTCGACCTGGCCATGGGGCCTGACGGCTTCGACAGCGCCCGCTACCGCTGGCTCACGGATCACGCCGAGGAGCACGGGTGGCACCATCCCGACTGGGCCGGGCCGAACGGGCGTCTCCCGGAGCCGTGGCACTGGGAGTCGGTCGAGACGCCGACGGGCTACGAGTCGTGACGCCTGCCGTGGCTCCTGTCGTGACCCGTGCCCCGATCCGGGCGCGAGCGCTGCCCGCCCGGCCTACCGTGTGCTCGTGACGTTCAACGAGGGTGGGCAGTTCGAGGGCGGCCGGGTCCGCAAGGGCGGCGGTCGCCGGGGCGCGGTCGTGGGTGGCGGCATCGGGGCCGTCGTGGTGGCGCTGCTGGCGGTCTTCCTCGGCGGCGACCTGGGCCAGGTCGTCGGCTCGCTCGGCGGCGCGGTCCAGGAGGGCCCCGCGCCCGTCGGCGAGGGTCAGCAGCAGTTCATCGACGACTGCACGGCCCAGGAGGCGAACAGCGACCGGGAGTGCCGCCTGTCCGCGAGCGTGCAGTCGTTGGACGCCTACTGGGAGCAGGTGCTGCCGGAGCAGGCGGGCGTCGAGTACGTGCCCCCGCCGGTCGAGAGCTTCTCCGGGTCGACGACGACCGGCTGCGGCGCGGCGTCGAGCGCGACGGGGCCGTTCTACTGCCCGCCCGACCAGACGATCTACGTGGACGTGTCGTTCTTCGACCAGCTCAGCTCCCAGTTCGGCGCCGAGGGCGGGCCGCTCGCGGAGATGTACGTCGTGGCGCACGAGATGGGGCACCACGTCGAGCAGCTCTCCGGAGCGATGGACGCCGCCGACCGCGGCGGCAGCGGGCCCGAGTCCGACTCCGTGCGCATCGAGCTCATGGCCGACTGCCTTGCCGGCATGTGGGCGGGGTCCGCCGCGACAGTGGTCGACCCCGACACCGGCGTCACCTTCCTGGACCCGATCTCGCAGGCCGAGCTCGGCCAGGCGCTGGACGCCGCGGCCACCGTCGGCGACGACCACATCCAGCGACAGGCCACCGGCCGGATCACCCCGGAGGGCTTCACCCACGGCACCTCGGAGCAGCGGGTGCGCTGGTTCACCATGGGGTACGAGGGCGGCACGATGCAGGACTGCGACGCCCTGTCCGCCGACACGCTCTGAGCGCCGGCGTCACGAGGCTCCCCCGAGCTCGGCGTTGATGCGGATCCCGTCGAGCTCGCAGTCGTCCGTGTCGCAGAACGCCTCGCCGAGGGCGTCGATCGTCTCCAGGTCGCCGTCGTACACGGCGTCGAGGTAGGCGGGCACGAGTCGCCGCGACGCCGCCTCGTACTCCTCGGCGGTGATCTGCGTGTACGGCATCTGCGGGTAGACGAAGTTGCCCTGGGGCAGGAACGAGGCCGTCTTGAGGCGCCCGGCGAGGTCGCGCAGGACGTCGCCGATCTGCCCGCCCTCGGTCTCCGGGTCGAACGAGAGCGTCACCGACACGGAGTTGTCGGACCAGTACCGCTGCGCGAGCGCGGCCAGCCCGGCCTTCTCCCGCAGGGTGACGTCCTTCTCCGAGCGGCGGGCCGCCGACCGGATCGGGAAGAACACGACCGACGTCCCGGACGGGTCCTCGCCGGCGGGCTCCACCCGGTACCCGGCGGCCCGGAACAGGGTGACGAGCGGGTCCTCGGTGCGGAACCTGATCGCCCGGTGGAAGTAGGTGCCGCCCGGCGCCCAGTGCACGCCCGGGGAGACGCCGGCGACGATGCTCACCGTGCCGCTGGGCTTGACCGTCGTGGTGCGGATCGACTCGCGCACCGCGAGAACCTCCGACAGCTCGGTGTCCCACGCGCGGACCACGCCGTAGCCCTCGTCCATCCATTCGCGCATCACCTCCGTGCCGTGGGTGTCCACGAAGTCCGCGATCCCGGACATCGAGGTGCCCACCCGCCGGTTGCGCTGCATGACGGCGTTGGTCCGCTCCCAGTGGGTGGGCAGCAGGGTGACGGCCTTGCCGTAGAGGAAGGCGATCCGCAGCGTTGCGAAGTAGTCCTCCTTCGACGACGCACGGGACGGGAAGGTCTCCACGAGGGTGCAGCACTCGAACGACTCCAGCGGCTGCTCCGCGCACGGGTTGTAGCCCTGGACCCGGTGGTCCCTGTGGTCGGCGGGGTCGGCCAGCCGACCGTACGCACGGGTGGTGTCGAGCCAGACGACGCCGGGCTCGCCGTTGCGCGCGATCGCCTCCGTCAGGCCCGACAGGTCGGTGGCGGTGTCGACGACGACCGAGTTGTTCGACATCCACGCCCATCCCGGCCGGGCGGGGTCGTAGGAGTTGCGCTCGGGGAAGGCCTCGGGGTTCTTCAGGTCGAGGAAGTCCGGGTCGTCGATCCGGCCGAGCAGGATCTCGGCGGAGCGGCGGACGTTGCCGGCGACAACGCACACCCCGATGAGGTTCCCGATGTCGGCGATGTCCCGGGTGGTCAGCGGCTCTCCGGCGCGTCCCGCCAGCACGCCGCGGAGGGCCGTGTGCAGGCGGTGCAACGGCACGGGGCCGGCGGCCGTGCCGCCGAAGGTCCGGATCGGCGCACCCAGGGGCCGCACGAGCGAGTAGTCCATCACGGGCAGCTCGTCGCCCCGGAGGTAGGCGTCGATGACCATGGCCGTGGAGGCGACCCAGCCCTCCCGGGTGTCGGGGATCGTGTGGACGGGCGTCCCCGCCCCGACCACCGGCGGCAGGGCCCGCCCGGTGGCGTCGAGCACGAGTCCCTCGCTCGCGTCGTGCACCCTCGGGTCCTGCAGCGTCAGGCCCCGGGCGGCGCCGGCGGTGTCGAACCCGACGCCCACGCCGAGCATGGACGCCTCCATGAGAAAGGTGAACGGGAGCGCCGGCTCGGCGGCGCTCATCTCGTCGGTCGAGACGAAGGCGCAGTTCTGCAGGGGCGCGGAGTTGCCGAGGGAGTTGACCAGCGGGGTGCCCATCACCCACAGCCCGCGGCCCGGCGGGCTCCATCTGAGCTCGAAGAGCCGCTCGTAGGCGTCCCGAGCCGTCTCCTGCGCCCAGACCTCGTCCCAGGGCAGTCGCTGCTTCGTCGTGTGGTCCCGCAGGATCGAGAACATGCCCTCGACGACTCGGCGGACCACCTCGTGCCAGCGTTCCTTGGTGCCGTCCTCGCGCTGGCGGGAGTACGTGCGCAGGAACGTGATCTCGCCGAGGGAGTTCCCGGCGGCGTCCGCGTAGCCCCAGGGCACGGGCCGCCCGGCGTACGCCGCGACGAAGGAGTCAGGGAGCTGGAAGGTGAGCACGAGTTTCCTCTCTGGCGGCCGGTGGCCGGGTCAGCGGACAGGCAGCGGGGACGGCGCGGGGACGGCGCTCGACGCGCGCAGGGCGTGGGCGGCGAGGGCGGCCACCGGGACGAGGACGAGGTTGGCCCCGAGCGGAACGAGATAGAACGGCACTCCCGCCGCGTAGGCGGCGAGCAACCCGCTGAGGGAGTCGGCGTACCACTCGCCGCGCCCGAGCATCCAGGTGCCGAAGTTGCTCACCAGGAAGAACAGGGTGCTGGCGGCTGCCCCGAACCCGGCGCCGAGCGCGAGGGTCGCGCGCCGGCTCCGGGCCGCGCGCAGGGCCAGCGCACCCACCGCGACGGCGCACCAGGCCACCCAGACGTAGAGGGAGATCGCCGAGGAGGAGCCGAGGACCACGTCGCCGACGGCGACCGTCACCAGCGGGACCGCGACGGCCGGCACCCGGGGCAGCAGGACGGCCGAGGCCACCGCGAGCACCGTGACGAGCTCGACCCCCGGCGCGAGGAACGTGTGGAGGTTGAGGTCGCGCCAGGCGATCGACACGACGGCGAGAACGGCGACGACGACGTACTTCAGGACGGTGGACATCTGCCTACCTTCATCCGGGACGGAGAACCATGTCTGCGCTGGCCAGCAACGCGAACACTAGCCCTAGTGGTCAGCAGGGCGATAGACCACAAGATGTGGTGTCGTCATGACCCGTCGTCAGGACCGGTCAGCGGCGGGGTCCACGTCTCGCAGGCTCACCGCCCGCGCCCGGTGGGATGCTGCCGCCGCCGCACGCCGCGCCAGCTCGTCCGGCGGCAGGTCGGCCCGCTCCCCGGTCGACGGGTCGCTCACCGCGAGCACGCCGGCCGCCGCCTCGCGAGGACCGAGCACCGCCAGGAGCGCGTCCCGGCGACCCCGGGCGAGGCGGACCCGGTTGCCGAGCGAACCGTCCGCCTCGACCCGCACCCGGACCCCCTGGCGGCGCAGCGCCCGCGCAGCGTCCTCGGCCGCGACGTCGCCCACCGGCAGCACGCACACCTGCACCGGCGCGAGCCAGAACGGCAGCCGGCCGCCGTGCTGCTCGAGCAGGAACGCGGTCATCCGCTCCATGGACCCGACGGTGCCGCGGTGGATCATCACCGGGCGCGCACGGGAACCGTCCGGAACCACGTACTCGAGACCGAACCGCTCGGGCTGGTTGAAGTCGATCTGCACGGTGGCGACGCTCTCGACCTGGCCCCGCGCGTCGCGGACCTGCACGTCGAGCTTCGGTCCGTAGAACGCAGCCTCCCCCGGCCCGTCGACCCACGCGAGGCCCGCGCCGGCGAGGGCGTCGCCCAGCTGGCCCTCGGCGTCGTCCCACCGCGCCGGCTCCCCGAGCCAGCGGCCCGAGTCGTCCCGCCGCGACAGCCGCACGTGGTCGACCTCGATCCCGAGCACCCGCACGACCTCGGCGACGGCGTCGAGCGCCAGCCGCACCTCGGCGGCCACCTGGTCCGGGCGGCAGAACACGTGGGTGTCGTCGAGGTTGATCTGCCGCACCCGGCTGAGACCGGACAGCACGCCGGACCGCTCGGCGCGGAACATCGCGCCGAGCTCGTGGTACCGCACCGGCAGGTCCCGATGGCTGCGGGGCGCCGACGCGTAGACCTGTGCATGGTGCGGACAGTTCGCGGGCCGCAGCACGAGCGGGTCGTCGGTACCGTCGTCGAAGGGCTCGAACATGTCGTCCGCGAACTTGTCCCAGTGACCCGAGCGCTCGAACAACGACCGCTTGCCCAGCACGGGGGTGTAGACGGGCTCGCTCCCGCCCGCGAGCGCGACGTCCTCGGCGAGGCGCTCGAGCTCGCGCCGCACGACCGCCCCGGCCGGCTGCCACAGCGGCAGCCCCGGGCCGACGAGCGGGCTGGTAGCGAAGATGCCCATGTCGCGGCCGAGGTCACGATGGTCGACGGGGGCGGGCCCCTGGGCGTGAGGGGCGGGACGGCTGTTCATGGCGGTGCTCCTTCGTGGGACGGAGCTGCCCAGGGACGACGAAGGCCCCGGAGCGAGCTCCGGGGCCGGTGCGTGAGGTGCTGCGGTGCAGCGGTCAGCGGGCGCCGGAGGTGTCCGGCGTCGTCGTGACCTGTGCGCTGCGCATGCGGTTCACGCTAGCACCCGGCCGTGCCGCGCGTCAGCCGGGTGGGACGCGCCGCAGCCGGAACAGCCGGACCTCCCGGCCCGAGTCCCGCTCGTACGCACGGTAGCCCGGCCACTGCGCCTCGATCCGCTCCCACGCGGCGTCGCGCTCGTCGGGGCGCAGCGGCGTCGCCCGCACCCGGGTCCGTCGCCCGGCGATGCTGACCGACGCCTCCGGGTCGGCCAGCAGGTTGTACGTCCAGGCCGGGTGCCGGTCCTGCGCGAACGCCGTGCCCGCGACGATCAGGCCGCCCGCTCCGTCCGGCGTGTACATCAGGTAGGTCTGCCGCAGGTTGCCCGAGCGTGCACCGCGCGTGTGCAGCACCAGCGAGGGCACCAGCACCGCGCTGAGCTGGAACCGACCCCGCGTCACCAGGGCCAGCGCCCGCTCGACCGGAGGCATGGCCCTGGGCGCCCACCGGCGGAAGGCGCGCGTGCGCGTCAGCGGGGCGACGAGGGAGCGCAGCCTGCGCGCGACGATGCTCACCATCACAGTCTCGCGCGCGCCGATGAGTCCGGCGGCCCGGGCCGGTCCCCCCTGGTGACACACACCAGGAGGAACCGTGGGACTCATCGACATCGAGCTGTTCGCCACCCTCGACCTGGTCGGGCAGTCGCCCGGCGCGCCGGACGAGGACCCGGACGGCTTCGCGTTCGGCGGCTGGCAGGCGCCCCTGATCGACGACGTCGCGGAAGCGCAGATCGCGGCCGCGTACGAGGGCACCGACGCCCTGCTGCTCGGCCGCCGGACCTACGACATCTTCGCCGCCTACTGGCCGCACCAGAGCGGCGACTTCGCCACCCTGTTCAACCGCGTCCCCAAGTTCGTCGCCTCACGCGGCACGCCCGACCTGTCGTGGGCCGGCACCACGCAGCTCGGCCCCGACCTGCCGGCGGCCGTCCGGGAGGTCCGCGACCGGCACGAGCACGTCAAGGTGGTCGGCAGCCTGGACCTGGTGCAGACGCTCCTGCGCGAGCGGCTCTTCGACCGTCTCGACCTGTGGGTGCACCCGATCGTGCTCGGCACCGGGAAGAAGCTGTTCGACGGCGGCGCGGTGCCCTCGAACGTCACGCTGCTGTCCCAGCCCGTGGCGAGCCCGAAGGGCACCGTGTACCTGCGCTACGGGCTGGCCGACGGCGTCCCCGCCACGGGGACGATGTGATTCCAGCGTCCCCGGTGGTGCGCCCGGGTGCCCAGCCCTCGCGGGCCGGCCCCTCTCGACGCGGCCCACCCGGTCATGCCTAGCCGCCCGCCTGAGGTCGCGCAGCCGCGTCCACGCGCCGATGCCGGATCCGAGAAGACCACCCGATCAGGACCCGTGCGCCTGACCGGGCGCGCGATTCATCGCGTCCAGCGTGCACCCGTCCACGGCACGCGCCCACCGGCACGCCGCGGCAGCACGTGCCTGTACCACGCGCGCCTGTCGTTGACGCAGGCGGGCGCCCGTGCGATGAATGACCCCATGCGGCGACGACCGGTGGCACCTCGGGTCCTCAACGGACTGCTCGTGGCCGTGATCGGCACGTGTTTCGTCGTACAGATCGCGGTGATCCTCGCAGGCGGCGTGGACGCGAACTCCGGCCAAGCCACCGAGACCGTCGCCACCGGCGAACGGTTCCGTCGGATGTTCAGCTACTTCACCATCCAGAGCAACGTCCTGCTGCTGGCCAGCAGCGCCACGCTGGCGCTACGGCCCGACAGGGACGGACCCGTATGGCGGGTGCTGCGGCTCGACGCGATGCTCGGCATCGTCATCACCGGGCTGGTGTTCGCCCTGGTGCTGTCGCCGGACGTCGAGCTGTCCGGTCTCGGCCTGTGGCTCACCATCGGGTTCCACTACGCCGCCCCGTGGATCGCCCTCGCGGGCTGGATGATGTTCGGCCCGCGACCGCGCATCACTGCGACGACCGTCGTCCGGGCGCTGGAGTGGCCCGTCGCGTGGGTCGTCTACACCTTCGTGCAGGGCGAGATCACCGGCTGGTACCCGTACCCGTTCCTCGACGTGGACGTCGTCGGGTATCCGGCCGCGCTACGGAGCGTCGGCGTCGTCCTCGCCCTCGGGGTCCTGCTGGCCCTGCTCCTCGCCTACCTCGACCGGCGGCTCCCTGCCCGGCCCGGAGGCAGCGACCAGGGCAGGGTGCCCCGTGGACAGGAGGTGCGGCCTTAGACGTTGAAGCCCAGCATCCGCAGCTGCTCACGGCCCTCGTCGGTGATCTTCTCCGGGCCCCACGGCGGCATCCAGACCCAGTTGATGCGGAAGCCGTCGACGATGCCCTCGAGCGCCTGGCCGGACTGGTCCTCGATGACGTCGGTCAGCGGGCAGGCCGCGGAGGTGAGCGTCATGTCGATCGTGGTGTGGTTGTTCTGGTCGACCTGCACGCCGTAGATCAGGCCCAGGTCGACGACGTTGATGCCCAGCTCGGGGTCGATGACGTCGCGCAGGGCTTCCTCGACGTCCGCCGCGGTGGTGGGCGTGGGGGCGGCCGCCGGCGCGGCCGGCTCGGTCGTGTTCTCGGTCATCGTGTCCTCCGGTTCAGCCCAGCGCGCCGCTGCGCGCGAGGGAGTCCTTGAGCGCCGCCCAGCCGAGCAGCGCGCACTTGATGCGGGCGGGATACTGCGACACGCCGGTGAACGCGCTCGCGTCCCCCAGGTCGTCGAGCGCCGCCTCGTCCTCCAGCCCCTTGCCCCGCGATCCCATGAGGTCGTGGAACGCGGCGTCGAGCCGGGCCACCTCTGCCAGGGGGCGGCCCGCGACGAGCTCGGTCATCACCGAGGCCGACGCCTGCGAGATCGAGCAACCCTGGCCCTCCCAGGACACGCCCGCCACGGTGTCGCCGTCCACGTCGACCCGCAGGGTGATCTCGTCGCCGCAGGTCGGGTTCACCTGGTGCGACTCCCCGCCGAGGTGCCCGGCGGCCACGTCGACCAGGCCCTGGCCGTGCGGGCGCTTCGCATGGTCCAGGATCACCTGCTGGTACATCTGCTCGAGAGAGCTCACTTGCCTGCCTTCACCGTCGCCGAATTCTCAGTCCACACCGAAGAACGCCCGCACGCCTGCCAATGCTTCCCGGAAGGCGGCGATCTCCTCGGTGGTGGTGTAGACCGACGCCGACGCGCGGGCGGTCGCGGCGACGCCGAACCGCCGGTGCAGCGGCTGGGCGCAGTGGTGGCCCACCCGCACCGCGATGCCGCGGTCGTCCAGCACCTGACCGACGTCGTGGGCGTGCACGCCGTCCACGACGAACGACACGACGGCGATCCGGTCGTGCGCGTCGGCCGGGCCGACGATCCGCACGCCCGGGATCTCGGAGATCCGCACCAGCTCGGTGGCCAGGTGCTGCTCGTGGGCAGCGACCGCGTCCATCCCGAGCTCTTCCAGCCACTGCGCGGCCACCCCCATGCCGACCGCCTGAGCGACCATCTGGGTACCGGCCTCGAACCGCTGCGGCGGCGGCGCGTACGTCGTCGCCTCCATCGTCACGACCTCGACCATCGATCCGCCGGTCGTCACGGGCGGCATCGCCTCGAGCAGCTCGCGCCGCCCGTAGAGCGCGCCGACGCCCGTGGGCCCGACCATCTTGTGCGCGCTGAACGCCGCGAAGTCGACGCCGGTCGCGTGCAGGTCCACCGGCAGGTGCGGCACCGACTGGCAGGCGTCCAGGACGGTCAGTGCGCCGACCTGCCGCGCCGCGGCCACGATCTCGGCCACCGGTGCGATCGCCCCGGTGACGTTCGAGACGTGCCCGAACGCCACCACCCGGGTGCGTGCGGTAATGACCGAGCCGAGGTCGGAGAGGTCGATCCGTCCCTCGTCGTCGACGCCGAACCAGCGCAGGACGGCGCCCGTACGGGCGCATAGCTCCTGCCACGGCACGAGGTTGGCGTGGTGCTCCGCCTCGGTGACGACGATCTCGTCGCCGGGGGCGAGGCGGAACCGCTCGGCGGCCGCTCCCCCGCGACCCGCCGTGGCGTTGGCCAGGGAGTACGCCACGAGGTTGATCGCCGCCGTCGCTCCCGACGTCCACACGATCTCGCCCGGGTCGGCGCCGACGAACGCGGCGACCGCCGCCCGGGCCTGCTCGAACGCCTCGGTGGCCTCCTCGGCGAGCTGGTGCGCGCCGCGGTGCACGGCGGCGTTGCGCTGCTCGTAGAACTCGACCTCGGCCTCCAGCACCACGTTCGGCTTCTGCGAGGTGGCGGCGGAGTCCAGGTACACGAGGTCACGACCACCCCGCACCGTGCGCCCGAGCAGCGGGAAGTCCGCTCGCACGGCGGCGAGCTCGGTCGCGGACAGTGCTGCGGGCGTCCCTGCCGGACGCGCGGTGCCGGTGGTGGTCATGTCTGCCTCGTGGGTCCGGGCCGGTCTCAGGCCGACATCGTCGTGCCGGTACCGACGTACCGGTCGTAGCCCTCGTTCTCGAGGCGCTCGGCCAGCTCGGGCCCGCCCTCCTCGGCGATCCTGCCGTCGACGAAGACGTGCACGAAGTCGGGCTTGATGTAGCGCAGGATGCGCGTGTAGTGCGTGATGAGCAGGACGCCGACGTCCGTGTTCTGCTTCGCGCGGTTGACCCCCTCGGACACGACGCGCAGGGCGTCGACGTCCAGGCCGGAGTCCGTCTCGTCGAGGATCGCGAAGCGCGGCTTGAAGAGCTCCATCTGGAGGATCTCGTGGCGCTTCTTCTCACCACCGGAGAAGCCCTCGTTGACGGAACGCTCGGAGAAGGCGGCGTCGATGCGCAGGTCCGCCATCGCGGCCTTGACCTCCTTGCCCCACGTGCGCAGGGCGGGCGCCTCGCCGTCGATGGCGGTCTTGGCGGTCCGCAGGAAGTTGGCCACGGACACGCCGGGCACCTCGACGGGGTACTGCATGGCCAGGAACAGGCCGGCGCGCGCCCGCTCGTCGACGGTCATCGCGAGGACGTCCTCGCCGTCGAGCGTCACGGTGCCCGAGGTCACCTGGTACTTCGGGTGGCCGGCGAGCGCCGAGGCGAGGGTCGACTTGCCGGAGCCGTTCGGGCCCATGATGGCGTGCGTCTCGCCGGAGTTGATGGTCAGGTCGACACCGCGCAGGATCGGCTTGGGGCCTTCCTTGGTGTCGACGCTGACGTGCAGGTCGCGGATCTCCAGGGTGGGCATCTCTTGTGTCTCCAGGTCGTGTAGCGAAAGTCTTTGGGCTGAGTGAGCGTCAGGACGGCGTCAGGACGCGATGGCGAGCGGCTCGTCGACGTCGACCAGGATGCGGTCGCCGTCCACGGTCACCGGGTAGACCGGCACCGGCTGCGTCGCGGGGAGCTGGAGCGGCTTGCCGCTGCGCAGGTCGAACTGCGACCCGTGCAGCCAGCACTCCACGAGGCACCCCTCCACCTCGCCGTCCGAGAGCGACACCTGCCCGTGCGAGCAGATGTCGCTGATGGCGTGCCACCCGCCGTCGACGTCCCGCGCGATCGCGACCGGGACCGTGGTCCCGTCCGCGTCGGCGAGCTCGACGAGCATGGCCTCCTCCGGTCCGAGGTCGTCCACGGAGCAGGCCGGCTGGGCGGTCACGCCTGCTCCGCCTCGCCGGCGGCTGCGGGGGCGATCCCGGTGATGACGCTCATCGACTTCTCCAGCTCGGCCTCGATCGAGGCGATGAGCCGGTCGCGCACGGACGGCACGCCGATCTCCTCGATCAGCTCGGCGAAGAAGCCGCGCACCACGAGGCGACGGGCGTCGACCTCGGGGATGCCACGGGCCATGAGGTAGAACAGCTGCTCGTCGTCGAACCGGCCGGTGGCGGACGCGTGCCCGGCACCGTCGATCTCGCCGGTCTCGATCTCGAGGTTCGGCACCGAGTCGGCGCGCGCGCCGTCGCTCAGCACGAGGTTGCGGTTCAGCTCATAGGTGTCGGTGCCCTCGGCCTCGGCCTGGATCAGCACGTCGCCGACCCACACCGTGTGCGCCCCGACGCCCTGCAGCGCGCCCTTGTAGGTGACGCGGGACTTGCAGCGCGGCACGGCGTGGTCCACGAAGAGGCGGTGCTCCTGGTGCTGGTCCGTGTCGGCGAAGTACAGGCCGACCATCTCGACCTCCCCGCCCTCGGCGGTGAACGTCGCGTCCGGGGTGATGCGCACGACGTCGCCACCGAACGTCACCACGACGTGCTTGAGCTTCGCGTCACGACCCACGCGGGCGCGGTGGCTCGAGGCGTGCACGGCGCCGTCCGTCCAGTCCTGCACGGAGACCAGCGTGAGGTGCGCGCCGTCCTCGACGACGATCTCGACGGTCTGGTTGAGCATCGCGTCGCCACGGTGGTCGATGACGACGACGCCCTCGGCGTGGTGCTCCGCGCGCACCAGCAGGTGCTGGGCCGTGACGTCCTTGGTGACGCCCTCGACCCGCACGGAGGTGACGTCGCTGGCGACGGCCTCGGCCGGGAGCGTGATGACGGTCGCCTCTTGGGCCGCGTTCCAGGCCGTGACGGCCGTGCGGTCGCCCGGCTTGCCCGTGGTGCCCAGGCGCGCGTCGTCCTTGCCGACGATCTCGACCTTGGCCTCCGGCGCCTCGACGACCGTGGTCAGGACGCCGCCGGCGCCCAGGTCCTCGGCGAACAGCGGCTGGAGGCGCGCGACCGGCGAGAACCGCCACTCCTCCTCGCGCCCGGTGGGCACGGGGATGTCGGCGAGGTCGAACGACGTCTTGCGCTCGGCGCGCGACCCCGCGGGGACGACGCCGTGCGAGTGGGCGCCGTCGGCCACGGCGCGGGTGTGATCGGTAGTGATGGCCATCAGCCGACGGACCCTTCCATCTGCAGCTCGATGAGGCGGTTGAGCTCGAGCGCGTACTCCATGGGCAGCTCGCGCGCGATGGGCTCGACGAACCCGCGCACGATCATGGCCATCGCCTCGGTCTCCTCCATGCCCCGGGACATGAGGTAGAACAGCTGGTCCTCGCTCACCCGCGAGACCGTCGCCTCGTGCCCCATGGACACGTCGTCCTCGCGGACGTCGACGTACGGGTAGGTGTCGGACCGGGAGATCTGGTCGACGAGCAGCGCGTCGCACAGCACGGTCGAGGCGGAGTGCGAGGCGCCCTCGAGCACCTGCACCAGGCCGCGGTACGACGTGCGGCCGCCACCACGGGCCACCGACTTGGACACGATGGAGCTGGACGTGCGCGGCGCGGCGTGCACCATCTTGGCGCCGGCGTCCTGGTGCTGGCCCTCGCCCGCGAAGGCGATGGACAGGGTCTCGCCCTTGGCGTGCTCGCCCAGCAGGTAGATCGCCGGGTACTTCATCGTCACCTTGGAGCCGATGTTGCCGTCGACCCACTCCATGGTGGCGCCCTCGGCGGCCGTGGCGCGCTTGGTCACCAGGTTGTACACGTTGTTCGACCAGTTCTGGATGGTCGTGTAGCGCACGCGGGCGTTCTTCTTGACGATGATCTCGACGACGGCCGAGTGCAGCGAGTCGCTCGTGTAGATGGGTGCGGTGCAGCCCTCGACGTAGTGCACGTACGAGCCCTCGTCCGCGATGATCAGCGTCCGCTCGAACTGGCCCATGTTCTCCGTGTTGATACGGAAGTAGGCCTGCAGCGGGATCTCGACGTGCACGCCCGGCGGGACGTAGACGAACGAGCCGCCCGACCACACCGCGGAGTTCAGCGCGGCGAACTTGTTGTCGCCCGACGGGATGACCGTGCCGAAGTACTCGGCGAAGAGCTCGGGGTAGTCGCGCAGGCCGGTGTCGGTGTCGACGAAGATGACGCCCTGCTCCTCCAGGTCCTCGCGGATCTGGTGGTACACGACCTCGGACTCGTACTGCGCGGCGACGCCGGCGACGAGTCGCTGCTTCTCCGCCTCGGGGATGCCGAGCCGGTCGTACGTGGCCTTGATGTCCTCGGGCAGCTCCTCCCAGGACGTGGCCTGCTTCTCCGTGGAGCGCACGAAGTACTTGATCCGGTCGAAGTCGATGCCCGTGAGGTCGGCGCCCCAGTTCGGCATCGGCTTCTTGTCGAACAGGCGCAGCGCCTTGAGGCGGGCCTTGAGCATCCACTCGGGCTCGTCCTTCAGCGCCGAGATGTTGCGCACGACGTTCTCGTTCAGGCCACGCTGGGCGGTCTCGCCCGCGGCGTCGCTGTCGCGCCAGCCGTACTCGTAGGCACCGATCGAGGCGATGATCTCGTCATCGCTCTGCTTGTCGGCGCGCTGCTCGCCAGAGGCCTGGGCGGCGTCCTGGGTGGGAGCACTCATCGTGATCCTTCCTGCTGGCCGCTGACGCGGCTCGCGGGGGTGGGGGTCGATACGGTCGGGGGGATCGGGATGTTCGTGACGCAGGCGTGCGCGCCGCCCGCGATGGTGGCCAGCCGCTGGACGTGGGTGCCGAGCAGCTCGGAGAAGGCCTTGGCCTCCGCCTCGCAGAGCTCGCCGAACTCTTCGGCCACGCCCTGGACGGGGCAGTGCCCCTGGCAGAGCTGGATCGTGGGGACGAGCGTGCCGACGGGGCGCACCGAGGCCGCGTAGCCTTCCGCGGCCAGGAGGTCGGCAAGCTGTGCGGCACGCCCCTGCGGGTCGGTGGCGGTCAGCCGGGGCGCGAAGCGCCGCACCACGGCGTCGTACCGCTCGGCGGCGAACCGCGCGACGGCGTCGTGGCCGCCGACCTCGCGCAGGTGACGCATCACCTGCGCGGCGAGCTCGGAGTAGCCGCCCGCCAGGTCCGACTGTCCGCGGGTGCTGACGACGTACCGGCGCGCGGGCCTCCCGCGGCGGCCGGTCGAGGGACCCGCCTCACGGACGACGATCGTGCCGTCCTCCTCGAGGACGCCGAGGTGGCGGCGGACCGCTGCGGACGTGAGGCCGAGGGCCTGGGCGAGCTCGGCCGCCGAGACCGGGCCCTCCGCGGCCACGAGCTCGAGCACCCGGCGACGCGTGGTGCCGTCGAGGTCGCCGGTGGCCGGGCCTGACGGCGCAGGCCGGTGCGCCACGGGGGTCGTCGTCATGCGCACCTCCTCCGGTCGTCACCCTGCGGGACGGCGCCGCCAGGGGCACACGTCACCCTGCGCAGCATCGTCGATATAGAGAACATCCTTGTTGCGTAATCCAGGATGTCAAGCAAGGCAAGCCTCACCAGGCCCGGCAAAAAGGGCCGATGTGAGCCGGATGTCGCGAAGATCACTCCTCCTCGTCGACCACCTCGCCCTCGACGATCTCCCCCCGCCGGGTCGGTGGACCGCCCGCGGCCGCCTGCGCGCCGAGGGCGCGCAGCTTCAGCCCGAGCGCGAGCATCGCGACGCCGATCACCACGGCGAAGACGCCGATGAGCACGGACAGACCGACGATCGCGCTGCCGGGGTTGACGAAGCACACGACCGCCAGCGCGATCAACAGGACGCCCGCGATCAGGTTCCACACCCACGACGCCCCGCCCCGCCGGCGCAGCGCCGGCACGACGAACAGCTGCAGCAGGCCGAGCAGCAGCGCCCAGATCGCCACCAGCACCAGCGCGATGCCGAGGAAGACCTCCGGGAGGAACAGCAGCAGCGCCCCCAGGACGAGCGCCACGACGCCGACGCCGGTGTTCACCGAGCCGGCGGACGAGCGCCGCCTGCGCAGGCCGTCGACGAGGCTCACGAGCCCGTCAACCAGCACGAAGATGCCGAAGACCTGCACCATGAGCCCCGGCGTCTTGTCGGGCAGGAAGATCGCCAGCAGGCCGAACAGCAGGGCCAGGACGCCGCGGACGACCGGCCAGTACCAGATCCTGCGCGCCAGGGCCGCCACGTCGGCCGGGGGTGTGAACGTGTACAAGGTCATGGCTTCTCCCGCCTCTTCCTGCAGATCCCGGTCGGTGGAGTCCGTAGAATCTTCCGGTGCCCACCAGCATCGCGCCATCCGGCGTCGTCCCGACGGCGGACCACGCCGTCGTCGTCCACCAGCTCGTCAAGCGCTACGGCGGACGCGACGTCGTCGACGGGCTGGACCTGGTCGCGCGTGCGGGCGCCGTCACCGCGGTGCTCGGCCCCAACGGGGCGGGCAAGACCACCACCGTCGAGTGCTGCGAGGGGCTGCGCACCCCCGACGCGGGCAGCGTGCGGGTGCTCGGCCTCGACCCCGTCGCCGACGCCCGTGCCCTGCGGCCGCGGGTCGGCGTCATGCTCCAGGACGGCGGCCTGCCGACCGGGGCGCGCGCCGGGGAGGTGCTGCGCCACGTCGCCGCGATGTACGCCGCGCCGCGCGACACCGGTGAGCTCTCCGAGCGGCTCGGGGTGGACTTGTTCGCCCGCACGACCGTCCGGCGCCTCTCCGGGGGCCAGCGCCAGCGACTGGCCCTGGCGGCCGCCGTCGTCGGACGGCCCGAGGTGGTCTTCCTCGACGAGCCCAGCGCCGGCATGGACCCCCAGAGCCGGCACGCCGTGTGGGAGCTGGTGCGCGAGCTCCGCTCCGACGGCGTCGCCGTCGTGCTCACCACGCACCTCATGGACGAGGCGGAGGACCTCGCGGACCACGTGCACGTCGTCGACCGTGGGCGTCTCCTGGCCTCCGGCACGGTCCACGACCTGCTCACGACCGAGCCCGACGGCGACGCGGGCACCCTGCGGTTCGACACCGTCGCGGGCCTCGACCTCGCCCCGCTCACCGCACGGCTCAGCACGGTCACGCCGGACGCGGCGACCGGCTGGTCCGCCGCCGAGGCCGAGCCCGGGTCCTACGTCGTGACGGGGCCGGCCGACCCGCGCACCCTCGCCGAGCTCACGGCCTGGCTCGCCGACCACGACGTCCTCGCGGGCCGCATCACGGTGGGCCGCCGCACGCTGGAGGACGTCTTCCTCGACCTGACGGGACGGCACCTGCGATGAGCGACACCACCACGAGCGCTCCCCCGCCGGCCCCCGGGACCGCGGGCGCGGCCTCCCCCGCGCGGCGCGTGACGGCCCAGGCGGGCTTCGAGACCCGGACCATCCTGCGCAACGGCGAGCAGCTGCTCGTGACGATCGTGCTCCCCGTGCTCGTCCTCGTCGGCCTCGCCCGCACGAGCATCATCGGGCTCGACACCGGCGGGCTGCCGCGCATCGACTTCGTGACCCCGGGCGTGCTCGCCCTCGCCTGCGTCACGACGGCGTTCACGTCGCAGGCGATCGCGACCGCGTTCGACCGCCGCAACGGCGTGCTGCGCCTCCTGGCCACCACACCCCTGGGCCGCAGCGGGCTCCTGGCGGGCAAGGTGCTCGGCGTCCTGGCCGTCGAGGTGGTCCAGGTCGTCGTCATCGGCGTCACCGCGCTCCTGCTGGGCTGGCAGCCCCACGTCGCCGGCATCCCCGCGGCCGTCGGCGCCGGCCTGCTCGGCACCGCGGCCTTCACCGCTCTCGCCCTGCTGATCGCGGGCACGCTGCGGGCCGAGGGCGTCCTCGCCGTGGCGAACCTCCTGCTGGTGCTCCTCGTCGTGGGTGGCGGCCTGCTCGTGCCGCCGGACCAGCTGCCCGGCCCGCTGGCGCACCTCGCCACGTTCCTGCCCTCCGGGGCCTTGGGCGAGGCGATGCGCGGCGCGCTGCTGGGGACCGGGGTGCCGCCCCTGGCCGTCGTGGTCCTCGCGGCGTGGACGGCGCTGCTGGCCGGGGCCACGGTCCGCTTCTTCCGCTGGCAGTAGCGCCCGCGGACGTCGTCCCGGGACCCGCACCCGGCACCCCGCCGGGCCCGGGCGGGCGAAGGTCACAACCCTGGGCGCCCGTTCGCGCCGGAGCACGCCGCCACGAGCGCTAGCGTGGACCCGTGACGTCGCCAAGTCCTGCCGTGCGCCCCTCCGTCGACCCCGAGACGTCGGAGCAGCCGGACCGCTTCGCCCGGTTCCGCCCCTGGACCCGTGGGGTGCTGCTGGCCAACGTGATCGGGCAGATCCTCATCATCGGCACCGGCGGCGCGGTGCGCCTGACCGACTCCGGGCTCGGCTGCTCCACGTGGCCGCTGTGCGAGCCCGGGCAGTTCACCCCCCAGTTCCACGAGGCGTCGTCGATCCACCCCTACATCGAGTTCGGCAACCGCACGATCACGGGCGTCCTGGGCGTCATCGGCATCATGGTGCTCCTGCTCGTGTGGACCGACCGCGACCGCACCGCCCGGTACCGCGCGCTGGGCGTCGTCCCCCTCGTCGGCGTGCTGGCGCAGGCCGTCATCGGCGGCGTCGTCGTGCTGCTCGACCTGCACCCCGGCTGGGTCTCTCTGCACTTCGGCGCGTCCGCGGCCCTCGTCTGGTTCAGCGCCTACCTGCTGCACCGGCACGGCGAGGGCGACGGTGCCCCCGTGCCCGTGGGCAACCGGCAGGTGAGCACGCTGGGCGCGCTGCTCGGCCTGCTGCTCGTCCCGGTCGTCACCCTCGGGGTGCTCGTCACCGGGGCGGGGCCGCACTCCGGCGACGACGAGGTCGGGTACCGCCTCGCGCTCGACCCGCTCGAGGTGACCCGCGCCCACTCGGGCTCCGTGTGGCTCTTCGCCCTGGTCCTCGTCCTGCTCATCGTCCTGCTGCACCGCCTGCCGGCCGGGGCGGGCGCCGCCGTCGTCCTCGCGCGGCGGGCCGCGTGGCTCCTGCTGGGCGTGACGCTCGCCCAGGGCCTGATCGGCTACGTGCAGTACTTCACCGGCCTGCCGGAGCTCCTCGTGGGGCTGCACATGGTCGGGGCCGGCACCCTCGTCTGGGCCACCGCTCACGCCATCCTGCGCCTGCGCACCCGCGCCTGACGACCCGGGCCCCGGGCACGACCCCCGGGCCCCGGCCCCCGGGCACGACGCAGGCCCCCAGGGGCCCGACCCGCGGCGACCTAGCTGCCGGTCGGTGCGTCGGGCAGCGCCCCACGGCGGTGGGGCCAGGGCGCGTCGGCGGGGCGCAGCGACGCCCACCCCTGCGTACGGCTCGCCGCCGCGGCGAGGACCCCCACGACCGTCGACGGGTTGTGCAGGCTGCCGTCGAGCACGAGGCCCACCGCCTCGTCCAGCGGCACCCAGACGGGGACCATGCCGGCCTCCTCGCCCGTGCGCGTGTGCCGCTCGTCCCCGGGCACCTCGGCGAGGCCGCGTGCCAGGAACACCCGCACGGCCTCGTTGCTCGCGCCGGGCGTGGTCGCATAGTCCGCGAGCACGGCCCACACCTCGGCCGTGAGGTCGGCCTCCTCGGCGAGCTCGCGCGCCGCCGCGCCGACCGCGGGCTCGCCGTCGACGTCGAGCAGGCCCGCCGGGACCTCCCACAGGGACGAGCGCACCGGGTGCCGGTACTGCCGCAGGAGCAGGACGCGGTCGTCGTCGTCGAGCACGACGACCGCCACGGCACCCGGGTGGTCGACGTACTCACGCGTCACCACGCCCGCCGGGCCCAGGTCGACGTCGTCGCGCACCAGGTCCATGATCCGGCCACGGTGCAGCGTCTCGTGACGCCGCACCGGGCGCGGGTCGACCTCGTCCACGACGCTGCCGTCCGTGCCGTGACCGCCGTCGGCGCCCGCGGCACCCGGGGGGCGGGTCACGCCGTGGCACCCTGCCGCACGAGGGCCGCCGCGACCAGCCCGGAGAACAGCGGGTGCGAGCGGGTGGGGCGCGACTTGAACTCGGGGTGCGCCTGGGTGCTCACGTAGTACGGGTGCACGTCGGCGGCGAGCTCGACGAACTCCACCAGCGTCCCGTCGGGCGACGTCCCGGAGAACACGAGACCCTCGGCCTCGAGCTGCTCGCGGTAGATGTTGTTCACCTCGTAACGGTGACGGTGCCGCTCGGACACCCGCTCCGACCCGTACGTCTTCGCGACGACCGAGCCCGGGGTCAGGTGCGCCTCGTACGAGCCGAGCCGCATCGTGCCGCCCAGGTCGCCCTCACCGCCGACGATGGCGAGCTGCTCGGCCATCGTGGCGATCACCGGGTGGGTGCTGTCCGGCTCGAACTCCGTCGACGACGCGTCCTGGAGGCCCAGCACGTTGCGCGCGTACTCGATGACCATGGACTGCAGGCCGAGGCAGATGCCGAGGGTGGGCACCAGGTTCTCGCGCGCCCAGCGCAGGGCGCCCAGCTTGCCGTCGATGCCGCGCACGCCGAACCCGCCGGGCACCAGCACGGCGTCCACCCCCTGGAGCGACTCCTGAGCGCCCTCGGGCGTCTTGCAGTCGTCGGCCGCGACCCAGCGGATGGTCACCTTGGCGTCGTTGTCGAACCCGCCGGCCCGCAGGGCCTCGATCACCGACAGGTACGCGTCCGGCAGGTCGATGTACTTGCCCACCAGCGCGATCTCGACGGTGTGCTCGGGCTCGTGCACCCGCTCCAGGAGGCGGTTCCAGCCGTCCCAGTCGACGTCGTGGAATGGCAGGTCGAGGCGGCGCACCACGTAGGCGTCAAGGCCCTCGGAGTGGATGACCCGTGGGATGTCATAGATCGACGGCGCGTCGGCGCAGTTGATCACGGCCTCGTTGTCGACGTCGCACATCAGCGCGATCTTGCGCTTGATGCCGTCCGGGACCACCCGGTCCGAGCGCAGCACGATCGCGTCCGGCTGGATGCCGATCGAGCGCAGCGCCGCGACGGAGTGCTGCGTCGGCTTGGTCTTCAGCTCCCCCGAGGGGCCGATGTAGGGCACCAGCGAGACGTGCAGGAAGAAGCAGTCGTCCCGTCCGAGCTCGTGGCGCACCTGCCGCGCCGCCTCGAGGAACGGCTGCGACTCGATGTCGCCGACGGTGCCGCCGATCTCGGTGATGATGACGTCGACGTCGGACCCGGCCTGGTCACGCATGCGGGACTTGATCTCGTCGGTGATGTGCGGGATCACCTGCACGGTGTCACCGAGGTACTCGCCGCGACGCTCCTTGGCGATGACCCGGGAGTAGACCTGACCGGTGGTGACGTTCGAGGAGGCCGGGAGCTCGACGTCGAGGAATCGCTCGTAGTGCCCGATGTCGAGGTCCGTCTCGGCGCCGTCCTCGGTGACGAAGACCTCGCCGTGCTGGAACGGGTTCATCGTGCCCGGGTCCACGTTGAGGTAGGGGTCGAGCTTCTGCATCGTGACGCGCAGGCCGCGGGAGCGAAGGAGCCGGCCGAGCGACGACGCCGTCAGACCCTTGCCGAGCGAGGAGGCCACACCGCCCGTCACAAAGATGTGGCGCGTCTGGTGCGTGGCACCGGCGCGGCTGGTGGATCGGGGCTGGAGTCGGTTGGTGTCGGCCACGGAACTCCATCCTAAACGACAACCGCCCGCTCGCCCGCGATGTGGGCCCCCGGCGGCGTGGCGCGGACGAACCTCACACCCGGCGCACCAGCGCGCCCAGCCGGCGCCGCACCGGCGGGTCGGTCAGGCACACGAGCGCCACGACGACGGCCGCCGCGATCAGCCCGGCCCCGAGCCCCAGGCCCACGTCGGCTGCGAAGGCCCCGGCCGTGAAGACCGTCTCCGCGGACGCACCGTCCGTGCCGGTCGCCGCCGCGCGGTCCGCGACGGGCACCACGGCCCGGCCGAGCGCCGCTCCACCAGCGCCCGCGACGACCACCACGGCCAGCGTGCGGAACACCCCGCTGAGGGCCGTCCGACCGAGCCGGCTGCCCACGGCCAGGAGCAGGCCGGCCCCCGCGACCGTCATGCCGACGGTCGTGGCACCTCCCAGCCAGGACAGCACCGCCGGACGCATCTCCGCCGTCGCCGCCAGGGGGAACGCGAGCACCGTCGCGCCCGCCCCGAGAGCCACGACGAGCCAGCCGGCCGCGGTGGCCACCACGGCCGCGCGGCCCGCGTCGAGGGCATACAGCACCCGGGACAGCTGCAGCACGAGGGCGTAGCCCAGGAGCCCCGGCGCCATCCAGGTCAGCGCCTGGGCCATGCCCGCGGCGTCGCCGACGGCCACCAGGTCGAACACGTTCTGCACCAGCGGGGCCGCCGCGACGAGCGCCGCCGCCCCGGCACCGACGGTGACGAGCAGCAGCCGCGTGGTCGACGAGACCAGGCCGCGCAGGTCGTCCCACCGCTCGGCGGCGGCGTGCTCGGAGAACCGCGGGAAGGCGCTCGTCGCGATCGGGAAGGCGAGCACCGCGTAGGGCAGGAAGTACACCTGCTGGGCGTACAGGTAGACGGTGAACGTCGCGGCGTCACCCGCCTCGTTCGCCGCCGCCATCACGGCCAGCACGGACAGCTGCTGGGCCACCAGCGCGCCCACCCCCGCGAACGCGAGCCGGGCGGCCCGGCGGCCCTCGCCGTCCGGGAACCGCAGGGTGAGCCGCAGCCGCAGCCCCGTGCGGTGCACCGGCACGAGCAGCGGCAGCGCCAGGAACGCCACCCCTGCCGTCGTCCCCCACGCGAGCCAGCCCAGCGCCTCGGAGGTCAGCGCGGCGACGTCCTGCTGGTTGCCCTCCGCCAGCTCCCCGAAGACCGCGTAGACCCCGATGACTACGAGGCTGGAGACCAGCGGGGCGAAGGCCGGCCAGAAGAACCGCTTGTGCGCCTGGAGGATCCCGCCGAGCACGACGGCCAGCCCATACAGGGGGATCTGGAGCGCGAACACGCGCAGGAAGTCCGCCGCGACCGCCGTGTTGACCGGGTCGTCCAGCCGGAGCAGCTCCGAGATCGGGCCCGCCAGCAGGGCCATGAGCCCGCCGACAGGGACGAGCACGGCGAGGGTCCAGCCGAGCAGGGCGGAGGCGGTGCGCGAGGCGCGCTCGGAGTCGCCCCGCAGCAGGTAGCCCGACAGCAACGGCACGACGGCGCCAGCGAGCGCGCCCCCGGCTGCGACCTCGAACAGGACGTTGGGCAGCAGGTTCGCCGAGTTGAACGGCGCGTCGACGCCCCCGGTGCCGAGGAACTGCGCCTGGGCGAGCCAGCGGCCGAACCCGACCACACGGCTCGCCAGCGTGACGACCGTGATGAGCAGGGCCGCCCCGGCGAGCGTCTGGCCGGCGCGCGCCCGGCCGGCCGGCGTCGTCAAGCGCGCGCGTCCTCGTCCGAAGCTCGGGCTGCGTCCGCCAGGTCCGGCGCGGCGGCCTCGGCCGGGCGGCGTCCGAGGCGGTCGACACGCCGCAGCCATGGTGTCGCGTCGATCACGGCGGAGAAGCTGACACGCTCCGACGCGAGGGTCAGGCCCACGACGGCGGCGAGCGCGGCGACACGCACCGGCCGCGGGGCGCCGAACGCCCACTGCGACCCGACGAGGGCACCGAGCGCGTTCGCCCCGCCGTCCCCGAGCATGTCGCGCTCGGCCAGGTCGCCCGTGGCGGCGACCGCGCCCGCGCCCGCGACGGCGCCCGTCGTGGCCCCGGTGGCACCGCACGCCGCGGGCGCGCTCAGCAGCGCCGCGGCCTTGAGCGCGCGCCCAGGGCGCAGGTCCAGGAGGTTGAGCAGGTTCGCCGTCCCGGCGACGAGCGCGCCGTTCACCGCGACGTCCGCCACGTGCCCGACGGCGCCACCGGTGCGCCGCGTGCCGACCGCCGCCGCGACCAGCGACGTGGTGCCGATACCGAGGACCTTGAGACCGCCCGTGGTGAGCCGGCCCTGCGCGAGCGCGCCCAGGTGGCCGCGCAGCCCCTTGGTGCGGGTGGAGGCGTCCTCGGCGAGGTCGTCCACCAGGCCGAACGCTCCCGCGCCCGCCGTGGCGAGCGCCGTCGCGGACGCCGTCCGGCCCGAGCCGGCGGCCAGTGCACCCGCGACGAGGCCCGCCGCGACGGCCGGCCCTTCCAGCATGCTCACGGGCTCGCCGCGATGGTTGGTGCGGGTCCAGCGCGCCGCGCCGCCGGGCGGGTCGGTGTCGAGGACCCTGCGCACACCGGCGGTCACGGCGGCCGCCACGGCCGCCGCGCCGAGACCCGCGCGCACGCCGGTCACTGCTCGTCCCCCGTCGTCTCCTGCCCGTCGGCGGACGCGTCGTCCGACTGGGCGTCCTGCTCCTCCGGCTTCGCCGGGAGCACCGTCGCACCCTCCTCGAAGCCGTACTGGTCCACGGTGCCACCCAGCTGCGCGGCGACCGCGAGCGGGACGACGACCCGCCCGGTGAGCTGCTCGGTGCCGCTGACGGTGCTCACGACGCTCACCACGTCGTCGTCGGCCCGCACCTCGGAGACGAGGTCGCCGTCGGCCGTCGTCGGCCCGGCGACCACCGTGGCCCCCGTGATGTCCCCGGCCATGCCCGCGAGGCCCACCAGCGACCCCACGCCCCACTCGGCGGGGTCGACGTCGTCGGGCGACTCGCCCTGCGCGCCGGTCTCGCCGCCGGAGACCAGCAGGATCGCGTCGGCGGGGGCCTCGGGAGCCATCTCGACGTCGACCAGGCCAAACCGCTCCAGCTGCTGCTGCAGGTCCGCCGCCTCCGTGCTCCGCAGGGCGGGGTCCACCGGGTCCGCGTCGGTCAGCGCCAGTGTGAGGGCTGCGCCCAGCACCGCGGACGTGCCCGTCTCGTCGCCGATCGTGCCCTCCTCGAGGCCGTCCGCGAGCCCTTCGCGCAGGCCGCCCGCGACCGTGTCGCGCATGGTCGCCTCGTCGGCCGCGGTCCACGACTCGGTGAGCGCCTCCTGCGCCACGATCGTGGCTCCGGCCGCCTCGAGCTGTTCGACGAGCGGCCCCGTCACGCCGTCCCCCGCCCCGTCGACGTCCACGACGGCGACGCGCTTGTCGGTGAGCGCACCGGCGACGAGCTGGTCGCCGGCGGCGTCGATGAAACGACGCTGCTCCGTGGCGGTCGCCTCCGCCTGGTTGAGCTCGTCGCGGAGCGCGTTGCGCTCGGCGCGCAGCGTGCCCACCTGGTCGGTGAGCTGGTCGCCGAGGGCGCCCTGGAGGGGGCCCGCACCGAGGATGATGCCGATCGCCAGGGCGAGGAAGACGGAGATCAGCGAGACGAGGTGGTACCGGAAGTCGATCACGACGGAGAGAGTTCCTTGGTCGGGGGCGGCGGGTGGTCGTGGCGGTGCGGTGCGTGCGGCGACCCAGGGTAGCGGGCCGCGGACGTCAGGCGCCGAAGAGGCTGCCCACCCAGGAGACGAGGTCGTCGATGCGGGCACCGACGAGGCCGAAGAACGTCTGGCCGACAGAGGTGGACCAGAGCGCCGCGACGACGGCGGCGATACCGGCGAGCGTGAGGAGCGTGAGCTGCAGGTTCGAGATCCGGGTGCGGTACAGGCGGGAGACGCCCTTGGCGTCGACCAGCTTGCCGCCGATGCGCAGCCGGGTGAGGAAGGTGCTGGCCATGCCCGCCCTCCCCTTGTCGAGGAACTCCACGAGCGTGGCGTGCGTGCCCACGGCGACGATGAGCTCTGCGCCCTTGTCGTCCGCCAGGAGCATGGCGATGTCCTCGCTGGTCCCCGTGGCCGGGAACACGACCGGGTCGACGCCGAGCGCGCGCACGCGCTCCAGCCCGGGCGCGTTCCCGTCCCGGTAGGCGTGCACGACGATCTCGGCGCCCGACGAGAGGGCCCGGTCGGAGACCGAGTCCATGTCGCCGACGATCATGTCCGGCTTCCAGCCGGCGTCGACGATCGCGTCGGCGCCGCCGTCGACGCCGACGAGCACGGGCCGGTTCTCGGTGATGTAGGACCGCAGCATCGCCAGGTCCTCGCGGTAGTGGTAGCCGCGGACCACGATCAGCACGTGCCTGCCGTCGAAGCTCGTGCGGACGTCGGGCACGCCCACGCCGTCGAGCAGGAGGTCCCGCTCCCGGCGCAGGTACGTCATCGTGTTCTCGGCGAAGTTCTCGATCTCCGCCGACAGCCCCTCACGGGCGACCGCCGTCTCCGCGGCCACCGTCTCCGCGGTCTGGCGCGTCCCCTCCGCCACGGTCACGCCGTCGACGACGACCCTGCCCTCGTCGATCGTGACCGTCGCACCCTCCGCCAGCGACATGACGGCGGGGCCGAGGTCGTCGACGAGCGTGATGCCCGCCTCGACGAGGATGCCGGGGCCCGCGTTCGGGTATCGCCCGGACGTGGACCGGGCGGCGTTGAGCACCGCGGCGGGGCCGGCGGTGACGAGCGCGTCGGCGGCCACGCGGTCGATGTCGACGTGGTCGATGACGGCGATGTCGCCCGCTCGCAGGCGCTTGGTCAGGTCCTTCGTCCGGGAACCGACCCGGGCGGGCCCCACGGTCTGGGGCAGCTCGGCGTCCGGCTCGGGCGCGCGGTCGGACTTGCGCAGAATCATCTTCATCAGCCCTATCGTCCCACGGTGGAGGACTCGAGGAGCTCCACCGCATGCTGCCGCGCGGTGGCCGACTCCTCCTGGCCCGAGAGCATCCTCGCCAGCTCCCGCACGCGCTCGTCGTCCGCGACGGCACGCACCCCGGTCACCGTGGCACCCCGAGCCCCGGCCCCGTCGTTCTCGTCGCCCTCGTCGCCGCGGGACTTCGTCACCACGAGGTGCGCGTCACCGAAGGCCGCCACCTGCGCGAGGTGCGTCACCACGACCACCTGGGTGTTCCGGGCGAGCGACGCGAGCCTGCGGCCGACCTCGACCGCCGCACGCCCGCCGACCCCGGCGTCGACCTCGTCGAACACGAACGTGGGCAGCGGCGCCGACGCGCCGGACGCGGCGTCGGACTCCTCGACCCGGGCGGTCGCCAACGCGACCTCGACCGCCAGCATGACGCGCGAGAGCTCGCCGCCCGACGCGCCCTTGCCGAGTGGTCGCGCGGGCGCGCCCGGGTGCGGCTCCAGCAGGAACGCCACCTGGTCGGCGCCCCACGGCCCCGGCTCGGGTGCGGGCGCGACATCGACGACCAGGCGCGCACCGCTCATCGCGAGGCCCGCCAGCTCGTCGGTCACGGCCGCCGCGAGCGCGTCCGCGGCCGTGCGCCGCGTCACCGTGAGCCGGGCTGCGGCGTCCGCGAGCCGTTCGTCCAGCTCCGCGGTGCGCTGACGCATCGACTCCAGTCGCTCGCCCCCGTCGTCGAGGTCGAGCAGCCGCAGCCCGGCCTCCGAGGCCCACCGCAGGACGTCGTCGATCGTCTCCCCGTAGCTGCGGGTCAGCGCCGTGAGCTCGGCGAGCCTGGCATGGGCCGTCTCGAGGCCGGCCGGGTCGGCCTGCAGGTCGTCGGTGTACGCGGAGAGCTCCGTGGCGACGTCGGCCAGGAGGTACCCGGCCTCGGCCAGCCTGCTGGCATACCCGCCGAGCGCCGGGTCGTCGCCGGCCACCGCCTCCAGCGCGTGCCGAGCCCGCTCGACCGCCTCGACCGCGCTGCCGACCACCTCGACGTCGTCACCGGCCACCGCGTCGTGCGCCTGCTGGGCGGCGACGCGCAGCTGCTCGGCGTTGCCGAGCCGCGCGACGAGCGCCGTGAGGTCGGCGTCCTCCCCGGGCTGCGGGTCGACCCGCTCCACCTCGGCGAGCCCCAGCCGCAGGAGCTCCGCCTCGCGGGCCCGCTCGGACGCGCGGGCGACGAGGTCGTCGATCTCGGTGAGCAGCCCTGCCCGCTCGGCCCACGCGGCGCGGTAGGCGGCGAGCTCCCCCAGGTGCGCGTGGCCCGCGAACGCGTCGAGCGCGTCCCGCTGCTTGGCGGGGGTCCGCAGCCGGAGCTGGTCGGCCTGCCCGTGCACCGTGACCAGGTCGTCGGCGATCTCGGCGAGCACGCCCTGCGGCACGCTGCGCCCGCCGAGGTGGGCGCGCGACCTGCCGCCCGCGGCGACGGTCCGCAGCACCACGACGGTCCCGTCGTCGTCGACCTCTCCCCCGGCCTCGTCCACCCGACGGGCGACCTCGGGCCGGTCCGCGACGTGCACGCGGCCCTCCACGACGGCACCGGAGGCCCCTGGCCGCACCGCACCGGCGTCGGCCTTGCCGCCCATGAGCAGGCCGAGCGCCGTGAGCACCATCGTCTTACCCGCGCCGGTCTCCCCCGTGATGACGGTGAGCCCGGTGGCCAGCGGCACCCGGGCCACCTCGATGACGCCCAGGTTCTCGATCGCGATCTCCTCGAGCACCCTCAGACCTCCTTGTCGTGCTCGGGCCGGGACGCGGCCAGCTCACGCCACCCCACGACGGGGAGGGAGAACTTGGACACGAGCCGGTCGGTGAACGGTGCGGTCGACAGCCGGGCGAGCCGCAGCGGCAGCGCGCCGCGACGGACCTCGACCTGCGCCCCCACCGGCAGGTCGATCCGACGCCGTCCGTCGCAGGTCAGGACGGCCGGCATCGGGCTGCGCTCGAGCACCTTGACGGTGTAGGTCGACTGCGGCCCGATGACCAGGGGGCGGGCGAACAGCGCGTGCGCCGACAGCGGCACGAGCAGGACGGCGTCGACGTCGGGCCAGATCACCGGCCCGCCGGCCGAGAAGGCGTGCGCCGTCGAACCCGTCGCGGTCGAGATCACCACGCCGTCGCAGCCGAACGACGACAGCGGCCGACCGTCGACGGCGATGCCCACCTCGACCATCCGTTCGCGCTGCGCCTTTTCCACCGTCGCCTCGTTCAGCGCCCATCCCGTGACCGGCTCGCTCTGGCCGGGCAGGTGCACGACGACGTCGACGACGGCACGTTCCTCGACCTCGTAGTCGTGGGCGGCGAGCCGACGCACCGCCTCGCGCAGGTTCTCCCGCTCGCTCTCGGCGAGGAAGCCCACGTGCCCCAGGTTGACGCCGAGCAGGGGCACCCCCGTGCCGTGGGTGAGCTCTGCGGCGCGCAGGATCGTCCCGTCGCCGCCCAGCACCATCACGACCTCCGACTCGGCCACGCCTTCGCGCGCCCGGGTCAGGGCCATGTGGTCACCGAACGTCTCGGCCAGGTCGTCGTCGTGCAACGCGACCTCGAACCCCGCGGCGGTCAGCTCGCGCACGGCCTCCGAGAGCGCAGCGAGCGCCTCCGGGCGGCCGCCGTGCGTGACGATGAGGACTCGACGGGTCACTGGGCTCCTTCGATGAGCAGGACGGGCGGGAGGGACGAGGACGACGGCTGCCAGTCCACCGCGGCCTGCGCGGCGCGGTCCAGACCTTGGAGGTCGACGTGGACAGGGTGGACAGGGTGGGCGCCGGCGTCGGGGGTCGCGGGGGCGTCGAACCAGCAGAAGTACTCGCGGTTCCCGCTGGGACCGGGCAGCGGGCTCGGCACGACGGCCCGCGGCGCCAGCCCGCGGGCCGCGGCCGCCAGAGCCACCGTCCGCACCGCCTCGACGTGCAGCGCCGGGTCGCGCACCACCCCACCGCTGCCGAGCCTCTCCCGGCCCACCTCGAACTGCGGCTTGACCAGCAGGAGCGCCGCCGAGCCGGGACCCAGCACCGCCACGAGCGGGCCGAGCACGAGCGTCAAGGAGATGAACGACAGGTCGCCCACGACCACGTCCGGCGCGCCCTCGAGGTCGGACGCGGTCAGGTCGCGGACGTTGAAGCCCTCCACCACCGTCACGCGTGGGTCGGCGCGCAACCGGTCGACGAGCTGGTCGTGCCCGACGTCGAGGGCCGTCACCTGATCCGCGCCACGACGCAGCAGGACGTCGGTGAAGCCGCCCGTCGACGCACCGAGGTCGAGGCAGCGGGCACCCGGGATCGCCGCGGTCAGGGCGCGGCCCACGGGGTCCGCGCCGAGGGCGTCGAGGGCGCCGGCGAGCTTGCCGCCCGCACGGGAGGCGTATTCCGGGTCGTCGGCGTCGGCCACGACGGCCAGCGCGGCATCGGGCGCCACGGGCGTGGACGGCTTGGTGACGACGCGGTCGCCGACGCGCACCCGCCCGGCGGCCACGAGCACCGCC
Source organism: Isoptericola luteus (assembly GCF_020297055.1). GTDB lineage: Bacteria > Actinomycetota > Actinomycetes > Actinomycetales > Cellulomonadaceae > Isoptericola > Isoptericola luteus. Next base: position 3,547 of record NZ_JAIXCQ010000005.1, on the reverse strand, counting down.
GCAGCGCCGCGCGACCGGGCGAGACCCCGGCGGACCAGCTCGGCGTCGGCGCGTGCCGGCGCCATCACTCCTGCGCCCCGTCAGGGGCGGCCTGGGGCTTGGGCTCGCCGTCGAGCCGCGCCCGGAGCACGTCGTGCACGGCGGCGAAGCGTTCCACGTGAACCTCCAGCGGGAGGTCGTCGAGCCCGACGAGGAGCGCGTCCGGGGTGCCGGCGACCTCCTCGGGAGATCCCGGTTCCTGCGTCATCGTCCCTCCTCGCTCCGCTGCCCGACGGGGCCTGCGTGACTCCGCGAACCGGCCCGGGTCCACGCTACCCGGACCGGGCGACCCTCCCACGCACCACGCACAGCGGGGTCGTCGGCACGCTCAGGCCGTCAGCTCAGGCACCGTCGACGCGTCCAGCGGCCGGCCCTCGTCTGCCGCGGCCCACGCCGCGGCACAGGCGGCACGGACGACGTCGATCCCCGCGGGTCCGCGGCCGTCGACCTCCAGCCCCTCGGTCGTGACCCTCGCCGCACGGTCCCGGCACCGCCACCAGCCGTCCTCCGTCGCGACGGGGAGCGGGTGCGGCTCGAGGATCGCCCGCAGGTCCTCGCCCACGAAGTCGGGCCGCAGGCCCGGTCCGGCGAGAACCGCGTCGCGCGCCGAGGAGACGCCCGTGAGGACATGCAGCCCCGGATAGCCACCGGCGCGGGCACCCGCCAGGTCCGTGTCGAGCCGGTCGCCGACGACGAGCGGGCGCGTCGCGCCCGCACGGTCGACCGCCATCCGGTACATCGTCGGCGACGGCTTGCCCGCGCTGTCCGGGGTGATTCCCGTCGCCGCGGTCACCGCGCCCACGAGAGCCCCGTTGCCAGGTGCGAAGCCGCGCTCGGTCGGCAGCGAAAGGTCGAGGTTGCTCGCCACGTGCCAGGCCCCGCCCGCCACGGCGTACGCGGCCTCCGCCAGGTCCGGCCACGCGAGGTCGGCCGCGTAGCCCTGCGCGACGGCGTCGGGCCGGTCGTCGGCCGAGGCGACCACCTCGAAGCCCTCAGCGCGCACCGCGGTCACCAGACCCGCGCCACCCACCACCAGCACCTTCGCGCCGGGGTCGAGGCGCGTGCGCAGCAGCGCCGCGCAGGCCTGGGCGGCCGTCATCACCTCGTCCGGCGACGCCGGGATGTCCAGCCCGGAGAGCTGGTCCGCGACGTCCTCCGGCTCCCTCGAGGCGTTGTTCGTGACGAACAGGAGCCGCATTCCCGCCTCGCGCGCGGCTCCCAGGCTGGACGCGGCGTGCGCGATCGGCTGGTGCCCGCGATAGGCCACGCCGTCGAGGTCGACGAGAGCCAGGTCGTGGGCGGCCACCAGCGGCACGTCACTGCCGCGAAGCGTCGCGCTCACTCGGTCTTCCCGTCGGCCGACTCGTCCGTCGCATCGTCCGCTGCTGCCGTGCCCGCACCGGCGTCGGCGTCCGCCGCCTCGCTGGGCTCGTCGACGTCGGGCTCGTCGACGTCGGCTGCATCGGAACCTTCGACGTCGGCCCCTTCGACATCGGCGTCGCCGGCCTCGGCGTCGAGCCCGTCGTCCGAGCCGTCACCCAGCTCGTCGACGTCGTCATCGACCATGTCATCTGCGGCCATGTCATCTGCGGCCACGTCGTCGGTGATGTCGTCGGGCTCCGCGTCCTCGTCGTAGACGTCGTAGACGACGACGTCCTCCTCGACCACGGCTGCACCGGTCGCCCGCGCGAGCGCTTCCTGGTCGACCCCGGCGAGAAGCGCAGCAGCCTCGGCCGTGCGGCCCGCCGTCTCGAGCGCCGCCGCCCGCGCCTGGACCACGCGCAACCCCAGGTCACCGCGACGTTCCGCCGCCGGGATCCGGTCGAGGACGGCGAGGGCGGCCTCGTGCTCGCCGAGGTCGGATCGCGCACCGCTGGCCACGATCGCCAGCTCGGTGCGCCCCTCGGCGTCCAGGGTGCCGGCCTCTTCGCTCGCGGCGAGCGCGAGCGCACGCTCCGGCCGCCCGAGGCCCCGCTCGGCGTCCGCCATGATCGGCAGGTGCTCCGACGAGCCGTTGAGCCGACGTACGGTCCGCAGCTCACGCAGAGCCTCGGCGAAGCGACCCGTGCGGTATGCGGTGATGCCAGCGGCCTCCCTGACGATGTCGACACGGCCGCCGCGGCGCACCGCAGCCTGGGCGTGCTCGTAGGCCCGCTCGGGGTCGACGTCGAGCATGCGCCCGGCCATCACCAGGTGCATGCCGATCCGCTCGGCGTTCTCCTTCGTCAGACCGCGCAGCCGGCCGCGCACCTCGCGCCCGAGCTGACCGATGTTGACGTCCTCGTCGATCGCAGGCTCGGCCACTCGCGGACGCGGCTCGGTCGGACGGGTCGCGGGGCGCCCGGGGCGTCCACCGTCGCGGGGCGCACCACCGCGCGGTGCCCGACGCTCGTCGTCCCGGCGCGGGCCACGGTCGTCGCGACGGTCCCCGTACGACGGACGCGACCCACGGTCATCGCTGCGGGGCGGGCGACGGTCGTCGCGCCCCTCGTCGCGACGCGGGCTGCGCTCGTCACGGCGCTCACCGTACGACGGACGCGACCCACGGCCATCACGGCGCTCACCGTACGACGGACGCGATCCCCGGTCATCACGACGCTCACCGTACGACGGACGGGAACCCCGGTCATCGCTGCGGGGCGGGCGACGGTCGTCGCGCCCCTCGTCGCGACGCGGGCTGCGCTCGTCACGGCGCTCACCGTACGACGGACGCGACCCCCGATCGTCACGGCGCTCACCGTACGACGGACGCGACCCCCGATCGTCACGACGCTCACCGTACGACGGACGCGACCCACGGTCATCACTGCCCGGCGGCCGACGGTCGTCACGACCGGCGTCGCGACGCGGCCCCCGGTCGTCGCGACGGCCGGCCCCGTACGAGGGACGCGAACCGCGCTCGTCCCGACCGGACCCGTAGGACCCGCGTGAGGGGCGGTCGTCACTGCGCGGCGGGCGACGGTCGTCCCGGCCCTCGTCGCGGCGCGAACCGCGGTCGTCGCGGCGGTCACCGTACGACGGCCGCGAGGGCCGCTCGTCCCTGCCGCCGCGGTCGTCGCGGCGTGCGTTCCGGTCGTTGCCGGCACCCCGACGGTCGCCACGAGCGCCTTCGGAGCGTCCTTCAGAAGGCCCGCGACGGCGGGCACCGTCGGGACGTGAGCGCGCGCGGTCGTCGTCGCGGCCCTGCTCGGAGGCGGAGTCGTTCACGGTGTTCCTCTCGGATGGATGGGGTCGCCCTGATTCTCCCACGCGGGTCCATGTCGGTGGTGCCTGGGAGAGCCAGGCCGCCAGACGAGGTGTCTGAGGTCACCTCGGCCGTCGCGCCGAAGAAAGTGCCCCGGCGTCGTAGGGCCAGCACCCGGCGGCGGCTCACAGCCGACCGGGTGCATGAAGGCTGGAAATGCATGAAGGCCCACCCCGGGGTGGGGTGGGCCTTCATGTGAATGGTGTCCGGCGGCGTCCTACTCTCCCACCCCCTCTCGAGGGCAGTACCATCGGCGCTTAAGGG
>NZ_JAIXCQ010000004.1:302471-379127 GCF_020297055.1 Isoptericola luteus | reverse complement strand
ATCACGCCGATGCTCAACGGCCAGGCGGGCTGAGTCCGACGAGCTCCCTGACCTGACGGGCGGGGGGGCCCCCCCCCCCCCCCGGGGGCCCCCCCCCCCCCCCCCCCCCCCCGGGCCGCGGGCCCCCCCCCCCCCCCCCCCCCCCCCCCCGCCCCCCCGGGGGGGGGGGGGCGCCGGGGGGGGGGGGGGGGGGGGGGGCGGGGGGGGCGCGCCCCCCGCCCCCCCCCCACCCCGCGCCCAGGTGCCGGACGCCCGCGCGAACGTGCTGCTCAGGCCATAGGCTCGCGGTGTGTCGCGGAGTCAGGCTCACCATGCGACGGCCGTCGCCTCGCACCGGGTCGTCCGCACGGTCGCGCTCGTCGTCACCGGGATCGTCGCCTTCGTCGGCGCCGGTGCCGTGGCCTCGTGGATCGACCTGCAGAACCAGATGGACGTCTCGGACGTCGACGCGCTGCTCGGCCGCGACACCGACCGGCCGGCCGTGCCGGCCGAGGACGACCCGAGCGACCCGTACGCGGGCAAGGCGCTGAACATCCTGGTCATGGGCACGGACTTCCGTGACGAGGCCAACGCCAAGATCGCCGGCGCGGGCGACGAGTTCCACTCCGACACGACGCTGCTGCTGCACGTCTCCGGCGACCGCTCGCGCATCGAGGCCGTCTCGATCCCGCGCGACTCGCTCGTCGACATCCCCTCCTGCCCGCAGCCCGGCGGCGGTCAGACGTCCCCGCGCTCGGGCGCGATGTTCAACACCGCGTTCACCATCGGCGGCGGTCCCGAGAAGGACCTCACCGGCGCCGCCGCGTGCACCATCAAGACGGTCGAGGAGCTCACCGGCGTGCGCGTCACCGACCACATGGTGGTGCAGATGACGGGGGTGATCGGCGTCGTCGACGCCATCGACGGGGTGACGATGTGCCTCCCCGAGCCGGTCGTGGGCGACCCGCGCTACTCCGACCTCGACCTGCCGGCGGGCCGCCAGACGCTGGACGGGAACGCGGCCATCGACTTCCTCCGCGTCCGCAAGGGCGAGGGGATGGGGCTGGAGGTCGGCAGCGACCTCCAGCGGATCGAGCGGCAGCAGGCGTTCTTCGACGCCACGATGCGCGAGATCCTGTCGCAGAACGTCATCACGGACTCCCCGCGCCTCTACCGCATGGTGCGCGAGATCCTGGGGTCCATCTCCACCAGCCCCGGCTTGGGCAGCCCGGGGGCGCTGGCCGGGCTCGCGTGGAGCGTCCGCGACATCGACCCGGCCCGGATCGTGTTCACGGCGGTCCCCGTCGCGGCCGCGCCGAGCGACCCCAACCGGGTGGTGTGGACGTCGGAGGCGGACGCCGTCTGGGAACGGATCCGGGCGGACGAGCCGCCGCCGGGCCTGACGAAGGAGGACGGCGAGGACACTACGAGCCCCAGCGCCACGGCGGTGGGCGACGAGGTGGAGTCGCCGGGCACCCGGTCTCCGGAGCCGGACCCGGGGAGCTCCGACGACGGCGCGTCGCCGTCGCCCGCCCCGTCGCCCAGCCCGACCCTGCTCCCGGGCGTCTGCGCGTAGCCGAGCCCTACGCGGGGGGCAGCGCGCGCCGCGCCTCGTCGACCAGCGCGCCGCAGACGCGGTCCAGCGTGGCCGAGCGCAGCTTCCACTGCTGCAGGTACAGCGGCACGTCGACGGTGGCGTCGTCGAGCGGGACGATCCCGTCGGCGCGCTCGTCGACGAGCGGGAACGCGGCGCCCGGGCGGGCGATCGGCCCCCACATGCCCCAGCCCAGCCCGATCCGGATCGCCTCCAGGAAGTCGGACGTGCTCGGCACGTGGTGGCGCGGCGGTGCGGGCACCGGGTGCCCCGCCGTGCCGGAGCGCCCGCGCAGCCAGGCGTCCTGCAGCCCGTCCGACCGGTCGAAGACGACCATGGGCGCGCGCTCGAGGGCGGCGGGGGTCGGCCCCTCGGGGAACCAGCGCTCGACGAACGCACGGGTCGCGGCGGCCCGATAGCGCATGACGCCGAGCGCGCGCGAGGTGCAGCCCTGGACCGGCTCGGCCTGCGAGGTGACCGCGACCATGACGGTGCCCGCGGGCAGCAGGTCGACCGTGCGGTCCTGGTCGGCCACGTGCAGGTCGACGCACACGCCGTCGAGGCGTCCCAGGGCGGGCATGAGCCAGGTGGCCAGGGAGTCGGCGTTGACGGCGAGCGGGACGCTCACCGGGACGCCGCCGGGCCCGTCGGCGTCGCCGGGAGCCCTGTCGAGGCCGCCGCCGATCTCCAGGGCGGCCTCGGCGTCGAGCAGCGCGACCTGCCGGGCCAGCCGCAGCAGGGTGCGGCCCGGCGCGGTCGGGCCGACGGGCCGCGTGCGGCGCACGAGCACCGTCCCGGCCGCGCTCTCCAGGGCGCGCACCCGCTGGCTCACCGCTGACGGGGTGACGTGCAGGTCGCGCGCCGCGGCTTCGAACGAGCCCTCGGTGAGCACGGCGGCGAGCGCCTCGAGCTGGCGGGAGTCCCATCGCATGCCGCCAGCCTAGATGAAGCACGGCTTCATCGAACGAAGAAAGCGTAGCTGGACTGCATCGCCTCGCGGACCTAGCGTCGAGGGGTGCTGACCTTCCTGTCCGGGCTGGGCCTCGGACTCTCGCTCATCGTCGCCATCGGGGCGCAGAACGCGTTCGTGCTGCGCCAGGGGGTGCGCCGCGAGCACGTCGGCGTCGTCGTGGCCGTGTGCGCGGCGTCCGACGTCGTGCTGTACGCGGCGGGCACCGGCGGGCTCGGCGCCCTGGTGCAGCGGGCGCCCGGCGTCGTGGAGGTGGCGCGCTGGGCGGGGGCCGCCGTCGTGCTCGGGTACGGGGCGCTCGCCGCGCGGCGTGCCTGGCGCGGCGACGAGGGCGCGCTGGCGGCCGCGCCGGGGGCCGCGGTGCCGGACGCCGGTCGCCGGCTGCGGCCGGTGCTGCTCACCGCGCTGGCGCTGACGTGGCTCAACCCGCACGTCTACCTGGACACCGTCGTGCTGCAGGGGTCCCTCGCGGCGTCCCACGGCGACCTGCGGTGGTGGTTCACGCTCGGCGCGGTGGTGTCGAGCGTGCTGTGGTTCGTCGCGCTCGGCTACGGCGCGCGGCTGCTCGGGCCGGTGCTGGCGCGGCCGGGGGCGTGGCGCGTGGTCGACGGCGTGGTCGCGGTGATCATGCTGGTCGTGGCGGCCGGGCTCCTGCTGCCCGCGAGGTAGTCCCCTCCCGGCGGAGCCGGGCGAGGCGGTCGACGGCGTCGCGCAGCACGTCCTCGCGCTTGACGAACGTGAACCGCACGCGCGACGCCATCGCCTCGGCCGCCGTCGACCCCGCGCGGCAGAACGCGGACACCGGCACGCCGACGACGCCGGCCAGCTCCGGCAGGCGGCGGCACAGCTCGTGGCCGTCGTCGAACCCGAGCGGCGCGCCGTCGGCGATGACGAAGTACGTGCCCTGCGGTCGGACGACGTCGAACCCGGCCCGCACGAGGCCGTCGCACAGCAGGTCGCGGCGGGCGGCGAGGGACGCCGCCAGCGCACGCGGGGTCTCGTCGTCGGCCAGCGCCCGGGCGATCGCGGGCTGGAACGGTGCGCCCGAGCTGTACGAGAGGAACTGCTTGACCGTGCGCACGGCGGTGATCAGCGGCGCCGGTCCGTGCACCCAGCCGACCTTCCATCCCGTGAGGCTGAACGTCTTGCCTGCCGACGACACGGTGAGCGTGCGCCCGGCCATGCCCGGCAGCGTCGCGAGCGGCACGTGCACGGCGTCGTCGAAGACGAGGTGCTCGTAGACCTCGTCGGTGAGGACGATCGCCCCGGTCTCGCGCGCGACGGCGGCGACCTGCTCCAGCTCGGCGGGCGTGAGCACGGTGCCGGTGGGGTTGTGGGGGCTGTTGACGACGATCATCCGCGTGCGCCCGCCGGCAGCGGACCGCAGCGCGCCGGCGTCCAGCCGCAGGCCTTCGGCGGTGAGCGGCACGGGGACGTGGGTGGCGCCCGCCATCGCGATCGCGGCGGCGTGCGAGTCGTAGAACGGCTCGAGGGTGATCACCTCGTCGCCGGGGCCGGTCAGGGCGAGGATCGCGGCGGTGAGGGCCTCCGTCGCGCCCGTGGTCACGAGCACCTCGGTGTCCGGGTCCACCTCGAGGCCGTAGTGGCGGCGTTGGTGGTCGGCGACGGCGCGGCGCAGCTCGGGCACGCCGTCGCCGGGCGCGTACTGGTTGCGGCCCGCGTCGATGGCGGCCTTCGCCGCCTCCTTGACGTAGTCCGGCCCGTCGACGTCGGGGAACCCCTGACCCAGGTTGATCGCGCCCGTGCGGTTCGCGAGCACCGTCATCTCGGCGAAGATCGTCTGCGCGACGGCGCCGTCGGCGGCGAGGAGGCCGGTCGCGCGGGCGACGTCGTGCCAGCGGCCGGGCGGGGGAGTGGTCGGCGAGGTCGGCATGGTCATCGACGATATCCGCACGCCCGGTGCGGGCGACGGCCGGGAGCGGCTATGGTAGTGACCAGAATCCAACTTCTGGTCACCAAGGAGTCGCCCGTGCCCCGACCGCTCGTCCCCGACCGGCGCGGCCGCATCCTCGACGCCGCCCGCGCGCTGATGCTCGAGCGCGGATGGTCGCGCACCACGGTCGCCGACGTGGCCGCGCGTGCGGGCATCGGCAAGGGCGCGGTCTACCTGGAGCTGCCCGGCAAGGCCGCGATCCTCGACGCCGTGCTGCGCCGCAGCACCCGTGCCCTCACGGCCGAGGTGCACCGCCGGGTCGTCGACGCCCCGGGCCTCGTGGACCTGCCCGCCGTCTACCGGTTCGGCGTCGACGCGCTCCTCGGCGACCCGCTCATGCGCGCGCTCTACCTGGGCGACGACGGCGTGCTGGGCGACCACGTCCGGGACCTGAGCGGATCCGGCGAGGACCGCTACCGGCACAGGTTCGGCTGGCTGGGCGCGTACGTCGCGCGGCTCCAGGACGCCGGGGTGCTGGACGACGCGGTGGCACCGGACACGGTGGTGCGGGTGCTCGCCCTGTTCACCGTCGGGCTCGTCCACGCGCCCGGCACCCTCGGAGCCACCACGGACGAGCAGCTGCGCGACGCCGTCACGCTGTTCGCCGGCGTCGTCGGGCGCGGCCTGCAGGGCGCCGGACCCGTCGACGCCGCCGCCGCACGGGCCGCGCAGCTCGACCTGCTCGCCCGCCTCGACCACCAGCTCGAGCTCCTGGAGGACCCCGCATGACCGACACCACCGATGCCGCCGACGTCTTCTCCCGGTGGACGGACCTCACCGTGTGCGGCGGGCCGGTGCGCACCTACCGCGCGGGGGAGTCCGGGCCGCCCGTGCTGCTGCTGCACGGCGGCATGCTGGACACGGCCCAGGGCGTGTGGCGGGACGTGGCGCCCCGGCTCGCCACCGACCACCGCGTGCACCTGGTGGACCTGCCCCGGCACGGCGCCAGCCGGCCCTGGCAGGGCAGGCTCGACGACGCGTTCTACCGCCGGTTCCTCGGCGGGCTGCTCGACGCGCTCGGGCTGGAGCGGGCGTCCCTCGTGGGGCTGTCGCTGGGCGCGGGCATCGCCGTCGGGTACGCGCTGGACCACCCGGAGCGGGTCGACGCCGTCGTCGCGATCGGCCCCGGCGGCATCGGCGCGCGGCGCAAGGCCCAGCTGCTCACCTGGCTGACCATCCGCACCCCGGGCCTGATGCGCCTCACCAGCAGATACCTGGCCCGGCGGCCGGCGCTGGTGCGCCGGTCGATGGCGGACAACCTGACCGCGGGCGAGGAGACCGACGGCTTCGAGGAGATCGTGGCGCTCGCCGTCGCGGAGGCCCGCGCGAAGGCCGAGCACGGCGAGCCCGCGCTCGACGACTGGATGACCGGCGCGTACGGGCCGTTCGCCATGGCGACGGACCTCGTCCCCGACCTACCGGGGCTGCGCGTGCCCTCCCTGTGGGCGCGGGGCGACGGCGACCCGCTCGTGGGGCACGAGGAGCTGGCGGCGGCCGCCGCGGCGGCGCCCGGCTCACGGCTGCTCACCATCCGAGACGCCGGGCACATCGTCACCTACGACCAGCCGGAGGAGACGACGCGGCTGGTCAGGGCGTTCCTGGCCGTAGCCTGCGGGAACGGCCGGGCCTGAGGGCGGCGCCTCCCCCGGGTCGTCCCCGGGTTGTCCACAGTGTGGCGACGCGGGCGCGCCGGATTCCCCTACCCTGGGGCCCGCCTCACCCAGGGCTCCGCGCGGCCCGCCGTGCCCGCACGACGAGAGGGAGATCAGTGTCGATCGAGACGACGGCGTCCCGTGACGCCGCAGCGATCCTCGAGGACGAGGTGCGCGAGCTCGTCCGCCGCCGCAGCATCGATCCCGTCCGCGACCGGGCCGGCCTGGACCGCCTCGTCGCCGAGGCGCTCGCGGACTACGCCGACCGCGCCACCCTCGGGGTGGTGCCCGCCCTGCCCGACGCGCCGTCGGCCGCACGATCCGTCGCCGACGCCCTCGGCGGGCTCGGTCCGCTCCAGCGTTACCTCGACGACCCCGAGGTCGAGGAGATCTGGATCAACGGCCCGGCCCAGGTCTTCGTGGCCCGACGAGGAGTCCCCGAGCTGACCACGACGATCCTCACCGACGGCCAGGTACGCGACCTGGTGGAGCGGATGCTCAAGGCGAGCGGCCGCCGGCTCGACCTCAGCTCGCCGTTCGTCGACGCCTCGCTGCCCGGCGGCGAGCGGCTGCACGTGGTCATCCCCGACATCACGCGCCGGCACTTCGCGGTGAACATCCGTAAGCACCTGGTGCGCGCCAGCCACCTGGACCACCTGGTGCGGCTCGGTTCGCTGACGACCCATGCGGCCACGTTCCTCGACGCGGCGGTCCGGGCCGGGCTCAACGTGCTCGTCTCGGGCGCGACGCAGGCCGGCAAGACGACGATGCTCAACGCTCTCGCGGGCTCGATCCCGGTCGGTCAGCGCGTGATCTCGTGCGAGGAGGTGTTCGAGGTCCGGTTCGCGGCGCGAGACCACGTCGCGATGCAGTGCCGTCAGGCGAGCCTCGAAGGCACCGGCGAGATTCCCCTGCGCCGCCTGGTCAAGGAGGCGCTGCGGATGCGGCCGGACCGCATCGTCATCGGCGAGGTGCGTGAGGCCGAGAGCTTCGACATGCTCGTTGCGCTCAACGCAGGAATTCCTGGGATGTGCACGGTCCACGCCAACTCCGCGCGCGAGGCGGTGACGAAGATGTGCACCCTGCCGTTGCTCGCGGGCGAGAACGTGTCCGACAGGTTCGTCGTGCCCACCGTCGCGGCAGCGATCGACATCGTCGTCCACCTCGACGTGGCGGCAGACGGCGCCCGGGGCGTGCGCGAGATCGTCGCCGTGACCGGGCGGGTGGAGGGCGACCGTGTCGAGACCGCGGGGCTGTTCCACCGGCTGGGGCACGAGCGCGGCGGGGAGCTGGTCCGCGGCGACGGTTTCCCGCCGGGCGAGGAACGGTTCGCCCGCGTGGGCGTGGACGTGCGTGCCCTGCTCGCGGGTGCGCGCTGATGGGGGTCGTCGCCGGCCTGCTCCTCGGCGCCGGCCTGCTCCTGGTCTGGCTGTCCTGCTGGGAACCGGTCGTCCGCACGACCCGGCGCGGACGGCGCAGCGCCGTGGTCCAGGACCTGCTGGTCCAGGCGGGAGCGTCGAGCGTCTCGCCACGGGCACTGTGGGCGTTCAGTGCGGCGGCCGGCGTCGTCGTCCTGCTGGCGGCGCTCGCCGTGACGCGCTCGCCCGCGATCGCTGCCTGCTTCGCGACGATGGCGGCCGTCGCGCCCGAGCTGCTGGTGCGGACGCGGGCGCGGCGCCGCCGGCGTGACCTGCGCGAGGTCTGGCCCGAGGTCGTGGACCACCTGGCCTCCGGGGTCCGCGCGGGTCTGTCGCTGCCGGAGGCGGTCGCGCAGCTCGGCGAGCGAGGACCCGCGGAGCTGCGGGAGCCGTTCGCCCTGTTCGCGGCCGACTACCGGGCCACGGGGCGGTTCTCCGAGTGTCTCGACCTGCTCAAGGAGCGCCTCGCCGACCCCGTGGCCGACCGCATCGTCGAGGCGCTGCGCCTGACGCGGGAGGTGGGCGGTACCGACCTGGGACGCCTGCTGCGCACCCTCTCGATGTTCCTGCGCGAGGACGCCCGGACCCGCGGCGAGCTCGAGGCGCGCCAGTCCTGGACCGTGAGCGGCGCGCGGCTGGCGGCCGCCGGGCCGTGGGTCGTGCTCGCCTTCCTGGCCACCCGGCCGGAGACGGCGCAGGCCTACGACACCGCCGCCGGTGTCGCGGTGCTGGGCACCGGCGCAGCGGTGTCACTGGTGGCGTACCGCGCGATGGTCCGGATCGGGCGGCTGCCCGAGGAAGGGCGGGTGCTGCGATGACGGGCGGCTGGCTCTCGTGGACGGGCGCGCTCGTCGGGCTGCTCGGCGGCCTGGGACTCCTGCTCGTCGTGTCCCGGTTGCGAGCCCGCCGCATCACGCTCGAGGAACGACTCGCGCCCACGCTCCGTCCTCGCGACGCGACGTCGGGGCTGCTGAGGGAGCAGGCGCCCGCCACGCCGTTCGGTGTCGTCGAGCGGCTCGTCGCACCGTGGGTCGCCGACGCCGCCCACTGGTTCGAGCGCTGGGGCTCGCCGCGCGCGGAGCTGCGCCGCCGGCTCGACCGAGCGGGGCTGGTGCAGAGCGTCGAGAGCTTCCGCGCCCGGCAGCTCGTGTGGGCGGCGCTGGGTCTCGGCGGCGGGCTGGCTCTCGCGCTGCTGCTCGCCGCGACTCGCGGCTCGTCCCCCGTCCCGCTCGTCGCGCTCGTGCTGCTCTGCGGGGCCGCCGGCTACGTCGCCTGCGACCAGCAGCTCGGTCGAGCCGTGCGCCAGCGCGAGCAGCGGATGCTCGCGGAGTTCCCGACGGTCGCCGAGCTGCTGGCCCTCGCCGTCACCGCGGGCGAGGGGCCCGTGCCGGCGCTCGAGCGGGTGGCGGCGACGGCGCGGGGCGAGCTGTCGGGGGAGATCGCCACGATGCTCGCCGACGTCCGCGCAGGTGCGCCGATCTCCTCCGCGCTGGTCGCGATGGCGGACCGCACCGGCCTGCCGTCGTTGACCCGCTTTGCGGAGGGGGTGGCGGTCGCCCTCGAGCGGGGCACGCCGCTCGCCGAGGTGCTGCGCGCCCAGGCGCAGGACGTCCGCGAGTCGGGGCGTCGCGCACTCATGGAGGAAGGCGGCAAGAAGGAGGTCGCCATGCTCGTGCCCGCCAGGCTGTGTTCCCCTTCCGGATCGCGGCGTGATCACGTCAGGCACATGCTGGCGGTATGAACCAGACCTGGGTGTTGTTGCGCGGCGGGCCGTACGACGGGGAGTTCTGGCCGGTCGATGACGACAAACTTGGAGGACGCCTGGAGTTTGACGGTCGCCACCGGAAGCACAAGGTGCCCGCGCGGTACACGATCACGGACGAGCCGGTCGCGACGTCGAAGGGTGTTGGACTCGTCGCGGTGTTCGCCCACAGCCCTGGCGAGTAGCGGGTTTTGTGACCGGCCTGGCCCCATGGGTGCACCGCCTCCGCACAGCCGACGTGAGTTCACCCTGGCGCTGACCTCCGCGCCCTGACGAAACCGACTAGTCTCTGTAGGTATGTCTGACGAAACCAAGAAGGCGTTCTTCGTCTCACCGATTGGCAAGGCCGGAAGTTCTGAGCGTGAACGAAGCGACAAAGTGCTGGAGTTTGTCCTACGGCCCGCGCTAGTGCCGAAAGTTGTGTCTAAAATCGTCCGCGCAGATGATGATTCCAACCCTGGAGAAATCACCCCGGCTCTCATTTCGAGCATCCTTGAATCTGACCTCATTATCGCGGACCTAACCGGTTCCAACCCGAACGTATACTATGAGGTTGCCCTCGCCCATGCATTCAAGAAGCCAGTGGTTCATATTCGACTTGACACTCCGGACGCAATACCTTTCGACATAAAGGACGTACGCGTCTTCTCGTATTCGTTCGATATCGCCGACGCGCAGAAAGCCATTCAAGATGTTGGTAGCGCGGCCCGGCATGCAATTGACAATCCCGCATCGATAGTAACCCCAGTCGATCGAGGTCAACTTATCGCGCAGGGTGCTACTAGCTCCGACCTAACTAAACGAACCAACGCCGAGATTCTAGACCGACTTGAACGAATAGATTCGCGGCTCTCTAACTTGAATATCGCACTGCCGGGCTCGTCGCCCGGCGTCTCTTCGACCGAGCGGGATGTCCTTGACCTTATTCGCATGATTGGCGATTTGGAGGGGCATGGAGACTTCGACTCCGCCGCAGATCTGGCGATGTTCCAATCGCAGGCGCGCCGGGAACTACACGCACGACTGGAGAATGCCATAAATCAAGAGGCCTCAAGGATAAGGCACCCCTCACGCGCTGCCAAGATGGAAGCCTCGATCCGGGGGGAGGGGGAGGTTGAGGTACGCGAGTAGGCGGGTGGGAACTGCTCCAACTTGCGGAGGCGCGGAGAGCCTCGCGCGAGACCGTGCGGGTCGCATGCGGCACACTGTGGCACATGACTGAGTGGCGACCCATGGGGCAGAGCGAAGAGCAGGCGGCGACGCTGCACGAGGGCGTACCGCCCTAGGCGCAGAAACCTATCTGGCGATGGATCGAGGTCGCGCTGACGGACTACTCGAAGGGCGAGTACAACAAGACGCCTCGACAGCATTGGGTCGATGGATTCGATGCGACGACAAGGAATACAAGCCCGTTGAGTCAGCAGTTCGAGTGGAACGGCGTGGACGCGCTCAAAGTCAATCTGGACGATGACCAGGTTATAGTTCTACTCGATTACTTGGTCAAACGGTGTGATGATGACAACTTTAGTCGCAAGTTCATACCTGTCCTCGACGACTACATGCGCGACTGTGGGATGGCCTGGAAGGTCGGGACTCGTCGTGGATTCGCAGGTCTCGAACGTCGAGTGCCCGAAGGGGTTCAAATCGCCGCTGAGGCGGTGATGAATGACTCCGACCACGCCGGAGAGGTGCTTACCGGCGCATGGCGGGCCGCCTTCGGTGTGTCGCCTGACCCCTCTAAGGCGTACGGCCTCGCAATCAAGGCGGTCGAGACTGCCGCGAAGCCCCAGGTCTCGCCTAAGGATGATGTCGCGACCCTCGGGAAGATGCGCGGCGTGTTGCGCGACCAGAAGTGGGGGCTGCCGCTCGCCCAGCAGGACGACGAGGGGCTCATCCTGCGCGAGATGGTTAGCGCTCTCTGGACGGGACAAACCGACCGGCACGGGTCGGACGGTCCCCTAGTGACGCCGACTCAGGAACAGGCTGAGACGGCCATCATGCTCGCAGTTCCGTTGGTCCACTGGTTCAGCTCCGGTGCAGCATCCCGGCCCTGACGCCGAGCGATTACGTCAAATCGCGTGGTTTCCTGGATACTGGAAGTCCGGTGCTCCCAATCTCGGTCCTTCCAGGCGGCAGAGGCCGCCGACCCCGTGCGCCTTGGTCGCGGGTCGGCGGTCTCGTCTTGTATGCGCCCGAATTTCCGTGTTCTGATTGTCGGGTGAGGTCCCGTGCGCCGGGTCTAGTCCACCCAATAGCACGATATTTGCCTTGGCCCCTGTCTGATCCTCTCGGGCGGGGGCCGAGGCGTGCCCGACTGGCGCACCAGTTGCGCGACACGCGCGTACCTCGCTGCAGCAGCGGTAATGCCCATGCTCTACTAGAGGTGCAGTTGGTTCGCAGCACCGCCTGTTGCATACAGCGCCAGGGGTGAGCCAGCGGCCCGTGTGACCGGCGATCCCTCCGCCTCGGCGGACAGGAGCCTGCCAGCAGACTTGTAAGCGCGGCGAAGTTGGTCACACGCCGGAGAGAGTCCGTGGGGAACCTAGCGGTGAACCCCTGTCCCGTGTAGCGCGCCATCGTGCCCCGGGGACGGGCACCCACACCGCATCGGACCTCACGCAAGGACTACCTCCGATGCAGACTCCCAGTACTCCGACGTACACCGTCGAGACTCGCTGGTCTTCCCGACCGCTCACTGACGCTGAGTTCGCCGCCCTCGGCGGGCTGATCTTCGACGAGGACCCCGAGCAGGCCACCAACACCGCGCAGCGTCGGGGTGGTGGCAAGTGATGAGCCACCACTGCCACTCATGCGCCTGCGACCAGATCGTCGCCGACACTGTCGCGTACCGGATCGGGCGGTTGGGTGGCCTGCTCGACATGCTCGAACTGGTCGAGTCCGACCTGCGCGACCACGGCATCCTGCTGCGCACCCACATCGTCCGGTCAGTCCTGTCGTCCGGCGCGACCGTCGATGAAGCGCTGGCGAACCTCGATCGGCTGTACGAACTCTGCCGTCGCGTTGAAGCCAGGGTCGGCGGTGACGAGTGATGAGCCCCCGCCTGAATGCCGACCGACGTAGAGCCGTGCGCGCCGCTGGGACGACCTCGAAGGGCTCGACCCCGGCCGAGGCGCGTCGGACCTCTCCGAGCCTCACGGAGACGGGCGAGAATCCGCTCGCGCTACTGCCGAAGGGTGCGCAAGTCTTTCCGATCTGGCCGACGAAGGTCGGCGAGGACGGCGAGCGGTACTGCACCTGCTCAGACGACGAGTGCGACAACGCGGGCAAGCACCCTGCTCTCAAGTGGACGAAGTACGCGACCGCAAGCCCGGCGCACGTGCGGCGCTGGCGGGAGAAGTACCCCGGCGCGAACTTCGGGGTCGCCTGCGGACCCTCCGGGATCGTCGTACTCGACGAAGACGAGATGGGCGAGTTTCAGCGTCTGTGCGAGGCAGACGAGGGCGAGCGTGAAGTGATCCGACTCGTAGTCGGGTGGCTGGTACGCGACGGGATGTCGACCGGCGAGGTGGCCGACCGGCTCAACGACCTCGGGATGCCGCCACGCAAGGGTGGGCGCTGGCTGTACGAGGTGGTCAAGAAGACCTTCACGAACTCGGTGCTGTGCGACGGCGTGCGCGTGTGGGGGACCCCAGGAGCCGAGCGCGGCGGGCGGCACACGCGCATGGACCGCAACGGTAAGCCGGTCCACGGCGACCCGGTCGTGACAGTCCTGCCCGACCCCCCGTTGAGCCGAGACGAGTTCGAAGCGGTCGTGGCGGCGCTGACGCGACGAGGCAACGGCAGGCCACGCACCGGGACCACCTCGCGCGAGTTGACCGGCAGGCTGTACGGCGACTGCGGACGGCACTACACGGGAGTTCGCCTGTCCCATGCGGACCGGTTCGTCTACCGGTGCACGGGGAGGCGCCACCGGGGCGTGGGAGCGCCGCGCTGCTCGTGCCCGCAGGTGGACGCAACGACGGTCGAGGATGCCGTGTGGGAGCAGGTCGTCGCACTGCTGAGTAACCCTGCGAGGTTGCGCTCCCTGGCGGGGGAGTGGCTGGCGCTCGCGGGCGCAGGCGAGGACTCGACGGCGGATTTGGAGTTCGAGCGGCTGGCCAAGCAGGTAGCCCGGCTGGAACGCGCCAAGATCAACGCGGCGCGCGAGGTGCTGCTGGCGGACGACCCGAAGCCGTACCGCGCGGCGCTGGCGCAGGTCGAGCAGGAGCTGGCCTCACTGCAGCCTCGACTGGATGCTGCGACGGCGGCTCGTGAGGACGCCGCAGCGCGGGCGGAGCGACTGACCGACCTTGCGTCGTTGGCGGCGAGGGCGGCGCAGCGGCTGCCGTCGATGTCTCACGAGCAGCGCGCCCGGGTACTCGTGCTGCTCGACGTGAAGGTCACGATGCGCGGGGTGGTGCGTGGCGTGCCTCAGGTCGTGGAGGTTACGGGGCGGGTCGATCCGCGCCTGTTCGGCCCGGGTGACGAGGACGGCTCGGGTGGGGGTGGCGGGCAGCCGGGCGGCGACGGTGGGTCGGGCGCGCCGGGAACACGACCGGACGGGGGCGCTCGTCCCGGTGGTGTTCCTCATCCTGCCGATCACCGTGGTGTTCGCCGTCTTCCCGTCGCTCGCCACCCTGAGGATCGGGCTCTGATCCCGTGCCTCGCCCCGACCAGACCGGCCGCGACCACGCGGCACCATCCGAAAGGACGCACCATGGAGCAGGACCTCACCCAGGACCGACGGCCCGAGCGGCCCGCGGCCGACGACCCGGAGCGGGGGGACGTGCCCGGCTGGGTGCTCGTCACGCTCATGACGGCGGGGCTCGTCGTCGCGTTGTGGGCCGTCGCCGGCCCGCTGCTGGAGGAGACCTTCACGCGGGCGATCTCGAGCGTCACGGGTTCCTGAGCAGGACCGCCCGGGCGCGTGACGTGAGCGCACGACAACCTCGGGCCGGACGCGGCAGCCGAGAGGGTGTGGCGCACGGCGAGCGCGGGTCTGCCGTCGCCGAGTTCGTCATGGTCTCCGCGCTGGTGCTCGCGCTGTTCCTCGGCGTCGTGCAGCTGGCCCTCGCCATGCACGTGCGCGCCCTGACGATCGACGCCGCAGCGGAGGGCGCGCGGCTCGCGGCCCGCGCGGACCGGGAACTCGAGCCCGGTGCGACGCGCACGGCCGAGCTGCTCACCGCGTCGCTCGGCAGCAAGTACGCGCAGGACGTGTCGGCGCGCACCATTGAGCAGGACGGCCTGGAGCTGGTCGAGGTCACCGTGCGCGTGCCGCTGCCGGTGGTAGGGCTCCTCGGACCGTCGGGCGTCATGACGCTGCAGGGCCATGCGCTGGAGGAGAGGTGAGCGCCGGGGCGGCCGGCCCGCCCGAGGCCGACGACGCCGCGGTCGATCCCGAGGCAGGTGCCGCGCTCGTGGAGTTCCTCGGCACGGCGGTGCTGCTCCTCGTGCCGCTGGTCTACCTGGTCCTCACGCTCGCGCAGGTGCAGGCCGGCGCGTTCGCCGTCGAGGGCGCCGCGCGCGAGGCCGGCCGGGCGATGGTGACCGCCGACTCCTCCGCCCAGGGCGCGGCGCGTGCGGGGGTCGCGGCGGGGATCGCGCTGGCCGACCAGGGTTTCGACGACGTCGACCCCGACGGCGCGCTGAGCCTGCGGTGCTCGGCGGACCCGTGCCTGACGCCGGGGGCGCAGGTCGTGGTGCGGGCGCAGCTGGCCGTGCCGCTGCCGTTCGTCCCCGCAGGACTGCGCGACTGGGTGCCGCTCGAGATCCCCGTGGAGGCGACGCACGTCGCCACGGTCGACGAGTACGGACAGGTGCGGCCGTGACCGGCGGGGCCGGGGCCGCGCGACCAGCGGCTGGCAAGGCCGGCCGCGAGGCCCGCGAGGAGGGCCGGATCATGCTCCTGACGGTGGGCATGGTCGCCGTGGCGCTGATGATCGTCGCGATGGTGGCGTCGGCGACGGCCGTGCACCTGGACCGCAAGCAGCTGTACGACCTGGCCGACGTGCTCTCCGCGGACGCCGCGGACGCCGCCCCGCCCGGGCGCCAGTACGCGAGCGGACGGCAGGCCGAGGGAGGCGTCGCCGAGGTCGTGCTCACGGACGCGGACGTCGAGCGTTCCGTCGTGGCGTACCTCGCGGCGCACCCCGGGGCGGCGGCAGGGCTGGACGACCTGCGCCTCGTCGAGGCGTCGTCGCTCGACGGGCGCACGGCGCGCGTCGGGCTGGCCGCGACGTCCCACCCGGCGCTCCTGCGCTGGTTCACGGACGCGTTCGGCGGCGGCTTCGAGGTCGCGGCGACGTCCTCCGGCCGCGCGGGCTGACATACCACCTGACCTGCGGACGGGCCTGCGCAGCGGGTGTGCAGAACCCCACAGCGGATAAGGCGCATTGCAGATGCGTCTTTGATTAGCCTGCAGGGGTGCAGCTCACCGCGTTCACCGACCTCGGCCTGAGGATCGTCATGCGGCTCGCCGTGCTCGAGGCGGACCAGGTCGCGACGACCCGCGTGCTCGCCGCCGAGCTGCACGTCCCCGCGACCCACGCCGCCAAGGTCGTCACGCAGCTCGCGCGGCTCGGCATCGTCGAGGCGCGACGCGGCCGCACCGGCGGGCTGTGGCTCGCCGACGACGCCCGCAGCATCTCCGTCGGGGCCGTCGCGCGCGCCCTCGAGGGCGACGGCGAGGTGGTGGAGTGCCACGGCACCAACCCCTGCCCGCTGCGCGACGGGTGCCTGCTGCGTGGCGCGCTGGCTCGCGCGCGGGAGGCCTTCTTCGCGGCGCTCGACCCGCTGACGATCGCGGACGTCGCCGCGCCACCGACCCGGTCGGTGCTCCTGACCCTCGGAGCCCGCCCGCCAGGCTGAGCGCCCCTCCGCGCCCGGCCGCCCCCTGAAGGAAGAGACAGGAGTCCCGCATGCTCTCAGCCGAGTCTGCCGCAGTCGTCCGCGCCACCCTCCCGGTGGTGGGCGGCGCGATCGGTGACATCACGCCGATCTTCTACCGCTCCATGTTCGCGGCCCACCCCGAGCTCGAACGCGACCTGTTCAACCGCGGCAACCAGGCCCGCGGCGACCAGCAGCGCGCGCTCGCCGGGTCCATCGCCGCGTACGCGACGCTGCTGGTGGACGACAGCGGCCGCGACCCGGGCACCGTCCTGGCCCGCATCGCGCACAAGCACGCCTCGCTCGGCATCCTGCCCGAGCACTACCCGATCGTGCACGAGCACCTGTTCGGCGCCATCGTCGCGGTGCTCGGCGACGCCGTGACCCCCGAGGTCGCCTCCGCGTGGGACGACGTCTACTGGGAGATGGCCAACGCGCTCATCGCGATCGAGCTCGGCCTGTACGACGAGGCCGGCGTGGTCCCCGGCGACGTGTGGCGCACCGTCAAGGTCCGTCGCCGCGTGCAGGAGTCGCCGGACACGGTCTCGCTCGAGCTCGTGGCCCCCGACGGCACCGCGCTGCCCGCGGGCCGGCCGGGCCAGTACGTCTCGGTCGCCGTGCGCCTGCCCGACGGCGCCCGGCAGATCCGCCAGTACAGCCTCACCGGTGCCGCGGCGCCCGACGCCTGGACCATCTCCGTCAAGGCCATCGCGGCGATCGCCGACGGCGACCGGATCGAGCCCGCCGGCGAGGTCTCGAACCACCTGCACGCGAACGCGTTCGAGGGCGACGAGCTCGACGTCTCGCAGCCGTTCGGCGAGCTCGCGCTCGTGCCGGGCCAGAACCCCATCGTGCTGATCTCCGCCGGGATCGGCGTGACGCCGATGATCGGGTTCCTGCACCACCTGCGCCGCACGAACAGCACCCGGCAGGTGATCGTGGCGCACGCCGACCGCTCGCCCGCCCGGCACGCCCACCGCGCGGAGCTCAAGGAGCTGGTCGACGACATCCCGACCGCGACCCTGTACCGCTGGTACGAGGACCTCGGCACCCGGCCCGCCGTCAACGGGCTGCGCGCCGGCCGCATCGACCTCGAGCACCTGGCCGTGCCGCACGACGCCGACGCCTACCTGTGCGGCCCCGCGCCGTTCATGACGGCCGTCCAGTCCGCCCTGCTGGGCCGCGGCATCACCCCGGACCGGATCCACCACGAGGTGTTCGGCCCCGGCCAGGAGATCGTCGCCGCCGCCTGACGGCCCTCATGCCCCGGGCAGGCGGGAGAACAGCTCGGGGTAGTCGACGACGAACCCGTCGCCGTCCACCGTGACCTCACGCCGGAAGTCGCTGTCCCGGGACTCGTACAGGTACCGGCCGGCGTCCAGCCGGGTGTAACGCTGCGGGTCGGGCGAGACGGTGAGGGTCTCCCCGTCGACGTAGGCCGTGACGATGTCGGCCGCCGCCCCGACCGCGAGGTCGAGGCGGCGGACCGGCAGCGTGTTCGTGAACGGCGAGAAGGACAGGTCGACGTCCACGGCGGCACCCAGGTCGGGCCGCGCGACGCCGTCCACCCGCCAGACCCCGTCGTCGTCCCGGGCCAGGTCGAGCTCCCGACCCGCCGACGAGTGCAGGCGCAGCGCCCGGAAGACCCACGCCTCGGACAACTCCATCGCATACTCGAGCCGTTCGGGCCCGAGGTCGACGAGCGAGCGGGCGCGCCAGCCACCGTCGCGCAGGTCCACGTCGAGGTGCTCGACGCTGCCCGACCCCACGCCGCGCCACCGGTACGTCGTCATGGTGGAACCACCCCCACCCCAGCATCGACCAGGCGGGGCCGCCCCGCGCGGGTAGATTCGCCGTCATGACCGACGACGCCTCGCGGCACGACGCACCGCAGCACGACGGACGGCCCGACGACAGGCTGCCGGTGGACCTGGACCAGATGTTCGACCTCGCCCGCGCGGGCGCCGACCTGCTGCTGGAGTTCGTCGACGCCGGCGTCCCGGCCGACCACGCCGACGGCGTCGGCAACACGCTGCTCATGCTGGCGGCGTACCACGGGCACACGGACCTGGTGCGCGGGCTGGCCGAGCGCGGGGCCGACGTCGACCGCGCCAACGCCCGGGGGCAGGCGCCGCTCGCGGGCGCCGTCTTCAAGGGCGCCGACGACGTCGTGGCCGCGCTGCTCGCGGCGGGCGCCGACCCGGGCGCCGGCTCGCCCAGCGCCCGCGAGACCGCGCAGATGTTCGGCCGCGCCCTTCCCGGCGACGCGTAGCCGCACGCCGGCCCTGACCGGTGGAGGCCCGCTCGGCGGGTAACCTTGAGGATCGTGGCCACCATCGACTTCCCCGCAGAGATCAAGGCGCTCCGCGC
Organism: Isoptericola luteus; assembly: GCF_020297055.1. Classification (GTDB taxonomy): domain Bacteria; phylum Actinomycetota; class Actinomycetes; order Actinomycetales; family Cellulomonadaceae; genus Isoptericola; species Isoptericola luteus. The sequence goes on along the minus strand of NZ_JAIXCQ010000004.1, from coordinate 360,540 downwards.
CACCCTCGAGTCCATCGAGGCCGTGAGCGACCCCACCGTGCTGCAGGCGAAGATCGACGAGCTCACCCAGCAGGCGTCGGCGCCGGACCTGTGGGACGACCCGGACAAGGCGCAGCAGGTCACCTCCGCGCTGTCCACCACGCAGAACGAGCTGCAGCGCGTCGAGAAGCTCGGACGTCGCATCGACGACGTCGAGACGCTCGTCGAGATGGGCCAGGAGATGGACGACGAGGACACCCTCGTCGAGGCCGAGACCGAGGTGGCGGCGATCCGCAAGGACCTCGACGCGCTCGAGGTCCGCACGCTCCTGTCCGGCGAGTACGACGCCCGCGACGCCGTCGTCACCATCCGGGCGGGCGCGGGCGGCGTCGACGCCGCGGACTTCGCCGAGATGCTCATGCGCATGTATCTGCGCTGGGCCGAGCGGCACGGCTACTCGACCAAGGTCATGGACACCTCCTACGCCGAGGAGGCGGGCCTGAAGTCCGCCACCTTCGAGGTGAACGCGCCCTACGCGTTCGGCAACCTGTCGGTCGAGGCCGGCACGCACCGCCTGGTGCGCATCTCCCCGTTCGACAACCAGGGGCGCCGGCAGACGTCGTTCGCCGCGGTCGAGGTGGTCCCGCTCATCGAGCACACCGACTCGATCGAGATCCCCGAGTCTGAGCTCAAGATCGACGTGTTCCGCTCCTCGGGACCGGGCGGCCAGTCCGTGAACACCACCGACTCCGCCGTGCGCATGACCCACCTCCCGACGGGCACCGTCGTCTCGATGCAGAACGAGAAGTCGCAGATCCAGAACCGTGCCGCCGCGCTGCGCGTCATGCAGTCGCGCCTGCTGCTCATCCGCCAGCAGGAGGAGGCGGCGAAGAAGAAGGAGCTCGCCGGCGACATCAAGGCGAGCTGGGGCGACCAGATGCGCTCCTACGTGCTGCAGCCCTACCAGATGGTCAAGGACCTGCGCACCGAGCACGAGTCGGGCAACACGCAGGCCGTGTTCGACGGCGCGATCGACGACTTCATCGAGGCCGGGATCCGCTGGCGGCGCTCGGCCGCCGCCACCGACTGACCCGCGACACACCGGCGTGTCCTTCCGCTGACCCCTCCCGGCGGGTGCGACTCTCGGGAGTCGGACGACAGCGGCCCCTGGCCCTTGTCGCGCCGTCGACGAGGCAGGGGAGGGGCACGTCGTGATCCGGTTCGAAAACGTCTCGAAGGTCTACGCCCGGGGTGCGCGGCCCGCGCTCGACGAGGTGGCGGTCGACATCGCGCGGGGCGAGTTCGTGTTCCTCGTGGGCGCCTCCGGCTCGGGAAAGAGCACGTTCCTGCGGCTGGTGCTGCGCGAGGAGCGGCCCACCGGTGGCAGGGTCTACGTGGCCGGGCGCGACCTCTCGCGGATCTCGAGCTGGAAGGTGCCGTCCCTGCGGCGCAGCATCGGCGTGGTGTTCCAGGACTTCCGCCTGCTGCCCGGCAAGACCGTCTACGAGAACGTCGCCTTCGCCCTCCAGGTGATCGGCAAGCCGCGCCACGTCATCCGCTCGACGGTGCCGGAGGTGCTGGAGATGGTCGGCCTGGACGGCAAGGAGAAGCGGCTGCCGCACGAGCTGTCCGGCGGCGAGCAGCAGCGTGTCGCGATCGCCCGCGCGTTCGTCAACCGCCCGCAGATCCTGCTCGCCGACGAGCCGACCGGCAACCTCGACCCCACGACGTCGCTGGGCATCATGCGTCTGCTGGACCGCATCAACCGCACCGGCACGACCGTGGTCATGGCCACCCACGACGACGAGATCGTCAACGAGATGCGCAAGCGCGTCGTCGAGCTCTCGACCGGTTCCGTCGTGCGCGACGAGATCGACGCCGTGTACGGCCACCGCGAGTCGATCCTGCCCGCGGTGGGCCAGACACCGGTGCTCGACGCCCCCGGCCGCGGAACCCCCCAGGTGCTGCCGCAGGCCCTGCCGCGGGTCCACGTGACGCCGGAGCCCGCCGACCTCGAGGCCGAGCGCGCCGCGGAGGAGGCCGCCGCCCGGGCCGTCGCGCAGGGCGAGCCCACCCTTGACGCGCGGGCCGACGTGCTGGCCGAGGTGCCCGCCGACGTGCCGGCCGACGAGGCGCCGCACCGTGCGACGGGCTCGGCGGACGACGTCGTGCGCCAGGTGCTGCGGGAGCACGAGCACGTCCGAGCCGGACGGGAGGCCTGAGCGTGCGGCTGCAGTTCGTCCTCACCGAGGTCCTGTCCGGCCTGCGGCGCAACGCGTCGATGGTCGTGTCCGTGATCCTCGTGACGTTCGTGTCCCTCACCTTCGTCGGGGCGGCCGCGCTGCTGCAGACCCAGGTGACCAAGCTCAAGGGCGACTGGTACGACCTGGTCGAGGTCTCCGTCTTCCTGTGCCCCACCGGCTCGACGGCGCCCACCTGCGCGGACGGCGAGGCGACCGAGGACCAGGTCGCGGCGATCGAGCAGGTCATCGACACCGAGCTGGCCGACGTCGTCGCCACCACCTACTTCGAGAGCAAGGCGGCGGCCTTCGAGGCGTTCACCGAGGTCTACCCGGACGGCTACCAGGGCACGCAGCTCACCGCGGAGGACATGCAGGCCTCGTTCCGGCTCAAGCTGGTCGACGCGGAGCAGTACCAGGTGGTCGACGACGTGCTGGAGGGTCGTGCCGGCGTCGAGGTGGTCGAGGACCAGCGGGCCGTCTTCGAACCGCTCTTCGTGGCGCTCGGCCGCGCGTCCATGATGGCGGCGGGGCTGGCGGGCGTCATGCTGCTCGCGGCGGCCCTGCTGATCACGACGACGATCCGCCTCTCCGCCGTGTCCCGCCGCCGCGAGACGGGCATCATGCGTCTGGTGGGTGCGTCCAACCTCTTCGTCCAGCTGCCGTTCATGCTCGAGGGGGCGATCGCCGCCGTCGTCGGGGCGCTCCTCGCCGTCGGAGGGCTGTGGCTGGCCGTGCAGTACCTGATCACGGACTGGCTGCAGGAGTCCGTCGACTGGGTGGCCTATGTCGACGTGAGCGACGTCCTCGCCGTCGCGCCGCTGCTGCTCGGGATCGCCGTGCTCCTCGCGGTGGTGTCGTCCGTGGTGACGCTCAACCGCTACACGAGGGTGTGAGGCACAGATGGGAACCCCCGAGATCGTGACCCCGGGCGCCCGGCGACGCGCACGCGTCGTGGGCGTGCTGCTCGCCGCCGCGCTCCTGCTCACCGGCGGGCTGACCGGCGCGGCGACCGCGACCGCGGACGACCTGGACGACCAGCGTGCCGCCGCGGAGGCGAAGCAGCGCGCGAAGGAGCGCGAGCGCGACGAGCTGTCCCACGAGCTGGAGGACTCCAACGCCAAGTACCGCCAGGCGGTGCTCGACCTCAACGAGGTGGAGGCGCGGCTGCCCGTCGCCCAGGCGGAGCTGGCCGAGGCCCGGGCGGCGCTCGAAGAGGCCCGGCGCAAGGCCGAGATTCTCGCCCAGCGCCTGGCGGACGCCGAGCGCGAGGAGGCGTCCGTCGCCGCGCAGCTCGACGCCGGTGAGGGCAAGGTCGAGGAGGTCCGGGCCGACGTCGTCGAGATGGCCCGGCAGGCGTACCGCAACGGCGACGACCCGAGCACGATCGGGATCGTCACCGGCGCGCAGTCGACGCAGGAGTTCCTCGAGGAGTTCGCGGTGTCGTCGTCGGCCGCCCGCAGCCAGGCGCGCACCCTGACCGAGCTGCAGGACGCCGAGGCGGTCGCCAAGAACCAGCAGGCCCGGCTCGACGCGATCCGCGCCACGGTCGCGCTGCTCAAGGAGGAGGCGGACGCCAACGTCGTCGCCGCCCAGAAGGCCGAGCGTGCTGCCGCCGACCGCAAGGCCGAGGTGGAGCAGCTCATCGCGCGGCAGACGAAGCTCAAGGCCTCGATCGCGGCGCAGCGTGACGAGGCCATCGCCGAGCTCGAGGAGAACGACCAGCAGCGCGCCGCCCTCGAGGGCCAGCTCAAGGAGATCATCTCCAAGCAGAAGGCCCGTGACGCGCGGATCGCCGAGCAGCGCCGCAAGGCCGAGGCCGAGCAGCGCCGCAAGGAGGCCGCCGCGGCCAAGGCGCGGGGCGACGGCAAGGGGTCCGGCAAGGGCTCGGGCGGTGGCGGCGGTTCGTCCTCCGGGCCGTTCCTGGGCTGGCCCACGAACTACCACGTGGTGACGAGCTCGTACGGCATGCGGTTCCACCCCACCCTGCACTACTGGCGGCTGCACGCCGGCACCGACATCCGCAGCTACTGCCGCACGCCGATCTACTCCTCCCAGAGCGGGTACGTCGAGCAGGCGCACTTCTCGTCGGGCGGCGGCAACAACGTGCTCGTCAACCACGGCACGCACCGCGGCAAGAACGTGATGACCCGCTACCTGCACCTGTCCTACGACACCGTCAGCGTGGGGGAGTACGTGGACAAGGGCGAGGTGATCGGCTACTCGGGATCCACGGGGACGTCGGCGGCGTGCCACCTGCACTTCGAGGTGTACGTCAACGGCAGCACGACCGATCCGATGGGCGGCTGGCTGAACTGACGCGGAAAAGGCTGGTGCCTCCGGGGTGCTCCCGTATCCTGGGACGTCGCGACCGAGATCGCGCAGAACCGGGAGGAGACCATGGCCAAGGGCGCCGGCAAGAAGCAGACGGACCCGCGCACGATCGTGGCGAACAACAAGAAGGCACGTCACGACTACGCGATCGAGGACGTCTTCGAGGCCGGCATCGTCCTGTCGGGCACGGAGGTCAAGGCCCTGCGCCAGGGCCGCGCGTCGCTCACCGACGGGTACGCGACGATCGACCGCGGCGAGGCCTGGCTCGAGAACGTGCACATCCCCGAGTACTTCCAGGGCACGTGGAACAACCACGCGCCGCGGCGCCGGCGCAAGCTCCTGCTGCGGCGCGAGGAGATCGACCGCCTGGAGTCGAAGACGCGCGAGAAGGGCCACACGCTCGTCCCGCTGCGCCTGTACTTCCTCGACGGCCGGGCCAAGGTCGAGATCGCCCTGGCCCGCGGCAAGAAGGAGTACGACAAGCGGCAGACCCTGCGCGAGCAGCAGGACATGCGCGAGGCGCGCCGCGCCATGCGCCAGAAGGAGATGCTGGGCTGACGCGGCCCGCCGCGGCCGGCCGGAATAGGTTCGCGCCCGGCGCGGTTGACGCACTAGCATGAGGAGGTCGGCGCGCAGCGTCGGCAAGGGCTGTCACAGGCCCGCACGTTGAAAAATCCATAGGGGCTGATCGGTTTCGACGGTGGTCGTGCTTCGATGAGAAGCGGGCCGAGGATGCAGGCTCATCTCGTCAACGCTGCCTGCAAACACATAGGTGCCGATAACAAGCGCACCGACTTCGCCCTCGCCGCCTGAGCGAGCTCCGAAGTCCGTCGGTCCGGGGATGCTCTCGCCCCGGTCACCGGCGTCGTCTAGAGAGCCACTGCTCGTAGCCCACGTCATCGGGACTACGGGGACTTTTAGATGACTGGGCCCGTCCGCACCTTGTCTGCGTGAGTGCGGGGGCCGAGAAAAGCACAGCAGACTGCGCCCGGAGAAGTCTTCGAAAAGCGCCACCGGACCCGGGTTCGATTCCCGGCAGCTCCACCCCTACGACCAGGCCTCGCCGGCTCTCGCCGGTGAGGCCTTCGTCGTGCCCGTCGTCGTGTGGCCGTCGTGCCCGTCGTCGTGCGGCCGTCGTGCCCGTCGTCGTGCGGCCGTCGTGCCGCCGGCGCGGCCCGGACGTCGTTCCGATGGCGGCCGGGGCTCCCGGCACGGTCCCGAGATGGCTAGGGTGATCGCCGTGTCGGACATCACAGCGCTCGGTCTGCTGCCCGCCCCCGTGTCCGTGGTGCTCGGCCAGGGCACCGTCCTGCTGCCGCACCGGGCGGCCGTCGCCGCCGCGCCCGCGCTGGCCCCGGCCGCGCGGTGGTGGCGGCGCGTGACCGAGGAGTCCTTCGGCCTGGAGATCGTCCCGGTCCGGGTGGACGGCGTGCTCGACGACGCCGCGGACGTCACGTTCGTCGTCGACGACGGCCTGCCGACGGGCGGGTACCGGCTGAACGTGGGTGACCCGTCGGGACGCGTCCGCGTGGCGGCCGCCGACCTGGCCGGGGCCCACGCGGCCGCCCAGGCGCTGCGCCAGCTCGCGGGCCCCGGCGCCTACCGCCGCGCCGCGGTCGGCGGCGAGCCCGAGCTGCCGGCCTGCACGGTGCGGGACGCCCCGCGCTTCGCCTGGCGCGGCGTCCTGCTCGACGTCGCGCGCCACTTCCTGCCCAAGGCCGACGTGCTGCGCTTCGTCGACCTGGCCGCGGCGCACCGGCTCACGGTGCTGCAGCTCCACCTCGTCGACGACCAGGGCTGGCGGTTCGAGTCCCGGCGGCACCCCCTGCTGACCCAGGTCGCCTCGTGGCGTCGGGAGTCGACCGTCGGCACCTGGCGCACGGGCTCGGGCGACGGCACCCCCCACGGCGGCTGGTACACCCACGACGACCTGCGCGAGATCGTCGCCTACGCGCGGGAGCGTGGCGTGACCGTGGTGCCGGAGATCGACGTGCCCGGTCACGTGCAGGCGGTGCTGACCGCGTACCCGCACCTGGCGGCACGCGGCGGCGACCGCGAGGTGCGGACCACCTGGGGGATCAGCGACGACGTGCTGGCGCCCACCGAGGAGGCGCTGGAGTTCTTTCGCGACGTGCTCGACGAGGTGTGCGACGTCTTCGACGGCCCCTACGTGGGCATCGGCGGCGACGAGGTGCCTACCACCGCGTGGGCGGAGCGTCCGGACCTGGTGGCCCGGGCGGCGAGCCTCGGGTACCGCACGCCGGACGGCGCCGGCGACGTCGGCCGCCTGCACGGCTGGTTCCTGGCCCGGCTGGCCGAGCACCTGGGCACGCGCGGCCGCCGCGCCGTGGTGTGGGACGAGGGGTTCAGCCCTGAGCTGCCGACCGACACGATCGTGACGTGCTGGCGAGGCTGGGCGGTGGCCGCCGACGCGCTGGCCGCGGGGCACGACGTCGTGCTCGCCCCCGAGCAGATGACGTATCTCGACCACCGGGCGTCGGACGGCCCCGACGAGCCCGTGCCCGTGGGGTTCGTGCGCACGGTCGAGGACGTGTACGGGTTCGAGCCGCTGCCCGCGGCGTTCCGCGCCACTCGTCCCGACCTCGACGGGCCGGGCGTCGGCGACGTCCTCGGAGCGCAGGCGCAGGTCTGGACGGAGCACCTGGACTCCGCGCGCAGGGTGGACTACGCCGCGTTCCCGCGGCTGGCGGCGTTCGCGGAGGCGGTATGGCTGCCGGCGGCGCGCGACGCCGCCGAGCGTGCCCCTGGCAGTGCGGCCTCGGGCGAGTTCGTGCGGCGCCTGCGCGACGCGCACCTGCCCCGCCTGGCCGCCTACGGCGTCGAGTACCGGCCCCTGGCCGGTCCGCACCCGTGGCAGCGGCGGCCGGGGGTCGAGGGCTTCGCGCGGGACCTGGACGCGGAGCTCGCCGCGGGCGGGTGGGCCGGAGTCGGTGGCTGGGTCGACGAGCCGTCGGAAGCCGGGACGGCAGGAGCGGAGCCCGCGGCGTCGTAGCGCTCGGAGCCCGCGGCGCCGTAGCGCCCAATGAGCGTCGGCCCGGCCCGCGTCGCCGGTGGGCGGCGAACGCCCTAGCGGCCGGCGTCCACGGACTCGCGGGGCAGGTCGCGCTCGCCGGCCGGGTCGTCGTCCGCCGGCGGGCCGTCGGGCCCGTCGGCGGGCGCCGTGCCCGGCCCGGCGCTGCCGGCGTCCCGCACGCGGCCTCGCAGCCAGCGGTAGACGAGGTAGCCCAGCCCGGCGAGCGCCAGCCACGGGAGCAGGACGCCCAGCACGAGCACGACCGTCTGCAGCGTGGTGACCAGGGCGGCCCACCCGGACGCCAGGCCGCCGAAGAACCCGCCGCGTGACTCGGCGGCCGCGACGGGCTCGGCGACGATGTCGACCGTCAGCGTGGACATCGAGACCTCGTCGGCGAGGCGCTGGCGCTGCGCGGTGAGCGAGTCCAGGTCGGCCTGGCGCTGGGAGAGCTCCTGCTCCACCTGGAGCAGGTCCTCGGTGCTGCCGGCCTCGGCCATGAGCCCGCGCAGGCGGTCCGTGGAGGCGGTCAGCGCCATGACGCGCGCGTCGAGGTCCTGGGCCTGGCCCGTGACGTCGACCGTGTCCGTCCGGACGTCCGTGACCTCCCCGAGGTCGCCGAGCGCCTCGACGGCGCTGGTCATGCGGTCGGAGGGCACGCGGAGGGTCAGGGAGGCGGACCCGGGCTCGTCGTCGGTCGACGCCGTCTCGTTGCGCTGCTCGACGCGGCCGCCCGCCTCCGCCACGAGTCGCGCGAGCTGCGTGGCGGAGGCGGCCGGGTCCTCGGCGACGACGGTCGCGTGGCCGGTCGTGATGATCTCCCGGTCGACGACGGCCCCGGCCGCCCCCGCCGTGCCCTCGCCGAGCGCGGCGGCGCCGGAGTCCGCGGCCCCGTCGAAGCTCTCGACGGCGGCTCCGTCGGACGACATCTCGGCCGTGCCGCCGGAACCGTCCGCCCCCGAGCCCGAGCACGCCGCGAGGACGAAGAGCAGTGCCCCGGCGAGCCAGGCGGTGGTCATGGCGCGGGTCGATGACCGGCGAGGTGCGGAGGGCATGGCCACGAGCGTAGGGGGGCCTCATCGTCGGTGCAGGTCACGCGCGCGATCGTGACCTGACCGTGCTGCGACCGTGACATTGCCCGCCCGCGGGGTGACCGTGCCTGCCCGCGCAGGGCGGCAGACCGGTCACGATCGGGTAACGAACCCAGAGGGGGATTGGACAACAGGACAGTTAAGACGCTGTACTAACAAACATGTCCACGCCGACGACGCGCACCGCACAAAGAGGTCTGGGTGCCGGCCTCCGGGCCACCTCGAAGGTCCTGCCCGAGCACGCCCGGGCACACAACCGGTCTCTCGTCCTGCAGCACCTGTTCCACGAGGGTCCCACCTCGCGGGCCGACCTGGCCCGCGCCACGTCGCTGACCCGCGTGACCATCTCCGACCTGGTGAACGTGCTCCTCGCCGAAGGACTCGTGGAGGAGCTCGGCGTGCAGCCGGGCAAGCGGGTCGGCAAGCCCGCGATCCTCGTGGGCATGCGCACCGACGCCTACCAGATCGTCGCCGTCGACCTGTCCGACGACGCCGTCATGCGCGGCGCCGTCATGACGCTCACCGGCGAGGCCGTGGTGCGGCGTGCCCTGCCGGTCGACGGCACCGTCGGCGACGACCTCGTCGACCTGCTCACCCGGTTCGCCCGCAGCCTCCTCGCGTCGGCCACCCGGCCGGTGATCGGGGTGGGCGTCGGTTCGCCCGGCGTCATCGACGCGCACGGGCAGGTCGTCGAAGCGCCCAACCGGCAGTGGGAGGACCTCCCCCTGGCCGCGATCCTCACCGAGCGGCTGGCGCTGCCGGTGCACGTGGCCAACGACGCCAACTCCGCCGCGCTCGCGGAGTACACCTACGGGGCCGCGGCCGGGAACATGCTCGTCCTGACCATCGGCCAAGGCGTCGGCGCCGGCGTCATGGTCGACGGCTCCCGGGTGCACGGCGCGGGAGACGCCGCCGGGGAGCTCGGGCACGTCACCGTGCGGGACGACGGCGAGCCGTGCGCCTGCGGGCGGCGCGGCTGCCTGGAGACCGTGCTGTCGGTCCCGGCGATGCGACGCGCCGTCGAGGGTCTCGACGCGGCGGCCGCGGACGAGGCGCTCGGCGCCGTCGGGCGGACCCTCGGCGTCACGCTGGCCCCGGTGGTCGGCGCGCTCAACCTGGCCGAGGTGCTGCTCAGCGGGCCGCCCGAGCTGCTCGACGGGGCCCTGCGCACCGAGGCGCTGCGCGTGATGACCGAGCGGACCATGCCGATCACCGCCGTCGGCCTGCGCCTGCGGATGGCGACGCTCGACGAGGACGTCGTCCTGGCCGGTGCCGCCGTCCTGGTGCTGGCCGCCCAGCTCGGCATCTCCTGACGGCAGCGGCCCGCACCGCGGGCCCTGCCGCACGACAACGAAGACGTCATACCCGGCGGCGCGACGACCGCGTCGCCGAGCTCCCCAGCGAGAGGAAACAGCCGAAGTGAAGAGGACCCGAACGCTCGCCACCGGCCTGGCGGCGAGCATGACCCTGGCGCTCGCCCTCACGGCGTGCGGCACCGCCGACGACGACGGCGGCTCGACCACCGCCGACGGCACGCCCGAGCCCGCCGACATCACCCTGTGGCTCGCCGGCGCCGACACCAACGACGACCTGCGGGCCTACCTCGTGGACACGTTCGCCGAGGAGAACCCCGGTTCGACGCTGACGATCGAGGAGCAGGACTGGGCCGACCTCGTCACCAAGCTCACGACCGCGCTGCCCGACGCCGCGAACACGCCCGACGTCGTCGAGATCGGCAACACGCAGTCGTCGACGTTCACCACCGCCGGCGCGTTCCGCGAGATCTCGCCCGAGCTGTACGAGGAGCTGGGCGGCGACAAGCTGCTGGCGTCCTTCGTGGAGGCGGGCTCCGTGGACGGCACGCACTACGCGCTGCCCTACTACTACGGCTCGCGCTACATGTTCTTCCGCAAGGACATCTGGACGAAGGCGGGGCTCGAGGTCCCGACGACGCTCGGCGAGTTCGGGGACTCCGTCAAGGAGCTCACGACCAAGAAGCAGTCCGGCTTCGCCATGGGCGGCCAGGACTGGCGCAACGGCATCTCGTGGGTCTTCGCGAACGGCGGCGAGCTCGCCGTCAAGGACGGCGACCAGTGGACCTCCACCCTGTCGGACCCGAACACCGTCAAGGGCCTCGAGCAGTGGCAGGACGTCTTCGGCGCCTCGAACCTGCCCGCGACCGCGAAGGACGTCGCCTACTGGGACTTCCTGAACGACGGCACCGACGGTGAGGCGCCCGACGCCGCCACGATGATGGCCCCGGGCTGGGCCCGCTGGTCCATCGGCGACCTGACGAAGAACGACAAGGGCGAGGAGGTCCGCGACGGCATGGCGGACGACTCCACGTTCGACATCTTCGCCCTGCCGGGCGTCGACGGCGGCGTCGCCCCGGTGTTCGCCGGCGGCTCGAACATGGCCGTCTCGGCCCAGTCGCAGCACCCGGAGCTCGCCGAGAACCTGATGCGCATCATCTACTCGGACGAGTACCAGACGCTGCTCGCGCAGGCGGGTCTCGGCCCGGCCAACGCCGACTTCGACAAGCTCATGACGGTCGACGCCGACGGCAACCCGAACAAGTTCGGCGAGGTCACCGTCGCCACGGCCCAGGCCTCCAAGCTGACCCCGCCCGCGCCGGGCTGGGCGGCCGTCGAGGGCGCGCTCGTCCTCGAGGAGCTCTTCCAGAAGATCGCCGAGGGCGGTGACGTGACCGCGCTCGCCGCCGAGTACGACGAGAAGATCACGCCGATGCTCAACGGCCAGGCGGGCTGAGTCCGACGAGCTCCCTGACCTGACGGGCGGGGCGGCACCCACCCCCCGCGGGTGCCGCCCCGCCCGTCCCCACGACCCGGGAAGGAGGACCGCATGACCAGCACGCCGACCCCCTCGGCCGCCGCCGCGGCCCCCACCACGTCGTCCGGCGCACCGCGCGTCGCGATCCGTCGTCGGCGCCGGCCGACCACCCCCTACCTCCTGCTGCTGCCCGCCGTCGCGATCCTGCTCGTGGGGCTCGGCTACCCCGTGTACTGGCAGGTCGTGACGTCGCTGCAGCAGTTCGGCCTGATGCAGCAGTTCGGCGCGCCGCCCACGTTCGTGGGGCTCGACAACTACGTGCGCATCTTCACCGACGACCGGCTGTGGGCCGTCGTCGCCCGCTCGATCGCCTTCTGCCTGGTCAACGCGTTCCTCACCGTGGCCATCGGCCTGGGCCTGGCGCTCCTCATGCGCGCCGTGCACTCCGGGGTGCGGATCGTGCTGCAGGTCGTGCTGCTGCTCGCCTGGGCCACGCCGCTCGTGGCCGCCGTGACGGTCTTCCGGTGGCTCTTCGACTACCGCACCGGCGTGGTCAACTGGCTGCTGGTCGAGCTGGGCTTCGAGGGCTACGCGGGCTACGCGTGGCTGGCGCAGCCCCTGACGTTCTTCGGTGTCGCGACGATCGTCATCGTGTGGATGTCGGTCCCGTTCGTGGCCATGTCGATCTACGCCGGCCTGACGCAGGTCTCCGAGGAGGTCCTGGAGGCGGCCCGGCTCGACGGCGCCGGCCCGACCCAGATCCTCTGGCGGATCCTGCTGCCCCTGGTGCGTCCCGTGCTCGCCATCGTGCTGCTGCTGCAGATCATCTGGGACCTGCGCGTGTTCGCACAGATCCGGCTGCTGCAGGACGCCGGTGCGCCCGTGGCCGAGACGAACCTGCTCGGCAACTTCATCTACGAGCTCGGCATCGGCAGCCAGGACTTCTCCGGTGCCGCCGCCGTCTCGATCTTCGTCCTGCTGCTCACCGTGCTGCTCTCCGCGCCGTACGTGCGCAGCCTCATGAAGGAGGACGCCGTATGAGCGCCGTGACCGACGCCGCACCGGCCGCGCCCCCGACGGTCGTCCCCCCCCGCCCGGCCGCCGCCAGGCGCAGCCGCCCGCGGGTCGGCAAGATCCTGCTCAGCGTGCTCGGGATCGTCGTGTCCCTGGTCTGGCTGTTCCCCGTCTACTGGATGCTGCTGTCCGCGGTGACCCCGAACGCGCGCCTGATGGCGTCGACGCCGAGCTTCTGGCCGTCGCACTTCACGCTGGCGAACTTCACCGGGGTGCTGTCCGACTCCGGGTTCGTCGGTGCGCTCCGGATGAGCCTGATGATCACCGGCGTCACCATCGTGCTCGTCCTGACGTTCGCGTTCCTCGCCGCGCTGGCCATCAGCCGGTGGCGCTTCCGGGGGCGCACGAGCTTCGTGCTCGCGGTGCTGTTCATCCAGATGCTGCCCGCCGAGGGCCTGTTCATCGCGCAGTACAAGATGCTCTCCGGCGTGGGGGAGAGCGCGCCCGTGCTCGGCCTCAACTCGGTGCTCGGTGTCTCGATCCTGTACACCGCCATGCTGGTCCCGTTCACGATCTGGATGCTGCGCGGGTTCGTCGCGGGCGTCCCGGCCGAGCTCGAGGAGGCCGCGATGGTCGACGGGCTGTCGCGCACCAAGGCGTTCCTGCGCATCACGTTCCCGCTGCTCGCCCCCGGGCTGGTCGCCTCCGGCGTGTACGCGTTCCTCCAGGCGTGGAACGAGTTCACGACCGCGCTGGTCGTGCTGCCCGCCGAGTCGCGGCAGACGCTGCCGATCTGGCTGCGCAGCTTCCTGTCGGCGTCCGTGAACCGGGGGATCGACTGGGCCGAGGTCATGGCCGCCTCCACGCTCATCGCGGTCCCGGTCATCGTGTTCTTCCTGTTCGTGCAGGGGCGGATGACCTCGGGCCTGGTCGCCGGGGCGGTGAAGGGCTGACGTGGACGGAGCAGCCATGACCGGGACCCTGCCCGCGCCCGGCCCCACGGCAGGGCTCGACATCGGCGGGACCAAGACTCTCGCCGTCCTGCTCGACGCCGACGGCGAGGTCGTCGCCCGGACGCGCCTGGTCACCGAGCGAGGCCCCCGCGGCGTCGTCGCGGGGGCTGCCCGGGCGGTGCGGGGCGTCGCGCTCCGGGCGGGCGTGCCGATCGAGGACGTGGCGGGCGTCGGGGTCGGCATGCCCGGCCTCGTGGACCCTGTCGCCGGCACGGTCCGGCACGCCGTCAACGTCGGCGTGGACGGCGCGGCGCTCCCGCTGGCGCAGCTCCTGGCCGACGAGCTCGGCGGCGTGCCCGTCGGGGTGGAGAACGACCTGAACGCCGCCGCGCTCGGCGCCGCGCACCTCGCCCTCGCGGCAGGGGAGGAGGGTGCCGGGCACGGCGGGGTGGACCTCGCGTTCCTGGCGCTGGGTACCGGCCTGGCCGCGGGGCTCGTCCTCGACGGACGGCTGCGCCGCGGCGTCGGTGGTGCGGCGGGGGAGATCGGGCACGTGCCCGTCGACCCCGCCGGGCCCGTGTGCCCGTGCGGCCAGCGGGGCTGCCTGGAGCTCTACGCGTCCGGCTCGGCTGTCGCGGCCTTGTGGCCCGCGCGCACGGGCCGTCCGGCGCCGGTCGAGCTGTTCGAGGCCGCCGCGGCCGGGGAACCGGGCGCGCGCGAGGCGCGGGACCGCTACGCCTCCGCCGTGGCCGCGGCCGTGCGGATGCTCGTGCTGACCGTCGACGTCCCCCGCGTGGTGCTGGGCGGTGGCGTGGCCAAGCTCGGCGACCCGCTGCTCGTCGCCGTCCGGGAGGCGCTCGAACGGGAGTCCGCGTCCTCCGCGTTCCTGGCCTCGCTGCACCTGTCGGACCGGGTACGGCTGGCCCCCGTCGGGGTACCCGTCGGCGCCGTGGGAGCCGCCGTCGTGGGACGCCAGGTCGCCGCGGTCCGCGGCGACGCACCAGCCATCACCATCTGAAGAGGAGACGATCCGAGCATGCAGCCTCAGCGACGCACCCGGGCCGCGATGTCGGCCGGCGCGTGGGTCGGGACGACCGCCCTGCTGCTGGCCGGGTGCGGGCCGGCCGACCCCGCGGACGCCGCCCCGGACCGGGACCTGGTCCTGTGGCTCGTCGGCACCGACACGGGCCCGGAGCTGCGTGAGTACCTCGTCGAGGAGTTCGAGGTGCAGAACCCGGGGGCCACGCTGACGATCGAGCAGCAGGAGTGGGGCGACGTCGTGGACCGGCTCACCGAGTCGCTCGGCGACCCCGCCAGGACCCCGGACGTCGTCGAGGTGGGCAACACCCAGTCCCCGGCGTTCACCACGTCCGGGTCGTTCCGGGAGATCTCGCCGGAGCTGTACGAGGACCTCGGCGGTGACGACCTGCTCCGGTCGTTCGTGGAGGTGGGCGCCGTCGACGGCGTGCACTACGCGCTGCCGTACTACTTCGGCTCGCGCTACGTCTTCTACCGCAAGGACGTCTGGTCGGCCGCGGGCCTCGAGGTGCCGAAGACCCTCGCCGAGTTCGGCGAGTCCGTGAAGCAGCTCACCGACGACACGCGGGCTGGCTTCGCCATGGGCGGCCAGGACTGGCGCAACGGTATCTCGTGGGTGTTCGCGAACGACGGCGAGCTGGCGGTCCGCGAGGACGGCCGGTGGGTCTCGACGCTGTCCACGCCGGAGACGGTCAAGGGCCTCGAGATGTGGCAGGACGTCTACGACGAGGCGTCCTACCTGCCGTCCACGGAGAAGGACGTCGCCTACTGGGACTTCCTCAACGACGGCGTCGAGGACGCCCCGCCGGCGGCCGCGACCATCATGGCCCCCGCCTGGGCGCGCTGGTCCATCGGTGACCTCGTCGCCGACGAGAAGACCGGCGAGGAGTTCCGCGACGGGATGGCCGACACCTCGAAGTTCGACATCTTCGCCCTGCCCGGGGTCGACGGCGGCGTCGCGCCGGTCTTCGCGGGTGGGTCGAACATCGCGATCTCGGCGGCGTCGCCGAGCCCGGAGCTCTCGGAGAACCTGCTGCGGGTCGTCTTCTCGGACGGGTTCCAGGAGCGGCTCGCCGGGGCCGGCCTCGGGCCGGGGAACTCGACGTTCCAGGACCTCATGGAGGGCGACCGGTTCGGCCGGACGCTCACCCGGACCGCGGCGGCGTCCCAGCTGACACCGGCGGCGCCGGGCTGGGCCGCGATCGAGGACGAGGGCGTCTACGAGGAGCTCTTCCGGCGCATCGCCGCCGGCGGTGACGTCGCGGCTCTCGCCGAGGAGTTCGACGCGCGCCTGACGCCGATGCTCAACCGTCCGACCGTGGTCACGCAGGACGACTGACCGACCGTCCCGCCGCAGGCAGGCGGGTCGTCCGACCTGCGATCATGGGGCCGGACGAGTGCCGCACGGACGTCGGGGCACCCTTGTCCCGGCGTCGAGAGACTGGAGCCCTGAATGGAAGTCGTCATCGCCCCCGCCGAGCAGCTGGCCGTGCTGGCCGCCGACGCGATCGAGTCGCTGGTACGCAGCAACCCGGCCACGGTGCTGGGCCTGGCCACGGGGTCGAGCCCGCTCAAGGTCTACGACGAGCTGGCGCGCCGGCACGAGCAGGAGAGGCTGTCGTTCGCCCGCGTCCGGGCGTTCATGCTCGACGAGTACGTCGGCCTCGCCGCCGACCACCCCGAGCGCTACCGCAACGTCATCGACACCGAGATCGCGTCGCGGGTCGACCTCGGGCCGGGTGCCGTGCAGGGGCCCGACGGCCTCGCCGACGACCTGCCCGCGGCCTGCGCGGCGTACGAGGCCGCGATCGCCGACGCGGGCGGCGTGGACCTGCAGATCCTCGGGATCGGCACCGACGGGCACATCGCCTTCAACGAGCCGGGCTCCTCGCTGGCGTCGCGCACCCGGATCAAGACCCTCACCCGGCAGACGCGGCTCGACAACGCGCGGTTCTTCGACGACGACGTGGACCGGGTCCCGACGCACTGCCTCACGCAGGGTCTCGGCACGATCATGGACGCCCGCCACCTGGTGCTGCTGGCCACGGGGCCCCACAAGGCGGAGGCCGTGCACCAGCTCGTCGAGGGGCCGATCTCCGCGATGTGGCCCGCCACGGTCATGCAGATGCACCCGCACGCGACCGTCCTGGTCGACGACGCGGCCGCCTCGCGACTGCAGCTCGGCGACTACTACCGCCAGACCTTCGAGAGCAAGCCCGGGTGGCAGGGCCTGTGAGGCGTCCGCCCTCGCGAGGTGTGTCGCACCTCGCGGGGGCGAGCGCCCCGGTGGCGTCGGGGGCGCGTCGTAGAATTCGGGTCATGAGCGATCCCCTCTCCGCGCCGCCTGCCGACCCCTCCCAGGACACGGGGTCGTCGACGAGCGTCCTCGAGCGTCCGGACACCCGGGAGCAGACGGCGGAGCCGGGCGACCACGAGCGTTTTGCGCACTACGTGCGCAAGGAGAAGATCATGGAGTCCGCGATGTCGGGCAAGCCCGTGATCGCGCTCTGCGGCAAGGTGTGGGTGCCGGGCCGAGACCCGTCGAAGTTCCCCGTGTGCCCCGTCTGCAAGGAGATCTACGACGGGTTGCGCGAGCCGCAGGACGGCGAGGGCGACTCCGGCAAGTGAGCGTCCAGCCACTTCCCGAGCCCGAGTCCTCCTCCGATCCCGACGGCTTCGACCTCTTCGCCGCCGCGGCCGAGCCCGCGGCCAAGCCGCTCCCGCAGTCGCCGTCGTCCGCGGCGGCGTCCCACCTCAGCCCGGCGTTCCCGCAGCGCGCCCCCTGGGGGACGGCGTCGAACCTGCGCGCGTGGCAGGCGGAGGCCCTCGAGCTGTACCGCGAGCGGGCGCCGCGCGACTTCCTCGCCGTGGCGACGCCCGGCGCCGGCAAGACGACCTTCGCGCTGCGCGTCGCGACCGAGCTCCTGGAGTCCGGCGCCGTGCGGCGGGTGTCGATCGTCGCGCCCACGGAGCACCTCAAGCACCAGTGGGCGGACGCCGCGGCGCGCGTCGGCATCCGCATCGACCCGTCGTTCAAGAACAGCCAGGGCCGGCACGGCTCCCACTACGACGGGGTCGCGCTCACCTATGCCCAGGTGGCGGCGAAGCCCGCGCTGCACCGTGCCCGCACCGAGGCCGCGCGCACGCTCGTCATCCTCGACGAGGTGCACCACGGTGGCGACGCGCTGAGCTGGGGCGACGCCGTCCGCGAGGCCTTCGAGGACGCCACCCGGCGCCTCGCGCTCACCGGGACGCCGTTCCGCTCGGACACGGCGTCGATCCCGTTCGTCACGTACGAGCCCGATGCCGAGGGGATCCGCCGCTCCCGGGCCGACTACTCGTACGGCTACGGCGAGGCGCTGCGCGACCACGTCGTGCGCCCCGTGCTGTTCATGACGTACTCCGGCGAGATGCGCTGGCGCACGCGCGCCGGCGACGAGGTCAGCGCCCGCCTGGGCGAGGACATGACGAAGGACATGCACGCGCAGGCGTGGCGCACCGCGCTCGACCCGAACGGCGAGTGGATCCCGTCGGTGCTGGCTGCGGCGGACAAGCGGCTCACCGAGGTCCGCCGGGCGGTGCCGGACGCGGGCGGCCTGGTGATCGCGTCCGACCAGACCGACGCGCGTGCGTACGCGGGGCACCTGGCCCGGCTCACGGGCAGGAGCCCGACCGTCGTCCTGTCGGACGACGACGGGGCGAGCGCCCGCATCGACGAGTTCTCCGCGAGCGAGGACCGGTGGATGGTCGCGGTGCGGATGGTGTCCGAGGGGGTGGACGTGCCGCGCCTCGCCGTGGGCGTCTACGCCACGAGCACCTCCACGCCGCTGTTCTTCGCGCAGGCGGTCGGCCGGTTCGTGCGGGCGCGCAAGCGGGGCGAGACGGCGTCGGTGTTCCTGCCTAGCGTGCCGCTGCTCCTGGAGCTGGCGAACGGCATGGAGCTGGAGCGCGACCACGCGCTCGACCGGCCCGCCACGGCCGAGGAGCAGGGCATCGAGTACGACCCGGAGGCGGCGCTGCTCGCGGCGGCGAACAAGGAGGAGAAGGCGTCGGGCGAGCTCACGGGGTCCTTCGAGGCCCTGGAGGCGCAGGCCTCGTTCGACCGCGTGCTCTTCGACGGCGGCGAGTTCGGCATGGGCGGCGCCGTCGGCTCCGCGGAGGAGCTGGACTTCCTGGGCCTGCCCGGCCTCCTCGACGCCGACCAGGTGACGACGCTGCTGCGACAGCGTCAGGCGCAGCACTCGCGCGGACGCGGCGGGGCGGACGCCTCCGGCGCCGACGCCCTGGAGCGTTCCGAGACGGAGCACCGGCGCGCCGCAGAGCTGCGCAAGGAGCTCTCCAAGCTGGTCTCCGCGTGGGCCCGCAAGTCCGGGGTGCCGCACGGGTCCGTGCACACCGAGCTGCGCCGGCGGTGCGGCGGCCCCGAGGTCCCGCTGGCCACGGCCGACCAGCTCACCGCGCGCGTGGCGATGGTGCGGGGCTGGTTCGTCGGCAAGAAGTAGCACTGGCGCCCGCCACGCGTGGCGGGCGCCGGCGGGACGTCGTGCCGGGCGTCAGGACAGCGTGAGCTCGACGGTCGGCAGCGCCGGGTCGCCGGCGGACAGCCGCCGCGCACCGCGCGGCAGCTCGGACCGCGCGGCCAGGTGGTGACGGGCCGCGTTGGCCACGCCGTACGCGCCGACCCAGCGCGAGTCGACGGCGCCCTCGACCACGAGGGGCACCAGCAGCGAGCGCAGCTCGTCACGGGGCGCGTCGGGCGAGGTGTCGGTCGTGTGGTCGGCGTCGGACCGCCCCGCACCGTCCTCGGGGGACCAGGTGGACACCAGGTCGTCGGGACCGGTGACCAGCACCTCCTCGACGGCACGGCCGTCCGCGTCGTACCGGCGGGCGGCGGCCTTGCGCCCGCCCTGGCTGCGCTTGTGCGCGGACGTCTTCTCCACCGGCTGGAGCACCCCGGACGCGTCGGCGCGGGCCACGAGCTTGTAGACCATGCCGCAGGTGGGGGCGCCGGACCCGGTGACGACGGACGTGCCGACGCCGTAGACGTCGACCGGCGCGGCGGCGAGCCCGGCGATGGCGTGCTCGTCCAGGTCGGAGGTGACCACGATCTTCGTGCCGGTGGCGCCGAGCTCGTCGAGCTGGCGGCGCACCTCCACGGCGAGGACCCCGAGGTCGCCGGAGTCGAGCCGGACGGCCCCCGGCGCACCGCCGGCCGCGGCGACGGCGTTCTGGACGCCCTGTCGCACGTCGTAGGTGTCGACCAGCAGCGTGGTGCCCGGACCCTGCGACGCGACCTGCGACTCGAACGCCGAACGCTCGTCGTCGTGCAGCAGGGTGAACGCGTGCGCGGCGGTGCCGATCGTCTCCACGCCGTAGCGCAGCCCCGCCTCGAGGTTCGAGGAGCCGGTGAACCCGGCGACCACCGCGGCACGGGCAGCGGCGACGGCCGCCTGCTCGTGGGCGCGCCGCGACCCCATCTCCAGGACGGGCCGGCCGACGGCCGCGCTGGTCATCCGGGAGGCCGCTGACGCGACGGCGGAGTCGTAGTTGAGGATCGACAGCACCAGCGTCTCGAGCAGCACGGCCTCGGCGAACGTGCCCTCGACCTGAAGCAGCGGGGAGCCGGGGAAGAACACCTCTCCCTCCGCGTAGCCGGTGATCGAGCCCGTGAAGCGGTACCCCCGCAGGAAGTCGAGGGTGCGGTCGTCGACCACGCCGGCCCGCTCCAGGAACGCGAGCTCCTCGTCACCGAACCGGAACTGCCCCAGGGCCTCGAGCACCCGCCCCGTGCCCGCGAGGACCCCGTACCGGCGCCCGGCGGGCAGCTGCCGGGTGAAGACCTCGAAGACGCAGTGCCGGTGCGCCGTGCCGTCCGCGAGCGCGGCCTGCAGCATGGTGAGCTCGTAGCGGTCCGTGAGGAGGGCCACGGAGGGCCGCAGGAACGGGAGCGGGGCCGCCGGAAGCGAGTCGGGCACCACGAGGCGGCCCGCCGGCTTCGGGGCCACGCCGTCCCGGTGCGCGTCGATCATGGGGACACGGTAGGGGTTCGGGACCGTCAGGGCACCACGAGGCCCACCGTACGGACGTCGTGGTCCAGGGTGAGGGCTGGTGAGGGCTGGTGAGGGCTGGTGAGGGCGCGTGCACCTAGGCTGGACGGGTGGGGTGCAGACGATGACGGCAACGGTGACCCAGCAACAGACCCAGGAGCTGACCCAGGAGGAGGCGGACGCCCGCGTCGCCGACCCCTGGGTGACGATCGTGTGGAACGACCCGGTCAACCTCATGTCGTACGTCAGCTACGTGTTCGAGAGCTACTTCGGCTACCCCCAGGCGAAGGCGGAGCGGCTCATGCTGCAGGTGCACCACGACGGCCGGGCGGTCGTCTCCACGGGACCGCGCGAACGCATGGAGGTCGACGTGCAGGCGATGCACTCCTACGGGCTGTGGGCCACGATGCGCTCGTCGGGCGACCCGGACGGGGGTGCGGCATGACGCCGTTCCGCGCCGCGCCCGCCGGCTACGTCGCCCGGTGGGACGCCGTCGAGCGCGAGGTGCTGGCCCGGGTGGCCCGCGACGTGTCCGAGCTCCTGCGGGCGGAGTCGGGCATCGGCCCCGACCTGGAGCTGTCGGACGGCGTCGCCTTCACGGGGGTCGCGCGCGTGCCCCACGACCCGGCCGTGCAGCGCCTGCTCCCGGACGCGCACCGTGACGACCCCGACGTCGCCGCCGAGTTCCGCCACCTCACCCAGACCGACCTCGCGGCCCGCAAGGCCGCCCGGCTGGAGGCGTTCGCCCAGGCGCTCGACCCGCAGGGCGGCACCGGCACCGACGAGGTGCTCGTCGAGCGTCAGGACGCGGAGGACTTC
Source organism: Isoptericola luteus (assembly GCF_020297055.1). Taxonomy (GTDB): domain Bacteria; phylum Actinomycetota; class Actinomycetes; order Actinomycetales; family Cellulomonadaceae; genus Isoptericola; species Isoptericola luteus. The sequence goes on along the minus strand of NZ_JAIXCQ010000004.1, from coordinate 339,204 downwards.
GCCGGAGCGCTCACCGACGTGCGGCTGGTGCTCGCCGAACGGCTCGCGCTGGAGGACGACGACGACGTGACGGCGCTGCACGACGAGGTGGTCGCCGGCCTCGTCGACCCGGACGACGACGGCCCGGACGACGACCACCCGGACGACGACCACCCGGACGACGGCGGCCCGGACGACGGCGTAGACGCCGGCCCGGGGGAGCTCGGCGACGGCGGTTTCGTCCTGGCTCCCGACGAGCGGCGCTACTGGGGCGGGGTGTTCGTGGCCGCCGGGTTCGCGCAGGAGTCGCTGATGGACGAGCTGCTCGCGGACCTGCGCGCAGGCCGCTGACCTGCGCTGTGGCGGGCGCCACGCCGTGTCCCCGCTCACTTCGCCGGTTGCTGACGGCTCGTCGCGACTAGGCTTCCAGCCGTGAACGACGCGCCCATCGGGATCTTCGACAGCGGTGTGGGCGGCCTGACCGTCGCGCGCTCCATCCTCGACCAGCTCCCGCACGAGCAGCTGCTGTACATCGGCGACACGGCGAACAGCCCGTACGGGCCCAAGCCGCTCGCCGCCGTGCGCGCGATGGCGCTCGACGTCATGGACCGCCTCGTCGACGACGGGGTGAAGATGCTCGTCATCGCCTGCAACTCCGCGACGGCGGTCGCGCTGCCTGACGCGCGCGAGCGGTACACGGTGCGCCGGGGCATCCCCGTGATCGAGGTGATCAAGCCCGCGGCGCGCCGCGCGGTCGTGGCCTCCAAGAGCGGCCGGATCGGCGTCATCGGCACGAAGGCGACGATCGACTCCGAGGCGTACGACGACGCGTTCCACGTCACGCCGGGCCTGGAGATCACCACGCAGGCGTGCCCGGAGTTCGTGCCGCTGGTGGAGCGGGGGGTGACGTCGGGACCCGAGGTGCTCGAGGTCGCGCACCGCTACCTGGACCCGGTCAAGGCGGCGGGCGTCGACACCCTGGTGCTCGGCTGCACCCACTACCCGCTGCTGACGGGCGTCGTGTCGTACGTCATGGGCGACGGCGTCACCCTCGTCTCCTCCGCGGAGGAGACGGCCAAGGACGTCTTCCGCACCCTCGTCTCGCACGGGCTCGAGCGGTCGCCCGACGCCCCCGCGCCGGAGCACCGCTTCCTGGCCACTGGCAGCCCGGAGCCGTTCGAGCAGCTCGCACGGAGGTTCCTCGGCCCCGAGGTGTCGCTCGTGGAGGCCGCATGAGACTCGTGACCGTCGGCGTCGCCGGCTCCTTTCCCGGGCCCGCCTCGCCCGCCTCCACCTACCTCGTCCAGGTGCCCGCCGCGCTCGCCGCCGCGGCCGGCTGCACGGGGGACGACGTGCGCGACTGGAACGTCGTCCTGGACCTCGGCAACGGGGGGCTGGGCGCGCTGCAGCGGCACGTCGACCCGCTCGCGCTCGACGCCGTGGGGCTCTCCCACCTCCACCCGGACCACTGCGCGGACCTGTCGGGGCTGTACGTGTACCTGCGCTACCACCCCGAGCACGGCGCGGTGCGCACCGGCGTCGACAAGCACCTGCCGGTCTACGGGCCCTCGACCACGGCCACGCGGGTCGGCGAGATGTACGGGCTCGAGCTGGGGGAGTCCATGGCGGGCGAGTACGACGTGCGGGTCTGGCAGCCGGGCGTGCCGGTGCGCCTCGGGCCCCTCGAGCTCGAGCCGTTCCGCGTCTTCCACCCGGTCGAGGCGTACGGGATCCGGGTGACCGGGCCGTCGTCCCTGCGCGCGGGGGAGCGGGCGACGCTCGTCTACACCGGTGACACCGACCACTGCGAGACGCTCGTCGAGTCGTCCCGCGGGGCGGACCTGCTGCTCGCCGAGGCCGCCTTCGAGGAGGGCCGCGACGACGCCGTCGAGCGCGGCATCCACCTCACGGGCCGCCGCGCGGGCCGGATCGGGGCGCGTGCCGGCGTCGGGCGGATGCTGCTCACGCACCTCCAGCCGTGGAGCGACCCGCAGGTGGCGCTCGCCGAGGCGCGCTCGGAGTACGACGGCCCGCTCGACGTGGCGGTCGCCGGCGGGGTGCACGAGCTGTGAGCGGTAGCCTCGCCCCCGTGCGAACCCTCCCCGTGTGGCCTGCCGTCGTCTGCGACCTCGTCTGCGTGCTCGCCTTCACCCTGGTGGGGACGGCCAACCACGGCTCGGCGGCCTCGCCGGGCCACGTCGCCCTGGTGGGCGTGCCGTTCCTCGTGGGGCTCGCGGTGGGCTGGCTCGCCACCCGTGCGTGGCGCGCGCCGGCGCAGGTGTGGCCGACCGGCGTGGCGGTGTGGTTCGCGACCGTGGCCCTCGGCCTGCTGCTGCGCCCGGTCTTCGGCGGCGGGTTCGCGGTGCCGTTCGCGCTCGTCACGGCGGCGTTCCTCGGCGTGACCCTGCTCGGCTGGCGCGCGCTGGCGACCCTCGCCGCCCGGCGCCGCACCGCCTGACGCGCACTTACCGCCCCGCCTCCAGTCGCTCACAACACCACGGGGATGTCAGGGGCGGGCGGACAGGGCGCTCGCGAGGGCGGGGGCCAGAGCCCGGAACGCCTTGCCGCGGTGGCTGATCGCGTTCTTCTCCTCCGACGACAGCTCCGCGCCGGTCCGCTCGCCCGGGGCGCCGTCGGCGGCGGCCGGCTGCTCGGCCGGCACCAGGATCGGGTCGTACCCGAAGCCGTTCTCCCCGCGGGGGGCCGTCGTCAGCGTGCCGGGCATCTCGCCCAGGCACACCTCCTCGCGCCCGTCCGGGGTCACCAGGACCGCCGCGCACACGAACGCCGCCCCGCGGTGCTCGGCGCGCACCTGCCCGAGCTGGGCGAGGAGCAGGGCGAGGTTCGCCGCGTCGTCGCCGTGCCGGCCCGCCCAGCGGGCGGAGAAGATGCCCGGCGCCCCGCCCAGCACGTCGACCGACAGACCGGAGTCGTCGGCGACGGCGGGCAGGCCCGTCGCCGCGGACAGCGCGCGCGCCTTGATGAGCGCGTTCTCGACGAACGAGACGCCGTCCTCGACCGGCTCAGGCGCGTCCAGGTCCGCGGCGGAGACGACCGCGTCGTCGGGCAGCACGTCCAGGCCGGGCTGAGCACGCAGGATGGCGCGCAGCTCGGCGAGCTTGCCGCGGTTGTGGGTGGCCAGGACCAGCCGGGCCCCCGGGGGTACCGCGACGACGTCGGCCGGCCCGGTCATCGGTCGAGGTCGCGCGCGAGTGCCTCGAGCTGGAGCCGGGTCAGCTCCGCGGTCCCGCCGACCGCGAGGTCGAGCAGGGCGTCGAGCTCCGCGCGGTCGAACGGGGCGTGCTCGGCCGTGCCCTGCACCTCGACGAAGGCCCCCGCGCCGGTGGTCACGACGTTCATGTCCGTCTCGGCCCGGACGTCCTCGACGTACGGCAGGTCGAGCATGGGCGTGCCGTCGATGATGCCGACGCTGACCGCGGCGACGGAGTCGGTGAGCACCTGCTTGCCGCCGGTGACGTGCCCGTGCCGCGCGCCCCACGCGACGGCGTCGGCGAGGGCCACGTAGGCGCCGGTGATCGCGGCCGTGCGGGTGCCGCCGTCGGCCTGCAGCACGTCGCAGTCCAGCACGATGGTGTTCTCGCCCAGCGCGGAGACGTCGACCACGGCGCGCAGCGACCGGCCGATCAGCCGCGAGATCTCGTGCGTGCGCCCGCCGATCTTGCCCTTGACGGACTCGCGCGAGCTGCGGTCGTTCGTGGCGCGCGGGAGCATCGCGTACTCCGCGGTGACCCAGCCCTCGCCCGACCCCTTCTTCCAGCGCGGCACGCCCTCGGTGAACGACGCGGCGCACAGCACGCGGGTCCGGCCGAACTCGACGAGGACGGAGCCCTCGGCGTGGTCGAGCCAGCCGCGAGTGATGCGCACGTCGCGGAGCTGGTCGGGAGCGCGGCCGTCGGCGCGCACGACGGCGTCGGGGGAAGCGGGGGAAGTCATGACGCCCACCCTAGCCGCCGGCGTCCGCCCGCCCGGCGCCTGCGGAGACGCCCGCGGGCCCGTCGGACGTCCCGCCGCCGGGCGCCGGCGCTCAGATGCCGAGCCGCCGCCGCAGCTCACGGGCGTGCCGCCGCGAGACCTCGACGCGGCTGCGCTGCCGGTCCGCCATCACCACCACGAGGGAGCCCTGGAAGTCCGGCACGAGCTCGCGCACGTGGTCGAGGTTGACCAGGTAGGAACGGTGCGTCCGGAAGAAGTGCCCCCGCAGCCGGCGCTCGAGCTCGTTGAGCGAGTAGCTCACGAGCAGCCGCTCGTCGGCGAGCTTGAGGTAGGAGTAGCCGCGGGCGGCGCTCGCGTACACGATCGAGGCGCCGTCGACGAGCACGGTGCGGCCGTCCTTGGGCACGGGGATGCGCGCCAGCGGCTCGACGTCCCGGTCGCCCCTGACAGGGGCGGTCGCGTGCTGGGCGGTGGGGCGCGCCGTCTCGGGCGCGTCGAGGTGGGCGAGCGCGCGCGCGGTGGCGCGCCGCAGCCGGTCGGCGTCGAACGGCTTGACGAGGTAGTCGGCCGCGGCCAGGTCGAACGCGTCCACCGCGTGGTCGGGGTAGGCGGTGGTGAAGATGACCTGCGGTCGGCGGGGAAGGGTCCGCAGCGCGGCGGCGACCTCGAGCCCCGAGCCGCCCGGCATGCGCACGTCGAGCAGCACCAGGTCGTAGTCGAGCGACCCGAGCAGCAGCAGCGCCTCCTCGCCGTTGGTCGCCTCGCCCACGACCTGCACCTGTCCCAGCTCGGTGAGCAGGTAGCGCAGCTCGGCCCGGGCGGGGGCCTCGTCGTCCACGATCAGTGCGCGGGGCCGGGTCGGGGTCGTCGCGGTCACCTCGGTGTCACTTCCGCTCGTGTCGTCATCGCAGGGGGATCCGGAGCTCGACCACGGTGCCGCTCGACGCCGTGGACCGCACGTCCAGCGTGTACCGCTCGCCGTACAGGGACTCGAGCCGCTGGGAGATGTTGCGCAGGCCCACGCCCGTGTGCCGGTCGGCGGGACCGTCCTCGGGGGCGTCGGAGCCGTGTGCCGCCCCGGCGCCGCGGCGCCCGGCGCCCGTGAGACGCGCGATCGTCGCCGGGGCCATCCCCGCGCCGTCGTCGCTCACCCGGATCCAGGTGGTGCGCGTCAGCGGGTCGACCCGCGCGCGCAGGCGGATCGTCCCGCCGGCGACCTTGTCCGCGATGCCGTGCTTGACGGCGTTCTCGACCAGCGGCTGGATGACCAGCACGGGGACGCGCGTCGTGAGGACCTGCGGGTCGATGTCGTAGCGCACCCGCAGCCGGTCGCCGTACCTCGCCTGCTCGAGCGAGAGGTAGGTGCGCACGAAGAAGTACTCCTGCGCGAACTCTGCGTAGTGCCCCTCCTGACGCACGGCGTAGCGGAAGAAGTCGGACAGCCGCAGCAGGAGCTGGCGCGCCTCGTCGGGGTCGGTGCGCGACTTGGAGGCGATCGTGTTGAGCGTGTTGAACAGGAAGTGCGGGTTGATCTGCGCCCGCAGGGCGTCGAGCCGCGCGTCGGCGGCGAGGTGGCGCTCGCGGTCCATCTCGGCGAGCTCGAGGTGCAGGGAGAGCATGCGGGCCATGTCCTCGACCAGCACCCGGGACGCCGGCTGGTCGCGGGTGCGGAACACCTTGAGCGCACCGACCACGCGGTCGCCGATCGCCAGCGGCGCGATGACGGCGGTGCGCAGCGGGCAGGCGGGGTCCGGGCAGCCGACGTCCTTGCGGCCCGACACGACGACGGTCCGTCCCTTGTCGATCGCCCGGCGCGAGGCCCGGGTCTGCACCGGGGCACCGACGTGGTGGTGGTCGGCGCCGGGGCCGACGAACGCGAGCACCTGCCGGGTGTCGGTGATGGCGATGGCGTCACCGCCGAGCGCCGGCCGCAGGAGCTGCGCCGTGCGGCGCGCGGCGTCGGGGGTGAGTCCGCTGCGCAGCGGCATGGAGCGGCCCGCCATGCTCAGCGGCCGGTTCTCGGGCGCGCGGTCCTGAGCCGGCCGCGCCGGCGCCGCGCGGCGGGTGGCGCGCGGCCCGCGCAGCGCCGAGGGGTAGCCGAGCACGACGGCGGTGCTCAGCCCCACGCCGGCGGCCACCGTCGCCGCCGCACCGAGCGGCGGGTGGACGAGCACCTGCGTGGCCAGGTAGACGACGCCCCAGGCCCCCGCGAGGACCACCGCCAGGGTCCCGCTACCGGCGCGCACGGTGCACCCCCCGGCCCTGCGGGCCGCGCGCGTCGTCGAGGGTGAGCCGGGCGAGACGTTCGGCGCGCCGGTCGGCGGCCGTACCGTGCATCCGTACCCACGAGGCCTCGACGTCGCGGGGCGGCCGGGTGCGCCGCGACACCCCGACGGCGACGGCGGCCGCCGCGGGCGCGGCGAGCAGCGTGGGCGTGACCATGACCTCGCGCAGCAGCCCGCCGTCGGCGAGCGCCCCGGCGACGAACACGGCCGTGGCCACGACGACGCCGGTGGTCATCCCCGCGACGGCGCCGGTCGCCGTCGTGCCGCGCCACCAGATGGTGAGGACGAAGACGGGGGTCAGCGCGGAGCCGGCCACGGCGAAGGCCCAGGTGACCATCGTCGCCACCACGGACGGCATCGCCGCGGAGAACGACGCGGGCTGCAGGGCCAGGGCGAGCACCGCCGCGAGGCACGCCACGACCAGCGTCGTGAGCCTCCCGGCCAGCACCGCCTGCCGCTGGGTGGCGCGCGGGTTGATGTGCCGCTCGTAGACGTCGTGGCCGAACGACGCCGCCGACGCCAGGAGCAGGCCCGCCACGGTGGACATCACCGCGACGAGGGCGCCCGCGGCGATGACGCCCAGGCCCGCCTCGCCGCCGTACAGGCGTCCCAGCACCGGCAGGGCGTGCTCGGGCACCACGAGGATCCCGTCCACGGTGAGCTCGGCGAGCCACGGATGGTCGTCGACCGCGCCGGGCAGGAGCTGGCGGGCGGCCGTGCCGAGCATCACCGCCAGCGCGTAGAAGGCCCCGGCGAGGCACAGCACCCAGGCGGTGGTGGTGCGGGCCGCCGTGCCCGTCGGGCTCGTGAAGTACCGGTTCATGACGTGGGGCAGGCCGGCGGTGCCCAGGGCGAGGGTCACCACCAGCGCGAACTGGCCCAGGCCGCCGTACCGCGTGCCGGGCTCGCCGAACGACGCGGGCTCGGTGGGGCGCACCTGGTTCTGGCCGGTGACGAGCGAGGTCCCGTCCGGCCCGGCCGACGGGTTCGCGAGCGGCTCGGCGGACAGCCCCTGCACGGCGCTGCCGTACTGGAACCCCTCGGCGACGACCGTCGCAGCGAGCCACACCAGGGCGCCGAGGATGAGCAGGAACTGGACGGCCTGCGTCCAGGTGGTGCCGCGCATGCCACCGAACGCGACCAGGAGGGCGACGACGGCGGTCGAGATCAGCACCCCGGAGGTGTAGGGGTCGAGCCCGGCGACGCCCGACCCGACGAGCAGCTCCCACGTGATCCCGCTGCCGACCGCCTGCGGGACGAGGTAGCACAGGATGACGAGCTGGACGACGCCGACCGCGACGAGCCGCACCCGCTCCGAGCCGAGGCGCCGGCCCAGGAAGTCGGGGATGGAGAACTCCCCGAACCGGCGCAGCGGGGCGGCGACGAACAGCAGCACGGGCACGAACCCCGCGGCGAAGCCCACCGCGTACCAGGCGCCGTCGACCCCCGAGACGTAGACCGCGGCCGCCACGCCGAGGAACGACGCGGCCGACAGGTAGTCGCCGCAGATGGCCCACGCGTTGGTCGCCGTGCCGACGCCCCGGCCGGCGAGGTAGAACTCCACCGTCGACGCGCCGCGGGGCCGCGCCAGCACGGCCACGGCCGCCACGAGGGCGAGGACCGCCCCGAGGACGACGAGCTCCGGGCTGCTCACAGGTGCGCCCGACGGCCGGGCCGTGCGCCCGGCCCGTGGCTCGGGGCGACGCTCGGCGCGCGGCCCGGGGCACTGCTCGGCGCGTGGCTCGGACCATGGTCCGGCGAGGTACCGGGCCCGCGGCCCGGGAGGTGGCCGGTCGCGTCGTCGTGCGCGTCGTCCGGCTCGTCGGCGGTGCCCCCCAGCATCCGGGCCTCGACGGCCGTGGACAGCCGCGCCGCGGCGACCCCCAGCACGGCGAAGAAGACGTACAGGCCGAGGGCCGCGAGCAGGAAGCCGGGGCTCATGCCCCCCAGGACACGGCTCTCGGACCACCAGTCGAGGGTGAGCGACAGGGCGGGGAACCCGATGACGGCGACGAGGAACACGACGAAGTACCCGACGCCCACCCGCCGCAGCGTGCGGAAGGTCGCGTCCACCTCCGCGGGGGTGTCCTGGGCGTCGACGTCGTCGTCCATGGGTGCACAGTACGGAGGGCGTGCGCCCCGGCGCCAGGGCCTCAGGGGTGCGGCTGCCCGGGCGCGCGCACCAGCCGGACGGCGGTGGCCAGGGTCACGACGGCGCCGCCGCCGACCATGACGAGCCCGATGCTCGGCAGCGCGGCTCCCCAGGCGTCGGTCGTCGCGCTGATGCGGATCAGCAGAGCGAGCTGCCAGGCGACCAGGACGCCCGCGGTCAGCCCCGCCAGCGCGCAGTGCACGATCGCGAACCACCGCCGGGGGACGAGCGCTCCCGCCACGGCGAGGCACCCGGAGCTCAGCAGCCAGAGCTTGAGCGGCAGGCTCCCGGACATGGTGAGCCCGGCCACGAAGATCCAGGGCAGCAGCGACCCCACGACGATGAGCAGCCCGCCCACGAGCATCCCGGGGCTGCCGGGGTGCAGGACGCGCTTGCGGGTCGCCGGTGCGCTCGTCGTCGAGGCCATGGGCCCGATCGTAGGGGCGCGGGCGCGCAGTGCGACCGCCCGCGTCGCGAACGGTCCGGCTGGGCTCGCGAACGGTCGGTCAGGGCCCGCGAGCGGTCCCGAGGGCGGTGGCGGCCCGTCCGGGGACGCCCGACGACCGTTCGCGACGTCAGTCCCGCCGCCCGGGGTTGTCCCCTTGTGCCGGCGCGCGCGGCTGCAGTTGGCTCGCGGTACGTGGCAGTACGTGGGACTGGACGCGTCCCGGGCAACGGCGCCCGGGGCGGATCGCGACGAAGGGAGCGTCCGGCATGGCGCAGAGCGAGCAGGAACAGGTGCCTGGGGCGCCGCCGCCGGGCGGCGAGGGCAACGGGTGGCGCAAGGAGTACTGGTCGAAGAACCTGCGGCTCATGGTGGTCCTGCTGGCCATCTGGTTCGTGGTCTCCTTCGGTTGCGGCATCCTCTTCGTCGAGCAGCTCAACCAGGTCGTGATCGCGGGCTTCCCGCTGGGCTTCTGGTTCGCGCAGCAGGGCTCGATCTACGTGTTCATCGTGCTGATCGCCGTCTACGCGCTGCGCATGGACCGGCTGGACGACGAGTACGGCGTCAGCGAGCGCAACGATGACGGGAGCCGGTCATGAGCGACATCCAGACCTGGGCGCTCGTCTTCGTCGCCCTGTCCTTCGCCGTCTACATCTACATCGCGTGGCGCAGCCGGGTCCGCGAGACCAAGGGCTTCTTCGTCGCCGAGCAGAACATCCCGGCCGTCGCGAACGGCGCCGCGGTCGCCGCCGACTGGATGTCGGCGGCGTCGTTCATCTCGATGGCGGGGCTCATCGCCTTCCTCGGGTCGGACGGCTCCGTGTACCTCATGGGCTGGACGGGCGGCTACGTGCTGCTCGCCCTGCTCCTGGCGCCGTACCTGCGCAAGTGGGGCAAGTTCACCGTCCCCGAGTTCGTGGGCGACCGGTACTCCGAGACCGTGCGCTCGGTGGCGGCGCTGGTGGCCATCATCGTGTCCTTCACCTACGTGGTGGGGCAGATGGCGGGCGGCGGGATCGTCTTCTCCCGGTTCCTGCAGGTGCCGCAGGCCGGCGGCGTCGCGATCGCGGCCGTGGTGATCTTCGCGTACGCGGTGTTCGGCGGGATGAAGGGCATCACCTGGACCCAGGTGGCGCAGTACACGGTGCTCATCGTGGCCTACCTCATCCCGGCCTGGGCCGTCGCCCAGACGATGACCGGCATCGCGGTGCCGCAGGTCTCCTTCGGGCAGATCCTGGCGGAGCTGGACGCGATAGGCCAGGAGTTCGGCATGGCCGTCTTCACGGAGGCGTTCACGGCCAGGCCGCAGATCGACGTGTTCCTCGTGACCATGTCGCTCATGATCGGCACCGCGGGCCTGCCGCACGTGATCATCCGGTTCTACACGACCAAGACGGTCCGGGGCGCCCGGTACTCGGCGCTGTGGGCGCTGATCTTCATCGGCCTGCTCTACACGACGGCTCCGGCCGTGGGCGCGTTCACCAAGCTGAACATGCTCCAGGGGGTGCAGGGCGTGTCCACCAGCGCGCTACCGAGCTGGGTGGCGAACTGGCAGGCGACGGGGCTCGTCTCCGTGGCCGAGGGCACCGAGACGATCGGCACCATCACCAACAGCGCCGACGACTTCGCCGCCGGCCAGGCCGACATGTTCCTCAACAACGACATCCTGGTGCTCGCCAGCCCGGAGATCGCGGGCCTGCCCGCACCGATCGTGGGCCTGGTCGCCGCCGGCGGCCTGGCCGCCGCGATGTCGACGGCGGCGGGCCTGCTCCTGGTGATCTCGTCGTCGGCGTCGCACGACCTGTACTTCCGGTACGTCGACCACCACGCCTCGGAGCGCCGGCGCCTGCTGGTCAGCCGCATCGCGATGGGGCTCGCCGTGCTGGTCTCCATCTACTTCGGCATCAACCCGCCGGCGTTCGTGGCCCAGGTGGTGGCCTTCGCCTTCGGTCTGGCCGCGTCGACGTTCTTCCCGATGCTGCTGCTCGGCATCTTCTGGAAGCGGGCCAACGCGATCGGCGCGGTGTCGGGCATGATCGCGGGCCTCGCGCTCACCGGGACGTACATGATCTACACGCTCGAGGTGTTCGGCACCCAGGCGCACGAGCACATCGCCGGGGTCAGCCCGGAGGGTGTCGGCGCGATCGGCGCGCTCGTCAACCTGATCGTGACGATCGTGGTGTCGAAGGCGACCCGTCCACCCTCGGAGCACGTCCAGGAGATGGTCGAGCGGATCCGGTACCCGGCCGCGCGGCAGGTCGCGCGGTCGGCCACCCGGGCCGCCGAGTGAGACCGGTGGGTGCCGCGGGGTAGCGCGGCGGGCGGGACGAGGGCGAGGTCGGGACGTCGATAGGGTTGCCAGGTGCAACTCGTCGCCACCGACCTCGCCTTCGCCTATCCCGGCCGCCCCGTGCTGGGCGGGCTGGACCTGCGGGTCTCCGACGGCGTCCGGCTGGGCGTGGTGGGGGAGAACGGCTCCGGCAAGACGACGCTGCTGCACCTGCTCGCCGGCCGGCTCGCCCCCGCGGCGGGCGAGGTGCGCCGCTCGGGCGGCGTGGCCCTCGTCGAGCAGGAGCTGGACGCCGCCGAAGAGGCGACGGTGGGCGACCTGGTGCGCGCCACCCTCGCGGGGCTGCGCGCCCTGGCGGCCGAGCTGGAACGGGCCGCGGCGCGCTTCGACCACGACTCGGGCGACCTCGCCGAGCTGTCCGGCATCCTGGCGCGGGCCGAGCACCTGGCGGTGTGGGACGCCGACCGGCGCGTCGACGTCGCCCTGACACGGCTCGGGGCCGTGCGGGACCCCGCGCGGCGGCTCGACACCCTGTCCGTGGGGCAGCGCTACCGGGTGCGGCTCGCGTGCCGCCTCGCCGAGCGCGCGGACCTGCTGCTGCTCGACGAGCCCACCAACCATCTCGACGACGCCGCGATCGAGTTCCTCACCGGCGAGCTGGTCGCCTGGCACGGCGGCGTCGTCATCGTCACCCACGACCGCGAGCTGCTCGACGACGTCGCCACCGCGATCCTCGACCTGGACCCCTCCATGGACGGCCGCCCGGTGCTGTACGGCCAGCCCGGCTACCTCGCGTACCGGTTCGCCAAGAACCAGGCGCTGCACCGCTGGCGGCAGCGGTACCGCGCGGAGCAGCAGCGGGCCCGGGTCCTCGCCGAGCGGCTCGACGCCTCCTACGAGGGGCTGTCGGACGAGTGGCGCCCGCCCAAGGGTTCGCAGAAGCATCGTCGCGCCACCCGCGCGCGCATCCATGTCAAGGCCGCGGACCGGCTCGTGCAGAAGCTGGAGGCCGAGGCGGTCGAGGTGCCCGTCCCGCCGCTGGAGCTGGCGTTCCCCGACCTGCCCGCGATGTCGCCCGGCTGGAACCCCGCACACCCGCTGGTCGAGGTGCGCTCCCCGCGCGTGCTCGCCGACGACGGCGGCACCCGGCTCGACCTGCCGGGGACCCGCGTCGCGGTGCCGCCCTCCGGCCGCCTGCTCGTCGTCGGGCCGAACGGGGCGGGCAAGTCCACCTTCCTCGCGGCGCTCGCGGGCCGGGTGCGTCTGGACCGCGGTGTCCGGAGCGTGGTCGCCGGAGCGCGCCTCGGCGTCGTCGCGCAGGAGTACCGGCGTCCGGAGCCCGCGGTCGTGGGGGACGGCGAGGAGGGCGAGGAGGGTCCGCCGTCGGCGTTCGACGCCTACGCGGCCGAGGCGCTCGCCCTGCTGGACCGCGGCGAGCTCGACCCGGACCACGTGGTGCCCGTCGCCGCCCTCGGGCTGCTGAGCGAGGGGGACCTGGAGCGACCCCTGGCGGAGCTCTCGGCAGGTCAGCGCCGGCGGTTCGAGCTCGCCCGGGCGCTGCTGCACGCCCCCCACCTGCTCGTCCTCGACGAGCCGACGAACCACCTGTCCGTCGACCTCGTCGACGCCCTCACGCGGGCGCTCGTCGTGACGCCCGCGGCCGTCGTCGTGGCGACGCACGACCGCCGCATGCGCGCGGACCTGGCGGACTGGCCCGTGCTCGACCTCAGCTGAGCCGGCCCGCCCAGGCCATCGCCTGCTTCACGAGCGTGCCCTGGCCGTGGATCATCTCGGCCTGCACCGTGTCGCTGCACGCCTCCTCGGGAGTGAGCCACGCCAGGTCGAGGGCGTCCTGCTGCGGCCGGCAGTCCCCGGTGACGGGCACCACGTAGGCGAGCGAGACCGCGTGCTGCCGGGGGTCGTGGTACGGCGTGATGCCGGGGGTCGGGAAGTACTCCGCCACGGTGAACGGCTGCGGCGACGCCGGCACCTGCGGCAGCGCCACCGGCCCGAGGTCCTTCTCGATGTGGCGCAGCAGCGCGTCGCGGACCCGTTCGTGGAACAGCACGCGGCCGGAGACGAGCGCCCGGGTCATCGTGCCGAGCGGTGTGACCCGCAGCAGCAGGCCGACGGCCACGACGTCGCCCGAGTCGTCCACGCGGACGGGGACGGCGTCGACGTAGACCATCGGGAGCTGGGCGCGCACGACGGCGAGGTCCTCCGGCGTGAGCCAGCCCGACTGCTGCTCGGGCTGGTGGAAGTACTCGTCGTCCTCGGGGTACTCGGCGGCGAAAGTCACACCGTCGTTTCTACCAGCCCTGCCTGGGTGCGCTCGACGAGAACGGGAATACCTCGGCCGGACGCGACGCTGTCGCAAGGAGACTCCCCACGAAAGGACACCGTATGGCTACCGTCGAGCTGACCGACGACACGTTCGAGAAGACCATCACCGACAACGACATCGTCCTCGTCGACTTCTGGGCTGAGTGGTGCGGGCCGTGCAAGCAGTTCGGGCCCGTGTTCGAGAAGTCCTCGCAGGAGAACGCCGACATCGTGCACGCCAAGATCGACACCGAGGCGCACCAGCGCATCGCCGGTGCCGCGGGCGTGACCGCGATCCCGACGCTCATGGCGTTCCGCGAGGGCGTGCTCGTGTTCAACCAGGCCGGCGCGCTGCCGGGCCCCGCGCTCAAGCAGGTCGTCGAGGCCGTGAAGGGCCTGGACATGGACGAGGTCCGCGCGCAGATGGCCGCCGCGAACGACGGCGCTCCGCAGGCCTGACGGCCGCAGGCCTGACGGCCGCTGCGCACGCCGCCGCCCCGGGGAACCAGCATGGTCTCCCGGGGCGGCGGCGTCGTGCGGTCCGGTGCTCAGCCGAACGGGATCGTCAGGGTCGACGACCCGCCCGTGGTCACCTCCAGCGGCCGGGTTCCCAGTGCGCTCCACAGCTCGAGGCGCACCGTGCCGCCGCACAGGTCGCCGAGCGCTCCGGACTGCGAGTGCAGCCCCGCCGCGGTGGTGTACGTCTCCGTCCCTCCCACGGGGTCGGTCGCGAAGTACCGGTACGTCTCGGTGCGGTCCACGCTCCCGTCGCCCGTGAGGTCGTAGGACACGCGCGCCTGGACGGCGTGCGCGACGGCGGTGCCGGCGTCCACCGGCAGCGAGAACCCGGTGTCCCCGCCGTCGTAGGCGCCCGTGAGGCCGTTCGCCTCCAGGACGAGGGGGTCGTGCGGCGTCCCGTCGTGGGTGGCGCCGCCGGCCGGGGCGACGGTGAGCGTGCCTGTGGCGGGCGCCTGTGCGGCGAGCACGCCGCCGGCGGCGGGGTGCAGCACGGACGGCGCCGGCTCGCCCTGGCACGTCGGGTCGGTCGGGTCGGTGGGGTCCGTCGGGTCGGTGGGGTCCGTCGGGTCGGTGGGGCCGCCGGCGGCGCTGCCGCCGCTCCAGCTGTGCGCCCCCGTGGCCACGGTCTGCCCGGCCGGTACCTCGACGACGGCGCCGTCGGAGAACGTCACGGTGACGTCCTGGGACGTGACGTTCGCCGCGACGTGGGTGCGCCCGCCGTCGCCGTCGAACGTGGCGGCGAGGGGGTGGTCCGCCCGCACCGACGTGTTCACCGTGCCGAGCGCGGCGACGTTGTGCACCCAGTGGAACGTGTGGGCGCGCGTCTCGCCCTCCTCGGGCGTGTACGACGAGCCGGTGAGCCGGCTCAGGGCGCCGTCGCCGTCGCCGAGCGCGAGCTGGCTCCACAGGATGTCCTGCCACACGGTGGGCGGGCCGCCGTTGACCGACTCCAGGTGGGCGTACGCCTCGCGGACGGCGGCCGGGTCGGACCCCAGGTAGAGGTGGGAGCCCGTGATCGGCAGCATGTTGATGCCCTGGATCATCTCCGCCTCACCGCTGAACCAGGTGGAGTAGGAGCCGCCGTCGCCCCAGACCATGCCCACCACGGGGTTGTGGAACCCCTCGGGGTAGGTGGTGCCGTCGGTGTCGAACCAGTAGCGCTGGATGGCGGCGGACTGGGTCGCGTAGATGTACGCCCCCGCGTCGCGGACCTCGGTGTTCCCCGTCGCCTCGCCCCACTGGACGAGGGCGCCGGCGAAGTTCATGCCCTCCGAGCTCGACTCCTGGTTGTTGCCGGCGGCGAAGGCGCCGTGGCCGGACGCCCAGTCGTGCCCGGCGTAGATGTCGAAGTCGCGCAGGTACGGGAAGCGCGTCTCGTCCCGGTCGTAACCGTTGGCGTCGCGGATCAGCAGGTCCACCATGCCGCCGTAGTCCGCGGCCCACTGCGGGTCGAACCGCGCGAGCGTGGCGGCCGCCGCGATGTAGTAGCCGTAGTGGAAGTGGTGGTCGTTGAGCTCGGTGTCCGAGCCGTACGACGCGGGGTAGCCGATGAGCGTGCCCCAGTCGTCGTCGTAGGCGAAGACGCCCTCGGTCTCCCCGGACTCGGCGGTGAGCCAGTCGTCGAGGACGCCGCGGACGGCGTCGAGGGCGGCGTCGCGCTGGGCGGTGCGACCGAGCTGGTCCGCGATCTCCACGATGCGGGTCGCCCGGCCGAGCGCCTTGCCGGTCCAGTACGTGTCGGGGCCGCGGCGGTCGAGCGGGTCGTCCGCCACCTGGTCGAGGTAGGCCTCCAGCGTCGCGCGGTCGGCGCCGTCGGACGTCGCGACCGCCGGCACCTCCGGCAGGACCGGGCCGAACGGCGTCACCGTCGTGAACTGCTCGACGCCGGTGAGCACGGGCATGTCGCCGCGCGGTGACGTGTAGGTGGGCCCGGCCGGGCTCGCCCCGCGCAGGTGGGCCCCCTGGTGGGGGTAGAGCGCCGCCACGGTCCCGTCGCCGCCGGAGGTGCCGGGCCACGGGCTCGTGGTGAACCCGTAGGTCGTGACGACCTCGCCCGCGGCCTCGTCGTAGTCGTAGTCGGCGCGCGTCCCGGTCACGGGGGAGTAGGCGGCGGCCGTGTAGGCGGGCACCAGGGAGTCGCGCCCGGCGTCGTCGACGTCGGGCAGGACGGCGACGGAGAAGAAGCCGTCGCCGCCCAGGGCCGCGGTGTACGTGCTGCCGGAGGCGGTCCAGCGGGCGCCCGGAGGGGCGAACGCCAGGTAGTCGTGCCCGTTGACGGTGAGCCCGAGCCGGGCGCCGTCGTCCAGCCAGACCGTGGCCTGCCCGGAGGCAGTCAGCCGGGCGTCCCCGCCGGTCGCCTCGAACCAGGCGAACGGCAGGCCGTGTCCGATCGTGGCCCGCAGGGTGCGGGCGCCGTCGTCCCACTTCGGCGAGACGGTCCAGTCCGTCCAGTCGTCCACCTTGACGTCCGGGGCGGCCAGTCCGGTCACGCCGGCCTGCAGGTCCTGCGCGTAGGGATAGTGGTACTCGGAGATGCCGACGCCCGTCCCGGTGACGGAGGGCGTGGTGGTGTAGGAGATGCCGAGGCCGCCGGCCGACGGCTGGTACGAGGCCGGGTGCGCGTGCAGCGGGCCGCTGAACGCGCAGTCGAAGACCTTGAACGCCAGCGACGACCACCAGTCGTTGGTGGGCAGCGGGGTGCTGGGCGCGTCGTCGGTGACGAAGGCCCGGGGGTCGGCGGTGACGGCGTCGCAGCCCCGCGGCGTCGCGCCGACGGTGTCGGTGGTGTAGCTGCCCGACCCGACGGGGACCGTGTCGGCGGCCGCCGACGGCGCGAGCACCGCGGTGAGGCCCGCGGCGGCGAGGGCGAGCGCGGCGGTGGAGGCGGTGATCCGCCGTCGTCGTCGGTGCGGCCGAGGTGGTCCCTCGGTGGTCGAGCGGGTGATGACACGTGTCACTTCGGGACCGTGTGTGGCCATCGTCGAAACACCTCTGGAGTTCGCGCGCGGCACCTCGTCGTCCGCGCTCTGCCCGCGGCGGCGACGCTGCCGGCGGGTGGGAACGCTCCCAAGTGGACCCCACCCTGCCGCAGGCGTGCACCGGTGGCAAGCGGTCCGTGCAGATCAGCGGTGCGCGAGGCGGGACTCGAACCCGCACGCCCAGGGGCACGGCAGCCTAAGTGCCGCGTGTCTACCGATTCCACCACTCGCGCGCCCCGGCATTCTACGGGCGCGCCGGAGCCCGCGGTGCTCAGTCCAGCCCGAGCGCCTTGCGCAGGCGCGCCACGTGGCCGGTGGCCTTGACGTTGTACTGCGCGAGCGCGACGGTCCCGTCCGGCGCGACCACGACCGTGGAGCGGATGACTCCCACGTACGTCTTGCCGTAGTTCTTCTTCTCGCCCCACGCGCCCCATGCCTCGAGCGTGCTGTGCTCCGTGTCCCCGGCGAGCGGGAAGGTCAGCGCGTCGCGCTCGGCGAACGTCGCGAGCTTGTCCACGCCGTCGGGGGAGACGCCGACGACGGCGTAGCCCGCGCCCTGGAGCGCCGCCAGCGAGTCGCGGAAGTCGCAGGCCTCGGTGGTGCAGCCGGGCGTCATCGCCGCCGGGTAGAAGTACACGACGACGCCCTGCCGGCCGGGCTCCGCCAGTGCGGCGGCCAGCGAGAAGGTCCCGGTCGTGGTGCCCGTACCGGCGGGGTCGGTCGGCGCGCCAGGCAGCGCGTCAGGCAGCACGTCAGGCAGCACGTCAGGCAGCACGGCGGGCAGGGTGAGGTCGGGCGCGGTGTCGCCGACGGCGAGACGGGTCACGGGGTGCTCCTGGGATGACGGTCGGAGATCGGGCGGCAGAGGCGTGGCGCGGCCGGGCGCGCCGCCGCCGTCGAGCCTAGTGCGCCGCGTCGTCTAGCGTGGAGCCGTGACTCCCGAAGCGCCGTCCTCCGCTCCCGCGCGCACCGCGCCGCTGCCGATCCGCATGCTGCACGACCGGCTCCTCGTGGAGCCCGAGGTGGACTCGGCCGAGCGTCAGTCCACGGCGGGGCTCGTGATCCCGGCGACCGCCGCCGGCCCCAAGCGGCTCGCATGGGCCGCGGTCGTGGCGAAGGGCGAGCACGTGCGCCAGGTGGCCGTGGGGGACCGCGTCCTGTACGACCCGGAGGAGCGCGCCGAGGTCGACCTCGGCGGCACCGACTACGTCCTGCTGCGCGAACGGGACGTGCACGGCGTGGCGCAGACCGCCCAGGACGCGGGCGCGACGGGCCTCTACCTGTAGCGGCGCGGGGAGCCGCCGCCGCTTGTCGCGCAGGTCACAGGGGCACCGGCGGCCATCGGTTACCGGAGCACGCCGTGCTGCTGGTAATGTTTCACCCCGCCAGCGCCATTAGCTCAATAGGCAGAGCAGCTGACTCTTAATCAGCGGGTTCGGGGTTCGAGTCCCTGATGGCGCACCACCACGAGGCCCTCGCCCAGCGAGGGTCTCGTGATGCGAGCGCCGCCCGGGTCGCCTCGGGCGCTGTCTGGCACCACGCGCCATTAGCTCAATAGGCAGAGCAGCTGACTCTTAATCAGCGGGTTCGGGGTTCGAGTCCCTGATGGCGCACCGCGCACGCCCCGTCCGGCCATGCCGGGCGGGGCTTCGTCGTCCCCGGCGTCTTCTACCCTTGACAGGTGCCCGAACCCGCGACCCCCTCACCCGCCGCCGGCCGCTCCCCGGACCCGGCCCTCGACCCCTCGGACGCCGTCGTCCCTCCGGACGGGCCGCGCTACCGCCGCGTCCCCCTGAGCTTCGTGCGCCGCAGCGCCCGCCTCACGGTGGGGCAGCAGCGGGCCTGGGACACCCGGCGGCAGCTCTACGTCGTCGACGTCCCGCGGGACGTCGCGGTGACGTCCGTGGACCCCGCGTGGCAGTTCGACGCGGCCGCGGAGTTCGGCCGGACGGCGCCGCTCGTCGTGGAGATCGGCTCCGGGCAGGGCGACGCGGTGGTGCACGCCGCGACCCTGCACCCCGAGCGTGACCACCTCGCGGTGGAGGTGTACCTGCCCGGGCTGGCGCAGACGATCGTGCGGGCCGGGCACGCGGCGACGCGGCAGGCGGGGGAGCCCGCCGAGCTCGGCAACCTGCGCCTGGTCGAGGCCAACGCCGCGGAGCTGCTCGCGACGTCGCTGCCGCCGGCCAGCGTGGACGAGCTGTGGGTGTTCTTCCCTGACCCCTGGCACAAGTCCCGCCACCACAAGCGCCGGCTCGTCACGCCCGCCTTCGCGGCGCTCGCGGCCCGGGTGCTGCGCCCCGGTGGCACGTGGCGCCTCGCCACGGACTGGGCCGAGTACGCCGGCAAGATGCTCGACGTGCTCGAGGCGAGCGACGACTTCCGCAACGTGCACGGTCCGCGTGCGGCGGCGCCGCGCTTCGAGGGTCGCGTGCTCACGAGCTTCGAGACGAAGGGGACGGCAGCGGGCCGCTCGGCGACGGACCTGGAGTTCGTGCGTCTCTGACGCGGATCGCCGCGCCGAGGGCGGACGTTAGGCTCGGCGGGTGACCACGACCAACGCGCGAGTCGGACTCGCGACCTGCTCCGCACTGCCCGATCTCGACGACGACGACCGCCTGCTGCTCGACGCGCTCGCGGAGCGCGGCGTGCGTGCCGAGCCCGTGGTGTGGGACGACCCGGACATCGACTGGGCGGCGTTCGACCTCGTCGTCGTGCGCTCCACCTGGGACTACTCGCCTCGCCGCGACGAGTTCCTCGCGTGGACGCAGCGCGTGCCGCGCCTGGCGAACCCGGCCGACGTCATCGCCTGGAACACGGACAAGGGCTACCTGCGCGTCCTCGAGGACGCCGGCGTCCCCGTCATCCCGACCATCTGGCTGGACCCGGAGCGGCACCTGTCCAAGCGGGCCGTGCACACCCGCATGCCCGCCTTCGGCGACTTCGTCGTCAAGCCGGTGGTCAGCGCCGGCGCGAAGGACGCGGGCCGCTACCAGCCCGTGAGCGCGCAGTCGCGGGCGCTGGCGATCAAGCACGCGGTCGAGCTCCTGGACACGGGTCGCGCGGTGATGATCCAGCCGTACGTGATGTCGGTCGACACGGCCGGGGAGACGGGCCTGGTGTTCGTCGACGGCACGCTGCGTCACGCGGTGCGCAAGGAGGCGCTGCTCACCGGCCCCAGCCAGCGGAACGACCAGCCGTACCTGCGCGAGCAGATGGGGCCCGCGCAGGCGACCCAGGAGCAGGTCGAGGTCGCGACCCGGGCGCTCGAGGTCGCTGCCGAGGCGCTCGGGCTCACCGCACCTCTCCTGTACGCCCGGGTCGACCTGGTCACCCGCGACGACGGCACCCCGCTGGTCATCGAGCTTGAGCTCACCGAGCCGTCGCTGTGGATGACGCACGACGGCGGCGCCGGCACGCTCGAGGCGTTCACCGACGCCATCGTGGCGCGGCTGGGCTGACCCGCCGCGCCACGAGCCTCAGCCGAGGTTCTCGGCGATCCAGTCCGCCGCGATGTCCTCGGTGGAGCGCTGGTCGACGGTCGACTCCACGTTGAGGGCGACGAGGCCCTCGGGCGTGAGGGCCGCGCTGACCGGGTTGATGATGTCCGCGACCTGGTCGGCGACGGAGTCGGCCACGAGCGGCACCACGTTCGAAGCGAGGAAGAGTCCCTCGGGGTCCTCGAGGGTCACCAGGGACTCCGTCTGGATGCGCGGGTCGGCGGTGAACACGTTGGCCACGTTCACCGTGCCCGCGACCAGGTCCTGCACCGTCGTGTCACCCGTGGCCTCGAACGCCACGTCCACGCCGTAGACCTCCTTGAGCCCCTGCGGGCCGTAGGGACGCTGCTCGAGCTCCGCCGGGCCGCCGAGGACGAGCTCCTCGTCGACGCCTGCGAGGTCCGCGATGCTCGTCAGCCCGTGGTCCGTCGCGAACTGCTCCGTCACCGTGTAGGAGTCCTGGTCGCTCGCGGGCGACTGGTCGAGCACCGCCAGGCCCTCCGGCAGGGCGTCGGTCAGCGCCGCGTACACGTCGTCGGGCGACGTCGCGGTGGTCTCCGGGTCGAAGAACTGCAGCAGGTTCCCGGTGTACTCGGGGAAGAGCTGGACCTCACCGCTCTCCAGCGCCGGCATGTAGGCGTCGCGCTGGCCGATGCTGAAGTTCCGTTCGACGGTGAGCCCCTCCGCCTCGAGGGCCTGGGCGTAGATCTCGGCGATGATCTCGTTGGAGTAGTAGGCCTGCGAGCCCACCACGATGGTGCCGGACGCGGCCGGGCTGTCGCCGTCGTCCTGCTCCAGCGGGTCGGAGCCGCCGCCGCAGGCGGCCAGGGCGAGGGCGGCGGCAGCGGTCGCCGCGACGAGGCCGAGGGAGCGTCGTGTGGTGCTCATGTGTCTGCCTTTCTGCGGGGCGTCCCCGGTCGGGGATCGCCGGTGATGGAGGAGGAGCGGGTGAGAGGGGAGCGGGTCAGGTGCGGCGGACCGCGGCGACACCGCGGGGGACCACGGCGCGCTCCAGGAGCGCGAACGCCAGGTCCAGCACGACGGCGAGGACGACGATCACGAGTGCGGCCCCCAGGATCTGGGAGAAGTCGCGCAGCTGGATGCCCTGCACGATGTAGAACCCGAGGCCCCAGCTGCCCACATACCCGGCGAGCGTCACCGTGGCGACCACCTGGAGCGTCGCGGAGCGTAGCCCGCCGATGAGCAGGGGCAGGCCCAACGGCACCTCGACCCTGCCCAGCACCTGGCCGGGCGTCATGCCGACCGCCCGGGCGCCGTCGACGACCCGCCGGTCCACCGCCTCGACCCCGGCGTACGCGCCCGCGAGGATCGGCGGGATCGCCAGGAGCACGAACGCCGTCGTGGCGGCCCCCACCTTGTGCGTGACGCCGAGGACCAGCACGAGCAGCAGCACCAGCCCGAACGAGGGCACGGCCCGCGCGGCGCCGGACAGGGCGACGGCGATCTCGCGCCCACGCCCTGTGTGGCCGATGACCCAGCCGGCCGGGACGGCGACCAGGGCTGCGACGAGGACTGCCACGGCGGTGAACGCCAGGTGCGTCCAGACCGCCTGGGACAGGGGGAGCGAGCCGGCGGCACGGTCGGGGGAGAAGATCCAGGCGATGGCGTCGGCGAAGAGGTTCACGCGGCGACCCCCCGCCGGGTCCAGGGCAGGACCGCCCGGCCGAGCAGCACGAGCAGCCCGTCCACGACCAGCGCGACCACCACGACGGCGACGACACCGGCCCCGATCTCGGCGACGATCTGGCGCTGGTACCCGTTGGTGAACAGGTAGCCCAGGTTGTCGATGCCGATGAGGATGCCGACGGTGGCCAGCGAGATGGTGGAGACCGCGGTGACGCGCAGCCCCGCGAGGACGACGGGCCCGGCCAGGGGCAGGTCGACCCGCCAGAACTGCTGCCACGGCCCGTACCCGACGGCGACCGCCGCCTGGCGCACCGCGGGCTCGACGGAGGCGAGGGCGTCGGCCACGAACCGGGTCATGATCGCGACGGCGTAGATCGTCAGCGCGACGACGAGGTTGACCTCGGACAGGAAGCTGATGCCCAGCAGCGGCGGCAGCAGGGCGAACAGGGCCAGCGACGGGATGGTGTACAGCAGCCCGACGAGGGTGAGCACCAGGCCGCGGGTGAGCCGGAACCGGAACGCGAGCCAGCCGGCGGGGATCGCGAGCACGAAGCCGAGCAGGATCGGCACCGCGCTCTGGCGCAGGTGTTCGACCGTGAGCCGCCCGACGAGGTCGAGGTTGTCGGCGACCCAGGTCACTGGCTGCCCTCGACGAGCACGCCCTGGGTGCGTCCCGCGGAGTCGACCAGGACGGTGCCGCGCGCGGTGGACTTCGGCCGCAGCGCCCGCCTGCCGCGCTCGACCCCGATGAAGCTCGCCACGAAGTCGCTGGCCGGGTTCTCGACGATCTCGCTCGGGGAACCGACCTGGGCCACCTGGGCGCCGGCGGAGAGGATGACCACCTGGTCGCCGAGGAGGAACGCCTCGTCGATGTCGTGGGTGACGAACACGACCGTCTTGTTGAGCTCCTGCTGCAACCGGATCGTCTCCGTCTGCAGCTCCGCGCGCACGATCGGGTCCACCGCTCCGAAGGGCTCGTCCATGAGCAGGATGTTCGGGTCGGCGGCGAGCGCCCGTGCCACCCCGACGCGCTGCTGCTGCCCGCCGGAGAGCTGGCTCGGGTACCGCTCCGCGAGCGCCCGGTCGAGGCCGACGACGTCGAGCACCTCGTGGGCGCGGTCGCGGGCCCGTGTCTTGGGCGTGCCCTCGAGCCGCAGCACCGTGGTGACGTTGTCGATCACCTTCTGGTGGGGGAGCAGGCCACCGTTCTGCAGCACGTAGCCGATGCTGCGGCGGAGCTTGACGGGGTCGCGTTCGCCCACCGGCGTCCCGTCGATCTCGATGCTGCCCGACGTCGGCTCGACCATCCGGTTGATCATGCGCAGCAGCGTCGTCTTGCCGCTGCCGGAGGAGCCGACGAGGACGGTGGTGCGGTGCGGTGGCACCACCAGGTCGAAGTCCGCGACGGCGACGGTGCCGTCGGGGTACGTCTTGGTCACCGAGCGGAACTCGATCATGGGCGCGGCCTCCAGACCCGGGGTGTCGACGTTCCCGGCGCCGCCCTAGCCGACCACATCCGGGCGCCGCGCGCGAGCGACTTTCCCGGTCCTGTCGCAGATCAGGCGATCCGGCAGGGTCCGCAGACGCGACGAGGCCCGACCCCCCGGGGGGTCGGGCCTCGTGCGTGGTGGGGTGGCTAACCGGGCTTGAACCGGCGACCTCCTGGACCACAACCAGGCGCTCTACCGACTGAGCTATAGCCACCACGACCCTGTGACTCGGGCAGATGCCGAAGTACCGGGCCGTCGAAAAGTGTACATGGTCCGCGAGGCGGTCAGGACGCCTCGGGCCTGCGCGTGACGGACGTCTCGTGGATGCGCCCCGCGACGGCGCGTGCCGTCTTCGTGTCGGGGCCGGGCTGCGGCACGAACAGGGCCTCGCGGTAGTACCGCAGCTCGTCGATGCTCTCGAGGATGTCGGCCAGGGCGCGGTGCCCGCCGTCCTTCTTCGGGGAGGCGAAGTACACGCGCGGGTACCAGCGGCGGGCGAGCTCCTTGATGGAGGAGACGTCGACGATGCGGTAGTGCAGGTGGCCGACGAGCTCGGGCATGTCCCGGTCGAGGAACATCTTGTCCGTGCCCACGGAGTTGCCGGCCAGGGGCGCCTTGCCCGGCTCGGGCACCCACTCGCGGACGTAGTCGAGGACGGTCTGCTCCGCCTGGGCGAGCGTGACGCCGCCGGCCAGCTCGGTGATGAGTCCCGACGTCGTGTGCATGTCACGCACGAAGTCGTTCATCTGCTCCAGCGCCGGTGCGGGCGGGCTGATGACGACGTCGACGCCGTCGCCCAGCACGCGCAGCTCGGAGTCGGTCACGACGGCGGCGACCTCCACGAGCGCGTCCGCGCGCGTGTCCAGCCCGGTCATCTCGCAGTCGATCCAGACGATGCGTTCGTTGGGGTTCGCGCTCACGGGCCCCAGCCTACGGTCCACCCGCCTCGCGCCGCGCCGCCGACAGGCCAGCGCACGACGAGGGCCCCGGTGCTCCGGAGCGCTCCGTGCGGAGGCGGTCCGGGCACCGGGGCCCTGTGGTCGTGGCCGCCGTCGCCCGGACTGACGGACGGTGCGGCGGGGACGGTCATGCGGTGGTCCTGCCGGGCAGCCACCGGGCGATCCCGGTGCGGCGCCGGCGGGCGTGCGGCGTGCGGCGCAGCTTCTGCTGCTCCCGCAGTCGTCGGTACGTGCGTTCGCGCTCCGCCTCGTCGTGGCGTTCGCGCATGATGACCTGCGCAAGAAGCAGGTTCTCGGGGGTACTCATGGTGAGCGGGTTTCCTTCGTGACGTGGGCTGGTCGGTCCGGGCCAGGGACCACCCGTGCGACCGGCATGGGGCCGGTCGCGCGTCACCGCGGTGCAGGACAGATCATGCCGAGGTCCGTGCACCGCGCGCACGGCTTTATCCGAGGTGGAGCGTCGTCGCTCCGCCGCTGCGACAGATGGGTGCCCCCGGCAGGATTCGAACCCGCGACCCGGTCATTAGAAGTGACCCGCTCTATCCAACTGAGCTACGGAGGCAAGCGAGCAGAGTTTAGCCCAGCGGGCAGTGGCCACGGCAGGCCACGAGCGCGTCCTGGAGGCGGCCGCCGTCGACGACGGCGGCACCTCGGTGGCGGCTCGGCGGCGGGCTGTGCGAGCGATCGCACCCCCGTGCGGCGCGCGCGTTTGGCAGGTCACGTGACACCGGCAAGGATGTGCCCGTGACACCTTCTCTGGGAACGCGTGCGTCGCGACGTGCCGCACGCCAAGCCGACGCCGCCGTCGCGGAGGAGATCGGTCTCACGGTGCACGACGTCGCCAGCGACCTGCGCCGCGACGTCGCGGCGGTGAGACTCCCGCTCCCCGTCGCGGGCGCGGCCGACGCCGAGGCCTCGCGCGACCGGCTCCTGGCCCAGCTCGACGAGCACCTGCTGCCGCGCATGGCGGAGCTCTCCTCGCCTGCGGTGGTCGTCGTGGCGGGCTCCACCGGCGCGGGCAAGTCGACGCTGTACAACTCGCTGCTCGGCGAGGAGGTGTCCCAGGCAGGCGTGCTGCGACCCACGACGCGCGAGCCGGTCCTGTCGGTGCACCCCCTGGACGCGGACCTGCTCAGCGCCGGCCCGCTCGTGGAGCTGTCCCGGGTGGTGCAGCACGAGGCCGTCCCGCGCGGCACGGCGCTGCTGGACGCCCCGGACCTGGACTCGTTCGTGCAGGAGAACCGGTCCACTGCGCAGCAGCTCCTCGAGGGCGCTGACCTGTGGCTCTTCGTGACCACCGCGGCCCGCTACGGCGACGCGCTGCCGTGGCAGGCCCTGGCCCGGGCCACCGAGCGCGGCGCCTCGGTGGCGATGGTGCTCAACCGGGTGCCGAAGGAGACGCTGACGACCGTCCGCGGGGACCTGCTGCAGCGGCTGCGGGAGCACGGCATGACCGACGTCCCGCTGTTCGTCGTCCCCGACGTGGGCCCGCACGAGGGCATGCTCGAGCCCGCCGTCGTGGCACCGGTGCGGCGCTGGCTCTCGCTGCTCGCGGGCCCCGACCGCTCCCGCGCGGTCATCGTGCGCACCCTCAAGGGAGCGCTCGGCGCGCTGCCGGGCTGGGTCACGTCGCTCGCGGACGCCGTCGACCGGCAGCGCGACGCCGCGGACACCCTGCGCCGCACCGTGGAGGGGGAGATCCCCGCCGCGCGGCGGCTCGCGCGGGACGCCGTGGGGGCAGGTGTCGTGGCGGGCGCGTCGGTGGAGGCGCGCTGGCGCGAGCTGTCGGGCGCGGTCGGCGTGGACCGGGTCAAGGTCCGTGGCGACCGGGCGCGCAGCACGCGCCGTGCCGGGCGGGCACGTTCCGAGGCGCTCGACGGCCTGCGCGGGGACGTCGTCGCGGCCGCCGCCCGCACCCTGGTCGCCTCCGGGGCACGGGTGGAGGAACGTCTGCGGGGCGTGCTCGCCGGCCCCGGGGCACCGGAGGGCGGCGAGTCGGTGGCCCCCGACGGGACCGCACGGTCGGCCGCCCGCGAGGAGTCGGTGCCACCCGTCGTCGAGGAGTGGGCGGACGGCGCCGACGCCCTCGTCGCGACGGCGGCCGCGAAGGACGGCGACGCCCCGCCCCAGGACGCGGCGCGGCTCGCGGCGGCGGTGAAGGCGTACGGGCAGCACGGGCTCGCGACGCTCCTGCTCGCCGCGGCCGCGGGCAGCGACGACGCCGCCAGGGTGCTGACCCGCGTGCTCGGCACGCTGGCCGACGGGCCCGTCGCCACCCTGCGCGAGGACCTGGCCGACCGCGCCGCCGGCGTCGTGGACGCCGAGGTGCAGGCGGTGCTCGACGAGCTGGGGTCGACGGACCTCGTGGACGATGCCGCTGCCGGGCTCCGGGTGCGGCTGGCCGAGCTGAGGAGACTGACATGAGCGCCACCGGGCATCGATCCGACGACGCCACGCTCCGTGCCAGGACCGAGGACCTGGCCGAGGCCCTGAGCATCGCCGGGCCGCGTCTCGACGACGAGACGTCCCGACGGGTGTCGACCGCGGTCTCCGGGGTGCGCGAGCGCCTCGCGCTCGGCGTGGACCACACGGTCGTCGCGTTCGCGGGCGGCACCGGGTCGGGCAAGTCGAGCCTGTTCAACAAGGTGTCCCGGCTGAGCTTCGCGGACGTCGGGGTCAAGCGGCCCACGACGGCCCGGGTCACCGCGTGCTCCTGGTCCGACGACGCCGAGGCGCTGCTCGACTGGGTGGGCGTCGACCGCGAGCGACGGATCGTCCAGAGCGGGGAGCTCGACGGTGGCGACGAGCGCCTGCTCGCCGGCCTGGTGCTGCTCGACCTGCCCGACCACGACTCGGTCGAGCCCGCCCACCGCGAGGTGGTGGACCGGGTGCTGCCGCTGGTCGACCTGCTGGTGTGGGTGGTGGACCCGCAGAAGTACGCCGACGACGCCCTGCACTCCGGCTACCTGCGGTCCGCCGTCGGGTCGGAGGCGTCGATGGTCGTCCTCCTCAACCAGGTCGACACGGTCCCCGAGGCGCAGCGCGTCAACCTCGTCGGCGACCTGCGCAGGCTGCTGGCCGACGACGGCCTCACCGGGGTCGTCGTGCAGGAGGTGTCCGCGCGCAGCGGCGAGGGCGTGGAGCAGTTCCGGTCGCTGCTGGAGGAGGCCTGCTCGCGCCGGTCCGTCGCCGCGGGGCGTGCTGCCGCGGAGCTGGACTCGGCGGCGCGGGTCCTGTTGGCGCAGACGCCCGCCGAGGTGCCGTGGCAGATGGGGCCGGCCGTCGAGCGCGAGCTGGACGCGCTGGTGGCGGCGACCGGCCTCCGCTCGGTGGCGAGCCAGGTCGGCAACGCGGTGCGCAACGGCTACGGGCACCCGGAGGTGCCCCCGCCGGACCGTGACGCCGTGGCGCTGTCGCGGGCGCGCTGGCTGACGCGCGCCGGTGCCTCGTTGCGGCCGGGCTGGCAGCGATCGCTCGCGGAGTCCGTCGCAGGGGCCGACCAGCTCCGGACGGCGGTGGCGGGCGCCCTGCGCGGGGTCTCGCTCGACGTGCGTGGGCCGGCGCGGGCGCGCCTGCTGCGCCGCACGGCCTGGGCGCTGGCGGGTCTCGCGGTGCTCGTCGCCGTGGCCGGCGTGCTGGCGATGACCGGAGTGCTCGACCTCGCCGACCCGTGGCCCGTGGTGATCCTCTGCCTCGCCGGTCTGCTGGCCGCGGGCGCCGCGGTGGCGGCGCTCGTCGGGGTGGGCACCCGCCGGAAGCTGGCGAGCCGGCGCGAGCAGGCCGTCGCGTCGGCGGGCCGTGCCGCGCTCGAGCGGGTGCTCACCGAGGGTCTGGGGGAGCCGACGCAGAAGCTCCTGGTGGAGCACCGCAGGGTGCGCGAGCTCGCGCAGGCGGCCACGGAGCTTCCTGCCGCAGCACCGCTCACCGGGGCCCTGAGGCTGCCCACAGCCGACGCGCTCGGCACGTCGTCCACCGAGGGGACGGCGGGGGCGGCGCCCGCGGGCTCGCGCGGCTGATCCTGGGCCGGTCGGCCGGCACCTCGCCGGCCCCGAGCACAGGAGGACGCATGAGCGACGTCAACGTCACGGTCGTCGGCCACGCGGGCACGGAGCCTGCCCTGGCCACCTCGGCGAACGGTACGGAGTGGACCACCTTCCGCCTCGCGAGCACCCGGCGGGTTCGGGACCCCCGGACCGGCGAGTGGAAGGACGGCGACACGCTCTGGTTCACGGTCAAGCTGTTCCGTGACCGGGCCCGGCACGTGAGCCTGTCGCTGCGCAAGGGCGACCCGGTCGTCGTCGTCGGGCGCCTCGGCCTCGAGGAGTGGGAGACGGAGCGCGTGCACGAGCTCCCGGGCGGCGGCACCACGACGATCACCGAGCGGCGGTCCCGGCTGGTCGTCGACGCCCAGCAGGTCGGCGTCGACGCGACCCGCGGCATGGTGCGCTTTGCCAGGGTCGAGAAGCACGCCGGTCCCGACCGAGGCGACCAGGAGCGGGGCGACCACGAGCCCGGAGGCCTCGAGCGCGGTGTCGCCGTGCCCGACGACGCGTCGTCGCTCGTGCCGCCGGACCCGTGGGCCACGGCCGGCCCCGACGCCTCCGCGAGTCCCGCCGGCCCCGGCACGGCAGGCACCACCGACGGGGTGGACGCCGAGGAGCAGGAGCCGGCGCGCGCGTGACGGACCCGGCGCAGCCCCGCGTCGGGTCGCGTAGGCTGGGGGACCGGCCGCGTAG
The DNA here is from genome assembly GCF_020297055.1 of Isoptericola luteus. Lineage (GTDB taxonomy): Bacteria > Actinomycetota > Actinomycetes > Actinomycetales > Cellulomonadaceae > Isoptericola > Isoptericola luteus. The sequence continues at coordinate 309,948 of NZ_JAIXCQ010000004.1, read as the reverse complement.
CCGGTCCTCCAGCGCGCCCGCTGGAGCCCGGGTGACCCGGCGCGCACGACGCGCCGGCCCCGCAGACAACTCCGTGCGATCGAACGGTGGAAGCAGAGCCAGTGGCTGAGTTCATCTACTCCATGTACAAGGCGCGCAAGGCGCACGGCGACAAGGTCATCCTCGACGACGTGTCGCTGAACTTCCTGCCCGGCGCCAAGATCGGCGTCGTCGGCCCCAACGGTGCCGGCAAGTCGACCATCCTCAAGATCATGGCTGGCCTCGAGCAGCCGTCCAACGGTGAGGCGCGGCTGTCGCCGGGCTACACCGTGGGCATCCTGCTGCAGGAGCCGCCGCTGAACGAGGAGAAGACGGTCCTCGGGAACGTCGAGGAGGCCGTCGGCCCCATCAAGGCGAAGATCGACCGCTTCAACGAGATCTCCGCCCTCATGGCCGAGCCGGACGCGGACTTCGACACGCTGCTCGCCGAGATGGGCACGCTGCAGGAGGAGATCGACGCCGCCGACGCCTGGGACCTCGACTCCCAGCTCGAGCAGGCGATGGACGCGCTGCGCTGCCCGCCGCCGGACGCCGACGTGAGCGTCCTCTCCGGTGGTGAGCGCCGCCGCGTCGCGCTGTGCAAGCTGCTGCTGGAGAAGCCCGACCTGCTGCTGCTCGACGAGCCCACCAACCACCTGGACGCCGAGTCGGTGCTGTGGCTCGAGCAGCACCTGGCCACCTATCCGGGCGCCGTCCTGGCCGTCACCCACGACCGGTACTTCCTCGACCACGTCGCGGAGTGGATCTGCGAGGTCGACCGCGGCCGCCTGTACCCCTACGAGGGCAACTACTCCACGTACCTGGAGAAGAAGGGTGAGCGCCTCAAGGTCCAGGGCAAGAAGGACGCCAAGCTCGCCCGCCGCCTCAAGGAGGAGCTGGACTGGGTCCGCTCGAACGCGAAGGGCCGCCAGACCAAGTCGAAGGCCCGACTGGCCCGCTACGAGGAGATGGCTGCCGAGGCGGAGCGCACCAGGAAGCTCGACTTCGAGGAGATCCAGATCCCCGCGGGCCCGCGCCTGGGCAACGTGGTCCTCGAGGCGAAGAACCTGCAGAAGGGCTTCGACGGCCGCCAGCTCATCGACGGCCTCAGCTTCACGCTGCCCAAGAACGGCATCGTGGGCGTCATCGGCCCGAACGGCGTCGGCAAGACGACCCTGTTCAAGACGATCGTGGGCCTGGAGCCGCTCGACGGCGGCGAGCTCAAGGTCGGCGACACGGTGAAGATCTCCTACGTCGACCAGTCGCGCGGCGGTATCGACCCGAAGAAGACCCTGTGGGAGGTCGTCTCCGACGGGCTCGACTTCATCAAGGTCGGCAACGTCGAGATCCCCTCGCGCGCCTACGTCGCGTCGTTCGGCTTCAAGGGCCCGGACCAGCAGAAGCCCGCGGGCGTGCTGTCCGGTGGCGAGCGCAACCGCCTGAACCTGGCGCTGACGCTCAAGCAGGGCGGCAACCTGCTGCTGCTCGACGAGCCCACCAACGACCTCGACGTCGAGACCCTCGGTTCGCTCGAGAACGCGCTGCTCGAGTTCCCGGGCTGCGCCGTCGTGGTCTCCCACGACCGGTGGTTCCTCGACCGCGTGGCGACGCACATCCTCGCCTACGAGGGCACCGAGGAGGACCCGGCCAACTGGTACTGGTTCGAGGGCAACTTCGCCTCCTACGAGGAGAACAAGGTGGAGCGCCTCGGCGCCGACGCCGCCCGCCCGCACCGCGTGACGTACCGCAAGCTCACGCGCGACTGACCGCGACGAGCCTGCTCCCGACGCCCCCGGGCACCTTCACGGTGCCGGGGGCGTCGTGCTGCGGTGGTCGTGCCGGTGGTCGTGCCGGGGGTCGGACTCGGCCGTCGGACAGGCGCCCCGACAGGAAAAGGCTGGGGGAGGCCGCCTGGTCCCGGGATACTTCGGCCATGACCGCGACGACCACCCGCGACCGCCCCACCTGGCCCGATCTGCCCGCCGGCGTCCGCGCGGGGATCGAGGCGCGGCTCGGGGCGACGGTCACCGGCTGGACGAGCCATGACGGCGGGTACTCCCAGGGGCTGGCGTCCACGCTGCGTACCGACCGGGGCCCGGTCTTCGTCAAGGCGGTTCCCACGGAGCACGAGCTCACCGCACGGCTGTACCGCCAGGAGGCGGAGCGGTCGGCGCTGCTCGGCGAGGGCGTGCCCGCCCCGCGCCTGCGCTGGCTGACGGAGATCGGCCTCGCGCAGGGGCCGGAGTGGGTCGTGCTGGCCTTCGACGCGATCGAGGGCCGCGTGCCGGCGCAGCCGTGGCGGGACGACGAGCTGCGTGCCGTGCTCGACCTCGCGGTCGAGGTAGGCGAGCACGAGGTCGAGGTGGGGGTGCTGCCCGACTTCGCCTCCGAGCTGCCCGTCGACCGTGCCGGGAGGCTCGCGGACGAGCGGCCGGCGGGGCTCGCGTCGTTCGACCCGTGGCTGGCCGAGCACCTGGACCGGCTCTCGACGATCGAGCGCGACGCGGCTTCGGCGGTGGCCGGCGACAGGCTCGTCCACGGCGACCTGCGCGGCGACAACGCGGTGATCGTCGCTGGTGGTCCGAGCCGTGCGCGGGGCCACGGGCCAGGTGACCACGGGCCAGGTTGCGGCGGGCCAGGGCGCGGCGGTGCGGTCGCCGTCGACTGGGCGTACCCGGGGCGGGGCGCAGGCTTCTGCGACCTCGTCGGCATGCTGCCCGCCGTCCAGGTGGAGGGTGGGCCGCCGCCCGAGGAGGCGCTGCGGCGCCGTCCTCTGCCGACGGGGACGGACGAGGACGCGGTGACGGCGTACCTGGTGGCCCTCGCGGGGTACTTCGTGCACGCGTCGCTCCAGCCGCCGCCCCCGGGCATCCCGCACGTGCGCGCCTTCCAGCGTGCGCAGGGCGAGGTGTGTGTGGCGTGGCTGCGGCGCCGGCTCGCCTGATCTCCCGCCCGCGACGGCGCCCGGCCCGGCGGGCCGGTCTGCACGGATCGTCCCTGATGGGCACACTGGGCCTATGACCGACCCGGACCCCGTGCCCGCCCCGCAGGACAGGGACGACGCCGGGCACGGTCCCGAGGGTCCGTCCGGGACCGCGCCGCTGGCGGCCGCGCTGGAGTCCCTGCGCGCTCGTCTCGCCGCGCTGCGGCTGCCGCTCGAGACGCCGGGGTCAGGCCCGGACCGCACGGACCGGCAGCGGGCGCTGGACCAGCTCGACGACTACCTCCTGCCCCGGCTGCGGGCGGAGAGCGCCCCGCTGCTCGTCGTGGTGGGTGGCTCCACGGGGGCGGGCAAGTCCACCCTGGTGAACTCGTTGCTGGGCGAGCCGGTCTCGGCGCCGGGCGTGCTCCGCCCGACGACGCGTGCTCCGGTGCTCGTGCACCATCCCCTCGACGCGCGCTGGTTCAGCACCGACCGCGTGCTGCCCGGGTTGGCCCGCATCTCGGGCTCGGGCGGAGCCCCGGGCGTTCCGCCGGAGCACGCCGCCGCAGCCGCGCTGCGGCTGGTGGCGAGCGACGCCCTGCCCCAGGGTCTGGCGCTGGTCGACGCGCCCGACGTCGACTCGGTGGAGGTGGCCAACCGCGACCTGGCCGCGCAGCTCCTCGCCGCGGCGGACCTGTGGCTGTTCGTCACCACGGCCGCGCGGTACGCCGACGCCGTGCCGTGGGACCTGCTGGCGGCCGGGGCACGGCGGCGGGCGCAGGTCGCGATCGTCCTGGACCGGGTCGACCCGGGATCCGAGGTGGTGGCGGAGGACCTGCGCCGGATGATGAGCGAGCGCGGTCTGCGCGACGCGGAGCTGTTCGTCCTCGCCGAGGCGACCGAGGCGGGCTCGGGGGCGCTGGTCGACGGCCTCCTGCCCGAGCACGCCGTCGCCGAGGTGGCGACCTGGCTCTCGGGGCTGGGCGGCGACCCGGACGCTCGAACCCGGGTCGTGGCGGCGACCCGGGACGGCGTGGTCGACGACCTCGTGCGCCGCGCCGTCGACCTCGCCGACGCGGCCGACGCCCAGCAGGCGGCGGACGCCCGGCTGCGCGACGTCGTGCGCCGCCACCACGCCGACGCCCTCGCCCAGGTGGAGGCCGCGACGTCGGACGGCGCTCTGCTGCGCGGCGAGGTCCTCGCGCGCTGGCAGGACTTCGTCGGTACGGGGGAGTTCTTCCGGTCGTTCGAGGCCGGCGTAGGGCGCGTGCGCGACGCCGTCGCGGGCTTCTTCCGGGCCCGTCCCCAGCAGGGGCCGCAGGTCGAGCAGGCCATCGCGCACGGGCTCGAGTCCGTGGTGCTCGATGCGGCAGAGCAGGCGGCCGAGCGGACGCACGCCGCGTGGCGCGGGGACGCCGCGGGTGCCGCGCTCGTGAGCGGGCTCGACCTGTCGCGCGCGCCGGCCACGCTGCGCGAGGAGGTGGCCGCCCAGATCCGCGGCTGGCAGGACGACGTGCTGGCGCTCGTGCGGGAACAGGGGGCCTCGCGCCGGGGCACGGCGCGCGCGGTGTCGTTCGGGGTCAACGCCTTGGGGGTGAGCCTCATGGTGCTCGTCTTCGCGTCGACCGCGGGTCTCACGGGCGCGGAGATCGGCATCGCCGGCGGGACGGCGATCGTCGCGCAGAAGGTGCTGGAGGCGGTCTTCGGCGACGAGGCGGTGCGCCGGCTCGCGGCCCAGGCCAAGGAGCGGCTGTCCGGGCGCATGGACGCGGTGCTCCGGGGTCAGTCGGCGCGGTACACGGCCCAGCTCGACGCCCTCGGGACCGCCGACGCGGGCGGCGACGGGCTGCGCGAGGCCGCCCGCGCCGTCGCAGCGGCCGCGCGCGCCGAGCGGGCCGGGCGCCCCGACCCCGAGGGCACGACCCGTCCGTGGAGCGGTGGCCTGCTGCGCGGGGCGGGCACGGTGGCGCCGCCGACGATCGACGGCGTGCCGGTGACCACGGCCGACGACGCGGCGGACACGACGTCGCACGGGCGAGGCTTCTGGCGCCGCGTCCTGCGGCGCAAGGACGGGGCGTCGTGAGCCGCACCGGAGCGCACATCGACCTTGCCGACCGGACGTCCGCGCTCGAGACCGCCGTCGGTGCCGCCGAGGGCCGGCTGGACGTGCCGCTGCTCGACGACGCCCGCGCCGTCGCCCAGCGTGCCCGCGAGCGCGGCGGGCTCTCGGCCGACCACACGGTGGTGGCGCTCGCGGGAGCGACCGGGTCCGGCAAGTCGAGCGTGCTGAACGCCGTCGCCGGGTCCGCGGTCGCGACCGTCGGCGTGCGGCGTCCGACGACGGCGCACGCCGTGGCGGCCGTGTGGGGGGACGGGGCGGGCCCCCTGCTCGACTGGCTCGAGGTGCGGCGACGGCACGAGGTGCAGGCGCCGGAGCTGGACGACGGCGCCGGGGCGAGCGATCCCGCCCCGCCACCTCGGCCGACCCCTCTGCGCACGGGACTTGCCCGGCTCAGGCGCACGTCGCCGCCCGCGGGCATCACCACGGGCCTCGTGCTGCTCGACCTGCCCGACCACGACTCCGTCGTCACCGAGCACCGGGTGCGCGCCGAGCGGCTCGTCGAGCGGGCGGACCTGCTGGTGTGGGTCGTCGACCCGCAGAAGTACGCCGACGCAGCCCTGCACGAGCGCTACCTGCGCCCGCTGGCGGGTCGCGCGGAGGTGGTCGTCGTCGTGCTCAACCAGGTGGACCGCCTCGCGGCGGACGAGGTCGACGCGCTGCTCGCCGACCTGCGGCGTCTCGTCGTCGCCGACGGGCTCGACGGCGCCCGGGTGCTCGCGCTGTCGGCACGCACCGGCCAGGGGGTGGACCAGCTCAAGGGTCTGCTCGCCGAGGCCGCGGCGCGGCGCGAGGCGGCGACCGCGCGGCTGACCGCCGACCTGCGCGCCGTGGCGCAGCGCATCGAGGCGGCGTGCGGGCCGGGGGCGCGCGTCACGGCTTCCGGGAGGGCGGCGACGGATCTCGTGGACGCGCTGGAGGACGCCGCGGGAGTGCCGACCGTCGTCGACGCCGTGGCCGCGACGCACCGCCGCGACGCGCATTTGGCCACGGGCTGGCCCCCTACGCGCTGGGTGTCGCACCTGCGACGCGACCCGCTGCGTCGTCTGGGCCTGCGCCGCGGTGGCCCTGGTGGCCCTGGTGGCCCTGGTGGCACGGGTGGCACTGTCGTGACGGCCGGGGGCGGTGGGCACGGCCCGGCCGAGGACCGTCCTGAGCTGATCCGCAGCTCGCTGCCCACCGCCCGGCCGGCCGTCCGCGCCGCGGCCGCCACCGCCGTGCGCCGGTACGTCGACTCGGTCACCGACCAGCTGCCCGACGCGTGGGCGCTCGCCGTCCGCGAGCGCGGCCAGGAGCCGATCGACCGGCTGCCCGGCGAGCTCGACCAGGCCGTGGTCGGCACGCGCCTGGAGGCGGCACGCCGCCCGCGCTGGTGGGCCGTGGCCGGTGCGGTGCAGTGGTTGCTGCTCGTGGTCGCCGTCGCGGGCCTGCTGTGGCTCGCGGCCGCGGCCGCGGTGGAGTACTTCCGGCTGCCGTCGTTGATCCTTCCGGTGCTCACGGTCGACCTCACCGCGTCCGGCGGGGGTGTCCTCGAGGTGCCGTGGCCCACGCTGCTCGCGCTCGGCGGGCTGCTGGGCGGGCTGCTGCTCGCCCTCGTGAGCCGCGGGATCGCGGCCTGGGGTGCCCGGCGTCGGGCGGCGCGGGTGCGCAAGGCCTTGCGCGACGCCGTCGCCCGCGTGGGCGACCGGCTGGTGCGGCTGCCCGTCGGCAACGAGCTCGCCGCGCTCGCGGACTGCCGTACGGCGGCGTCGATCGCCGCGTCCTGAGGCCCCCTCCGGGCAGATGTCCCCGCCGGCGGCCGGTTGCGCTGACGCCGTGCGACGATGCCGGGATGACTCGTCTGCACGTGCCCGTCCCTCTGCGCTGGTCCGACCTCGACGCCTACCAGCACGTCAACAACGTCGCGATGCTCCGGCTGCTGGAGGACGCGCGTATCACCGCGTTCTGGCGGCATGACGACGCGGCGCTGGGCGAGGAGTGGCCGACGGCGATCCTCGACACCGGCCCGCACGCAACGTCGCACACCCTGATCGCCGGTCAGCAGATCGAGTACCTCCAGCCCCTCGCGTTCACGCGCACGCCCGTCCGTGTCGAGATGTGGATCGGCACGATCGGCGGGGCGAGCCTCGAGGTCTGCTACGAGGTGCACGACGGCGTCCCGGGTGGGTTCCCGCGCTTCGGCGCGGCCTCGGGCGGGCGGCCGTACGTCAAGGCCGTCACGACGATCGTGGTGGTCGACGCCGCGACCGGGAAGCCGCGCCGCATCGCCCCGGACGAGCGTGCCGCGTGGGTGCCGTACGTCGAGGAGCCGGTGACCTTCCGCCGCCGCGGCTGACCCTTTCCGGCCGCCGAACAGGAGGCTGGTCCCGCTATGGGGCCCCGACCGGCCCCCAAACGGGGCCCCCCCCCAGGTGGGG
>NZ_JAIXCQ010000004.1:0-302461 GCF_020297055.1 Isoptericola luteus | reverse complement strand
CGGGGCGGCCCGTTGCCGGCCGCCTCACGGGTGGCGGGCCCCGCTTGGGCGCCGATCCGGGCGCCATAGCGGGACCAGCCTCCTGTTCGGCGGGGGTCGGGGTCGGGGTCGGGGGGCGGGGCGAGGCGGGGCGGGAGTCCGGGGTCAGCCGGTGGTGCAGGCCTCGCCCGCCACCGAGAAGCCCGTCGGCTCGCCGGGCGTCCCGGTGCCGATGAAGCCGACGTCCGCGGACGCCCCCGGGGCGAGGTCGGTGGCCCAGCCCGGGGCCTCGACGCTCACGTGCGAGCCGGACTGCGAGACCGTGCCTCCCCAGGCCTGGCTCACCTGCTCACCGGCGGTGAAGTCCCACTCGAGCGACCACCCGGCGACGGTCGAGCCTCCGGTGTTGGTGACGCGCACGGACCCCTGGAAGCCGCCCGGCCACGAGCCGGCGACGTCGTACGCGACGGCGCACGGGCCGTCCCCGGGCTCGTCGGTCGGCTCGGGGGTGGGTTCCTCCGTCGGGTCGGGTGTGGGCTCCTCGGTGGGGTCGGGCTCCGTGCCGGTGAAGTCCCCGACGACGATGCCGCGCCCGTTCGTGCCGACGTACACGCGGCCGAAGACGTCCGGGTCGCCGGTGATCGCCGCGCCCGTCCAGGCGTACTGGTGCTCGTCGTCGTTGATCCGCACCCAGCTCGCGCCGGCGTCGTCGGACCGGAAGATGCCGCGGACGCCGTCGATCTTCGACGACGTGTAGACGGCGGGGTAGTCGCGGCCCTGCGCGGCCTTGCCGAAGCCGACGGTGTCACCCTCGTCCACCGACGCGACGGCCGAGAAGGTGGCGCCGGCGTCGGTGGACCGCCACATGCCGTAGGTGCCGTCGGCCTCGCCGCCCGCGAGCCAGACGTGACCCGCGTGGCCGGGCGCGGCGGCGAACCGCACGTTCCCGGCGTCGGGCAGGCCCTGCGCCGGTGACGCGGCGAACGTCGCTCCGCCGTCGTGCGAGGTGTAGAAGGTGCCGCCGGCGACGGCGTAGAACACGTCCGGGTCGACGCGGTCCGCCTCCACGCGGGCTCCGGCCGGCACCCCGCCGGACGCCGTCCAGGAGGAGCCCAGCGTCGTGGACACGTGCACGCCGGCACCCTCCGGGCTCCACAGGATCCGCGACCCGTCGGCGTTCACGGCGACGGTCCCGGCCCCGGTGACGCCGGACGGCTCCTGGGCCGCCCACCACGAGCCGCCGCCGGAGGTGGAGACGCCCAGGTGGGACTCCGCGCCGTCGCCCTGCCCGGCGCGGACCACGACGGACGGGTCGGTGCCCGCGGCGTCGAGACTGAGCACACCGGAGTGGTACGGCTGGGCGTAGAACGACGACGGCACCTGGGAGATGTCGTCGTGCACGAAGCCGCCGATGTCGTACATCCCCGAGATCAGCTCGGTCGGGCCCGCCGGCGCGAGCAGGTCCTGCACGGCGGTCTCCTCGATGCCGTGGGCGCGCACCCCGATCTGCACGGTGCCGCCGGTGTCCCAGTCGGTGAGGTTCTCGCCGCCGTACACCGTGGCGCCGGTGCCGTAGAGGAACCGGTCGGAGTCGAACGGGTCGATCTCGAAGGACTCCGTCATCCAGCCGAGCTTGGGGCTCGGCTCCGGCTCGGCGGGCTGCTTGCCGAAGTCGAGCCAGGGCGCGCCGGAGATGTCGAGGTCGTAGTGCAGGGTGCGGGCCGGGTAACCGGCCCATTCCCAGATCGGGGCCCACGTCTCGCCCCGGTCGGTGCTGCGGTAGACCTGGATGTCCGGCCACCACGAGATCTGGCTGACCACCATGATCGTGTCGGGGTCCTGCCGGTCGATCGTCAGGCCGGAGTAGCCGAAGGCCGCGTCCGCGCTCGACGACGGCACGGGGCTGATCTGCGTCCACTCGCCGCTGGCGACGTCGAGACGCCAGACGTCGCCCGAGCCGCCGTCGTACGGGCCGCCGGTGTCCGACGTCGCGACGTAGAGCTGCTGCCCCGCGTCGTCGAGCACGGCCTTGTGCGGGACGAACCCCGTGGGCTGGCCGGGCACCCGCTCCCACGTGGCCCCGGCGTCGGTGGACCGGTAGACGTTGTTCTCCTTGTCGGCGACGCCGACGTAGACGGTCTGGGTGGCCGACCCCGCGCTGCCCGACGACGGGTCGAACACCACCCAGACGACGCCCTGGTTGCTGGTGAGGTAGTCGTTGGGGTCGTCCGGGTCCTGCACGTAGTCGCCCGGGTTGGGGAAGCTCGTCACCTCGGCCCACGTCACGCCGGCGTCCGTGCTGCGCCACAGGCCGTGCCCGCCCTCGGTGCCCATGTAGAGCACGTCGTTGTCGTGGGGGTCCACGACCAGCCGCTCGCCCATGCCGCGGCCGGGCATGTTGCCGCCCACCTGGAACGGCAGCGGGGTCGCCGCCCAGGTCTCGCCGCGGTCCGACGAGCGCAGGACGGCGCCGTTCCCCGGGTCCCACGAGTTCGTGTACGAGCCGACCATCGCGTAGACGTTGTCGGTGTCCACGGTGTCGGGGGCGATGCTCAGGACGCCGGACCGGTTCCAGTCGTCCCAGCCGACGTGGTCGAGCAGCGGGGTCCAGCGCTGCGAACCCGGGTCGAGGCGGTAGGCGCCCCCGACGTCGGTGCGGGCGTAGGCGAGCCCCGCCTCGCCCTGGTTGAACACGATGCCGGGGACGAAGCCGCCGCCCACGATCTCGACGTTGCCCCACGCGTAGTCGTCGGTGGCGGCGAAGGCCGACGGCGCCGTGCCGGGTGTCGCCAGCGCGGCGGCACCCAGTCCCCAGACGGCGACGGCGGACGCGGCGAGCGCCGCGACCGCGGGTCTGCTTCTGCGCCTCATGTCTCACTCCCTCGTGCAGACGGTCGGGCGGTGCCCGGGGCGCGTCCTCGCGCCCGGCGCCACCGTATTCGAAGCGCTTCGACGCGCGGCGTGGGTGAAACGTTTCGAGGACGGCTCCGCGGCCGCCGACGGTCCATCCCGCTCCGGGACAGGGGCCGTGTCGCTCCTGTCGCTCGGTCGCGGGGATCCGTCCTCGGACGAGGACGGGCGGGCGGGGGGGGGGGGGGGCCCCGCCCCCCCCCCCCCCGCTGGGTGCCGGTCTCAGCCGACCGTGCAGCTCGTCCCGTTCAGCGCGAACGAGGCGGGTGCGCCGTTGGCGCCGGAGTGGGTCCCGTTGAAACCGACCGAGACGCTCGCACCGGCCGCGAGGGTCCGGTTCCAGTCGGCCGGGGTCACCGTGACGTCGGCCCCCGACTGGCTGTACTGGGCGGACCAGCCCTGGGTGATCTGCTGGCCGTCAGGGAAGGAGAACGTCAGCGTCCAGCCGGTGAGGTCGGCGCCCGAGGTGTTCTCGATGGTCAGCGACCCCGTGAACCCGGTGTTCCACGAGTTCGCCGTGTACGTCACGGCGCACTCCCCGGACGGCTCCTGGTCGCCGGGTGCGGTCCGCGCCGACACGGTGGCCGGTGCGGACACGTTCCCGGCCGCGTCGTGCGCCGTCACGGAGTAGGAGTACGCCGTGTCGGCGTCGAGCCCGGAGTCGGTGAACGACGTCCCGGTCACCTCACCGACCTCTGCCCCGTCGCGCAGGACGGTGTAGCCCGTGACGCCGGTGTCGTCGCTCGAGGCGCTCCAGCCCAGCGTCACCGAGTCCTCGGTGGCGGCCGAGGCCGCCAGGTCGCCGGGCGCGGTCGGCGCCTCGACGTCGTCGCCGCTGCCCGCCTCCGCGGTGGTGACGGTGAGCGCCGACGAGGCCGCCGAGACGTTCCCGGCCGCGTCGCGCGCGGTCACGGTGACCGCGTACGAGGTGTCCGGGTCGAGGCCCGTCAGGGTGAACGACGTGGTGGCGGTGGTGCCGGCGGCCGCACCGTCGACGAGCACCGTGTACCCGGTCACGCGGGTGTCGTCGCTCGAGGCGTCCCAGCTCACCTCGGCCGACGTCGCCGAGACCGCGCCGGCCACGAGCCCACTCGGCGCCGAGGGCGCCGTCGTGTCGGGCTCGGAGGGCTCGTCACCGTCGATCGCCGGGTAGGCGTTGGCCACCAGCATCTCGAACTGGGCCTCGAACCACTGGCCCGACAGCGGCGCGCCGCCCAGCGCTCCGGTCAGCAGGCCGTCGAGCTTGGGGGAGGCGAAGGTCGGGTCGCACATGCGGTCGAAGTGCTTGCCCTGGTCGTTCGGGATCTCCTCCGAGGAGCCGTCCGACTCACCCGGGGGCTTGACCCAGACGAAGGCGTCCAGGTGCGACTCCGGGTAGCCGGCGGGCTCCACCTGCGGCCGCTCGCCGATGCCGGCGCCGTCCGGGTTGCACCATGCGCCGCGGTGGGTGCGGCGGTCGACGCGGGACTCGTCCACATACGTGTCGAGGTTGGTCGAGGAGCTGAGCTCCGTCGGCCGCTCCGGCCCGCCCCAGCCGTTGCGGGAGGTGTCGATGAGCATGCCGATCGACGACGGGAAACCCTCGGCGACCAGCAGGTCGTAGAGGTGCGCCGTCCAGTCCGTCTCGTCGAAGTCGGCGTTCCACTGGTAGAAGGTCGCCGAGCGCACCGGCGTGCTGCCGAGCTGGACGTCCTCAAGGAACGGCTCGGCGAGCGGCGTCGAGTTCGCGGTGTTGGTGACGAAGCCCGCCACCGAGTCGAAGCCCGCCTCGGTGTCGCCCACGACCTCGGCGAACAGCTGCGCGGCCGGCTGCGCGTTGCTGGGCCAGCCAAGCCACCCCGCGTGCGCGGCGTCGATGTAGCTGTAGACGTTGCCGACGTCGTGCAGCGCGTCGAGCGCGTACGCGACGCCCTCGCGGTAGTACGGGGCCGCTTCCTGGCACAGCGGCTCGCTGATGTTCGTGACGAGGTTCGGCAGGGAGTCCGGCTCGATCGTCGCCACGATCCGCAGGTTCTCGTAGGCCGGGTCGTCGAGGATCGCCGCGATCGGGTCGATGTACTCGGTCCGGTAGCGGGCCATGCCCTCGGCGGTCGCGGGGAGCTCGCCGTTGGAGGCCAGGGCGTAGCAGTCCCGGCCGGGCAGGTCGTAGATGACGAGGTTCACGACGATCGGCGTGTCGCCCTGCTGCTGGGCCAGCGCTGCGTCGAGGTGGTACCGCAGGCCCGGCCCGTCGGCGTTGCCCTCGATGGCGCTGATCCGGTCCATCCAGACGGAGGTGGGCTCCTCGGCGATGGCCTGCATCTGCGCGCCGAGGTCGCCGCCCGCCTGGGCGGCCGTCGCCTCGACGTGGGCGGACCAGTAGTCGTTCACGTACTGCGTGGCGCCGACGAACGGGTTGTCCACCCGTGCTTCGGCGGCCTGGGCCGGCAGCGTCGCGACGGTCAGCGGCGCCGCCGTCATGGCGAGCGCTGCGGCGACCGACGCGACGCTGCGAGGTCGTGGGGATCGGGACGGCACGGGGGCCTCCAGGGACTCGACTGCCGCGGGCGCGAGGCCCGCGCGCCGGCCGGACGGCCGACTCCTCCCAACCTGGACCGGACGGGGCCGGGCGGACACCGCACGAAACGTTTCTCGCCGGTGCGGCGTCCCGTCCCGCTCGTGCGGCGGCCCGCGCCGGCGGGTCAGGCTGCCGGGGGTGCCGTCGAACCGCGGATCAGCAGCCGGGCGGCGACGGGAGCCGGGGTGTCCGGCTCGGCGTCCCCGGGACCGTCGCGGTCGGCACGGGTGGGCCCCGCAGCAGGCTTCAGGGCGGGCGCGAGGGCCGCCGCGACCCGGGGGCCGAGCGCGGCGTGCGGTCGCGCGACGGCGGTCAGCGGCGGGTCGAGCAGCCGGCACGTCGGGCTGTCCTCGCCCGCGAGCACGGAGACGTCCCAGGGCACCCGCAGGCCGCGCCGGCGCGCCGCCTCGAGCACGGCCAGTGCCGCGAGGTCGTCGTCGGTCACCACCATCGTGGGACGCAGCGGGGTCGCGAGCAGGCGCGCGGCCGCGGACGACGTCTCCTCGACCCGCCCGTACTCGACGACCTCCACCGTCGCGCGGACGCGGTCGGCGGCGTCCGCCAGCCCCGCGAGCAGGCAGCGCGCGCCCTCGAGCCGCTCGTCGCGCACGAACAGGGCGAGCCGCCGGTGCCCCAGCCCGACGACGTAGCGCGCGGCGTCGCCCTCCGCCCAGCCGTCGAACCAGACGCGGCCGTCCGCCGGGGCCCCGGAGGGGACGGGCGAGTGCGGAGGGTGCGGGCCGGGAGCGACCCGGACCAGCGGAGCACCGACCCGCTCGGCCGTGCGCACCCGGGGGTCGTCGCGCAGCAGGTCGGTGGCGACGAAGCCCGCGTGCCGGCCCTCGGTCCACGTGGCGTCGAGCCGCGCGGCGGCCGCCGCCCGGTCCGGGGCGACCTCGACGCAGACGGCGACCCCGGCGTCCGCGAGAGCGGACTGCAGGCCCGTCGCGACGTCGAGGGCCGACGTCGTGGGCGCGTCGCCGGGCAGGAGCACGGCCAGGCTGCGGGTCTGGGAGCGCAGGGACCGGGCGGCGGCGCTCGGGCGCCAGCCCAGGTCGGAGGCGATGCGCAGCACGTGCCGCCGCGTCGCGTCGGACACGCCCGGGCGGTCGTTCAGGGCGTACGACACGACCGAGATCGAGACGCCGGCGGCCCGGGCGACGTCGGTGATCGTCAGGCGCCGAGGGCGGCTCGGTGCGCCCTTCGCACCCCCGTTGGTGGTCACGCTCCCACACTGTGCCGTGTTTCGGGAGATGATGCACCAGGGCACGCAGTACTCAACGGTGAGGACGGTGGCGCGAATGCCTTCGCAGGCAGGACGACAGGTGACGACGGCGGGACGGCCGCCGGCAGGGCGGCTGACGGTCGGGGTGCTGTGCCCCGTGCTGGGTGGCTTCTACTTCGGGCGCACGCTCGCCGGGATGGCCCGGGTGCTCCGGGCGGCAGGACACCGCGTGGTCGCGGTCCAGACGTACCCGGCGGACCTGGACCGGGACGAGTTCCCCGTCCCGCCCGCCCACCGGCACGTGGTGGGACGACGGTCGTTCGACGGGCTCGTCGTCGTGACCACCGCGCTCGCGGAAGGCGACCTGCGCGCCCTCGACGAGTCGGGGGTGCCGCTCGTGCTCCTGGGCGTCCAGGGCGAGGGTCTGCGGGCGCCGAGCGTGGTGCCCGACAACTCCGGCGGGGTGCGTGCCGCCGTCGACCACCTGGTGGCGCACGGGCACCGGCACATCGGGTTCGTCGGCAACACGGACCAGCAGGACACGCTGGAGCGGTACGAGGCCTACCGCGGGGCCCTCGCCGCGCACGGTCTCGAGGCGCGCGCGGAGTGGTTCTACGCCACCCGCGACAACCAGGAGGCCAGCGCGGAGGCAGTGGCCCGCCGGCTGGTCGAGCGGGAGCTGCCGACGACGGCCACCCTGGCGGCCACCGACCGCAACGCGATCGGATTCATGCGGGGGCTGCGCGCCGCCGGGCTCGAGCTGCCCGAGGACCAGGCGGTCGTCGGCGTCGACCGTTCCGACTCGGGCGCCCGGGCCAGGCCGCGGCTGTCCACGGTGGACCCGATGCACGACGCGGTGGGGGAGCGGGCGGCCGAGCTGATGCTGGCGCGGCTGCGCGGCCTGGCGGTGACCGGCACGCACCGCCTCACACGCTCTGCGCTCATCACCCGGGAGTCGTGCGGCTGCGTCGAGGGGGTGCGCGGCGACCTGGTCGTGGCGGGCACGACCACACGCCGGCCCGACGACGAGCCGATGCTCGCCGACGTCGCCCGGGTGGCCTTCCCGTGCGTCACCGACGGCACGCCGACGTCGCCCGCCGGAGCCGGGCACGGAGCCGGGCACGGGGGTGGGCACGGGGGTGGGCACGGGGCGCTCCGGCGGCGGCCGAGCCCGGTCGACGTGTGGCTGCACGCCCTGCAGCGCATGTTCCGCAGCGCCGCGGAGCTCGCCGTCGTCCCGCCGGTGGACGCGCTGGCCGAGCTCGCGGACCGCACGGCGGCCCTGCGGCCCTCGCCCGACGCCCTCGAGCAGCTGGTCCCCGCGGTACGCGCCGAGGCGGCGCGCTGGACCCGCGAGGCGGGGCGGCGCACCCCGTCGCCCGGGCGAGCCCAGGTGCCGCGGCGAGCGGCACGGCTCGCGGCCGTGGAGGACACCGCGCGGCACGTGCTCGTGGCGTTCGTGCACGGCTGCTCCCAGCCGGCGCTCGTCCGGGTGGGGCGCCTCGAGCAGGACATCGCGGAGCAGAACGAGGTCGACCTGGAGCTGATGCGGTCCGACGGCGCCGCCCTGCGCCGGCTCGACTGGCTCCCGCGCGGGCACAGCGGGGCCGCGGCCCTCGCGCTGTGGGAGGACGATGCGGAGTCCTCGGGCGGGCGCCTGCTGCGCATCGTGGGCGCCCGCGGGGTGCCGGGCGCGGAACGTCTGGTGGGCACCGCCCTCCAGCTCGCGGACTTCCCGCCCTCGGAGCTCACCGACCCGCGGACCCTGACCGTGGTGACGCGGGTGGCGTTCGGCCGCAGCGACCGGGGGTTCCTGCTGGTGGGCGGCATCGTCGACGCGCGCTCGACCAGCACGCGGGTCCGGTACGACCACTGGGCCGCGATGCTGTCGGTCGCGCTCGACGCGGAGGGCATGCTCAGCTCCCTGCAGGACCAGCGCCGGGAGCTGGCGCAGGCTGCCGAGCGCGAGCGGGTGCTCGCCCTCGAGGTGGAGGCGAGCCGGGAGCGTGCGGCGCTCGTCCAGATCGCCTCCCAGGACGGCACCTGGGACTGGGACGTGGAGTCCGGCGAGGTGCGGTACTCCGAGGCCTGGGCGAGGATCGTGGGCTGCGACGTGCGCCACCTGGGCGACGACGCGCAGGAGTGGCTCGGCCGCGTCCATCCCGACGACGCCCGCGCGGTGCACGCCGCGGTGGCGGCCCAGCTCTCCGGCGCCCACCAGCCGCTGGACGTCGAGCACCGCGTGCGGGCGGCGGACGGCCGGTACGTGCGGGTGCGCTGCCGGGCCGTCACCGTGCACGACGCCGGCGACCGCCCGGCCCGCATGGTGGGGGCGATGGCGGTGCTCTCCGACCTCGGGCTGTTCCGCAGCGAGCTGCGCGAACGGGTGCTCGCCGACCCCGACACCGGACTCGTCGCACGGGACCTGTTCGTCGACCGGCTGGAGCGCGCGATCCTGCGGGCCCGGCGCGTCGACGGTTACGACTGGCAGCTCCTCGCGCTGGGCTTCCCCCAGTCACCCTCGGTACCCACGCTCCACCGGCTGCAGGGCGAGCTGGGCGGCGCGGACTGCGCGTACGCGGCGGCACCGTGCGACGTCGTCGTGCTGCTCGACGGTGCCGACGAGGCCTCCGCACGGGAACGCGTGGCGCGGCTGCGCGCGGTGCTCGGCGCCGCGGTGGGGATCGAGCGGGTCGTCGGGCTGCCGACGCCGGCCGGTGACGCGATCGAGGCGCTGCGCCGGGCGGGGGACGCACTGGCCCGGTACCGGGCGCCGCGGCAGGCGAGCCCGTCGCGAGACAGAGTGCCCCGCCCCGCGAGATAGAGAACTCCGGACCGCGAGATAGAGAACTCCGGACCGCGAGATAGAGAGCCTCGCCCGGGGCACAGAAACGTTTGGGCCCGTTGTCGCCCGGATCGGCGCCCGTGAGCCTCGAAGGGTGCTCCCCGCCGGGTCGCCGACGTGCGCCGGGCGCCGGTCGCCGACCGGCCACGGGCGAGCCTCCCGACGAAGAGAGGTGCACGATGCCCCGAACAGCCCACCGGCCGCGAGGCCGGACCGTCCTCACGCTGGGCGCGCTCGCCGCCGTGGCCGCGCTCCCGCTGGCGACCGCCGGCGCCGCGCCGCTCACGCCCGCCCTGGCCGTCGACGCCGGGGCCGAGGTCGCCGCCGGCGTCGAGGTCGCCGCCGTGGCCGCCGACGGCGAGTACACCCAGCGCTTCCTCGAGCTGTACGACAAGGTGCACGACCCGGCGAACGGCTACTTCTCCCCGCAGGGCATCCCGTACCACTCCGTCGAGACGCTCATGGTGGAGGCTCCCGACTACGGGCACGAGACCACGAGCGAGGCGTACTCGTTCTGGCTGTGGCTGGAGACCTCCTACGGGCAGGTCACGGGCGACTGGGAGCCCTTCAACCACGCCTGGGACACGCTCGAGGCGTACATGATCCCCACCACCGAGAACCAGCCGACGAACGGGGCGTACGACCCGGCGTCGCCGGCGACCTACGCACCCGAGTTCAACCACCCGAGCCAGTACCCCTCCCAGCTCGACGGCACCGTGCCCGTCGGGTCCGACCCCATCGGGGCGGAGCTGGAGTCCACCTACGGCACGTCCGAGATCTACGGCATGCACTGGCTCGCGGACGTCGACAACGTCTACGGCTACGGCGCCGCGCCGGGGTCCTCGGAGCTCCTCGGCCCCGACCACGAGGGCACGTCGTACATCAACACGTTCCAGCGCGGCCCCCAGGAGTCGGTCTGGGAGACGGTGCCGCAACCGTCGATCGACGACTTCAGCTACGGCGGCGAGAACGGCTACCTCGACCTCTTCACGGGCGACGCGAGCTACGCGCAGCAGTGGAAGTACACCAACGCGCCCGACGCGGACGCCCGCGCCGTCGAGGCGGCCTACTGGGCGAACAAGTTCGCCACCGAGCAGGGCCAGCCCGAGGCGGTCGCCGACACCGTGGGCAAGGCCTCGAAGATGGGCGACTACCTGCGGTACGCCCTGTTCGACAAGTACTTCAAGACGCCCGGCTGCGAGTCGACGTCCTGCGCCGCGGGCAGCGGCCGGGACAGCGCGCACTACCTCCTGTCCTGGTACTACGCGTGGGGCGGCGCGCTGGACACCTCGTCGCCGTGGGCGTGGCGCATCGGCTCCAGCCACGCGCACTTCGGCTACCAGAACCCCATGGCGGCATGGGCGCTGGCCAACGACCCGGCGCTGGTGCCCGACTCGCCGACCGCGGCCGGTGACTGGGAGACCAGCATGGACCGGCAGATCGAGCTGTTCCAGTGGTTGCAGTCGCCCGAGGGCGGCATCGCCGGCGGTTCCACCAACAGCTGGGACGGCCACTACGCCGACCGGCCGGACGACGTCGCCACGTTCTACGGCATGGGCTACCAGGAGGCACCCGTGTACCACGACCCGCCGTCGAACTCCTGGATGGGCATGCAGGGCTGGGGCGTCGAGCGCATCGCCCAGCTGTACGAGGAGACGGGGGACGAGCGCGCCGAGGCGATCCTCGACAAGTGGGCGCCCTGGGTGATGGACCACATCACGATCTCCGCCGACTCGTGGGAGATCCCGTCGAACCTCGCGTGGTCCGGCCAGCCCGACGACTGGGACCCCGACAACCCGGGCGACAACGCCGGGCTGAGCGTCGAGGTCACCGCCTACGGCCAGGACGTCGGCGTCGCCGGTGCCCTCGCCCGGTCGCTCATGTACTACGCGGCCGGCGGTACCGGCGCCACCCACGACGAGGCACAGCAGGTCGCGCACGACCTGCTCGACGCGATCTGGACGCAGAACAGCGACCCGGTCGGCGTGGCCACCACCGAGACGCGCACCGACTACGCGCGCTTCGACGACGTGCTCACCACCACGGACGGCGACGGCGTCTACGTGCCCCAGGGGTGGAGCGGGACCATGCCGAACGGCGACGTCGTCGAGCCCGGCGTCTCGTTCCTCGACATGCGCTCGTTCTACCTCGACGACCCGCAGTGGTCCAAGGTCCAGGACCACCTCGACGGCGGGCCCGCTCCCGAGTTCACCTACCACCGGTTCTGGGCGCAGACGGCGGTCGCGACGGCGCTCGCGGACTACGACCGGCTGTTCGGCGAGGACGACGTCCCCTCGGACGACACGCAGGCACCCACCGTCCCGGCGGGCCTCGAGGTCACCGCGACCACGGACGCCACCGCGTCGCTGGCCTGGGAGGCGTCGACCGACGACACCCGGGTGAACGGGTACACGGTGCGGCGCGACGGCGAGGTCGTCGGGACGACCGGCGGCACCGTCACGACGTTCACGGACGACGGGCTCGACGCCGGGTCGTCGTACGAGTACACGGTCTCGGCGCGTGACGCCGCCGGGAACGTCTCGCAGGAGTCCGCGCCGGTGACGGCCACCACCCAGGAGGCCGCGCCGGTCGAGGGCTGCACCGCCGAGTATGCGACGGTCGGCTCGTGGAACGGCGGGTACCAGGGCCAGGTGACGGTGACCGCCGGGCCGGACGGGCTCAGCGGGTGGACCGTGACCTGGGACGCCGCGCCCGGGACCGTGACGCAGGCCTGGGGCGGCGTCGTGACGTCGCAGGGCTCGGTCGTCGAGGCCACGAACGAGTCGTGGAACGGCACGCTCGCTCCGGGGGCGAGCGCCACCGTCGGGTTCATCGGGTCCGGCGCGCCGCCGTCCGACCCGGCACCCACCTGCGGCTGACCGCCTGCCCGATCAGCGGTCGACGTGGCCCGCGAGGCGCTCCGCCTCGCGGGCCACGTTGCGCTGCATCCCGCCGAAGATGACGCCGTGGAACGGCGCGACCGACCACCAGTAGAGCTGGCCGGCCAGGCCGTGCGGGTGGAACAGCGCCCGCTGCGCGAAGTACGTGCGCGCCGGGCCGGCGGCGTCGGCCGGACCCGGCCCGGGGTCGTCGGGGTCGGTCACCTCGGCCGCCGCCTCGTCGACCCGCAGCTCGAGCCACGCGAGCCCGGGCAGCCGCATCTCGGCACGCAGCAGCAGCCGTCGTCCCGGCTCGATCGCCTCGACCCGCCAGAAGTCGAGCGCGTCGTCCACCCGCAGCCGGTGCTCGTCCCGGCGGCCGCGCCGCAGGCCCGGGCCTCCGACCAGCCTGTCGAGCACGCCCCGCACGCGCCATGCGACCGACCAGGAGTACCACCCGCGGTGACCGCCGATCTCCTCGATCACCCGCCACAGCACGTCGTGCGGCGCGTCGACGACGGTGCGGCGCTCGTCGACGTACAGCGAGCCACCGGCCCAGTCCGGGTCGGACGGCAGCGGGTCGGACGGGGCCCCCGGCACGGACGCCGACGTCCAGCGGGTGGTCACCTCGCCGTCGTGGACCCGGGCGAGGGCGAGCTCGATCGCGTGGTCCACGCCGACCAGGCCCTCGGGCGGATCGGGAACGTGCCGGCGCACGTCGTCCTCGTGGCACACCACCTCGTGCTGCAGCGACTCCACCAGCGGCCGTGCGATGCCCGACGGGACCGGGGTGACGAGCCCGACCCAGAGGCTGGACAGCTGCGGTGTCAGCACCGGGACGCCGACGATCAGCCGCCGTGGCAGCCCGGCCGCCCGTGCGTAGCGCTGCATCATGTCGCGGTAGGTGAGCACGTCGGGGCCGCCGATGTCGAAGCCCCGCGAGACGTCGCGGGGCATCGACGCCGAGCCGACGAGGTAGCGCAGCACGTCACGCACCGCGATGGGCTGGATCCTGTTGTCGACCCAGCGCGGCGTGGTCATCGCCGGCAGCCGCTCCGTGAGGTAGCGCATCATCTCGAACGACGCCGAGCCGGACCCGAGGATGATGGCGGCACGCAGCACCGTCGTCGGGACGCCCGAGGCGAGGAGGATCTCCTCGACCTCCTTGCGTGAGGCCAGGTGTGGCGAGAGGTCGCCCTCCGGGACGTCGGGGTACAGGCCGCCGAGGTAGACGACGCGCCCCACTCCCGACTCGCGGGCCGCCTGTGCGAACGTGAGGGCGTTGCGCCGGTCTCGGGCCTCGAACGTGCGCCCCGCGCCCAGCGAGTGCACCAGGTAGTAGGCGACGTCGACGCCGTCGAGCGCCCGTCGGACCGCGGCGAGGTCGCCCACGTCGGCCTCCACGGCCTGCACGTCGTCCACCCACTCGCGGCCCGCGAGCCGGGCCGGGTTGCGGCTGATCGCGCGGACCTCGTGCCCGGCGCCGAGAAGCTCCGGCACGAGTCGGCCGCCCACGTAGCCCGTGACGCCGGTGACCGCCGCCCTCATCCGAGCAGCTCCAGCACGGCGCTCTCCGCCCGCGACCGCGAGCGGGTGGCGCCGATCGTCTCGCCGCGCTCCCACAGGTCGAAGAGCCGAGGGTCGATGTACGACGAGCGCGCGACGGCCGGCGTGTTCCCGAGCTCGGCGGCGACGTCGCGCACGATCTCGGCCACGACGCGGCGCCGGGCGCGGTCCGACGCCGGGGGAGCGCCCACGTCGGCGAGCGCCCGGGCGGCGAGCACCGTCGCGTGCCAGGTGCGGAAGTCCTTCGGGGTGGCGTCGTCCCCGAGCCGGTCCTTGATGTCGTCCTGGACGTCCGCGCTGGTGACGTCGTACCAGGTGGCCGCGCCGGAAGACCCGTCCCGCCAGGCGAGCAGGTCCTCCCCGCCGCGCCGGCGCTTCAACGTCGTGACGAGCTCGGCGACCACGGGGTCCTCCACCAGGGCGTCACGCACCTGGCCGGACTTGGCCGGATACCGGAAGTGGACACTGCCGTCGCGGCGCACCGTCGCGTGCTCCTTGCGGATCGTGGCCAGCCCGTAGCTGCCGTGCTGCTTGGCGTAGATCTCGCCGCCGGCGCGGAAGTACGCCTCGTCGAGCAGCCGGAACGCGAGCGCCAGGACCTTGGCCCGGGGCATGCCCGGCAGCCGGAGGTCCCGGGTGACGCGACGCCGCGCCGCGGGGAGCCGCCGGCCGACGTCGAGGACGTGGTCGTGCTTGCGCCGGGCCCGCCGCTCGCTCCACTGCTCGTGGTACAGGTACTGCCCGCGGCCGGCGTCGTCCCGGCCGAAGGCCTGGAGATGCCCGTTCTCGAACCGGCAGATCCAGACGTCCTCCCAGGCGGGCGGGACCGCCAGCCGGGTGCAGCGCGCGACCTCCGCCTCGTCGGCCAGAGGGTGGCCGTCGACGTCGAGGAACACCCACCCGTCGCCCTTCGGTCGGCGCGAGTAACCGGGGGAGCTGATCGAGACACGCCGCAGTCGCACGTCGCCAGTGTGCGTCGCCGCTCGCCGTCGCGCCCGGCGAGCACCCAGCGAGGGCTCGGCGAGCGCCCGCCGACCCGTCAGACCCGGCGCGGGTCGACCGGACAGGCTCAGGCCGGCAGGCGGATCATGCCCTCCTGCGCGATGGTCGCGACCAGGGCGCCCGAGCGGGAGTACACGCGGGCCAGGCCCAGACCGCGGCCGCCCTGGGCGCCCGGCGACTCCTGGACGTAGAGCAGCCACTCGTCGGCGCGCGCGTCCCGGTGGAACCACATCGCGTGGTCGAGGCTCGCCATCGGCACGGAGTCGCCGACGTCCCGCCACGACTTGCCCGCCTGGCGAAGGACGGGCTCCAGCATCACCTGGTCGCACGCGAACGCGAGCAGCGCGCGGTGCAGCAGCAGGTCGTCGGACCCGATCTCGTGACGCGCGCGCATCCACACGCGCTGCGCCGGGCCCGGGTGCGGGTCGGCGCCCAGGTACAGGTTCCCGTCCACGTGGCGCAGGTCGAACGCCGACTCGTGCGACCAGAAGCGTGCGGCCGGGTGGTCGATGCCCTGAAGGGTGTCGATCGCGGACGGCACGTCCTCCGGATCGGGCACGTCGTCGGGGCCGGACGCCGACGTCTCGTAACCGGGCTGGTCCACCTGGAACGACGCCGTCAGGGACAGGATCGGCCCGCCGGCCTGCAGGGCGTGCGTACGACGGGCGCTGAACGACCGTCCGTCACGCAGCCGTTCGACGGCGAAGCTGATCGGTGCGTCGAGCTTGCCCTCCCGCAGGAAGTAGGCGTGCAGCGAGTGCGGCAGCCGGTCGTCGGTGACGGTGCGGCCGCAGGCCAGCAGGGCCTGGGCGAGCACCTGGCCACCGTAGACGCGCCGGCCCGGCCCGGGGACGCTGTCCCCGCGCCACAGGTCGTCCTCCCCGCGCGGACCCCAGCCGTCCACCTCCCGCAGCGAGAGGGTGGCCAGGAGCCGGTCCAGCGCGTCAGGGACAGGCGCCGCCGCGTCGGGGGACGGGCTCGTCGGGGTGGACGTCTCGCTCAAGGTCGCTCCTCGGAGTGCTGGGTCGAACAGGTGCTGGTCGAACGACGTTGGTGGTCGGAATGCTGCTGCGGCTCGCTGCGGCGAGTGCCTGCTCTGCTGCGGCCCTCACCTGCGCTCGCCTGGGCATCATTCCTCGAAGGTGTTGATGAGCGAGTGTGCCGCTCGCTCCAGGTAGTCCCACAGCTGGGCCTCGTGGAGCGGCGCCAGCGCGAGGTCGTCGACGGCGGTACGCATGTGACGCAACCAACGGTCGCGCGCGTCGGGGTTGACCTTGAACGGGACATGGCGCATGCGCAGCCGCGGGTGCCCGCGCTGCTCGCTGTACGTCGTCGGGCCGCCCCAGTACTGCTCCAGGAACATCGTCAGGCGCACCTTCGCCGGCCCGAGATCCTCCTCCGGGTACATCGGCCGCAGGACCTCGTCGTCGGCGACACCCTCGTAGAAGACGTCGACCAGACGCTCGAACGTGGCGTGACCGCCGATCTCCTCGAAGAACGAGCGGCTCGGGCGGACCGGCTCCTCGGAGCGGGGCGCGGAAGTCTCGTTGCTCACCGGCACATCTTCCCAGACTTCCCCCGTGCCCCGGCCTTCCACCCGCCCCGCGGGCATCCCACGGCCCACCGGGGCCGGCGGGACGGGCTAGGGTGGAGGAGGACCTGCAACGACGCAATCCGTGGGAGACCCGATGAGCCCGAACCACAAGGCCGACAACATCCTCGCCGCCCTGGGCGGCCGCACCAACATCGTCGAGCTCGAGCCGTGCATCACCCGGTTGCGCGTGGAGGTGAGCGATCCGTCACGGGTCGACGAGCCCGGCCTCAAGGCGTCGGGCGCGTTCGGGGTCGTGCGCTCGGGGCGCGTGGTGCAGGTGATCGTCGGCCCGGAGGCCGACGACCTGGCCGCACAGATGGACGGTCTGCTCGCCGTCCGCTGACCCAGGAGCCTCGACCCCGCAAGGCCGCGCGCGTCCTCGCGCGCGGCCCTGGCGCGCGTACCGGCGCGAGCGCACATCTCCGGCGAGCTACGGGATCTTCTGCGTGACTGGTCCTGACCGGGACGACCCGCCGGCCGGTGGTCTGTCGCGAAGGAGGACGGGAATGAGCGCCACGGAACGGAACAGCCCTCTGTCGCCCGCGGGTGACGGCAAGGGCATCTGGCTGTCGACCCTGGAGAAGGGAGCGAAGGTCCTGCAGGACCCTGCACCCCTGACGAAGTTCGACGTGTACGTCGCCGGGTTCCACCCCGCCAAGGACGACCCGACGATGCAGATGGAGGCCCACCACTACTGCAGGGTCGTGAACGACGACTTCATCCAGGCGGCCCTGTTCGACGGCAACACGCCCGAGGCGAACCTCATCGGGATCGAGTACATCGTCTCCGAACAGCTCTTCGGGAGCCTGCCCGTCGAGGAGCGCTCCTACTGGCACCCCCACAACTTCGAGGTCCTGTCGGGCCAGCTGATCGCCCCCGGCTGCCCGCCGTCGCGGAGAAGGCGCTGATGAAGCGACTGATGAACAGCTACGGCAAGACGTGGCATACCTGGCACACCGGGCGGCACGACACGGGCGGGGGGCACGACCTGCCGCTGGGCGACCCCATGCTGATGTGGTCGTTCAACCGCGAGGGGGAGTGCGACCCGGCTCTCGAGCAGGATCGTGAGGTCGCCATGGACCTGGATACGGCCGTGACGCAGCGACAGCGTCAGGAACTCGTCGATCTCGCCCACCCGCAGGTGGGCGTCGACGCCCTCCGGGACCGGTTCGTCGGCACCACGCCGATGCCAGGCGTCGCCGACGTCAACGACAGAGGGGCTGAGCCGCCCTCCGACTAGTGGGCCCCGACGGCCCGCGCCTCCTCCACCGCTGCAGCGACCGACCCGGTCCACGGCTCGCCATGACCCGGAAGAAGGGTGCCCGCGCCGGTGGCGGCCAGGTCGTCCAGCGACCGCAGCGCCTGCGCGCTGTCCGCGGTGGCCGCACCGGCGATGATCTGCGGGCCCCGCCTGCTGGTGTACGGGTCCAGGGTGACGAGCGCGTCGCCGGTGAACAGCACGTCCCGGTCCGCCAGGTGCAGCGCGCAGTGCCCGGGTGTGTGCCCCGGCGAGAAGACCACACGGGGAGAGCCGGGCAGGGGCAGCACGGCGCCCGGCTCGGCGTGCCGGGCGCCGCTCACCCCCGGGACCCGGAGCGCGCCGGCCCTCACCATCGCCGCGAGGATGCGCACGGACGCCGGATAGCGCAGCGGGTACCAGCCCCGGACGTTCTCGTGCGCGTACCGGTAGGGGTGGGCGGCCACCTCGTCGTCCTCACGGTGCAGCCAGATCGGGACGCCGAGCACCCTCTGCGTCCTGGCCGCCGAGCCGGTGTGGTCGAAGTGCGCGTGCGTCAGCACGACCGCCTCGACGTCCGACGGGCGCCTGCCGAGCCTGCGTAGGGCACGGCCCAGCAGGTCCCACGTGCCCGGCAGACCCGTGTCGACCACCAGCACCCGTCCGTCGTCGTCGGTGACGAGGTAGACGTTCACGAAGGCGTGCTCCAGGCGAAACACGCCTTCGGCCACCTCGGCCACCTCGCCGCGGACTGCACCTCTGCGAGCACGCATCGCACCTGTCCTCTCTCTGTCGCCGTCCCTCGATGCGAATCCCCTGACGGTCACCCACCGTCCGGTCACCCGCACCCGGAAGGGGCGGACGCCACCGACGGCAAGCAAGCCCGATGACTGCGAGGCTGTCGTCCACGTCGGATCCGCGTGCGTTGCCCGCGTCAGGAGGTTGCCGTGACCACGACCGCACCACCGCGAGGCGCCGGCGTCCCCGGACGCCGGGCGGCGGCCTGATGGCGTCCGCCGCGCCGCCCCACGCGTTCCGGCTCGTGACGAGCCGGCAACGGTGGAGCGCGGTGACCTTCCTGCACTGGGCGTTCCCGCCGGCGACGATCCAGCGGCACCTGCCCGCGGGGCTCGAGGTGGACGTGATCGACGGCGCCGCGTGGGTGAGCCTCACGCCGTTGGTGATGCAGGACGTGCGGGCGTCCGTGCTCCCGCCCGTGCCGGGGTGGTCGGACTTCGTCGAGGTCAACGTGCGCACCTATGTCCGCCATGGACCGAGCGGCACCGACGGGCTCTGGTTCTTCGCCCTGCTGTGCCCCCGGGTCGCGATGGTCGCTGCGATGCGGGTGCTGGGCCTGCCGTACCGCGTGTTCCCCGGGACGGCCGAGCGGTCCGGCGGTGCGGCGCTGTACCGAGGGAGCCACCCCCGGCGGGGCCGGATCGACCTCGCCGTCCGGCCCGGCGAGCGCATCGCCGAGCCGAGCCCGTGGCTCGTCGCGGTGACCGGCCGGTGGAACGCCTATCTCGTCCGGTTCGGCCGCCTGTGGCGGGTCCCCGTCACGCACCCGCCCTGGCCGCTGCACGGGGCCACGCTCGTCGGCGCGAGCAGGGAGGTGAACGGGATCTGGGCGTCGGTCGGCCTCCCCGCCCCGGACACCGACCCGGTCGTCACGTGGTCACCGGGCGTCGACGCACGCGTGGGCGTTCCTCGTCTGCTCCCGCGCGGCCACCCATCCTCCTTCGACAGGCAAGGGAAGGACCCATGAGAATCTCGAGCTACCCGTTCGAGTACGCCCGGCGGGCCGCGACGATCCTCGGTACCGAGATCGAGACCAGCATCACCGTGCGCCAGCACGGGCTGACGGTGCGCGCCGGCAGCAGCAGCGACGCCGCCGCCCGGTGCGACCAGGCGGAGTCTCTCGCGGACAGCGGTCCGTGCATCGACGCGATGGACCAGCTCGCGGTGCGCGCGGTGCCCGACATCGCGGCGGAGGCGGGCTGGCAGGAGTGGTGTGAGCAGGCGGTCCGCGAGGGCTTCGTCTCCGCGCTGGCCGTGCCGGCGTACGTGGACCCCCACGTCTCAGTGGCGCTGAACCTGTACTCCCGCGCGGCGGACCCCTGGACGCCCGAGCTCCTCACCGCGGCCGACGGCTACGCGCAGCTCGTCGCCTCGACGGTGCGGCTGCACCTGTCGCTCTCGGAGCTCGAGGACGCCGCGGCCGGGTTCTACCGCAACATGTCCGACTCCATGGTCGTCGAGCGCGCCGTCGGCGCCATCATGCAGGCGAACGGGTGCACGGCAGACCAGGCCCGCCGCATCCTCGGCTCCGCCTCCCGGCACCGCAACGTCACCCGGCGTGAGGTCGCCGAGACCATCCTGCGCGCCCTCGTCGTCACAGAGGATGCGCCGAAGGACCGCGAGGGGCACGGCGCCTGAACCGCAGGCGGTCCGCCCAGCGAGCCCCGGCCGTCACCGGCGCGGGCGTCCCGGTCCCGTCGTGAGCGTCGGGGCCTCGATCACGGAGGGAACAGATGACGGTGAAGGGTCTGGAAGGCAAGGTCGCGCTGGTCACGGGCGCAGGGTCGGGCATCGGGCGTGCCACGGCGGTGCTCCTCGCGCGGCAGGGGGCGACGGTGGTCGCGCTGGGGCACCGGCTCGAGTGTGCGGAGGACGCCGCGGACGAGATCCGGCGCGACGGCGGCACCGCACTACCGGTGGCGGCCGACGTCGCGGACGCCGCCGCCGTGCGCGACGTGCTCGCCCGGGTCGAGCAGGAGGCCGGCAGGCTCGACGTCGTGGTCGCGAACGCCGGCGTCAACGGCGTCTGGGCCCCGCTCGAGGAGCTGGAGCCGCAGGAGTGGGCCGCCACGATCGCCACAAACCTCACCGGCACGTTCCACACCGTGCGGTTCTCGGTGCCGCTGCTCGTGCGCCAGGGCGGCGCGGTGGTCGTGGTCTCGTCGATCAACGGCACCCGCACGTTCAGCAACTCCGGGGCGTCGGCGTACGCCACCAGCAAGGCGGGGCAGGTGGCGTTCGCCCGCATGGCCGCCGTCGAGCTCGGGCCGCGGGGGGTGCGGGTCAACTCCGTGTGCCCCGGGGCGATCGACACCGAGATCGGCGACAACACCGAGCAGCGGCACACCGACGGCCTCGGCGTGCGTGCCGAGTTCCCGGACGGGCAGATCCCGCTCACCGGCCAGGAGCCGGGTTCGGCCGCGCAGGTGGCCGAGACCATCGCCTACCTCGTGTCCGACGCCGCGAGCCACGTGACGGGCACCGAGGTGTTCGTCGACGGGGGACAGTCGCTCGTCGCGTGACCCGTGCGCGTGTGACGATGCCGCCGTGACCTTCCTGATCCGTGCGGCCACGCCCGACGACGCCACGGGGTGCGCGGTCGTCCACCACACGTCCTGGGTCGAGACCTACTCCGGGCTGCTGCCCGCCGACCACTGGGACTCGGACACCGTCGAGCGGCGCACCGCGACGTGGCGGCGCTGGCTCGACGGCGACATGGTGGTGACGGTCGCCGAGGCGGCCGGGCAGGTCGTGGGGATCGCCTTCGCCGGCGCGGGGCGGCTCGTCGGGGACCACGAGCCGGTGCGCGACCGGGAGCTCTGGCTCCTGTACGTCCTGGCGGCGCATCACGGCACGGGTGCCGGCCAGGCGCTGCTCGACGCCGTCCTGCCCCCGGGCGTGGCGGCCCAGATCTGGGTCGCCGAGCACAACCCGCGCGCCCGGCGGTTCTACGAGCGCAACGGGTTCCTGCCCGACGGCGCCCGGTACGTGGACGAGCGGCTCGACCTCGCCGAGGTCCGCCAGGTCCGCTAGCGGAACTGACCCCGGGAGGCCCGGCGCCCGTCGGCGACGAGAAACCGCCGGGGGACGCCGGTCCCGGATCAGGCTGGCGCGTCGGCCCGCGTCCCGGTTCGTGTCCCGGTGCGCCGTGCCGGGTCGGTGATCCGGTGCATCGCCGCCGCCGTCGCGCGACGGCTCATGAGCCGGCTCAGGGCGGCTCCGAGGCGGTTCGTCGTGCCGTCGATGACGCTGGGTCCCGGCCGGCGGCGTTCCAGGTGCGCCAGGGCCGTCTGCACCACCTGGCCGGCCGTGCGCATCGCCGCGCCCGCGGTCGCGTCGTCGGTGCCGACGACGGCGTTGAACTCGGTGCTCGTGGCCCCGGGCGAGAGCGCGAACACCGTCGCGCCCGTGTGGCGGGTCTCGGCCCACAGGGCCTCGGTGAAGCTCAGCACGAACGCCTTGGCTGCTCCGTAGACGGCCATCCGTGGGGTCGGGGTGTACGCGGCCATGCTCGCCACGTTGATCAGGAACCCCCGGGCGTCGACGACGTCGGGCAGGAACACGCGGCTGAGCCGCACCGGCGCCGCGACGTCGACGGCGATCTCCTGGGTGACGGTGCGGACGTCCTCACCGGCGAAGTCGCCGAAGGTCCCGAAACCGGCGTTGTTGATCAGGCTGGTGACGGTGACGCCGGCGGCCGACAGGGCTGCGCGGAGGTCGTCGGCGGCCGTCGGCTCCGCGAGGTCGAGGGGGATCGCGGTGGCGGTGGCGCCGTGCTTCTCGCGAAGCTCCGCGGCGAGCAGGTCGAGGCGGTTCCTCCGCCGCGCGACGAGCACGACGTGCGCCCCTCGGGAGGCGAGGGCACGGGCGAACGCGGCGCCGATCCCGGAGCTGGCACCGGTGATGACGACGGTCTGGTGGTGGTAGTCCTGGCGGGGCATGCGTCGACCTCCAGAGGTAGCGGGTGGTCACCGTATGACCTGCTGTCACTCAGTGTCAACGAGACGCTCGGTGTAGTCTCGCCGCATGGGCATCGAAGACGGCCTGTGGACGCGCTCACGCGGGGCCGCCTACGCCGAGATCACCCGGGTCGCGATGGAGCTGTTCCTCGACCAGGGGTTCGCGCGGACGACGATCGACCAGATCGCCGAGGCAGCCGGCATCTCGCGGCGGTCCTTCTTCCGCTACTTCGGCACGAAGGAGGACGTGGTCCTCGGCGACCTCGCCGTCCAGGGAGAGCTGGTGCGGGACGCCCTGGAGGCGATCCCGCTCACCGTCCCGCCCTGGGAGGCGCTCCAGGAGGCGCTGTGGAAGGTCGACGGGCTCGTGGGCGACGACGAGACGATGCTGAAGATCGCCACGATGATGTACGAGACGCCCTCGCTGCGCGCACGCAGCATCGAGAAGCACCTGGCGTGGCAGGAGCTCCTGGTCCCGAACATCCGGCGGCGGCTGGGGGGCGATCCGCACGCCGCGGACGGAGCCTCGGCCGAGGTGGCGGCCGATGCCCTGGTGGCGAGCGCCATCGCCTGCCTCGACGCCGCCGGAGCCGTGTGGGCGAGGAACGACGGGAGCCCTGACCTCAGGACCCTCTATCGCCGAGCGGTCGACTCCGTGCGCACGTGAGCGCGCCCGCCGTCAGGCGTCGTGGGACTCCCGCTCGCCCGCGGGCCGCATGACACCGACGGCGCGCAGCTCGGCCTGCGCGATCCGGCGGAGCTCGCGGGAGACCTCCCACTGCTCGCCCGGCCGCACCTGGGCGAGCATGGTGAAGAGCAGCGAGAAGTCGTCCACGGAGTCGACGCCCCGCACCGACGGGGTCTCCAGGAGCTTGGGCGCGAGCTCCGGGTCCGCCTGGACGCGGTCGGCCGCACGGCCCAGCGCCGCACGCACCACGTCGACGTCGGCGTCGACCGGCACGCGGATCTCCGCGAGCGCCCGGGACCACTGCTGCGACATGTTCCCGGCGCGCAGGATCTCGCCGTTGCGCACGTACCAGAGGGTGCCGTCGAGGGCCCGCACCTGCGTGACGCGCAGCTGGACCTCCTCGACCGTGCCCACGGCTCCCGAGCCGAGGTCGACGACGTCTCCCACGCCGAACTGGTCCTCGACCAGCAGGAAGATGCCGGAGATGAAGTCCTTCACCAGGCTCTGCGCACCGAAGCCGAGAGCGATGCCCGCGACACCGGCCGAGGCCAGGAGCGGGCCGACGTTGGCCCCCATCTCCTGGAGCACCATGAGCCCGATCATGGTGCCGACCACGATGTTCGAGGTGGAGCGCAGCACCGAGCCGACGGTGCGCGCCCGCTGCGCGCGGCGTTCCCGGGCCATCGGGTTCACCGCGGCGGCCATGGCGCCCTCCACCAGCGGCGAACGCCGGAAGTAGGCGCGCCACGACGGCTCCTCCGCCTCCCGGCCCTCGGTGGTGGGGGTGCCGGCACCCGTCGCGATGCGTTCGGTGACGTGGGCGATCGCCCGGCGCAGCAGCACCAGGACGACCGCGCCGATCACGACGATCAGCAGCACGCGCAGGGGCCAGCCCGTGAACCACTCCCAGAAGTCGAAGGCGACCTCCTTCGCGTCGTCGACCACGTCCCCGACGGTGGGCGACTGTGACGGCTCAGAGGACGGCTCGGGGGACGGGGCGGCGGGCAGGACGATCACCGGGCCACCGTAACCAGGCCTGGCATCAGGACGAAACGACTCGGCGATCACGCCCGTGGTCGGCCCTGTACCGCGTGGGCGGACTGCCCCGGACCGCGTGGGATGGCAGGATCGTCCCCGTGAGCACGGATCTGCCGACCCCGGACACCACGCCCGACGACGTGCGCAGCGGTGTGCCCGAGAGTGCGCCCGGCGGCGTGCCGGCCGAGCTGCGCGAGCTGGCCGGGGCGCACGGGGTCCTGACCGAGCACCACGGGTACGGCGGCAGGCTCGTCCAGGCGCCCGCCGCCACGCTCGTCGCCGTCCTCGAGGCACTGGGTGTCCCGGCGTCCACGCCGCAGCAGGTCACGCACAGCCTCCAGCGGGCGCACGACGACGAGTGGCGGGCCGTCCTCCCGCCCACGGTCGTGGTGCGCGAGGGCGACGAGGTGCAGGTGCCGGTGCACGTCACCGACGGGGCGTCGGTGCACGTCTGGCTGGAGGTCGACGGTGCCGAGCCCGGGACGCGGACCCACGACCACCGGCCGCGCCGGGACCTGCACCAGCTCGACGTCTTCACCGAGCCTCGCACCGTGGACGGCCGACGCGTCGGTCGGGCCACGTTCGCCGTCCCGGCGGACCTGCCCCTCGGCTGGCACTCGCTGCACGCGCTCACCGAGGGCCACGAGTCGCGGACGACGCTCGTCGTCACGCCGCGTCGACTCGCCCTGCCCGCCGGGCTGGAGGGCGACCAGTGGTGGGGCGTCCTCGCGCAGCTGTACTCGGTGCGCTCCCGCGCGTCGTGGGGCGTCGGCGACCTGGCCGACCTCACCGACCTGGCGTGGCTCGTGGCGCACCAAGCGGGCGCCGACTTCGTGGCGGTGAACCCGCTCGCCGCCACCGAGCCGGTGGTGCCGTTGACACCGTCCCCCTACCTGCCCACGAGCCGCCGCTTCCTGAGCCCGCTGTACGTGCGGATCGAGGACATCCCCGAGACGGCCTACCTGGCGGCCGCCGACCGGTCGCTCGTCGAGTGGGCGGCCGACCCGGTGCGCGACCTCGTCGAGGACCCAGGCCCCATCGATCGTGACGCGGTGTGGGAGGCGAAGAAGGCGGCGCTCGAGGTGGTCTTCACGGCGCCGCGGCGAGCCGCGCGCCAGGCCGCGTACGAGGAGTTCGTCGAGGAGCAGGGCTCCGGCCTGCGCGACTTCGCCACCTGGTGCGCCGTCGTCGAGCACCTGGGCCGGGTGCCACGGCCGGACGAGCTGAGCGACCCGTCGTCGCCCGCCGTCGCCGCGCTGCGCGAGCAGCTGTCCGAGCGGGTCGAGTTCTACCGCTGGCTGCAGTGGGTGGCCGACGAGCAGAAGCGGACCGCCCAGCGCGTCGCGCGCGAGTCCGGCATGCGGATCGGCATCATGCACGATCTCGCCGTCGGGGTGCACCCGCAGGGCGCCGACGCCTGGCTGCACCGCGACGTCCTTGCCCGGGACGTCGGGGTCGGGGCGCCGCCCGACATGTACAACCCGCAGGGCCAGGCCTGGACGCAGCCGCCGTGGAGCCCGCGTGCCCTGGCCCGCGCCGGGTACGCGCCGTACCGGGACATGCTGCGTACCGTGCTGCGGCACGCGGGTGCGCTGCGCGTCGACCACGTGCTCGGCCTGTTCCGCCTGTGGTGGGTGCCCGCCGGGGTGGCGGCCGCCGACGGCGCCTACGTGCGCTACGACCACGAGGCGCTCGTCGGGATCCTGTGTCTCGAGGCGCACCGCGCGGGGGCGACGGTCGTGGGGGAGGACCTCGGCGTGTTCGAGCCGTGGGTGCGCGACTACCTCGCCGACCGGGGCGTCCTCGGCACGTCGGTGCTGTGGTTCGAGAAGGACGCCGACGGCCGCCCGCTGCGGCCCGACGACTACCGCCGCTTGTCCCTGGCCACCGTCGGGACGCACGACATGCCGCCGACGGCGGGCTTCCTGGCCGGCGAGCAGGTGGACCTGCGCGAGCGGCTCGGGCTGCTCAGCACCGACCCGCAGGAGCTGCGGCGCCAGGCCCGCGCCGAGCGGGACGCCGTGGTCCTCGCGCTGGCCAGGCAGGGGTTCGTCGCCGACCACCCGTCCGAGCGCGAGATCGTCGAGGGCCTGCACCGGTACCTGCGCCGCAGCCCCGCCACCCTCGTCGGCGTGCAGCTCGTCGACGGGGTGGGGGAGCGCCGGGCCCAGAACCAGCCGGGCACCGACACCGAGTACCCCAACTGGAAGGTTCCGCTCGGCGACGGCGCGGGGAACGTCGTCCTCATCGACGACCTCCTCGACAACGCGCGCCTCCGCTCCCTGCTGCAGGCCGTCCGCACCGCGAGATAGAGACCCCACCTCGCCGAGATAGAGACCCCACCCCGCCGAGATAGAGACCCCACCCCGCCGAGATAGAGACCCTCGTCCACAGACCGCCGAACGGCATCGGCGTCCACATCCTCCAGGCGGGCTCCCTCTCGGTGAGGACTGCGCGCCATGGTGGGCCGATGGACCTCCTCCGCGCGGCGCCCCCGCCGCTCGTCGCTCCCGCGCTCCCGAGACTGCTCACCGCCGATACGGTCGGTGAAGCAGAACGCCTCGCGGAGCTCGAGGACGAGCTGCTGCGACTTCGCCCGGGCATCTTCGCCACGACGGACCCGAACGGCTCGGTCGCGATCGCCCGTCGAGACCTCGTCCTCGCCCGGACGGCGGCCGCGTGGGCGAACGTCGACAGCGCGGTCTGGTTCAGCCACGAGACGGCGGCGGTCCTCCGCGGGATGTGGACCTATCGGCTCGCGGACCGGGTGCACCTCACCCAGCTCTACCCCCCTCAGGTGCGGCGCGAGGACGACTCGTGGGAGCACCGGTACCGGGTCACCCGGCACTGGACGGCGCTGCCCCCGAGGGATCGTGACGTCGTGGGCGGCCTGCCCGTCACGAGCCTCGAACGCACCGCGGCCGACTGCGCCAGGTCGCTGCCGCTCGCGTCAGCGCTCGTCGTGATGGACTGCGCCCTGCATCACGGCGCGGATCGTGGCCTCGTCGCACGGATCATCGACGAGTCCCGTGGGAAGCGGGGGGTGGTCCAGGCGCGGCAGGTCTTCGCGCTGGCGGACGCCGGTGCAGAGTCGCCGGGCGAGTCCCTGGTCCGCCTCAGGGTGATCCAGGCGGGCCTGCCGAGGCCGGTGACGCAGGTCCCCGTGGTGACTGCCCGGGGCACCAAGTGGGTCGACCTCGGCTGGCCGGACGCCCGCGTGGGCCTCGAGTTCGACGGTGAGATCAAGTACACCGCACTGGCCGACGGCGATCCCGAGGGCGTACGGCGTCGTGAGCGAGTACGGCAGGCCGCGATCGAGGACCAGGACTGGCGGATCGTCCGCTCGGACTGGCCCGACGTCGACGAGCCCGCCGGCGTCGGCCGCCAGCTGCGGCGGGCGCTCAAGGGACGTTGGCAGCACGTCCTGGGCAGCCGGGACGGCTAGAGGCACGCGTGTGGCACGGCGCCGCCCCGGAGAGGTGCTCTCCGGGGCGGCGCCGTGCGTTGGGCTCTCTATCTCGCGGGGGTGCCCTCTCTATCTCGCGGGGGTGCCCTCTCTATCTCGCGGGGAGGGCTCTCTATCTCGCTGGGGTGGGCTCTCTATCTCGCGGGGGAGGGTCAGGCCGCGTCGACGGCCTGGGCGGCCAGCGCCCGCTCGGTCCCGGCGAGCTGCTCGATCACCATGCGGCGCAGCGCGGCGGGCGCGTCACCGTGGGCGTCGAGCCAGCCCTGGACGGCGTCACGCAGCGCGACCGACGCGAGCGGCGCCGGGTACAGGCCCTCGATGAGCTCCTCGGCGATGTGGTAGCTGCGCGTGGTCCAGATGTCGAGCAGAGCGTCGACGTAGCGCGCCACGAAGGGCTCCAGCACCGCCGGGTCGCTGACGTGCACGAACCCGGACGCCGTGAACCGGATGATCGCGTTCGGCACGTCCGTGGCGTCGACGACCGAGGCGAACGCGGCCTCCTTGCCGTCGACCGTCGGCACGGCGGCACGGGCGCGTGCGGCGGCCTGGCGGCCCGACGCCGTGTCGTCCTGGGTCAGCATGGTGTCGATCTGCGCGGCGTCGGCCTCGCCCAGCAGCACAAGACCCTCGAGCAGCTCCCAGCGCAGGTCGGTGTCGACGGTGAGGCCCTCCAGCGCGACCGTGCCGTCGAGCAGCCCGCGCAGCGGCGTCGCGTGGCCGGGCGTCGAGGCCAGGGCCGCGAAGAACTTCACGAGCTGCAGCTGGAGGTCCGAGCCGGCGTCCGCCGCCTGGGCGAGGTCCCACAGCCGGTCGCCGACACGCGCGAGCGTCGCGACCCGGCGCTCCGGCGCGACGTAGGAGCGCACCGCCAGGCCGAGCTGGTTCAGCGTGGTGCGGACCGTGGTCGACTCCGTCTCCGCGGCGATGTTGCCGAGCACGAGGTCGACGTACGCCGAGGCAGGCGTCTCGCCGTCACGCACCGCGTCCCAGACCGAGCCCCACACGAGGGACCGGGTCAGCGGGTCGGCGATCCGCGACAGGTGCTCGAGCGCCGCGGCGAGCGAGGCGTCGTCGAGCCGGATCTTCGCGTACGCGAGGTCCTCGTCGTTGAGCAGCACGAGCGCCGGACGGGTGCGGCCGACCAGCCCGGGCACCTCGGTGCGCTCGCCGTCGACGTCGATGACGACCTGGTGCGTGCGCTGCAGCGTCCCGTCGATGATGTCGTAGAAGCCGATCCCGAGCCGGTGCGGCCGGATCGTGGGGTAGTCCGCGACCGCCGACTGCAGGACGGCGAAGCCGGTGATGGTCCCGTCGTCGGCCGTCTCGATCGAGGGGCGCAGCGTGTTGACGCCGGCCGTCTCGAGCCACGCCTCGGACCACGCCGTGAGGTCCCGCCCGCTGGTGGCCTCGAGCTCGACGAGCAGGTCGCGCAGCTCCGTGTTCGACCAGGCGTGCTTCTTGAAGTAGGCCGAGACGCCCGACAGGAACTCCTCGCGGCCGACCCAGGCGGCGAGCTGCTTGAGCACCGAGGCACCCTTGGCGTAGGTGATGCCGTCGAAGTTGACCTGCACGTCGTCGAGGTCGCGGATCTCGGCCACGATGGGGTGCGTCGACGGGAGCTGGTCCTGGCGGTATGCCCACGTCTTCTCCATGGCGGAGAACGTGGTCCAGGCGGCCTCCCACTCGGTGGCCTCGGCGGTGGCGAGGGTCGAGGCGTACTCCGCGAACGACTCGTTGAGCCACAGGTCGTTCCACCACTTCATGGTGACGAGGTCGCCGAACCACATGTGGGCCAGCTCGTGCAGGATCGTCACGACGCGCCGCTCGCGCACGGCGTCGGTCACCTGGGACCGGAAGACGTACGACTCGGTGAACGTGACGCAGCCGGGGTTCTCCATCGCGCCCATGTTGTACTCGGGCACGAAGAGCTGGTCGTACTTGTCGAACGGGTACGGGACGTCGAAGGTCGTCTCGTAGAACTCGAAGCCCTTGCGCGTGGTCTCCATGATGTAGTCCGCGTCCAGGTGCTCGGACAGGGACGCGCGGCAGAACACACCGAGCGGGATCGTGCGGCCGTCCGACGAGGTGAGCTCGCCACGCTGCACGGCGTACGGGCCGGCGACGAGCGCCACCAGGTAGGTGGAGATGCGGGGGGTGGGCTCGAACGTCCACGTCGCCGCGGCGACGTCGGGCTCGGTCGCGTGCCGGGCCTTGGTGGGCTCGGGGGTGGGCTGGTTCGAGACGACCTGCCACGCCGCGGGCGCGGTGACGGTCACCTGGAACGGCGCCTTGAGGTCCGGCTGCTCGAACGTGGCGAAGACGCGGCGGGCGTCCGGCACCTCGAACTGCGTGTACAGGTAGGTCTCGCCGTCGACCGGGTCGACGAAGCGGTGCAGGCCCTCGCCCGTGTTCATGTAGGCGCAGTCGGCGACGACGCGCAGCTCGTTGACGCCCTCGAGGCCGGACAGCGCGATGCGCGAGTCGGCGAAGACCTCCGCGACGTCGAGGCTGCGGCCGTTGAGCACCACCTCACGCACGGAGGGGGCGACCAGGTCGACGAACGTCGAGGCATCCGGGACGGCCGAGAACCGGATGACGGTGGTGGAGGTGAAGGTCTCCGGACCGGTCGTCACGTCGAGGTCGACGGCGTACGACTCGACGGCGGTCACGACCCCGGCGCGCTCGACGGCCTCGGCGCGGGTCAGGTTCTCAGCGGGCACGGGTTCTCCCTCGGGCGGCGGTGGAATGCAGGATGTCGTCAGGTCGCGAGTTCGTCGCGACGCCGTCGATCATGCCATCTCGGCTCCCGCGCGGGGAACGGAGCTGTCGGGCGCCGCCGCCGCCCGGCGAGCCGGTACCGCGCCGGGGCGGACGGCACCGACCACCGAGCTCGACCACCGAGCTCGACCACCGAGCTCGACCACCGAGCTCGACCACCGAGCTCGACCACCGAGCTCGACCACCGAGCTCGACCGCGGAGCTCGACCGCGGAGTTCGACCGCCGAGTTCGACCGCCGAGTTCGACCGCCGAGTTCGACCGCCGAGTTCGACCGCCGTGTCTCCGACGTGACATCCTGCCGGGTGCGCCGTCACGGCGCGGGCGCACGGCGCCCGCACGCCGGCGACGCCCGACCGTCACTGGAGGGAGTCCAGATGTCCGGCACCGTTCCGCCCCCGCCGCCCCCGCCGGGACCCGACGACCGGCCTGCCGCCGTTCCGCCACAGCGACCCGCCGGCGTCCGCCGCGTCACGTCTGCGTACCATCGTCCGCCCGTGGTCGACCCGAACGCCACGGAGCAGCCGCGGTACGAGCAGTCGCAGTACGAGCAGTCGCAGTACGAGCAGCCCGGGTACGGGCAACAGCCGCAGCCGGGCCAGCCACAGCACGGCCAGCCGCAGTACGAGCAGCCCGGGTACGGGCAGCAGCCGCAGCACGGCCAGCCGCGGTACGAGCAGCCGACCTACCCGCCCGCGCCGGTGCACGCCCCGATCCCGCCGGCGCCGGAGCCGGCGGCACCGCCGGCCGCCTACCCGGCGACGTACGCCGCAGGCCCGCAGCCAACCCAGCAGATCTCGCCCGTCGCCGGGCAGGCGGATCCGTGGGACACCGCGGCGTTCCCCCCGGCGCCGCAGGCGGCGCCGAACGCGGGTTATGCGCCGACCGCCGGCTACACGCCCTCCACCGGCTACGCGCCGGCCCCGGCGCAGCCGCAGCCGTCCGCGTACGGCGGGTACGACCAGGCGGCGCAGGCGGCCCCGGCACCCGTGCCGGCACCGCCCGGCGGGCGGCCGCCCGCCCGCAAGCGCCTGAGCGCGGGCTGGATCGCCTTCATCGTGGTCGACGTGGTGCTCATCGTCATGGCGGTGGCGTTCGCGGTGCAGATCTTCTCCTCGTCCACCGAGAAGCCGGACGACCTGGTGGTCGCGGAACCGACGGGTGCGGCGAGCGCCGAGGCCTCCGAGCCGCCCGTCGAGGCCGAGACGCTGGCCCGGTTCGCCGCGCCGTCGAAGAACATCTCGTGCACGATCACGACGCTCGACGCGTCGTGCGGCATCGCGGAGCTCAACCAGCAGCCCGCCCCCGTGGACGAGTGCGAGGGGACCAAGGGCTACGTCGTGACGGTCGACGGCGAGGGCGAGGTCGACCTGCCCTGCGTCGCTGCGTCGGACCAGCCCAAGGCCGCGAGCGGCGACCTCGACACGCTCGACTACGGCAAGTCGATCACCGAGGGCGACTTCACGTGCACCAGCGAGAAGACCGGGATGAGCTGCCGGCACGACCCCACCGGACAGGGCTTCTCGCTCGCCCGTGCGGGCATCGGCACCAACTGACCCCGGAGGTCCTGGGACCGCGACGACGACGGCCCGGTCGGCCGAGGAGTTTCCTCGGCGGGCCGGGCCGTCGTCGTCGCGGGAGGGCGGCGGCGCCGCCGCGCCGTCACCAGATGCGCACGCGCTCCTGGGGGTCGAGCCAGAGCCCGTCGCCGGGCCGCACGCCGTAGGTGGCGTGGAACTCGTCGAGGTTGCGCACCACGCCGTTGCAGCGGAACTCGTTGGGGGAGTGCGGGTCGGTCGCGATGCGGCGCACCACCTCCTCGTCACGGCCCTTGGCCTGCCACACCTGCGCCCAGCCGAGGAACACGCGCTCGAGCCCGGTGAGGCCGTCGACCACCGGGGCGGTGTCGAGCGGCGCGCCCAGCGCGATGCGGTAGGCCTTGAGCGCGATCGACAGCCCGCCCAGGTCGCCGATGTTCTCGCCCACGGTGAGCGCGCCGTTGACGTGCGGGCCGTCCTCCGGAAGCTGCTCGGGCCGGAACGCGTCGTACTGGGCGATGAGCGCGGAGGTGCGCTTCTCGAACTCGGTGCGGTCGGCGGACGTCCACCAGTCCTCGAGGCGACCGTCGCCGTCGTACTTGGAGCCCTGGTCGTCGAAGCCGTGGCCGATCTCGTGCCCGATGACGCCGCCGATGCCGCCGTAGTTCACGGCGTCGTCGGCGTCCGGGTCGAAGAACGGGGGCTGCAGGATCGCCGCGGGGAAGACGATCTCGTTCATGCCCGGGTTGTAGTACGCGTTGACCGTCTGCGGGGTCATGAACCACTCGTCGCGGTCCAGCGGCCTGCCGATCTTGTTCAGCTCGTGGTCCTGGTCGAAGGCGTTCGAGCGGCGCACGTTGCCGATCAGGTCGGCGGGGTCGACCTCGAGGGCCGAGTAGTCGCGCCAGCGCACCGGGTACCCCACCTTGGGCGTGAACTTCTCCAGCTTCGCCAGCGCCTTGACCTTGGTCTCGGGCGTCATCCAGTCGAGCGCGGAGATCGACTCGCGGTAGGCGGCCACGAGGTTGGCGACGAGCGTGTCCATCCGCTCCTTGTGCGACGGCGGGAAGTGCCGGGCCACGTACTCCTGGCCGACGGCCTCGCCGAGCGCTCCCTCGACGAGCGCGACGCCCCGCTTCCAGCGGTCGCGGACCTCCTGCGCGCCCGACAGCGTGCGGCCGTAGAAGTCGAAGTTGGCCTCGACGACGTCGTCGCTCAGGTACGGGGCCCGGGCGGTGACCAGATGGTAGGCCGCCCAGAGCTTCCAGTCGGCCGTCGACGCGGTGGACCACAGGGAGGCGAACCCGGTCGCGAAGCCCGGCTCGCGCACGACGACGTGGTCGAGGGCACCCGCCGGCGCCCCGAGCGCGGCGACCCAGGCGTCCCAGTCGAATCCCGGCGCGCTCACGGCGAGCTCCGACAGAGCTGTCGGGTTGTACGTGAGGGTCGCGTCGCGGTCGCGCACGACGTCCCAGTGGTGCGTCGCGAGCTGCGTCTCGAGGGCCAGCACGCGGTCGGCGGCCTCCTGCGGCGTCGCGCCCCAGCCGGCCTCGTCCACCCCGGCGAAGGCGAGCATGCGGGCGATGTGCGGGCGGTACGCCTCGCGCACGGACGCGTACTGGTCCTCGCGGTAGTACGCCTCGTCCGGCAGGCCCAGGCCCGCCTGGACCAGGTAGACGACGTACTTCTCGGGGTCCTTGGCGTCGTTGTCCACCCAGAACCGCAGCGCGGCCGCGCCGCCGGTGCGCTGGAGCGCACCGAGCACGCGGGTGAGCGCCGCGGCGTCGGTGGCGTCGCGTACGGGGGCGAGGTCGGCCTCCAGCGGCGACGTGCCGAGTGCCTGGATCCGCTCGGTGTCCATGAAGCTCGCGAACAGGGCGCCGACCTTCCCCTGGTCGCCGGTGGCGGTGCCCGCCTCGATGGCGGCGGCCGCGTCGGTGATGATCTCGCGGACGTGCTCCTCGGCGGCGTCGCGCAGGGTGAGGAACGAGCCGTCGATGGCGCGGTCCGCGGGGATCTCGTGCTGGTCGAGCCACGTGCCGTTGACGTGGCGGAACAGGTCGTCCTGGGGCCGGACGTCGTCGTCGATCGCGGTCAGGTCGATGCCGGACCTCAGCCCGGTGGTGTCGGCGGTCATGCCGCACACACTACGACCGCCCACCCGGGTCCGGCGGTGCAGCGGAGCAGGCGTGGTGCGGTACGCCCCGCCGGACGTGGGGGACAATGGGCCCATGCGTCTGCACATCGCCGCCGATCACGCCGGATACGAGCTCAAGACCCACCTCGTGGAGCACCTGCGCGCCGCGGGCCACGACGTCGTCGACCACGGCGCCCACGAGAACGACCCGCTGGACGACTACCCCGCGTTCTGCATCGCCGCGGGCGAGGCCGTCGTCGCAGAGCCGGGCTCGCTCGGCATCGTCATCGGCGGGTCGGGCAACGGCGAGCAGATCGCCGCGAACAAGGTCGTCGGGGTGCGCGCGGTGCTCGCCTGGTCGCTGGAGACGGCGCGTCTCGGGCGCCAGCACAACGACGCGAACGTCGTCGCCGTCGGCGGGCGCATGCACAGCGTCGAGGAGTCGACGTCGTTCGTCGAGGCATTCGTCGCCGAGCCGTTCAGCGGCGACGAGCGCCACCAGCGCCGGATCGACAAGATGGCCGCGTACGAGACGACGCACGACGTCTCGACCATCGCCTGACGTGCCCGAGGGGCACACCGTCCACCGCCTGGCGCGGACCCTGGACGCGCTGTTCCGCGGGCAGCGGCTGATCGTCTCGAGCCCGCAGGGCCGGTTCTCCGACGGCGCCGCGCTGCTCGACGGCCTGACGCTGGTCGCGAGCGAGGCGTGGGGCAAGCAGCTCTTCTGCGCGTTCGCGCCGGCGGACCCGGCGGAGGCCGCGGCCGACCCGCGCTGGCTGCGGGTCCACCTCGGCCTCTACGGGGCGTGGACGTTCGCCGGCGACGCGTCGGCGGGCCCGGGCGGGGCAGGCAGCGCCGTCGTGCACGCCATCGGCGCACCACGCCGCCGGATCGGTGAGCAGGACTCGACGCCCGCCGAGGACGATCGCCCGCCGACAGGGGCGGACGGGTGGGTCCCGCCCGCGCCGCGCGGCGCCGTCCGCCTGCGGCTGCTCGGCACGCACGCGCTCGCGGACCTCAACGGGCCCACCGCCTGCGAGGTCCTCACCACCGCGGAGAAGCGTGCCGTCGAGGCCCGCCTCGGCCCCGACCCGATCCGGCCCGACG
This sequence comes from Isoptericola luteus, assembly GCF_020297055.1. Classification (GTDB taxonomy): domain Bacteria; phylum Actinomycetota; class Actinomycetes; order Actinomycetales; family Cellulomonadaceae; genus Isoptericola; species Isoptericola luteus. Next base: position 267,157 of record NZ_JAIXCQ010000004.1, on the reverse strand, counting down.
GCGGTCACGCCACTCTCGAGGCCGCGCGCGCGGCGTTCGTCGACCGTGTCCGGCGCTCACGCGTGACCGTGGGCCAGCAGCTCATGGATCAGGCCGTGGTGGCGGGGGTGGGCAACATCTACCGTGCCGAGGCCCTCTTCCGGGCCGGGCTGGACCCGCTGCGCCCGGGCCGGGACGTACCGGCCGAGACCCTGGCAGCCGTCTGGGACGACCTCGTGGTGCTGATGCGCGACGGTGCGGACCGCGGCGCGATCGTCACCACCCTGCCCGCCGACCGCGTGCCCGACCACCTGCACGCGCCCGGCAGCGGTCGCCGCACCCGGCAGAACACCGACGGCGACCCGGGCGCGGTGCCCCGCGACGCGTCGTTCTACGTCTACCACCGCGACGGTCTGCCCTGCCGGCACTGCGGCACCCCGGTGCTCGTCAAGGAGCTCGCGGGCCGGAACCTCTTCTGGTGCGGGGTCTGCCAGACCTGACGCGGACCGGCGCTCAGCCGCCGGCGACGCGCGACAGGTGGCGCCCGGGTGCCTCGCCCCACTCGGCCCACTCGTCGTCGGTGGCCTCGGCCAGCAGGCGCCACCACGCCCAGGCACGGTTCACCGCGTGGGTGACACCTGCGGCGGCCCGCAGCGACCGCCAGGCCTCGTCGTCGACCCCCGCCCCGTCCGCGACCCCGGGGACGTCGCGGTAGGCGCCCTCGACGTCTCCCCATTGCAGGCCTGCGTCCTCGACGACCGCGCGCGGCACCTCGAGCGACTCCAGCGGATGCGCCCACTGGGCGTCGCCGAGGTCGAAGACGCGCAGGCCGCCGGCGACCGGGAAGACGTTCCACGGGTGCAGGTCGCCGTGCTGCAGCGCGCCCACCGCGCCCACCGTGCCCACCGTGCCCACCGTGCCCACCGTGCCCACGAGCGTCGCCACGGCGTCCTCGACGAAGTGGCGGCCGCGGCCGAGGCGCACGGCGGTGCGCTGGTCGAGGGCGGCCGGGTGGTCGTCGGGCAGCGACGTCAGGGCGTGCAGGACGTCGTCGAACCGGCCCGGCACCGTCGCGGGCGAGCAGTCCGGCAGCCCCGTGGCGAGCAGCTCGTCGCGGTGCGTCGCGAGGCCGTGCTGCACCCGCGCCCACAGGGCCAGGACGTCCCGCCAGTCCGGGGTGCCGGGGGTGCGGGCCTCGCCCAGCGTCGCGCCGCGGTCGGCGGTGAGCAGCCAGCCGCGCCGGGTCTCGACGGCTACCGGCGCGTCGACGGCGTCGGGCAGCAGCTCGGCGAGCAGCCGGTGCAGCTCGGGCTCGAACACCGACGCCCGGCAGCACGCCTTGACCCAGAACCTCCCGTGGTCGGTGGGCACCACGAGCTGGGTGGACCACGGCCGCACGCGCGTCTGCTCGGGTGCGGCCGTGACCCGCACGCCGCGCTCGGCCACCGCCGCCGCGACCCACTCCTCCACCTCGGCTCGCCACGCGGACGTGGTGACGGTGGTCGAGAACGCGGCGGCCACGGTCAGAACACCCAGCCGCAGGCGGGCGCGACGGGCCAGCCGAACGCGGCGCTCGCCGTCGCCAGGGCGCCCGGCGAGCGCTCGGCCACGAGCCCCGCGCCCGCCAGCGCGGCGAGCGACGTGCCGCCCAGGTAGGCGGCGCCGAGCTCGCGCACGTCCAGCTCCAGGTCGGGCGCAGCCTGCGTGCGCTCGCACGTGGCCGTGCCGAACGCGTCCGCCCGCAGGTGCCAGGAGCCCGCGTTGTCGGGCAGCCGGGTGTCCGTGACGCCGACGACGACGTCGACGTCCCCCTGGTAGCGCCGGCCGGCGAGGGCCGTGGGCACGTCGACGAGGCGGACCCACACGTTGTCCGTGACCCGGGCGCCGGCGGCGCGCGGGTCGACGAGCAGGCTCAGGACCGGGTCGTCGGCGGGCAGCAGGAACGGCTCGGTGGTGCTCATGAGGTCCAGGTCGAGCAGCACGCCCCACAGCGCGCGTGCCGCGGCGGCGTCGAGCGCGACGACGTCGCCCGCGTGCACGGTGCCCCGTGGGCCGGTGACCTCCCAGCCGAGCGTGCGGCGGAACGTGGCGTAGCCACGGGGCTCGCCGTCGCGCTCGACCACGACGACCCGCAGGGACTCGCGGCCGCCGGAGCGGAACGTCTTGGGGTCGGACCAGTAGCTCGCCCACAGCTCCTCCGACTCCCGGGTGGCCCAGCCGGGCCGGTTGAGCGCCCCCTGCGCGGCCGGGATCCCCGGCGCACGGTGCAGCCGCGCCACGAGCTCGCCGTGCCGCTCACGGTCGGCGTGCTCGATGCGCACGGTGTGCTCGTCGGCTCCGGGCACGTCGCGCAGGGCGGCGCCCCGCGGGATGGTCAGCCGCACGTCGTCGGCTGCCTTGCCGTACCCGAACCGGCCGTAGATGGCGGCCTCCGCGGCGAACAGCGCGGACAGCGCCTCGCCGCGCTCGCGGCAGCGGCCCAGGTGGTCGTCGATCATGGCGGAGAGCAGGCCGCGGCGCCGGTGCTGAGGGTGCACGCCCACCCAGGTCAGCCCCGCCGTGGGCAGCTCGCCGCCCGGGACGGGGAACCTGGTGAACGGGTACGAGGCGCGCAGCGCGACGAGGCCGTCGCCGGCGGGACCCTCGACGCCGACCGTCCGCTCCCACGTGAGCGGCAGCGCGAGCTCGTCGAAGTCGGCGATCGAGTAGGGGGCGGGGAACGCCCAGGTGTCGAGGTCGAGCAGGGCGTGGCGGTCGTCGGCCGTGAGCGGGCGGAAGGCGTAGCCGGCGGGCAGGGCTGAGCGCGAGGCGGAGGAGGTCACCGCCCGATCGTGACGCCCCGGGGCCAGGCGCCGCCAGCCATTTGCGGCCGGTAGCCTCGCCGGGTGGACGACGTGGAGGAGTACGCCGCCGCGGTGCTCGCGCTGGTGCGCCGCATCCCGCCCGGCCGCGCGATGACGTACGGGTTGATCGCGGAGATCGTCGCCGAGGACCTGGGCCGCGGCGGGCCGCGGCAGGTGGGTCAGGTGATGTCCGGGTCGGGCGACCGGTACGCACACCTGGTGCCCGCGGGTGCGGCCGTCGTCGGGCCGGCCCAGGACGACCACCCGGTGCCGTGGTGGCGGGTGGTCAACGCGGCGGGCGCGCCTCCGGCACGGCACCTGACCGCAGCCCTCGACGCACTGCGCGCCGAGGGCTGCCCGCTGTCCCGCGACGGACATCGCGTGGACCTGCGTCGTGCTGTGTGGTTCCCCGGCCCCGGGTGAGGGCCGATCAGGCCTTCGACGGCGCCACCCGCGCCGCGAGGGAGCCGGCGCCGGCGCGCACGCGGGCGCCCAGGGGCGTGCTGCCGCTCGCGTCCTTGCGGGCGGCCTGCGTGGCCGCGAGCACGGTGAGCATGGAGGACGGGTCGCCCTGCAGCAGCATGGTGGTCAGGGCGGTGCCCTCCCACCGCGTGAGGTCCCGGGCGACCTTGTCCGCCGGGCCGACGAGCGCGATCTCCTCGACCAGCTCTGTCGGGACGGCGCGCGCGGCGTCGTCCTTGCGGCCCTCGAGGAACAGCGCCTGCACCTCGTCCAGCGCGGTCTTGTAGCCGAGGCGGTCGAGCGACGCCTTGTGGAAGTTCGCCTCCTTGGCGCCCATCCCGCCCGCGTACAGCGCGATGTGCGGCCGGATCACGTCGGCCGCGGCCTCGACGTCGTCCCGCACGACGACGGGCACCGTCGCGAGCACCTCGAACCCGGACGCCGGGGTGCGCTCGGCGGACCGGGCGGCGAACCCGGTGCCCAGCAGCTCACGGTGCTCGGCGTCGGCCTTGGGGGCGTAGAACCCGGCCATCCAGCCGTCGGCGATCTCTGCGGCCAGCGCGACGTTCTTGGGGCCCTGCGCCGCGAGCACGATGGGGATGTCCGCGCGCCGGGGGTGCACGGTCGGCTTGAGCGCCTTGCCCAGGCCGGTCGCGCCGGGGGTGTCGGCCGGCACCGGGAGGCGGTAGAACTCGCCGTCAGCGGTCACGGGGCGCTCGCGGGCGAAGACCTGGCGGACGACGTCGACGTACTCGCGGGTCCGGGCGAGCGGCTTGCGGTACGGCTGGCCGTACCAGCCCTCGACGACCTGAGGCCCGGAGGCGCCGAGGCCGAGGACGAAGCGCCCGCGGGACAGGTGGTCGAGGGTGATCGCCTGCATCGCGGTGGCGGTCGGCGTCCGCGCGGCCATCTGCGCGATGCCGGTCCCGAGGCGCACGCGACGGGTGCGCGAGCCCCACCAGGCGAGCGGGGTGAAGGCGTCCGAGCCGTAGGCCTCCGCCGTCCACACGGAGTCCAGGCCGAGGGCCTCGGCCGCGACGAGCGCGGGGACGATGCCCTTCGGAGGCTTGCGGGACCAGTAGCCGGTCTGGATGCCGATACGCAGGTCGCTCATGGGCAGGTGCTCCTCGTCGAGTGTGTCCGGTACCGGGAGTATGAGGTAACGCGGGTCACACCCTAGTCGACCGCCGACGTGCGCGGTGCACGGATCTCGCTACGGTCGGAAGATGGCCACCGTCGAGGACGTCGCCCGGCTCGCAGCGCTGCTCCCTGAGGTGACGACCGAGACCCGCTACGGGCACCGCGCCTGGGCGGTGGCCGGGACGGTCTTCGCGTGGGAGCGCCCGTTCAGCAAGGCCGACGTCCGGCGGTTCGGCGACGAGCCGGTGCCCGCCGGGCCCATCCTCGCCGTCTCGGTCGACGACCTGGGGGAGAAGGAGGCACTGCTCGCCGCGCACCCGCAGGCCTGCTTCACCATCCCGCACCTGGACGGCTACGCCGCCGTCCTGGTGCGGCTGGCGATCACCCGGGAGCCGCTGCTGCGCGAGCTCCTTGAGGACGCGTGGCACGCGAAGGCGCCCGCGGCGCTGGCGGAGCAGCACCGCGACCTGCCGGCGTGAGGGGCGCGGTGGTCACCGGGCCCGCTCCGCCGCGGTGTTGAGCAGCGCGGCGGCCGTCGCGGCGTCGTCGACCGTCACGACCAGCGAGCGGCCGCCGGACCGCTCCACCAGGAGGCCCTCGCCCTGGCGGAGCACCACGCCCACGCGACCGCCGCTCCCGACCCGCCAGCCCCACCCGCCGAACTCGCGGAACGGGCTCACGTGGACCACGCTCGCCGCGAGCACCTCGGCGGCGGGGACGTGCGTCCCAGGCCAGCCGGCCACCGAGCGGACGGTGAGCCCCGACCCGTCGACGCGAACGCTGAACGCGAACATCGCCACGAACAGCCCGGCGAGCAGCACGGGGACCACGAGCATCCCCCACGTCTGGGTGACGACCGCGAGCGCCACGGTCACCAGGATGGAGACCGCCCCGACCGCGAGGCCCGGCCCGCCGGTCGCGCGGCGCAGCCAGACCACCCGCTCGCCGTCGCGGACCGCGACCCGGGGCGCGTCCGAGGGGACCGGGGCGGCGGCGGCCAGCACCGGGTCGCCTGGGACGAGCATCGCGGCCACGACGGCGGGGACGAGCGGTGCCACGAGGACCAGGGCCATGGCGCCCGCCGACAGCCCGACCTGCGAGGCGTCGTCGAGCCCGCGCTGCGGAGCGAGGGTGACCAGCAGCAGGCCGCCCGCGAACCCGCCCGACCAGACGCTGCCCGCGGCGGCGATGCGCCGGGTGGACGCCGCCGACCCGGCGAGCGTCCCGATGGCGCAGAAGAGCGCGACGAGACCGAGCGCGAGGGCGGTGCAGAGCAGCACGAGGCTCGACGGAGTCGAGAACCCGTCGGGGACGCCGCTGCCGCTCCAGTGGGAGGCCGCCTCGGCCGGGAGCTCGCCGGACCACGACCAGGCCACGGCTGCGGCGGCCAGGGCCAGGGCCGCCCCGGCGGCCGACGCCCACGTCATCGCGCGGCGCGCCCGGCCGCGCCACGCCTCGGGCGCGCCGTCGGTGGGCCGGGTGCCGGTCGGGGGAGTGCTGGTCATCGGTGCATCGCCTCCTTGACGAGGGTGGTGGTGGTCTCGGTGGAGAGGTGCGCCCGCCGCGCGGCGTCGACCAGGTCGGCGATCGCCCGCTCGACGGCCGTCAGGTCCGCGGGCTGCCGCGCGGCGACCATGGCCCCGCGGCCGCGGCGGAGCTCGACGACGCCGTCGTCGCGCAGCAGCTGGTAGGCCCGCAGGACGGTGTGCATGTTGAGGTCCAGGGACGCCGCCAGCTCGCGGGCGGCGGGCAGCCGCTCGCCCGGACGCAGCTCGCCGTGCGCGACGGCGAGCCGCACCTGGGTGACGAGCTGCGCGTACAGCGGCTCGTCACCGCCGGGGTCGATCCTCCACATCATGTGGCGCAGAATATTTGTTCTACGACTACTAGAACAAGCTGCCGGTCGACGCGCGAAGGCCCGCACCCCGCGCCGCGAGACGGCGGGGAGCGCGGGCCTCCGGTCCGGGCACGCCGCGTCCGGTGCTAGATGACGTACTCGATGAGCTCCGAGGCGTCCTCGACGTGCTGACCGTGGTCGGGCAGGTGGCCCGGCCTGCGGGCCTGGGCCGGGACGCCGACGGCGACCATCCCGGGCGGGACGTCCCGGACGACCACGGCGTTCGCGCCGATCTGCGCGTCGTCGCCGATCCACAGCGGACCCAGCACCTTGGCCCCGGCCCCGACCATGATGCGGTCGCCCAGGGTGGGGTGACGCTTGCCCTGCCGCATCGACCGGCCGCCCAGCGTCGAGCCGTGGAACAGCACGCAGTCGTCGCCCACCACCGTCGTCTGCCCGATCACGACCCCCATGCCGTGGTCGATGAACAGCCGCCGGCCGATCCGCGCCCCCGGGTGGATCTCGATCCCGGTGAGCCACCGCGAGACCTGCGAGAGGAGCCTCGCGGGCAGGCGCAGGCCCGGCCGGTGCCACATCCGGTGCGTGATCCGGTGCGTCCACACGGCGTGCACGCCCGGGTAGCCGAGCGCCACCTCGACGCGCGTGCGGGCTGCCGGGTCGTGGGCGTGCGCGGCGTCGAGGTCCTCCATGAGGAGCTCCACGAGGTGACGCAGCCCGGGCCGGTGGCCCGCCGGCATCGGGTGGTCGGTCTCGTCGTGGACGACCGGCATGTCCGGCCCGCCGGGATCGGCGGGCCGGTGGCCGGCAGGGGGGGAGGGCTGGTCGGGCACGTCAGTCCAGCAGGTCCGAGTAGAGGATCGTCGAGAGGTAGCGCTCGCCGAAGTCGGGGACGACGACGACGATCAGCTTGCCCTCGTTCTCCGGGCGGGCCGCGACCTGCAGTGCTGCCGCGATGGCCGCGCCCGACGAGATGCCGACCAGCAGGCCCTCCTCCTTCGCGGCGCGGCGGGCGAGGTCGACCGCCGTCTCGGCGTCGACGTCGACGACCTCGTCGTAGACGGAGGTGTCGAGGATCTCGGGCACGAAGTTGGCCCCGAGGCCCTGGATCTTGTGCGGGCCGGGGGCGCCGCCGGTGAGGATCGCCGACTCGGCGGGCTCGACCGCGACGACCCGGACGCCCGGCTTGCGCTCCTTGAGCACCTGGCCGACGCCGGTGATGGTGCCGCCCGTCCCGATGCCGGCCACGACGACGTCCACCGCGCCGTCGGTGTCCGCCCAGATCTCCTCGGCCGTGGTCTCGCGGTGGATCTTGGTGTTCGCCTCGTTGGCGAACTGACGGGCGAGGATCGCGCCGGGCCGCTCGGCGACGATCTTCTCGGCGGCGGCCAGGGCGCCCTTCATGCCTTCGCCTCCCGGGGTCAGGACGAGCTCCGCGCCGTACGCGCGCAGCAGGGCGCGACGCTCCTTCGACATGGTCTCCGGCATCGCCAGCACGACCTTGTAGCCGCGGGCCGCGCCCACCCACGCCAGCGCGATGCCGGTGTTCCCGGAGGTGCCCTCGACGATGGTGCCGCCCGGCTGCAGCTCGCCCGACGCCTCCGCCGCGTCGATGATCGAGACTCCGATGCGGTCCTTGACCGAGTTAGCGGGGTTGTAGAACTCGAGCTTGGCGACGACCGTCGCGCCCAGTCCCTCGGTGAGGCGGTTGAGCTTCACGAGGGGCGTGCGGCCGATGAGCTGGGTCGCGTCGTCGTAGATGCGGGCCATGGTGGTGTCCTCTTCGTAGGTGCGGGGCCGGGGCGGTGCGGACCGGGGCCGGCCGGTGAGGTGCGGTGAGGTGCGGTGAGGTGCGGTGCTGCACGTCACGATGTCGTGGTGCGGGTGACGTCGCCACCGGAGCCGGTGCGGCGGACCGTGCGGGCCCTGGTGCGCGTCGGGGTGAGCGTCGCGCGCTCGCCGCGGCCCGCCGGGTGGCGGGTCAGGCGTGACGCGGACGCTCTACAGACAGGTGCGGCAGCGGGGGCGGCAGGTGGCCGGGGAGATGGCGCGGGAGGTGCGGACGGCGGCGACGCGAGGCGTGTGACGCATGGCCGAGTCCCTTCCTCCGGGCGGCGCGCGGCCGCGGTGCTCCCACGGGTGCGGCGGCGCGAGCCCGTGACCCGACCGAGCGTATCGGCACGGACGGCCGCCGACAACGGCCGTCCGTGCTCGACGAACCTGTCGGCTCGGGTGAGCGGGCGACGGGAATCGAACCCGCGTAGCCAGTTTGGAAGACTGGGGCTCTACCATTGAGCTACGCCCGCACGCTGCTCGACGGGCGGTGACGGCAGGCCGTGACGGCAGGTCATGACCGCCCCTTCGAACGCGGGGCTCACCCTAGCAAACCCGCAGGCGGGCGCGGGCCGCTGCCCCCGTGCGTCGCTGCGCCGCCCGCGCCCGGCGGGAGCACTACACTGGCGCAGGCCCACCGCCGCAGGCGAGTGGGTTCTCGGGGTGTGGCGCAGCTTGGTAGCGCATCTGCTTTGGGAGCAGAGGGTCGCAGGTTCAAATCCTGTCACCCCGACCACCGCCCACCTGCGCGAACACATTTCGGCGCAGGTGGGCGAACCCGTCCCCGCCCGGGAGCGTCGGGCGGTCCGTGCGGCGTCACGATCTGGGCGCCGAGCGCAGGAGTCGCAGCGTGTTGACCTATGGGCTTCATGGGGGTCTCGCGCGGCTCGGTGCACGGTGCGAGGAGGTCGCCGCCGGCGTGCTCGGGTTCCGCATGCCTGTGCCGGAGCGGTCCCTGGCCTGGCTCACCGGTACGTGGGACGCTCGATGGCCCGGCGTCCAGCCGAAGTGGCTCTACGCCCCGTACGACGGCGGAGCCGACGTCATCCTCGGCACCGTGGAGCGGCCAGACCGGCTACGACGCCGACACGTCGCCTGGCACCCGGACGGGATATAGGTCGGCTGCCGGGGAGGCGCGGGGCGTCTGAGAGGATCACCGCACCGGCCGCCGAGACACGGCGGCCCCGTGCGAGGAGCCCACGAGAATGACCACCCCCGACCCCACGACCCCCGGCGCGCCCCACGAGACCGGTGCCGCGGTGGCCGCCCCGCCGGCGCCGTACGCAGGCTCCGGCCAGCCGCAGGCCGACAACCCGGGCAAGACGCTCGGCATCGTCGGTCTGGTGCTCGGGTTCCTGGGCCCCCTCTCGCTGGTCGGGCTCGTCCTGTCGATCGTGGGCATGGTCAAGTCGCGCAAGGCCGGGCGCTCGAACGGCGTGGCGCTCGCCGGAATCATCGTCAGCGCCCTGGTGCTCCTGGGCACGATCGTGCTCAGCGTCGTCGTCGGCACCCTGCTCGGCCACGTCGTCGAGACGTGCGGTGACCTCGGGCCCGGAGAGCACTACGTGGACGGCGTCACCTACACCTGCTCCTGACGCGGCGCCGCTCGTCCCCCCGGTAGGGCGTCCCGCGGGCCCGGCCCGTGAGGGTCGCGGGACGCCCCTGCCCGTGGCGTACCATGGACGGGTTGCCCGTGCGCCTGCCGCACGGCCAGTGGCAAGCACCGCACCCAGCGCCGCAGCAACCAGACCCGGCTCACGCCGGCGAGACGCGCGCGCACGCACCCGACCCGTTGGAGATCATCGAAGTGAAGAGCGCCGTCGAGACCCTGGACGCCACCAAGGTCAAGCTGACCGTCGAGGTGGAGTACGACGAGCTCAAGCCGAGCATCGACCACGCCTACAAGCACATCGCGGAGCAGGTCAACATCCCCGGCTTCCGCAAGGGCAAGGTCCCCCCGCGCATCATCGAGCAGCGGGTCGGCTGGGGCGCCGTCGTCGAGCACGCCGTGAACGACGCCCTCTCCGGCTTCTACCGTGACGCGGTCTCGGCCGAGTCGCTGCGCCCGCTGGGCCAGCCCGAGGTCGAGGTCACCGAGATCCCGGCGAAGGCCGGCGAGGGCCAGCTCGCCTTCACCGCCGAGGTCGAGGTCCGCCCCGAGCTCGAGCTGCCCGAGCTGTCGAGCATCGAGCTCACGGTGGACTCCACCGACGTCAGCGACGAGGACGTCACCGAGCGCCTCGACTCGCTGCGCGAGCGCTTCGGCACCCTGGTGGGCGTCGACCGCCCGGCGGCCGAGGGCGACTACGTCGTCATCGACCTCAAGGCCGTGATCGGTGACGAGGAGATCGACTCGGTCTCCGGCGTCTCCTACCAGATCGGTGCCGGCAACATGCTCGAGGGCCTGGACGAGGCCCTCACCGGGCTGTCGGCCGAGGAGACCACGACGTTCACCACCGAGCTCGCCGGTGGCGAGCACGAGGGCGAGGAGGCGACGGTCACCGTCACCGCCACGTCGGTCAAGGAGCGCGACCTTCCGGCCGCGGACGACGACTTCGCGCAGCTCGCGTCGGAGTTCGACACGCTCGAGGAGCTCACGGCCGACCTGCGCGAGCAGGTCGCGTCGGCGAAGACGTCCAACCAGGCGGTCGCCGCGCGCGACCTGCTGCTCGAGAAGCTGCTCGAGCTGGTCGAGGTCCCGGTCCCGGCCGGTGCCGTCGAGGCCGAGGTGCACCGTCACCTCGAGTCCGAGAGCCGCCTCGAGGACGACGAGCACCGCGCCGAGGTCACCGTCGACGCGACCAAGGCCCTGCAGAACCAGATCCTGCTGGACACCCTCGCCGAGAAGCTCGAGGTGAAGGTCGCCCAGGGCGAGCTCGTCGAGTACCTCGTGCAGGCCTCGCAGCAGTACGGCATGGACCCGAACCAGTTCATCTCCACCCTGGACCAGGGCGGTCAGATCCCCGCCATGGTCGGCGAGGTCGCGCGCTCCAAGGCCCTCGCGGTCGCGCTGCGCGAGATCGAGGTCAAGGACTCCGAGGGCAACGTCGTCGACCTGACCGAGTTCATCGGGACGGACGAGGACGACGCGGCCGTCGCCGAGGCGGAGGAGACCGTCGTGGCGGAGGCGGAGACCACCGACACGGCCACCGACGCCGACACGGCCACCGACACCGACGACGAGGCCGCCAAGGCCTGACGCCGGCACGCCGCACGACGGCCCGCTGCCGCCCCGAGGGGTGTCGGCGGGCCGTCGTCGTCCGGCGCCCGGACCCGGACGGCCCGCAGGCGGGCGGCGTGTGCGCCCGCAGCGAAAACGGGCCCGGGCGGGACGTTCCGGCGCCGCGGTGCACGTTAGGGTCGATCGACGGCGATGACGAAGGAGACGGACGTGAACGACTTGCTGCGGATGGACGGTGCGACGCCGGTGGCGCGCGCCGATGGCCCGGGCCTCGGCCTCAACGACTCCATCTACAACCGGCTCCTCAAGGAGCGCATCATCTGGCTCGGCTCGGAGGTGCGCGACGAGAACGCGAACGCCATCTGCGCCCAGATGATGCTGCTGGCCGCTGAGGACCCGGACAAGGACATCTGGCTGTACATCAACAGCCCCGGCGGTTCCATCACGGCCGGCATGGCGATCTACGACACGATGCAGTACATCCAGCCCGACGTGGCGACCATCGCGATGGGCATGGCGGCGTCGATGGGGCAGTTCCTGCTGTCCTCGGGCGCCAAGGGCAAGCGCTACATCACCCCGCACGCGCGGGTGCTGATGCACCAGCCCTCCGGCGGCGTCGGCGGTACCGCGACGGACGTGCGGATCGGCGCCCAGCTGATCATGCACATGAAGAAGGTCCTCGCCGAGCTGACGGCCGAGCAGACGGGCCAGCCGCTCGAGAAGATCCTCAAGGACAACGACCGCGACAGCTGGTTCACCGCTGACGAGGCCCTCGAGTACGGCTTCGTCGACCACGTGGTCACCAACGCCTCCTCGGTCTCGGGCGGCGGCGGAACGACGGCGTCCTGAGCCGTCCTGCCCCGTCCCGCGAGGACCCCACCGACCTTCACCCGAGGAGACAACCGTGAGCCACTCAGACGAGTACCAGTTCGCCCTGCGGGCGCAGAGCCTGGCCGGCGCCGCGGGCCGCCCGGGCGGTGTCGCGCTGCCGCACGGCGCGCCGTCGTCCCGCTATGTCCTGCCGCAGTTCGAGGAGCGCACCGCGTACGGCTTCAAGCGCCAGGACCCGTACACCAAGCTGTTCGAGGACCGCATCATCTTCATGGGCGTCCAGGTCGACGACGCCTCCGCGGACGACATCATGGCGCAGCTCCTCGTCCTGGAGTCCCAGGACCCGGACCGCGACATCATGATCTACATCAACTCCCCGGGCGGGGCGTTCACGGCCATGACTGCGCTGTACGACACGATGCAGTTCATCAAGCCGCAGATCCAGACCGTGTGCCTGGGCCAGGCGGCCTCGGCCGCGGCGGTGCTGCTGGCCGCCGGCCAGCCGGGCAAGCGGCTCGCGCTGCCGAACGCGCGCGTGCTGATCCACCAGCCCGCGATGGAGGGCGGCGGCTACGCGCAGGCGTCCGACATCGAGATCCACGCGAACGAGCTGATCCGCATGCGCGAGTGGCTCGAGGCGACGCTGTCGTTCCACACCGGCAAGTCCCAGGATCAGGTCCGCGACGACATCGAGCGCGACAAGATCCTCACCGCCGCCCAGGCGAAGGACTACGGCCTGGTGGACCAGGTGCTCGAGAGCCGCAAGCCGGCCGCGATCGCGGCTCGCTGACCTGCGGTGACGGCGGGCCGGGCGGCCCTCGAGGGATCCTCGCCCGGCCCGGCGTCGCGACGCACCGGGGAACGCGGCTGACAAGCGGGCCCCGGTGGTGTGGAATGGTCGGAGGACCTGACCAGAACAGGCGCTCAGGACATGGAGGCTCCCGGTGGCACGGATCGGTGACGGCGCAGACCTGCTGAAGTGCTCGTTCTGCGGCAAGTCGCAGAAGCAGGTGAAGAAGCTCATCGCCGGTCCCGGCGTGTACATCTGCGACGAGTGCATCGACCTGTGCAACGAGATCATCGAGGAGGAGCTCGGCGAGGCGGCGGAGCTGGGGCTCACCGAGCTGCCCAAGCCGCGCGAGATCTTCGAGTTCCTCGAACAGTTCGTCATCGGGCAGGACGCCGCCAAGCGCGCGCTGGCCGTCGCCGTCTACAACCACTACAAGCGGGTGCAGGCGGGCGAGTCCCGGGAGGGCAAGGACGGCGCCGACGCCGTCGAGATCGCCAAGTCCAACATCCTGCTCATCGGGCCCACGGGCACCGGCAAGACGTACCTGGCGCAGACCCTCGCCAAGCTGCTCAACGTCCCGTTCGCCATCGCGGACGCCACGGCGCTGACGGAGGCCGGGTACGTCGGCGAGGACGTCGAGAACATCCTCCTCAAGCTCATCCAGGCCGCGGACTACGACGTCAAGAAGGCCGAGACGGGCATCATCTACATCGACGAGGTCGACAAGGTGGCCCGCAAGGCGGAGAACCCGTCGATCACCCGCGACGTGTCCGGCGAGGGCGTGCAGCAGGCGCTGCTGAAGATCATCGAGGGCACCTCGGCGTCGGTGCCTCCGCAGGGTGGCCGCAAGCACCCGCACCAGGAGTTCATCCAGATCGACACGACGAACGTGCTGTTCATCGTGGCCGGCGCGTTCGCGGGACTGGACGACATCGTCGCCGCCAGGGCCCGGCAGCGCGGCATCGGGTTCAGCGCCCCGATGGAGAGCGCCGTCGCCGAGGACGACCTGTTCGCCGAGACCCGCCCGGAGGACCTGCAGAAGTACGGCCTCATCCCGGAGTTCATCGGGCGCCTGCCCGTGATCGCCGCCGTGTCCCCCCTGGACCGTGGGGCGCTGGTGCGCATCCTCACCGAGCCCCGCAACGCCCTGGTCAAGCAGTATCAGCGGATGTTCGAGATCGACGGCGTGGAGCTGGAGTTCGACACCGACGCCATCGAGGCGATCGCCGAGCAGGCGCTGCTGCGCGGCACCGGCGCGCGCGGGCTGCGGGCGATCATGGAGGAGGTCCTCCAGCAGGTGATGTTCGACGTGCCCAGCCGTGACGACGTCGAGCGCGTGGTGATCAGCCGCGACGTGGTGCTGGAGAACGTCAACCCGACGATCGTGCCGCGCACCTCCCCGGTGCGGCGGCGCCCCCCGCGCGAGAAGTCCGCCTGAGCGGTACCGCCACGCGCGCCCGGGCCCTCCTCAGCGCGCGTACAGCGCGTCGACGTCGGCCGCGAAGTCGCGCACGACGGCGGTGCGCCGCACCTTGAGCGACGGCGTGAGATAGCCGTTCGCCTCGGAGAAGTCGCCCTCGAGCACCCGGATCTTGCGGATCGACTCCGCCTGGGACACCCCTGCGCTGGCCTCGGTCGCGGCGGCGTCGAGGGCGGCCAGCACCCGCTCGTCGGTCCGGGCCTCGCTGGGCCGCATCGGCGGCAGCCCTTCCATGGCGAGCCAGCCGGGCAGCATCTCCGCGTCGAGGGTCACGAGCGCCCCGACGAACGGTCGGCGGTCGCCAACGACGACCACCTGGGACACGATCGGGTGGGCGCGCAGCCGGTCCTCGAGCGGGGCGGGCGCCACGTTCTTGCCGCCCGCCGTGACGATGATCTCCTTGGTGCGCCCGGTGATGCGCAGGTGCCCGTCGTCGAGCACACCCAGGTCGCCGGTGCGGAACCAGCCGTCGACGACCGCGTCCGCCGTGAGGTCCGGGCGGCCGCGGTAGCCGCGGAAGACGTGGGGGCCGCGGACCAGGACCTCGCCGTCGTCGGTCACCCGGACCGAGGTGCCGGGCAGCGGGGGCCCGACGGTGCCGATGCGCAGGTCCGAGGGCAGGTTGACCGAGGTGGGCGCGGTGGTCTCGGTGAGGCCGTAGCCCTCGAGGATGGTGACGCCGGCGCCCCGGAAGAAGTGTCCGAGCCGGTCGCCCAGGGGCGCCCCGCCGGAGATGGCGTACGTGAGCCGCCCGCCCATCGCCGCGCGCAGCCTGCGCAGCACGAGGGCGTCGGCGACGCGGTGCCGCGCACGCAGCGACAGCGGGACCGGTCCCGCCTCGAGGGCGCGCGAGTACGCGCCCGAGACCCTGGCGGACCACCGGAACAGCCGGCGCCGGGCACCGTGGCCCGCCTTCTGCTCCGCCGAGTTGTAGACCTTCTCGAAGACGCGGGGCACGGCGAGGAGGTACGTGGGCCGGAACGTCCCGAGGTCGTCCACGAGGGTCTTCACGTCGGGCAGGTGGCCGAGCACGGTGCCGCTGCCGATCGCGACGAGCTGGATCAGCCGGGCGAACACGTGGGCCAGCGGCAGGAACAGCACGGTGCGCGCGCCGTCGGCCTCGAGGAGCTCGGGAAGCACGAGCCGTGCGTTCATGACGACGTGCGTGAAGTTGCCGTGGGTGAGCTCCGCCCCCTTGGGGCGGCCGGTGGACCCGGAGGTGTACACGACGGTGGCCAGGTCGTCCCCTCGCACGGCCTCGCGCCGGGCCACGACCTCGCGGGTCGTGACGGTCTCGCCCGCCTCCCGCAGCTCCCGCACGGCCCCGCCGGCGAGGACGAGCACGTCCTCCAGGTGCGGGAGGCGGTCGCGGACGTGGCGGACGGCGTCGGCGTGCGCCGGGGTCTCGACCACGGCGAGACGGACGCCGGCGTCCGACAGGATCCAGTGCACCTGCTCGGGGGACGACGTCTCGTAGACCGGCACCGGGACCGCACCGACGGCCCAGAGGGCGAAGTCGAGCAGCGTCCACTCGTACCGGGTGCGCGACATGATGGCGACCCGGTCGCCGACCTCCACCCCGTGGGCGACCAGCCCGCGCCCGACGGCGAGCACGTCCGCGTCGAACTGTGCCGCGCTGACGGGCAGCCACTCCCCGCCGGCCTTCGCCTGGCGCTCGAGGAGGGTGGCGGACCCCGCCCGGGCGACCCGGTCGGCGAGCAGGGTGTTGATGCTCGCGTCCTCGGGGACGTCCACGAGGCTCGGTGTCGTGGCGTGAGGCATCGGTCGTTCTCCGTGGTGCTGGGTCGGGGTAGATCGGCCCTGGTGGAGGCCAAGGAGGGACCTTACACCTCCGGTGACGTCGGACGTCCCTGGGGCCGTCGGACGTCGCCGGTGGATCGCGGACGCCGTCCGCACGGTCGCGGCGCGGCTCGTAGGATCGTCCCATGCCCCAGAACACCGATGACGTCGCACGCGCGCCGCAGGCGGCCGGCCCCGCGATGCCGCGCGAGATCCTCGACCTGCGGGCGAGCATCGACAACATCGACTCCGCCCTGGTCCACCTCCTCGCGGAGCGCTTCAAGATGACCCGCCGCGTCGGGGAGCTCAAGGCGGTCGGCGGCCTGCCGCCGGCCGACCCGTCGCGCGACCGGCAGCAGATCGACCGGCTCAAGCGGATCGCGGGCGGCGCCGGGCTCGACCCCGAGTTCGCCGAGCAGTTCCGGGACTTCATCGTCTCCGAGGTGATCAGGCACCACGAGCACATCGCCGCCGAGCACGCCGCGGGACGGCTCGCCGGCGAGCTGCCGCCGCTGGACACCTACTCTTGAAGGGGTGAGGTCTGAGGCGCCCTGACAGAGGTGGCGCACGTGCGTGATCCGTCGCAGGCTGGTGGTTCACAGCCGATGCCGACCCAGGGGGATCCCGCATGAAGATCGACTGGCTCAAGCCCCTCGTCGGCCACCCCGGACCCTTCGCCACCGTCTACCTGGATGCGACGAGGTCTGCGGAGGCCGGTGACCGGAACGTGGCGAACCGCTGGCGAGCCGTCCGGCGCACGCTCGAGAAGCAGGGTGCACCGGACGCCGTCCTCGCCGAGCTCGACGAGGCGGTGGACCGCCCCACCAGGGTGCCCGGCCCGCACGGGCGGGTCCTGATCGCCGACGCCGACGGCGTGCTCGTCGACCGGGTCCTGCGTGAGCCACCGGCATTGACCACTGGGGTCTGGCACGAGGTCCCGTCCCTGATGCAGGCCGCGAGGTCGGCGGACGAGGCGGTGAACGCCCTGTGCGTGACCGTGGACCGGCAGGGCGCGGACTTCTGCACCGTCGGCGTCGACGGTCACCCGACCGGCGCCGTGGAGGCGTTCGAGGGTGGCCACGACGAGGTCTCCAAGACCTCGAGCCCGAGCGTGAAGCGGGCGACCATCGAGTCCCGGGCCGAGGACTCGTGGCGCCGCAACGCCGAGGCGGTGGCCACGGAGGTCGACCGGCGGGTGGCGGCCGAGCGCCCCGAGATCGTGCTGCTCAGCGGTGACGTGCGTGCCGTGCCGCTCGTGCGGGGCGCGCTCGGCCGCCAGGCCGCCGAGATCACGGTCGAGGTGCCGGGCGGCGGGCGCGGCCCGGGCGTCCGGGAGGACGCCTTCGCCGACGGGCTGTCCGACGCGCTGGACTCGTTCCGTGAGCGCCGCCGTGAGCAGGTGCTCGCCGAGCTGCGGCAGGGGCTGGGGCGTGAGGACGGGGCGGTGACGAGCATCGACGACGTCGTGCAGGTCCTGGCCCGTGGCCAGGTGAAGCACCTGGTGCTCTCCGAGGAGCTGGCGGACGCGGCCACCGCCGCGCTGCGCACCTGGTCCGAGGGCGGTGCGGCGAGCCCCGGCTTCAGCGGGCTGCTCGACGGGCGGCACCTGTGGATCGGCCCCGAGCCGATGCACATCGCCGTGGCGCGCGCCGAGCTGGAGGGCGGCGGGGTCACGGACGGGCTCCAGGAGCTGCCGGCGGCGTCCGCGCTCATGCGTGCCGCCGTCGCCCAGGACGCGGGCCTGGCGTTCGCCCCGGAGGGGTCGGTCGAGCTCATGGACGGTGTCGGCGCGACGCTCCGGTGGACGGACGGGTCCACCCCGCACGAGTGGGCGGCGTCCATGAGCGGGGACAACGAGCGGGTCCGCTCGCCGAGGTAGTGGTCCGCAGCCTCGCCATGAAGAGGCGACAAAGAGGCGACAAAGAGGCGACGAAGAGGCGACGAAGAGGCCCGGACGGGTCCGCCACGGCGGACCCGTCCGGGCCTCCTCGTCGTGCTGGGTCAGGCCTTCGGCTTGCGGGCCGGGGGCTCACCCAGCTCGGAGGCCGTCACGACGATGCCCCCCTGGACGTCCGGGTTGCCCTGGCCCTCGGCCGCCGCGACCAGCTCCAGCGGGCCGGTGACGCGTCCGGCACCCTTGACGTCGACGAGGGCGTCGGTCACGCCCGCGAGGAGCGGGGCCGGCACGGCCATGGTGGCGTCGAGGACGGGCGTGCGCATGGACACCTTCGCCTCGGACTTGATCTTGCGCAGCGCCGCGAGGGCGTGCCCGGCCGCGGTGAGCTGGAGCGGGTCGGCGTCGCCGGCCGCCTCGCGCAGCGGCCGCGCGGTCGGCCACGGTGCGCGGTGCACCGAGCCGGTGCGCCACCAGGACCAGACCTCCTCGGTGGCGAACGGGATGAACGGTGCGAGCAGCCGCAGCATCACGTCGAGGGCGACGGCCAGCGCGGTCCGCGCGCTCACCGTCGCGTCGGTGAGCTCGGACGCCGCGGTGCCCGCCCCGTACGCGCGGTCCTTGACGAGCTCGAGGTAGTCGTCGCAGAACGCCCAGAAGAACGACTCGGTGACCTCGAGCGCGCGGGTGTGGTCGAACGCCTCGAAGGCCTCGGTCGCCTGCTCGACGACGTCCGCGAGCCCGGCGAGCATCGCGCGGTCGATGCCGACCGTGACGCGCGCCGGGTCCAGCACGATCTCGCCGGTGCCGGTCTGCGGGTCCACGCCGAACGTCAGCGCGAACTTCGAGGCGTTGAGCACCTTGATCGCCAGGCGGCGGCCGATCTTCATCTGACCGACCTCGAAGGCCGCGTCGGTGCCGAGGCGCGCGGACGCCGCCCAGTAGCGCACCGCGTCGGCGCCGTGCTCCTCCAGCAGGCCCATGGGCGTGACGACGTTGCCCTTGGACTTCGACATCTTCTTGCGGTCCGGGTCGAGGATCCAGCCGCTGATCGCCGCGTGCTTCCAGGGCAGCACGCCCTTCTCGAGGTGCGAGCGCACCACGGAGGCGAAGAGCCAGGTGCGGATGATGTCCTGGCCCTGGGGACGCAGGTCCATCGGGTACACGCGGGCCATGAGGTCCTCGTCCCGCTCCCAGCCGGACACGATGAGCGGGGTCAGGGACGACGTCGCCCAGGTGTCCATCACGTCGGCGTCGCCGACGAAGCCACCGGGCACGCCGCGCTGGTCCTCGGTGTAGCCCGCGGGCGCCTGCGAGGTCGGGTCGATCGGGAGCTCGGCCTCCGCGGGCACGATCGGGTGCTCGTGGTCGACGTCGCCGGCGGCGGTCACGGGGTACCAGAGCGGCACGGCGACGCCGAAGAAGCGCTGGCGGCTGATGAGCCAGTCGCCGTTGAGGCCGCCGACCCAGTTGTCGTAGCGCACGCGCATGAAGTCGGGGTGGAAGTCGAGCTCCTTGCCCCGCTGCAGCAGCTCCGCCTTGAGGTCGCGCCCCTCGTAGTCGCGCCCGCCGTTGCGGATGTACCACTGCCGGGAGGTGACGATCTCGAGGGGCTTGTCGCCCTTCTCGTAGAAGTTCGTCATGCGCTGGGTCTTGACGGGCTCGCCGTCCAGGTCGCCCGAGTCGCGCAGCGCGTCGACGACGGCGGTACGGGCGGAGAACGCCGTCTTGCCGGCCAGCTCGGCGGCGTACAGGTCGGCGCCCGGGCCGGCGGCGATCCACTCCGGCGTCTCGCGGGACAGCCGGCCGTCGCGCTGGACGATGGACCGGGTCGGCAGCTGGAGCTCGCGCCACCACTGCACGTCGGTGAGGTCACCGAACGTGCAGCACATGGCGATGCCCGCGCCCTTGTCCATCGCGGCGGCCGGGTGCGCGAGCACGGGCACCTCGACGCCGAACAGGGGCGAGGTGACGGTGGTGCCGAACAGGGCCTGGTACCGCTCGTCGTCGGGGTGCGCGATGAGCGCGACCACGGCGCCGACGAGCTCGGGGCGGGTGGTCTCGACGTAGACCTTCTCGCCGTCGGGGCAGTGGAACGCCACACGATGGAAGAACCCGGGGTACTCGCGGGCCTCGAGCTCCGCCTGCGCGACGGCGGTCTGGAACGTCACGTCCCACAGGCCGGGGGCCTCGGCCTGGTAGGCCTCGCCGCGGGCCAGGTTGCGCAGGAACGCGCGCTGGGACGCGGCCCGCGAGGTCGCGTCGATGGTCTGGTACGTCTGCGCCCAGTCCACGGACAGCCCGAGCCGGCGCCACAGCTCCTCGAACTGCCGCTCGTCGTCGGCGGTGAGCCGCTCGCACAGCTCGATGAAGTTGCGGCGGCTGACGGGGACCTGGTCGCCGGGCTTGACGTTCTTGCCGTCGGTGCCGTGGTGCGGGGGCTCGAAGCCCTCGACGTAGGGCAGCGACGGGTCGCACCGCACGCCGAAGTAGTTCTGCACGCGACGCTCGGTGGGCAGGCCGTTGTCGTCCCACCCCATCGGGTAGAAGACCTCCTTGCCGCGCATGCGCTGGAACCGGGCCACGGTGTCGGTGTGCGTGTAGCTGAACACGTGGCCCACGTGCAGCGAGCCGGAGACGGTGGGCGGCGGGGTGTCGATGGAGAAGACCTGGCCGCGCGTCGCCGTCCGGTCGAAGGCGAACGTGCCGTCGGCGCTCCAGCGCTCGTCGTAGCGCTGCTCGAGCCCGTCGAGGCCGACCTTGTCCGGTACCTCCCGGACCACCGCGCGCACGACGCCGTCGGCTACCGTGCCGGCGGCGTGGGTCGGTGCGGGGGTCTGCGCGGGCGCGTGCTGCGCCTCGGGGGTCGGGAAGTCGCTCATGGTCGCTCATTCTCCCAGACGTGGCGGCACACCCCGCAACGGGTTTCGCGGTGCGGTCGGGGGTTCCGTCCCGGCATTCGTCTGACTAAGGTCAGAGAATGTCCGACGCGACCACCGAGCTCGACGCCCATGCCGCCGTCCTGCGGCGCTTCAACCGCGGCTACACCCAGCGCGTGGGCGCGCTGGACGACTCGTTCCTCGGCACCGGCATGCCGCTGGGGGCGGCACGCCTGCTGTTCGAGATCGGTGCCGAGCCGGGCACGACCCGCGCCCTGAGGTCCCGGCTCGGGCTCGACTCCGGATACCTGAGCCGCCTGCTGCGGAGGCTGGAGTCCCAGGGGCTGGTCGCCGTCGTGCCGGACACCGCCGACGGGCGGCTGCGCCGCGTGGACCTGACGCCCGCCGGCCGGCGGGCCTGGGACGACCTGGAGCGGCGCTCCGGCGACCGCGCCCGCGACCTGCTCGGGCCGCTCACCGCGAGGCAGCGCGCCCGGCTGGCCGCGGCGCTCGCGGAGGCGGACCTGCTCGTACGTGCCGCGACGGTGACCCTCGAGCCCGTGGACCCGCTCGCGGCGCCCGCCCGCGCCGCCGTGGCGGCGTACGTGGCCGAGCTCGACGAGCGGTTCCCCGGAGGGTTCGACCCGGGCGACTCCGGCTCGGCCGACGCCCACCGCCTGCGGCCGCCGTCGGGCGCGTTCGTCGTCGCGACGAGCGACGGCGCCCCGGTGGCGTGCGGGGGAGTGCAGCCGCTCGGCGACGGGCGCGGGGAGATCAAGCGCATGTGGGTGCACCCCGCCTGGCGCGGGGCGGGGCTGGGCTCGCGGCTGCTGCGTCACCTGGAGGGCGTGAGCCGCGACCTCGGCCACGACGAGGTGCGCCTCGACACGAACGGCACCCTCGTCGAGGCGGTCGCGATGTACGAGCGCGCCGGGTACCGCCGGGTCGGGCGGTACAACGAGAACCCGTACGCCGAGCACTTCTTCGCCAAGCGCCTGGCATGAGTCGGGCCGGTAGCAGGTACCTCGTCGGCGGGCGGGGATAGGGTCGCGTCATGCCTTCCGGTCTCACCATCGGCTATGCCGCGATGCTCGAGCAGTTCCACCCCACCGAGGTCGTCGACCTCTCGGCGTACGCGGAGGAGCACGGCTTCTCCGGCGTCATGGCGGCGGACCATTTCCAACCGTGGGTCCCGCAGCAGGGCGAGGCGGCGTTCGTGTGGAACGTGCTGTCCGCGCTCGGCGAGCGCACCCGCGGGGACCTCGGCCCCGGCGTCACCGCCCCGACGTTCCGCTGGCACCCGGCGATGGTGGCGCAGGCGTCGGC
Source organism: Isoptericola luteus (assembly GCF_020297055.1). GTDB lineage: Bacteria > Actinomycetota > Actinomycetes > Actinomycetales > Cellulomonadaceae > Isoptericola > Isoptericola luteus. Next base: position 244,864 of record NZ_JAIXCQ010000004.1, on the reverse strand, counting down.
GACGCTCGCCGCGATGTACCCGGGCCGTCACTGGCTGGGGCTCGGCTCCGGCGAGGCGCTCAACGAGCACGTCGTCGCGGGCTACTGGCCGGAGGCGCCCGAGCGCATCAACCGCATGTTCGAGGCCATCGACATCATCAAGAAGCTGTTCGCGTCGGGCATCGACGGCAAGGACGTCAAGCACTCCGGCCAGTACTACAAGATGGAGTCCACGCGGCTGTGGACCATGCCGGACGTGCCGCCGGAGATCCTCGTGGCGACCGCCGGGCCGATCACCGCCAAGCGCGCCGGCAAGCACGCGGACGGGCTGATCACCGTCGGGGCACCGCTCGAGAAGATCGAGATGCTCTTCGGCAAGTTCGACGACGGCGTGCGGGAGTCGGGGCGCGACCCGGTCGGCATGCCCAAGGTGCTGCAGGTGCACATGTCGTGGGCCGCCACCGACGAGGAGGCCCTCGCGAACGCGCTCACGGAGTGGCCCAACGGGGGCATGAAGTTCCCCAAGGCCGACATCCGCTCGCCGCACGACTTCGCGCAGATGGCCAAGCTGGTGCGCCCGGAGGACTTCGAGGGACGCATGGTCATCTCGGCCGACCCGGACGAGCACCGCGCCGCCATCCAGAAGTACGCGGACCTCGGCTTCGACCGGATCTACCTGCACAACGTCGGACGCAACCAGCGCGAGTGGATCGAGGTCTTCGGCCGCGAGGTGCTCCCGAAGCTGACCCGGTGAGCGACCGGCTGACGGTCTGGGCCCCGGCGGGCCTGGGCGAGGTCCGTCCGGGTGACGACCTCGCCCTCCTGGTGGGCGACCTGCTCGACGCCGAGGGGGTGGCCGACGGCGACGTCGTCGTCGTCACGTCGAAGATCGTCTCGAAGGCGGAGGGCCGCGTCGTGCGGGCGGCCGACCGGGAGCAGGCGATCACCGACGAGACGGTGCGGGTCGTCGCGACGCGCGAGCGCCCGGGCGGGCTCGCCCCCCTGCGGATCGTCGAGAACCGGCTGGGCCTGGTCATGGCCGCGGCGGGCGTCGACGCGTCGAACACCCCCGACGGGACGGTGCTGCTGCTGCCCGAGGACCCGGACGCGTCGGCTCGTGCGCTGCGCCGGGCGCTGCGGGCCCGCTGGGGCGTGGACCGGCTCGGCGTCGTCGTCACCGACACGGCCGGGCGGCCCTGGCGTGACGGCCTGGTCGACATCGCGATCGGTGCGGCGGGCGTCGCGGTCGTCGACGACCTCCGCGGGGGCGCCGACGCGCACGGCCGGCCGATCTCGGTGACGGTGACCGCCGTGGCCGACGAGGTCGCGGCGGCGTCCGAGCTGGTCCGCGGCAAGACGTCCGGGCGGCCGGTCGCCGTGGTGCGGGGCCTGGGCCGCTACGTCCTCGCGGGTGGCGGGCCGGACGGTGACGGCCCGGGGGCACGCACGCTGGTGCGCCCCAGCGCGGACGACCTGTTCCGGGAGGGCAGCGCCGAGGCGTACGCCCGCGGAATCTCCGCGACGCGGGACGGCGTCGGCGGCTAGCCTGCCAGGATGCTCCCCGCCGACTGGATCGCCCACCGCCGCCCCGAGGACCGCGAGCCCGTGGGCTGGCTGCGCCCCGAGGGCGAGGAGTGGGTGGCGGTGTCGCTGCTCGGGCGCGACCTCACCGGGGCGGTCGACTGGGACGTCGCCGAGGCCGCGCTGGAGGAGGCGGGCCTGTCGTGGATGGCGAACGTGTGGATGCTGGAGCGCGACGACGACGAGCCCCTGCGGGTGCGCCTCGTCGAGGTGACCCCGGGGCTCGTCCTGGTGCAGACCGACGACTTCGGCGCGATCGACGTGGCGGTGGAGCGGTTCGAGCTGCCGTGGCCCGCGCCGGCCACGCTGCGCCCCCGCCGGGACGACGACCCCGACGGCCGCGTGCTCTTCGCAGGCTGACCACCACTCCGCCCCACCGGGCAAGGCTGTCCGGTTACCGGCGTGCCTGGGTGAAGACTGCGTCCCATGCGGTGATACTCGGTCTCGGTGTTCGACGACGAGCACCTCGGATGCAAGACGCAACAAGGGAGTTGTCTCATGCACGCACCACGTCGGCGCCGTCGCGCCCTGACCGCCGGTCTCGCGACGGCCGGCATGGCCCTCGCCACCGCCCTCGTCACCGCGGCCGGCCCCGTCCCCACCGCCCAGGCGGCCGAGGGTGACCCGCTCCGCTACGTCGCCCTCGGCGACTCGTACTCGGCAGGCTCGGGCATCCTGCCGCTCGACCCCGGTGCCCGGCCCCTGTGCCTGCGCACCACGCTGAACTACCCGAACGCGGTCGCCGACCGGCTCGGGGCGGACCTCACGGACGTCACGTGCGGCGGGGCGCAGACGAAGCACTTCGCCGAGAGCCAGTACCCGCGCGTGCCCGCCCAGTTCGACGCCCTCACCGAGGACACCGACCTGGTGACCCTCACGATCGGCGGCAACGACAACAGCACGTTCATCGGGGCGCTCCTCGCCTGCGGGTCGATCGGGGCTCTCACCGCCGGCCACGGCAACCCCTGCGAGCGGGCGTACGGCGACCGCTTCACGGACCAGGTCGAGGACAGCACGTACCCGGCCCTGGTCGCGGCCCTGCAGGGCATCCAGGAACGCTCGCCGGACGCTGACGTCGCGATCGTCGGCTACCCGTGGATCGTGCCCGAGACGCGCGGCTGCTTCGCCAGGATGCCGATCGCGCGCGGTGACATCCCGTACCTGCGCGACCTGCAGTCCACGCTCAACGGCGTCATCGAGCGCGCCGCCGCGGAGACCGGCGTGACCTACGTGGACCTGGCCGAGGTCAGCGACGGACACGACGCGTGCGCCGCGCGGGGCGAGCGGTGGATCGAGCCGCTCCTGTTCGGCACCAACGTGGTGCCGGTGCACCCGAACGCCCGCGGGGAGTCGGCGATGGCGGACGCCGCGCTGGCGGCCCTCGGATACTGACCCGGGTCCGCCAGGTGGATGGCTAGGCAGTCTCCGGGGGCGCCTCGACCGTGGTCGGGGTGCCCCCGGTGACCCGGACCAGCTCGTCGAACGTGGTGGGGAACACGGTGCGGGCGTGCCCCGCCGCCGCCCACACGACGTCGTGCTCCGCGAGCGCGACGTCGACGTACGTGGGCACCTGCCCAGGGTGCCCCACTGGCGCGACGCCACCGATCGACTGGCCGGTGGCCTCTCGCACGAGCGCGGCGTCGGCCCTGCGGAGGCGCCCGCCGAGCCGCTCGCCGAGATACGCGGTGTCGACCCGGTGCGACCCGCTGGTCAGCACCAGCACGGGGGAGTCGTCCAGGGTGAAGACGAGCGAGTTGGCGATCGCGCCGACGGGGACGTCGAGCGCCCGGGCCGCGGCGGCCGCCGTCGTCACGCCGTCCTGGAGCCAGCGGACCTCGCCGTCGGCGCCGTGCGCGTCCAGCGCCGCACGGACCGTCTCGACCGCGGGATGCAGGGTTGCCGTCCGCGCCCCGGCCGGCGACGCCGTCCCGCCCTCCGACAGCGCGACCGGGCGGTCGCCCGGGTCGGACGTCTCGTAGAGCACCGTGGTGTCGCCGGACAGCCAGCGCAGCCACACGGTGCGGCGGTCGCCCTCGAGGATGAGCGCCCGCACCAGCAGGGTGAGCGGGATGGCGAGGATCGCCCCGAGCGGGCCGATGACGAACGTCCAGAACACCACCGAGACGAAGCTCAGCGTGAGGCTCAGGCTCACGGCGTCGGACACGAACTTGGGCTGCACGAGCACCTGGAGCACCACGTTCACGACGCAGTAGATCGCGATCACGCCGAGCGCCAGCGGCCAGCCGCCCACCACGAACGCCATGATGGCCGGCGGGACCAGCCCGAGGATGAAGCCGATGTTCGGCACGAAGTTCGTGACGAACGCCAGGATGGCCCACACCACGGGCGCCGGGACGCCGAGCAGCCCCAGGGCGACGCCGTCGATGACGGCGACGACCGCGCCGAACGACGCGTTGACGACGAAGTAGCGGCGCACGCCGGAGCTGAAGCGCGTGGCACGGTCGATCTGGTCGGCGTGCGAGCGCCCGAACAGGCGCGACGCGTTGGTGTACCGGGCGGCGTCGGCGGCCATGAAGATGGCGTACGCGAGCACGAAGAACAGCGCGGTGGCGACGCTGAGGACGATGCTGCTGACGCTGCCCGCGAGCGAGAGGAGCCGGGACGGCTCGAGCATCGACGTCGCGGTCTCGGCGATCTGCGCGTCGAGCCCCAGGCCCGCGAGCTGGTCCGCCACCTCGTTCACCGACCGCTGGAGCTGGCCGAGGTAGTCGTTCACGAGGCCCGCGAACTGGAACCCGGCGAAGACGAGCATCGCGCCGAGCGCCGACAGGATGAGGTAGGCGACGACGATGACCGCGGTGGTCGCCGCCCACCGCGGCCAGCCGTGGCGCTCCAGCCCGAACCGCACCGGGTGGCAGATGATCACGATCACCGCGGCCAGGAAGATCGGCGCCAGCACCTCGGACGCGACGTGCATCCCGGCGAGCACGAGCACCCCTGCGGCGAGGGTCAGGAGGGTCCTGGTGGCCGGCGTGAAGCCGGACGGTGCGAGAGGCGGTGCCTGCGTGGTGGTCACCGGCCGACCTTAACGGTCACTCAGATCCATCGCTTGGCACGAAACACCACGAAAAGGCCCACGCTGACGGTCAGCATCGCCACCAGCGCCGCGGGGTAGCCGTAGGTCCAGTGCAGCTCCGGCATGGCGTCGAAGTTCATCCCGTAGACGGTGCCGACCAGGGTGGGCGCGAACAGGATGGCGGCCCAGCCCGAGATCTTCTTGACCTCCTCGCCCTGGCGCAGGCTCACCTCGGTGAGGTGCTTCATCTCCTCGTTCTGCCGCTGGGCGACGAGCGTCGCGTTCACGGTGAGCATGTCGCGCAGGGCCACACGGAACGTCTCGATGCGCTCGGCGACCTCGATGAGGTGGTCGGCGACGTCGCGGAGGTAGGCCTGCAGCTCGGTGGGGACGCCGTACTTCTCCGCGCCCTTGGCCAACGACGCGCAGACCCGCTGCAGCGGACGCACCGCGCGCTGGAACTCTACGACCTCCCGCGAGAGCTCGTAGATGCGGCGGGAGACCTGGTCGTCGCCGCCGAACACCTCCGACTCGATCTCGTCGACGTCGGCGTCGAGCCCGGCCACGACCGGCAGGTAGTCGTCCACGACGCGGTCCATGATCGCGTACAGCACCGACTCCGGGCCCCGGGCCAGCACGGCGGGGTGCGCCTCGAGGTGGGTGCGGACGGCCGCGAGGTCCGGGCACGCACCGTGGCGCACGGTGACGACGAAGTCCGGCCCGACGAACACGTGCAGCTCGGAGAACTCGACCTCCTCGGCCACGTCCACGTACCGCGCGGCGTGCAGCACGACGAACAGCGTGTCGCCGTAGCGCTCGATCTTGGGGCGCTGATGGGCGACGATCGCGTCCTCCACGAGGAGCGGGTGCAGGTCGAACTCGCGCGCGAGGGACGCGAGCTCGGCCTCGTCGGGGCGCTCCAGACCGATCCAGGCGGTGCGGCCCGGGTGGGAGCGCAGCTCGCGGAACGTGTCGGCGAGCCGGCTGAAGCTCGCGACCCGGCGGCCTTCGCCGTCGTACAGGGCGGACTCGACGATCGACGAGCGGCGGGGCAGGACGTCGTGGTCCGACGGCGCGGCCGGCGCACCCGGGCGGGCGGCGGGCGACGACCCGCGGCGCGGGCGCAGCGCACCGAGCACCCGGGGGCCCACGGTGCGGGTCGTGCGGGGGGTCGTGCGTGCAGAGGGGACGGCCATGAGGACCTCCGGGGCAGGCGTCGGCGTGCGCAGGGCACACCGGCGTGCGGGTGGCTGGCGGCGGGTGCTGTCCCGCGACTGCGGCAGGCGGCGACCGGTCCCGGGGGGGGCGGGTCGCGCAGGGGGGCGGCGCGCTCGGCGCCGGGTCGCCCGGGGAGGGCGAGGGCCGTCAGTCGCGGCCGGGACTACTGGGAGGTTCGCTGCGGGTCATGCGCGCACCTCCTGAGCGTTGCCTGCGACGGGGTGTCGCCTCGACCGGACGGGGCCAGTGTACGTCGCGCGCGGCCCGGGCAGCAGGCCCCGTCCGGGCGCGGGCCGGCTGCGGGGCAGGTCAGCGGCTCGGGTCCACCACGACCATGCCGGTGCGCGGTGCGCCGGCCAGGTCCGGGAGCAGCCGTGCCCCCTCCTCGAGCCCGACCACACGGTCCAGCAGGTCCTGCGGGCGCAGCCTCCCGTCGGCGACCAGGGCGAGCATCCGGGGGTAGTCGGCCGCGGCCATCCCGTGGCTGCCGAGCACGTCGAGCTCCCACGCGATGACGCGGTCCATCGGCACGCGCGGGTGCCCGGCGACCGGAGGCAGCAGCCCGACCTGGACGTGCCGGCCGCGGCGCCGCAGGCTGAGGACGGCGTCCGCGCAGGTGCGCTCGCTGCCGACGGCGTCGAGTGCGACGTGGCTGCCCCCGCCGGTCAGCGCGTGCACGGCGGCGGGGACGTCGGCGCCGTCCGCCGCGAGCACGGTGTGCTCGGCCCCGGCGCGACGCGCGGCCGCCAGCGCGCCCTCGTGCCGGTCGACGGCGACGACGCGCGCACCGTGGGACGCGGCCACCATGACCGCGCTGAGCCCCACGCCGCCCGCGCCCACGACGGCGACCCACTCACCGGGCCGCACCTGCGCGCGGGAGACGACGGCGCGGTACGCGGTGGCGAAGCGGCAGCCGAGGCTCGCGGCGGTCGCGTCGTCGACCCCGTCGGGGATCGCGACGAGGTTGGTGTCGGCCGCGTGCAGCACGACCCGCTCCGCGAACGACCCGGCGTGCGTGAACCCCGGCTGGGTCTGGTCCGGGCACACCTGCGCGTCGCCGGCGCGGCACCACGCGCACCGGCCGCAGCCGCAGACGAACGGGCACGTCACGCGGTCGCCCACCCGCCAGCGCTCGACACCGTCGCCGACCTCCGCCACGACGCCCGCGAGCTCGTGGCCGGGGACGTGGGGGAGGTCCCGGACGTCGTCGTCGTGACCGGCCCACCCGTGCCAGTCGCTGAGGCACAGCCCGCTCGCGCGGACCTCGACGACCACGCCACCGGGCGGGGCGGCGGGGGCCGGTATCTCGCGGACGGTCACGGGGCCGCCGAACTCGTCGAACGTCATCGCGCGCACGGGCCGATCCAACCACGCCGTGCCGGTCACGATTGGGCCACGTCGCCGGGACGGGGCTACGGTTCGCCGCGTGAACGTGACTCGGTCGCGGGCGACGACGCTCGCGTGCACCCTCCTGCTCGTCCTGCTCGCCGCGGCCTCGGTCTGGGCGGTGCTGCCCCCGTCACCGCGGTCCGCGGACGCCCCCGCCGACGAGTTCAGCGCCGAGCGCGCCTTCGCCACCGTCGAGGCGATCAGCACCCAGGTGCACCCGCACGGGACGGCGGCCGCCGCCGAGGTGCGGGACACGATCGTCGCCGACCTCGCCGCGCTCGGGCTGGCACCCGAGGTGGTGGACGGCGTCGGGATGTCGGGGCGCCTCGGTGACCAGAGCCGGGTCGCGGCCACGAAGAACGTGGTGGCCACGATCGAGGGCGAGGACTCCTCCGGCCCGGTCTTCCTGCTCGCGCACTACGACTCCGCCGAGGTCTCCCACGGCGCGAACGACGACGGCGCGGGCGTGGCCACGCTGCTGGAGACGGCCCGCGCGCTGGGCGAGGGCCCGGCGCTGCGCAACGACGTCGTGCTCGTGTTCACCGACGCGGAGGAGGCGTGCCTGTGCGGGGCGGAGGCCTTCGTCCACGCCGACCCCCGCGCTGCCGGGGGCGGCGTCGCGGTCAACCTCGAGGCCCGCGGCTCGGCCGGCCCCGTGGTCATGTTCGAGACGTCGGACGGCAACGCGGCGCTCGTCGACGCGTACGCGCAGGTGCCGTACCCCGTGGGCAGCTCGCTCGCGGTCGAGGTCTACCGGATCCTGCCGAACGACACCGACTTCTCCCCGTTCCTCGACGACCCCGAGGCACGCTTCACCGGCCTGAACAGCGCGTACATCGACGGTGCAGCCGCCTACCACGCGCCCCAGGACACAGCCGACCGCATGTCGCTGGCGACCCTGCAGCACCACGGGTCCAACGCCCTGGCCCTGGTGCGGGAGCTCGGCGACGCCGACACGGCGGCGCTCGCGCAGCCGTCGGCCCACGACGCCACCTACTTCCCGCTGCCTGGCCACGTGCTCGCCCGCTACCCGGGCTGGCTCACCTGGCCGTTCGCCCTCGCCGCGGTGCTGGCGGTGGGTGCGTTCGCCGTGGTCCTGGCGCGCCGCCGTGAGGTGCACGGCGAGCCGACGACCGCCGGCCGGCTGGTCGCCGGATTCGCCTCCGCGCTGCTGCCGATCGTGGGTGCCGTGCTCGGCGCCATGGGCCTGTGGTGGCTCATGGTCGCGATCCGGCCCGGCTACGACGAGATGCTCGACCCGTGGCGGCCCTGGGGCTTCCGGGTGGCGCTCCTCGGGATCGTGGGGCTCGTGCTCACGGGCTGGTTCGTCGGACTGCGCCGGCGGCTCGGCGCCCCGGCGCTCGCGCTCGGCGCCCTCGGCTGGCTGGCGGTGATCGGCGTCGTCCTGGCGGCCGTCACGCCCGGTGCCTCGTACCTGGCCGCGCTGCCCGCGATGGCCGGCGCCGTGGCGGGCATCGTCGCGCTGACCGCGACCCGGGGCGTCGCCGGTGGGCGGGTCGCGGTGACGCTCGGTGCGGCCGTGGGCGTCGTCGTCGTCGCGCCCGTGGTGCTCCTGTTCTTCCCGGCCCTCGGCCTGGAGACGGGCGCCGCCCCCGCGGTGGTCGCGGCGCTCCTGGGGCTCGCGCTGACGCCCGTGCTCGCCGCGATGCTGCCCCGGGGCCGCCGGACGGGCGGCTGGCTCGTGGCGGCGTGCGGCGGCCTGACCGTCGTGGCGCTCCTCGTGGGCCTCGTCGTCGACGACTTCGACGCGCGGCACCCCGAGCCGACGCGCCTCGCGTACGCGCTCGACGCCGACACCGGCCAGGCGCTGTGGGTGTCCGACGAGGGGACGCCCAGCGACTGGACCGGGCAGCTCGTGGAGCGGCAGCAGGACCTCTCCGGCCCGTTCCCGATGTTCCACGGCGAGGTCTGGACCGGCAGGGCCGACGCGGCGGACCTGCCGGCCCCCGAGGTGACGGTCGTCTCCGACGAGACCTCGAGCGAGGGCCGCACCCTGACGCTCACCGTGCGCCCCGGCGAGGGCGCCCGGATCGGCACCTCTGACGCGCTGCGCTACGTCGAGCTCGACGCGGACGGCGTCACCTCGGCGGTCCTGTCGGGTCGCGAGCTGCCGGTGGGCGGTGACGGGCACCTGAGCACCCGGCACTACACGCCCGCCGGCGGCGTCGAGCTCGTCGTGACCCTGCCCGCGGGCCGGGAGCTCGACCTGCGCGTCGTGGCGGGTGGTGGCGGCCTGGAGGACCTGCCCGGCTTCGTGGCGCGCCCGGCGGACGTGGGCGTGGCGGGGTCGCACACCTCAGAGCTGGTGCTGGTGGGCACGAGCGTCACGCTCTGACGGTCAGCTGCTGGGTGAGGTCGGCCGGGTCGGTGACCGGCAGGTCGCAGACGAACCCACGGCAGACGTAGGCGGCCGGCCGGCCGCCCACCAGAGGCCGGTCGGCGAGCAGCGGCACGCCGGGGGAGTCGGGGGCGCCGTGCACCACGACGGCCCCGGCAGACGGCGTGCGCCACGCGGTGCGGCGCAGGTCGTCCGCGGCCGGCCCGTCGCCCACGACGGCGACCTGCAGCGGCCCGGCGGCCAGGGCCTCGGCGGTGGCGAGGGTCCAGCCGGCGAAGCGCGGCGCCCGGCGTGCCAGGGTGCCGGTCGCCGCGACGGCGCGCTCGGCCGCCGTCCGGTGCCGCGACGAGCCGGTGAGGGCGGCGTAGACGGCCAGCGCCCCCGCCAGGGCGGAGGTCCCGGACGGCTCCGGCCCGTCGGTGGGGTCCCGCGGGCGCACCACGAGGCGCTCGGCGTCGTCGGCGGCGTCGAAGAACCCGCCGTCCGCGCTGCCGAAGTGGTCCAGCGCCAGGTCGAGGAGCTCCCCGGCGGCGCTGAGCCAACGGGCCTCGCCGGTCGCCTGGTGCAGCGCGAGCAGGCCCTCGGCGAGGTCGCCGTGGTCGGCCGCGACGGCGGGGGCGTCGCCGGCGACGCCGTCGCGCGAGGCGCGGCGCCACCGTCCCTCCACACGATGGACCGCGAGCAGGTGGTCCGCGCACACGGCGGCCGCGTCCACCCAGGCCGGCTCGTCGAGGACGGCACCAGCCTCCGCCAGGGCCGCGACCGCCAGGCCGTTCCACGCGGTGACCACCTTGTCGTCACGGGCGGGCTGCGGCCGTCTCCCGCGGGCGGCGAACAGCCGGTCGCGCACCGGTCCCCACCACGCCGGGTCCGGGTCCTCGGGGAGCTGGAGCGTGGACGCGCCGCCGGTGAACGTGCCGGCGTCGGTCACCACCAGGGCCTCGGCGGCCCGCCGGCCGTCGTCATCCCCGAGCACGTCGCGCAGCTGGGCGGGGGTCCAGACGGAGGTCAGCCCTTCGACCCCGTCGGTGTCGGCGTCCAGCGCCGAGGCGAACCCGCCGGCGGGGGTGCGCAGGTCGCGCAGCAGGAACTGTGCCGTCTCGCGAGCCACCCGTGCGGCGAGGGGCGACGACGTCGCGCGCCACAGGTGGGCGTACACGCGCAGCAGCTGGGCGTTGTCGTAGAGCATCTTCTCGAAGTGCGGCACCACCCAGGCGGCGTCCACGGAGTACCGCGCGAACCCGCCCGCGAGCTGGTCGTAGATCCCGCCCCGCGCCATCGCCTCGCAGGTGCGCTCCGCCAGCTCGAGAGCCGAGGCGTCCCCGGTCCGGGCGTGGTGGCGCAGCAGGTGGACCAGCGTCATCGACGGCGGGAACTTCGGCGCGCCCCCGAACCCGCCGTGCTGCGCCGAGAAGTCACGACGCAGCGCGGCTACCGCCTGGGCGAGCGCGGCGTCGTCGACGGGGGCGGTCGGCAGGGTCCCGGTGCCGCGCGCGATCGCCTGCGTCACCGCCTCGCCCTGAGCGAGGACCGCCCCGCGCCGTTCCCGCCACGCCTCCCCGACGGCGGCGAGCACCGCCAGGAGCTGTTCGCGGGGGAAGTAGGTGCCGCAGTGGAACGGCTCGCCGTCCGGCGTCAGGAACGCCGTCATGGGCCAGCCGCCCTGCCCCGTCATCGCCGTGGTGGCGGCCATGTAGACGGCGTCGACGTCGGGTCGTTCCTCGCGGTCCACCTTGACCGGCACGAAGCCCGCGTTGATCGCCGCCGCCACGCCGTCGTCCTCGAACGACTCGTGCGCCATGACGTGGCACCAGTGGCACGCGGCGTACCCGACCGACAGCAGCACCGGCACGTCGCGGCGTCGGGACTCCGCGAAGGCCTCGTCCCCCCAGGGCCACCAGTCGACGGGGTTGTCGGCGTGCTGGCGCAGGTACGGGCTGGTTGCGCCGGCGAGGCGGTTGGCCATTCCTCTACTCCTCACGAGTGGCTCGTGCACCAAGTTCACTTGAGTGATGCACGAGAGTGATGCAGTACGGACGTGCAGCGGGCTCTCGGCGACCCGGAGCCACCAGCCTAGGGAGGTGGTCTCGTGGCCTCGCGCGCGCCATCGAGGCTGCTCGCGCAGGGCAGGCCGCGCATGCTCGGCGGCGCGACGCGTGGTGGGCGGGTGCGGTCCTACGCGCCCGGCTCGGACACCCGGCCGTCGATGGCTTCACCTCGAGACACAGTGGCACGCGGCGTACCCGACCGACAGCAGCACCGGCACGTCGCGGCGTCGCGCCTCCGCGGAGGCCTCGTCCCGGGCCTCGTCCCCCAGGGCCACCAGTCGCCCAGGGCGCCGCCGGCCCGGCGGCGTCAGCCCAGCCGCGCGCTGATCACCAGCTCCTCGCCGACGTCGAGGCGCACGTCCGTGAGGTGGACGCCCGACGGCAGGGCGGCGGCGAGGTCGACGCGGCGGTTCGCGGCGGCCTCCACGCGTCCGCGCACCGCACCGAGCATGGCGCTCACGAGCGGGTTGCCGCTGGAGATCTGCACGTCGCCGACGGTGAGCACCATCGCGTCGTCCACCGCTGCGGAGGCCGTCGCGGTCACCGCGGCGGACAGGAAGCCCTTGCGGATCTTCGCGTCGATCCGCACCCCGGCGGCGCGGGGGCCACGGGGGTCGAGCCGCACGTCGAGGCCGGTGAGCTGGATCCCCTGCGACTGCAGCGACACGGCGAGCAGGCCGTGCACGGTCGCCACCAGGCCCGCGCGGGAGACCGCGACGCGGGCGTGCCCGGTCACGGGGTGCGCGTCGTCGGGCTCGACGGCCTCGACGCCAACCTGGCCGTCCGAGCCCTCCACCCACGCTAACCGCAGGCCCGCCGCCTCGGCGGTGACGTCCACGGGCAGGTCGACGGCGGTGAGGGGGTGGGCGTCGACGCGCAGACGGCGCACGGTGCCCGGCTCGCGGGAGCTGACCGACACGGGGGACCAGGAGGCGCCGGGTGCCTGCTGGCCGGCGCCGAACGCGACGCCCGTGAGGTCCAGCTCGAGCGCGGCGACGTCCGCGCCGTCGAGGTCGGCCGTGACCCGCGCCCGCTCGAGCCCGGTGACCGTGCCGCCGCCGGCCTGGCGGGCCAGGTCGATCAGCCGTGCGGCGAGGTCGTCGCCCGTGGTGGGGCGCGGGGCGGGGCCGAGGGGCACGAGGTCCGGTGACGTCATGCGGCGAGCCTAACGGCCGGGCGGCGTCCGGACGTGGCAGTGTGCCGTCGCGACATCGGTCGCGCCGCCGCACCGGCCGCCCCGCCGAGGGATCGCCGACCCGGACCGGCGGCCACCGGCTCACCGCCGCCGGCTCACGGCTCCAGCAGGTCGCCGTCGATCGCCGCGGCGGCGAGCTGCCCCGCGGCCATGGCCGCCGTCACCGAGGCGAGGGGCATGGGGAGGTCAGCGGTGTGCGCGAGGTCCCCGGCGGCCATCACGCCCGGCAGGCTGGTTCGTGCGAAGGCGTCGATCGCCACGCAGCCGGACTCCCGCAGCTCCAGCCCGAGCTGGGCGGCGAACGGTGCCGCCTGGTGCAGGGCGGGGGCCACCATGAGCCCGCCGAGCGTGAGGGTGTCGCCGCCGTCGAGGACGGCGAGCAGGCCGGGCCGGCCGTCGTCGAACGGGTGCGGCTCGAGCCGCACCACGGGCTCGGGGCGGATCTCGACGCCGCGTCGCTCGAGCCCGGCGCGGGCCTGCGGGTCCAGCGTGCCGCCGTCGGCGAGCACCACGAGCCGGCTCGCGATGCGCTCCATGAGCCCGGCGACCCGCGGGGTGTGCGGCCCGGCGCCGAGCAGGCCCACCGGCGTCCCGCGGAACTCGTGGCCGTGGCAGTAGGGGCAGTGCGCCGCGACGGTGCCGAACAGGTCGGCCAGCCCGGGGGTGGAGGGCAGCTCGTCGCGCAGGCCGGTGGCCAGCAGCAGCCGCCGGGCGGCGATCTCCCCGCCGTCGGTGCGCACGACGAAGGACGGCTGCGCGGCGGTCCCGGCGGACGTGATCTCGTGGACGGTCGTGCGACGGAGCTCGACCGTGTCGTACGCGGCGAGCGTGCGGTGCGCGGTGGCGCGGAACTCGGCGGGAGGTGTGCCGTCGAACCCGAGGACGTTGTGCATGGCGTCGGTCGGGTCGTTGCGGTAGGTGCCGGAGTCGAGCAGGACGACGTCGCGGCGGGTGCGCCCGAGCATCAGGGCCGCGGCGAGGCCGGCGGGCCCGCCGCCGACGACGATCGCGTCGTGCAGGTGCTGGTCGGTCATGGTGGTCCTCTTTCGGTCGTGCGGGTGCGGGTGGGTTGCGTCGGGTCCCAGCCTGTGACTTCATGTCAACATGAAGTCAAGCGATCGGGCGGACGCAGCACGACAGAGCACCTGGAGCGTGGGGGAGCTGGCGGCCAGGTTCGGGCTGGAGACGCACGTGCTGCGCTACTGGGAGGACGTCGGCCTGCTGGCACCCGCGCGCGACGGCGCCGGCCGGCGTCGGTACGACTCGGACGACCTCGTGCGGGTCGCGACGATCCTCAGCTCGAAGGTCGCGGGCATGAGCCTCGAGCAGATCCAGGTGCTCCTGGACGCGGGGGCGTCCCGGCGCGGCGCGTGGGAGCGCCACCAGGTGCTCGCCGCGCACCTGGCCGAGCTGGACCGCCTGCAGGCGGAGATCGACCGCTCACGGCACATGACCGAGCATGCGCTGGCCTGCCGCGCACACGACATCGCGACGTGCCCACGGTTTCGCGAGCACGTGCGCGACCTCGTGGACGGCACCCGCACCTGGCGCGACCTGCACCCGGTGGACGCCGTTCCCGCGTCGGCCGGGGAGCCCGTCGACGGGTCCGCCGGCGCCTCGGTCGGCGCCGCTGCCGGCGCCTCTGTCCCGGGAACCACGGACGGGGGCGGCGCGTGAACGCCCCGACGACAGCCCGCCCGACGCCGCGCGAGCTCGGCATCGCCGTCGGCGACCAGCCGCCGGGGACCTGGAACGCCATCACCGACGTGCCCGGCGTGCGCGTCGGGCATACCACGCTGCACGACGGCGCGCGCCTGCACACGGGCGTGACCGCCGTCGTCCCCGAGATGCTGGGGCGCGGGCCGGGGCAGCGCCGGGCGCTCGCGTGCGGGCTGTTCGCCGGGAACGGGTACGGCAAGCTCGTCGGCGCGACCCAGCTCGCCGAGCTCGGCGAGCTGGAGACGCCGGTCGTGCTCACGGCGACCCTGTCGGCGTTCCGGGCCGCCGACGCGCTCGTGTCGCACGTGCTGGAGCTCCCCGGCTACGAGGAGGTGCGCACCCTCAATCCGGTGGTCGGTGAGACCAACGACGGGTTCTGCTCCGACGTCCGGGCCCGCCCGATCGCCGAGTCGCACGTGCGGGCCGCGCTCGACGGCGCGGCGTCCGGACCGGTGGCGCAGGGCTGCGTCGGGGCGGGCACGGGCACCACGGCGCTGGGGTTCAAGGGCGGGATCGGCACGTCGTCGCGGGTGGTTGACGTCGCCGGGAGCCGGCGCACGGTCGGTGCGGTGGTGCAGTCCAACTTCTCCGGGACGCTCACCGTGCTGGGCGTGCCGGTGCCGGTGCGCGGGGACGCCTCCAGGCTCCCGGCACCTGACGACGGCAACTCCTGCATGATCGTCGTCGCCACGGACGCCCCGCTGGACGCCCGGCGGCTGGACCGGGTCGCGCGGCGGGCGGTGTTCGCCATGGGGCGGGTCGGGGCCGGTTTCACGCACGGCAGCGGCGACTACGCGCTGGCGTTCAGCACCGCGCACCCGGACGACCGTCTGGTGCCCGACGGCGATCTGGACCCGCTGTTCGCCGCGACCATGGACGCGGTCGAGGAGGCGCTGCTGGCGTCCGTCCTCTGCGCGACGACGACGGTCGGGCACCGGGGGACCAGCCACGCCGTCCCGGTCGACGACGTGCTGGGCGCGCTGCGGGCGGGCGGCAGGCTCTGAGGCTCGCGGGCGCGGGCGGTCAGCCCTTGGCGGCCTTGGCCGCGGCCTTCTGCTCCTTCTTGAAGGCCCGCACCTCGACGAGGGACTCGGGGCTGGTGACGTCGGCGATGGACCGCCGCGAGCCGTCGTCGCCGTAGTGTCCGGCGGCCTCGCGCCACCCCGCCGGCTGGACGCCGCGCTGCTTGCCGAGCAGCGCGAGGAAGATCTTCGCCTTCTGCTCCCCGAAGCCGGGCAGCGCCCTCAGCCGCGCCAGCACCTCGGCGCCCGTGGGAGCGCCGTCCGCCCCGGGCCGGGTCCAGATCGCGGTGACGTCGCCGTCGTACTCGTCCACGACGACGTGCGCCAACGCCTGGATGCGGCCCGCCATCGAGCGCCCGTAACGGTGGACGGCCGGGGGAGTGGTGGCGAGCGTGACGAACTCGTCCGGGTCCGCGTCGGCCACGGCGCGCGGATCGATCGATCCGAGGCGGTCGCGGATCTTGCGCGGGCCGGAGAACGCGTGCTCCATCGGGTACTGCTGGTCCAACAACATGCCAGTTAGGAGTGCGAAGAAATCGTTAGAGAGTAATCGATCTGTCTGCGGATCTCCGGTGATCCAAAGTTCGGTGCTCATGTGAAATCGACTCCTCTGCATTCACTCGATGAGTTGCGCCACGGCGGCAGTCACTCGAGGTCGTCGAAGATTTCGCTTCGAAGAATGACTCGTCGAATGCTGCGCTTATCGGCGAAGGGGACGATGCGATCTCGGGGGGACGGGGTGTCATCCTCCTCTTCAATTTCGAAATCGGTGGGCTCCGCCTTTGTGCGTTTCAAGTCAACGTACGTGCCATAGTCGAGTGCATAGATGTTGTATCGCTGCCCCGGGTTCTCCTTGTCGCTATATCCGCGCGAAATGAGATGGATGAGCCTCAGGTCAAAGAGGGAGAGAATCATTTTGTTATCTGCATGCTCGCGCGACAGCATGAACATCTTGGTTTGTCGGCTCCCGATCACGTCGGTGATAATGCGATGGAGGGCGGTTCGCTGACCTTCGGAGAGGGCCGTGGACTTGTCGGTTTCGTACCAGTCTCGAGCAGCCTCCTCGACTGAGTTTAGGTCGATCTTCTGACGACCGGTCGACTTGGCCTTGAAGAATGCAGAACTAAAGATGCCGAGAAAGTCCCGGACCACGCCCTCACCCGCGCGAACCAATTCAATAAAGGTCGCCTTCTCGGTAAACAGACGGGAGCGGAACGAGGTCGCATCGCGAACGTTATAGCCCCTGAGTGCATCATCAGTCATACCGGAAACAATGTGGCGATAGAGCAGTTCGTGAAAGATCTCGACCACGTTGTCAGCGTTGCGTTCGTAGACGTAGTAATCGTCAAGATCGAGGTTAGCCTTGATGTCAGGACCCAGTTCGAAGCCGATCGGATTGCCTTCGCGAGGGAGTGTAAAGCGCGAACGGTACTCCAGAGAAGCGATCTTGATTGTTACGAGACTGCTAGGGAAGAGGGAGCGCTTGATGAACTCCGCGATGAACGGCTGGAGTTCGACGGGGAGTGCCGTCCACTCGTCGATGAGGATAGTCAATCGATTGGCCCCGAGCGCTCGAAGCGCCCTTTCGAGTCCGTGATAAATCTCGCTAAACACGAGTGACTGGCGGAGTGCTTCTGTGTACTGTGACTCGTGGGTCTGCGTCTGCGAGTGGTTGTCGTCGACGCCAAGGGAGAGACCGGGCTTCATACCCGACATTCCCGCCTCAGCCTTCGTGCCGGCCGACGTGCTTTCCTGGTTTGACGTCGAGACGCTGCGCTCGTTGACCTCGGCGGCCTTCCGGGTGATTGTATCGGCAAAATCGCTCACTTCTTCCAGGCCGCTTCCATCCGACTCGGGCGCGGTGACGATGTCGAGCAGTTTTCCCTGGATGTTGGAGAGGAGGTCCTTGAACACCGCGACGCACCGTTCGGCCAACGGCTTTTCCGGGTCGAGGAATGTATGCGCGCTGCCGAGAACTCTTACGTCGAGGTAGATCACGTACGACCCGTGGGTCTCCTCAAGTTCGGACCGTAGCACTTGAAACACGTGGGTTTTTCCAGTGCCTCGACGGCCGTAGAGGATCTGATTCGCGTGATTGGCGACCTGTTGGAGGACACCTGTGTCCACGTACGTGTCACGAAGAACGTCGAGATCTCCCTGCTTTTCCGACCGGTCGGTGATGTTAGAAACAGCTCGGGCAAGTTGCCGGTCCGAGATCAACGATGACTCGCTCATGCTGCTCCTGAGTGCCGTTCGGAAGATTGTCTTGTCTACTTGGTGGAACTTTGGGAAAGAGGGTCGGTTAGTAGCGCCGACGCCGAGATGTCGAGCTCGTCGGCCAGCGCGTAAAGGCTGCCGATGCTGATGTTTCGTTCCCCGCGTTCGACAGAGCCCACGTAGGTGCGGTGGAGTCCTGCGCGGTGGGCGAGATCCTCCTGGGAGAGGCCGAGTCGGCCGCGCTCGGTGCGCACGCGTTGTCCCAGGTGGTGGAGACGAGCTTGGAGGCGCTCGTCGTAGTTGCCCATCCTGGGATTCTTGGATGGTGCACTGTATAAGTCGACAGACTATGAGTAGCATTCGCCGCATGGCACTGTGGCGTGTGGACGTGTGCGGTGTCAGTCACCGGTTCGTGGAGGCTGACACCAAGGCGGAGGCTGAGGACGCTGTGCGGCAAGCGCTGTAGGACGCGATGGACGTCCGGGCGACGGATGCCGGTGCGTCCCTGACGCGGGACTACGAGGGTGCAGGGCCTCTTCAGCGGAAGAAGATGCTCGCGAAGCTTGACGGGCTGACCAACCCCCGCGAGCGACAGTCCTCACGGTCCGCGCGGCGACGGCTGGAGCGGGAGATCAAGCGAGAAAAGGCGGAGTCGGAGTGGATGACGGGCGCGGTCCGCGGGGCACCGCCCGTGTCGCAGGAGACGATCGACCTGCTCGTCCGGCTCGGGGAGGTGCAGCACATCGAGGAGAGCCATCTGAGACTCCCGGAGTGGGATCGCAAGTCCCCGATCCACGGCGAAACACTCTGACCTGCGGCGATAGTTCATGGCTACGTGCTGCGCTGGTCCAGCAGCATGCCGACCAGCAACGCGAACGGGTCGGTGTCGAGGAGCTCGTCCGCGTCAGGGTCCCCGGTCATCGTCACGTTCTGGTCCTCGTCGTCGGCTTGTGCTTAGCGGAGAGACGTGGTTCGCCGCTCGGAGGTGATGTCCCGCACCTTCGTTGTGTCGACCATCGCATGCCAAGACCCACCATCCGTCAGGTTCGTCCTCGACCGCAACGAACTCCAACAGCCGACCCTTGGCGCGTCCTGCTCGGTGATCTCTGGACGCTCTGCGGACGCTCTCGGATGCACCCGAACGCGCACCAGCACGCCCCTCTCCAGGTTCCGTACTGCACAAAGTAGGACATAAGTGCACGCAGGCGCAGTGCGTCCGGAGTCCGCGTCGAGAGATCATCCGGCAGGGTGTCCGGCGTGTGCGGCCAGACGGATGTCGGGAGCGTCCGGCCGGTGTGCCGGCCGATGGTGGCCGGCTGACGGCTGCGCTCGGCGAGGTCAGGCCGCGCGGCGGAGTCGCCCGACGACGAACGACTCGACGCCGACGGTGGAGCTGGCCCTGCCGAGCGCCCCGTCGAGGAGCTGCCCCGCTTCGTCCGTGTCCACGACGCGCAGCCGGTCGACGCGGTAGTCGACCCCCTTGCGCGTGAGCGTGTAGGAGCCGGCGGCGAAGATGTTGCGGCACCAGTCGACGTCCGACCCCCACGGCAGCGGGTGCAGGACGAGCACGTCGCGGTGCTCGGAGATCGCCACCGGCGCGCCCGCGACCGCCGCCGTCGCGGGGTCGATCGGGGCGCGGGCGGCGAACGCGACCACCGGGGTGCGGTACCTGCGCCCGCTGTGGCGTCCCACGTGGTGCAGCGTCGCCCACGGCGGGACGCGGGACGACACCTTGAGCGCGTACCGGTTGAACTTCTTGGTGGCCTTCGCGACCTTCTCGGGGAGCGCCATACGGACATCCTGCGCCGCGTCGCCCGTGCGTGCCGGGCGAGACGGGACCTGGTTGACTGGCCGGATGAGGATCCGGGACCCCCGCCGCACGCCCACCCCGCTCTCCGCCGAGCGTGCCGCCGCAGGCCACGACGACGGCACCGAAGAGGTCGAGGGTTCCGACGTCGAAGGTTCCGACGTTGCGGACGCGGACGCCACGCTCGGCGCGGGCACCTTCGCCGCGTCGACGATCGACCGGGTCCTCGACGACACCACGACGTGGGCCGTCGTCGGGCTGTCGGCCAACACCAGGCGTGCCGCGTACGGCGTGGCCGAGGTGCTGCAGCGGGCCGGCAAGCGGATCGTGCCGGTGCACCCGAGCGCTGGGACGGTGCACGGCGAGCAGGGCTACGCCACGCTCGCCGACGTCCCGTTCCCCGTGGACGTCGTCGACGTCTTCGTGCGGTCCGAGCTGGCCGGCGACATCGCGGACCAGGCCGTCGCGATCGGCGCCAAGGCCGTGTGGTTCCAGCTCGGCGTCGTCGACGAGGACGCCGCCGCGCGCGTGCGGGCCGCGGGCCTCGACATGGTCATGGATCGCTGCCCGGCCATCGAGCTGGACCGCCGCGGACACTGAGGGCGTACCACTGAGGGCGTACCACTGAGGGCGTACCACTGAGGGCGTACCACTGAGGGCGCACCGGGTCACGCATCGTCCGCGGGCCTCGCCCTCGCGAGCAGCGCGTCGACGTCGTCCACGCGCCACGCCTGCACCCCGGCGTCGTCGCTGGTCGTGACGACCAGGGTGTCGTCCTGCAGGTGCACCGTGACGCCCGAGCGAGAACGGGTGGGCACAGGCACCCAGTCCCAGGCCGGGCCCGGCGCGGCGGGCTCCCGGCTGATGCGGAGGACGGGGCCGGTGTACTGAGCACCGTCCAGCCAGCCGGCGCTGACGACCGACTCGCCCCACGACACCACCGAGTCCAGCGACGTGCCTTCCGGAGCGACCCAGGTCTTGGCGATGGTCTCGCCGTCCTGGGTCGCGAAGACCTGCGTGCGCCCGCCGGCGTCCACGAAGACCGTGACACCGTCGTCCGTGGCGAGGCACCTCTCCGCGTGACCGGAGCCGTCCCCGCCGACGTCGAGGATCCGCCTCGTCCACGTGTCGCCGTCGGACGTCCAGGTGACGGGCTCGTCGATCAGCCCGGTGTCGACGCTGCCCACCACCACGGCCTCCCCGGTGGGGAGGACGCAGGCGCCGGCGACGTCGGAGCCGCGGGGCCCGCTGCGCAGCGTCCCCGCGTCCTGCCAGCGGATGCCGTCGGTCGAGGTCCAGGCCGCGGCGTGCCGAAGGTCGTCGACGTTCATGGACTCGGCGCGGGACCCCGCGGCGATCCAGCGGTCGTCCGTGCGGACGAGCGTCGACGCGGCGGCGAACTCCTCGTCGAAGCCGACGCCTTGCGTCCAGACACCGTCCAGGGGGCGGGACCAGGGCGTCGTGACGATCGTGTCGGCGTCCGGGTCCCACCCCGTGTAGAGCGCCACCTCCTGACCGCTGCCCGGGTCGGCGCCGGCGATCACCCGACGGTCCGAGGCGGGGGCGGCGCCGTCGTCCGAGGTGACCAGGGCGTCGTCCTCGAGGACGTACTGGGTGGTCTGCCCGACCGAGCGCCACCCGTCCTCGCCGAGGTCCGTGAAGACCGTCCGGACGCCCGGCAGGGGCGCCCCGTCGCGGAAGTCGTCGGTCTGGAGGGGGCGGAACCAGGGGGTCACCGCGCCGAGCACGCCCAGGTACTTCAGCTCGGCGTCGTAGAAGTGCGCGGTCCCGTTCCCGCGGACGACCGTGAGGGCCGGGCCGTCCCCCGTGACGGAGACCTGCACGGACGGTGCAAGCTGGCGGGCCTCCCGGCTGGTTCCGTCGGTCTGCAGGGCCTCGTCGTCGAGCTCGCCCACCCAGCGTGCGTCCGCCTTCCGGTTCACGAGGAGGAACTGCGTGGAGCTCTCGATCGAGACGGGGGCGACGAGACGGTCGCCGACGATCGTGCCCTCGCCGAACCAGGAGCCCTTGTCCGGCCCGTCCTCCGGGAACAGGTCCTCGTAGGCGGAGTCGCGAGGCCAGCTCTCGCCCTCGTGCGACGACCACGCGGCGAGGGTCCACCGTTCCGTACGGTCGTCGTACGCGGAGCCCACCAGGACGAGCTCGTCGCCACGGCTCGCCACGGTGGCGCTGCTGACTGTCGTCCCAGCCCCCAAGGCGGACCGTGCCCACGTCTACGTGCCATCGGTGGACGTGAAGATCTCGGGCCCGTCGCCCGTCCCGCTCGAGGGCGCGGTGGCGAGGACGAGCACCCCGCCGGAGGCCTCGGCGGCCGTCACCGAGGCGACGTCCTGCGTCTTCGGCAGATCGAGGGGCTCGACGGTGCCGTCGGCGACGCGGAGGCCGGCGAGCCGGTCGTCGGTGTCGATCCCCAGCACGTAGGTCGTGTCGCCGTCCACCGCGACCTGCACGGGCCGCAGGCCGGCGAGGTCGGCGGGGATCTCTACCTGCTCCCAGCGGCTGCGGTCCGTGGACGTGAAGAGGTACGGCGCCTCGACCCCGGCCCGCCACGAGTACCCCGCGACGGCGGAGAGGTCGGGGTCGCCGTCCAGGTCGACCTCGACGGGTGCGCCGACGGTCTCGAGGAGCTGGGGCTCGTCGGTGATCTGCGTGCCGGCTGCGGCGGACCACACCGCGAGGCGGGGCAGCTCGCGCGCGACCGCGCGCTTCCCGACGACCAGGACGGGGACCTCCGACGAACCGCCCATCCCACCCAGCACCGAGACGTCGCCCACCTGGACACCCGTCGGGACCGCGTCGCCCGGGACGGTGAGCTCGTGGAACGTCGGCGTCTGCGGCGGCTCGACCTCGTCGTCGGACCGGGACCCGGTGCAGGCGGCGAGCAGCAGCGAACCGCCGAGGCCGAGGACGAGCAGAGCGGCGAGCGTACGGGGTCGAGGTGCGGTGGTCGTCCTCAAGGAAGTCCCTCTCGTGCGGCGGCGTCGGCGGCGTGCGCGTCCCACCGGGCGATGCCTTCGGGGACGGCGGGGACGCTACCAACGCGGGCGGAACCCGCCGCGAAGTTGTCCACAGGGTGCCGCGGCGGCACCCGTCAGTCGCGCGGGCTGAAGGTCAGCACCGGGCGGCCGGTGCGCGGATGCGTGAGCACGTCGGTGCGCACGCCGTAGACCGGGTCGACGACGTCCGGCACCAGCACGTCCCGCACGTCGCCGGCCGCGACCACCCGCCCGCCGGACAGCAGCACGACGTGGTCGCAGTGCTGGGCCGCGAGCGTGAGGTCGTGCAGGGCGGCGAGCACGGTGACGCCCTGGCCGGCGAGGGTGCGCAGCACGCGCAGCGCGCCGAGCTGGGCGGCGATGTCCAGGTGGTTCGTGGGCTCGTCGAGCAGGATCAGCGCCGGCTCCTGCGCGAGCGCACGCGCCATGTGTACCCGCTGCCGCTCGCCACCGGACAGGGTCGCGACCTCGCGGTCGGCCAGGTCCGTCAGGCCCACGGTCGCCAGGGCACGCCGCGCCGCGGCGCGGTCGTCGGCGCCCTCCCCGGCGAGCAGCGAACGGTGCGGGATCCGCCCGAGCAGCACGGCGTCGAGGACGGTGACGGGCAGGTCGGTGCTCGCCTCCTGCTCGACGAGCGCGAGCAACCGTGCCCGACGCCGACGGGGCAGGCCGAGCAGGTCCGCGCCGTCGAACGCGACGCGGGCGGCGCCGTCCGCCGGTGGCTGGACCGCCGCGAGCACGCGCAGCAGCGTCGACTTGCCGGAGCCGTTCGGCCCCAGCAGCCCGCTGACCGCCCCGGCCGGCGCGGTGACGTCCACGCCGTCCAGGATCAGCCGCCCGCCCGCCGCCCACGTCACGCGGGCGGCGTCGAGGCCGCCCGCGGAGGCGGTCCCGAGGGACGTCGGGAGCGACGTCGTCGTCATGCGAGCCGCCTTCCCCGCCACAGCAGCAGCGCGAACACGGGGGCCCCGACGGCCGCGGTGACGATGCCCACAGGGACCTCGCGCGGCGCGAACACAGTGCGGGCGAGGGTGTCCGCCCAGATGAGGAACGACGCCCCGCACAGCGCCGACAGGGGGAGCAGCAGCCGGTGCCGCGCACCCGTGAGCATCCGCACGGCGTGCGGCAGGATCAGGCCCACGAACCCGATCGAGCCCGACTGCGACACCA
Source organism: Isoptericola luteus (assembly GCF_020297055.1). GTDB lineage: Bacteria > Actinomycetota > Actinomycetes > Actinomycetales > Cellulomonadaceae > Isoptericola > Isoptericola luteus. Next base: position 221,106 of record NZ_JAIXCQ010000004.1, on the reverse strand, counting down.
GCGCGCCCGTGAGCAGCGCCACCCCGACCAGCAGCAGCCAGCGCACGCGCGCGACGGGCACGCCGAGGGTGGCGGCCGCCGTGTCCCCGAACGTGAAGGCGTCGAGGACCGAGCCGGTCGAGGCCAGCAGCGTCCCGAGCACGAGGACGGCGACCCCGGTGATCGCGACCGACGTCCAGGTGGCGCCCGCGACCGAGCCCATGAGCCACGACAGGATCTCGCGGTACGAGTCCCCGGTCGCCGACCAGAAGATGACGAAGCTCGTCGCGGCCGCCGCGAGCTGGCTCACCGCCAGCCCCGCGAGCACCGTGCGGGTGGGCGTGATCGTCCCGCTCGCCCCGGCGAGCGCCAGCGCCGCCACGAGGGCGGCGACGGCCCCCACGAACGCCGCGACGGGCAGCAGCGCCGTCACGCCCGCCACGAGCACCAGCACCGCGCCGAGCGACGCGCCCGACGACAGGCCGAGCAGGTAGGGGTCGGCCAGGGGGTTGCGCGTGAGCGACTGCATGACGACGCCGCAGAGCGCCAGGCCCCCGCCCACGGCCGCGGCGGTGAGCACGCGTGGCAGGCGCAGCTCCCAGACCATGCCGTCCCGGAGGGTCCCGAGCGGTTCGAGACCGAGCACCGGGCCCAACCCCAGGTGGCCGGCGACCGAGGCGGCGACGTCGCCCACCGACAGCGCGGCCGGGCCGACCGTCACCGCGACGAGCACGGAGGCCACGAGCACCACGGCGGAGGCGGGCAGCCACCAGGCGGCGCCGCGCCGCGCCGGGCGCGCGGTGGTCGCGGCGGTCCCGGCCGCCGCGGGGTCGCGCACGGTGCGCGTCGTCGTCACCGGTCGATCTCCTCCAGCTGCGCGGCCAGGTCGACGACGGCGTCGACGGTGCGCACACCGGCCTCCGTCGCCGGGAACGGCACGGTGAGGTAGCGGCCCTCCCGGACGGCGGTCATGCGCGCGGTCGCGGCGTTCCCCTCGAGCCGGGCGATCTTGTCCTCCGCGCTGTTCCAGGTGGCGTCCACGAGCACGATGACGTCCGGGTCGGCGGCGATCGCCTCCTCCCAGGCGTACGACGTCCACGTGTCGTGCACGTCGCCCGCGACGTTCTCGAGCCCGACGGCGTCCATGATCATCTGCGGGGCACCGATCCCGGCGCCCACGTAGGGGATGTCGTCGCCCGACGAGTACCACAGGGCGCTCAGCCCGCGGTCGTCGGGGGAGACGGACGCCAGCGTCTCCCGCTGCTCGGCGACGAGTGCCTCCGCGGCGTCGGTGGCGCCGAAGATCTGCCCGACCTCGCCGATCTCCGCGAACAGGTCGTCGAACGTCAGCGGGTCGGGCATGTACCCGGGCTCCTTGCAGGCGGCGGGCGAGACGTACGTCGCGACGCCCAGCTTCGCCAGGGTGGCGCGGTCGCCCGCGCCCTCGGCGGTGAGGTTCGACTCCCACCCGGCGTAGACGAGGTCGGGCTCCAGGCCCAGCACGGCCTCCGTGCCCGGCACCTGGTCGGCCATGGGCTCGGCGACCGCGGGCACGTCGGCGGCGGCGCCCGCGAGGGAGTCCGGCACGGGGCCGTCGAGGAACGCCGACCCGACGATGCGGTCGCCGAGCCCGAGGGCGAGCAGCATCTCGGTGGCGCTCGACTTGATGGTCACCACGCGCTCGGGCGGTGCGTCGACGACGACGTCGAACCCGCAGTTGTCGACGGTGACGGCGGTGGTGACGGCGGTGGTGCCGGGGCTCCCGCCGCGGGCGGGCGGCGACGCGGCACCGGCGTCGCCCCCCGCGCAGCCGGCGAGCGGCAGTGCGAGGACGAGCAGGGCGAGGGGCAGGACGGGGCGGGTGCGGCGGGGCACGGAGGAACTCCCAGGGACGGCGGGTCGGTGGACGGCGCGCGGGCACGCCCGCACGCACGGCGCGCCATCTCGCACCGGTGGAACCGCGGCCCACAGCCCGGGCCGCGCCGACAGGCCAGTACCAGGCCCGTGATCCGCCGTCGAGCCTAGTACGCGGGGGCACCCCATGGTTTCCTGGCTCACGTGACGAGCCGTACCGCACCGACCAGCACCCTCACCGACGCGCGTGCGGTGCGGTGGGGCTCGCTGCCGAACGCCCGCGACCTCGGTCACCTGCCGACGATCGACGGTCGCCGGACCAGGCCGGGCGCCGTCGTGCGTGCGCCCCGGCTCGAGCTCGCGGGGCCCCACGGGCTGGCCGTGATGGCGGCCGCGGGCGTCAGCACCGTCGTCGACCTGCGCAACGCCGACGAGATCGGCCCGCTGGAGCTGCCCCCGTCCGTGGCACGCCACGCCCTGCCCGTCGAGGACCAGGGCGACGAGGAGTTCATGCGAGCCTGGGGCGAGCATCTGGATACGCCGCTCTACTACCCGGCGGTGCTCGCGACCTGGCCGCACCTGGTGGCAGCTGCCTTCCGCACGATCGCGGTGGCACCCGCCGGCACGGTCGTGGTGCACTGCTCGGCCGGCCGGGACCGCACCGGCATGATCACGGCGATGCTCCTGACCCTCGTCGGGGTGGAGCGCCGGGCGGTCGTCGAGGACTACCTCCTCGCGGTGCACGCCACGAACGCGCGGGCGGGAGCCGGGTCCGCGCCGGGCGAGCGCCACCGCGGTCCCGATGAGCTGGCGACCTGGTCCGCGCACGTCGGGGTCGCCCTCCAGAGTTTCCTCGACGACGTGGACGTCGAGGCGTACCTGCGCGACCACGGCGTGACGGCGGGGGAGATCGACCGCCTGCGTCACCGCCTGCTCGGCTGACCCGCCCCGCCGGCACGCCGTCGCGGCTCATGCCCGGGTGGCGTGCACCAGCAGGTAGTCCCAGGTCATGGTGCCGTCCGGGCGCAGGTGCCGGTCGGCCAGGGCCGCCAGGGCCTGGTCGAGCTCTGCGACACGGGCCGCGTCGTCGCCGAGGAACCGGTACGTCGCGATCGTCGGGCCGTACGTCGCCTTGAAGAAGTCGCGGAACTCGGCGCCCGAGGAGAACCGGTCCACGACCAGCCCACGCACCTCGGCGTGCAGGTCGCTGACCCGGTCGCCGAGCAGGGCGCGCACGTGCAGCTCGTCGCCCCACCGGGGCGGGGGCTGCGCACCGGGCGGCGGCGGGGGCGCGTACGGCTTCATCGTCGCGAACATCTCGCCGATGAAGCCCTCAGGCGTCCACGCGATCGTGCCGATGGTGCCGCCAGGACGGGTCACGCGGGCGAGCTCGCCCGCCGCGAGCTGGTGGAACGGTGCGAACATCACGCCCACGCACGACATGACGACGTCGAACGCGCCGTCGTCGAACGGCAGGTCGTGTGCGTCGGCGAACTCGAAGCGCAGCACCGCACCACGCCGCGCGGCACGCTCGCGGCCGGCCTGCAGGAGCTGCGGCGCGAAGTCGGACGCGACCACCTCGGCGCCGGCGAGCGCGGCGGGGATGGCCGCGTTGCCCGACCCCGCGGCGACGTCGAGGACGCGGTCGCCGCGGCCCACGTCGCAGGCCTCGACGAGGACGGCGCCGAGCGTGGGGATGACCTCGTCCGCGACCGCGGGGTAGTCGCCCAGCGCCCACAGCGCGCCGTGCTTGGTGCGGATCGTGTCCAGCAGCTCGGTCGGGACCGGTGCGCTGTCGGTGAGACTCATGACTGGCTCCTTCGTCGTGGTGGCCCCCGGCTCCTCCAGGCTCCGGCGGCGGGCGCCGCGCCTCCAGTGCCGGATCTGGACCGGGCGAAGTCCTGGATCTGTACTGGCGCCCGGCCTGTGCGCGGGCGTTCACTGGACGGATGGCGGGCTACGGTCAGTTCTGCCCTGTCGCCAAGGCGATGGAGGTGCTCGACGAGCGGTGGACCCTGCTCGTCGTGCGCGAGCTGATGCTCGGCAGCAGCCGGTTCAACGAGCTGCGCCGCGGCAACCCGAAGATGTCGCCGACGCTGCTGTCCAAACGGCTGCGCACCCTCGAGCGGGCCGGCATCGTGCGGCGCACCGGTGACGAGGGGCACGCGCGGTACGCGCTCACGGCGGCGGGTGAGGAGCTGCGCCCGGTCGTCGAGGCGCTCGGCACGTGGGGCACGCGGTGGGTCGGAGGGCTCGGCGAGGCCGACCTGGACCCGCACCTGCTGCTGTGGGACATGCGGCGCACCATCGACGTCGGTGCCTGGCCACGCGAGCGCACGGTGCTGGCGATCGTGCTCACCGACGTGTCGTCGCGGGCGTCGCGATGGTGGATCGTCGTGCGGGACGGGCAGGTCGAGGTGTGCGACTACGACCCCGGTTTCGACACGGCGGCGGTGCTGACCACGCCGTTGCGCACCCTCACCGGGCTGTGGCGCGGCGACGTGTCGTGGGCCGGCTCGCTGCGCTCGGGCGCGGTCGTCGTGGACGGCCCCGTCGACGCCCGGCGCCAGGTGCCGCGCTGGCTGGGGCAGGGCATGTTCGCCGGCGTACCGCGGCCGGTCGACGGGGCGGCGGCCGTCGGGGCGTGAGGCGGACGAGGCGCTGACGGCGCCGACGGACGGTTCCGCACCGAGCGGCCCGTTCCCGGCCCCGTGGGCGCCCGGTGGTGGGACGCTGGAGGCATGACCATGACGACGGAACCGGGCGTCACGCCGCACGCCGGTGCCCCGCGGGCGCGCACCGGCTGGTGGGCGGCGCTCGCGGGCGTCGTCGCGGCGGGCGCCGGACTCGCGCTGGCGGAGCTGCTGGCCGCGTTCGTGGACCCGGCGTCGAGCCCGGTGCTGGCCGGGGGTGCGGCCGTCGTCGACGCGGTGCCGGGCTGGCTCAAGGACCTCGCCGTCGCATGGTTCGGCACCGCGGACAAGGCCGTGCTGCTGGGCACCATGGGGGTGGTGCTGGCCGCGGGCGCCGCCCTGGCCGGGTGGCTGGAGCTGCGGCGTCCTCCGGCGGGTGCCGTGCTGCTCGGAGCCGTGGGCGTCCTCGCGGCCGTGGTCGCAGCGGCGCGGCCCGCGGCGGGCGTCCTCTGGGCGGTGCCCAGCCTCGTGGGCGTCGGGGTGGGCGTCCTGCTGCTGCGGCGGCTGGTCCGCGAGCTCAGGCCCCGTGACCGCACCCCGCTCGTGGGCCTGTGGTCCGGCTCCCAGGACGCCCCGGACCGGCGCACCTTCCTCCTCCTGGCGGGCCTGACGGCGGCCGGCGCGGTCGTGGCGCTGGGTGCGTCGCGAGCGGTGTCCGCCGGGAGCCGCGCGGTGGACGCAGTCCGCCGGGCGATCCGGCTGCCCGCGGCGGCGAAGGCCGCTCCCGCGGTGCCGGCCGGCGCCGAGCTCGGCATCGACGGGCTCGACCCGTACGTGACGCCGAACGAGTCGTTCTACCGGATCGATACGGCGCTGCGGGTGCCGCAGGTGGCGCCCGACGACTGGTCGCTCACCGTCACCGGCCTGGTGGACGAGCCGTTCACGATCACCTGGGACGACCTGCTCGCCCTGCCGCTGGAGGAGCACTTCGTGACGCTCGCCTGTGTCTCGAACCAGGTGGGAGGCGACCTCATCGGCAACGCGCTGTGGCTCGGCCACCCGGTGCGCGAGCTGCTGGCACGGGCGAGGCCGCGGGCGGGCGCCGACATGGTGCTCTCGCGCAGCACCGACGGCTTCACGGCGGGCACCCCGCTCGCCGTGCTGCAGGAGGCCGACCGGGCCTGCCTGCTTGCCGTCGGGATGAACGGGGAGCCGCTGCCTGCCGAGCACGGCTTCCCGGCGCGGCTCGTCGTGCCGGGCCTGTACGGGTACGTGTCGGCCACGAAGTGGGTCACGGAGCTCAAGGTCACGCGGTTCGCCGACGAGCAGGGTTACTGGACCCCGCGCGGCTGGTCCGCGCTCGGGCCCGTCAAGCTCTCGTCGCGCATCGACGTGCCGCGCCCCGGCGACGACCTGGCCGCAGGGAGGGTGACTCTCGCGGGGGTCGCGTGGGCGCAGCACACCGGGATCGCCGGCGTCGAGGTGCGGGTGGACGACGGCGCGTGGGTCGCCGCGGACCTCGCGGACACCGTCGGCCCGGACACGTGGCGCCAGTGGCGCCTGGACTGGGACGCGCCGCCCGGCGACCACCTGGTCGCCGTCCGGGCGACGGACACGGACGGCGTCGTGCAGGTCGAGGCGCTCGCACCACCGGCTCCCGACGGCGCCACCGGGTGGCACACCATCGAGCTGACGATCACGTGACCGGCACCCTGGCTCGCCCGGGGCCGCGTCAGATGCGAGCGGTCGCCGCCAGCCGCGCGCCGAACACGACGTAGAACACGCCGACCTTCGGGTTCATGAGGTTCGTGCTCAGGCCCAGCCCGAGGTCGCGCCACCGGCCGCCCGCCGGCATCGGGACGTCGAGCTCGGTGCCCGCCCCGAGCGGTGCCCGGGAAAACCCCGGGACGGCGTCGGGTGCGCGGTGCCACCATCGCGTCATGACCTCTCCCGTGCCGAACATCGCCCCGCAGCCCGTGCTGGTCCGCCGCGAGCTCCCGCCGGACGCGCCGGCCGTCCGGGCGGTGACCGCGGCCGCCTTCGCCGGCGCGCCGTACTCGGCGCCGCCGGTCGAGCCCGACGGCGCGCCGGGGGAGGCGACGCTCGTCGGCCTGCTGCGCGCCGACGCCGCCTGGATCCCGGAGCTCGCGCTCGTGGCGTGCGTCGGCGACGAGGTCGTCGGGCACGTCGTGTGCACGCGGGCCGCCGTGGGCGACGCGGCCGTCCTGGTGCTCGGCCCGCTGAGCGTGCACCCCGACCACCAGGGCCGCGGGGTCGGCTCTGCTCTCGTGCACACGGTGCTCGGCGCCGCCGACGCGCTGGGGGAGCCGCTGGTGGTGCTCGTCGGCGACCCGCGGTACTACGTGCGCTTCGGCTTCGTCCCCGGGGCGTCGCTCGGCCTCGAGCCGGACGACCCGGCATACTCCACCGCCTTCCAGGCCCGTCCGCTCACCGCGTACGAGCCGTCGCTGCGCGGGCGCTTCGCCCCGCCGTCGCCGTTCGACGCGCTGGCGGTGATGGCAGCGAGCACCCGTGCGTGAGCCGTGCCGGGTCCGTGGGGTCGAAGGCGCTTGCGCGGCTGGCTACCATGGGGGCACAGGCGTCGACCCGGCCATCACCGGTGAGCCTCCGGAAGAACCGAGTGATCCCCACTCTCAGTAGAACCGGACGGGTAGGCCCGTCACAGCCGTGAACGAGCGGCGGAGGTCGGCACCAGCGGCGTCCGCAAGCGGGGTGGTACCGCGGCACCCGCGTCCCTTCGGGGCGTGGCGTCGTCCTCGCACTGCAGCACCTGTCGTACCACCGCCCGCCAGCTCGTCCCAGGAGCCCTCCATGGCCTATCCGCAGCACCGCTCGTCCGACCCGTCCCAGCCGGGCGCCGCGTTCGGCATCGCCGGCGTCCCCGCCTCGCCGGAGCTGCCCGCGATCGAGCGCGAGATCCTGGACTTCTGGTCGGCAGACGACACGTTCCGCGCATCGGTCGCGAAGAACCCCGCGGGCACCGACGGCAGCAACGAGTTCGTCTTCTACGACGGACCGCCCTTCGCCAACGGCCTGCCGCACTACGGCCACCTGCTCACCGGCTACGTCAAGGACGTCGTCCCGCGCTACCAGACGATGCGCGGCAGGCGGGTGGAGCGCCGCTTCGGGTGGGACACGCACGGGCTGCCCGCCGAGCTCGAGGCGATGAGCCAGCTCGGCATCAAGACGAAGGACGAGATCCTCGAGCTCGGCATCGAGAGCTTCAACGCCGCGTGCCGCGCCTCCGTGCTGAAGTACACGGGCGAGTGGCGCGACTACGTCAGCCGCCAGGCCCGCTGGGTCGACTTCGAGAACGACTACAAGACGCTCAACGTCACCTACATGGAGTCGGTGCTGTGGGGCTTCAAGAAGCTCTACGACACCGGCCTCGTGTACGAGGACTTCCGCGTCCTGCCGTACTGCTGGAACGACCAGACGCCGCTGAGCAACCACGAGCTGCGCATGGACGACGACGTCTACCAGACGCGTCAGGACCCGGCCGTCACGGTCGGGTTCGACGTCCTGTCCGTCCCGGCGCCCGACGGCGCGGTCCGGCCCGGTGACAAGCTGCTCGTCTGGACGACGACGCCCTGGACCCTGCCGTCCAACCTGCTCGTCATGGTCGGGGAGGACATCGACTACGTCGTCGTCGAGTCGTCGTTCACGGGCACGCCGCAGCGCTACGTGCTCGCCGAGGCGCGCGTCGACGCGTTCGCCCGTGAGCTCACCGACGACGGCGAGGACGCTCCGCGCGTCGTGGGCCGCCTCACCGGTCGCGACCTGCTCGGCACCGTCTACACGCCGCCGTTCACGTACTACGAGGGCCGCGAGCGTGCGCACCGCGTGGTCGAGGCGGACTTCGTCACGACGACGGACGGCACCGGCCTCGTGCACAGCGCCGGCGCGTTCGGCGAGGACGACAAGGTCGTCTGCGACCGCGAGGGCGTCGCCTCCGTGATGCCGGTCGGCGCGGACGGGAAGTTCACGCACCCCGTCGACGAGTACGCCGGGCTCCAGGTGTTCGACGCGAACCTGCCGATCATCGACCACCTGCGGGCCCGCACCCGCGGCGAGGCGGACGCCGGGTCGGTCACCGTCGGCACGGTGCTGCTGCGCCGCGAGTCGTACGCGCACTCCTACCCGCACTGCTGGCGCTGCCGGCAGCCGCTGATGTACATGGGCGTGTCCTCGTGGTTCGTGGAGGTCACCAAGATCAAGGAGCGCATGCTGGAGCTGAACCAGGAGATCTCCTGGACGCCCGAGCACATCAAGGACGGCCAGTTCGGCAAGTGGCTCGCCGGCGCCCGCGACTGGTCCATCACCCGCAACCGGTTCTGGGGCTCGCCCGTGCCGGTGTGGAAGTCGGACGACCCGGCGCACCCGCGCATCGACGTGTACGGGTCGCTGGAGGAGATCGAGCGCGACTTCGGGCGCCTGCCGGTGAACGCGGACGGCGAGCCGGACCTGCACCGCCCGTTCGTCGACGACCTCACCCGGCCCAACCCGGACGACCCGACCGGACGGTCCACGATGCGCCGCGTCGAGGACGTCATGGACGTGTGGGTCGACTCCGGATCGATGCCGTTCGCGCAGGTGCACTACCCGTTCGAGAACACGGAGTGGTTCGAGCACCACTACCCGGGCGACTTCATCGTCGAGTACATCGGGCAGACGCGCGGCTGGTTCTACACGCTGCACGTGCTCGCTACCGCGCTGTTCGACCGCCCCGCGTTCCGCAGCGCCGTCTCGCACGGCATCGTGCTCGGCTCCGACGGGCGCAAGATGAGCAAGTCGCTGCGCAACTACCCGGACGTGCGGGAGGTGTTCGACCGCGACGGCTCGGACGCAATGCGCTGGTTCCTCATGGCCAGCCCCATCCTGCGCGGCGGCAACCTCGTCGTCACGGAGGACGGCATCCGTGACGCCGTGCGCCAGGTGCTGCTGCCGCTGTGGAGCACCTACTACTTCTTCACCCTGTACGCGAACTCGGCGGCCGACGGGCACGGGTACACGGCCCGGGCCGTCACCGCGGACCGCGTCGCCGGGATGCCCGCCCTGGACCGCTACCTGCTCGCACGCACCCACGACCTCGTCGCGACGGTGACGTCCCAGCTCGACGCGTACGACATCGCCGGCGCCTGCGAGTCGGTGCGCGAGCACCTCGACGTGCTGACCAACTGGTACGTGCGCACCCAGCGGGACCGCTTCTGGGACGAGGACGCCGACGCGTTCGACACCCTGTACACGGCGCTCGAGGCGCTGACGCGCGTCATGGCGCCGCTGGCCCCGCTGCTGACCGAGGAGGTCTGGCGCGGGCTCACCGGCGGGCGTTCGGTGCACCTCGCCGACTGGCCCGCCGCGGACGGCGTCGTCGACGCGTCGCTCGTGCGCGACGACGAGCTCGTGGCAGCGATGGACGAGGTGCGCGCGGTCGTGTCCAGCGCGCTGGCGCTGCGCAAGGCGAACCAGCTCCGGGTGCGCCAGCCGCTCGCGCGGCTCACGGTGGCCGCCGGTGACCCGGCGGCGCTCGCGGACTACGTGGGGCTGCTCACGGGGGAGCTCAACGTCAAGGCCGTGGACCTCGTGGCCGCGGACGCCGACGCGTCCGCGCGCTTCGGCATCACCGAGCGCCTGGCCGTGAACGCCCGCGCCGCCGGCCCCCGCCTGGGTCGTGGCGTGCAGGCCGTCATCAGGGCGGCGAAGTCGGGCGACTGGCGGCGGGACGACGACGGAGCGGTGGTCGTGGCCACCGCCGACGGCGACGTGCCCCTCCTGGAGGCCGAGTACGAGCTGACCACCGTGGTGGGCGACGAGGCCGGCGAGAACGTGGCCGCGTCCGTGCTGCCGGGCGGCGGGTTCGTCGTCCTGGACCTCGCCCTCGACGACGCCCTGCGCGCCGAGGGATACGCCCGCGACGTGGTCCGCGACGTCCAGGACGCCCGCAAGGCCGCCGGCCTCGAGGTGGGCGACCGCATCGTGCTGGAGCTCGGCGTCCCGGCCGAGCACCTCGCCGCCGTCGAGGCGCACCGCGAGCTCGTCGCGAGCGAGACGCTCGCGGTCCGGGTCGACGTGAGCGCGGCCGACGGCGCCGAGCGTGTCGTGCGGGTGACCAAGGCGGGCTGAGCACCTCGGGGGGCGGTGCCCCGGCAGCCGAGGCACCGTCGTCCCTGACAGGGTCGTCCACGGTCGTTGCCGTGGGCGACCGTAGCGCCGGACGGCGGTAGCGGCGGGCGGGCGCGGTCCTGGCTAGCCTGGTGCTCCCCGGCGCGTCGGCGCCGCCCCCGCGAGGAGCCCGCATGAACGCGCCGCCCGCCCCCTCCGACTCCCGCCCCTGGGTGCCGCCCCGCTGGTTCGTGCGGGCCGCCTGGACCGTCCAGCGCGGCATGTACCGGCTCTCGCGCGGCCGCCTCGTCCTGCGGCGCCCCCGGGCCGGCGCACAGTTCGCCGCCCACCGGGGCCGTGAGACGCCCGTCGTCGTGCTCGAGCCACGCTGAGGCCCGGCGCGAACCGCCTATCCTCGGAGCGTGAGCCCCGACCCGCACCAGACGTCCCCCTCCGCCGCCCGCAAGGCCCGCGCCGACGAGCGCAGGGCCGCCCGGCAGGCGGCCGAGGACGCCGCCGCCGCCGAGTCGCTGCGCGAGGTCTACGCCGAGATCATCTCCCGCGCGCCCGAGCACGACATCGACCCCACTCTCGACCGGGTGCGGCGGGTGCTCGAGCTGCTCGGCGACCCCCAGCACGCGTTCCGGGCGATCCACCTGACCGGCACCAACGGCAAGTCCTCGACGGCGCGCATGACGGAACGGCTGGTGCGCGAGCACGGGCTGCGCACCGGCCTGTTCACGTCGCCGCACCTGACGAGCGTCACCGAGCGCATCTGCGTGGACGGCGAGCCCCTGAGCGACGCACGGTTCGTCGAGGTGTTCGAGGACGTCGCGCCCTACGTCGGGGTCGTCGACCGCGAGTCGCAGGAGGCGGGCGGCCCGCGGCTGAGCTTCTTCGAGGTGCTGACCGTCATGGCGATCGCGGCGTTCGCCGACGCTCCCGTCGACGTCGCCGTGATCGAGGTCGGCATGGGAGGGCAGTGGGACTCGACGAACGTCGTCGACGGCGAGGTGGCCGTCCTCACGCCCGTCGCGATCGACCACGAGCGCTGGCTCGGCTCCTCGCTCGCCGACATCGCCACCACCAAGGCGGGGATCATCAAGGACGGCGCGACCGTCGTCAGCGCCGTGCAGAACCCCGTCGTCGACGAGATCGTCCGCGAGCGTGCCGCCGCGGTCTCGGCCCGGGTCCTCCGGGAGGAGGTCGACCTGGACGTCGCGGGACGTGCCGTCGCCGTGGGCGGCCAGCTCGTGAGCCTGCGCACCCCCGCCGGCCTGTACACGGAGATCTTCGTGCCGCTGCACGGGGAGCACCAGGCGCACAACGCCCTGCTGGCGCTGGCCGCCGTGGAACAGCTGCTCGGGGGTCGCGCGCTCGACGGCGGCGTGGTCGAGGCCGCGTTCGCCGACGTGGCCGTCCCCGGCCGTCTCGAGCTGCTCCGCTCCAGCCCGACGGTGCTCGTGGACGCCGCCCACAACCCGCACGGGGCGCAGTCGCTGGTCGACGCGCTGGAGGAGTCGTTCGACCTGCGCACCGTCGTCGGCGTCGTCGGCGTCATGGCGGACAAGGACGTCGAGGGGCTGCTGGCGACGCTGGAGCCCGCGTTCGCGCACGTCGTGCTGACCCGGAGCTCGTCGGACCGGTCGGCCGACCCCGAGGACCTGGCCGAGGTGGCCCGGGACATCTTCGGCGAGGACCGGGTCCACACCGCGGCGCGCCTCGACGAGGCGCTGCAGATCGCGACCGACCTCTCCGAGCGGGACGACCAGGTGGGGGTGGGGGCCGGTCGCGGCGTGGTCGTGACCGGGTCGGTCATCACCGTCGCGGACGCCCGCCTCCTGCTGGGGCGGCGCTGACGGCGGCCTCACCCGGCAGGCGCTGCGGAACCGGGGGCGCGGGTGTTGGATGGAGCTCAGACCTGCGGGAACCCCACGGCGACACCGAGGCCACCGGCGGGGCCTTCGGACGAGGGAGGACACCGACATGAAGAAGCTGCTCGACGACCCCGCGGAGGCGGTCGTCGACTCGTTGGGCGGGTTCGGGCTCGCGCACGCGGACCTCGTCACCGTGCACCTCGACCCCGTCCACGTGACGCGGGCGTCCGGGCCGGTTCCCGGCAAGGTCGGCGTGGTCAGCGGCGGCGGTGCCGGGCACGAGCCGCTCCACGCCGGCTTCGTGGGCGACGGCATGCTCGACGCGGCTGTCCCCGGCGCCGTGTTCACCTCGCCCACGCCCGACCAGATCCTGCCGGCGATCCAGGCGTCCGACTCCGGCGCGGGCGTGCTGACGATCGTCAAGAACTACACGGGTGACGTGCTCAACTTCGAGACCGCCGTGGAGCTGGCACAGGCCGAGGGCCTGCAAGTCGCGAGCGTCCTGGTCAACGACGACGTCGCGGTCGAGGACTCGTTGTACACGGCGGGACGGCGCGGGGTCGCCGGCACGGTGGCGGTGGAGAAGATCGCCGGCGCCGCGGCGGCACGCGGCGACAGCCTCGACGACGTGGCGGCGGTCGCCGAGCGGGTCGTGCGCGGGGTCCGGTCGATGGGCGTCGCGCTGACCGCCTGCACCGTGCCGCACGTCGGGCGACCGAGCTTCGACCTCGGCGAGGACGAGATCGAGATCGGCATCGGGATCCACGGAGAGCCTGGCCGGCACCGCATCCCCATGGGCCCGGCGTCGGACATCACCCGGCGGCTGGTCGACCCCGTGGCGGACGACCTCGCGCTGGAGCCGGGGGAGCGGGTGCTGCTCCTCGTCAACGGGATGGGTGGCACCCCGCTGTCGGAGCTGTACGTCGTCTATGGTCGGGCGCGCGAGCTGCTCGAGGAGCGCGCCGTCACCGTCTCCCGGTCGCTCGTGGGCAACTACGTGACGTCGCTGGAGATGCAGGGCGCGTCCGTGACGGTGCTGCGGCTGGACGACGAGCTGGAGACTCTGTGGGACGCCCCGGTCCACACCGCGGCGCTGCACTGGTGACGGACCTCTGACGGGGTCCACGACGGAGGGAGACACGCGGTCATGGGGCTCGACGTGGCATGGGCGGAGCGCTGGGTCCGGCGTACCGCCGAGAGGATCGCCGAGGCGAAGGGCGAGCTCACCGAGCTCGACCGGCAGATCGGGGACGGCGATCACGGCGAGAACCTGCACCGCGGCTTCCAGGCCGTGGTCGCGAAGCTCGACGAGTCGGGCGGTGCCGAGCGGACGGAGGTCGGCGACGTCCTCATGGTCGTCGCGACCACCCTCATGTCGAAGGTCGGCGGGGCCTCCGGGCCGCTGTACGGGACGGCGTTCCTGCGGGCCGCGAAGCGGTCGGCGCGGCGTGAGGTCGACGGGTCGGGCGTCGTCGTGCTCCTGGAGGCCGCGCTGGAGGGCGTGACGTCCCGCGGCAAGGCCGAGGTGGGGGAGAAGACGATGGTCGACGCGCTCGCGCCCGCCGTCGAGGCCGCGACGGCGGCGTCGGACGCGGGGCAGGACCCGGCCGGGGTCCTGCGCGCCGCCGCCGAGGCCGCGGAGGCCGGCGCCGAGGCGACCGTGCCGCTCGTCGCCACGAAGGGCCGCGCGTCCTACCTCGGGGAGCGCAGCGCGGGGCACATGGACCCGGGCTCGCGGTCGTCGGCGATCATCCTGCGCGCGGCCGCCGACACGGCGCAGGACGTGACCGGGACGACGGCGCCGTGAGCGTGGGGATCCTGCTCGTCTCGCACTCCGCCCGGCTCGCCGAGGGCGCGGCCGAGGTGGCGCGGGAGATGGCACCGGACGTGGCGCTCCGCACCGCGGGAGGCGATTCCGACGGTGGCCTGGGCACCTCGCTCGAGCTCGTGCGGGCCGGTCTGGCGGTGCTGCTCGACGGTGGCCGGAACGACGGTGGTGGGCGGAACGACGGTGGTGGCCGGGACGACGGTGGCGGGCAGGGCGCCGGCGACGACGGGGTCGTCGTGCTGGCCGACCTCGGCTCCGCCCTGCTGACGGTGGAGAGCGTGCTCGAGATCGACGACGGCCTGGGCGACCGGGTCCGGCTGGCGTCCGCGCCGTTCGTGGAGGGTGCGGTCGCCGCGGCGGTCGCGGCGCAGCAGGGGGGCGGGCTGGACGCGGTGCTGCGGGCGGCCGAGGCGGCCGCGAGCACCTTCGCCCCGTCCGCGGGCGCAGCCTCGCCGGCCGGAGCGTCCGCCGGCGTGGACGCGGTGGGTGACGCCGACGCCGTGGGCGGCGCGGACCCGGCCGTGGTGACACGACAGGTCGTGGTGCGCAACCTGCTGGGCCTGCACGCGCGGCCCGCGGCCGTGGTCGCCCGCACCGCGGCCTCCTTCGGGGTCCCGATCACCGTGCAGGGCGTGGATGCGACCAGCGTGCTGGCGCTCATGGCCCTCGACTCGCCCGGAGGCACCGCCCTGGAGATCGCCGCGCGCGGTGGTGGTGCGGGAGCGGCCGTCGACGCCGTCGCGGAGCTCATCGAGGCGGGGTTCGGCGAGGCCTGACCGCGGTGTGACCCTGGTCACGAAGAATTGCACTTGATGCAAAATTGCATGCCGTGCATGATTAGCGCGTGACTCCTCCCGCTGCCGACGACATCGGCCTGCGCGAGCGCAAGAAGCGCGCGCGTGCCGACACGATCGTGGACGCCGCCCAGCGGCTCGTCCTCGACCGCGGGCTCGACGCCGTGACGGTGGAGGAGATCGCGGCCGCGGCCGAGATCTCCCCGCGCACGTTCTTCAACTACTTCGAGTCGAAGGACGACGCGGTGCTCGGCCAGGGGTCGTTCGAGCTGAGCGCCGACGTGCGTGAGGCGTTCGCGGCGGGTGGGCCCGACGGCCGCCTCGCCGTCGACATCGAGGCGCTGGTGCGTGCCATGCTCGCGGCGTTCGCCGGCCCGGGGCAGCACCACGCCGGGCAGGTCCTCGAGATCCTGCAGCTCGAGCCGCGGCTGCTCAGCCGGCACTTCGCCTGGTTCGAGCGCCACAAGACGCAGGTCGTCGCCCTGTTCGAGCGCCGGCACGCGGTGGCACCCCTGCCCGCCGACGCGGAGACGTGCGCCCTGGTCGTCTTCGTCCTGGCGCGCGCCGCGATGGACGACTGGGGCCGCGCCGGGCGGACCGGCGACGTCGGCGACCGTGTGCCCCACGTCGTGGCCCGGCTCGCCGCCGTGCTCACCGCCTGACGCGGCCCGCACCAGCCCCTCCGCACCAGCCCCTCCGCACTAGCCTCCAGCACCCAGCCCCCGGCACCTGCCCCCGGCGCCCCGCGCCACGAACCCGAGGTCCCCATGAGCCACGCATCACCGGTCACGTCGGACAAGCCGCTCGTCGTCCTGACGCAGCGCACCATCTGGCTGATCTTCGGCGCCCTGATGGCGTCGATGTTCCTGTCCTCGCTCGACCAGACGATCGTCGGCACCGCGATGCCCACGATCGTCGGCGAGCTGCACGGCGTCGAGCACCAGGGTTGGCTCATCACGGCCTACATCCTGGCCGTCGCCATCGGCATGCCGCTGTACGGCAAGTTCGGCGACCTCTACGGCCGCCGCTGGCCGTTCCTGGTGGCGATCGGGCTGTTCACCCTCGCCTCGGCCGGCGCCGGCTTCGCCTCGACCATGCCCGAGCTCGTCCTGTGGCGCGCGGTGCAGGGCCTCGGCGGCGGTGGCCTGATGATCCTGTCGCAGTCGATCATCGCCGACATCGTCCCGGCCTCCGAGCGCGGCAAGTACATGGGCCCCCTGGGCGCGCTGTTCGGCATCTCCGCCGTGCTCGGCCCGCTCATGGGCGGCTGGCTGACGGAGGGCCCGGGCTGGCGCTGGACCTTCTGGATCAACATCCCCATCGGCGTCGCGGCGTTCGCGATCGCCTGGTTCGCCCTCAAGCTGCCGTCCCACCGCTCGTCGCGGCCCGTGGACTGGGCGGGCATCGTCACGATGGCGGTCGCGACGACGGGCATCGTGCTGCTGACCAGCTGGGAGTCGCTGTCCTCCAGCGGCTACGACTGGTCCGACGGGCGGCTGTCCGGCCTCGCCGTGCTGACCCTCCTGGCCGTCGCCGCGTTCATCGTGGCCGAGACGCGCGTCGCCGAGCCGCTGATCCCGCTGCGCCTGTTCAAGAACCGCACCTTCACCGTCACCACCCTCATCGGTCTGGTGCTGGGCATGGGCATGTTCTCCGCGATGGCGATGATCCCCACGTTCCTGCAGATGTCCACGGGTGCCGGCGTGACCGAGTCCGGCTGGCTGATGCTGCCCATGATGGCGGGCATGATGCTCACCTCCATCGCCTCGGGCATCGCGATCTCCGCGACCGGCCGGTACAAGGCCTACCCGGTGGTGGGCCTGGTCGTGGTGGCGCTCGCGATGGTCTGGCTGACGACCCTGTCGGGCGGCATGTCCATGTGGCTGTTCGGCGCGATGATCTTCACGCTGGGCGCCGGCATGGGGCTGGTCATGCAGACGATCGTGCTGGCGGTGCAGAACGCCGTGGACCCGCACGAGCTGGGCACCGCGACGAGCTCGAACAACTTCTTCCGCGAGATCGGCGCAGCCGTGGGCTCGGCGCTGTTCACGACGATCTTCACCACCCGTCTCACGGACAACCTGGGTGCCGTGTTCGCCGGGGTGCCGGGTGGCGCCGCGGGACCCGCCGAGGCGAGCCTGACCCCGGCCGCCGTCCAGCAGCTCCCCGAGCCGCTGAAGACGGGCGTCATCGACGCGTACGCGGACTCCCTCGCCCCGTCGTTCTGGTACCTGGTGCCGCTCGTCGCCGCGGGTCTCGTGCTCGCCCTCTTCCTGCCCGTGATCAAGCTCTCCGACGTCGCCGGCATGGTGGCGCGCGGCGAGGCCGTCACCGACCCCGCGAAGGCGGGCGGTGGCGACACCGACGGCGCGGGCGCCGGCACGTCGGCCGACGGCCCCGTCGAGGGCCCGGCGGACGAGCCCGCCGAGGGTTCGGCCGAGCGCGAGCGCGCGGATATCGTGGGGTCGTGAGCAAGGACGACCGCCCCCGCCCGGGGGACACGATCAAGCCCCGCAAGCCCGCCAAGGTGCAGTTCACCGCGATGATGCTGCAGCTCGAGGCGTTCGTGGTGCTGTTCGCCGGCCTGGCCCTGTACGGGCTGCGGAACTCCGGCGGCTACGAGCTCGGCCCGGTACAGCTCGCCTCGCCGGCGGCCCTGTGGGTCGTGGTGGGCGTGCTGTTCGTGGTGCTGATCGTCCTCTCCCGGATGATGGGCACGTCGGTGGCCTACCTCGTGGGTTCGGCCGTGCAGGTGCCGGTCCTGGCGTTGGGGTTCCTCCTGCCGATGATGTTCGTGGTCGGCGCGGTCTTCGTCGTCCTGTGGGTGGTCTCGATCCGGCTCGGCGGCCGGATCGACCGCGAGCGCGCGGCCTACGACGCCGCGCACCCCGAGACGGCTCCGAACGTCTGACCTTCCCGGCCCGGGCCTGCGCGACGTGGTGCCGGCCGGGGAGACGTCGGTGCCGGTCGGGGGCCGGTTCGGGGGCACCGCGGGAGCGCCGTTAGGCTTCGGGTCATGACCGACGTCGCACCGAACGCCCTGCCCGAGCCCCCCGAGCGCACCCTCGTCCTGGTCAAGCCGGACGGTGTCCGTCGCGGACTGTCCGGCGAGGTGCTGCGCCGCATCGAGGCGAAGGGCTACTCGCTCGTCGCCGTCGAGCTCAAGCAGGCCACCACCGAGCTCCTCGCCGCGCACTACGCCGAGCACGAGGGCAAGCCGTTCTACGCCCCGCTGGTGGAGTTCATGCTGTCCGGCCCGACGCTCGCCGTCGTCGCCGAGGGCCAGGGGGTCATCCCCGGCTTCCGCTCCCTCGCGGGCGCGACGGACCCCACCGAGGCCGCGCCGGGCACGATCCGCGGCGACCTCGGCCGCGACTGGGGCCTCAAGGTCCAGCAGAACCTGGTGCACGGCTCGGACTCCCCGGAGTCTGCCGCCCGGGAGATCGGGCTCTGGTTCCCCCACCTCTGACCGTCTCGCCTTCCCCCGCCCGAGCAACGTGCGTGCCGACGTGATCCTCATACCGCCGCTGTGAGGATCACGTCGGCACGCACGTTGCGTCGGTCAGGGGGTCGCACGGCGGAGTTCCGCGGATCCGCCGGGTCCGGCGGCTAGGCTCGCGGCGTGCACCTCAAGACGCTCACGCTCCGCGGCTTCAAGTCGTTCGCCTCGGCGACGACGCTGAGCCTCGAGCCGGGCATCACGTGCGTCGTGGGCCCCAACGGCTCGGGCAAGTCGAACGTGGTCGACGCGTTGTCGTGGGTGATGGGGGAGCAGGGCGCCAAGTCGCTGCGCGGCGGCAAGATGGAGGACGTCATCTTCGCGGGCACGTCGGGGCGGCCCCCGCTGGGCCGGGCCGAGGTGTCCCTGACGATCGACAACACCGACGGCGCGCTCCCGATCGACTACACCGAGGTGACGATCTCCCGGACGTTGTTCCGCAGCGGCGGGTCGGAGTACGCGATCAACGGCAGCAGCTGCCGCCTCCTCGACATCCAGGAGCTCCTCAGCGACTCCGGGATCGGCCGGGAGATGCACGTCGTCGTCGGGCAGGGGCAGCTCGACCAGGTCCTGCGCGCGACCCCGGAGGACCGCCGCGGGTTCATCGAGGAGGCCGCCGGAGTCCTCAAGCACCGCAAGCGCAAGGAGAAGGCGCTCCGCAAGCTCGAGGCGATGCAGGGCAACCTCGCGCGCCTCGCCGACCTCACCGCCGAGCTCCGTCGCCAGCTCGGCCCGCTCGGCAGGCAGGCGGAGGCGGCCCGCCGGGCGCGCACCGTGCAGGCGGACGTGCGCGACGCCAAGGCGCGGCTCCTGGCGGACGACCTCGCCCAGCTCACCGCCCAGATGGCGCAGGAGCGTGCCGACGAGGCGGCGCTGCGCGACCGGCAGCGCACCACCGAGCAGACCCTGGACGGCGCCCGCGAGCGGCTGGCGCGGCTGGAGGTCACGGCGGCGGGCGCCACGGCGGAGTCGGCCCGCGCATCCGACGCCTTCCACGCGCTCGGCGCCCTGCGCGAGCGGCTGCAGGGGCTGGCCCGGCTCGCCGACGAGCGGGTGCGACTGCTCGGCACGGCGGAGCCGGAGCAGCGTGGCCAGGACCCGGAGCAGCTCGACGCCCAGGTGGCCCGCGCGCGCGAGGCCGAGGCGGAGCTCGCCCGGGAGGTGGAGCTGGCGCGCGCGGCCCTGGCGGAGGTGGTCGCCGCACGGGCGGAGGCCGAGCGGGTGGCGGACGCCGCCGAGCGCGAGCTCGCCACGCTGCACCGCGGCGCCGCGGACCGGCGCGAAGGGCTGGCCCGGCTGTCCGGCCAGGTCGCGGCGAAGCGCAGCCGGGTCGAGGCGGCCGATGCCGAGCTCGAGCGGGTGCGCGCCGCGGTGGCCGAGGCCGAGCGCCGGGCCGAGCAGGCCCAGGGAGAGTTCGGGGCGCTCGAGGTGCAGGTCGTGGGCGCCGAGGAGGGCGAGGAGGACCTCGACGCGCGCCACGAGGCCGCCGTCGCGGAGCTCGCCGACGCGGAGGCGGCGCTGGCCCGCCTCGGGGAGCTGGCGGGCACGGCAGAGCGCGACCGGTCCACCTGGAGTGCGCGCGTCGAGGCGCTCGAGCTGAGCCTCGACCGCAAGGACGGCGCCGGTGCGCTGCTCGGCGGCGACCAGCGCGGGGTGCTGGGCTCGGTGGCCTCGCTGCTCGGCGTGGAGGCCGGGTACGAGGACGCCGTCGCCGCGGCGCTCGGTCCGGTGGCCGACGCCGTGGCCGTCACCGACCTCGACTCCGCCGTCGACGCGCTGCGCCGGCTGCGCGACGACGACGCCGGCCGAGCGGGACTCGTCGTCGGGGGTGGCCCCGGCGAGAGCGAGCCCGCCCTCGAGGAGGTGCCCGGCGTCGGTCCTCAGGACGGTGCCGAGGCGGGTCCCGGCCCGCTGCCCGACGGCGCGCGGTGGGCTGCCGACGTCGTCACGGTCGCGGGGCCGGCCGCGTCCGCGCTGCGCACGCTCCTCGCCGGTGTCGTGGTCGTCGAGGACCTGGCCGAGGCGCGCGCGGTCGTGCGCCGCGCCCCGCGGACCGTGGCCGTGACGCGCGCCGGGGACCTGCTGGGCGCCGCACGGGCGTGGGGCGGCTCGGCGGCCACGCCGAGCGTGCTGCACCTGACGTCTGCCCTGGAGGAGGCGCGCCGGGGCCTGGAGGATGCGACCGGACGCGGCGAGCGATACCGGTTCGAGCTCGCCGGGGCGCGCGAGCGGCTGGCCGCCGCGCAGTCCGCCCATGACGGCTCGCTGGCCCGGCTGCACGAGTCCGACGCCGCGCTGGCCGCCGTCGCCGAGCGGCTCGGCACGCTCGGTTCCGCGCACCGCGCGGCCGCCGCGGAGGCGGAGCGGCACCGGACCACGCTGGCCCAGGCGACCGAGCGCCGGGCGGCCGACCAGGCGGAGCTCGCCGAGCTGGCGCGACGCCTGGAGGCCGCGCAGGCCTCGCCGGCGCAGTCCGACCAGGACGTGGAGCGGGCCCAGCAGGAGCGCGACGCGGCGCAGGCAGCGGCCGCCGCCACGAGGGCCCGCGAGACGGAGGCGCGCCTGGAGCTGCGCACCCGGGAGGAGAGGGCGCGGGCCACCGCGGGCCGCGCCCAGGGCCTGGCCCGGGCGGCGGAGCAGGAGCGCGCCGCGCGGCGCAGGGCCGCCGAGCGGGCCCGCCGCCGGGCCGACGAGGCGGAGCGCGCCGCGTCGGTGCGGGCCGACGCGGCGGTCGCCCTGGAGGCCCTGGCCCGCTCGGTCGCACGGGCGCAGGCCGAGCGCACCGCGGCCGACGCCGAGCGGGCCGCCCGCCAGGTGGAGCTCGAGGAGGTGCGCGCCACCGCCGAGCGGCTGGCCGGCGAGCTGCGCGACCTCACCGACGTCGCGCACCGCGACGAGGTGGCGCGCGCGCAGCAGACGGCCCGGCTGGAGCAGCTCCAGGCACGGGCGGTGGACGAGCTCGGCACGGACCCCGAGGCGCTCGTCGAGGAGTTCGGCCCTCACCGGCCGGTGCCCGTGCGGCGCTCGGACGACGCCGGCGAGGACGACCCCGACCCGGAGCCGATCCCGTACGTGCGCGCCGAGCAGGCCAAGCGGCTGCAGACGGCGGAGCGCGCGCTGGCCCGCATCGGCGCCGTGAACCCGCTCGCCCTGGAGGAGTTCGCCGCGCTCGAGGAGCGCCACCAGTTCCTCACGGAGCAGCTCGCCGACCTCAAGAAGTCGCGCCAGGACCTGCTGCACATCGTCGAGGAGATCGACGAACGGGTGCAGCAGGTCTTCGCCGAGGCGTTCCGCGACACCGCGGCCCAGTTCGAGCGGGTCTTCGCCCGCCTGTTCCCCGGCGGGGAGGGAAGGCTGGTGCTCACCGCGCCGGGCGACCTGCTCACCACCGGCATCGAGGTCGAGGCCCGCCCGGCGGGCAAGAAGGTCAAGCGGCTGTCCCTGCTGTCCGGCGGGGAGCGGTCGCTGACCGCCGTCGCGTTCCTCGTCTCGATCTTCAAGGCGCGGCCCAGCCCGTTCTACGTCATGGACGAGGTCGAGGCCGCGCTGGACGACGTGAACCTGGGGCGGCTGCTCGAGATCTTCCGCGAGCTGCAGGAAGACTCCCAGCTCATCGTCATCACCCACCAGAAGCGGACGATGGAGGTCGCGGACGCGCTGTACGGCGTCACCATGCGCGGCGACGGTGTGACGACCGTCATCTCCCAGCGTCTGCGCGAACGCGCCGAAGCATTGTGAGAATAGGGTCATGATCACGTTCGTCGTCTGGGTCCTCGCCTCGCTCGTCCTGGCGGCCGCCGTCTTCCTCGTCGCGAACGTGATGGAGCGCCGGGACGCGGCGGGCGACGACGCGCCCGGGCTGCGGCGGTTCGTCCGGGACTTCGCCTCCGGCCTGCGCCGCCGCGACCGGGTCGCCGAGGGCACGGCTCCGGTGGACACCGACATGGACGACTTCTTCGCCGCCACGATCGAGTCGGCGCCCGGCTACGTCGACGCCGAGGAGCTCTCCGACGTGCTGCAGCGTGCGCGCGCCCAGGCGCGGACCACCCTGCACGTGGGGACGGTCCGCAAGCCGGAGTGACGCACAGGGGCCCGTTCCCGTGACCCGCTCTGGAAGACTGGGGCCGTGAACGATCTGCTCTGGCTCTGGATCCTGCTCGGCGTCGTCGTCCTCGTGGGCGGCGGCGCGGCCCTCCTCGTCCCGCGGTCCCGCCGCCGCGGGACCACCACGAGGGACGAGTCCGCTCCGACCGGCACGGCGCCGCCGTCGGTCCCCGACGCCGTCGTCGCACCCGGGACGGCCGCACCGGGCACCGTGCCACCGAGCACGCCCGGCATGGCCGTGCCGGACGTCGTCGAGCCGGAGGCGCCGGCCCTCGAGACCCCCGAGCCCGCCGCCGGGCGCATGGTGCGTCTGCGGGACCGGCTCGCGCGGTCCGGCTCGCCGCTCGGCGCCCGCCTGCTGAGCGTCCTGTCGCGGGACCACCTCACAGAGGACGACTGGGACGAGCTGGAGGAGACGCTCCTGCTGGCCGACATCGGCGCGGGCCCGGCCGGCGAGCTGCTCGACGCGCTGCGCACCCGCGTGCGCGTGCTCGGCGTGCGGGACGCCGCCTCGGTGCGCGCGCTGCTGCGCGAGGAGCTGCTCGCCATCGTGGACCCGTCGCTGGACCGCGCGGTGACCACCACCGGGCCCGTCGGCGAGGACGGCGCCCGGCTTCCCGCCGTGGTGCTCGTGGTCGGTGTCAACGGCACGGGCAAGACGACGACGGTCGGCAAGCTCGCGCGCGTGCTCGTGGCGCAGGACCGCACCGTGGTGCTCGGCGCGGCCGACACGTTCCGCGCCGCCGCCGCCGACCAGCTGCAGACGTGGGGCTCGCGCGTCGGGGTGCAGACCGTCCGCTCCGACCGCGACGGCGCCGACCCCGCGGCCGTGGCGTTCGACGCGGTGAAGAAGGGCCGCGCCGACGGCACCGACGTCGTGCTCGTCGACACCGCCGGCCGCCTGCAGAACAAGGCGGGCCTCATGGACGAGCTCGGCAAGATCACCCGCGTGATCACGCGCGAGGCGCCGCTCGCGGAGGTGCTGCTCGTGCTCGACGCCACGACGGGCCAGAACGGGCTCAACCAGGCCCGCGTCTTCGGTGAGGTCGCGGGCGTCACCGGCATCGTCCTGACCAAGCTCGACGGCACCGCCAAGGGCGGCATCGTCGTCGCGGTGCAGCGCGAGCTCGGCGTGCCCGTCAAGCTGGTCGGGCTCGGCGAGGGCCCGGACGACCTGGCGCCGTTCGACGCGGAGCAGTTCGTCGACGGCCTGCTCGGCTGACGGCGCCGCAGCGCGAAACGTGATGTTTACGCCCGCGGGGCTCTTGTCACGCGGGCGTCACACGAGAAGAGTCCAGGGGAAATCCCGCTCCACGACGGTTGTCCCGACCCGGCCGCCCGGCTGGTGAGGGAGGAACAACTCATGGAGCTGGACACCGGAGCGACCGCGTGGATGCTGATGTCGGCATCCCTCGTGCTCCTGATGACCCCTGGACTCGCGCTCTTCTACGGCGGGATGGTGCGCGGCAAGTCCGTCCTGAACATGATGATGATGTCGTTCGGCGCGATGGCCGTCGTCGGCGTGATCTACGTGCTGTGGGGCTGGTCGATGTCCTACGGCGCGGACGTCGGCGGGATCGTCGGCAACCCGCTCGACCAGTTCGCGCTCGACGGCGCGATCTACGACGACGCCGGTGAGTTCCTCATCGACGACTTCGGCGTCCCGGGCATCGTGGGCGTCGGTTTCCAGGCGACGTTCGCGATCATCACCGTCGCGCTGATCTCCGGCGCCATCGCGGACCGCGCGAAGTTCGGCACCTGGATGGTCTTCGTGGCCGTGTGGGTGACGCTGTGCTACTTCCCGATGGCGCACATGGTCTGGGGCGGCGGCCTGCTGTCCGGCGACGGCCCCTTCGCGTCGATCGCGACACCGATCGACTTCGCCGGCGGCACCGTGGTGCACATCAACGCCGGTGTGGCGGCACTCGTCCTCGCCCTCGTGGTGGGCCGGCGTAAGGGCTTCGGCGCCGAGCCGATGCGGCCGCACAACCTGCCGCTGGTCATGCTCGGCGCGGCCCTGCTCTGGTTCGGCTGGTTCGGCTTCAACGGTGGCTCGGCCTTCACCGCGGACGGCTTCGCGGGTCTGGCGTGGGTCAACACCACCGTCGCCACCGCCGCCGCCGTGCTCGGCTGGCTGCTCGTGGAGAAGCTGCGCGACGGCTCCGCGACGTCGCTCGGCGCCGCCTCCGGTGTCGTCGCGGGCCTCGTGGCGATCACGCCGGCCGCGGGCTCGGTCAGCCCGGTCGGGTCCATCGCCGTGGGTGCCGTCGCGGGCGTGCTCTCCGCCTTCGCCGTCGGCCTGAAGTACCGGTTCGGCTACGACGACTCGCTCGACGTCGTCGGCGTCCACCTCGTCTCCGGCCTCTGGGGCACGGTCGCCATCGGCTTCCTCGCCACCGAGACCGGCCTGTTCTACGGTGGCGGAGTCTCGCAGCTCGCCGTCCAGGCGATCATCGCCGTCGTCGCGGTCGTCTTCTCCGGCGTCGTCACCTACCTCATCGCGATCGCCCTCAAGGCGGTCATGGGCTGGCGGGTCTCCGAGGAGGCCGAGGTCGCGGGCATCGACCTCGCCGTCCACAGCGAGACGGCGTACGAGACCATCCAGCAGGGTTCCATCGCTAAGGAGATCCGCGCATGAAGCTCGTCACCGGAGTCATCCAGCCCCATCGCCTGGACGACGTGAAGTCGGCCCTGGAGGCAGCGGGCATCCGCGGCATGACGGTCAGCGAGGCCAGCGGCTACGGCCGACAGAAGGGCCACACGGAGGTCTACCGCGGCGCCGAGTACACGGTCGACCTGGTGCCGAAGGTCCGGGTCGAGGTGCTCGTGGCCGACGGCGACGCCCCGACGGTCGTCGACGTCGTCGTCAAGGCCGCCCAGACCGGGCGCATCGGCGACGGCAAAGTGTGGACCACGTCGCTCGACGACGTGGTGCGGGTCCGCACCGGCGAGCACGGCGACGCGGCGCTCTGAGTTGCCGGACCAGCACGGGCCCCGCACCCCGCCCGGGGTGCGGGGCCCCGTCGACGACCTCCGGGTCGACCTGCTCCGGGCCGCCACCGCGCTGACGGGCCCGGGCCGGTCCGGGGTGGCGCGGCGCGCGGCCCTGCAGCAGCTCGCCGTGGAGCGCCTCGGCGCCCTCTACGCCGCCGCGACCGCCGACGTCGATCCCGCGGGGATCGCGCTGGCGGCCGTCGGCAGCCTCGGCCGCGGGGAGCTCGGGCCGCTGTCGGACCTGGACCTCGTGCTCGTGCACGACGGGCGCACGCACAAGCCCGCCGAGCTGGCCCGCGTCGCCGAGGCCCTCTGGTACCCGCTGTGGGACGGGGGGATGGACCTCGACCACGCCGTGCGCTCCCTGAGCCAGACGCGACAGCTCGCCTCCAAGGACCTGCCCGCGGCGGTGGGCTGGCTGGACGTGCGGCCCGTGGCCGGCGACGCCGTCGTCGTGCACCGTGCGGCGTCGGCGATCCTCACCGACTGGCGCTCGGCGTCGCGCCGCCGGCTCCCCGAGCTGCTGCACAGCGCGAGGGAGCGCGCGGAGCGGGCGGGGGAGCTGGCCTACCTCGTCGAGCCCGACCTCAAGGAGGCCCGGGGCGGCATCCGCGACGCCGTCCTGCTGTCGGCGCTCGCGGCGACGTGGCTCACGGACCGGCCGCACGGCCGGGTGGACCGTGCGCTGACGCACCTGCTCGACGTGCGGGACACGGTGCACGTCGTCACGCGGCGGCGGGCGACGAGGCTGGTCCTGGCCGACCTCGACGAGGTCGCGCAGCGCTGCGGCCACGACGACCCCGACGAGCTGCTGGCGAGCCTCGCCGAGGCGGGACGGGAGATCTCCTACGCCCTGGACTCGACCGTGCGCCGGGCACGGCAGGCGCTGCAGCGGCCGGCACCCCGACGCACGGTCGTGGTGCGCGGCCGGCGGTCCGCGCCCCGCCTGCGCGCGGTGGGCGACGGCCTGGTGGAGCACGACGGCGAGCTCGTGCTCGCCGTCGGGGTGGAGCCGGCCGCCGACCCCCTGCTCGCCCTGCGCGCGGCCGCGACGGCGGCCCGCACCGGCCTCGCGCTGTCGCCCGTGACCGTGCACTCCCTGGCGCAGTGCCCGCCCCCGCCGGACCCGTGGCCCGCCACCGCGAGGACGGCGCTGCTGACGCTGCTCGGTGCGGGGCCCGCCCAGGTCGGCGTGTGGGAGGCGCTCGACCTCGCCGGCGTCGTGACCACCTGGATGCCGGAGTGGGCGGCGGTGCGCAACCGTCCGCAGCGGGCCGCGGTCCACCGGCACACCGTCGACCGGCACCTCGTGGAGACGGTGGCGCGGGCCGCGCGCGTCCGGCGGACGGTCGCCGCGACGACCGGGGCACCGGCCGCGCCGACGGAGCTCGTGCTGCTCGCGGCGCTCCTGCACGACGTCGGCAAGCGCCGCGGGGCGCGCAGCAGCGACCACTCGGTGGAGGGGGCGCGCGTCGCGGGGCCGCTGGTGGAGCGGCTCGGGTTCGGCGCCGGCCTGGCGCGGGACGTCGCCACGCTGGTGCGCCACCACCTCACGCTGGCGACGCTGGCGACGTCGCGCGACCTCGAGGACCCGGCCACGCTGGCGGAGCTGCTCGCCGCGGTGGAGCACCGCGCCGACCTGCTCGAGGGGCTGCGGGTCGTCACGGAGGCCGACGCCGCGTCGCTCGGCCCCGCGGGGTGGACGGCGTGGCGCGCGAGCCTCGTGGACGACCTCACGGGGCGGGCCCGGGCGGCGCTCGCCGCGCAGGCGGGTGCCCCGGAGCAGGGCCGGTAGGCTAGGGAACCGCATCCCACGAGATCTCGGATAGGACCTGCCTGGTGTTCAACTCCCTGTCGGACCGGCTCACCTCGACGTTCAAGAACCTGCGCGGCCGTGGTCGGCTGTCCGAGGCGGACATCGACGCGACCGTGCGGGAGATCCGCCGCGCCCTGCTCGACGCCGACGTCGCCGTCCCCGTCGTCCGCCAGTTCACGGCGTCGGTGCGCGAGCGCGCGCTGTCGGCGGAGGTCTCGGGCGCGCTCAACCCGGCGCAGCAGGTCGTCAAGATCGTCAACGACGAGCTCGTCGGGATCCTCGGCGGCGAGACGCGGGCGCTGCAGCTCGCCAAGACGCCGCCCACCGTCATCATGCTCGCCGGCCTGCAGGGCGCCGGCAAGACGACGCTCGCGGGCAAGCTCGGCCTCGCGCTCAAGGAGCAGGGGCACACGCCGCTGCTCGTCGCGGCGGACCTGCAGCGCCCGAACGCCGTCACGCAGCTGTCCGTCGTCGCCGAGCGGGCGGGCGTCCCCGTGTTCGCGCCGCACCCGGGCAACCAGGGCATGGAGACCGACGCCGTCATCGGCGACCCGGTCGGCGTCGCCCGCCAGGGCGTGGCCGAGGCACGCGCCAAGCAGCACGACGTCGTCATCGTCGACACCGCGGGCCGGCTCGGCGTGGACCAGGTGCTCATGCAGCAGGCCGCGGACATCCGCGACGCGGTGACGCCGGACGAGGTCCTGTTCGTCATCGACGCGATGATCGGTCAGGACGCGGTCGCGACCGCGCAGGCGTTCCTCGCGGGCGTCGACTTCACCGGCGTGGTCCTGTCGAAGCTGGACGGCGACGCGCGCGGTGGTGCCGCGCTGTCGGTCGCGACGGTCACCGGCCGGCCGATCATGTTCGCCTCGACCGGTGAGAAGCTCACCGACTTCGAGGTGTTCCACCCGGACCGCATGGCCTCGCGCATCCTCGACATGGGCGACGTGCTCACCCTCATCGAGCAGGCCGAGCGCGCCTTCGACGCCGGCGAGGCCGAGAAGATGGCGGCCAAGGTCGCCAGCGGCGAGGACTTCACGCTGTCCGACTTCCTGGTGCAGATGCAGCAGATGAAGAAGCTCGGTTCCATGAAGAAGATGCTCGGCATGCTGCCGGGCATGGCGCAGATGCGCGACCAGCTCGAGAACTTCGACGAGCGCGAGGTCGACCGCGTCCAGGCGATCATCCAGTCGATGACGCCCGCCGAGCGCGACAACCCCAAGATCATCAACGGCTCCCGCCGCGCGCGCATCGCCCGCGGCTCGGGGCAGACGACGTCCGCCGTCAACGGGCTGCTGGACCGCTTCACCCAGGCGCAGAAGATGATGCGCCAGATGGGCAAGGGCGGCGGCCTCCCGGGGATGCCCGGCGGGATGCCGGGGATGCCCGGCATGCCGGGGATGCCGGGGGGCGGCAAGAAGTCGCGCGGCAAGCAGGCGCCCGCCAAGGCGAAGAAGGGCAAGTCCGGGAACCCGGCCAAGCGGGCGCAGCAGGAGCGTGAGGCGATGGCCAAGGCGCTCGGCGGCGGTGTCGCGCCCTCGTCGGCCCCGGGATCGGCGTTCGGCATGGGTGGCGCGAAGGGCGCACAGCCCACCGAGCAGGACCTGGCGAACCTCGAGCTCCCCGCCGGGTTCGACAAGCTGCTCGGCGGGCGCTGACGCGCATGTCGGTGCCGCACGTCCCGTTGCACGTCACGGGTCACGTCCTGCTGGGCGACGACCGCGAGGTCGGCGAGCTGTGGGTGCGCCAGGGCCGCGTCAGCCTGACCCGGCCGTCGCCGCAGGGCAGCGCCACGCGCGAGCTCGAGGGCTGGGTGCTGCCCGGGCTCGTCGACGTGCACTGCCACGTGGGCCTGGACGCCGGCGGAGCCGTGGACGCGCAGGCGGCCGAGGAGCAGGCGCGGCGGGACCGGGACGCCGGGGTGCTCCTCGTGCGCGACGCGGGCTCGCCGTCGGACACCCGGTGGGTGCAGGAACGGACCGACCTGCCGCGGCTCGTGCGCGCCGGCCGCCATCTGGCCCGCCCCAAGCGCTACCTGCGCCACTACGGGCTCGAGCTCGACGACCCCGCCCGGCTGCCCGAGGCGGTCCGCGCCCAGGCCCGCGCCGGGGACGGGTGGGTCAAGCTCGTGGGCGACTGGATCGACCGCGACCTGGGGCCGGACGGCGACCTGCGGCCCCTGTGGTCGCGCCAGGTGCTCGCCGACGCGGTCGAGGCCGCGCACGCCGAGGCGGCGCGCGTCACCGTCCACGCGTTCTCCGAGGAGGTCACCGACGACCTGCTGGCGGCCGGTGTCGACGGCATCGAGCACGGCACCGGCATCCCCGTCGCGCGCATGGACGAGGTCGCCGAGCGCCGGATCGCGGTGACACCGACGCTGCTGCAGGTGGCGCAGTTCGAGGCGATCGCGCAGCGCGCGGACGGCAGGTACCCCGTCTACGCGGCGCGGATGCGGCGCCTGTACGCCCGCCGCTACGAGCAGGTGCGCGCGCTGTACGACGCGGGGGTGTCCCTGCTCGTGGGCACCGACGCCGGCGGGACCATCGGACACGGCCGGGTCGCGGACGAGTGCGCCGAGCTCGTCGCCGCGGGGATCCCCGCCGCCGAGGTCGTGGCGATGGCGAGCTGGCGGTCGCGGGAGTACCTCGGGTACGGCACCCTCGTCGACGGCTCGAGCGCGGACCTCGTGGTCTACCCGGCGGACCCGCGCGAGGACATCGAGGTGCTGCGGCACCCCACGGCCGTCGTGCTGCGCGGCCAGGTCGTGCGCGGCTGACGCCCGGCCGTCGCGACGACGCGTCCGGCACGAGGGCCGGTTGGAGCGGGCGCGCGCCGTCTGGCACAATGGGCAGGTACTCGGCATGCCCAGGCCCCTCTCACCTGTGCGAGCCGTGTCCCGACCCGACCACCGCCAGGACCCCACCCGGCAGCGTGCGAGGTCATCCCACCAGAACCAGGAGACACCACCCAAGTGGCCGTCAAGATTCGTCTGAAGCGTCTCGGCAAGATCCGGGCCCCGTACTACCGCGTCGTCGTGGCCGACTCGCGCTCCAAGCGCGACGGTCGTGTCATCGAGGAGATCGGGAAGTACCACCCGACCGAGGAGCCGTCGCTCATCGAGATCCAGTCCGACCGGGCGCAGTACTGGCTCGGCGTCGGCGCGCAGCCGACCGAGCAGGTCGCCGCGCTCCTCAAGGTCACCGGTGACTGGCAGAAGTTCAAGGGTCTCCCCGGTGCCGAGGGCACCCTGCGGACCAAGGCCACGGTGGCGGACGCCGCCGCCGCGGTCGAGGCCGTCTCCGCCGAGGCCGAGAAGGTCAAGGCGAAGGCTGCCGAGAAGAAGGCCGAGGAGCCGGCGGCACCCGCCGAGGCTGAGGCCGAGGCCTGATGCTCGCCGAGGCCCTCGAGCACCTGGTGCGCGGCATCGTGGACAACCCGGACGACGTCCAGGTGTCCGCGCGGTCGCAGCGCCGGGGTGACCTGCTCGAGGTGCGGGTGCACCCCGACGACCTGGGCCGCGTGATCGGCCGGGGTGGTCGGACGGCCAAGGCCCTGCGCACCGTCGTCGGTGCGCTGGCCACCGACGGCCCGGTGCGGGTCGACGTCGTCGACGTCGACCGGCGCTGACGGTCGCCGGGCACCCCGCCGCAAGACCGTCGACGAGGCCCGGTCCCACCGTCCAGCGCGACAGTGGGACCGGGCCTCGTCGTGTCCCGGCGGGATCGACCCGGCGGGTTCTGGACAGGAGGCGACATGCAGCTGGTGGTGGCACGGATCGGGCGCGCGCACGGACTCCGGGGCGAGGTCGGGCTCGACCTGCGCACCGACGTGCCCGAGGAGCGACTGGTGACGGGGGCCGTGCTGCGCACCGAGCCACCGTCGGCCGGGCCCTTGACGATCACGGGCACGCGCGTGCACCAGGGCCGCTGGCTCGTGACCTTCGCCGAGGCCTCCGACCGCTCGGCGGCCGAGGCGCTGCGGGGGACCGAGCTCGTCACGGACGTCGACGTCTCGGACGAGGAGGACGCCTGGTACCCCCACGAGCTCGCCGGCCTGCGTGCCGAGCTGGAGGACGGGACGGTCGTCGGCGAGGTCGTCGGCCTGGACCACCTGCCCGCGCACGACGCGCTCGTGGTCCGCGAGCCGCTCGCGTCCGGCGCGGTGCGCACGCTCGTGCCCTTCGTGCGAGCGATCGTCCCGGTCGTGGACGTCGCCGGCGGCCGTGTCGTGCTGACGCCGCCGGGCGGGCTGCTGGCGCGCGACGCGGACTCCGCCGTCGTGGACCGGGCGGACGACCGGCCCGCCGAGGCGGGTGGGGAGTGACGTGCGCGTCGACGTCCTGACGATCTTCCCCGACTACCTCGCCGCCCTCGACCTCTCGCTGGTCGGCAAGGCCCGCCGCACGGGCATCCTCGACCTGCGCGTGCACGACCTGCGCGACTGGGCCACGGACCGGCACCGGACGGTGGACGACACGCCGTTCGGCGGCGGCGCGGGCATGGTCATGAAGCCCGACGTGTGGGGGCGTGCGCTCGACGACGTGCTCGGCACACCGGGTGACCCGGCGGGCGACCCGGCGGGCGGGACGGACGGTGCGGCGGACGGTGCGGCGGACGGTGCGGCGGGCGTCCGGGCCGGCGCCGCGCACCTCGTGGTGCCGACCCCGTCCGGGGAGGTCTTCACCCAGCGGCACGCGGAGGCCCTGGCTCGCGAGGAGCACGTCGTGGTGGCGTGCGGCCGCTACGAGGGCATCGACGCGCGCGTCGCCGAGCGTGCGCGCGCCGCGGGGCACCGGGTGAGCGAGCTGTCCATCGGCGACTACGTGCTCAACGGCGGCGAGGTCGCCGCCCTGGTGATGATCGAGGCGTTCGGGCGGCTGCTGCCGGGCGTGGTCGGCAACCCGCACTCGCTGGTGGAGG
Organism: Isoptericola luteus; assembly: GCF_020297055.1. Taxonomy (GTDB): domain Bacteria; phylum Actinomycetota; class Actinomycetes; order Actinomycetales; family Cellulomonadaceae; genus Isoptericola; species Isoptericola luteus. The sequence goes on along the minus strand of NZ_JAIXCQ010000004.1, from coordinate 188,686 downwards.
AGTCCCACGGCGCCGCGGGGCTGCTCGAGTACCCGGTCTACACCAAGCCGCCGTCGTGGGAGGGCCACGACGTCCCCGAGGTGCTGCTGTCCGGGCACCACGCGAGGATCGAGCGCTGGCGGCGCGACCAGGCGCTGGTGCGCACGGCCGCCCGCCGTCCCGACATGGTCGCGTCGCTCGACGTCGCGGACCTCGACCGGGCCGACCTCACGGTGCTCGCGGAACTCGGCTGGGCGGTGGCCGACGGACGGTTGCGTCACACGGGCACGCCGGGCGCGCAGGCTGTGGCAGAATAGACCCTCGGTGTGTCGCCGTCCGGGCGCCACTGCGGGCCTCTGCCACAGGGGAGCTCCCGACATCATGCCCGGGCGAACGAGCCGGCCCACCGCCACGACCGACACGAACCGGACCCGCGCCGCGCGCGGGCCACGAGCTTGCTCCTGACCTGTGGCAGGGCGGGGAGACAACCATGCACACTCTCGACTCCGTCGACGCAGCATCGCTGCGCAACGACGCCCCGGACTTCCGCGCCGGTGACACCGTCAAGGTCAACGTCAAGGTCGTCGAGGGCAACCGCTCGCGCGTCCAGGCGTTCCAGGGCATCGTGATCGCCCGCCAGGGTGGCGGCGTCCGCGAGACCTTCACCGTCCGCAAGGTGAGCTTCGGTGTCGGGGTGGAGCGCACGTTCCCCCTGCACGCCCCCACGATCGACTCGATCGAGCTCGTGTCGCGTGGCGTGGTTCGCCGCGCCAAGCTGTACTACCTGCGCAACCTGCGCGGCAAGAAGGCGAAGATCCGCGAGCGTCGCGAGACCCCCACGGGCAAGTGACCCGCAGGGCGCCGGCGGTCCGCCGCCGACGCCCGGTCCGCACGAGGGCGGTCCCTGCTCCGGCAGGGGCCGCCCTCGTCGTCGTCCTGCGGCCCTCGGCGGGTTTCGCGGTGGGCGTGGGCGGGTGACAGAGTGAGCACGTGGCAGACTCCGACCCTGTGACCGAACGTCCCGCAGCGCGCGAACCCCACCTCCCGCACGACGACGCGCCCTCCGCGGCCGCGGGCCTTACCGACGGGCCCCGCACGGCCGGATCCCGGGCGGCCGGGTCACGCAGCCTGGGGCTGCTGCGCGAGACCGCGATCATCGTCGTGTCCGCACTGGTCCTGTCATGGCTCATCAAGACCCTGCTGGTCCAGGCCTTCTACATCCCGAGCGGTTCCATGGAGGACACCCTCGAGGTCGGCGACCGCGTCATGGTCTCCCGGCTGGTCCCTGACGCCTTCGACGTGCACCGCGGGGACATCGTCGTGTTCAAGGACCCGGGCGGCTGGCTGCCGCCGTACGAGCCACCGGAGCGCACCCCGGTGGGGCAGGCGACGGCGAACGTGCTGACGTTCGTCGGCCTCATGCCGGCGGAGACCGGCGACCACCTCATCAAGCGCGTCATCGCCACGCCGGGCGACCACGTGACCTGCTGCGACGACGAGGGCCGGATCCAGGTCAACGGGGAGCCGATCGACGAGACGTACATCCGGCCGGGGTCGGTCCCGAGCCAGGACCCGTTCGACAAGGTCGTGCCCGAGGGCATGCTGTGGGTCATGGGGGACAACCGCCAGGAGTCCAAGGACTCCCGGTACAACACCGGGAACCCGGGTGGCGGCTTCGTGCCGATGGACAACGTCGTGGGCAGCACGTTCGCCGTCGTGTGGCCGCTCACCGACGCCACGCTGCTGCGCAACCCCGGCGACGTCTTCGACCAGGTCCCCGAGCCGTGACGACCGACACCAGAGGCCTGAGGCGCCCGACGCCGCCGCGTCCCGCGCGGCGCAGCCCGTCGCTACGCCAGGAGCGGGCCCTGCTGTCCGGGGGCGCCCGGCTGGTCGCGGGGATGGACGAGGTGGGCCGTGGCGCCCTGGCTGGCCCGGTGAGCGTGGGCGTGGTCGTGGTGGACGCGGGCACCCGCACCGCGCCGCAGGGCCTGACGGACTCCAAGCTCCTGACTCCCGCCGCCCGCGAGTCGATGGTGCCGCAGGTGCAACGCTGGGCCGTGGCCTGGGCGGTCGGGCACGCAGGCCCCGCCGAGATCGACGCGCACGGGATCGTGGCGGCGCTGCGGATCGCGGGCCGGCGTGCGCTGGCGCAGGTGCGCCGGGCGTGCGGCGACGTGGACACCGTGCTGCTCGACGGCTCGCACGACTGGCTGAGCCGGCCCGGTGCCGACCTCTTCGAGGCCGCGGCGCTCGACGCCGGGCTCGACCCCGCACTCGGTCCGGAGCCCCGGGACCCGGCGGTACGCACGCTGGTCAAGGCGGACCTGCAGTGCTCCTCGGTGTCGGCCGCCAGCGTGCTCGCCAAGGTGGAGCGGGACGAGCTCCTCGTGCGACTCGCCCACCAGTATCCCGCGTACGCGTGGGACCAGAACAAGGGCTACTCGGCACCGGCGCACATCGAGGCTCTGCGGGCGCACGGCCCGACACCCCAGCACCGCAGGTCGTGGAACCTGCGCGTGCTGGCCGACGAGGCGCAGGCCGCCGACCGCAACGGCCGGGCCCTCCCGGTCGGCACCGAGAACCCGGCCCTGGTGACGCTCGATGGGATGATGAGCCGGTGAGCGCCGAAGACCTCGAGAACTATGAGACCGAGATGGAGCTCGCGCTCTACCGCGAGTACCGGGACGTGGTGGGCCTGTTCTCCTACGTCGTGGAGACGGAGCGCCGGTTCTACCTCGCCAACCAGGTGGACCTCCAGGTGCGGTCCGCCGCGGGCGAGGTGTACTTCGAGCTGCGGCTCGCCGACGCCTGGGTGTGGGACGTCTACCGTTCCGCGCGCTTCGTGAAGTCGGTGCGCGTCGTGACCTTCAAGGACGTGAACGTCGAGGAGCTGGCCAAGGCCGAGCTCGCGCTCTGACGCGGCCCGGACGCCGTCCACAGGGCGACCGTCCGGCCTCGGTCGCACAACCTTTCCGGCGGACGCCGGGGACCGCCTGAACCCGCGGCAGGCTCTGCCGCGGAGGTGGTTCCGTGCGAGCCAAGGACGCCGTCGGGCGATACGGAGAGCGGGTGGCGGCACGCCACCTGGAGCAGCAGGGGATGCGGCTGCTGGACCGCAACTGGCGCGGGACGGCGGGTGAGCTCGACCTCGTCGCGCGCGACGGCGACCTGCTGGTCGCGATCGAGGTCAAGACGCGCAGCGGGACGGCCTTCGGCCACCCGGCCGAGGCGGTGACGCCGGCCAAGCTCGCCCGGATCCGCCGGCTCACGGGGCAGTGGCTCGCCGAACGCGCCCTGGAGGTCGCCGGCGGCAGGTTCGCCGGCGTGCGCGTGGACGTCGTGGCCGTGGTGCTCCCGCGCGCCGGCGCCGCGCAGGTCGAGCACCTGGTGGGGGTGCTCTGATGGGGCTCGGGACCACCGCGGCGGTGGCGCTCACGGGGCTGACCGGGCACGTCGTGGAGGTGCAGGCCCAGCTTGCCGCCTCCGTGCCCGGGTTCACCCTCGTGGGCCTGCCCGACGCCGCGCTGCACGAGTCGCGCGAGCGCGTGCGGGCCGCCGTGCTGTCCACCGGCATCGCGTGGCCGCACCGCAAGATCATCGTCAACCTGTCCCCGGCGTCGCTGCGCAAGTCCGGATCGTCGTTCGACCTGGCGGTCGCGGTGGCCGTCCTGGCCGGTGCCGGGGAGCTCCCCGCCGGCGGGCTGCATCGCGTGGTCCACCTCGGCGAGCTGGGGCTCGACGGGCGGCTGCAGCCGGTGCGGGGGGTGCTGCCAGCCGTCGCCGCGGCGGTCGCCGCGGGCTACTCCGACGTTGTCGTGGCGGCCGGGGACGCCGACGAGGCCCGGCTCGTGCCCGGGGCGCGGGTGCACGGTGCGGCCAGCCTCGCGGAGGTGGTCCTCCTGCACGGGGGCGAGCTGCGGCACGTGCCCGACGTCGAGCCCGTGCGCCCGGTGCGGCAGTCCTTCGCGGGGCGTGAGCCCGGTGACCTGCGCGACGTCGTCGGGCAGCTGCAGGCCCGGACGGCGCTCGAGGTCGCCGCTGCGGGCGGACACCACCTGTTGTTCGTGGGCCCGCCCGGAGCGGGCAAGACGATGCTCGCCGCACGACTGCCGGGGATCCTGCCCGACCTCACCCCGGCCGAGGCCGTGGAGGTCACCGCAGTGCACTCCGTGGCTGGCACCTTCGACGCGGGCGGAGGCCTGGTCACGCGCCCGCCGTTCGAGGATCCGCACCACACCGCGACCCCGGCCGCGATCGTCGGCGGAGGCAGCGGGCTGGCGCGCCCGGGCGCGGTCTCGCGTGCGCACCGCGGGGTGCTGCTGCTCGACGAGGCCCCGGAGTTCCCGGCGCGGGTGCTGGAGACGCTGCGGCAGCCGCTCGAGGCCGGGGAGCTGGTGCTGCACCGTTCCGGCGGAGCGACCCGCTACCCGGCCCGCTTCCAGCTCGTGCTCGCGGCGAACCCGTGCCCGTGCGGGATGGCGTCCGTGAACAAGGGCCTGGACTGCTCCTGCACGCCGATGGCCAAGCGCCGGTACTTCGGGCGGCTGTCCGGCCCGCTGCTCGACCGGGTGGACCTGCAGGTGGAGGTCCGGCCCGTGACGCGCGCGGACCGGACCGCGGGCGCCTCCGGGGAGCCGTCGGACGCGGTCGCGCGACGGGTCGCCGCGGCGCGCTCGGCGGCCCGTGAGCGGCTCGCCGGCACGCCGTGGACGACGAACGCGGAGGTACCCGGGGGCTGGCTGCGCGAGCGCCTCGGCCCCGGCCGGGCCGTCCTGGCACCCGTGGAGCAGATGATCGACCGGGGCGCACTGAGCCTGCGGGGCGCCGACCGGGTGCTCCGCACCGCGTGGACCCTCGCCGACCTCGACGGCGCGGGCTCGCCGCGCCCGGACGACGTGGCGACCGCCGTCACGCTGCGCAGCCGGGGGAACCATGGCTGAGCCGCTGTTCGAGGCGCCCCGCCGTGGGGGGCCGGATGCTCTTGACCTCGTCGCACGAGAGGTCCGCCTGCCGTTCGACACCGACGACCCGCGGCTCGCCGCGGCGTCGTGGAGTCGCGTCGCGGAGCCGGGGGACGAGGTCGCGGGCGCCCTGGTGGCCCACCTGGGGGCCCCGGGCGCGCTGGGCTGGCTCGTCGAGGCGCTCGGGGATCCCGCTCGCACGCTCTGCGGCGGCGCCCTGGCGGAGCTCGGGTCCCAGGTGGCCAGGGACCGGCTCTGTGCCGCCGTCGCCCGCTGGGCGCCGCGGCTCGACCGCCTGGACCCGCGCCGGGAGCTGCGGGTCCTGGACCGGCTGGACGGGACGCTGCTGGTCCCGGGCGACCCGCGCTGGCCGGGAGGGTTGCGAGACCTGGGCCCCGCTGCGCCGTTCGCGCTGTGGGTGCGTGGCCGGCCCGACCTGGCGGCGACGGTCGGGCGGTCCGTCGCGGTGGTCGGGGCCCGGGCGGCGAGCGCTTACGGCGAGCATGTGACGGCGGACCTGGCCGCCGGCCTGGCGGAGCGGGGGTTCACCGTCCTGTCCGGGGGCGCGTACGGTATCGACGCGGCGGCGCACCGCGGGGCGCTCGCGGTGGGCGGCACCACCGTCGCCGTCCTCGCCGGCGGGGTGGACCGGTTCTACCCGCAGGGCAACCACGAGCTGCTGCGGCGGATCGCGGGCGGCGGCGGGTCCGTGGTGAGCGAGGTCCCGCCGGGCTCCGCACCGTTCCGGCAGCGGTTCCTCGCCCGCAACCGGCTCATCGCCGCGGCGGCGCAGGGCACCGTGGTGGTCGAGGCCGCATGGCGGTCGGGCGCGCTGTCCACGGCGCGCAAGGCGGCAGAGCTGCTGCGGCCGCTCGGCGCGGTACCCGGGCCGGTGACGTCGGCCACGTCGACCGGCTGCCACGGGCTGCTGCGGGCGGGCGCCGCGACGTGCGTCACGGACGTCGGCGAGGTGGTCGAGCTCGTCGGCCGGCCCGGTGAGCTGGCGCCCGTGCCGGCGTCCGGCGCCCCGGGGGAGCGCGCGATGCCCGAGCAGGTGGCCGTGCTGGGCGACACCGCGCGACGCGTGTGGGACGCCCTGCCCCTGCGGGGTGCGGTGGGCCTCGAGGCGGTGGCCCGGACGGCGGGGCTGTCGGTGCGCTCGGCGCTCGCAGGGCTCGGGACGCTCGAGCAGCACGCCCTCGTCATGCCCGACGGCGACCGCTGGCGGCGGGCGGCGGCGCCCCGGCGCGCACCGGGCGGAGGCCCGGTCGCGACGCCGCCAAAGCCGCGCTGACCTGGGATGGCACCACGCCGAGGGACCTCGCCCGTCCCCGGTGCCGGGAGGGTCAGACTGCCGGTATGGATGCCGACCTCCCGCCGCTGCCGCCGGAGCTCGCCGGAGCGGTGGACCGCTTCACCGACCATCTCGCCGTGCAGCAGGGCCGTTCCGCCCACACTCGCCGCGCGTACCGGGCGGACGTGACCTCTCTCCTCCGGTACGCGGCGCGGCGAGGGGCGACCACCCTCGGCACCGTGGACGTCGCCCTGCTGCGGGGCTGGCTCGCGTCTCAGGCGGAACGCGGGCTGGCCCGGGCGACGATCGCCCGGCGCGCCGCGGCGGCGCGGGCCTTCCTGCGGTGGGCGCACCGCACCGGCCTGGTGACCACCGACCCCGCGCTGCGCCTCGCCAGCCCGAAGGTCGGCCGCACGCTGCCCACCGTGCTCAGCCCCGACGACGCCGCGCAGCTGCTCGACTCGGCGCGTGCCGCCGCGGTGGCGTCGGACGCCGAGCGCCGGCCGCGGGCGCTGCGGGCCTGGGCGGCCGCGGAGCTGCTCTACGGCACCGGGATCCGCGTCGGCGAGCTGGCGCAGGTGGACGTCGGAGACATCGACCTGTCCGAGCGGCTCGTGCGGGTGCTCGGCAAGGGGGGCAAGGAGCGCGTGGTCCCCTTCGGCGTCCCCGCCGGCCGGGCCGTGAGCACCTGGCTCGCCGACGGTCGGCCGGCGCTCGTGCACGCCGGGAGCGGGGGAGCACTGTTCCTCGGCGAGCGCGGTGGACGGTGGGGGCAGCGGCAGGTGCGCGAGGCGGTGCACCGGCTCGCCGTGGACGCGGGGGTCGACGACGTGGCACCGCACGACCTGAGGCACTCGGCGGCGACGCACCTGCTGCAGGGCGGCTCCGACCTGAGATCGGTACAGGAGGTGCTCGGGCACGCCGACCTCGGCACCACGCAGCGGTACACGCACGTCGACGGCGAGCGACTGCGCGAGGTGTTCGTGCAGGCCTTCCCCCGGGCCTGACCGGAGTGGTCTCAGCTCCCCGCCACAGGGAGCAGGACGATCGGGGCGTCGTCGCCGAGCAGCAGCAGCGGATCGAGGTACGTCTCGCCGTGCAGCACGCCCCAGTGGAGGCATGCGGCGGGGCCGCAGTGGCTCGCGCCGGCGCCCGGGCCCCCGACGTGGGCGACGACCTCTCCGGCGCGCACCTCCGCTCCCCGTGCGAGCGTGCCGCGGGCTGGTTCGAACGTGGACCGCAGGCCGTCCGGGTGGGCGACCACCACGACCGGCTTGCCGGCGACCTGGCCGGCGAACGTCACCGTGCCGTCCGCGGGCGAGCGCACCGGCTCGGCGGTGCGCGCGCCCAGGTCGACGCCGCGGTGTCCGGCCGACCAGGCCTCCGCCGGCGGCTCGAACGAGCTTCGGACCGCGCCCGGCACGGGTCGGACCCAGCCCGGTCCGGCCGGGCTCGGCGTGTCAGCAGGCACCGCCGCCCCCGCCGCGCCCGCCGCCCCGGAGAGCGTGCACGTCAGGGTGAGGATCAGCAGGGCCGCCCCGGCCGCCTTCCGGTGTGGTGGCATCGTGCTCGGCGTCATCGTGCTCGGCGTCATCGTGCTCGGCGTCATCGTGCTCGGCGTCATCGTGCTCGCCGTCACCGTGCCCGGCGCGGTGGCGGCGTCGTGGGGCGTGCTGTGCCGGCGGTGGGGGCGGGTCGTCGGGAAGCGCATGGGTGCACGCTGGCAGGCTGGTAGGTGCCGGGGCGGTGCCCGTCCCGTGGCTGGGGACGGACGCCGCCGGCGGAGGGCTGGGGACGGCCTCGGGGCCAGTCGGCGGGACGTGTGCGACGGCACGTCGACGGGGCTGTGCGAGGGCAGGGGCGGGGGAGGGCGTCAGGTAGACTGCTCGTTGCGATCGGCTCGCGCCGTCCCGTTCCCCGTCCTCGGCCCTCGGGCCCGTGTGCGGGGGGAGGTCCGGCCGATCGACATCGCGCGTCACGCACGCGTCCCGTGACCGGCTCGCCGGCCACGGGGAGCGGCCGCGTCGGCAGCGGTCCGCACCCACGGGTGCGGTGCCGGCCCGGAGTGACGCCAGGGGTGCCGGGCCAGATGCCCGCCACCGACAACCGAGAACGCGACCAGGCAGCGTCGGAGGACGGCGCGGCCGGTCGCCAGACGCGCGTGCAGCTCCGGCAGGTCCGGGGGGCACGCGGCGAAAGGACCGTCATGGCCGTCGTGACCATGCGCCAGCTCCTCGAGAGCGGTGTCCACTTCGGGCACCAGACCCGCCGTTGGAACCCGAAGATGAAGCGCTTCATCTTCACCGAGCGCAACGGCATCTACATCGTCGACCTCCAGCAGTCGCTGTCGTACATCGACCGCGCCTACGAGTTCGTCAGCCAGACCGTCGCCCACGGTGGCAGCATCTTGTTCGTCGGCACGAAGAAGCAGGCGCAGGAGCCGGTCGCCGAGCAGGCCGCCCGTGTCGGCATGCCGTACGTCAACCACCGCTGGCTCGGTGGCATGCTCACCAACTTCACCACGGTGCACAAGCGTCTCCAGCGCCTCAAGGAGCTCGAGGAGATCGACTTCGACGACGTCGCCGCTTCCGGCCTGACGAAGAAGGAGCTCCTCGTCCTGCGTCGCGAGAAGGACAAGCTCGCCCGCACCCTGGGCGGCATCCGTGACATGGCCAAGACCCCCTCGGCGGTCTGGATCGTGGACACGAACAAGGAGCACCTCGCCGTCGACGAGGCCCGCAAGCTCGGCATCCCGGTCGTCGCGATCCTCGACACCAACTGCGACCCGGACCTGGTCGACTACGCCATCCCCGGCAACGACGACGCGATCCGCTCCGTCACGCTGCTCACCCGTGTGATCGCCGACGCCGCCGCTGACGGCCTCATGCAGCGTCACTCGGGCAAGAAGGGCGAGGCCGAGCAGACCGAGGCCGAGCCGCTGGCCGAGTGGGAGCGCGAGCTCCTCGCCGGTGCCGAGGCGTCGGCCGAGGCCGCCACCGAGGCCGCCACCGAGGCTCCGGCCGAGGGCGACGCCGCGCCGGCCGAGGGTGCCTCGGGCGCCGAGACGGCCGTCGCGCCGGGCGCGGACGCCGCCCCGGCCGTCGACGCCGCCACCGAGGGCGAGCAGGCCGCCGAGAAGTCCGAGTGAGGCACCGCGGGCCGGTCACCGTCGTGTGACCGGTCCGCGCGCCTCGCACGTCCCTTTCCGCCCGGCGCCCCGACCGGGCCCGGGCGGATCTCGAACCAGCACGGAGGACACCCATGGCGAACTACACCGCCGCTGACATCAAGGCGCTGCGCGAGCGCACCGGTGCCGGCATGCTCGACGTCAAGAAGGCGCTCGACGAGGCCGACGGCAACGCCGAGCAGGCCGTCGAGATCATCCGCAAGAAGGGCCTGGCCCGTGCGGCCAAGCGCGAGGGCAACGCGACCACCGAGGGCCTCGTGGCCGTCAAGGTCGCCGACACCGACGCCGGCCAGGTCGCCACCATGATCGAGCTGAACGCCGAGACCGACTTCGTCGTCAAGAACGAGAAGTTCATCTCGCTGGCCGACGCCGTCCTCGAGGCCGTCGTCGCCGCCGGTGCCACCGACGAGACCACGGCCGCCGCGGCCCCCGCCGGTGACGGCACCGTGGCCGACCTCATCGCCGCCCAGGGGGCCACCCTCGGCGAGAAGCTCGTCCTGCGCCGCGTGGCGCGCGTCGAGGGCCCGAAGGTCACGACCTACCTGCACCGCACGGCCAAGGACCTCCCGCCGTCGATCGGCGTGCTCGTCGTCACCGACGAGGCCGGCGAGGCCGTGGCCAAGGACGTCGCCCAGCACATCGCGGCGCTCGCGCCGAGGTTCCTCACGCGCGACGACGTCCCGGCCGAGACGGTCGACAAGGAGCGCGAGATCGCCCGCGAGGTGTCGATCGCCGAGGGCAAGCCCGAGGCCGCGCTGCCGAAGATCGTCGAGGGTCGCCTCAACGGCTTCTTCAAGGACGCCGTCCTGGTGGACCAGCCGCTGGCGAAGGACACCAAGACGACCGTGGGCAAGCACGTCGCCGCCACCGGTGGCTCGCTGCTCGGGTTCGTCCGCTTCCGCGTCGGCAGCTGACGGCAGCTTCACGACAGTTGACGTCGACAGGCCCGGCCGCACCGTCCGCGGTGCGGCCGGGCCTGTCGCGCACCCGCACCGCTGCGCTGGCGCGGCGGGAACGCGCGTCCGGTGCCAGGATGCGCGAGGGACACCCCTCTTCGACGGGCCGCGACGCGCGGCCCGCTGCCCCAGCACGAGACCGAGACGGACGGTGGCGTACGTGACCGAGACCAACCAGACCGAACATCCGACCCAGACCGCCGGGGAGCCCGGCGCCGCGGCGCCGGTCGGCTCGCGCCGCGTGCTCCTGAAGCTCTCGGGCGAGACGTTCGGCGGCGGCAGCGTCGGCCTGGCCACCGACGTCGTCCGCCGGATCGCGCAGGAGATCGGTGACGCCGTCCGCCAGGGCGTGCAGGTCGCCATCGTCTCCGGCGGGGGCAACTTCTTTCGGGGGGCGGAGCTCTCGCGGGCGGGCCTCGACCGGGCGCGGGCCGACTACATGGGCATGCTGGGCACCGTCATGAACTGCCTGGCGCTCCAGGACTTCCTCGAGCAGGACGGCGTCACGACGCGCGTGCAGACGGCCATCACCATGGGACAGGTCGCGGAGCCCTACATCCCCCTGCGCGCCATCCGGCACCTCGAGAAGGGTCGCGTCGTGATCTTCGGCGCGGGCGCGGGGATGCCGTACTTCTCCACGGACACGGTGTCGGTGCAGCGCGCGCTGGAGACCCACTGTGACGAGGTGCTCATGGGCAAGAACGGGGTGGACGCCGTCTACTCGGCCGACCCTCGTACCGACCCGCACGCCGAGCGCCTCGAGCACCTGACCTACACGGACGCGCTGGTGCGCGGACTGAACGTCATGGACGCCACGGCGCTCTCGCTGTGCCGCGACAACGACGTGCGCATGCGGGTCTTCGGGCTCGAGGAGCCGGGTAACGTGACGCGCGCCCTGCTGGGCGACAAGATTGGCACACTGGTCACGACGCACTGACGTTCCCAGCAGTTCGCGCACGACGGGTCCGGGCCGGACCACGCAGCATCCCTGACGACGCACCACCGCAGACAAGGAGCACCGGGTGATCGACGACACCCTCCTCGAGGCCGAGGAGAAGATGGACAAGGCGATCGAGGTCGCCAAGGAAGACTTCGCGGGGATCCGCACCGGACGCGCGAGCGCGGGCATGTTCTCCAAGATCACCGTGGACTACTACGGGGCGCCCACGCCGCTGCAGCAGCTCGCGTCGTTCAACATCCCCGACGCGCGCACGGTGCTCATCACGCCGTTCGACAAGGGCTCGATGACGACGATCGAGAAGGCGCTGCGGGAGTCGGACCTGGGCGTGAACCCGTCGAACGACGGCAACGCGATCCGCGTGGTCATGCCCGCCCTCACCGAGGAGCGCCGCCGGGACTACGTGAAGCTCGCCAAGGGCAAGGCCGAGGACGCCCGGGTCTCGCTGCGCAACGTGCGCCGCAAGGCCAAGGAGGAGCTGGACCGCATCGTCAAGGACGGCGAGGCCGGCGAGGACGAGGTCGGGCGGGCGGAGAAGGAGCTGGAGGGGCTCACCAAGAAGCACGTCGAGCTCGTCGACCAGCTGCTCGCCGGCAAGGAGAACGAGCTGCTCGAGGTCTGATGGTGGACAGTCCACTCGAACCGGCCGGGGGCGCGGGTCTTCCCGAGGCCGCGCACGCGGCCCGGCGTGGGGGGCGCAACCTGCCCGCGGCGATCGCCGTCGGTGTGCTGCTCCTGGGGGCGGTGGCCGCCTCCCTGTGGTTCCGCCCGGAGCCGTTCGTCGTGCTCGCCGCGGTGGCCGTCGGCGCGGCCCTGTGGGAGCTGCGACAGGCGTTCGCCCGCCGTGACATCAACATCCCGCTGCTGCCGCTGCTCGTCGGCGGCGCGGGCATGATCGTCTCGGCGTACGCGGCGGGTTCGGAAGGCCTGCTCATCGCGTTCGTGCTCACCGTGGGCGGCGTCGTCGTCTGGCGGGTGCTCGACGGCTCCGGCCCGCAGGCCCTGCGCGACGTCGCGGCGGCGGTGTTCGCCGCGACCTACCTGCCGTTCCTCGCCGGGTTCGTCATGATGCTGCTCACGCAGCCGGACGGCGAGCTGCGCGTCGCGCTGTTCATCCTGCTCGCCGTCGCGAACGACACCGGTGGGTACATCGCCGGGGTCACCATGGGGCGGCACCCGCTGGCGCCCACGGTGAGCCCGAAGAAGACGTGGGAGGGCCTGGCCGGCTCCGTGGCGCTCACCACCGCGGTGGGCGTGGCGGGTGCCGTCCTGGTGCTCGACTCCACCGTGACGCTCGGCGTGGTGCTCGGCGTCCTCACCGCGGTGACGGCGACCGTGGGCGACCTCGCCGAGTCGCTGATCAAGCGGGACCTAGAATTGAAGGACATGGGTTCGCTGCTCCCGGGTCACGGGGGCGTGCTGGACCGACTCGACTCCATGGTCGTCACCGCGCCGTTCGTGTACCTCGTGCTCACGATGGCGACATCGAGCGCCTGAGACGACCTGCTGAAGGAAACCCCGATGACCTCCCGACCCGCCACCCCGACCGTCGTGCCGACGGACCTCGGCGTACCCATCGTGCGCCCGTCCGACGAGACGGCGCCCATGCCGCTGCAGATGGCCCCGCGCCGTCGCGGCAAGCCGCCGAAGCACTTCGCGGACCTCACGCCCGCGGAGCGGGTGGCGTCGGTCGAGGCGATGGGAGAGAAGTCCTTCCGTGCCAAGCAGCTCGCGACGCACTACTTCACGCACTACACCTCGGACCCCGAGCAGATGACGGACCTGCCGTCGGCGACCCGCGAGGCGATGGCCACGACGATGTTCCCGTCGCTCATCCGCCCCACGCGCACGCTCGAGGCGGACGGCGGCACGACGGTCAAGACGCTGTGGCACCTGTTCGACGACGCCAAGGTCGAGTCGGTGCTCATGCGCTACCCGAACCGGACCACGCTGTGCGTGTCGTCGCAGGCGGGCTGTGGCATGGCGTGCCCGTTCTGCGCGACGGGCCAGCTCGGCCTCACGCGGAACCTGTCCACCGCGGAGATCCTGGAGCAGGTGCGCGCGGCGTTCCGCACGTTGGCCGCGGGCGAGATCCCGGGCGGGCCGACCCGGTTGAACAACCTCGTCTTCATGGGCATGGGGGAGCCGCTGGCGAACCCGCGCGCCGTGATCGAGACGGTCCGGACGCTGGTGGCGCCGCAGCCCGAGGGGTTCGGCATGTCGGCGCGCAACATCACCGTCTCGACGGTGGGCCTGGTGCCCGCGATGCTCAAGCTCGCGGACCTGGGGATCCCGGTGACGCTCGCCCTGAGCCTGCACGCCCCGGACGACGACCTGCGCAGCGAGCTGGTGCCGATCAACACCCGGTGGAGCGTGGACGAGGCCCTCGACGCCGCCCGGCACTACTTCGAGGTCACGGGCCGCCGGGTCTCGATCGAGTACGCGCTGATCAAGGACATGAACGACCACGGGTGGCGCGCCGATCTCCTCGGGGAGAAGCTCAACGCCCGCGGACGGGGCTGGGTGCACGTCAACCCGATCCCGCTGAACCCCACTCCCGGCTCGATCTGGACCGCGAGCGAACGTGCCGTCGAGGACGAGTTTGTGGCACGCTTGCGCGGGCACGGCATCCCCACCACGATCCGTGACACCCGCGGCAGCGACATCGACGGTGCGTGCGGGCAGTTGGCCGCTGAGGAGGACGACGAGTGAGCTCCCTGTTCAGCAGTGTTTCCGCGCTGCGCACCGGGTACGAGAAGGATGAGGTCGACGAGTTCTTCGACCACGCACGGCAGGCCTACGAGGGCCGCACCCCGGAGCCGCTGTCGCACGCGGACATCCAGGCCGCGACCTTCGAGCTCGTGCGCGGCGGCTACAACACGCACGAGGTCGACCAGGCGCTGGACCGTCTCGAGTCGGCGTTCATCGCCCGACAGCGGGCCGAGTACGTGGCCGCGCACGGCCAGGACGCGTGGATGGCGGCCCTGGCCGACCGTGCCCGCTCGCTCTACGGCCGCCTGGGCCGCCCGGACGGGGACAAGTTCGCGCCCGCCGACCACGGCAAGACCGGGTACGACAAGGACGACGTCGACGCGCTGTGCGACCGCCTCGTGGGCTACTTCGACCGCCAGGAGCCGCTGACCGCGACCGACGTCCGGTCGGCGACCTTCGGCCGGGCCAAGGGCGTGGACGCCTACGGGGAGGCCTCGGTCGACCGGTTCCTCGCCCGCGCGACCGAGGTGCTGCTCGGCGTCGAGTGACGCCCGGTCGCCGTCCCGGCACAGGACGACGACACCACCACGGCACGACGAGGGCCACCCGCCGACGGCGGGTGGCCCTCGTCGCGTCCGCGGGCCCTCGTCGCGGCGGGCGGCCTACCGCGCCGGCGCCTCCGAGAGCAGGGCGGCGTGCTCCGTGCGTGCCAGGACCGCGCGGATGGTGTCACGGCTGCGCGTGAGGCAGGCGATCCGGTCCTCGAGGCCGGAGAGCTCGGCGGCGAGCAGCTCGGCGACCGTGCGCGGGCAGTGGGGGGCCTCGGCGGCCGCCTGCTCCTCCATGTCGAGGATCACCTTGAGGAGTCGCGTCGGGATGCCGGAACGCACCATGCTCGCGACCCGGGCGACGCGCTCCACGTCGGCGTCGGTGTACGTGCGATAGCCGTTCGGCGCGCGTCCCGCGCGCAGGAGCCCCTGCTGCTCGTAGTACCGCACGAGGCGCGGTGCCACGCCCGTGCGCCGGGCGAGCTCGCCGATCCTCAGGCCGGTCGTGCCGGTCGGCGTCGTCCGCGCCCGGGGCGGGTCCGTCGTGCCCGTCATGCGACCCTCCTTGACATTGACATCAATGTCAAACTTTAGCGTCGGTCCCATGACGACACCAGTGCTCACCAGGTCCCTTCCCGGCGTGCTCCCGTGGCCCTCGTTGCTCGTGCTCGGCTCGGGCACGTTCACCATGGTCACGGCCGAGATGCTGCCCACCGCCGTGCTCGGCCCGATGAGCGCAGGCCTCGGCGTCCCCGAGTCGAGCACCGGCCTGCTCGTGTCCCTCTGGGCCGCGGTGGTGGTCGTCGCGAGCTTCCCGCTGGTCCGGCTGTTCGCCGGGCGGGACCGGCGCACGGTGATCGCGGCCGCGATGGTCGTCGTCGCCGGCTCTGCCGCGGCGACCGCCCTCGCCGGCTCCTACCCCGCGGCGGTCGGCGCCCGGCTGGTCGGTGCCGCCGCGGTGGGGCTGCTGTGGGCCACCGCGAACGCGCACGTCGCCGACCTGGTCCCCGACCGCCTGCTCGGCCGGGCCGTGGCGGTGGTGCTCGGCGGGGCGACGCTGGGCATGGTCGGCGGGACGCCCCTGGCGCACCTGGTCGCGGAGCTGGTCGGCTGGCGAGCCGCGTTCGCCGGGCTCGCGGTGCTCGCGCTCGTCGTCGCGGTGCTCGCGCGAGCGGTCGTGGTGCGGGCCGAGCCCGCCGCCGCGCCGGCGCGTGACCAGGAAGCGTCCGGCGCGCCGCGGGGGCCGGGGCCGATGATCGCGGTGACCGTGATCGTCGGGGTGCTCCTGGTGGGCCACTACGGCGCGTTCACCTACATCACGCGGCTCGTCGACACCGCCTCTGCTGCCGTGCCCGGGGGAGTCAGCGCGCTGCTCCTGGGGTTCGGTCTCGCCTCCGCCGCCGGCGTCGCGCTGGCGGGCCGGTTCGGCGCACGGACCGGCCCGGCGCTCGTGGTCAGCGCCGCAGGGACGGCGCTCGCTCTGCTGGCGCTCGTCGTCGTGGACGCCCACGCGGTCGTGACCGCGGCTGTCGTCGCCGGGTGGGGCCTCGCCTCGGGCGCCCTGCCGCCGCTGGCCCAGACGCTGATCCTGCGCCTCGGCGGACCCGGGCGGCGCGCGACGGCGGGCGCGCTGATCCCCGTGGTCTTCAACGGAGGGATCGCCGCCGGGGCGGCGCTCGCCTCCCTCGCCGTGGAGCGCGCCGGGGTGGCAGCCCTGCCGGTCCCGGCCGCTGCCCTCGTCGCCGTGACGGCGGTGGCGCTGCTGGCGGTGCGGAGGTCGGCGGACGAACTGGGAGGATGAACCCATGTCCAGCGCTCCTCGCTCCGTCACCCTGCTCGGCTCCACCGGCTCCATCGGCACCCAGGCCATCGACGTCGTCGCCGCCCACCCCGGCCGGTTCCGGGTCACGGCGCTGAGCGCGGGCGGCGGCGACGTGGGCCTGCTCGCCGCGCAGGCCGCCGCGCTCGGGGTCGCGTCTGTGGGGATCGCCGACGCCGGGCGGGCGTCCGCGCTGCGGGAGGCGCTCGCGGAGCGTCTCGGTGCCCGGGCCGACGACGTCGAGGTGCTCGCCGGCCCGGACGCCGCGACGGAGCTCGCCGGGCGCGGGGACGACGTCGTCCTGAACGGCGTCACGGGCTCCGTCGGCCTGCGGCCGACGCTCGCCGCGCTGGCCGGGGGCTCGACGCTCGCGCTGGCCAACAAGGAGTCGCTCGTGGTGGGCGGCTCGCTCGTCAAGGCGGCGGCCTCCCCGGGCCAGATCGTTCCGGTGGACTCCGAGCACTCGGCGATCGCGCAGTCGCTGCGGGGCGGCGCGCGCGACGAGGTGCGGCGACTGGTGCTCACCGCCTCGGGCGGGCCGTTCCGCGGCCGTGGCCGCGACGAGATCAAGACCGTCACGGCCGAGCAGGCGCTGGCGCACCCGACCTGGTCCATGGGTCCCGTGGTCACCGTCAACTCGGCCTCGCTGATGAACAAGGGCCTCGAGCTCATCGAGGCGCACCTGCTCTTCGACGTGCCGGTGGACGACATCACCGTCGTGGTGCACCCGCAGTCGGTGGTGCACTCCATGGTCGAGTTCCACGATGGGTCGACGATCGCCCAGGCGTCCCCGCCGGACATGCGGCTGCCCATCGCGCTCGGGCTGTCCTGGCCGGAGCGGCTCGACGTCGTCGCGCCGCCCTGCGACTGGACGCAGGCGGCGTCGTGGACGTTCGAGCCCCTCGACGAGGCGACGTTCCCCGCCGTCGGGCTGGCGCGCTCCGCCGCGGCCGCCTCCGCGACCCACCCCGCCGTCTACAACGCGGCGAACGAGCAGGGCGTCGCCGCGTTCCTCGCCGGCCGGATCGGGTTCCTCGACATCGTCGAGACGGTCGAGCGCGTGCTCGGCGAGCACGCCGGCGTCGCGGCGTCCGCGGTGACGCTGGAGGCCGTCGAGGGGGCCGAGACGTGGGCCCGTGCACGCGCCGACGAGATCCTCGCCCGCTCCTGACCGGACCTGCACACGCCCGCGGCTCCTGGCGTGCCGAGGGGCCCGCGCGGTGACCTAGGCTCGTTCCGTGGACGTTCTCTCCTGGGTGGTCGGCATCGCCGTGGTGCTCGTCGGCATCGTCGTCTCGATCGGGCTGCACGAGCTGGGGCACATGGTGCCCGCCAAGAAGTTCGGCGTGCGCGTCAGCGAGTACATGGTGGGCTTCGGGCCCACGCTGTTCTCGCGCCGCAAGGGCGAGACGGAGTACGGGCTCAAGGCCGTCCCGCTCGGCGGGTACGTGCGGCTCGTCGGCATGATGCCGCCCGCGCCGGACGGCACGCCGCCGGCGCGCGGGTTCTTCGGGCAGGTGATCGCCGACGCGCGTGACGCGTCGACCAGCGAGATCCGCCCCGGTGAGGAGCACCGGGCGTTCTACCGGCTGTCGACGCCGAAGAAGCTCGTGGTCATGCTCGGCGGCCCGGTGATGAACCTGGTCATCGCCGTCGTGCTGATGTTCGTCGTGCTGGTGGGCATCGGCCTGCCCGCGATCACGACGACCGTCGGCGAGGTGAGCGCGTGCACCCCGACGTCGACGACGGCGTCCGGCGAGCCCGTGTGCGCCGCCGACGCGGCCCCGTCGCCTGCGGCCGCCGCCGGGCTCGAGCCGGGGGACGAGGTCGTGCGGTGGGACGGCACCGCGGTCACGTCGTGGGACCAGCTCTCGGGCTTGATCGCGGACACCCCGGGCGAGCAGGTGCCCGTCGTCGTCCTGCGGGACGGGCAGGAGACGGCGCTGACCGTGACCACCGCCGAGCGCGAGGCCGCCGTCGCCGACGCGCAGGGGAACCCGGAGGTGGGCGCCGACGGCGAGCCCGTCGTGCGGACCGTCGGCTTCCTCGGCATGGTCCCCACCCAGGAGTACGAGCCCCTGCCCGCGACGAGCGTGCCCACTCAGACCTGGGCGATGGTCTCCGGCACGGCGGCGATCATCGTGACGCTGCCCGTCAAGGTCGCCGACACGATGACGCAGGCCTTCACCGCCGAGGAGCGCTCGGCCGACGGCGTGCTGAGCATCGTCGGCGTCGGCCGCCTCGCCGTCGACGCCGTCGCGGCCGACGCGCCGGTGGTGGCGACGCTCCAGTTCCTGCTGACCCTGCTCGCGTCGCTCAACGTGGCGCTCTTCGTGTTCAACCTCATCCCGCTGCTGCCGCTCGACGGCGGTCACGTGGTTAACGCGCTGTACGAGGGCGCGCGGCGCACGGTCGCGCGCGTGGCCGGCCGGCCCCGGCCGGGACCCGCCGACGTCGCGAAGATGATGCCCGTGGCGTACGTGATGTTCGTCGTGCTGCTCGGCACCGGTGTGCTGCTCATGCTCGCGGACGTGATCGATCCTGTGCAGCTCATGTGAACACCGTGGTGATCGTGGCCCGCGGCCGGCCCCCGTGTGGGAACCATCGGCCCGGACGCGCGATACTGGCACGGTGACCGCACTGAACCTCGGGATGCCCACACCGCCCGCCCCCACCCTGGCCCCGCGACGCAAGACGCGCCAGATCCAGGTGGGCAAGGTCGCGGTCGGCGGCGACGCGCCCATCAGCATCCAGTCGATGACGACCACCCCGACCACGGACATCAACGCCACGCTGCAGCAGATCGCCGAGCTCACGGCGTCCGGCTGCGACATCGTCCGGGTCGCGGTGCCGACGATCGACGACGCGGACGCGCTGCCCGCCATCGCGACGAAGTCGCAGATCCCCGTCATCGCGGACATCCACTTCCAGCCCAAGTACGTGTTCGCCGCGATCGACGCCGGCTGCGCCGCCGTCCGCGTGAACCCGGGCAACATCCGCAAGTTCGACGACCAGGTCAAGGAGATCGCCAAGGCGGCCTCGGACGCCGGCGTGTCCCTGCGGATCGGCGTCAACGCCGGGTCGCTCGACAAGCGCCTGCTGGAGAAGTACGGCAAGCCCACCGCGGAGGCCCTCGTCGAGTCCGCCGTGTGGGAGGCGTCCCTGTTCGAGGAGCACGGCTTCCACGACTTCAAGATCTCCGTCAAGCACAACGACCCTGTCGTCATGGTGCGCGCCTACGAGCTGCTGTCCCAGCGGGGCGACTGGCCGCTGCACCTGGGCGTGACCGAGGCGGGCCCCGCCTTCCAGGGCACCATCAAGTCCGCGACGGCGTTCGGCGCGCTGCTGAGCCAGGGCATCGGCGACACCATCCGCGTGTCGCTGTCGGCGCCCCCGGTCGAGGAGGTCAAGGTCGGCACGCAGATCCTGCAGGCCCTCAACCTGCGCCCGCGCAAGCTCGAGATCGTCTCCTGCCCGTCGTGCGGCCGCGCCCAGGTGGACGTGTACACCCTCGCGGAGAAGGTCACCGCCGGCCTGGAGGGCATGACCGTGCCCCTGCGGGTCGCCGTCATGGGCTGTGTCGTCAACGGCCCGGGCGAGGCGCGCGAGGCGGACCTCGGCGTCGCGTCGGGCAACGGCAAGGGCCAGATCTTCGTCAAGGGCGAGGTCATCAAGACGGTGCCGGAGTCGATGATCGTCGAGACCCTGATCGAGGAGGCCATGCGGATCGCCGAGTCGATGCCGGCGCCGGAGAACGACGCTCAGGCCGGCGCCCCCGTGGTGTCGGTCGGATAAGGGAGCCCGTCAGGGGCGGCGCTGCGCCCACGACGGGGAGGGAGGCGCGATGAGCAGCTGGCGGTCGGCCGTCCGCCCACGGGCGCGGACCGGGGACCTGCCCCGGCGTGGGGCGCCCCGTGCCCGCGTGCTCACCTCCGACGACGTGGCCGAGGCGCAGCGCCTCTGCGCGCTCGACCCCGTCGGCTCCGCGCTGGCCGCCGCCCGCCTCGACGTCGCCGCCGCCGCAGGGTTCGGCGCCGCCGGCGGTCAGGCCTGGGGCTTTCCCGAGGAGGGCCCGCTGGCCGCGATCTGCTGGTCGGGGGCGAACCTGGTGCCCGTCGTCCCGCCGACGCTGACGGGCGCCGACGCCGAGGACGCGGTCGCCGCGTTCGCCCGGCTGGCGCGCGTGCAGGGCCGCCGGTCGTCGTCGATCGTGGGGGACCAGGCGTGGGCTCTGGCGCTGTGGGACGAGCTCTCCCGCACGTGGCCGGCGGCGCGCGAGGTGCGGGCCAGCCAGCCGTCGCTGGCGATCGACCGGGCGCCCGACGTCGACCCCGACCCGGCCGTGCGACGCGCCGGGATCGGCGAGATCGACGTGATGCTGCCCGCCTGCGTGCGGATGTTCGCCGAGGAGGTGGGGTACGCCCCGGTGGCGACCCCCGGCAGCGCCTATGCGCTGCGCGTGCGCTCGCTGGTGGCCGAGGGCCGGTCGTTCGTGCGGATCGACCCGGGGCCCGGCGGAGCGCCGGTGGTGGCGTTCAAGGCGGAGCTGGGCGCCGTCGCCGGAGGCGTCGCCCAGGTGCAGGGCGTCTGGGTCGACCCGACGCTCCGTGGCCGGGGGCTCGCCGCGCCGGGCATGGCCGCCCTCGTCGTGGCGACCCGGCGCGACGTCGCGCCCGTGGTGTCGCTGTACGTGAACTCCTTCAACGCCCCTGCGCTCGCGACGTACCGCCGTGTGGGCTTCGAGCAGGTCGGGACGTTCGCCACCGTCCTGTTCTGATCCGCTGGTCTGATCCGCTGGTCTGATCCGCTGGTCTGATCCGCTGGTCCGATCCGCTGGGCCGGCTCTCGGCCCGATCGGCACCCGGGCGCCCCGCGCGGCCGGCTCCGCTTTTCCGAACCGTCCGGATCGTGAGATGGTGCGCAGCGTGATGACGCGAACGACGACTCGTGCGACGGGGGAGACCACGTGAAGGCGCTGTTCAAGCCGGGTCCGGGTCCGGGCCTGGAGCTCGTCGACCGGCCCGAGCCGGAGGCCGGCATCGGGGACGTGAAGATCCGGGTGCTGCGCACCGGCATCTGCGGCACCGACCTGCACATCGAGCGGTGGGACGACTGGGCCGCCTCCGCGGTCACGGCGCCCCTGGTCCCGGGCCACGAGTTCGTCGGCGAGGTCGTCGAGGTGGGCGACCTGGTGCACGACGTGGCGGTCGGCGACATCGTCTCCGGCGAGGGCCACGTCGTGTGCGGCACCTGCCGCAACTGCCGCGCCGGGCGCCGTCAGATGTGCATCCGCACGCAGGGGCTCGGCGTGCAGCGCGACGGGGCGTTCGCGCAGTTCGTGGTGCTGCCCGCGACGAACGTCTGGGTGCACCACGCCCAGATCGACCTCGACGTCGCGGCGATCTTCGACCCCCTCGGCAACGCCGTGCACACGGCCCTGGCGTTCCCCGTCATCGGCGAGGACGTCCTGGTGTCGGGCTGCGGCCCGATCGGGCTGATGGCGATCGCCGTCGCCCGGCACGCGGGCGCGCACCTGGTGGTGGGCACCGACGTGAGCCCGGCCCGCCTGGAGATGGCGACCGCCATGGGTGCGGACGCCGCCGTGGACGTGAGGGCCACCCGGGTGAGCGAGGTGCAGCGCGAGCTGGGCCTGCGGGAGGGCTTCGACGTCGGCTTCGAGATGTCCGGGGCGCCGAGCGCGCTGCCGGAGATGATCGCCAACATGAACCACGGCGGCCGCATCGCGATGCTGGGACTGCCGGCCGGGCCGATCGCCGTCGACTGGGGCACGGTGGTGACCCACATGCTCACGCTCAAGGGCATCTACGGACGCGAGATGTTCGAGACCTGGCAGGCCATGGACGCGATGCTGCGCACGAGCGCCACCCTGCGCTCGGCCATCGCGTCGGTGGTGACCGACCGGCTCCCGGCGAGCCGCTGGGCCGACGGCTTCGAGGCCGCCGCCTCGGCGGACGGTGGCAAGGTGGTCC
Source organism: Isoptericola luteus (assembly GCF_020297055.1). GTDB lineage: Bacteria > Actinomycetota > Actinomycetes > Actinomycetales > Cellulomonadaceae > Isoptericola > Isoptericola luteus. Next base: position 166,279 of record NZ_JAIXCQ010000004.1, on the reverse strand, counting down.
TCGACTGGACCTGCTGGTCGGACGACCCGACCACCGAGAACGAGGAGGCGCGCTGATGTACGGGACGCTGCGGGAGCACCTGGCGGGCGAGCTGCGCGGGATCGAGGAGGCGGGCCTCACCAAGCACGAGCGTGGCATCGGCGGCCCGCAGGGAGCGCTGATCCGCGCCGACGGTGCCGAGCTGCTCAACTTCTGCGCCAACAACTACCTCGGCCTGGCCGACGACCCGCGCATCCTCGCCGCCGCGCGCGACGCGCTCGACACGTGGGGCTACGGCCTGGCGAGCGTGCGCTTCATCTGCGGCACCCAGGACCAGCACCGCGCGCTGGAGCGACGGCTGGCCGACTTCCTCGCCACGGACGACGCGATCCTGTTCTCCTCCTGCTACGACGCGAACGGGGGGGTCTTCGAGACGCTGTTCGGGGCGCAGGACGCGATCGTCTCCGACGAGCTGAACCATGCCTCGCTCATCGACGGCATCCGCCTGTCGAAGGCGTCGCGGTTCCGCTACCGCAACCGGGACATGGCCGACCTCGAGGCTCAGCTCGTCGCCGCGCGCGACGGCGGGGCGCGCCACGTCGTGATCGTCACCGACGGTGTGTTCTCCATGGATGGCTACCTCGCGCCCCTGCGGGAGATCTGCGACCTCGCCGACCGCTACTCCGCGCTGGTGCTCGTGGACGACTCGCACGCGGTGGGGTTCATGGGGGAGCGCGGGCGGGGCACGCCCGAGCTGTGCGGCGTCGCCGACCGGGTGGACATCCTCACCGGCACGTTCGGCAAGGCCCTCGGTGGGGCGTCGGGCGGTTACGTCGCGGCGCACTCGGAGATCGTCGACCTGCTGCGTCAGCGGGCCCGTCCGTACCTGTTCTCGAACACGCTCGCCCCGATGATCGTGGCCGGCACCCTCACCGCGCTCGACCTGGTGGAGCGCTCGGGCGACCTGCGCGAGCGGCTCACCGCGAACGCCGCTCTCTTCCGGTCCCTGATGACGGAGGCGGGCTTCGGCCTGCTCCCCGGCGAGCACCCGATCGTGCCCGTGATGTTCGGGGACGCCGTGGTGGCGGCGCGCGTCGCCGAGGCGATGGGGGAGCACGGCGTGTACGTCACCGCGTTCAGCTTCCCCGTCGTGCCGCGGGGCCAGGCCCGCATCCGCGTGCAGCTGTCCGCGGCGCACACGCCCGAGCAGGTGCGCGCGTGCGTGGACGCGTTCGTCGCGTCGCGGGCGGCGGTGGCCGGGGCCTGAGGCGCGCGGCTGGGTCGGCTACTTGAGCAGGCGGGACAGCCTGCGGTCGGCGAGCACCTGTCCGCCCGTCTGGCAGGTGGCGCAGTACTGCAACGACCGGTCGGCGAAGCTCACCTCCCGCACGACGTCGCCGCACACCGGGCACTCCTGCCCGGTGCGGCCGTGCACCCGCATGCCGGAGCGCTTGGCGTCCTTGAGCTCGGCCGCCGGCTTGCCCGTGGACGCCGCCACGGCGTCGCGCAACGTGGTCACCGTGGCCTCGTGCAGGGCGGCGACGTCGTCGGGCCCGTAGGTACGCGTGAGCCGGAACGGGGAGGTGCGCGCCACGTGCAGGATCTCGTCGGAGTAGGCGTTGCCGATCCCGGCGACGGCGTGCTGGTCGCGCAGCAGGCCCTTGACCTGCTGGTTGCGGGCACCGAGCAGGGCCGCGAGCGCGTCGGGCGTGAACGCCTCGGTGAGCGGGTCGACGCCCAGGGTGCGGATCTGCTCGACGTCGCGCGCCTCGCGCACCACGTGGACCGCGAGGCGCTTGCGGGTGCCCGCCTCGGTGAGGTCGAAGCCCGAGCCGTCGTCGAGGCGGACCCGCAGGGCGAGGGCCGCGATCCGGCCGCCGGCGCTGCCGCCGAGGCGCGGGCGCACGGGCGTCGTCGGCGCCTTCTCGGACCAGCGCACCCAGCCGCCCCGGGAGAGGTGGGCCACCAGGTGGATCGCGCCGTCGTCGCCGTCACCGGGCCCCGGGCCGTCACCCTCACCATCACCGGTGTCGCCGGGCAGGGTGCGCACGTCCAACCACTTGCCGTGCCTGGTGACGGTCTCGACGCGGCGCCCCACGAGCGCCGTCACCGGCGGGTCGAACGTCTTGAGCGCGGCGATCTGCGCGACGTCGGCGGCGACCACGGTCCGGCCTGCGGCACGGTCGTCGAGGAACTGGGCGAGGGCCTCGACCTCGGGGAGCTCGGGCATGACGCCATCGTGCCGTGGAAGCGGCGGCAGGGCACGCCCGGGCGCACCGTTAGGCTGGCCCACATGTCGATCGTGTCCGCCCGCCAGGGCGACCTGCTGCGCCTGTCCACGCTCTTCGTCCGCACGCTCCGCGAGGACCCGGCCGACGCCGAGGTCGCGAGCCACCGCCTGCTGGTGCGTGCCGGGTACATCCGCCGCGCCGCCCCCGGGATCTACACCTGGCTGCCGCTCGGCCTGCGGGTGCTCGCCAAGGTCGAGGCGATCGTGCGCGAGGAGATGGACGCGATCGGCGCGCAAGAGGTGCACTTCCCGGCGCTGCTGCCGCGGGAGCCGTACGAGGCCACCGGGCGGTGGACGGAGTACGGGCCGAACCTGTTCCGGCTGCAGGACCGCAAGCAGGCCGACTACCTCCTGGCGCCCACGCACGAGGAGATGTTCACCCTGCTGGTCAAGGACCTGTACTCCTCCTACAAGGACCTGCCGCTGTCGCTCTACCAGATCCAGACCAAGTACCGCGACGAGGCGCGTCCGCGTGCCGGGCTCATCCGCGGCCGCGAGTTCATCATGAAGGACTCGTACTCGTTCGACGTCGACGACGCCGGTCTGGACGCGAGCTACGCCAAGCACCGCGCCGCGTACCAGCGGATCTTCGACCGTCTCGGCTTCGAGTACGTCATCGTCTCCGCGCACGCGGGGGCGATGGGCGGGTCGCGCTCCGAGGAGTTCCTCGCGAAGTCCGAGATCGGCGAGGACACGTACGTGGAGTGCCTCGCCTGCGGGTACGCGGCGAACGTCGAGGCGGCACGCACCCCCGTCCCCGAGGCGGTCCCGTTCGACGACGCCCCCGCGGCCCACGTGGAGGACACGCCCGGCACGCCCACCATCGACTCGCTCGTGGACGTCCTCAACGAGCGCTTCGGCCGCGCCGACCGTCCGTGGCAGGCCGCCGACACGCTGAAGAACGTGCTCTTCCGGCTGACCTTCCCGGACGGCAGCACCGAGGGGATCGCCATCGGCGTGCCCGGCGACCGGGAGGTCGACGTCAAGCGCATGGAGGCGGCGTTCTACCCGGCCGAGTTCGCGCCGTTCGGCGAGGAGGACTTCGCCGCGCACCCGACGCTGGCCAAGGGCTACATCGGCCCCGGCGCGCTGGGGGAGGAGAGCGCCTCGAAGGTCCGCTACCTCATCGACCCGCGCGTCGTCGACGGGACCTCCTGGGTCACCGGCGCGGACGAGGCCGGCAAGCACGTCATCGGCCTGGTCGCGGGCCGGGACTTCACCGCCGACGGCACGATCGAGGTCGCCGAGGTGCGGCCCGGCGACCCGTGCCCGAACGGCGACGGGGTCCTCACCACCGCGCGCGGCATCGAGATGGGCCACGTGTTCCAGCTCGGCCGCAAGTTCGCCGAGGCGCTCGACCTCAAGGTCCTCGACGTGAACGGCAAGGCCGTCACGGTCACCATGGGGTCCTACGGTGTGGGCGTCACGCGAGCCGTCGCCGCCGTCGCGGAGGGCAACCACGACGCGAAGGGCCTGGCGTGGCCCGCGCACGTCGCCCCGGCGCACGTGCACCTGGTCGCCACCGGCAAGGGCACCGAGGTCTTCGAGGCCGCCGAGAAGGTCGCGGCCGGGCTCGTCGCCGAGGGCGTCGAGGTGATCTACGACGACCGGCCCAAGGTCTCGCCGGGGGTCAAGTTCGCCGACGCGGAGCTGCTCGGCGTGCCGCTGGTGGTCGTCGTGGGCCGCGGGCTCGCCGACGGCATGGTGGAGGTGCGACCCAGGGCCGGGGAGCCGGAGCAGCTCCCGGTCGGGGGCGTCGTGGCCCACGTGGTGCAGCGGGTCGAGGACCTGCTGGCCTGACGTCAGGCGCCGTCGGCGTCCTGCTCCGGGAGACCGGGGAAGGGCGCCGGCTCCGCTCCCCAGTCGTCGAGGGCGAGCGCGCCGTCGACGAGCAGGTCGACGAGGACGGTCCGGGTGCCGGGCGCGGTCGTGGCGACGAGGGTCGCGTAGTCCACCGTCAGGTCGTCCTCGAGCATGAGGACCAGCGACTTGTCGTCCTGCTCCGCCACCCGCGGCACCTGGTACGCGGCGCGGCGGGGGTCCTGGTCCGTGCCGGCCGTCCCGGCCACGGCGGCCCAGCCGTCGGCGCGGTCGGCGTGGGAGGCGACCCGCTCCAGCAGCCGGTCACGCCGCCTGCCGTCGGCGATCGCCGCGCGCAGGCGCATCGCGTACCCGGTCGCGTCCTCCGACTCCACCAGGGTGCTCAGGTCGCGGGCGGTGAGTCCCTCGGGCACCGCGGGCGAGGCCTCGCCGTCCGACGCCGAGGTCTGCTCGGCAGAGGGCGCGTCGGACGGCTCCGCGTCGTCGTCCGGCGCGCCGCGGTCGGCCGCCGGGATCTCGACGTCGGGCGTCGCGGGCCCGGTCGTGTCCGCCAGGTCGGCGAGCCGCGTCGCGGACACCGTCTGCGCCGCTCCCACCGAGGCCAGGAGCCGGGCCAGCGGGCCGTCGGCCGTCGAGCCCGCCGCGGTGCGGCTGCGGGCAGCGGCGTCGACGAGCGCCGAGACGACGTCGGGCACGTCGCCCGACCCGTCCTCCGCGCCACCCGCCGCCGACCCCTCGGGGCTCACCGACGGGTCGTCCGAGCCGAGGCCGGAGTCGTACTCCCCGCCGAGCCCGGCCGCCTGGGTGCGGGAGTCGGCGGCGATGCGCGTCAGCTCGGAGACGAGCCGTTCGCGCCGGGCCGGGACGTTCTCCAGCGCGGCGTCGGCACGCTCGGCGACGAGCAGCGCGTCCGAGACGGCGGTGCGGCGCACGATCTCCAGGGCGTCGGGCACCGGCTCCGCGGCGGGCGGCGTCTCGAGGCGGACCCCGCAGCCGGCCACGAGACCTCCCACGAGCACCGCGGCCGCGAGCACGGACAGTCGCCGCCGGGCGTCGGGCCGGTCGGCGGGGGCGGGGGAGCGGGGCGGTTCCATCGACGCCGATGATGCCACGCATCGGCCCCGCGGGTGTGACGTTCGCCCCGGTACGTGGCGACGAGGCCCGGATCGTCCGACTTCGGTTCGTGCGTCCCGGCCGGTTGGTTAGGCTGGTCGCTGCACACACAACGACACACCGGCCGCGGGACGTCCCGGCGCGGGGAGCACACGGCAGTTCAGCAGGACGTGACCCACGGGAGGCAGCGATGGCAGCGCAGCACGGTCGTTCGACGACGGACGCGGTGCGCGGCGTCGTCGAACCGGCGGTCACCGGCGCCGGGCTCTTCCTCGAGGACGTGGCCGTCTCCCGGGCGGGCAGCCGCTCCGTCGTGCGCGTGACCGTGGACCTCCCCGAGGACCAGGTCGGCAGCCTCGACTCCGACACGCTGGGGGACGTCTCCCGCGCCGTGTCCGCGGCGCTCGACGCCGACGACGTCGTCTCGGGCGCCTACGTCCTGGAGGTCTCGACGCCCGGGACCACGCGCCCGTTGACCGACCTGCGCCACTTCCGACGTGCCCGTAGCCGTGTCGTGAGCCTCCGCCTGCACGACGGCGGCACCGTCTCGGGCCGTCTCGTCGACGTCGTCGAGGAGACCGAGCCGGGCGCCGAGGGCGCGGAGCCGGTCCTGGTGCTGTCGGACGGGACGCGGGTCCGGCTCGCCGACGTGCGCAAGGGCAGGGTGGAGGTCGAGCTCAAGCGGCTCGACGAGGACGCCGTGCAGGACATCACGCAAGAGACCACGGGCTCCGCCCGTCACGAGGAGGGCTGACGATGGACATCGACATGACCGCGCTGCGGTTGCTGGAGCGCGAGCGGGACATCAGCCTCGACGTCCTGGTCGCCGCGATCGAGCAGGCGCTGGAGTCGGCCTACCACCGCACCCCCGACGCCTACTCGCACGCCCGGATCGACCTGGACCGCCGGTCCGGGCACGTCACGGTGTGGGCGCGCGAGGAGATCCGCACGCCCGACCCGGAGGACCCCGAGGCGCGGCCGACCGTGGAGCTCGGTCCCGAGTTCGACGACACGCCCGCCGACTTCGGCCGCATCGCGACCGCGACCGCCCGCCAGGTCATCGTCCAGCGCCTGCGCGACGCGGAGGACGACCAGGTGCTCGGCATGTTCCGGGGCAAGGAGGGCGAGGTCCTCGCGGGCGTCATCCAGCAGGGGCGCGACCCGCGCGTCGTGCTCGTCGACGTCGGCGGCACCGAGGCCGTCCTGCCGCCGCACGAGCAGGTGCCGACCGAGGAGTACGTGCACGGCGAGCGGCTGCGCGCCTTCGTCGTCGAGGTCTCCCGGGGCATGAAGGGCGCCCAGGTCACCCTGAGCCGCACCCACCCGGGCCTGGTCCGCAAGCTCTTCGAGCTCGAGGTGCCCGAGGTCGCCGACGGGTCGGTCGAGATCACGGCCATCGCCCGCGAGGCGGGCCACCGCTCGAAAGTGGCGGTGCGCTCCAAGGTCGCCGGCCTCAACGCCAAGGGCGCGTGCATCGGCCCGATGGGCTCGCGGGTGCGGGCCGTGATGGCCGAGCTGCACGGCGAGAAGATCGACATCGTCGACCACAGCGACGACCCCGCGCGGTTCGTGGCCAACGCCCTCTCGCCCGCCCGTGTGAGCTCCGTCACCGTCGTGGACGCCGAGGCCAAGGCCGCCCGCGCGGTCGTACCGGACTACCAGCTCTCCCTCGCCATCGGCAAGGAGGGGCAGAACGCCCGGCTTGCCGCGAAGCTCACCGGATGGCGGATCGACATCCGCTCGGACGAGGGTGCCCCGGCCGGAGCCGCCGCCCCGGCCGGCGACGCCGACGGCGTCGACGGCGCGTCCGAGGGCGGTCGGTAACGGCAGGTGGCTGGTCGCGCTAGACTGTCGGGGACCGGGCCACGCGCCCAGGATCTGACCTCCCCCCGTGCCATCCCGGAAGCGACCGGGCCGGTGCGTACGTGTGTCGGGTGCCGGAAGCGTGACCTGCGGTCCGCTCTCCTGCGGCTGGTGCTCGAGCAGTCGGGCGACGTCCCACGAGGTCAGCCTCGTGTCGTCGCCGACGTGCGCGGGTCGAAGCCGGGGCGTGGCGCCTGGATCCATCCGGTGTCCGCCTGCCTGGAGCTCGCCGACCGTCGTCGGGCCGTGCCGCGCGCTCTGCGCGTCACCGGCCCCGTCGACCTGGCGGGAGTCCGGGACCACCTGGAGCAGCAGGATCGCTGAGAGACCCTCCGGGTCCGGGCCGTCGTCCGACGGGCCGGACCGACCCGACCGGGCAGCTGCCCGGCCGCACCCACGCGAAGTCGACAAGGAAGCGGGTCAGAAGCCGATGGGCACCCGATGAGTCCCGAGCGATGAGTACTCAGTACTAACGACGGTCCTGCCTGTCTCGCAGGAGGGCCGAGACAGGAGAGATGTGGCGAAGATCCGCGTACACGAGCTGGCCAAGCAGCTCGGGGTGGAGAGCAAGGCCCTGCTGGCGGAGCTGAAGTCCGCCGGCGAGTTCGTCCGATCGGCGTCGTCGACGCTCGAGGCGCCGGTGGAGCGCATGATGCGCGACAAGTTCGCCAACGCCGCGCCCGCGCCGTCCGCGCCGAAGGCGGAGCAGAAGCCCGCCGCGCCCGCGAAGTCCGCGCCGAAGCCGGCGCCGAAGGCTGCGGCGCAGCCCGCCGCCGAGGCCCCGGCCGAGGCCCCCGCGCCGCGCGCCGAGGCCGCTCCGACCCCCGCCCTCCAGGCCGAGGCAGCACCGAAGCCGGCCACCGAGGCGCCCCGTGCGGGTGCCCCGACCCCCGGCCCGCGCCCCGCGGCCCCGAAGCCCGCCCCCGCCGCCCGTGAGCCCAAGGGCGACGGTCGTGGCGAGCGTGGCGAGGGCCGCGGTGGCCGCAACCCGCGTCCGGGCAACAACCCGTTCGCCTCGAGCCAGGGCATGCCGCGTCCGGGGCAGCGCCCCGGTGCGCCCCGCCCCGGCAACAACCCGTTCGCGCCCAGCCAGGGCATGCCGCGTCCGGGGCAGCGCCCCGAGCGCACGGACCGTGGCGAGCCGGCGGCGGAGCGCTCCGGCGGTCCCCGTCCCGGCGGCCCTCGTCCGGCAGGTCCCCGTCCCGCGGCGCCCCGCCCCGGCGGCGGCGCGCGTCCCAACCCCGGCATGATGCCGGGCCGCACCTCGATGCCTCGTCCCGGTGAGCGTCCTGCTCCCGGTGGTGCCGGTGGTCGCGGTGGCGGTCGCGGTGGCGGCCCCGGTGGCGGCCCCGGTGGTGGCGGCGGCTTCCGTCCCGGTGGCGGCTTCGCCGGCCGTCCGGGCGGCCGTGGCGGCGCCGGCCGTGGTGCCACGCAGGGTGCGTTCGGTCGCGCCGGCGGGCGTCCCGTCCGGGGGCGCAAGTCGAAGCGGGCGAAGCGCCAGGAGTTCGAGCAGATGCAGGCGCCGTCGCTCGGCGGCGTGCAGGTCCCGCGCGGCAACGGCTCGACCGTCGTCCGCCTGCGTCACGGCTCGTCGCTGAACGACTTCGCGGACAAGATCGACGCGAACCCCGCGTCGCTCGTGACCGTCCTGTTCCACCTCGGTGAGATGGCGACCGCCACGCAGTCCCTCGACGAGGACACGTTCGCGACGCTGGGCGCCGAGCTGGGCTACCAGATCGAGATGGTCTCGGCCGAGGAGGAGGACCGCGAGCTGCTCGGGGCCTTCGACATCGACCTGGACGCCGAGCTCGAGGCCGAGGGCGACGAGGAGCTGCTGCCGCGGCCCCCGGTCGTCACCGTCATGGGCCACGTCGACCACGGCAAGACGCGTCTGCTCGACGCGATCCGCCAGACCGACGTCGTCTCGGGCGAGGCCGGTGGCATCACCCAGCACATCGGTGCCTACCAGGTGCGTCACGTGCACGAGGACATCGACCGTCCCCTCACCTTCATCGACACCCCGGGTCACGAGGCGTTCACCGCCATGCGTGCCCGTGGTGCCCAGGTGACGGACATCGCGATCCTCGTGGTGGCCGCCGACGACGGCGTCATGCCGCAGACGGTCGAGGCGCTCAACCACGCCCAGGCCGCGAACGTGCCGATCGTGGTCGCGGTGAACAAGGTGGACAAGGAGGGGGCCAACCCCGACAAGATCCGCCAGCAGCTCACCGAGTACAACCTGGTGGCCGAGGAGTACGGCGGCGAGACCATGTTCGTCGACGTCTCCGCCAAGCAGAACCAGGGCATCGACCAGCTCCTCGAGGCCGTCCTGCTCACCGCGGACGCGGCGCTGGACCTGCGGGCGAACCCGAACAAGGACGCCCGTGGCGTGGCCATCGAGGCCAACCTCGACAAGGGCCGCGGCGCCGTCGCGACCGTCCTGGTCCAGTCGGGCACCCTGCACGTCGGCGACGCGATCGTCGCGGGCACGGCCCACGGCCGCGTGCGCGCCATGTTCGACGAGCACGGCAACGCCGTGACCGAGGCGGGCCCCGCTCGTCCGGTCCTCGTGCTCGGTCTCGCGTCGGTGCCGAGCGCCGGTGACACCTTCCTGGTGGCGCCGGACGAGCGCACGGCCCGTCAGATCGCCGAGAAGCGCGAGGCGGCCGAGCGTGCCGCCCTCCTGGCCAAGCGTCGTAAGCGCATCAGCCTCGAGGACTTCACGCAGGCCCTCCAGCAGGGCAAGGTCGAGACCCTCAACCTCGTCCTCAAGGGTGACGTGTCCGGTGCCGTCGAGGCGCTGGAGGACGCGCTGCTCAAGATCGACGTCGGCGAGGAGGTCGAGCTGCGCGTCATCCACCGTGGGGTGGGTGCCATCACGCAGAACGACGTCAACCTGGCCACGGTCGACAACGCCGTGATCATCGGCTTCAACGTCAAGTACGGCGAGCGCGTCGAGGAGATGGCGGACCGCGAGGGCGTCGAGGTCAAGTTCTACTCGGTCATCTACTCCGCGATCGAGGACGTCGAGGCCGCCCTCAAGGGCATGCTCAAGCCGGAGTACGAGGAGGCCCAGCTGGGCACCGCGGAGATCCGCCAGGTCTTCCGTTCCTCGAAGTTCGGCAACATCGCGGGCTCCATCATCCGGTCGGGCACGATCCGCCGGAACACGAAGGCCCGCGTGCTGCGCAACGGCAAGGTCATCGGGGACGACCTGACGATCGAGTCGCTGCGCCGCGAGAAGGACGACGTGACCGAGGTCCGCGAGGGCTTCGAGTGCGGTATCGGCCTGGGCTCGTTCAACGACGTCACCGAGGGTGACATCATCGAGACCTTCGAGATGCGCGAGAAGCCGCGCAGCTGACGGCTCACCCACGACGGCGCCCCGCTGCCCGCCCCTGAGCGGGCGGTGGGGCGCCGTCGTCGTCGAGGAAGGAAGAGGACATGGCCGACCGGCCCGAGAACCCCCGCGCGCGCAAGCTCGCGGACCGCATCAAGGAGATCGTCGCGCAGATGCTCGACACGCGGATCAAGGACCCGCGACTGGGCTTCGTCACCGTCACCGACGTGCGTGTGACGGGCGACCTGCAGAACGCTTCCGTGTTCTACACGGTGTACGGCACCGACGAGGAGCGGGCCGGGACCGCGGCGGCGCTGGCGAGCGCGAAGGGCGTCATCCGCTCGGAGGTGGGCAAACAGACCGGCATCCGTCTCACGCCCACGATCGAGTTCCACCTGGACTCGATGCCCGAGTCCGCCGCGCACCTGGACGCCGCCCTCATCGAGGCGCGGCGTCGTGACGAGGAGCTGGCGGCCCTGCGCGAGGGCAAGGGGTACGCCGGCGACGCCGACCCGTACAAGAAGCCGGGCGAGGACGCCGACGACGACCTCGAGCCCCTGTGATCACCTCGTGAGCGAGCTGTGAGCACCTCTGACCGCGAGCGGCCGCCGCGGCGCCCCACGGCGCCCGACGGCCTCCTCGTCGTCGACAAGCCCGCGGGCTGGACCAGCCACGACGTGGTCGGCCGCTGCCGGCGTCTGGCCGGGACGCGCAAGGTCGGGCACGCCGGCACCCTCGACCCGATGGCCACGGGCGTGCTCGTGGTCGGCGTGGGGCGGGCCACCAAGCTCCTGACCTACGTCGTGGGCGCCGACAAGGCCTACGACGCGACCCTGCGCCTCGGCGTCGCCACGACCACCGACGACGCCGAGGGCGAGGTGGTCTCCTCTCCGGGCGTCGGCGGCGGCGTGGACGCCGACGCGCTGGCGCGCGAGGTCGCGGCGCTCACCGGCGACATCTCCCAGGTGCCGACGACGGTGAGCGCGATCAAGGTGGACGGCAAGCGGGCGTACGCGCGGGCGCGGGCGGGCGAGGAGGTCACCCTCGCGGCCCGGCCGGTCAGGGTGAGCCGCTTCGACGTCCTGGGCTCGCGTCCGGCCGTCACCGACGCGGGCGTCCCCGTGCTCGACGTCGACGTCCACGTCGTGGTGTCGTCCGGAACGTACGTGCGGGCCCTGGCGCGCGACCTGGGTGGGGCGCTCGGGACGGGCGGGCACCTCACGGCGCTGCGCCGCACCCGGGTGGGCGGCTACGACCTGACCGCGGCCCGCACCCTCGAGGCGCTGGAGGCGCAGGCCGACGCCGACGGCGTGCTCGCCACCCTGCCGCTCGCCGACGCGGCCCGCGCGATCTTCCCCGTGCGGGACCTCACCGCCGACGAGGCGGGCGCTCTCGGCCACGGCCGGTGGGTGCCCGCCAGCGGAGAGCGGGGCACGGTCGCGGGGATCGGGCCGGACGGCGTGCTGGTCGCGCTGCTGGAGGACACCCGCAGGCGGGGCGAGGCGCTGGCCAAGCCCGTGCTCGTGCTCGCCCCGGCCCACTGAACGGCGACTATCCTTGACCGCTGGCGCTCCCGACGGGCGCCGCTCGACCGACGACCGACGAGACGGAGCGCGACGCGTGCAGGTGTTCACGGGCCTGGAGCAGGTCCCGGACGGCTTCGGGCCGTCGGTCGTGACGATCGGCAACTTCGACGGCGTCCATCGCGGGCACCAGGCCGTCCTGGAGCGGCTGGTGGGGATCGCGCGCGCGGGCGGCCGCGCCGCCGTCGGCCTGACGTTCGACCCGCACCCGGCCGTCGTGCACCGGCCGGACAGCGCGCCCGACCTGCTCACGGGCCTGACCGACCGGCTTGACCTGCTCGCGCGGACAGGGCTCGACGCCGTGCTGGTGGTGCCCTACACCCTCGAGCTGGCGGCGCTCACGCCCGAGGAGTTCGTCACCCGCTACCTGGTCGACGGGCTCGGCGCGCGGGCCGTCGTGGTGGGTCACGACGTGCGGTTCGGCAAGGGCAACGTCGGCACCCTGGACACCATGGTGGAGCTCGGCGGGCGGCACGGCTTCGAGGTCGTGGCCGTGGACGACGTGGGCGACTGCCTGCCCGCCGCCGACGGTGCCGGCCAGCGCTGGTCGTCGTCGGCCGCCCGGGCGCTCCTCGCCGAGGGGGACGTGGCCCAGGCCGCGGAGATCCTCGGTCGCCCGCACCGCGTGCGGGGCACCGTCGTGCACGGCGACGCCCGCGGCCGCGAGCTCGGGTTCCCGACGGCGAACCTCGGCGGCATCGAGGGGATGGTGCCGGCCGACGGCGTCTACGCGGGGCGGCTGCGCCGGCCGCGGCTCGCGGCGACGGACCCCGGCCACCCGGACACGGACCTGCCCGCGGCCATCTCCATCGGCACCAACCCCACCTTCGACGGGGTCGAGCGCCGGGTCGAGGCGTACGTGCTCGACCGCACCGACCTCGACCTCTACGACGAGCCGGTCGTCCTCGAGCTCACCGCCCGGCTGCGCCCGACGCTGCGCTTCGACGGGATCGAGCCGCTGGTGGCGCAGATGCACGACGACGTCGCGCGCGCCCGCGAGATCCTGCGCTGAGTGGTCGGCGGCTGAGTGGTCGGCGGGCTGAGTCGTCGGCAGAGGCCGCGACGCCGCCGAGCGGGTGAAACCGCCGAACGGCGCGTCACACGGATGCGCCCGAGCCCTCCGTCCTGGTGAGGCCAGGTGAAGCCTGGCGCGAGATCGTTCGATCTCGTTCGCGACGGGGCCCGCTCCCTCCCCTGCCTTGTCCCGGAGCGTGCCGGTAGCCGCACCGCCTGCCCGGGCCGTCCCACGACGACGTCGTCGGGACCGGCCCGGGCGGCACCGCCAGCGCGCCCGGCCGGAGGCGGGGCGTGGATGCGCTCTTCAGAGAGGCAGAGCCATGACGGCTCAGGACACCGTCCAGAACGCAGCGCCGCAGCCCGGTCCGGACCTCAACCAGACACCCGTGGGTCGCACGGTCCGCAGCACCCGGCACGGCGGCGCCGTCGCCCCGCGCCCGCGCCCCGGACCTGACGCCGACCCCCGCTCGTCGCGACGCCCCCTGCTGCACGACACGGAGCTCGCGGTGCTGCGCGACCTCGTCGCCGACCGGTTCGACGCGACGACGTCGTTCGACTATCTCTTCCGTGACCTGCGGGGGCGCTTCCCCGCGGCGCACCTGCCCGCCGACGACGCGGACACCGTCGCGAAGGTCGTCGCCGCGCTGGGCAAGCTCGGCGCGGCGATGATCGAGCCCGCCGGCCCGCCAGACCCCGCGCACGACTCGACGGTCCCGGCGATCTACACGTACTGGGGCCAGTTCATCGACCACGACATCACCCTGCACACCAACGGCGAGGACAAGCCGCCGGAGGCGGGGGAGCCCGTCCGCCCCGGCGACCTCGTGCTCGGCGACATCACGACCGAGCCGTTCGACGTCTTCGACCCTGAGACGGTGGTCCGCAGCCTGCACAACGGGCGCCACCCGTTCCTCAACCTGGACAGCGTCTACGGCAGCGGCCCCCGCTTCCCCGGGGAGCCGGGGCACGGGACCACCCGGAGCGAGGCCGCGTACGCCGTCGCCGACCCGGCGAAGCTCTCCGTGGGGCGGATCTCGACCACGGCGTTCGGCGGGTTCGACCTGGTGGCGCCGGGCGACGACGCCCAGCGGGACCTGCCGCGGTTCTCGAGCGAGGAGGTCGCGGCGATGACGGTGCCTGCCGAGGACCGGCCGGCACCGGGCTCGCCCAAGATCCCGGACGGCCGCAACGACGAGAACCTCGTCCTCGCGCAGCTCCACCTGGGCGTGGTCCGGTTCCACAACGCCGTGGTGGACTGGGTGCGCCGGGTCGAGCCCTGGCTCACGGTGGACCACCGGGCCGTCTTCGAGCGCGCGCAGGAGCTGGTGAGGCACCACTACCAGTGGCTCGTCGTGCACGACTACCTGCGCACCCTGACCAAGCCCGGCGTGCTGGACGAGGTCCTGCACGAGCCGACGCTGCTGTTCCGGCCGCGACGGCCGGTGGCGATGCCGCTAGAGTTCGCGGTCGCGGCGTTCCGGTTCGGGCACTCGATGGTCCGCAACGGCTATGACTACAACGTCAACTTCGGCGCGGGCAACCCCTTCTCGAACGACCCGACGTCCAAGAACGCGTTCGCGAGCCTGGACCAGCTGTTCGCCTTCACCGGCGGGGGCGGGCTCGTGCCGATCGGTTTCCCGCCGGGGGAGGTGCTGCCGTCGAACTGGCCGATCGACTGGAGCCGGTTCGTCGACAAGGGCGACCCCGACCGCGCCCGCGGCGCCGCGAAGATCGACCCGTTCCTGGCGAACGGCCTCTCGGACATCCTCACCGAGGGCTGGAAGCGGGACTGGCGGCTCGCGGACGACGGCGTTACCGTCGTCGACGGGGACGGTGCCCCGGTGCCCGTCCAGTCCATCCCGCGGGCGCCGGACGAGAGCCCGATCACCGCCCGGATGAGCGGGATCCTCAAGCAGCTTGCGCAGCGCAACCTGCTGCGCGGCTACTGGCTCTCGCTGCCCACGGGCGAGGAGGTCGCGCGGGCCCTTCACGTCACGCCGTTGACGAGCGAGCAGCTCACGCGGGGCGCGAGCGAGGAGGTGGCCCAGGCGCTGGACGAGCTCGGCGGCACGCCGCTGTGGTACTACGTGCTCAAGGAGGCGGAGGTCCAGGGGAACGGCAACTTCCTCGGCGACGTCGGCAGCCACATCCTGTGCGAGACGTTCGTGTACCTGCTGCGCCAGGACGAGACGTCGTGCGAGCGCCAGGACTGGGACCCGTCGCGCGGCGTGCGGCTCGACGACGGGAAGATGATCACCACGATCTCGGACCTGCTGCGGTTCGCGGGCGTCATGGCTCTCGACGACGGGACGTTCCGACAGGTTCCCGACGGTGCCGGGGTGCGCCGTGCGGGCCACGATGGGGACTGACGCCCCGTCCTTCGTGCCGGCCGTGTGCCGTGCACCACTCGCACCGCCCGCCGGGGACCCGGCGGGCGGTGCGCTGCTAGGATGGTGCTGCCGTTTGATCGGCCGCGGATCCAGAGCGCCTCGGTGAAGAAGTCCCGGGGCACCGCGCAACGACACCGAAGGAGAGCCATATGCCGCTCGACGCTGCCACCAAGCAGTCCATCATCACCGAGTACGCGACCCACGAGGGCGACACCGGCTCGCCGGAGGTGCAGATCGCGCTCCTGACGCAGCGCATCAACGACCTGAACGAGCACCTCAAGGAGCACAAGCACGACCACCACTCGCGTCGTGGTCTGCTGCTCCTCGTGGGCCAGCGCCGTCGCCTGCAGGGCTACCTGCAGAAGACCGACATCGAGCGCTACCGCAGCCTCATCGCGCGGCTCGGCCTGCGCCGCTGATCACGCCGACCAGCCCGGTCCCTCTCGCAGGGGCCGGGCTGGTCTGGTGTGATGTCGGTGTGACTTCCACGTGACGCCACCGTGGCGGGACCTGCCTGCCACGACACCACCGCGCCGCCGGGACTTTCGTCCGGTCCTCGGTAGTGGCCCCCCGAACCCGCCGCAGTTCGTCGCGAACGACGCAGGGCTCCGTGGGCCTCGATCGAAGACCGCCGGGAGACGGCCGCGCCTTCGAGATCAAGGAGGGCACCCATGGAGGGTCCCGAGATCCAGTTCGCCGAGGCCGTGATCGACAACGGTCGCTTCGGCACCCGCACCGTCCGTTTCGAGACGGGCCGCCTCGCCCGCCAGGCCGCCGGCTCCGTCGCCGCGTACCTGGACGGCGAGACGATGCTGCTGTCGGCCACGACGGCCGGCAAGCACCCCAAGGAGCAGTTCGACTTCTTCCCCCTGACGGTGGACGTCGAGGAGCGTATGTACGCCGCGGGCCGCATCCCCGGCTCGTTCTTCCGCCGCGAGGGCCGCCCCTCGACTGAGGCGATCCTCGCCTGCCGCCTCATCGACCGCCCGCTGCGCCCCCTGTTCGTCAAGGGCCTGCGCAACGAGGTCCAGGTCGTCATCTCCGTGATGGCGATCCACCCGGACGACGCGTACGACGTCCTGGCGATCAACGCCGCGTCGGCGTCGACGCAGATCTCCGGCCTGCCGTTCTCCGGCCCGGTCGCGGGTGTGCGCATCGCGCTCATCGACGGCCAGTGGGTCGCGTTCCCGAAGTACTCGGACCTCGAGCGCGCCGTCTTCAACATGGTCGTCGCCGGCCGTGTCGTCGGTGACGACGTCGCGATCGCGATGATCGAGGCCGAGGCCACCGACGACGCCTGGAAGCTCATCAAGGAGCAGGGCGTCTCCGCGCCGACCGAGGAGGTCGTCGCCGAGGGCATCGAGGCGTCGAAGCCGTTCCTCAAGGCGCTGTGCGACGCGCAGGCGTCGCTGGCCGCGCAGGCCTCCAAGGAGGTCCGGGAGTTCCCGGTCTTCCCGGAGTACGCCGACGACGCGTACGCCGCCGTCGAGTCCGCCGTGGCCGCGCCCCTGCGCGACGCCCTGGCGATCGCCGACAAGCAGGACCGCGAGAACCGCCTCGACGAGCTCAAGTCGCAGATGCTCGGCGAGCTGCAGGACGGCTTCGACGGTCGTGAGAAGGAGCTGTCGGCGGCGTACCGCTCGCTGCAGAAGCAGCTCGTGCGCCAGCGCGTGCTCACGGACGGCGTCCGCATCGACGGTCGTGGGCTCGCGGACATCCGCACCCTGTCGGCCGAGGTCGAGGTCCTCCCGCGCGTGCACGGCTCCGCGCTGTTCGAGCGCGGCGAGACGCAGATCCTCGGCGTCACGACGCTGAACATGCTGCGCATGGAGCAGCAGATCGACTCGCTCGGGCCGGTCACGCGCAAGCGCTACATGCACAACTACAACTTCCCGCCGTTTTCGACGGGCGAGACGGGCCGCGTCGGCAGCCCGAAGCGCCGCGAGATCGGGCACGGTGCCCTGGCCGAGCGCGCGCTCGTCCCGGTGCTGCCGAGCCGCGAGGAGTTCCCGTACGCGATCCGCCAGGTGTCCGAGGCCCTCGGCTCCAACGGTTCGACGTCGATGGGCTCGGTCTGCGCCTCGACGCTGTCACTGCTCAACGCCGGTGTGCCCCTGAAGGCCCCGGTCGCGGGCATCGCGATGGGCCTCGTCTCCGACACGGTCGAGGGCGAGACCCGCTACGCCGCGATGACCGACATCCTGGGCGCCGAGGACGCGTTCGGCGACATGGACTTCAAGGTCGCCGGTACGCGCGAGTTCGTCACGGCCATCCAGCTCGACACCAAGCTCGACGGCATCCCGGCTTCCGTGCTCGCGGCGGCCCTCGGCCAGGCCCGCGACGCGCGCCTGACGATCCTCGACGTCCTCGCCGAGGCCATCGACGTGCCGGACGAGATGTCCCCGAACGCCCCGCGCGTCATCGCGGTGAAGGTGCCGGTCGACAAGATCGGCGAGGTCATCGGGCCCAAGGGCAAGATGATCAACCAGATCCAGGAGGAGACGGGCGCGGACATCTCCATCGAGGACGACGGCACCGTGTACATCGGCGCCACCGACGGCCCGTCGGCCGAGGCCGCCCGCGCGGCGATCAACGCGATCGCCAACCCGCACGTCCCCGAGGTGGGCGAGCGGTTCGTCGGCACCGTCGTCAAGACGACGTCGTTCGGTGCGTTCATCTCGCTCTCCCCGGGCAAGGACGGTCTGCTGCACATCAGCCAGATCCGCAAGCTCGTGGGTGGCAAGCGCGTCGAGAACGTCGACGACGTGCTCTCCGTGGGCCAGAAGGTCCAGGTCGAGATCGGTGAGATCGACCCGCGCGGCAAGCTGTCGCTGGTCGCGGTCACCGAGGAGGACAAGGCGGGCGAGTCCGAGTCCGCCGCTCCCGAGGCCGCCTCGTCGGACCAGCCGGAGGCCTGACGCTCTGATGACCTGGCACCTTCCGCTCGTCCCCGCGGGCGAGCCCGGTGCCGACCTCACCGCCGGGCAGGACGGTGCGACGATCCGTCGCTCCGTCCTGCCCGGCGGCGTCCGTGTGCTCACCGAACAGATGCCGGGCCTGCGCTCGGCGACGGTGGGTGCGTGGGTCGGGGTCGGCTCCCGGGACGAGTCCGACGGCCACTTCGGCTCCACGCACTTCCTCGAGCACCTGCTGTTCAAGGGGACCGCCCGCCGCTCGGCGATGGACATCGCCGAGGCGTTCGACGCCGTCGGCGGTGAGGCCAACGCGGCCACGGGCAAAGAGCACACCTGCTACTACGCTCGCGTGCTGGACGCCGACCTGCCGATGGCGGTCGACGTCATCGCGGACATGGTCACCTCGGCGCGGCTGGACGCCGACGAGCTCGAGACCGAGCGCGGCGTGATCCTCGAAGAGCTCGCCATGAACGACGACGACCCCGGCGACGTCGTGCACGAGGAGTTCGCGGCGGCCGTCCTGGGCGCCCACCCCCTCGGCCGCCCCATCGGCGGCACCCCCGACACCATCCGTGCCGTGCCGCGGGACGCGGTGGCCGAGCACTACCGCTGGCACTACCGGCCCGAGACCCTCGTGGTCTCCGCGGCGGGCGGCGTCGACCACGACACGCTCGTCGCCCAGGTCACCGACGCGCTGTCCGCCGGCGGCTGGGACCTCGACCCGGCCCGGGCACCACGGGACCGGCGCGCGGTCGCGCCCGAGACCTCCGGCGTCCCGACCGAGGGGGTCGCCCTGACGGTGCGGCGCCAGGTCGAGCAGGCGAACGTCGTCGTGGGGTCCACCGGCCTCGCGGCCACGGACGAGCGCCGGTTCGCCCTGTCGGTCCTCAACGCGGTGCTCGGGGGCGGCATGTCGTCGCGCCTCTTCCAGGAGATCCGCGAGCGCCGGGGACTGGCGTACGCCACCTACTCGTTCGCCTCCGGCCACGGCGGGCTGGGCACGTTCGGCCTGTACGCCGGCTGCTCGCCCGCGAACGTCGACGAGGTCACCGACCTCATGGTCGCGGAGCTCGAGCGGCTCGCCCAGGACGGCATGACCGCCGCCGAGCTGACCCGCAGCATCGGCCAGCTCTCGGGCGGCCTGGTGCTCGGCATGGAGGACTCCGGCTCGCGCATGAGCCGGCTCGGCAAGGCCGAGCTCGTCTACGGTGAGCTGCTGAGCCTCGAGGAGTCGTTGGAGCGGGTCCGCGCGGTGACCGTCGCCGACGTGCGTGACCTCGCCGCCGACCTCGCGTCCCGGCCCCGGTCGGTCGTGCGCGTGGGACCGTTCGGAGACTGAGGAGAACCATGACCCATCCCCTTCGCGTCGCGGTCCTGGGGGCCACCGGCCGTATGGGCGCGCAGACCTGTGCCGCGCTCGAGGCGGCGGACGGGCTCGAGCTCGTCGCCCGTGTCGGCCGCGGCGAGGACGTGGGCGCCGCCGTGCGGGCGGCCCGTGCCGACGTCGCCGTGGACTTCACCGTCCCGGCGGCGACCGAGGCCAACGTGCACGCCGTGCTGGACGCCGGCGCGCACGCCGTGGTCGGCACCACCGGCTGGGACGACGACTCGCGACGTCGCGTCGCGGAGCACCTGGGCCGCCTGAACGCGGCGCGCGGGGTGGCCGAGCCGGATCTCGGCGTCCTCATCGCGCCCAACTTCGGCCTGTCGGCGGTGCTGGCGATGACGTTCGCGGCCAGGGCCGCGCGCTATTTCGAGTCCGCGGAGGTCGTGGAGCTGCACCACCCTGACAAGGTGGACGCGCCCTCGGGGACGGCGCGGCACACGGCAGCGGCGATCGCCCGTGCACGGGCCGAGGCGGGTCTGGGCCCGATGCCGGACGCCACCGAGGCGGGGATCGAGGCGCGCGGCGCCGACGTCGACGGGGTGCGCGTGCACGCCGTCCGGCTGCGCGGGCTGGTGGCCCACGAGGAGATCCTCTTCGGCAACGTCGGGGAGCAGCTCGTGATCCGGCAGGACTCGTTCGACCGCGTGTCGTTCATGCCGGGGGTGCTGCTCGCCGTGCGCGAGGTGGGCTCCCGGCCGGGCCTGACGGTCGGCCTCGAGAACGTGCTGGACCTGTCGTGAGCGGCCCGCCGCGCCGGCGCCTGCCGCGTGGTCTTGCCGGGGCCGTCGCCGTGACGGCGCTGCTCGCGCTGTACGTCTACCAGATCGCTGGCCGCGGGGTCGCGATGCTGCGCGAGGGCAGCCCGCTGCTGGTCGGGATCGGCCTGGGGGTGCTGGTCATCCCGCTGCTGGTGATCGGTCTCGTCGCGGTCGAGTTCCGGCTGGCCGCCCGTGTCCAGCGGATGGCGGACGCGCTCGCCGCGGCGGGCGAGCTGCCGGTCGACGACCTGCCGCGCTCGCCGGGCGGTCGTATCGACCGCGCCGCGGCCGACGCGGCGTTCGAAGCCCGGCGCGCCGAGCTGGACGGGTCGCCGCAGAGCTGGCAGGCGTGGTACCACCTGGCGTTCGCCTACGACGCCGCGGGGGACCGCAAGCGCGCCCGTGCGGCCCTGCGCAAGGCGTCGGCGCTGTTCACCCCGCCGGTCGCGAACTGAGCCGCCTGCGCGGTGCCGGTCAGTGGCCGGCGCCGCGCGGGAAGGCGCCGCGCGCCAGCAGCACGGCCAGCAGGGCGACGGCCACGATCCCGGCGCCCGTGAGGGCGAGCGGTGCGGGCCCGAGGTCTGCGACCACGAGCGAACCGACCGCGGCGCCGACGCCGATCCCGAAGTTGGACGTGGCGTTGACGAAGGCGCCCGCGACGTCGGACGTGGCCCCCTGGGTGCGCAGCGCCGCGGCCTGGAACGTGGCGGGGACGGCGCCGAAGGCGGCGAGCCAGACGCCGGCTGCGACCACCACCCCGGCGATCGACGGCAGCGCCAGCGCGACACCCACGAGTCCCGCGACGATCACGGCCATGGTGGCGAGGGTCAGCCCGCGGGGCGAGCGGTCGAGGTAGCGCCCGGCGGCCCACAGCCCGACCAGCCCGAGCGCGCCGAACACGAGCAGCGCCGGACCGACGGCTCCCTCGGACAGCCCGGTGGCCAGGAGCAGCACGGAGATGTACGTGTACACGGTGTACTGGCCGCAGAACATCACGGTGTTGGTCCCCACCACGACGGCGAGCCGTGCCCGGCCGTCGCGGGCGGACGCCCGGTCCCGGGCCGGGGCGGCCTCCACCCGGACGGCGGGCAGCAGCCTGGCCACCAGGACGGCGGTGAGCGCGCACACCGCGGCCACGGCCGCGAACGACCAGCGCCAGCCCACGGCGGCGCCGAGCGAGGTGGACAGCGGCACCCCGAGGACGAACCCGAGCGTGCCGCCGGCGGTGACGAGGGTGAGCGCGCGACCGGTGTACAGCGGGCTGACCAGGCGCGCCGCGTAGGCGATCGACACCGAGAAGAAGATCGCGTGGCCGAGCCCGCCGAGCACCCGTGCGGCCGCCACGAGCGCGAACGACGGCGCGAGGGCCACCGCGAGGTTGCTCAGCACGTAGGTGACCAGCGTGGCCAGCAGCAGGGGCTTGCGCGGCAGCGTGCGCGTGGCGATCGTCAGCGGCACCGCGCAGGCGGCGACGACGAACGCGTAGACGGTGACCAGGAGCCCGGCCGTGGACTCGGTGACGCCGACGCCCCGCGCGACCTGCGGAAGGAGCCCGACCGGCAGCACCTCCGTCGTGATCGCGACGAAGTTCGCGACGCCCAGGACGACGATCCCGGCGGCGGCGTCCCGCACGGTGCGAGCAGCGTCAGGGGCGGGGCGGGGGGAGCGGGGCACTGCCTCATCCTCGCACCCGGGGCTCAGCCGGCGGCGTTGGCGGCCTGGACGAGCTGCGCCAGCGTCCGGCGGTCGAACCCGGCCAGGCCGAGGTCGGCGATGACCACCAGCGGCATGTCCGCCGCCATGGCGAGCGCGACGGGGTCGGCCGACACGCCGTCCACCGCGGGCTGCAGCAGAGGGCCGGCCACCGGATGGGCCAGCGCTTCCGCGAGGGTGGACAGCTCGTGCAGCGGCAGCGTGACGTCCTCGCCGGCGACGTCGACGACCACGGCGGCCCGCACGTCCCGCGAGGAGGAGCCCACCTCGACGACGAACTCGCCGCCCTCGACGACCCAGCGGCGCAGCACGGGGTGCCAGTAGGACAGGTCGCGGGCGTCGAGGTCGAGCGTGACGACCTGCGAGGCTCCCGGCGCGAGCTCGACCCGCGTGAACGCCTTGAGCTCGCGGACGGGACGCTGCACCTGGGAGTCGGGGTCGCCGACGTAGACCTGCACGACCTCCGCGCCCGCGCGGGCGCCGGTGTTGGTGACGCGGGCCTGCACCCGGACGGTCGCCTCCGCCCCGGAGCCCGTGACGCGGGACAGGACCCGAGCCCGGACGGTCGCGTCCGCCCCGGAGCCCGTGACGCGGGACAGGACCCGAGCCCGGACGTCGTCGTAGGCGAACGAGGTGTACGACAGGCCGTGCCCGAACGGGTAGGCGACGTCCGTCCGTCGCGCGTCGTACCAGCGGTAGCCGACCAGCACGCCCTCGCCGTAGCGGACCCGGCCGAGCTCGCCCGGGAAGTTCCCGTACGAAGGGTTGTCCTCCAGCCGCAGGGGGATGGTCTCGGGGAGCCGGCCGGACGGCTCGACGGCGCCCGTGAGCACGTCGGCGACGCCGGACCCGCCGGCCTGGCCGCCGAGCCAGCCCAGGACGAGGGCGGGGATCTCGTCCTGCCACCCGGAGACGGAGATCACGGACCCGCCCGCCAGCACGACGACCACGCGAGGGTTCGCGGCGGCGACGGCACGCAGCAGCGCGACCTGGTCGGCGGGCAGGTCCAGGTGCTCGCGGTCGTAGCCCTCCGCCTCGTCGGCGGCGGGCAGGCCGAGGAAGACGACGACGGTGCGTGCGGCGCTCGCGACGTCGACGGCCTCGGCGACGAGCGCGTCCGGTGTGCGCTCGTCCGCGGGCCCCTCGGCGACGGTGTAGCCCGGCGCGAACGGGAGGTCGGCACCCGCCGCGTCCCGCAGGGCCGTGAGCGCGTCGTCGAGGCGGGTCGGGGTGACCTGCGAGGAGCCGGCGCCCTGGTAGCGCGGCGTGCGGGCGAGCTCCCCGACGACGGCCAGGCGGTCGCCGGCGGCCAGGGGCAGCAGCGGCGCGGCGACGGCCTGGTCGTCGGCGGCGAGCACCGGGTCGTTCTTCAGCAGGACCACGCCGGCCGCGGCCGCCACCCGTGCGAGGGCGTGGTGGGCGCCCACGTCGAACGTCCCGGGGGCGCCGAGCGCCGGCACCGACCGCTCCACCAGGCGAAGCACCCGGCGCGCGGCCCTGTCGACGACGGCCTCGTCGAGCGCGCCGCCGGTGACCGCCGCGACGACCTCGGCGGCGGTGCGGCCGCCCGTCGCTGGCATCTCCAGGTCCAGGCCCGCCGCGAGCGCGGCGACCCGGTCGCGCACCGCACCCCAGTCGGAGACCACCAGGCCGTCGAAGCCCCACTCGTCCCGCAGCACCTCGGTGAGCAGCCACGGGTCCTGGCCGGTGTAGGTGCCGTTGATCCTGTTGTACGAGCACATGACGGTCCACGGCCGCGCCCGGGTGACGACACGCTCGAACGCCGGCAGGTAGATCTCGCGCAGCGTGCGCTCGTCCACCTCGGCGGACACGCGCATGCGGTCCGACTCCTGGTTGTTCGCGGCGAGGTGCTTCAGCGCGGCGCCCACGCCCTGGGACTGGATCCCCTCGACGAGCGCGACGGCGAGCTCGCCGCTGAGCACGGGGTCCTCCGAGAAATACTCGAAGTTGCGGCCGCACAGCGGTGACCGCTTGATGTTCACGCCCGGCCCCAGCAGGACGGCGACCTCGTTCGCCCGGGCCTCGCGCCCGAGCGCCTCGCCGACCCGGCCGACGAGATCGCGGTCCCAGGAGGACGCGAGCGCCGCCGCGGTGGGGAAGCAGGTGGCCGGGACGGCCCCCGCGAGCCCGAGGTGGTCGCCCTCGATGACGTGCTTGCGCACGCCGTGGGGACCGTCGGCGACCGCCACGCCGGGCACCCACGTCTCGCCGTCGCGCTCGACGGGCTGGGTCGTCCAGACGCCCGCCCCGGACAGCAGCGAGGCCTTCTCGGCGAGGGTGAGCCGGGCGAGCAGGTGCTCGACGTCGAGGGTCCGGGAAGCGTTCTGGTCCAGGGTCACGGTCTGCTCCCTCGCAGGTCGGCGGGCACGGCGTCGTGCGTGGGCCGCAGCCTAGCGAGGGAGCTCGCTTGACGGTCCGCGCAGGGGCGGCCATGGGCCGGGCGAGGCCGGGCGAGGCCGAGCGGGCCCGGGCGGAGCAGGGCGGTGCGCGGTCGCGGGCGCCTCAGATCTCGGCGGACCAGCGTCGCTCGACGACGTCGCGCACCCCCGTGGCGAGGACGCGCTCCATGCCGTCCGGGCCGAGGCCCGCGGCGTCGAGGAACCGCTCGCGGGCGGTGTCGTCGTCGAGCACCCAGGTGACGACGCGGTCGGCGCCGTCGGTGCGGAGCCGGTCGACGGCGGCGGCGAGGAGGCGCGACCCGTGCCCGCCGCGCTGGTGGTCGGGGTCGACCTCGAGCGCGAGGATCTGGCCCGGCCCGACGGCCGCGAAGCCGACCACGACCGGTCCGGCGAGCGCGACAAGCACGGCGAACCCCTGCGCGGGGGGAGCGGTGATCGCGCTGGCCCAGCGGTCGCGCATCGCGTCGACGTCGAGGGCGTCGACGACGCCGTCGCCGAGCGCGGTCTCGTGCGTCGCGCGCCACGCCGCGACCTGGACGGCGGTCATCGGGGTCTCGTCGCCGGGGACGGCGGGGCGGACGGAGACGTCGGCCGACTCGCGGAACAGTGCCATCCGGTCACCCTAGTGCCGTCGGGCGGGGCGCCCGGCCTGCGTCGTCAGCCCCACCCGAGGGCGCGCAGGCCCGCGGCCGTGGCTGCCGCGAGGACCACCACGAGGATGAACGGCGCCCTGAGTGCCAGGGCGACGGCGGCGACGGCCAGGGCGGGCACGCGCGCGTCGACGACGACGGCCTGACCCTCCGCGACGGTCTGCACCACGACCAGGGAGACCAGCAGCGCGACGGTGACGAGGGTCGACGTGCGCTGGACCCGGTCGGTGGCCAGCCAGTGCTGCGGCACGAGGTGGCCGGCGAGCTTGAGGCCGAAGCTCGCCAGGGACGCGACCAGCACGGTCACCCAGAGCAGGGCCGTGCTCACGCCGCCCCCTCCGGCAGCCGCGGTCGCGCGACGAGGCCGACGACGATCGCGGCGGCGGCGGCACCCAGGACGGGGATGCCTGCCGGGGTCACGGGGACGAGCGCGAGCGAGACGACGACCGCGATCCCGGCGACGACCTGCGCCCGGCGGGCGGCGAGCCGGGGCCACACGAGCGCGAGGAACGCCGCGCCTGCCGCGGCGTCGAGCCCCCACGCGCGCGGGTCGCCCAGGGCGTCGCCCGCGAGCGCCCCCGCGAGGGTGAAGGCGTTCCACAGCACGAAGACCCCGATGCCCGTCGCCCAGAAACCGGCGCGGACGGCGGCCGGCTCCCGCTGACCCACGGCCACCGCCGTCGACTCGTCGATGGTGACCTGCGCCGCGGCGAGCCGGCGCCAGCCGCCCAGGTCGAGGAGAGGTGCGACGACGGCGCCGTAGAGCATGTTGCGCACCCCGAGCAGCGTCGAGGTCGCCACCGCGGCCAGGGGAGACCCCCCGGCCGCGACCACGCCGATGAGCGCGAACTGCGAGCCGCCGGAGAAGAGCAGGAGGCTGAGCGCCATGGTCTGGGCCACGCTCACGCCGGCGACGACCGACAGCGCACCGAACGAGATCCCGTACAGCCCGGTCGCCACGGCGACGGAGACCCCCTGGCGCACGGCGGACCGCACCGCCGGGTCCTGTCGTCGTTCCGCTGTCACGTGCGCCAGGAAACCACAGCACCCCGCCCTCAGGGGCCGGCGTCCCGACCCTCAGAGCGCCACGTACACCGTCTCGAGGTACTCCTCGAGCCCCGCCTCGCCGCCCTCGCGGCCCAGCCCCGACTGCTTGAGCCCGCCGAACGGCGCGCTCGCGTCGGAGACCATGCCCCGGTTGATCCCGATCATGCCGGCCTCGAGGTCGTCGGTCACCCGCATGGCGCGGTCGAGCGAGCGCGTGTAGGCGTAGGCGGCCAGGCCGTACTCGGTGTCGTTCGCCAGGGCGATCGCCTCGTCGTCGTCGGCGAAGGCGACCACGGGGGCGACGGGGCCGAAGATCTCCTCGCGCACGACCCGGGCGTCCGCGCCCACGCCGGACAGCACGGTCGGCAGGAAGAACGACCCCGCCCCCTCGGGCCGCTCGCCCCCGGTGAGCACCTGGGCGCCGTGGTCGCTCGCGTCGTCCACGAGCTCGGCGACCTTGCGCACCGCGTCGGCGTCGATGAGCGGGCCGACGTCGACCCCCTCGGCCGTACCGGGGCCCACGCGGAGCGACTCGAAGCGGGCGGCGAGACGCTGGGCGAACTCGCGGGCCAGCGAGTCGTGCACCAGGAAGCGGTTGGCCGCCACGCACGACTGGCCGCCGTTGCGCAGCTTGGCGACGGTGGCGCCGTCGACGGCGGCGTCGAGGTCGGCGTCGGAGAACACGACGAACGGCGCGTTGCCGCCCAGCTCCATCGAGCAGTTCAGCACCTGCCCGGCCGCCTGCCCCAGCAGGGTGCGGCCCACGGCGGTGGACCCCGTGAACGACAGCTTGCGCAGCCGGTCGTCGTCGAGGAGCGGGGACACGAGGTCGCTCGAGCTCGCCGTCGGCACCACGTTCACGACGCCGGCCGGCAGGCCGCGCTCGGCCAGCTCGGAGCGGATCACCTCCGCCACCAGCATCGTCGTCAGCGGGGTGGCGTGCGCCGGCTTGATCACCACGGGGCAGCCCGCGGCCAGGGCCGGGGCGATCTTGCGCGTCGCCATCGCGATGGGGAAGTTCCAGGGGGTGACGAGCAGGGCCGGGCCGACCGGGCGACGGTGCACGAGCTGGCGGTTGGCGCCGGAGGGCGACCGGCGCACCAGGCCGTCGGCGCGCACGGCCTGCTCGGCGTACCAGCGCAGGAAGTCCGCGCCGTAGGCGACCTCGGCGCGCGCCTCGGCCAGCGGCTTGCCGCACTCGGCGGTGATGAGGGAGGCGAAGGCGTCCGCGCGGGCGACGACCCGCGCGTACACCGCGCGCAGCAGCTCGGAGCGCTCGCGCGGGGCGACGGCGCGCCAGGCCGCGGCGGCATCGTCCGCGGCGGCGAGCGCCCGGCGGCCGTCCTGCGGGGAGGCGTCGGCGATGTCGAACAGGACCTCGTCGGTGGCCGGGTCGCGGACCTCGAACGTGCGTCCGCCCGTGGCCGGGCCCCACTGCCCGTCCACCAGCATCCCCGTGGGGAGGTGGGCGACCAGCGCGGGCGACAACGAGGCAGCGGCCATGGCACCGAGTATGCACAGCAACCCGCCTGCTCGACACGCGGTGGCGGGCGACCCGGCGGGTGAGACCGCCAGCCGAGAGGGGAGCGCCCGTGGATGCCGGTGGCCGGTACGGTTGACCCATGACGCTCGCCCCGACCCCCGCGCGCCCGTTCGGCGCCGTCCTGACCGCCATGGTCACCCCCATGCGGACGACGGGGGAGGTGGACCTCGACTCCGCGGCCCGCCTCGCGAAGCGCCTGGTCGACGACGGCAACGACGGCCTCGTGCTGTCGGGGACGACGGGCGAGTCGCCGGTCACCCACGCGCCGGAGAAGGCGGAGCTCGTGGCGGCCGTCGTCGACGCCGTCGGCGACCGCGCCTTCGTGGTCGCCGGGGCATGCTCGAACGACACCGCGCACGCCGTCCGGATGGCGGAGCAGGCGGCCGAGGCGGGCGCGCACGGGCTGCTCGTCGTCTCCCCGTACTACTCGCGGCCGACACCGGAGGGCCTGTACCGGCACTTCGCGACGGTGGCCGACTCGACGGACCTGCCCGTCATGCTCTACGACATCCCCGGCCGTGCCGGCGTGCGCATCTCCCCGGCGACGTACGAGCGGATCGCCGCGCACCCGCGGGTCGTGGCCACCAAGGACGCGACCGGGGACGTCGCCGCCGCCGCGGGGCTGCGCCAGGCGACGGGTCTCGCCTGGTACTCGGGCGACGACAGCCTGCTGCTGCCGTTCCTGTCGCACGGCGCTGCGGGTATCGTCTCGGTGTCCGCCCACCTCGTGGGTGCCCGGTTCGCCGAGGTGGTCCGCCGCTTCGACGCGGGCGACCACGCCGGCGCGCTCGACGTCTTCCGCACGACGTTGCCCGTCATCGAGGCGATGAACGGCGGCGGCGCCCAGGCGGTCATGGTCAAGGCGGCGCTCGAGCTGGTCGGAGTCCTCGACAACCGCGAGCTGCGCCTGCCGAACGTCGCGGCGACGGACGCCGACGTCGCCGAGGTCCGCGCCGCGCTCGACGCGGCCGACATTCTTCCGGGCGTCCTGGAGGACGCCACCACACTTCTGTAAGACACCACAGGCCAGGAGGCCCCGTGAGCCACCCTCACCCCGAACTTCCCCTGCCCCCCGCCCTGCCGTCGAAGGGGCTGCGCATCGTCGCCCTCGGCGGCCTCGGCGAGGTCGGCCGCAACATGGCCGTCCTCGAGTACGAGGGCCGTCTGCTCATCATCGACTGCGGCGTCCTCTTCCCCGAGGACCACCAGCCCGGCGTGGACCTGATCCTGCCGGACTTCGAGTACATCGCCGACCGCCTCGACGACGTCGAGGCGATCGTGCTGACCCACGGTCACGAGGACCACATCGGCGCCGTGCCGTACCTGCTGCGGCTGCGCCGGGACATCCCGCTGGTCGGCTCGCGCCTGACGCTCGCGTTCGTCGAGGCCAAGCTCAAGGAGCACCGCATCAAGCCGGTGCTCCGCGTCGTGGCCGAGGGCCAGACCCAGAGGTTCGGCGTCTTCGACTGCGAGTTCGTCGCGGTGAACCACTCGATCCCGGACGCGCTGGCCGTGGCCGTCACCACGGGGGCCGGCACCGTCCTGCACACGGGTGACTTCAAGATGGACCAGCTGCCGCTCGACGGCCGCGTCACCGACCTGCGCGCCTTCGCGCGGCTGGGGGAGAAGGGCGTCGACCTGTTCATGGTCGACTCCACGAACGCGGAGGTCCCCGGGTTCGTCACCAACGAGGTCGAGATCGGCCCCGTCCTGGACACCGTCTTCGCCCAGGCGGAGAAGCGGATCATCGTCGCGTCGTTCTCCTCGCACGTGCACCGCGTGCAGCAGGTGCTCAACGCCGCCCACGCGCACGGCCGCAAGGTGGCGCTGGTGGGCCGCTCGATGGTGCGCAACATGGGCATCGCCGCCGAGCTCGGCTACCTCGACGTCCCGCCGGGCGTGCTCATCGAGCTCAAGGCCGCGGGCAGCCTGCCCGACGACCGCGTCGTCTACATGTCCACCGGTTCTCAGGGCGAGCCGATGGCGGCGCTGAGCCGCATGGCCAACGGCGACCACCGGGTCGCCGTCGGGCACGGTGACACCGTGATCCTCGCGTCGTCGCTCATCCCGGGCAACGAGAACTCGGTGTTCCGCGTCATCAACGGGCTCACGCGCCTCGGCGCGCGTGTCGTGCACTCGGGCAACGCCAAGGTGCACGTGTCCGGGCACGCCAGCGCCGGCGAGCTCCTGTACTGCTACAACGTGCTCAAGCCCAAGAACGTCATGCCCGTGCACGGCGAGGTGCGTCACCTCGTGGCCAACGCGGCGCTCGCCGTGCGCACCGGCGTGCCCGCCGACCGGGTCGTGCTGGCCGAGGACGGCGTGGTCATCGACCTCGTGGACGGCAAGGCGTCCGTCGTGGGTGCCGTCCCCTGCGGCTACGTCTTCGTCGACGGGTCGTCGGTCGGGGCCGTCACGGAGAACGAGCTCAAGGACCGCCGCACGCTGGCCGAGGAGGGCTTCGTCTCCGTCTTCGCCGTGGTGGACACCGCGACGGGGAAGGTGCTCGCCGGTCCGCAGATCCTCGCACGCGGCATGGCGGAGGACGCCGCCGTGTTCGAGGAGATCCAGCCGGACGTCGTCGCCGCCCTCGAGGAGGCCATCGCCGGCGGGGCGACGGACACCTACCAGCTCCAGCAGATCATGCGGCGCGTGATCGGCCAGTGGGTGAACCGTCGCCTGCGCCGTCGGCCGATGATCGTCCCCGTCGTCGTGGAGGCCTGAGCCGAAAGGCCTGTGGACAACTCCTGAGGGGCCTCGCCGCGCGTGGCTACGGTGTCGATCACCGTCCACCACCGCTGGGAGGCCCCTCGTGTCGTTCGCTCCGTCCTCGTCCCCGTCGTCGTCCGTTCCCGCGCGGTCCGCGCGGTCCGCGCGGCCGTCCCCGCGCCCGCCGGAGCGCCGGTCGCCCCCGGTGGTGCCCGGGCGCCTCGCCGCCGCGGTCGTGGTTCTGGCGGCCGTGTGGACGCTCGTGCAGGTGCTCCTCGCGGTCTGTGCGGGACTCGTCCCCGCGGACCGTCAGGGTCTCGTGACGGCGTCGGTCGCGACGTCCGCGTACGGCGTGGCCACGCTGGCGCTCACGGCGGTGCAGGTGGCCGCGTGGGTGGTGACCGGGATCTGGATCCAGCACTGCCAGCGGTTCGCGGGCGTGTGCGGGCTCGGCAGGCTCGCCGACCGGGGCGGACCGTGGGCGTGGTTCGCGTGGGTGCTGCCCGGGATCAGCTTCTGGTTCCCGTTCCAGATCGTCCGCGACCTGCTCCACCGGGTGCGCGGCCGGGCCCGCAGCCGCGCGCAGGCCGAGCTCGTCGGCTGGTGGTGGTGCTGCGTCGTCCTGATGGCCGTCGCCGGCAACCGGTCGCTGCTCGCGATGGCCGGCCTGCCGCGCCACGAGCAGGCGGTGATGCTCGGCCACGAGACCGCCCTGACGCTGCTCACGGGTCTCGCCGCGTGGCTCTGGATCGTCATCGTCCGCGCGGTCACGCGGTCCCAGCGCGAGCTGCTCGCCG
This sequence comes from Isoptericola luteus, assembly GCF_020297055.1. Lineage (GTDB taxonomy): Bacteria > Actinomycetota > Actinomycetes > Actinomycetales > Cellulomonadaceae > Isoptericola > Isoptericola luteus. Next base: position 134,944 of record NZ_JAIXCQ010000004.1, on the reverse strand, counting down.
TGCTGTCTGCACGGGCAGCCGCGTAGTCCTGGCCCGGCCCGGCCCGGCCCGGCCCGGCCGGGCCAGGCCAGGCCAGGGGTGGGGCACCCGCAGCCTGGAGGCGCTGGGGGAGCCGGTCTCGCTCGGCGGGCTCGTCCTGTGGTCCGCATCGTGCGCGAGGCGACCGCGGGCCGGCCGGGCACCCCGCCTGGCGACGCCTCTGACCCGGGCGCGGCCTCAGACGCCGAGCAGACCGGGGCCGACGGCGCCCGTGGCGGCGGCGTAGCGGGCGGCCCGCTCCGCCTCGTCGCCAGGCAGCATCCCGCCCAGCTCCAGCGACACGAGCCCGTGCACGAGGCCCCACAGGCCCACGGCGACGTGCTCGGAGCGGTCGTCAGTCCTGGTGGTCCTGTCGGCCTCGGCCTCGCCGTCGTCGCCGGCCAGCACGCGCGCGACGGCGGCGCGGAGCACCTCGAACGTGGGCTGCTCGACGACGGGCGGCGCACCCGTGTCCGGGGCGACCGCCCGGTGGAACATGACGCGGTAGAAGTGCGGGTCCTCCAGGGCGAACGCGCGGTAGGCGGCGCCGAGGGCACGCAGGTCCGCGAGCGGGTCCGGGGTGCGGGGTGCCGCGGCGAGGTGCGCGGCGAACCGCCGGAAGCCCTCGGCGCCGACCTCGGCCAGCAGGGCGTCGCGCGAGCCGAAGAGCGCGTACACCGCCGAGGCGCTGGTGCCGGCGGCCGCGGCCACCGAGCGCACGGTCGTGGTCTGCTCCCCGCCCGCGGTGACCGCCTCGGAGGTCACCTCGAGCAGGCGGGTGCGCAGGGCGTCGTCGTGGGTCCGCGGTCGTGCCATGCCGGGGAGCCTATTCGTCTTGACGGAACAATGCGAACGGTGTTCTATAACAGTGTTCCATCATGGTGCCCGTCGTCGGGCCGACCCGTGCGGAGGCTGTCATGCTCGAGCTCACCGATGCCGCCCGCGTGACCGCGGGCATCGTCCTCCTGACCATCGTGGGCATCGAGTCCGGCGGGTGGTTCCTGGTGAAGGTGGTCACCGGCAGCGCGCCCGCCACGGCCTTCCAGACGTCGTTCTTCCGCGCCGGTCACGCCCACGCGGGAGTGCTCGTCATCCTGGGGCTGGTCTGCCTCCTCCTCACCGAGGCCACCCAGCTGTCGGGCCTGTTCCGCTGGCTCGCCGCCACCGGCGTCCTCGTCGGCGCGATCCTCCTGCCCGCCGGGTTCTTCCTCTCCGCCGTGGGGGCCGGGCGCACGTCCCCGAACCGCGCCGTCGTGCTGCTCCCCGCCGGGGCAGTGGTGCTGGCCGCGGGTGTCGTCACCCTGGCCGTGGGGCTGCTCGCTGGTGGCTGAGCGGTCAACACGCGCCCGCGACCTGCGGCGTCATGGACCGGGGTCCGGGTACCGTGAGATCATCATGGCCACCCGGACACCAGCCCGGAAGATCACCGGGACCCCGCGTGGAGCGGCACGGACGGGACGCAGTGCGTCCGTGGCCGCCCCGACCAGACGTGCGCCCGCGCGCAGCTCGACCTCCCGCGCCACGTCGTCGCGCACCAAGGGCGCGTCGTCGGCGCGGACGCAGGGTCGGAACCGCCGCGGGGCGCCCGCGCGTCGACCGGCGAGGCAGGAACCGTCCTGGCCGGTGCGCGCCGTCCGCGGCGTCTACCTCGGCGTCGCCCACGGACTGGGCGCCGTGATCCGCAGCATCACCAAGGGAGCAAGAGACCTGGAACCCGAGCACCGTCGAGACGGCGTCGCCTTCTTCCTCATCGCGCTCGCGATGGTCGTGGCCGCGCGTGAGTGGTGGGGCCTGCCCGGAGCCTTCGGCACGGCCGTGCACGCCGTCGTCGCCGGGACGGTCGGGCTGGCGGGGGTCGCCGTGCCCGTGCTGCTGATCTGGCTCGGCGTGCGCGTCATGCGTCACCCCGAGCGCGCCCAGGCGAACTCCCGCGTGGCCATCGGGCTGACGTTCCTGGTGGTCGCCGTGTGCGCCCTGGTCGCGATCTCCGAGGACAACCCCTCGCCCAGCGACGGCTTCGCCGGTATCCAGGACGCCGGCGGCATCATCGGCTACCTCACCGCGACACCCGTGACCACCGGCGTCACCGAGTGGGTCGCCGTGCCGCTGTTCCTGCTGCTCGGGTTCTTCGGGCTGCTCGTCGTCACGGCGACCCCCGTCCACCGCATCCCGGAGCGGCTGCAGGGCCTCTACGACCGGCTCACCGGCAACCACGGGGAGGCCGCCGAGGTGGACGAGGACGGGCTCCCGCTCGCCGAGGGGGTCTCGCGCCACGACGGCAGCGAGCCCGCGCCGCGCACCAAGCGCGTACGCAAGACCAAGGCCCAGCGGGCAGCCGAGGCCGCCGAGGCGGCAGGCCTCGACGAGTACGCGGGGGACGAGGCCTTCGAGAAGGCCGCCGTCCTGGAGAAGGAGGCCGCCGCCGCCCGCAAGGGTGCCGCGGCCAAGGCCGACCGGTCGGCACCCACCCAGGTGGTCGCGGCCGGCGCGGTGCCCCCGCCGCCCGACGAGGCCAAGGCCAGGCCGGCCCCCGCCGGCGACCTGCCGCCCATGGGACGGGCCGAGCAGCCCATGCTCGACGGCGACACGGTCTACCTGCTGCCGAACGAGGAGTCGCTCGGCAAGGGCGCGCCCCACAAGACGCGCTCGGCGGCCAACGACCGGGTCGTGGAGTCCCTGACCAAGGTCTTCGAGGACTTCGGGGTGGACGCCCAGGTCACGGGCTTCACCCGCGGTCCCACGGTCACCCGCTACGAGGTCGAGGTGGGGGCGAAGACGAAGGTCGAGCGCATCACCTCGCTGTCCAACAACATCGCGTACGCGGTCGCGAGCGCGGACGTCCGGATCCTGTCGCCGATCCCCGGCAAGTCCGCGATCGGCATCGAGATCCCCAACTCGGACCGCGAGACCGTGGTGCTCGGCGACGTCCTGCGCTCGTCGGCCGCCCGCCGCACCGAGCACCCGATGGTCATGGGCGTCGGCAAGGACGTGGAGGGCGGCTACGTCGTCGCCAACCTCGCGAAGATGCCGCACATCCTCGTCGCCGGTGCCACGGGCGCGGGCAAGTCGAGCTTCATCAACTCGCTGATCACCTCGATCCTCATGCGGGCGACGCCGGAGCAGGTGCGGCTCGTCCTGGTGGACCCGAAGCGCGTCGAGCTCACCATCTACGAGGGCATCCCGCACCTCATCACGCCGATCATCACGAGCCCGAAGAAGGCCGCGGAGGCGCTCGACTGGGTCGTGCGCGAGATGGACGCGCGCTACGACGACCTCGCGGCCTTCGGGTACAAGCACATCGACGACTTCAACGCGGCCGTCCGCTCGGGCAAGGTCACGCCGCTGCCCGGGTCCGAGCGCAAGATCGCGCCCTACCCGTACCTGCTGGTCGTGGTCGACGAGCTCGCCGACCTCATGATGGTCGCCCCGCGTGACGTCGAGGCCTCGATCCAGCGCATCACGCAGCTCGCGCGCGCCGCCGGCATCCACCTCGTGCTCGCCACGCAGCGCCCGTCCGTCGACGTCGTCACCGGTCTCATCAAGGCCAACGTCCCGTCGCGGCTCGCGTTCGCGACGTCGTCGCTCGCGGACTCGCGGGTCGTGCTCGACCAGCCCGGTGCGGAGAAGCTCATCGGGCAGGGCGACGCGCTCTTCCTGCCGATGGGCGCCGCGAAGCCCATGCGCGTGCAGGGCGCCTGGGTGACCGAGTCCGAGGTGCACTCCGTCGTCGAGCACGTCAAGCAGCAGCTCAAGCCGGTGTACCGCGAGGACGTCACCGCGCCCGCCGCCGCCAAGAAGCAGGTGGACGAGGACATCGGCGACGACCTCGACCTGCTGCTGCAGGCCGCCGAGCTCGTCGTGACCACGCAGTTCGGGTCCACCTCCATGCTGCAGCGCAAGCTGCGGGTCGGCTTCGCGAAGGCGGGCCGGCTCATGGACCTGCTGGAGTCGCGCGAGATCGTGGGACCGTCCGAGGGCTCGAAGGCGCGCGAGGTGCTCGTGGGCCCGGACGACCTGGCGTCCGCGCTCGCTCTGATCCGTGGCGAGACGTCGCAGGCGTACGACCAGGAGGCGGACGGCGCCGAGGCCACGGCCGCCCCGGACGACCGGTACTCCGACGGCACCGACGGGCACGCCCCGCCGGTGGCGGACGACTACCACGACGGCGCGGACACCGACCCGGAGAACGGCCGGCGCTGACCTTCGTGCGCTCAGCCGGTGCTGTCGGTGTCGCCGGTGCTGTCGGTGTCTCTCTCGGTGCTGCCGGAACCACCGGCGGAGTCCTGGCGGGGCAGGACCTCGGGCGCGGGGCCGGTCGGCTCGGCCGGTGACTTGCGCTGCTTCGCCGCGTGGCCGACGGCGTCGGCCACGCGCTGCTGGCGGGCCTCGAGGTCGTCCGCGGACAGGGTGGTGCTGCCGGTGTCGTCGAGGACGTCCGGCAGCGCGTGCACGCGGTGCCCCGCGGGGATGTCCACGGTCGTGCCGGTCCAGCGCAGGTCCGTGAGCACCGTCTCCTCCTCGGGCTCCTGGGTGAACGTGGCGGACAGCATCACCCCGTTGCTCGTCCGGACGTCGCAGCAGGCGGAGCTCTGGTTCGACAGGAGGTTGCCGAGCCCGTACGCCACCCACATGCCGTCGCCCTGAGGCCCGTCCCCGACCCTGTCGATCGACTGCGGGACGTGCGCGTGGTGCCCGATGACGAGGTCCACCTGCGTCGAGGCCGCGAGCTTCTCGACGACGTCGGTCTGCTGCTCGGTGAGGGTCTCGGTGTACTCGACCCCGGCATGCAGGCTGACGAGCACGACGTCGGCCCCGTCGTCGCGGGCGGCGCGCGCCTGCTCGACGAGCCGATCGGCGTCGATGAGGTCGACGGCCCAGGGCGCGTCGGCCGGCATCGGGAGGCCGTTGAGCCCGTACGTGGCGGACAGGTGCGCGACGGTGAGCTCACGCTCCGCCCGCTCGAGGACGTAGAGCTGCGGCTCGTCCCGCTCCTCGGCGCTCTCTGCCGTCCCGACGTATCCCATCCCCGCGTCGGCGAGGGCACGGATCGTGGCGCGCACCCCGTCGTACCCCCGGTCGACGGAGTGGTTCGACGCGGTGGAGCACCCGTCCCAGCCCTGCTCCGCCAGGTCGCCCACCAGCTCGGACGGTGCGGCGAAGAGCGGATAGCCGCTGGGCGCGCTCCCCTTGGGGGCGACGGGGACCTCCATGTGGCACAGGGCGAGGTCGGCGCCCTGCACCCACGGGTCGAGCGCGGCGAGGAGCGGGCCGAAGTCGATCGCCCCGTCGCCGTCGGTCGCCGAGCGCACCACGGGGTTGTGCGGGAGAAGGTCGCCCGCTGCGACCAGGGAGAATACCGCCGGCGACGGGGTGGGCGACGGGGACGGGCTCGGCGCCGGCGACGACGGGACCTCGGCGGCGGGCGTGGCGCCGGCACTGCCCGGCGCGTCCGGCTCGAGGACGGTGGACAGGGCGATCGTCGCCAGCGCGGCGGCGACGACGGAGGAGGCTCCGACGCCCAGGAGGAGCCGACGCCGCCCCCGTCGGCTCGAGTGGGGTCCGTCGTCGGACGCATGGCGGGGCACGTGAGGAGGATAGGAGACGAACGGCCGCTCGGCGCACCGCGTCCGGGGCGAGATCGCGCCCGCACCGGGTGAAACCTGGCCCCCGCTAGGGTGGTCCCGTGGTCACGCAAGAGCCTTCGCCCTGGAACATCGCCAACGCGGTGACCGTCCTGCGCATCCTCCTGGTGCCGGTCTTCGCCTGGGCGTTGCTCATGGACGGCGGGGAGTCGGTGACGTGGCGGCTGGTCGCCACGGGGATCTTCCTCCTCGCGGCGCTGAGCGACCGGGTCGACGGGCACCTGGCGCGGTCCCGCGGGCTGGTCACCGACGTGGGCAAGCTGCTCGACCCCATCGCCGACAAGGCGCTCGTCGGTGCCGCGCTGATCCTGCTCGCCTGGCCGCTCGGGGTGCTGCCGTGGTGGGTGCCGACGATCATCCTCGCCCGCGAGCTCGGCGTGACCGTGCTGCGCATGGTCGTGCTCCGGTACGCGGTGATGCCCGCGTCACGGGGCGGCAAGCTCAAGACGGTGCTGCAGATCATCGCGATCGCCCTGTTCCTGCTGCCGCTCGCGCACCTGCCGGTCTTCGTGGCGGTCCTCGCGTGGATCGTGCTCGTCGTGGCGATGGTCGTGACGGTCGTCACGGGCGTCGACTACGCCGTGCAGGGCTGGCGGCTGCGCGCCGAGGCCCGGCGCGGCACGGGCCCGACCGCGGCCGCGTGAGCGTGCCGGCATGAGCACGGCCGCGCTGGCCGGCGCCGTGCTGGCGGCGACGGGGGAGGCGGGCTGGTCCCTCGCGGCGGCGGAGTCGCTGACGGGCGGCCTCGTGGTGGCAGCGCTGGTCGAGGTGCCCGGTGCCTCCGCCGTGCTGCGCGGCGGCGTCGTCGCCTACGCCACCGACCTCAAGAGGACGCTGCTCGGGGTGGACGCCGGTCTCCTGGCGTCCCGGGGCGCCGTGGACCCGGAGGTCGCGGTGCAGATGGCGCGCGGGGCGTGTGCCGCGACGGGGGCCGACGTCGGTCTCGCCACCACCGGCGTCGCCGGCCCCGACGGTCAGGACGGGCACCCGCCCGGCGAGGTGTACGTCGCCGTCTGCACGCCGCACCAGGAGCGGTTCCGCCGGCTCGACCTGGCCGGGGACCGGGCGGAGGTCCGTGCGGGGGCCGTGCGCGGCGTGCTCGATCTCGCGGTCGAGCTGCTCGCCGTGCCCCGGCCCGCTGGGTGAAGGATGCGTGAGGACGGGTGACCGCCTCGTGACACCGGGAACAAGGGTCCGGTGCCGCGCGTTGCGGGAGGTGTGATCACTGACAGGGCACGAACCCGTATCGATGCTCGCCCCGCCCGGCAGGACAGGCCGCGGGCGCGATACGGTAGTGCCACCCCTGGGAGCAGGGGCAGGACAGGACGGGCGAGGATCCCGGTCACGGACGCCACCGCGCCGCGGCCGGACACGGAGAGGGGGCGCGAGATGATCGTACTGCGACGAGAGATCGGCGACGTGCTGCGCGACGCGCGGCAGCGTCAGGGGCGCACCCTGCGTGAGGTGTCGTCCGCGGCACGCGTCTCGCTCGGGTACCTCAGCGAGGTGGAGCGAGGGCAGAAGGAGGCGTCGTCCGAGCTGCTGGCCTCGATCTGCGAGGCGCTCGACGTGCCGATGTCGCTCGTGCTCCGCGAGGTGAGCGACCGTGTCGCGGTCGCCGAGGGTCTGCACATCCCCGACACGATCCCCGCGGACGTGTTCGCCGGCATGCTGAGCCGGGGCGAGGACGCCCGCGGCGTCGACCGGCAGCCGGACCTGGCACCGGTCGGCTGACCGAGCCACGAGGTTCACGACGGGGCGTCCCACCACGGGTGGGGCGCCCCGTCGTCGTACCGGGGCTCGCGGGCCGCGCCGGCCACCGGGCGGGCGTCAGCCAGGCGCGCGCTGGCAGGAGGGGCACCAGAAGATCGGCCGGTCGTACGGCGGCGCGTTGGCGGTGCCCACGGCGACGGGGGTGCGGCACCGGCGGCACGGGCGCCGCGCCCGCCCGTGGACGGCGGGCTCGGACGCCCGGAGGCCGCGGGCGCGCCCGAGCCGGACGCTGCGGTCCATGAGCCGGTGTGCCGTGGCCAGGAGCCGGTGCAGCCCGGCCTCGCCGAGCGCGGCCGTCGGGGTCCAGGGCCACTGACGGACCGCGAACAGCGACTCCGCCGTCCAGATGGTGCCGAGACCGGCGACGGGGCGTTGGTCGAGCAGCGACTCGCACACCGGCCGGTCGCCCTGGGCGAGCAGACGGTGCACGGCCGTACCGATGCCCGACGTCGGGAACCCGGGGTCGAGCACGTCCGGGCCGAGGTGCGCCAGGAGCTCGCCCTCCGCGGCCGTGGGCAGCAGGTCCAGCATGCCGAGGCTGCGCCCGACGCAGGTCCACCGTGCGGTGCCCAGCACGGCGCGCACGTCGTGGCCGCGCCACGACGAGCCGCCGGGCGCGGACCGGTACACCCGCCAGGTGCCCTCCATGCGGAGGTGGGTGTGCAGGGTCCGACCGTCGTCGAACCGCGTGAGCAGGTGCTTGCCGTAGGCGGCGCACGACGTCACGGTGGCGCCCACCAGGTGCGCCCCGGCCGCGCTCGGCCAGCGCAGCTCGGCGACGAGCAGGGGAGAGCCGCGCAGCGCGGCGTCGAGCCGCTCGGCGGTCAGGCGCAGCACGTCTCCCTCGGGCACCGGACCTCCTCGTCAGCGCCCCGCGAGGCGCAGGCCGCGTGGGGTGACGCCGAAGCCGACGTCCAGCAGCGCCGCAGCAGCAGGCGTCCGGTCGCGCGCGGCAGTGAGCGCGGCCACGCCGTCCACCCGCTGGACCAGCAGGCGGCCGAGGCGTCCCGCCGACGCCGCGTCGGCGAGCGCCCCCGCGGCGACGGCGAGCCGCTCGGCGTCCACGGCGAAGGACAGCAGGGTGCGCCCGCCGCGCTCGACGTAGAGGGCGAGGTCGCCGTCGACGAGGACGACCACGGCCCCGGCCTTGCGGCCTGGCCGGTGCACGCCGCGGCTCCCGGACCCGTCGTCCTGAGGCCGCGGGTCGGGCCAGGCCAGCGCCGCCCCGTACGGGTTCGCGGGGTCGGCCGCCGCGAGCAGGACGACGTGGTGACGTCCCGGCGCGCGGCGCGAGGAGAACGACGCGGGGCCGGGCTCCGGGTCCGCCGCCACGGCCTCGAGCGCCCGCGCCCGGTCCTGGGCGTCGGTGCGGAGCTGGTCGACCGCCCCCGGCAGGGCGAACTGCGAACCGCCCAGGTGCTCCACGAAGTAGCCCCGGCGCACCGCGCCCCGCTCCTCCTGCTCGCGCAGCACCCGGTAGATTCCGCGGAACTCGCCGGCGGCCCCCTCCGACGGCGCGACGGCACGGGTGAGCACCCCGTGCCGCTCCAGCAGCACCTGCGTGCGGGCGTGGATGCGCACGGTCGGGTCCTGCTCGCGCGCCGGCAGGGCCGACCAGCGGCCGCCGCCGCCGCGCGGTGCCGCGGTGCCCGTCGTCGTCGGACGGGCGACGACGAACCGGGAGCGCCGCACGGGCCGGGCGCGGGCCGGGCTGCGGGGCGCACGGTGGGCGCCCCCGCTTCCGCCGAGCCGCTCCCGGAGCACGCCCAGACCGTCGTTCGTCACCAGCCCCGCCCAGACGAGGTCCCACAGGGCGTCGAGCGCCACGGACTGCGTCACCTCCGCGACGTCTGCCAGGCGCGGGAGGAAGAAGCCGCCCGACCCGGTGAGCAGGTCCAGCAGCACGCGGTGCAGCGCGGTGTCGAGCGGCCCGTCCTCCTCCAGGGGGCCCAGGGCGGGCAGGGTGAGCGGCGCGTCGTCGGCCAGGTGCAGGCTGACGAGGCCGTCGCCGCCGCCGGAGCCCGGCAGGCGGGAGTGCCCGCACCAGAGCACCTCGCCCGCGGTCGACAGCTCGTCGAGCAGGGCGGGGGAGTAGTCGGCGACGCGCGCCGGCAGCACGAGCGTCTCCAGGGCGCTCGCGGGCACCGCGGCACCGGCGAGCTGCTCGACGACCCGCAGGACGCCGTCGTGGCCGCGCAGCGCCCCGCCACCACCGGGCCCGGCGCCGGTCGGCGTGATGCCGTGCCACCGGGGAAGGAAGACCCCGAGCGTCTGCGGGTCGACGGGCTCGACCTCGGCGCGCAGCGCGGCGAGCGAGCGCCGCCGCAGCGTGCGCAGCACGCCGGGGTCGCACCACTCGTCGCCCGTGCCACCCAGGGACTCGGGGCGCAGGCGCCCCCGCACCAGCACGCCGCCCGCCTCCAGCCTGGCCAGGGCGTGGGCCGCGACGGCGACCCCCACGCCGAACCGGCGCGCGACGTCGGCCGCCCCGAAAGGGCCGTGCGTGCGCGCGTGCCGGCGCAGCAGGTCGCCCCACGGGTCGGTGACGGGCTCGGTGAACTCCTCGGGTACCCCCACGGGCAGCGCCACCCCGAGCGCGTCCCGCAGCCTGCCGGCATCCTCCGCGACGGCCCACTGCTCGGCCTCCTGGTCGCCGAGCCCGCCCAGCCGCACGCGGATCACGCGCCGGGCGGACTCCAGGTCGCGCAGCCATGCGGCGACCTCCGCGCGATGCTCCACGCGGGTCCGGGCCACCAGGCCACCCCGGGGGTGCGGCCCGGAGCGGCGCAGCACGTCCCACAGTCCTTCGGCGCCCTTGGCCTGACGGTCCGGCGCCAAGGCCTGGAGCTCGGCCTCCGTGCGTTCGACCTCGCCCGGGTCGAGCAGGTCCGCCAGGGGCGTGGCGCCCTGGTCGCCCAGCAGCTCGGCCAGGAGCTCGGGGTCGAGCGAGAGCGCCGCGGCCCGCCGCTCGGCCAGGGGCGCGTCGCCGTCGTACAGGAACTGGGCCGTGTAGCCGAACAGGAGTGCCTGCGCGAAGGGTGACGGCTGCGACGTCGTCACCTCGACGAGCCGGACCCGCCCGGCGCCCAGGTCCCGCATGAGCTCGGCGAGCGCCGCGACATCGAAGTCGTCCTGCAGGCACTCGCGGGCGGCCTCCAGCATCACCGGGAAGTCCGGGAACGCGGACGCCACCTGGAGCAGCTGGGACGCCCGCTGGCGCTGCTGCCACAGCGGTTGGCGGCGGTCCGGGCGGCGGCGGGGGAGCAGCAGGGAGCGCGCCGCGGCCTCGCGGAACCGCGCCGCGAACATCACCGAGCCGCCCAGCTCGTCGCGCACCGCGCCCAGCACCTCGTCCGGGTCGATCAGGAGGTCCTCGGCCGTCAGGCCGGGTGCCGCGTCGCCCCGGCCGTGGGCCGCGGCGTCCGTGCCGCCCGTGCCCCAGCCGTCGCCCGGGTCCCCGGTCAGGTCCCACCCGGAGTCCCCCGTGTCCGGCAGCCGCAGCACGATCCCGTCGTCCGAGTGCATGGCCGCGACGTCGGTGCCGTACCGCTCCCGCAGGCGAGCGGCCACCACGAGCGCCCAGGGCGCGTGCACCGGCGCGCCGAACGGGGAGTGCACGACGACCCGCCAGTCGCCCAGCTCGTCCCGGAACCGCTCCACCACGACCGTGCGGTCGTCGGGCAGCCGGCCCGTCGCACGACGCTGCTCGGTGAGGTATGACGCCAGGTTGTCCGCGGCCCAGTCGTCCAGGCCCGCCGCGCGCAGGGAGTCCCGGCCTGACGACGTACCGCGCGCCTCGTCGTCCGCCAGCCGGGCGTCGGTGACCCGCACGAACTCGCCGACCGCCCGTCCCAGCTCCACGGGGCGGCCCGGCGAGTCGCCCTTCCAGAACGGCAGACGGCCGGGCAGGCCGGGCGCGGGCGTGACCAGCACCCGGTCCGGGGTGATCTCCTCGATGCGCCAGGTGGAGGAACCCAGGGTGAACGTGTCGCCGACGCGCGACTCGTAGACCATCTCCTCGTCGAGCTCGCCCACGCGCTTGCCGCCGCGCTGGCGCTCGCGGCCGCCGTCGTCGTCGGCGGGCGAGCCCGCGGAGCCGGCGGCGGTGGCGAGGAAGACGCCGTACATGCCCCGGTCGGGGATGGTGCCGCCGCTGGTGGCGGCGAGTCGCAGCGCGCCGGGGCGCCCGGACAGCCTGCCGGTGGCCCGGTCCCAGACGATGCGGGCGCGCAGCTCGGCGAAGTCCTCGCTGGGGTACCGCCCGGCGAGCATGTCGAGCACGGCGCGCCAGGTGGCGTCGCCGAGCGTGGCGAAGGGGGCCGCACGGCGCACCAGGGCCAGGAGCTCGTCGGCGTCCCGGTCCGCCACGGCCAGCGCCGCCACCACCTGCTGTGCGAGCACGTCGAGCGGGTTGGCGAGCACCCGCAGGTGCTCGATCTCGCCCGCACGCATCCGCTGCGCCACGACGGCCGCGGGCACGAGGTCACCCCGGAACGTCGGGAAGACGACGCCGCGGGACACGGCACCGACCTGGTGCCCGGCCCGCCCGATGCGCTGCAGCCCGCTCGCGACGGACGGCGGAGCCCCGACCTGCACCACGAGGTCGACGGCGCCCATGTCGATGCCCAGCTCCAGGGAGGACGTCGCGACGACCGCCGGCAGGACCCCGGCCTTGAGCTCCGACTCCGTGCGGGTGCGCTCGGCACGGCTCATCGACCCGTGGTGCGCGCGGGCCAGCACGGGGACTCCGTCGCCGTCCCCGTCGCGCTCCGCGGTGCCGGCCGCGGGGAGGCCGACCGATGCGCCCGACTGCCCCTGCGCCTGCGCGGGCCACTGCGTGCCCACGGCCGGCAGCTCGACCCCGGACCGCAGCGCCCATACCTCGTTCATCCGGGCGGTGAGCCGCTCGGCGCCGCGGCGGGAGTTGGTGAACACGAGCGTCGAGCGGTGGTCCGCGACGAGGTCCACCACGCGCTCCTCGACGTGCGGCCACACCGAGGCCCGGCGCAGCGGCCCGGCGGCGGCCCCGGACAGGTCCACCTCGTCGTCGCCCGTCCCGGTCGACGGCTGCGGGGCCGCCGGCGGCGCAGGCGCTGCCGGGTCGGGCACGCCACCCGCCGAGTCGAGGTCCGCGAGGTCAGGCACGGGGACGACGACGTCGATCGCCCAGCGCTTGGTGGACGGCGGCGCCACGACGACGACCTCGCGACCGCCGTCGTCGGGCGCGCGGTGACCGCCGAGGAAGGTGGCGACGGCCTCGACCGGCCGGACGGTGGCCGACAGGCCGATGCGCTGGGCCGGGCGCTCCAGCAGGTCGTCCAGGCGTTCCAGGCTCAGGGCCAGGTGCGCGCCCCGCTTGGTGCCCGCCACCGCGTGGATCTCGTCGAGGACCACCGTCTCGACGCCGGCCAGGCCCGCACGGGCCTGCGACGTCAGGACGAGGAACAGCGACTCGGGCGTCGTGACGAGCACGTCCGGCGGGCGGGTGGCGAAGGCGCGGCGCTCCGACGGCGGGGTGTCGCCCGTGCGGGCGCCGACCGTGATCTCGGTGACCTCGGCCCCCGTGCGTCCCGCCACCTGGCGGATCCCGGCGAGGGGCGAGCGCAGGTTGCGCTGCACGTCGGCGGCGAGCGCCTTGAGCGGCGACACGTACAGCACGCGGCACCGGCGCGCGGGCTCGGGCGGGGGCGCGGTGGTGAGCCGGTCGATCGCCCAGAGGAACGCCGCGAGCGTCTTGCCGGACCCGGTGGGGGCGACCACCAGGGCGTGCCGGTCGGAGGCGATCGCCTCCCACGCGCCCACCTGCGCGGGCGTCGGCGCCTCGAACGCCCCGGCGAACCAGGCCCGCGTCGCGGGGGCGAACCGGGCCAGGGCGTCGGCCGGGTGCGTCCCGGCCTCGTGCGGCTCGGCCTCGTGCGGCTCGGCCCGGAGCGCGTCGGCCGGTCGGGCGGGGGCACGGCGCACGTCGGCCTCGTGGTCGTCGTGCGAGGTCCCGGTCACCCGGCCATCGTGGCAGCCGCGTCCGACACGGCGCAGCGCGAGGCGCCGTCCAGGCGGGGGCCGCTCCGACGTTCGGTGGTGAGAACCGCCCGGGCGGCGGCTCGTGGCAGGCTTGGCCCGTGCGCTACCGGGAGTTCGACGAGCTGGTCGACGAGGTGTTCGGGCCGGCCTACGGCCGTGCCCTGGTCCGCGAGCAGGTGCTGCCACGGCTCGACAACCGCACCCCGGCGGAGGCGCTCGAGGCGGGCCTCGAGCCCCGCGACGTCTGGCACGCCCTGTGCGACGCGCTCGACGTGCCCGACGCGCTCCGGTGGGGCAGCGACCACCGCAGGCAGGCGCCGCCCCCACGCTGACCGGTCCGCGCCAGGGTTGCGCTCGCGTTCGGCCCGGCGGCGCTCGGGCTGCCCTGGACCGCTGCCGGGCCGCTGCGCGGGCTGCCCAGGACGCGGGCGGGCTGCGGCGGCATCATGGCGCCATGAGCCGTGCCCGTCCGTTGCCGACGGCCGCCGTCGTGCGCAGCGTGCTGTGGTCGCTCCTGTCGACGACGGCAGGGCTGGGGATCGCGATCGGGGTCGTGGACGCGGTGTCGGTGACCTCGCCGGCGGTCGTCCTGCTCGCGGCGCTCGCCGTCGGCGCCGGAGACCTGCTGCTCCGGGCCCCGCTGCGGCGGCTCGCCCGTGCGTCCGGCGCCCTGGGCGCCCTGGTGCTCGGGCTCGCGGCACAGGTGCTCGTGCTCGGTGCGGCGCTGCGGTTCCTGCCGGGGATCACGAGCCAGTCGTGGTCGGACGTCGTGCTGGTCCTCGTCCTGGCCGCCGTGGTGATGGCGGTCGGTCACTGGATCATGGGCGCGAACGACAACGCGTACGTCGTGGGCGACCTGGTCCGGCGCTCGCGGCGCCGGGCGGGCCCGGCACGCCGGGAGCGGGCGGCCGGGACCGCAGGCCGTGCTGACGGTGCTGACGGTGCTGACGGTGCTGACGGTGCTGACGGTGCTGACGGTGCTGACGGTGCCGACCCGCCCGGCCTGCTCGTGGTGCTGCTGGACGGCGTGTCCCGGCCGACCCTCGACCACGCGATCGAGGCCGGGCTGGCGCCGACCGTCCAGCGCTGGCTCGCCACCGGCTCGCACCGGCTCGAGTCGTGGTGGGCGCGGGTGCCGTGCACCACACCGGCCAGCACGCTGGGCCTGCTGCACGGCACCACGGAGCACGTCCCGGCGTTCCGCTGGTGGTCGCGCACCCAGGGGCGGATGGTCGTGACGAACCGGCCCGCGGACGGCGCCGCCGTCGAGCGTCGCGCGAGCGACGGCCGCGGGCTGCTCGCCGACGGCGGGGCGGCGGTGTCCACGATGTTCTCCGGCGACGCGCCGACGAGCCTGCTGGTGCTGAGCCGCGCAGGGTCGGGACTCGGGCCGGGGCAGCTGTTCGTCCGGTTCGCGGCCAGTCCGTTCGTGCTCGTGCGGGCCGTGGTGGGCACGGCCGGCGAGGCCGTCAAGGAGCTGTACCAGGGCTGGCAGCAGACGGCGCGGGGCGTGCAGCCCCGTGTCCCGCGGCGCGGCTGGTACCCGCTGCTGCGGGCGGTCACGAACGTGCTGCTGCGCGACCTCAACACCGCACTCGTGGCGGAGCAGCTCGTGCGGGGCGCGCCGGTGGTGTGCGTCGACCTCGTGGACTACGACGAGATCGCGCACCACGCGGGGCCGCTGCGTCCCGAGTCGCTGCGCGCGCTCGAAGGCCTGGACCGGGTGCTCGGCCTGTGGGAGGAGGTCGCCCGCGGGGCGCCGCGCCGCTACGAGTTCGTGGTCGTCTCCGACCACGGCCAGTCGCTCGGCGCCACGTTCGAGCAGGTCGTGGGGAGCTCGTTCCCCGACGAGGTGCGCCGCCTGATGGCGGCGGGCCGGTCGCCGGTCGGCAGGCCGGGATCTCGGCCCGGCGCAGAGGCCCTCGACCGTCGGACGGCGGGGAGCGTCGGCGACGCGGAGTCCTGGTGGCCCGCGAACGCGGCCCTCAACGCCGTGCGCAGCGACCGTCGCGGCGAGCCCCGGGTGCTCGTCGGGCCGGACCGCGAGCCGGACGGGCGCCGGGCCGGGGCGGAGCCGCGGGACCCGAAGACCCCTGAGGTGGCGGTGATCGGGTCAGGGAACCTCGGCATGGTGTGGTTCTGTCGTGAGCCGCATCGTCTGGACGGGGCCGAGGTGGCCGCCCGGTGGCCCGCGCTGGTGCCGGGCCTGCTGGAGCTGCCCGCGGTGGGCGTCGTCGTCGTGCGTGAGGGCGAGGACGTCGTGGCCCACGGCCGGGCGGGGCGGCACCATCTCGTCTCCGGCCGCGTCGAGGGCACGGACCCGCTCGCGGGCTACGGCTCGCGGGCGCGGGCGGACCTGTGCCGTGTCGCGGGCCTGGACGACGCCGGCGACCTCGTCCTGGTCTCGGCGGTCGACACGATCGGCCGGGTGCACGCCTTCGAACCGCTCGTCGGCTCGCACGGCGGCCTGGGCGGCGCCCAGAACGAGGCGGTCCTGCTGCGACCGGCCGGGCTGGTGGTGCCCGACGGCGAGCGGGAGGACGTCGACGGCGCGCGGATGCTGGTCGGCGCGGAGTCGGTGCACCGCCGGCTCGTCGCCTGGCTGACGGGTCTCGGGCTGCGGGCGGCCGACGGATGAGCGCCGCGCGGGCGGGCCGGCCCGCCCGGGTCGACGCCGGCGGGCGGCTCCGGGTCACGTGGCTGGGTCACTCGACCGTGGTGCTCGACCTGGCCGGACCGGGCGGGGCGACGACGCGGCTCGTGACCGACCCGCTGCTGCACCGCCACGCCGGCCTGCTGCGCCGGCGTGGGCAGCGGCCGGCCGAGCTTGCCTGGAAAGGCGCCGACGCGGTCCTGCTGTCCCACCTGCACCACGACCACGCCGAGCTGCGGTCGCTGCGGCTCCTGGGGGACGTGCCGGTGCTCGCCGCGTCGTCGAGCGCGCGGTGGTTGCGGGGCCGGGGCGTGCGCGGCGTCGCGCTGGAGGGTGCCTGGGTCGTGGCCGGGCGCGTGGAGACGTGGCGCTCCGGTCCGTGGCACGACGTCGGCGGCGTGCAGGTGCGTCTCGCCCCTGCGGTGCACGGGCACCGGCCGATGCCGCACCGCCCGAACGCCGCGACGGGGCACCTGGTCCGCCTCAGGGGTCGCGGTGCCGGAACTGGTGCCGGCGCCGCGGGGCCGACGGTCTGGGCGATGGGCGACACCGAGCGCTTCGGCAGCATGGGCAGGGTGCGCGACCTCGCCGGGGGACGTCTCGACGTGGCGCTGGTGCCGGTGTCCGGGTGGGGGCCGCGGCTCTCGGGCGGGCACCTGGGACCGTGGCAGGCGGCCGAGGTGTGCGCGGAGGCGGGGGTCGGGGTGGCGATACCCGTGCACTGGGGCACGCTGCACGCGCCGGGCGGCCGCCACCTGCCGCGCGGGTGGATGGACCGGGCGGGCGACGCCTTCGCGGCCGCGGCCGCCCGGGTGGCGCCGGCCACGGACGTCGTCGTGCTCCGGCCGGGGGAGAGCTGGGCAGGGGAGCCGCAGGGCTGGTGACGGGGCGGGTGAGCGACACGCGGGCGGGTGGCGTCGGCATCGAACACACGTTCGGCTAGAGTGGGAGCACAACAGGTTCCCGCACGGCGCCGTCCCCATCCGCCGGGCTGTCCCGGAGGTTGTCGGTGGCGACGCGTACGGTCGGCGACAAGATGACCACACAGCCACGAACGCCGGCGCGCAGCCGCCGCGCCCCCAACGCAAAGGTGACCACGATGCCCGCACCGGCAGACCGCGAGAAGGCCCTCGAGGCCGCGCTCGCCCAGATCGACCGCAGCTTCGGCAAGGGTTCGATCATGCGCCTCGGAGACGAGAGCCGCGCGCCCGTGGAGGTCATCCCGACCGGGTCGATCGCGCTCGACGTCGCGCTCGGCATCGGCGGGCTCCCGCGAGGCCGCGTCGTCGAGATCTACGGGCCGGAGTCCTCCGGCAAGACGACGGTCGCGCTCCACGCCGTGGCCAATGCCCAGCGCAACGGCGGCATCGCCGCCTTCGTCGACGCCGAGCACGCCCTGGACCCGGAGTACGCCAAGAAGCTGGGCGTCGACACGGACGCGCTCCTGGTCTCTCAGCCGGACACCGGCGAGCAGGCGCTGGAGATCATGGACATGCTGATCCGCTCCGGCGCGCTCGACGTCATCGTCATCGACTCCGTCGCCGCGCTCGTGCCCAAGGCCGAGATCGAGGGCGAGATGGGCGACAGTCACGTGGGTCTGCAGGCGCGCCTCATGTCGCAGGCGCTGCGCAAGATCACCGGCGCCCTGAGCGCCTCGGGCACCACGGCGATCTTCATCAACCAGCTGCGCGAGAAGATCGGCGTGTTCTTCGGCTCCCCGGAGACGACCACCGGTGGCAAGGCGCTGAAGTTCTACGCGTCGGTCCGCATGGACATCCGCCGTATCGAGACCCTCAAGGAGGGCACCGAGCCGGTCGGCAACCGGACCCGGATCAAGGTCGTCAAGAACAAGATGGCCCCGCCGTTCAAGCAGGCGGAGTTCGACATCCTGTACGGCGTGGGCATCTCTCGCGAGGGTGGGCTCATCGACATGGGCGTGGAGCACGGGTTCGTGCGCAAGTCCGGGTCGTGGTTCACCTACGAGGGCGACCAGCTCGGGCAGGGCAAGGAGAACGCCCGGGCGTTCCTGCGCGACAACCCGGACCTGGCGAACGAGATCGAGAAGCGGATCAAGGAGAAGCTCGGCGTCGGCGCCAAGCTGGACGCTCCCGCCGTGGATCCCGCCGCCACCCCGGAGGTCGCGGCGCCCGCCGCTGCTCCCGCGGTCAAGGCCGGCGCCGCCAAGGGCAAGAAGGCCCCGTTCTGACGGGTGGGTCGTCGGGCGCGGTCATGGCGGCGGGCACCTCGTGACGCCGGACGGTCCCGACGAGCCGGGCGGTCGCGGCGAGGGGAAGCGCCGCGGCCGCCGCCCGAGCGTCGGCGAGCGGCTCGAGGCGGGCGAGCTGACGCGCGAGGAGGCCACCGAGCTCGCCCGCGAGGCGGTGCTGCGGATCCTCACGGCCGCGCCGAAGAGCCGGGTCGAGCTGTCCCGGTCGCTCGCGCGCAAGGGCTACCCCGACGACGTGGTCGCCCCCGTGCTGGACCGGTTCGACGAGGTCGGGCTCGTCGACGACGCCGCGTACGCCGACATGGTGGTCCGCACCCGGCACGCGGAGCGGGGTCTCGCACGGCGGGCCATCGCCGTCGAGCTGCGGCGACGGGGCATCGACGACGAGACGGCCGCCGACGCGCTGGAACAGGTCGAGCCCGACGACGAGCGCGCAGCCGCCGACGCGTTGGCCCGCAAGCTGGTCGGGCGGACCCGCGGTCTCGATCGTGACGTGCGCGTCCGGCGTGCGGTCGCCGCGCTCGGCCGCAAGGGCTACGGCCCGGGCGTCGCGTTCGACGTTGTGCGCTCGGCGCTGGCGGGCGAGGACGATGGCCCGGACGACGAGCTCGGCGACCTCCCGTACGCCCTCGGCGACGAGTGAGGGTGCGGGCGCCCGGCGCCCGCACCCTCGTCCGCGCTCGCGTCCTCGGCTCGTCCCGGCGTCCGAGCGCTCCGACGCTCGTGCGTCAGGTTCGCGGCCGGCTCGCCGTCAGCGGCCCCGACCGGGCTGCCGGCCCTCGTCGCCGGGGACGGGGAGGTCCGCGGCGGCGACGGTGACCCCGGTGCCGAGCCCGGCGCCCGTCTCCAGCCCGGCACCCTCGATGCCCACGCGACCCGAGGTTCGCCGCAGCGAGTGGCTGAGGTACTCGGCGAGCCGGGTCAGGGCCCAGTTGATGAGGATGAACATGACCGCCGCCACGGCGAGGGTCTGGAGCATGTTGCCCTGGCCCGCACCCAGGCGTCGCGCGCTCTGCAGCAGCTCGGGGTAGGAGATGATCGCGCCCAGCGCCGAGTCCTTGAGCACCACGACGAGCTGGGACACCAGCGCGGGCAGCATGGCCACCAGTGCCTGCGGGAGCTCGACCGAGCGCAGCGACTGGCCGCGCGTCAGCCCCACGGACAGCGCGCCCTCGCGCTGACCCTGCGGCAGGCCGTGCACGCCCGACCGGACGAGCTCCGCCACGACCGACCCGTTGTAGAGGACCAGACCGAGGACGACCCCCCAGAACGACGAGTTGTCGACGTCCGCGGTGGCCAGCAGCAGCCAGAAGAAGATCATCATCAGCAGCACGGGCACGGCGCGGAAGAACTCCACGACGGCACCCGCCAACCACCGGACCAGGCGGCTCTGCGCCAGCCGGCCCAGGCCGAAGACCAGGCCGAACGCGAGGGCTCCCACGATCGACAGCCCGGCCGCCTCGAGGGTCCGCTGCAGACCGATCAGGTAGTAGTTGGTCCACGCGTTCGCGTCCACGGCGTGGAGCCAGAGCGTGGGGTCGAGCTGGCCCTTGGCCTGCACGGCGCGCAGCAGCAGGAAGACCACGCCGAGCGCCACGACGGCACCCACCAGGCTGCCGATCAGGGTCAGACGGCGGGCGCGCGGCCCGGAGGCGTCGAAGAGAACGGTCTGCTGCGGGGTCATCGGCGCACCGCCAGTCGTCGGGAGAGGGCGGTGGTCAGCAGGCCGACGGGTGTCACGAGGATGACGTACCCGATCGCGAAGGTGAAGAAGATCGCGAAGATGTGGCTGGAGTGGAACTCGATCATCGTCTTCATCACCGAGGAGGTCTCGGTGGCCACGCTGGCAGCGGCCGCGACGGTCGTGTTCTTGATCAGCGCGATCATCACGTTGCCGAGCGGGGCGATCGAGCCGCGGAAGGCCTGGGGGAGGATCACGAGCCGCGCGCTGGCCAGGAACGGCAGCCCGATCGCGCGCGCCGCCTCGGCCTGGCCCAGGGGGACGGTGTTGACGCCCGAGCGGATCGCCTCGCACACGAACGCGGCGTGGTAGACGGACAGGGCCACGACCGCGAGCCGGAAGAAGTTCGTGGCGAAGTCCGTCGAGAGCGTGACGCCCAGCTGGCCCCACACGCCCAGGGTGATGAAGACCATGATGATCGTCAGTGGCGTGTTGCGGAACACGGTGACGTAGGCCGTCGCCAGCCAGCGCAGCGTCGGGACGGGCGAGATCCGGAACAGGGCCAGGGCCGAGCCCAGCACCAGCGACAGGATCGCCGCCCAGAACGCGAGCTGGATGTTCACCCAGAACGCTCCGAGCACGTCGTACTCACGCACGATCGTGAGGTAGTCCTCCACGGATCGGCTCCTCCTTCCACGGGTGGGCGTCCGCGATGCGCGGCGCCCGGGGACCGGGGCCGGGCCCGCGACCTCGACGGTCGCGGACCCGGGTCCGGTCAGCGGTTCAGCGGGTCACTGGCAGGGGTCGAACGTCGGCGGGTTGTCGGCGCTCGGCGTGTAGCCCGTGCCCTCCGTGTGCTTCTGGATGGAGGCCTCCCAGGAGCCGTCGTCGATCATCGCCTGCAGCGCCTCGTTGACGGTCTCGCACTGGTCGGACTCCGGGGGCAGCCCGACGCCGTACTTCTCCTCGGAGAACGGGTTGCCGACGACCTTCACCTTGCCCTGGTTGGCGGGCTGGGCACCGAGGGCGGCCAGGATGATGTCGTCGGTGGTCACGGCGTCGACCGAGCCCGCGACGAGGGCCGTCACGCACTCGGCGTAGCCGGGCTGCTCGAGGAGGTTCACGCCGGCGGCGTAGTCGTCCTTGATGCGCTGTGCCGAGGTGGAGCCCGTCACGGAGCAGAGGTTCTTGCCCTCGAGGTCCTCCGGACCGGTGATGTCGGTGTTGTCGGCCGCGACCAGCAGATCCTGGCCGGCGACGAAGTACGGTCCGGCGAAGGAGACGGACTCGCGGCGCTCGTCGGTGATCGAGTAGGTCGCGAAGATCATGTCGACCTGGTTGGTGGAGAGCAGCGTCTCGCGCTGGGCGGACGGCGCCTCCTTCCACTCGATCTGGTCCGCGGAGTAGCCCAGCTTCTCGGCGACGTAGGTGGCGACGTCGACGTCGAAGCCCGACGGGGTGTCGCCCTCCATGAAGCCGAGGCCCGGCTGGTCGTACTTGATGCCGATGGTGATCGAGTCGTCGCCGGACTCCCCGCCGCCGGACTCGCCGCCGCTCGAGCAGGCGGAGAGAGCCAGCGCTGCGGTGGCAGCGAGGGCGATCGCCCCGGTGGTGCGGGTGCGGGTACGCATGCTGTTCCCCTTTGTCAGTGGTGCGTTCGTTGGGTATGGCTCATGGTCAGTCAGTGCTCGGTGGATCGGTCAGTGGGTGAGGATCTTGGACAGGAAGTCCTTGGCCCGCTCGCTCTTGGGCGCGGTGAAGAACTCCTCGGGAGTGGCCTCCTCGACGATCTGGCCGTCGGCCATGAAGACGACGCGGTCCGCGGCCTTGCGGGCGAAGCCCATCTCGTGGGTGACGACGACCATCGTCATGCCCTCCTTGGCGAGGGCGACCATCGCGTCGAGCACCTCGTTGATCATCTCCGGGTCCAGGGCCGACGTCGGCTCGTCGAAGAGCATGACCTTGGGGTGCATCGCGAGCGACCGCGCGATCGCGACCCGCTGCTGCTGACCGCCGGAGAGCTGGGCGGGGAGCTTGCTCGCCTGGTTGCGAACCCCCACGCGGTCCAGGAGCTGGAGAGCCTCGGCCTCCGCCTCCTTCTTGCCGGCGCGGCGCACCTTGCGCGGCCCGAGCGTCACGTTGTCGAGCACGGTGCGGTGCGCGAAGAGGTTGAACGCCTGGAAGACCATGCCGACGTCGGCACGGAGCTTGGCGAGCGCCTTGCCCTCCTCCGGGAGCGGCTTGCCGTCGATGCGGATCTCGCCCTCGTCGATCGTCTCGAGCCGGTTGATCGCCCGGCACAGCGTCGACTTGCCCGAGCCGGACGGTCCGATGACGACGAGGACCTCGCCCTTGCGGACCGTCAGGTCGATGTCGCGCAGCACGTGCAGGTCGCCGAAGTGCTTGTTGACGCCTTCGAGCTCGACGAGCGGGGGGCCGAGGGGCGTCGAGGTCCCCGCCGGCCCGGTCGTGGGGGTCGCGTCGTCGTGATCCATTTCTTGAACCTATCCAGTCGGTGTTTCCGCGACCAGCACCCGTGTCGCGGGTTCCGCAACGGTTGGGTAACGGTGCTCGGCGTCCAGAAGAGGGCCGACGGCGGACACGATGCCCCGGGACGCGGGGCAGGGGTCGCCCCGTCGGGACCCTGGCGCCGGGCACCGTACCCTAGAAGCGATGTCCGAGACCATCCAGACCCCCGCCGTCACGACCGCAGGAACCCTGCCCGTCGTCGACGCCGCCGACGGCCGCACCTATCTCGTGCGCACCCTCGGCTGCCAGATGAACGTCCACGACTCCGAGCACATGGCCGGCATGCTCGAGGCGGCCGGCTACACCCGCGCCACCGCGGCGGACGAGGCCGCGAGCCGCGCCGACGTGGTGGTCATCAACACCTGCGCGGTGCGGGAGAACGCCGCGACGCGCCTGTACGGCAACCTCGGCCAGCTCGCCGGTATCAAGGCGGACCGGCCGGGCATGCAGATCGCCGTGGGCGGCTGCCTCGCGCAGAAGGACCGCGGGGAGATCGTCGGCAAGGCGCCCTGGGTGGACGTCGTCTTCGGCACGCACAACCTCGACGCGCTGCCCGTGCTGCTGGAGCGGGCGCGGCACAACGCCGAGGCCCAGGTCGAGATCGCGGAGTCGCTGCAGGTCTTCCCCTCGACGCTGCCCACGCGCCGCGAGTCGGTCTACGCGGGCTGGGTCTCCATCTCGGTGGGCTGCAACAACACCTGCACGTTCTGCATCGTGCCGCACCTGCGCGGCAAGGAGCGCGACCGTCGCCCGGGCGAGGTCCTGGCCGAGGTCGAGGCACTGGTGGCGGCGGGAGCCGTCGAGGTGACCCTGCTCGGCCAGAACGTCAACAGCTATGGCGTCGAGTTCGGCGACCGCGGCGCGTTCGCGAAGCTGCTGCGCGCCTGCGGCACCATCGAGGGGCTGGAGCGGGTGCGCTTCACCTCGCCCCATCCGGCGGCGTTCACCGACGACGTCATCGCGGCGATGGCCGAGACCCCGAACGTCATGCCGCAGCTGCACATGCCGCTGCAGTCCGGCTCGGACCGGGTCCTGCGCGCGATGCGCCGCTCGTACCGCTCGGAGAAGTTCCTCGGCATCCTGGACCGGGTGCGCGCCGCCATGCCCGACGCCGCGATCACCACCGACATCATCGTGGGCTTCCCCGGGGAGACCGAGGAGGACTTCGGGCAGACGATGCGCGTCGTGGAGGCCTCGCGGTTCAGCTCGGCGTTCATGTTCCAGTACTCGCCGCGCCCGGGCACGCCCGCCGCGACGATGGAGGGTCAGCTGCCCAAGGCCGTGGTCCAGGAGCGGTTCGAGCGGCTCCTCGCTCTCCAGGAGCGGATCGGCGCCCAGGAGGCCGCCGCCCAGGTGGGCCGCACCCTCGAGGTGCTCGTGGCCGACGGTCCCGGGCGCAAGGACGGCGCCTCGCACCGGCTCTCCGGGCGGGCGCCCGACAACCGCCTGGTCCACGTCGCGCTGCCCGCCGGCCTCGGGGCCGAGCACGCGCTGCTCGCCGGGGCGCCGTCGTCGCTCGACGACGCCCGGCTCGCAGACGTGGCCGACCTCGACCCGCGGCTGCCGCGTCCCGGTGACATGGTCACCGCCACGGTGACCCGCAGCGCGCCCCACCACCTCATCGCGGACTCCGCCCTCGCGGGCGGCACCTACGCCGTGCGCCGGACCCGCTCGGGCGACGCCTGGGCGCGCCAGGAGCGGGCGCGGCTCGGCGGGGACGACGGGCACGGCCACGGGACGCCCGCGCCGGCGGGCGCCGTCACGCTGGGCATGCCGACGCTGCGGCGCTGACCGCGAGCGGGCGGCCGCACCGGCATCCGAAGGAGTCCGTCAGGACTCGCCGTCGTGGTCCTCGGCCGACGGGGGCACGAGAGCGCCCACCGTGGCGAAGAACTGGGACGCCGTGACGAGACCGCACGACACGGTGGCCGCGACCTGCTCGTCCGTCGCCCCGTGCTCGAAGTCCACCGAGACCTCGGCGTAGAGAGCCAGCGCCTCTCCCTCCGCCCGCGTGTAGACCTTGGGCCACACGCGCTCGCGGTTCCAGTCGTTGACGGCCTGCAGCACCGACAGGCGCGCCTGCGTCGGGACGGTGCCCGCCCATCGCCCGCGGACCTGCAGGATCTCGGAGTGGTCCCCGAGCATGAGGAACCAGAAGCGGTTGCCGTCCCAGGTGCCCGTCACGTCGCCGTCGGCGTCGGTGCGGAAGCGGTAGCCCCGGCGCTCGAGGTCGTCGGCGAGGCGACCGGTCGTCAAGGGTCGCGGCCGGACGGGCACGCCGTGCAGGCGCGCCGAGCGACGCCGGGCCGCCCGGGAGCCCAGGTGCTGGACGGCCCTGCCGACGGCCCCGCCTGCGGTGCGCAGCGCGCGCGCCGCCGTGACCCGAGACCCGCGGTCGCCGGGGGCACCGGGGGTGCTGTCGCGCGTCACGACGCCTCCCGCAGCGGGTCGGGGAACGTGGTGTCGAGGTGCTGGAAGAACATGGAGCCCGTGCTCAGCCCGCACTGCAGGAGCTGGTCCAGCTGGTCGTCGGTCACGCCGCCGCCGATGTCGGCCGTGACCTCGGCGCACACGACGATGGTGCCGTCGTCACGCACGCGGGCGTACGTCTTGGGCCAGATCCGTTCCGCGTTCCACTCGTTGCAGAGCTCGAGCACGTCCTCGAGCCGCTCGATCGTCAGGTCGCGGTGCCACTGGCCGCGCACCTGCAGGACGTCGGAGTGCTCGCCCAGCACCAGGAAGTAGAACAGCCAGCCGTGCCAGAGCCCACCCACGTCGCCGTCGGAGTCCACGAAGTAGGAGAAGCCGGAGCGCTCGAGCCAGGCGGTCACCCGGTCCCGCGTCAAGGGGTCCAGGGGGTCGCCGTGGTCCGGATCGCCCACGTGCTGCATCAGGAGTCCCTCGACCCGGGCCTGCAGCTCGTCGTCGCCCAGCTCGTCGGGGCGACCGTTGGCCGGCCCGGACCCGCTCGTCCGGCGTGCACCGAAGAACCTCACCGGCCCCACGCTACACGGCGCTCGCGGCGGAGGAACGGGGGTGTCCGCCCTGCGGTCGTCCGCGCCCGCCCTCGCGCCGCCAGTCGCCGCGAGCCGTGGTGGGCGTCACGGGGTGTGTCGCGGGGTACCTTGGCCCGGTGCCCGTCGTCGCTATCGCCGTCCCCGCGACGCCGCTGCTCGTTCCTGGTGTCGCGGGCGGGTCCGGCGTCCTGTCGGTCCTGCGCACCCGTGTCGACGAGGCGCTCGCGGAGCTCGTCGCCGACCTGCCCGACGGCGGGACCGTCGTCGTGCTCGCCCCTGCGAGCGGGCACCGGTCGGGCGTGATGCGCCCCTCGTTCGCCTCGGCCGGGGTGGGAGACCGGTGGGTGCCGCTGGTGCGCGCGTGGCCCTCGGCGGCCGCCGGCCGCCCGCCGGTGCCCGCCGCCGAGGTGCCGGCCTCCGTGGCGCTGTGCGCCCTGGCGCAGGCGCTGCGGGCGTGCGGCCGGGGTGCGCAGGTCGCGGACGTCGTCGTCCACGAGCTGGGCCCGGACACCGCGGCGGATCCCGGCGCGCAGGGGGGCGGCGCGCCCGACGACGTCGTGGCCGCGGTGCGGGCCGCCGCTGGCGTCGTCGTCGCCTCGGGGGGTCTCCCGGGCAGGCCGGACCCGGGGCCTGCGGCGTGGGCGCCGGCGGTGCGCGCGGTCCTCGACCGCGTCGCGGTCGACGGGGGCTGGCGGGCCGAGGTCCGTGAGGCGGCGGGAGCGCCGGGCGCCGAGCACCTGGCAGACGTCTACCGGGTCACGGTCTACCGCGCGCCCGCTCGTGACGGGTCACCAGCCCACGAGGGTCCCGACGCCGGCCAGGAGGCACCAGGCGCGTAGCGCGCGGCCCAGTGCGACCGTCGGCACGAACACGACCAGCGGGACGCGCAGCGAGCCGGCCACCACGGCCATGATCAGCAGCGGCGGGATCCCGACCACGGAGGACGCCAGCAGCACCAGGGCGCTGAGCCACGGGCGGTCGGCGATGCGGTCGCGCCATGACTCGAACCGCCGGCGGCGTCCCCGCAGGTCCAGCTTGTGACGCACCCATCGGGACTCCAGGGAGCGGGCGCCGAGCAGGTACCAGACCAGCTTGCCCAGCGTCTGGCCGGCCCCGGCGGCGAGGGCGAGCGCGACCAGCCGGGCCGCCGGCGCCGTCCCCGAGACCTGCGCGCCGACGACGCCGAGGTAGACCTCGAGGTTCACCACCGGGAGGATCGCGGAGACCAGCCCCACGCCGAACGTCCCGAGGAGCAGTCCCATCGTCAGGTGCTCCTTCGCGCCGGCACGGACCGGACGATAGCGGACCCGGTGGCCACGGCCCGCGACCGTGTCGTGTCGTGTGTCGCACCTCGCCGTGCGGGGCGTCGTACCGGGGCGTCGTACCGGGGCGTCGTACCGTGGCGTCGTGAATGTCGAGTGGGACGGGAGCGCCGCGGGACCGCGGTGCGTGGTGGCGGTCGTCGGGCCGACGGCCACCGGCAAGTCGGACCTGGCCCTGGACCTGGCGAAGGCGCTGTCGGGGCAGGTGCCGGCCGAGATCGTCAACGCCGACGCGTACCAGCTCTACCGGGGCATGGACGTCGGGACGGCGAAGGTGCCGGTCGCCGAGCGCCGGGGGGTCGCGCACCACCAGCTCGACGTCCTCGACCCGATCGAGGACGCGTCCGTGGCGCGCTACCAGTCGGCGGCGCGCCGGGACCTGGACGACATCGCCGGCCGCGGTGCGCGGGCGGTCGTCGTCGGCGGCTCCGGGCTCTACGTGCGTGCGCTGCTGGACCACCTGGACTTCCCCGGCACGGACCCGCGGGTGCGGGCCCGGCTCGAGGACCGGGCCGAGGCGGAGGGCTCCCGGGCGCTGTACGACGAGCTGCTGGAGCGGGACCCGGCCGCCGCCGGTTCGATCGGCCCCCGCAACACCCGCCGGCTCGTCCGCGCCCTCGAGGTGATCGCCATCACCGGGAGGCCGTACACGGCGAACCTGCCGCGCCAGGAGTACGTGCGCCCGGCCGTGCAGATCGGCCTGGACTGCGACCGCCAGGTCCTCGACGCCCGCGTCGCCCACCGCGTGGAGCGCATGTGGGAGGGCGGCCTGGAGCAGGAGGTCCGCTCTCTCGCCTCGCCGGAGCAGGGCGGCGTGGGCGCGGGCCTCGGCGCCACCGCCGCGCGGGCCGTCGGGTATGCCGAGCTGCTCGCGGCGTGGCACGGCGAGCTCACGGCCGACGAGGCCCGCGAGGCGATCGTCGCGAACACCCGCCGGCTCGCGCGCAAGCAGATGGGCTGGTTCGGGCGCGACCCGCGTGTCCGGTGGCTGGACGCCGGCTCGCCGACGCTGCTCGACGACGCCCTCGCGCTCGTGCGGGCCGCCGACGCCGGGTCGCTGCCCGAGCCGGCCGCGGAGCCGGTGCGCCGTAGTCTGGGGTCATGACGTTGCGTTTCACCAAGGGGCACGGCACGAAGAACGACTTCGTGCTGCTCGCGGACACCCGGGGCGATCTCGAGCTCGGCGCCGAGCAGGTCCGCCTGCTCGCGGACCGCCGGGCCGGCATCGGCGGCGACGGTGTGATCCGGCTCGCTCCGACGGCCGCCGTCGCGCGGGCCGGCGAACGGGTCGCGGACGAGGTCCTGGCCGCCGAGCCGGAGGCGATCTGGTTCATGGACTACCGCAACGCCGACGGCTCCGTCGCGCAGATGTGCGGGAACGGCGTGCGCGTCTTCGCGGCCTTCGCCGAGAGCCTCGGGCTCGCGGACCTGTCGGACGGCGGCGAGCTCGCGCTCGGGACCCGCGCGGGCGTGCGCCGCGTCCGCAAGGACGCGCACGGCTGGTACGCCGTGGACATGGGCCCCTGGTCCCTGCCGGGCGGCGACGCCGCGGCGCGGGACGGGCTCGACGCGCAGGTCCTCGCGGCCGGGTGGTCGACGCCGCGTCCGGCGCTGAGCGTGGACCTCGGCAACCCGCACACGGTCGTGGCCCTCCCGGACGAGGAGTCGCTCGCGGGCCTGGACCTGACGGTCGCGCCCCGGGTCGAGCCCGTGCCGCCCGAGGGGACCAACGTCGAGCTGGTCGTTCCCCTCGAGGAGGTCACGGGCGCCGACGGGAGGCCGGTGGGCCGGCTGCGCATGCGGGTGCACGAGCGCGGCGTGGGGGAGACACAGTCCTGCGGGACGGGCGCCTGCGCGGCGGCGCTCGCGGTGCGCACCTGGGCGCTGCACGGCGCCGGCGACGTGCCGGTGCCGGACGTGTGGTCCGTCGAGGTGCCCGGCGGCGAGGTGCGCGTCAGCCTGCTCCCGGGCGGTCACGTCGAGCTCGCCGGGCCCGCCGAGCTGGTGTTCAGCGGCGAGACCACGCTCGTGTGAGCTCGTGTGAGCTCGTGTGACGTCCCGCCCGGACGTCAGCGCCGGACCTGCAGCACCCGGAACCCCTTCGACGACGCGCGCCGGGAGACGTCGAGCGAGAGCTCTTCGGTGATCCAGCGCGCCAGCGAGTCCGAGCCCAGGTTCTTCGCGACGACGAGCCAGGCCTCGGCGTCGTCGGCGAGCCGCGGGAGCCACGTGCGCAGCAGGTCGTGCAGCACGGACTTGCCGACGCGGATCGGCGGGTTGGACCACACGGCGTCGAACCGGACGTCGGCGGGCACCTGGTCGGCCGTCACCGCGCGCAGGTTCGTCAGCCCCAGCCGAGAGGCGGTGCCGCGGAGCAGGTCGAGCGCGCGCTCGTTGACGTCGAGCGCCCACACCGTGGCGTCCGGCGAGCGCAGGGCCAGGGTCAGTGCGACCGGGCCCCAGCCGCAGCCCAGGTCGAGCAGGTCGCCCGTCGCGGGCGGGGCCGGTACCTCGTCCAGGAGCACCCGGGTGCCCTTGTCGAGGCCGCCCGGCGAGAAGACGCCCGCCGCGACGTCGACCTCGACGTCCTGGCCGGCCAGGCGCACCGTCCTGCGTCGTCGCTCGGCGTCCGAGGCGGGCCGGGCGCTGAAGTAGTGGTCGGGGCGTTCGCTCACCCGCAGATCCTACGGTCGGGCCGCCGGGCGCTTCGCGCTGGGAGAATTCGCTGGGGCGGGACGATCGGGCGTGCGATTCTTGTTCTACCCGTCGGACGGCGTCTGCACCGTCCCGCGCGTCGCGATTGAGGCATCCGACGATGCCCGGGGCGCCGCGCTCCTCGACCCGGAAGGCACATCTTGACCGAATCCTCGACCAACCCCGAGACCTCCCCGTCGGTGTCGCCGGAGGCGCGCGACGCGCAGGCGATCGCCGACGACGTCGTGGCGCGGGTGCTGGCAAGGGCGGGAACGGCGCGCTCCGACGGCGCCACGGTCCACTCGGCCTACGACGGCGACCAGCTGGACCTCGCCGAGCGCATCTCGCTGCGCCGCGTGGCGGGTCTGTCCACCGAGCTCGAGGACGTCACCGAGGTCGAGTACCGGCAGCTGCGGCTCGAGAAGGTCGTCCTCGTCGGCGTGTACTCGGGCGGAGAGGCGGCCGCGCGCGAGGCGGAGGTCTCGCTGCGCGAGCTTGCCGCCCTCGCGGAGACCGCCGGTTCCGAGGTCCTCGACGGGCTGCTCCAGCGGCGCCAGAAGCCTGACCCGAGCACGTACCTCGGCTCGGGCAAGGCGGCCGAGCTCGCGGACGTCGTGGCGACGTCCGGCGCGGACACCGTGGTCGCGGACACCGAGCTCGCCCCGTCCCAGCGCCGCGCGCTCGAGGACGTCGTGAAGGTCAAGGTCATCGACCGTACCGCGCTGATCCTCGACATCTTCGCCCAGCACGCGAAGTCGCGGGAGGGCAAGGCGCAGGTGGAGCTGGCGCAGCTCGAGTACCTGCTCCCGCGCCTGCGCGGCTGGGGCGAGTCGATGTCCCGCCAGGCCGGTGGCCAGGTGGGCGGACAGGGTGCGGGCATGGGCTCGCGCGGGCCCGGTGAGACCAAGATCGAGCTGGACCGGCGCCGCATCCGCGACCGGATGGCGAAGCTCCGCCGCCAGATCGCGGCGATGAAGCCGGCGCGCGAGACCAAGCGGCTGGAGCGCCAGCGGCACGCCGTGCCGAACGTCGCCATCGCGGGGTACACGAACGCGGGCAAGTCGTCGCTGCTGAACACGCTGACCGACGCCGGCGTGCTCGTGGAGAACGCGCTCTTCGCGACGCTGGACCCGACGGTGCGCAAGGCGCGCACGGAGGACGGCCGGCTCTTCACGCTGACCGACACCGTCGGCTTCGTGCGGCGGCTGCCGCACCAGCTGGTCGAGGCGTTCCGCTCCACCCTCGAGGAGGTGGGCGACGCCGCGCTGCTGCTGCACGTGGTGGACGCCTCGCACCCGGAGCCGGAGGGCCAGATCGCCGCGGTGCGCGAGGTGCTCGCGGAGATCCCGGGGATCGCGGACGTGCCCGAGATCGTCGTGCTGAACAAGGCCGACATCGCCGACCCGGAGGTCGTGGGGCGCATCCAGCGGCGCGAGCGGCGCACGATCGTCGTCTCGGCGCACAGCGGTGAGGGCATCTCCGAGCTGCGCGCGCTCGTCGCGGCCGAGCTGCCGAGCCCGCAGGTCGAGGTCGACGTCGTCGTGCCGTACTCCCGCGGCGACCTGGTGCACCGCGCCCATGAGCACGGCAGCGGCGTGCGCGCCGAGCACCTCGAGACCGGGACCCGCGTGCGCGGGCAGGTCGACGAGTCCCTCGCGGCCGAGCTGCGGGCCGCGGCGGGCTGAGCACCGGGCGCTGTCCGGCACTGGTCGGGGCGCTGTCCGGGACGTCGGTCCCCGCACCTAGGATCGACGGGTGACGCCCCCCGACACCCCCGCACAGCCCGCGACAGTCCCCGGCACCGACGACCTGCTGGACCTCGCGGTCGGCAGGCTCGGCGGAGGTCGCCGGGAGGGCCAGCACCAGATGGCCCGGGAGGTCGCCGAGGCGATCACGGACGGGCGGCACCTGCTCGTCCAGGCCGGCACGGGGACGGGCAAGTCGCTGGGCTACCTCGTGCCCGCCGTACGGCACGCGGTGCTCGACGGCGAGCGCGTGGTGGTCTCGACCGCGACCTTGGCGCTCCAGCGCCAGGTGGTCACGCGGGACCTGCCCCTCGTCGCGGAGACGGTGGGCCCCCGGCTGCCCAGGCCGCCCAAGGTCGCCCTCCTCAAGGGCTGGCACAACTACCTGTGCAAGCACAAGGTCACCGGAGGGTATCCGGTGGAGGGTGCCACGCTCTTCGACCTGCCCTCCGACCCGGGACCGGGCGAGGGCGCCGCGGCGGAGCAGCACCCGGCACCGGGCGGCGCGCAGGGGCCGTCCGAGAGCGGCGGGCGGCTCGCCGACCACGTCCGCCGGCTGCACGCGTGGGCCGAGGAGACGGACACCGGCGACCGGGACGACCTCGTGCCCGGCGTGCCGGACAAGGCCTGGCGGCAGGTGTCCGTCACGAGGCTGGAGTGCCTCGGGGCGTCGTGCCCCCTGCTGGCCGAGTGCTTCCCGGACCAGGCGCGGGCCGCGGCACGCGAGGCGGACGTCGTCGTGACGAACCATGCGATGCTCGGCATCGCGGCGGCGGGCAACACCGGCGTGCTGCCGGAGCACGGCACCCTCGTTGTGGACGAGGCGCACGAGCTCGCCGACCGGGTCACGGCGTCGGCCACGGTGGACCTGTCGATCACGGTGGTGGAGCACGCCGCGCGCCTGGCGCGTCGGCACGGTGGCACGCAGACCGAGGCCCTGGACCAGGCGTCCCAGCAGCTGGGCTCGCTCCTCGCCACGGCCCCGGCCGAGCGCTTCGGGTCGGGCCTGCCCGACGACCTCAGGGCGGCGGTCGCGGGTGTGCGCGACGCCGCCCGTGAGCTGCTCACGCGGCTGAAGCCTGCCGGGGAGAACAAGACCAAGGGTGACGCCGGCGCCGGCGACGCGGGGATGAAGATGGCCCAGTCGGCCGTGCTCCAGCTCTTCGAGGTCGCCGAACGGATGGCGGGCGAGGACACGAGCGCCGACGTGCTGTGGTGCTCCCGCCCGTCCGAGCACGCCCCGTGGGCGGGCGACGGCACCACCCGGCTGCACGCGGCCCCGCTCGCCGTCGCCGGCCTCATCCGCACGCACCTGCTCGGCGAGGCGACCGGCGTCTTCACCTCGGCGACGCTCGCCCTCGGCGGCTCGTTCGACCCCGTGGCGCGGTCGCTGGGGCTGGCGGGCTCCGGGGGCACCGACGAGTCCGCGCAGTGGTCCGGGTCGGACGTCGGCAGCCCGTTCGACTACCCCCGACAGGGCATCCTCTACGTCGCGCGGCACCTGCCTGCCCCGGGGCGGGAACCGACCACCGACGCTCAGCTCGACGAGATCGCGGGCCTCGTCGAGGCTGCCGGCGGGCGGACCCTGGGACTCTTCTCGTCCCGGCGTGCCGCGACGGCCGCTGCCGAGGCGATGCGGGAGCGGCTCGACGTGCCCGTGCTGTGCCAGGGCGACGACCAGCTCCCGACGCTCGTGCGGCAGTTCGCCGAGGACCCGGCGACGTGCCTTTTCGGCACCCTGTCGCTGTGGCAGGGCGTGGACGTGCCGGGCCCCGCCAGCCAGCTCGTGCTGATCGACCGCATCCCGTTCCCGCGGCCGGACGACCCGGTGAAGGCGGCGCGGGCGCGCGCCGTGGAGGAGTCGGGCGGCAACGGGTTCATGCAGGTCTCGGCCGCGCATGCCGCGCTGCTGCTCGCCCAGGGCGCGGGCCGGCTGGTGCGCACGTCCGGCGACCGCGGGGTCGTCGCGGTCCTCGATCCTCGCCTTGCGACGGCCCGCTACGGCACTTTCCTCACCCGGTCCATGCCGAACTTCTGGACGACGACGGACGGCGAGCTGGTGCGTGCTGCACTGCGCCGTCTGGACGTCTAACCTGGCCGCGTGGAGAACCGGAGCACGACCAGGCTGGCGATCGTCGGTGCCGGAGCCGTGGGGTCGACCCTCGCGTACGCGGCCCTCACGCGCGGGGCGGCACGGCACGTGTCGCTCCTGGACGTCGACCGCACCAAGGTCGAGGCCGAGGTGCTGGACCTCCGCCACGGCGGCATGTTCATCCCGCAGGCCGAGATCGAGGGCTCGGACGACGTGGAGGTGTGCCGGGGGGCCGACGTCGTCGCCGTCACCGCGGGCGCGAAGCAGAAGCCCGGGCAGTCCCGGCTCGACCTCGCCGAGGCGACCATCGCCCTGACCCGCAAGCTCATCCCGCGGCTCGTCGAGGTGGCCCCCGACGCGATCTTCCTCATGGTGACCAACCCCGTGGACGTGGTGACCTACGCGGCGCAGGAGCTGTCGGGGCTCGACCACCGCCGCGTCTTCGGCAGCGGCACGGTGCTGGACTCGTCCCGCCTGCGCGACGCGCTCGCCCGGCACGTCGGTGTGGCGGTGGGCAACGTGCACGCGAACATCGCCGGGGAGCACGGCGACTCCGAGATCGTGCTGTGGAGCTCGGCGACGATCGGCGGCGTGCCGCTCCTCGACTGGCGGCCCTTCCACGGCCGCCCGGCGCTGGACGCGGCGGCCCGGTCGGCCATCTCCGAGGACGTGGTGACCTCCGCCTACCGTGTGATCGCCGGCAAGGGCGCCACGAACTATGCCGTGGGGCTCGCCGCGACCCGCATCATCGAAGCGGTGCTCAACGACGAGCACCGCGTGATGTCGGTGTCGTCGCGGCTCGACGGCTTCTACGGCATCAGCGACGTGTGCATGTCGGTGCCGTCGCTGGTGGACAGCCGCGGGGTGGCCGAGACGATCGACACGCCGCTGTCCGACGAGGAGGTTGCGGGGCTGCGTGCGTCCGCGGAGAGCATGCGGGCCGTCCAGCGCAGGTTCGGCTTCTGAGCGGACTCCGCTCGCGGCGGGGTGGTGGTCAGAGGCTGCGCAGAACGGCGACGACGCGTCCCAGGACCTGGGCCTCGTCGCCCGGGATGGGCGTGTAGGCCGCGTTCTGCGGCAGCAGCCACACGTGCCCGTCGGTCTGCTTGAACGTCTTGACCGTGGCCTCGCCGTCGATCATCGCCGCGACGACCTCGCCGTTCTCGGCCACCGGCTGACGCCGCACGACGACCCAGTCGCCGTCACAGATGGCTGCGTCGACCATCGAGTCGCCCGCGACCTTCAGCAGGAACAGCTCCCCGTCGCCCACGACCTGCCGGGGCAGGGGGAAGACGTCCTCGACGACCTGCTCGGCCAGGATCGGCCCGCCCGCGGCGATCCGGCCGACGAGCGGCACGTAGCTCGGCGCGGCGGAGGAGCCCGCGGACCCGGCAGGCCCGGCGTCCGGGACCTCGGGGAGAGGCACGACGGTCGCGGTGGTCGCCAGGTCCTGCGGGTCGACGACCTCGATCGCGCGCGGCCGGTGCGGGTCCCGGCGCAGGTATCCCTTGCGCTCCAGGGTGGTGAGCTGGTGCTTCACCGACGACGGGCTGGCCAGGCCGACGGCCTCGCCGATCTCTCGCATCGTGGGCGGGTATCCGCGGCTCGCCACGGACGACCGGATGGTCTCGAGCACACGTCGCTGGCGGGGGGTGAGGCGGTCGCCGCCCGGTGCGAGCTCGCTCACCGGTGCGAGCGTCGCGTCCGTCGCCCCGGCTGCGTCCTCCCGTGCGCTCGTCATGACCTTCCCCCGTCCTGGGGCACCGCGGACCGTGCCGCTCGTGCCACGAATCCTGACTGCCTGAAATCCGACAAACGTTCCATCGCGCTGGTGCCACTGTAGGTCAGATCACGCTGCACATCAAACATCTGTTCGAGAAACCCTCGACCGTGTCGCCGACTCGTGGTAGACCTTGATACACGTGTTCGACGAACGGTTGTTCGACGGACGCGTGTTCGAGGCCCACGGACGTTCGACCCGAGAGGATGATCGCGATGGCCACCGTCACCAGTGCACCAGGACCCTGGGGTCTGGGCGGCCTGCGGCTGACCCGGCGCGGACGCGGCGTCGTGACGGCCCTGGCCGCGATGCTCGCCGCCTCGGCCGGGCTGGTCGGTCAGCAGGCGATGGCCGAGGCGCCGAGGGGCCCCGTCGAGGTGCGGCTGCACACGGTGGCCCCGGGGGAGACGCTGTGGGAGTACGCGCGGGAGGTCGCCGTGACTGGCGAGGACGTGCGGGACGTCGTCGCCGAGCTGCGCGAGCTCAACGGGTTGCGGACGGTCGACCTGCGGGCCGGCCAGGTGGTGCTCCTTCCTGCCGACGACGGCGAGCGCTGAGGACGCGTGTTGCGCAGGGCCTCGCGCGGCGCCTACGTTGTCGGCAGCCGGTCACCGGCCCGGCACCCGAGCGCAGGAGACCACCGATGCACTGCCCGTTCTGCCGACACGAGGACTCACGGGTCGTCGACTCCAGGACGTCCGACGACGGCACCGCGATCCGCCGGCGCCGCCAGTGCCCGGCGTGCCAGCGACGGTTCACGACGATCGAGACCGCCAGCCTCTCTGTGGTGAAGCGGTCCGGCGCGACCGAGCCGTTCAGCCGGGACAAGATCGTCTCGGGGGTGCGCAAGGCCTGCCAGGGCAGGCCGGTGAGCGCCGACGACCTGGCGCTGCTGGCGCAGAAGGTCGAGGAGACGCTGCGCAGCACGGGCAGCCCCGAGATCGACGCCTACGAGGTGGGGCTGGCGATCCTGGGACCGCTGCGCGAGCTCGACGAGGTCGCCTACCTGCGGTTCGCGAGCGTCTACCAGGCGTTCGACTCGTTGGAGGACTTCGAGAGCGCGATCACCTCGCTGCGGGCCGAGCGGGACGAGCGCGCGGCCCGTTCCGCCGCCTCCGGATCGGCGGACGTGGCGCCTCGCCCCGACGAGGACGCGGCGCCCGCGCCGGACCAGGCCCGCGGGTAACGCCTGGCTTTCGCCGGGCCGGTGACGCATGCTGGTCGCCTCAGGTGCAGTGCGACGTGGTGACGTCAGCACGCACACCCCGACGAGAGACGAGGTGGTCGCGATGACGGCAGACGATGCGGCGTCGACCAACGGTTCCGACAGGACCGGACCGAGCGAGGACACCAAGGCACGCTTCCGCGAGGCCCTGGAGAAGAAGAACGCCGCGCGGCACCCCAGCGCGGGGGCCGAGGCGAACACCGGCCAGGTCCACGGCTCGGAGACGAACGGTCCGGTGCAGAAGATGTTCCGGCGCAAGTCCGGCTGACCCGCGGTCGGGCGGACCGACGGCTGGACGCGCGAGGGCGCCCCGGGACTCCCGGGGCGCCCTCGTCGCGTCATGCCCGCGGGTCGGGCGGACCGACGGCCGGACGCGGCGGCACGCTGCAGCGGCGCGTGCTGCGGCCGCTCGCGGTGCGGTGGTCAGCCGGCGGCGGGACCGGGCGGGAACTCCGGCCGCTCGAACGCGTCGCGGATCCGCAGGCGGATGGTCGAGTCCATCGCCTGGAGCTTGGCCGACGCGCCGCGCTCGGTGACGTCGGAGATGTCGGTCACCACGTAGCCGATCTCGCCGCGCGTGGCGAGCGTCTGCGCCTCGATGTTGGCCCCGTGGTCCGCGAAGACCTGGTTGACCGCGGCCAGGACACCCGGCACGTTGCGGTGCATGAGCATGATGCGCCCGACGCCGGTGTGCTCCAGCGCGAGGGTCGGCAGGTTCACCGACAGGGTGGTGGAGCCGGTCTGCACGTAGTCGCGCAGGCGCTTGGAGACGAACTCGCCGATGGCCTCCTGTGCCTCCTCCGTGGACCCGCCGACGTGCGGGGTGAGGATCACGTTCGGCAGGCCGCGCAGCTCCGAGGTGAACGAGTCGCCCCGCTTCTTCGGCTCGGCGGGGAAGACGTCCACGGCGGCGCCGGAGAGGTGGCCGGACAGGATGTTCTCGCGCAGGGCGGCCACGTCGACGACGAACCCGCGCGACAGGTTGAGGAAGATCGCCCCCGGCTTCATCCGCGAGAAGAGGTCGGCGCCGAACAGGCCGGCGTTGCCGGGACGGCCGTCGACGTGGATCGTCACCGCGTCGGCGACCGTCAGGAGCTCGTCGACCGTCTCGGCCCGGTGGGCGTTGCCCATCGCGAGCTTCTCCGCGGTGTCGTAGAACACGACCCGCATCCCGAGGTTCTCGGCCAGCACGGACAGCTGGGCGCCGATGTTGCCGTAGCCGATGATGCCCAGCGTGCGGCCGCGCACCTCGTGCGCACCCTCCGCCGTCTTGTCCCAGGTGCCGTCGTGCAGGGCCTTGTCGAGGACCGGCAGCCGCCGCGTCAGGGAGATGATCTCGGCGAGCGCGAGCTCCACGACGGACCGCGTGTTCGAGTACGGGGCGTTGAACACGGCGATGCCGTGGGCGGCCGCGGCGGCCAGGTCGATCTGGTTGGTGCCGATGCTGAACGTCCCCACGGCCAGCAGACCCGGCAGCGACTCCAGGACGTGGCGCGTC
Organism: Isoptericola luteus; assembly: GCF_020297055.1. Classification (GTDB taxonomy): domain Bacteria; phylum Actinomycetota; class Actinomycetes; order Actinomycetales; family Cellulomonadaceae; genus Isoptericola; species Isoptericola luteus. Next base: position 97,027 of record NZ_JAIXCQ010000004.1, on the reverse strand, counting down.
ACCTGGGTCTTGGACCGGATGCCGAGGATCTGGAAGTCCTTCAGGGCCTCGATCAGCTCGGGCTCGTCGAGGGCGCCGGAGCGCACCTCGACCTCGATGCCCGCATCGCGGAGGTTCTGGACGGCGACGGGATGGATGTTCTCGAGGAGGAGGGCTCTCAGCACGTGCCTATGGTGCGCCCGCCGACGGTGGGTGGACAAATGCGTCTCACGGCACGGTCGAGAGAGCCAGCCCCGCGGGCAGGTCGCGCGAGTGCAGCACGACGAGCCGCTGCGTCGGGCGGGTCATGGCCACGTACAGGTCGGAGGCTCCGCCGTCTCCCTCGGCGACGGCGGCGGGCTCGACGAGCACGACCGCGTCGAACTCCAGCCCCTTGGCCTCGCGAGGGTCCAGCACCACCACCTGGGCGTCCTCGGGGCGCTGGGCGAGCAGCCGTGCACCTTCCGAGCGGCCCAGGGCGTCGGGGAGCACGGACTCGACGGCCTCGCGCAGGGCACGCACCTGGTCGGCCGCCGCGACGACCGCGACGCGCCCGGCGCCGTCGGCGCCGACGAACTCCGTCGCGAGCTTGCCCACCTGGTCCACGACCTCCTGGGTGAGCGCCGCCGGGGCGGCCGTCCCGGGCCGGACGCGCGTCAGCTCGAGCGCGCCGTCCACCTCGCGGGCGGCCGTCAGCGGCGAGGTGGGCAGCCCGGCCGCCGCGGCCATCTCCTGGGCCGCCTCGGCCACCTGCGCCGGGGTGCGGTAGCTGACGGTGAGCTCGGACAGGCGCCAGGAGTCCCGCAGCACCGGGTCGAGGGCGTCGGCCCACGACCGGGTGCCCGCCGCCGCCGACGTCTGCGCGACGTCGCCGACGATGGTCATCGACCGGGTGGGCACGCGGCGCACGAGCGCCCGCCAGGCCATGGGGGAGAGCTCCTGCGCCTCGTCGACGACGACGTGGCCGTACGTCCACGTGCGGTCGGACGCGGCCCGCTCCGCGGTGGTGAGGCGCGGCCCGGTGGCCTCGAACCGCGACGCGAGCGTGGCGGCGTCGACGATCCCGGCGCCCGCCCCCGTCGACTCGAGCACCGAGCGCGCGTACTCCAGCTCGGCAGCCCGCTCCCTCTCGCGGGCGCGCGCCTCGAGGCGGGACAGGGAGTCGTCCTCGCCCAGCAGCTCTGCGGCCTCGTCGAGCAGCGGGACGTCAGACTCCGTCCAGGGGCTCCCGGGCTCGCGCCGGACCAGGGACCGGTCGTGGTCGGAGAGCTCCGGGCCCGCCTCGGCGAGCCGGTGCGGCTTGGCGAAGAGGTCGGCGACGAGCTGCTGCGGGGTGATCGGGAACCAGGCGATGTTGAGGGCGACCCGCACCTCGCGGGCCGAGCGCAGGTCCTCGGTGAGGGTCGCCACGTCCTCGGAGGACAGCTCCGCGTCGACGTCCGCGCGGTACTGGTCGACGAGCCGCGAGAGCATCTCGCGGACGAAGGTCGCGCGTGCCTCGTTGTGCGGCTTGTGGGTGCGCCGTGCGCGGGCGATCGCCTCGCGCACGTCGCGGCGCCGGATGACGTAGTCGTGCCCCTCGACGCGCACCGGCAGGTCGGCGGCCGGGACGCGCTCGCGGGCGCGCACGGCGCGCCGCACCACCGACTGCCACACCAGCCGGCCCTTGACCTGCGCGACCTCGCCCCGGTCGACCCCGCGCGCGGAGATCCCCGGGAGGAGCTCGCCGATGGTGGTCGAGACGACCCCGGTCTCGCCGAGCGAAGGGAGGACCTGGTCGATGTAGCGCAGGAACGCCCGGCTCGGCCCGACGAGCAGCACGCCGCTGCGCTCGAGGACCCGGCGGTGGGCGTACAGCAGGTAGGCGGCACGGTGGAGCGCGACCGCGGTCTTGCCCGTGCCCGGCCCGCCCTGCACGACCAGCGCGCCCGCGAGCTCGTCGCGGATGATCCGGTCCTGCTCGCCCTGGATCGTGGCGACGATGTCCGTCATCCGGCCGGTGCGCCGCGAGGCGAGCGAGGCGAGCAGGGCCCCCTCGCCGGACAGCGACGACGCCGCGAGCGTCCCGGTGCCGTCGCCCTGCGCGCCGTCGGGGGCCGCCCCGGCGAGGGCGTCGAGGTCGAGCACCTCGTCCTCGACGCCGGTCACGGCGCGGCCGGCGGTGACGAGGTGGCGGCGGCGCTGGACGTCGCCCGGGTGCAGCGCCGTGGCGCGGTAGAAGGCGGTGGCCGCGGGGGCCCGCCAGTCGGTGAGGAGCGACCGGTGCTCGTCGTCGGCGAGGCCGATCCGGCCCACGTACCGCACCTCGTCGCCGCGCAGGTCGAGGCGCCCGAAGACCAGCCGGTCCTCGACGGCGTCCAGCTGGGCGACGCGGTCCTCGTAGAGGGTCGCGAACGCGTCGCGCTCGCTGCGGTTCTGGGGGGACCCCGAGGGCCCGGAGCGGCGGACGCCGGCGAGGCGGGCCCGGGTCGCCACCCGCAGCTCGTCCAGCCTGCCGTAGAGGCGGTCGACCACCGCCTGCTCTCGTGCCAGCTCGTCCTGCCTGCCCGCCACGCAACCTCCCTGCGGCCGTGATGGCGCTCGGAGGGACCCGCTGCGCCGTGCGGCCGACCATCATCGCAGATCCGCGGGCCCCGTGGTGACAGCGACGGCAGGAGGCGGCGGGCGCCCGGGACGTCCTCGGAGAGCCCGGCGGCCGCCGCTGTGCGGCGGGGCCGGCGACGCGCCGGGCCGCCGCCCGGCCCCGCCGGGGGGCACGGGACTAAGATCATGGCCCATGAGCAGCGGTGACGTTCTGCGCGCCGGGTCGGCCGATCCGGCCCGGGACGTGACCGAGGTCCTGCTCGTCGAGGACGACGACGCCGACGCCATCCTGGTGAGCGAGCTGCTGGACGACGCCGGCGTGGACGTGGTGCTGCGCCGCGCGCGGACCGTCGCCGAGGCGGTGGACGCCCTGGCCGACGCCGGCGGGGCACCGGCGGTGGACTGCGTGCTGCTGGACCTGGGGCTGCCGGACGCCGTCGGGCTCACCGCGGTCGAGCGTCTGCGTGCGGTCGCCGAGCGCTCGCCCGACGTGCCGGCCCTCGTGGTCCTCACCGGCCACGCCGGCATCGACCAGGGGGTGCAGGCCGTGGCGGCCGGCGCCGACGACTACCTGGTCAAGGGCGAGACCGACGCCGACCTGCTCGGCCGGTCCCTGCGCTACGCCCTGCAGCGCCGCCGGTCCGCCGCCCAGCAGCGCGAGCTGTACCGCAGCGCGGTGCGCGCGTCCGAGACGGCCCGGCTCGAACGGGCGCTGCTGCCCAAGCCGCTGGTGGCCGACGAGAAGGTGTCGGTCATGGTCGGCTACCTGCCCGGCGGCGAGGGCCTGCTGGGGGGCGACTTCTTCGACACCGTCGAGCGCCCCGACGGCACCGTGCTCTCCGTGATCGGCGACGTCGCCGGCCACGGCCCGGACGAGGCGGCGCTCGGCGCCACCCTGCGCACGGCGTGGCGCACGCTCGTGCTCACCGATACTCCCGCCGACCGGATCCTCGGTCACCTGGAACGGGTCCTGCTCACGGAACGCGCGCGGCCCGAGGTGTTCGTCACCCTGTGCCAGATCGCGATCGCGCCCGACCGGGCGAGCGCGGAGCTCTACCTGGCCGGTCACCTGCCGCCCCTGCTCATCACCGGGCCCGTGGGCGACATCACCTGCGAGCTGCTGGCACCCGTGGGCCGGGGACGCGCGCTCGGGGTGCCCGTGCCGGGCGAGTGGGCCCCTCGGCACCTGACGCTGGACGGGCCGTTCGCCATCATGCTGTACACGGACGGCCTCGTGGAGGCCGAGATGACCGGTACGCCCGCCGCCGCGCCGCAGGTCGGCGACGCGCTCGACGGGATCGGGCGCGACGTGGTCGGCCTCGCCGAGCTGCGGGGCGACCACGCCGGGCCTCTCGGTCCGATGCGGCACCGCGTCCCCCGGCTGGGGCAGTCCGGGCTGCACTCCCTGGTACGCGCCGATCTCGCGGAGCACGGGTTCGTCGGCGTCGTCGAGCGGGTGCTGCGCAGGGTGCGGGCGCTGCACGGCGGCGCGCTCGTCGACGACGCCGCGCTGCTCGTCGTCGGCTGGACCGGCAGGGAGGCCGGGCTGCGCGGGGAGCGCTCGTCGACCCTGGCCGACTCGGCAGAGTGGGCGCAGGCATGAGCGGGCGCAGACGCACCCTGCGTGACGTCGTGCTGCGGCGCCTGCGGCTGGTGGGAGCGGTCCTCCTCCTCGCGCTGTGCGTGGCACTGGTCGCGCTCGAGCGGTCCCTGCACCACCTGCAGGACGGGGCGGGCGACGCCGCCATCGACACCGTGCGCCTCTGGAACGAGATCCTCCTGGGCGTGGTGGTGGTCCTCGTGATCCTCGTCATCGTGCTCGGGTGGACCATGTGGCGGGCCATCCAGCGACGGGTGACCGACCCGCTGGCGCACCTGGCCGCGTCGGTCCGCGCCGCGAGCACGGGAGCGCACGAGCACGAGATCCGGTTCGAGGGCGACGCGGTGGCCGCGGGCGAGGTGGCCGACCTCGCCTCCGACGTCGAGCACATGCGGCGCGAGCTGGTCGCCCAGCTCGCCGAGCTGGGGGAGTCGCACGCCGAGGCGCAGCGGGCGCACGCCCTCATCGAGGAGCAGGCGCGCGAGCTCGAGCGGTCCAACCGCGACCTGGAGCAGTTCGCCTACGTCGCCTCGCACGACCTGCAGGAGCCGCTGCGCAAGGTGGCGAGCTTCACCCAGCTCCTGCAGAAGCGGTACGGGGACCGGCTCGACGACCGGGCCGACCAGTACATCGCGTTCGCCGTCGACGGCGCCCGGCGCATGCAGCGGCTCATCCAGGACCTGCTGAGCTTCTCGCGCGTGGGGCGCTCGGGCGACCCGCCGCGCGACGTCGACCTGAACGGTGTGCTGGACCAGGTGCTGCACGACCTCGAGCACCGGATCGAGCAGTCGGGTGCGCAGGTGACCCACGACCCGCTCCCGGTGGTGCGCGGTGAGCCGGCCCTGCTGGCGATGCTGCTGGGCAACGTCGTCGGCAACGGGCTGAAGTTCGCCCACCCCGACCGCCCGCCCCGCGTCCACCTGACGGCACGGCGCGCCGCCGCGGGCCCCGACTTCGCCGGGGGCTGGGAGCTCTCCTGTGCCGACAACGGCATCGGGATCGACCCCCAGTACGCGGAGCGCGTGTTCGTGATCTTCCAGCGCCTGCACCCCAAGGAGGTCTACTCCGGCACGGGCATCGGCCTGGCGCTGGTGAAGCGGGTCGTGGAGCACCACGGCGGCTCCGTGTGGCTGGAGCCGACCGACGGCGGCGGGACCACGGTGCGCTGGACCCTGTCCGCGGCGGGACCGCCGTCCGGCGAGGCGGCCGGAACCGTCCTCGGCTAGTGTCGGCCGCACGCGCCGGCCCGGGGGCAGACGGTCGGCACCGCGCCGGCGGCCGCACGTCGCCGCTGGTCAGAGGCACGACGAGGGCGGGGCGGATGACGGAACAGCAGTCGGGCATCGAGGTGCTCCTGGTGGAGGACGACCCGGGCGACGTGCTCATGACCCGGGAGGCCTTCGACGAGCACAAGGTCGCGAACCGCCTGTGGGTGGTCTCCGACGGCGTGAGCGCGATGGAGTTCCTGCGCAAGGAGGGTGAGCACGCCGACGCCCCCACGCCCGACCTCGTCCTGCTCGACCTCAACCTGCCGCGGATGGACGGGCGCGAGGTCCTGGCCGCGGTGAAGTCCGACGAGGTCCTGCGGCACATCCCCGTCGTCGTGCTCACGACGTCGGAGGCCGAGGAGGACGTGCTGCGCTCCTACTCGCTGCACGCGAACGCCTACGTGACCAAGCCCGTGGACTTCGACCGGTTCATCCAGGTGGTCCGCCAGATCGACGACTTCTTCGTCACGGTGGTGCGCCTGCCGCGCCGGTGAGGCGCCGACGACGCCCCGTCGAGGGGGCCCTCGGGTCGACACCGCCGCCGCCCCCGGCCCGCTGACCGGGCCCGATTCCGCCGGGCGGGAAGGATCCTGGGCCCGGTGTCGTTGTCACGTCAGCGGGCGCGAGGCCCGCACGCAGGCACGCGACGGGCGTCGCGCGGCGCACGACAGGCGAGGAGGACGGGCTTTGCTGGACCCGCAGGGGATCTACGAGGTCGACGAGGACGCGGTGGCCCGCGTCACGCGGTCCACGGACGAAGGACCGGGCGAGGGGCGCGGTGCCGGGCCCGTGCTGCTGCACGCGGTCGGTGGTTTCGTGGACGCCGGCGCGGCCGGTGAGATCGCGGTCGGCCACCTCACCGAGCAGCTCGTCACGACGCGCCTGGTGACGTTCGACGTCGACCAGCTCCTGGACTACCGCTCGAAGCGTGCCGTGATGACGTTCGACGCCGACCGGTGGTCCGCGTACGACGAGCCGTTCCTGGCGATCGACCACGTCGTCGACCCGGAGGGCACGGCGTTCCTGCTGCTGCACGGCGCCGAGCCGGACCTGCAGTGGGAGCGTGCCGTGGCCGCGGTCAAGGGACTCGTCGAGCGCTTCGACGTCTCCCTGGTGGTCGGGTTCCACGGGATCCCGATGGGCGTGCCGCACACGCGGCCGCTGTCGTTGACGGCGCACGGGACGCGCGCGGGCCTGGTGGAGGACTACACGTCGTTCTTCGGCACGGTCCGGGTCCCGGGCTCGTTCGCGGCCCTGCTGGAGTACCGCCTGGGGGAGTCGGGGCACGACGCGATCGGGTTCACCGTCCACGTGCCGCACTACCTGGCGCAGACCCGGTACGCCCCGGCCGCCGTCGCCGCGCTGCAGCACGTGGAGCGCGCGACCGGGCTGGACCTCGTCACAGGCGGGCTGGCGGCCGCAGCCGCCGACGCGACGCTCGACGTCGAGAAGCAGGTGGGCGCGTCCGAGGAGGTCTCGGCGGTCGTGCGGGCGCTCGAGGAGCAGTACGACGCGTTCACGCGGTCCGTCGGGCGGCCGAACCTGCTCGCGGAGCAGGCGCCGCTGCCGACGGCGGACGAGCTCGGGGCGGAGTTCGAGCGCTTCCTGTCGCAGCAGGGCGACGACTGACCGCCACGCGGCCTCCTGCCCCGCGAGTTGTCAGGGCGACGTGCGCGTATCCATGGCTCAGGCCCTGACAACTCTTGCGCACCGCGAGTTGTCAGGGCCACGTGCACGTATGCATGGCTCAGGCCCTGACAGGTGGTCGGAAGGCCGAGCCGACGGGCGTCCTCGAGCACGGTCCGGTGTGCGCCGGTTCGTCCGGGATCGGGCCGACGGCCATTTCCGTGGCACACCGGTGTGGTCCGTGCCACACTGGCGGGCGTTGCGATCGACTGCCCGGCGCAGCATCGGCGTCGGCGGGCTCTCGCAGTGGCGAGCGGCCGCCCGGCCCGCTCGTGACCGTTGCACGGAAGGTCGAAGGAACAGCATGGCGCAGGGTTCTGTGAAGTGGTTCAACTCCGAGAAGGGCTTTGGGTTCATCGCCCAGGACGACGGCGGTGCCGACGTCTTCGTGCACTACTCGGCGATCCAGACGCAGGGTTACCGCACCCTCGAGGAAGCGCAGCGGGTGGAGTTCGAGATCACCCAGGGGCCGAAGGGTCCGCAGGCTGAGCAGGTCGTCCCCCTCTGAGGACGGCGAGGACGAGGGCCGCGGACCGCGAGGTCCGCGGCCCTCGTCGTGCCCGCCGCGCCGTAGCCCGCAGCGCCGTGGCACCGTAGCGCCGTGGCACCGTAGCGCCGTGGCACCGTAGCGCCGTGGCCCCGTAGCGCCGGTGAGCTAGCTCCGGACGCCGGCCGGCGTGAGGCTCGCGAACCGGACGAGCTCCGCGCCGGACACCAGGTGCGCGGGCACGGCCAGGCTGCGCAGGGCGCGTGCCAGGGCGGGGTCTTTGAGGTCTCCGCCGTCCGTCGCTCCGCCGTCCGTCGCTCCGGCGTCTGTCGCGCCGCTGTCGTCGGCGGCTGGTGCGTCCTGGTCCGGCCCGCGGAGGGCGACGAGGACGACGTTGCCGTATCGCCGGCCCTTGAGGATCGCGTGCTCGGCGATCGCCCCGAGACGCCCGTCCCGGGCGGCGTCGGCACCGAAGGCGCCCGCCAGCGCCGCGAGCTCGCGACGCACGAGGTGCAGCGGGGGCCGGTCGGCGCAGTTGGCCAGCAGCACGCCGCCGGGCCTGAGCACGCGGTGGGCGGCGACGAAGAACTCCTCGCCGGTGAGGTGGGCCGGCGTCCGGTCACCCGCGAACACGTCACGGACCACCACGTCGTAGGACGCCGGCGGCAGCCCCGCGAGCGCGTGGCCCGCGTCGTCGGTGCGCAGCCGGAGCGCGGGCGAGCGCGGCAGGTCGAACCAGGTGCGCACGAGCTCGAGCAACCGGGCGTCGACGTCCACCCCGAGCTGGCGCGACCCTGGCCGCTCGTGGGCCACGTACCGCGGCAGCGCGCATCCCGCGGCGCCCAGGTGCAGGACCCGGAGCGGCCCGGGCGGCAGCACGTCCAGCACGGATGCCATCTGCTGCATGTACTCGAAGGAGAGGAACCCGGGGTCGGCGAGGTCCAGCGCGGAGCTCGGGACGTCGTTGACGTACAGCGTCACGAGGTCGGGGCGGTCGGGGTCGCGCTCGACCCGGGCCGACCCGGTGTCGATGTCGACGGGCTCCGTGGGCAGTGTCGGTGCCTCGCGAGATCCTGGGACGGCGCGGCCCTTGCGGCCGCCGGGTCGGCGGGTGCCAGAACGGGACATGGCACCAGTCTCCCCGCCCCGACGGCCGCCGCCGGCAGGACGCGGCGGTCCCGGCCGGGGGATTGACAGAGTTCGAACATGTGTTCGACACTGGGGTAGCGGGAGACCGCGGAGCACGGGAGGTGCGCGATGCTGGCCGAGACGAAGACTGGGACGTCCGCTCGGACGAGGTCGGGCCATGCGGCGCGGCGCGGGCCGGGCCCGGTGCCGTCGCACGACCGCGTCCCCCGTCCCGCCGGTCCGCCGGCCCGGGGCGGCACGGACCCGGAGGTCGACCGGCTCCTGGCCCGTTCGGACGCCGAGCTCGCCGCGGCGGCGACCGCGTCCGACCCGGCGGAGCGGTTCGAGCACGGGCACCTGGCAGCGCTGCGCGCGGCGGCGGCGGTGGTCGCGCTGCGCGGCCGTCCCTCGCCCCGCACCGGCGCGCGGTCCGTGTGGGACATGCTGGCGCGGGTCGAGCCGGACCTCGCGCCGTGGGCGGGATACTTCGCCTCGGGCGCCCGGCTCCGGGTCGCGATCGAGGCGGGGCACGGGGAGCAGGTCACCGCGCGTCGGGCCGCGGAGCTCGTCGCCTGCGCGGAGGACTTCCGCGACGAGGTGGGGATCCTGGTCGACCCCGACGGCGGTTTCGCCCTGCGACTGCACGCCGCGCCGGCGGCGTCGTGAGCCGCGGCCCGCGGGCGGCCGGGGCGTTCCGCGACTGGGGCTCGGACGAGTCGGGCACGTCGATCCTGCACGTCGACATGGACGCCTTCTTCGCGTCGTGCGAGCTCGTCCGCCGTCCCGAGCTGCGCGGGCGGCCCATGGTGGTGGGCGGCCAGGGGCGAGGCGTCGTCCTCGCGGCCACCTATGAGGCGCGGGCGTTCGGCGTGAGGTCGGCCATGTCGATGGCCGCCGCGCTGCGCCTGTGCCCCCACCTGGTGGTCGTGCCGCCCGAGCACGGTCTCTACCACTCGGTCTCCGAGTCGGTGATGGAGATGCTCGGCGAGGTCACCGCGCTCGTCGAACGGGTGTCGGTCGACGAGGCGTTCCTCGACGTGTCCGGTGCCCGCCGGCGCCTGGGCAGCCCGACGCAGATCGGCGCGCGCCTGCGCGAACGGGTGCGCGCCGAGCACGGCATCACCTGCTCGGTGGGCATCGCGCAGAACAAGTTCGTCGCCAAGCTGGCGTCGACCCACGCGAAGCCCGACGGGCTCATGCTCGTCCCGGCGGCCGCCACCGTCTCGTTCCTGCGCACCCTGCCGGTGGGGGCGCTGTGGGGCGTGGGGGAGAAGACGGAGGCGGCGCTGGCACGCTGGGGCGTCACGACGGTCGCCGAGCTCGCCGACTGCGACGTGCCGTCGCTGCAGGCGGCCGTCGGGAGCGTCGCGGGCGCCCATCTGCACGACCTGGCGTGGGGTCGTGACCCGCGGCCGGTCGTGCCGGGCCGCGAGGAGCGCAGCGTCGGGGCGGAGACCACCTTCGCGCGGGACCTGTGGGACCTCGGCGCCGTCGAGGACCGCGTGCTCGAGCTGGCCGACCGCGTCGCCGCGCGGATGCGCCACCAAGGGGTCGTGGCCCGGACGGTCTCGGTCAAGGTGCGCACCAGCGACTTCCGGACACTGACGCGCGCGCGGACGCTCGGCACGCCCACGGACGTCGCGCGCGAGATCTTCCTCGTCGCGCGCGAGCTGCTGGCCGCCGCCGACCTGCGCGGCCTGCCGGTGCGGCTGGTCGGTGTCCGCGGCGAGAACCTGCAACAACGTGCGGGTCTCGCGGAGCAGCCGACGCTCGAGGAAGCCCTGGACCCGCGCCGCGAGGCACGCCGTGAGGTGGAGGTCACGCTCGACGCGGTGCGGGAGAAATTCGGTCGGTCGGCCATCAGACTGGGCGCCTCGGGGACCCGGGGGCCGCAGGAGCACCCGCCGACTACCGCGCCGGGCGCGGCGGGCCTATCCTGAGGGGGATAACGTTCCACCGCGAGACCCGGGGGGACTCGATGCCTCTGTCCGAGTACGAGCAGCGAGTGCTGGAGCAGATGGAGCGCGCGCTGAGCAGCGACGACCCTCGTCTGGCCAACACGCTGCAACAGGCGCGCCGTCGCTCGCCGATGCGCTATGTCCTGGCCGGTGTCGGCGTCGTGGTCGGCATGCTCCTGCTCGTGGTCGGCGCGATGACCTCGCAGACCTGGGTCGGGGTGGCCGGGTTCGTCCTGATGTTCGCCGGCGTCGCCTATGCGTTCGCCGCACCCCGCAAGTCCGGGCCGGCCGGCGTCGTCCGGGCGGACGGGACGGTGGATCCGTCGACGCAGCCCGGCCGCGCGCCGCGGCCCGCGGCCTCCGCCCCCGCCCGTCCCGCGCAGAACAGCAAGGGGCCCGGATTCATCGCGCGCCTCGAGGAGCGCTGGGAGCGTCGTCGTCAGCAGGGCCACTGACCCCGACGGCACTCGTGCGCGAGTGACGTACCGCTCATGAGGACGGGCCCCTCGGCTGATGCCGGGGGGCCCGTCCTGTGCGGTGGTCTCGGACCTCAGGGCTTGCCGAGCTGCTCGGCGAGCCCAGTCGTCACGGAGCTCGTGAGCGACTCGAGCCGCTCCGGGTCCACGTGCTCCGGCGTCAGGGCGTAGCGGGACTGCTCCACGGTGTCGGCCAGGGCGCCGAGGTCGTCCAGGACGTCACCCGCGACGGGCCGGCCCGACCGCTCCGCGACCTTACCGGCGATCGCTTCGGGAGCCCGGCGCAAGGTCGTGGGCGGGGGCAGTCGGACGCCACCGGCGGCCAGGGTCGCCACCACCTGGGACCAGGCGCGCTCGGGGTCGAGCGGTGGCGTGTCGCGCCGTCGCCGGGCCAGGAGGACGAGGAACAGGGCGACGACCCCCGCACCGAGCGCCGCGGTCACGCCCCACACCCAGGCAGGCACGGAGTCGTCCACGGGCGGCGCGGCGACCTGCGGGGCCTCGGACGCCGAGGCCGCCTCGCTCGGTGCGGCGTCGGCGGTCGGCCGCTCGTCGAACTCGTTGGCGGTCGGCACGGGTGCCGCGGCGCCGTCGACCTCCGGGACCGTGTACTGCGGCGCGGCGCCCGTCTGCTGTGCGGGGGTCGGCTCGAAGCGGACCCAGCCCGCCCCCTCGAAGTAGATCTCCGGCCAGGCGTGCGAGTCCTCGCCGGTGATCTCCCACGACGTCTCGTCGGTGCGCTCGCCGGGCAGGTAGCCGACGGCGATCCGGGTGGGCAGCCCGAGGGACCGGGCCATCACCACCATCGTCGTGGCGAACTGGATGCAGTAGCCGGTCCGATGCTGCAGGAAGTCCCACACCGGGTCGCCGGTGCCGCCACGGGGCAGGGTCGTGGAGTACGTGAACCGGCCGGCGTCACGCAGCCAGCGCTGCAGGGCGACGGCCTGGTCGTACCCGGTCGCGGCGTCGCCGACGACGTCGCGCGCCGTCTGCGCGATCTCGTCGGCGTGCGCGGTGTCCGGGATCTGGGTCAGGGCCTCGTCGAGGTCCGCGGTGCCCGCGTCCTGCAGCGCCTCGGGGGTCAGGTCGCGCGACCGCACGCCCAGGACGTAGGACTCGCCGGGGTCGGTGCGCGCCCCGATCACCTCGTCGCGCGACGGGTCGTAGCGCCACGGTTCGTCGGTGGTGACGGTGCGCGGGTCGATCGGCAGCGGGAGCTTGTCGTCCCGGAGCTCGCCGACGGTCAGGGAGACCTCCTGCGTCCGGAGTGAGGCCGGTGGCTCCTCCGGCCACAGGACGTCGGCGGGGGCGAACTCCTCGCCGTCGCGCTCGGCACCCCGCTGCCACCTGCGGCCGTCGAACGCGGTGGCGGTGTAGCTGCGCAGCGGGCCGACGGAGAGGTCCTCGGACCCCTCGTACCGCAGGACCACGGCGCTCGACCGCTCGGTGAGGCTGCTCAGGATGTCGAGGTCCTCGGCGAGCCGGATCGTGTCGCCCGTGGTCGTGAAGGCCCGGTACCAGCCGCCGGCCACGCCGGGCAGGGCGGCCGAGGCCGTCCCCACGAGGCCGGCGAGGATCGCGACCGTCATGGCCGCGGCGGTGGTGACCAGGGCGCGGGAACGCTCGGCCCGGCGCACGGGGGCGGGCGGACGCTCGCCGGAGCGTCGCGCCCGCGCGCCGACCGGGCCCTCGAGCGTGAGCAGCAGCAGCAACGCGGTGACGGTGACGACGAACACGCCCCAGCTGACCTCGCCGGTGAGCACCAGCGGCGGGCCCCACAGCGCGAGCAGCGGGAGGCCCACGGCCGCCGGTCGGCGCAGCCCGCCCGCGAGAGCGTCGGCGAGGAGCAGGACGCCGAGGGTGCCGCCCACCGCCAGGAGGGCGATCGGGAGCGCACCCGTGACCGGGGCGACCTCCGACCGGGCGATCTCACCGGCCTCGCCGAGCCGCGAGATCGCGCGACCGACGTGGGCGGGACCGACGACGAGGGCGAGGTCGGCGGTCGGGCCCCCGAACCGCGCGAGGGTGAACCAGGCAGCCACCACGGCACCCGCCAGCGTCGGCAGCACCGACCCGGACTCGGTCGCGCCGGCCCCGCGACGGGCCCGACGGCGACGCTCTACGAGCACGCGGGTGGTGATCGTCGTGCACGTCACGAGCGCGATCCCGACGAGGCCCGCGCGTACCCACCACCCCGGCACGATGATCGTGGTCAGGGAGAGCATCGACGCGGCGACGGCGACGGCGACGAGGAGGCCCAAGGCCACGGTCCGGACCACGGGCCCGGAGTGTGCGGGGATCATGCGGCCCGCTCCGTCAGGAGGGCCCAGGCGCGGTCGGCGGGCGTGCCGGCAGGGCAGACCGCCACCTGCCAGCCGGCGTGCCGCAGGTCGGTCGCGGTCCGCTCGGCGTCCAGACCGCCGCGCGGGTCGGACGGCGCCACGACGACAGCCCAGCAGGTGCCGTCGCTCGCGAGCGACGCGACCTCGGAGCGCGCGGCGTCGGGCAGGGGGGCCAGGACGGCGACGGTGATCTCCGCCTGGGTGCGGCCCAGCCGCAGGGACCGGGCGGTGGCGGCCACGGCGCTCTGTGCCTCGGCCGCGGTGCGGTGGCCGTGCAGGTCGACCGCGGCGTCGAGGACCGCGGAGCGCCCGGTGCGCGCGCCCGGGGCGAACCCGGTGGCCCCGGCGCCCGTGGACACGAGCCGCGCCGGGTGCCCGGAGTCGAGGAACGACACGGCGACCGACGCCGCGAGCTCGACCGCGTGCTCGGCGTCCTCGAGCTGGCGCACCCCGCGCTGCGTGGGCCACGACCCGCCGCGGTTGTCGGCCGGGGGCGGCAGGAGGGAGCAGTCGAGCAGGACGGTCACCGGCCGCACCCCGGCGCTCTCGTCGGCACGCACCATCAACCGGCCCTGGCGCGCGGAGACCGCCCAGTGCACCCGTCGCGGGTCGTCGCCGGAGACGTACTCGCGGAGCACGGAGTCGTCGGTGGAGGCGAGCCGGGCCCCGGTGGCGATGTGGTCGACGTCGCCCAGCACGCGGGTGCGGGTGGGCAGCGGGAGCGTCCGCGGTCGCACCGCGACGAGGCTCGGCTCGCCGAGCGACTGCGTCGTGCGCACCAGGCCGAACGCGTCCGTGCGCGTCGTCAGGAGAGGGCCGAGCGGCCACCGGCCACGCCGGGTGGGGTGGAGCGTGTAGCCGACCGTGATCCGGTCCGGGTGGGCGGTCACCCGCGCGCGGATGCCCTGCGGCCCGGCCAGCTCGTGCGCGGCCTGCTCGGACAGCCGCAGGCGGGCGAGCCGTTCGTACGCGGCGCCGGTGCGTGACCGCGCACCGACGACGAGCCGGACCGCGGTCGACCGGTCGCGCACGACCGGGTTGGGGGTGAGCTCACGGGCCACGACCAGCGCACCGCGGCCGGCGTCGAGCCGCTGGACCCCCATCACGGCCCAGGCGCACCCGACCGCGAGCATCCCGGCGGCCCCGAGGCCGACGACGTCGGGCAGCTCGAGCAGGATCCCGACGAGCACCAGGACGCCGCCGGAGATCAGCAGCGCGTACCCGCGGCCGGTGAGGCGCACGCGGGCGAGGCGGCCCAGGGCGGCGCGAGCGGGGCTCGGCGTCGTGCCGGGCGCCGGTGCCCCGGGGCCCGGGGCGGTCTCGCTGACCACGGCGGCGGCCTCAGCGTCCGAAGGGGCGGACAGGCATGCCGGTGCGGGCGCCGGGGACGCCGGTCCGCTGCACGATCTCGGTCACGACGTCCTCGGCGGTCGTCCCGGCGAGCCGCGACTCGGTGCTCAGGATGAGGCGGTGGGCCAGGACGGGCACCGCGAGGCCCTGGACGTCGTCCGGCAGCACATGCTCGCGGCCGGACATGGCGGCGAGCGCCTTGGCCACCCGCAGGAGCTGGAGCGAGGCACGCGGCGAGGCGCCGAGCCGGAGCCCGGCGTGCGACCGGGTGGCCCCCACCAGGTCGAGCACGTACTGCTTGACGGCCGGCGCCGCGTGCACGGAGCGCACCAGCGTCGCGAACCTCGCCATGTCGGCGCCGGTGGTCACGGGTGCGAGGTGCGCCAGCGGGTCCGCGGACTCCTGCCGGTCGAGCATGGTCATCTCGGCGTCCGGATCCGGGTATCCGACGGTGAGGCGCGCGGTGAAGCGGTCGCGCTGGGCCTCCGGCAGCGGGTAGGTGCCCTCCATCTCGACGGGGTTCTGCGTGGCGACGACGAGGAACGGGCGAGGGAGCGAGTAGGTGGTGCCGTCGACCGTGGTCTGGCCCTCCTCCATGCACTCCAGGAGCGCGGACTGAGTCTTCGGCGACGCCCGGTTGATCTCGTCGCCGATGACGACGTTGTTGAAGACGGGCCCAGGCCGGAACTCGAAGTCGTGCGTCGCCGACCGGAAGATGTTCACGCCCGTGAGGTCGCTGGGCAGCAGGTCCGGCGTGAACTGGATCCGGCCCACCCGGCAGTCGATGCTGCGGGCCAGGGCCTTGGCCAGGGTGGTCTTGCCGACCCCGGGCACGTCCTCGATGAGGAGGTGGCCCTCCGCGAGCAGCACGGCGACGGTGACGTCTGCCAGGCCGGCCCGGCCCGCGACGACGGACTCCACGGCGTCGCGCACCTTCGCGGTGGTGCCGACCAGGTCCGCGATCCCTCGCGCGAGGTCCTGGGAGCGCAGCGGGCCGCTCGCGGTGGGCGTCGACGGCGCATCGATGTGGGGCTGCACGTGTCCTCCGGGTGCCGGGCCGGGGCGGTGACCCGGCCTGCCTGTGGTGGGGTCACCCACCGACCTTCTCGCAGCGTAGTGGAACCGCCGCCGCAGATGTGCCTTCCGTCACAGGTCCCCGGCGGGTGATCTGCTGCCCGTGCGCGACCCGCGCCGCCGCCACGGACGGGGGCGGACGGGGGTGCACGAGCCGCGCGAGGCGTCCACCCGGCACCGGTGGGGGAGCGATGGGGAGAACTCCCCGGCCTATGAGCGGGCCCGGTGGAGCAAAGTGGAGTAGCGTGGAGGGCGCGGGAGCGCGAGGGGAGGTGCGGGCCGTGGCCGGAGTGCTGGGGGAGGGATTCCCGGGGTCTGGACTGCTGCTGGGCACGTACACCCCCAAGCTCGACGAGAAGGGCCGGTTGATCCTCCCGGCGAAGTTCCGTGCTCGCCTCGCTCCCGGCCTCGTCCTGACGCGGGGGCAGGAGCGCTGCCTGTTCCTGCTCCCCATGGACGAGTTCGGCCGCATGTACGAGCAGGTCCGGCAGGCCCCGGTGACCAGCCGCCAGGCGCGCGACTACCTGCGCGTGTTTCTGTCGGGCGCGAGCGACGAGGTCCCGGACAAGCAGGGTCGCGTGGTGATCCCGCCGGCGCTGCGCGCGTACGCCGGCCTGGAGCGGGACGTCGCGGTGATCGGCGCCGGCACCCGTGTCGAGGTCTGGGACGCCGCGGCGTGGGAGACGTACCTCGCCGAGCAGGAGTCGGCGTACTCCGACACGGCGGAGCAGCTCTTCCCGGACCTGCAGTTCTAGGCCGTTCCCGGCGGCCCGGCAGGACCCACAACAGCACAGCGGCACCACAGGTACATCAGGTACATCAGCCACATGAGCACAGCAGGACACGAGCACCACGAGACCGGCCCGGCCGGTGAGGCCTCCAGCCGCGAGAGTCTGACGCACTTCCCCGGCGCCAGAACACGCGGAGGGAGACCTGACCGGCCGGCCCCGGCGGGACGCACCACCACGACCGACCACACGACGGCACGACCGCGACGAGCGAGAGGAGGACCAGTCATGACCGACGACGCCACCAAGGACGCGACCACGCCAGAGCAGGGCTCTGGGCCCACGCCCGGCGGGGCCGGCTCTCGCGCCCCGGGGCGCCCGGCGAGCGACCGGCACCTCCCCGTGCTGCTGCAGCGCTGCGTGGACCTGCTCGCGCCGGCGCTCGCCACCCCCGGCAGCGTGCTGGTCGACTGCACGCTCGGCATGGGCGGGCACACCGAGGCGGTCCTCGAGCAGGTGCCCACCGCGCGCGTCCTCGGGATCGACCGCGACCCCCAGGCGCTGGCGCTGGCCGGGGCACGGCTGGCCCGTTTCGGCGAGCGGTTCACGCCGGTCCACGCGGTGTACGACGAGATCGGTGAGGTCGTGGCCGAGCACTCCCCGGGCGGCGTCCAGGGCGTGCTGATGGACCTCGGGGTGTCGTCCCTGCAGCTCGACGAGGCCGACCGCGGGTTCGCGTACGCGCACGACGCCCCCCTCGACATGCGGATGGACCAGTCGGGCGGGATGACGGCGGCCGACGTGCTGAACACCTATGCCGAGCGTGACCTCGCCCGGATCCTGCGCGAGTACGGCGAGGAGCGGTTCGCCCCCCGGGTCGCCCGCGCGATCGTGCGCCGCCGCGAGGAGCGCCCGTGGGAGCGCACGGCGGAGCTCGCGGAGCTGGTGCGCGACGCCATCCCCGCGGCGGCGCGCCGCACGGGCGGCAACCCGTCCAAGCGCACCTTCCAGGCCCTGCGGATCGAGGTGAACGGCGAGCTGGAGGTGCTCGAGCGCGCCGTCCCCGCGGCGATCGAGGCGCTGGCCACCGACGGGCGGGTCGTCGTCGAGGCGTACCACTCGCTGGAGGACCGGATCGTCAAGCGGGCGCTGGCGCGCGGCACGACGTCGAGCGCCCCGCCGGGGCTCCCGGTCGAGCCCGAGACCCACCGGCCGTACCTCGAGGCCCTCACGCGGGGCGCGGAGGAGGCCGACGAGGCCGAGCTCGAGCGCAACCCGCGCTCGGCGTCGGTGCGGCTGCGTGCCGCCCGCCGCCTGCGCCCGACGCCGTCCCACCTGCTGCCCCACCCGACCACCAAGGAGGCCCGCCGATGAGTGCCCTGCGTGCCCCGGCCGCGACCCCGAGCCCCAGGACGACCGCGCCGCGCCGCGCGCCGTTGACCCCGCTGGCCGGGGGGGCCGAACGTGGGCGGCGGCTCGACGCCGTGCGGGCGCCCCTGCAGGCGACGTCCGGCGCGCCGTTCCTGGTGCTGTGCGCCGTGATCCTGGCGGGAGCGCTGCTGGCGGCGCTGCTGCTCAACACGACGATGGCCCGCGGCTCGTACGAGTCGGCGTCGCTGCAGCGCCAGGTGGCCCGGGTCGCCGAGGACGTGCAGGCCAAGCAGGCGCAGCTGCGGGCGGCGGAGGCGTCGCTCGACGACCGGGCCCGGGCTCTGGGCATGGTTCCCGCCGAGAACCCCACGATGATCAGCGTCGAGAAGCGCAGCACCGTCGGGACGGACCAGGACTCGGACGGCTCGGGTACGCCGTGACCTCCGGCGGCGGGGCGACACGCCCGCGCCGGGGTCACGGTCCGGGCGCCGGCGCACCGCAGAATCGGGGGGTGGCACCCCGATCGACGAGCGGCGCCGGCCGCCGCGGCACGTCAGGCACGTCAGGCACGTCAGGCACGTCAGGCACTGCCGGCAGGTCCGGTGGCGCGCCGCGGCGGACGTCGGCCTCCCGGACGTCGGCCTCCCGGACGTCGGCCCCGCAGAAGTCCTCCCCGCGCAAGCAGCCCGCGCGCCCGGCGTCCGCCACGACGTCGGCCCCGCGGACCCGCGCGTCGGGGACGTCGGCCCCCCGCGCGGGCGGGTCGGGGACGTCCGCCGCGGCCAGGGGCGTCCGGAAGACATCGGCGCCCGAGCGCCGTCGGCCGTCGCGCACGGCTCCGCCGCGGCGCTCGGCGCCCCGTCCCGGGACGCCGGAGCAGCGGCAACGCTGGCTGATCGTGATCGCGGCGCTCGTCCTGACGGTCTTCGTCGGCCGGCTGGTGCACGTGCAGATCTTCCAGGGCCCCGCGCTGGCGAGGGAGGCGCAGGCGATGCGCACCACCTCCGACGTGCAGCTCGCGCACCGCGGCGACATCGTGGACGCGAACGGCCGCGCGCTCGCCACGAGCGTGGACCGGTACACGATCATCGCCGACCAGCAGGCCATCCAAGGGTTCCGCGGCGGGGAGCGGGTGGAGACGTCCACGGGCGAGCCGGTCCAGGACGGCGCCCTCGGCATCGCGCAGCTGCTCGGACCGGTGCTGGACGAGGAACCGGCCGTGCTGGCCGCGCGGCTCAACGGCGAGGACCGGTACGTCCCGCTCAAGCGTGACGCGGTGCCCCAGGTGCAGCGCGCCGTCGCCGACCTGGGGCTGCGCGCCTACATCAGGACGGAGCAGACGTCCCGCCGCACGTACCCGGCGGGGGAGGTGGCCGGCACCCTGGTCGGCTTCCTGAACGCCGACCAGGAGGGGCAGGGCGGCATCGAGGGCGCGTACGACGACCTCCTGGCGGGCACCGACGGCCGGACGACGTTCGAGCAGGGGCGCGACGGGGTGATGATCCCCAACGCGCCGGTCGAGGCCACCCCCGCGGTCGCGGGAAGCGACGTCCAGCTGACGGTCGACTCCGACATCCAGTGGAAGGCCGAGGAGCTGCTCGACGAGGCCGTGTCCGCGACGGGCGCCAGGTACGCGATGGCGGTCGTCTCGGAGATCTCCACCGGCAAGGTCCTCGCCCTGGCGGACTCGGGCGACGTCGACCCCAACGACCGTTCCACCGCGGCGGTCGCGGACGGCTCCCGCGCCGTCAAGGACGTCTTCGAGCCCGGGTCCACCGGCAAGGTGATCACCATGGCGGCCGCCCTGGAGGGCGGCTACTGGGAGCCGGGCAGCCGGTTCGAGGTGCCGTACCGCTACGAGACCCCGAACGGGCAGTCGTTCCGGGACTCCCACGAGCACCCGGTGCAGCACCTCACCCTGGCCGGGGTGCTGGCGCACTCGTCGAACACGGGCACGGTGCAGATCGGGGAGAAGATCCCTCAGCAGGTGCGTCTCGACTACCTGCGCAAGTTCGGGCTCGGCGAGCTCACCGGCCTGGGCCTGCCCGGAGAGTCCAAGGGGCTGCTGCCGTCGAAGGAGAGCCTCGCGAACGACCCGCGCACCCCGTACACGATCCTGTTCGGCCAGGGGCTGGCGGTGAACGCGCTGCAGGCCACGCAGGTCTTCTCGACCATCGCGAACGACGGCGTGCTGGTCGAGCCCAGCCTGTTCGCCGGGTCGCGCGCCGCCGACGGCACGTTCACGCCGGCGCCCGCGCCCGAGGAGACCCGGGTGGTGTCCACGAAGACCGCGAGGTCGGTGCTGCGGATGCTCGAGTCCGTCACGGGTGACGAGGGCACGGCGTCCTCGGCGCGGGTGCCTGGGTACCGCGTGGCCGGGAAGACGGGGACCGCCCAGATGTTCCTGCCCGGTGGCGCCACCACCTACATGGCCTCGTTCATCGGGGTGGCGCCCGCCGACGACCCGAAGTACACGGTGTCGGTGTTCCTGCGCAGCCCGCACTCGTCGATCTACGGTGGCGTGACGGCGGCGCCGGTGTTCAGCGACCTCATGGGGTACACGCTGCAGAAGGCGGACGTGCCGCCCAGCGGGACGAGGTTCGACCCGTACCCCCTCACCTGGAAAGACGGCTCGTGACCGGTCCCCGCGCGGGGAGCGTGACCCTCGCCATGGGACCTGGGCCGGGTACCAGGAGCGGGCCCCCCAGAGGGTAGGTTCTTCTCCGTGACTTCCCCGCATCCCCGCATCCGGCCGGAGGGCACCGCGCCCCGCCGGGTGCGGGACCTCGCACTGGCCTTCGGGTTCGAGGTGACGTCGCCGGCCCCGCCCCACGGCGCGGACGTCGTCGTCTCCTCGGTGGCCTCCGACAACCGCGTGGTGGCCGACGGCGACCTGTTCGTGGCCCTGCCCGGCGCGCACGCGCACGGCGCACGGTTCGCCGCGGACGCGGTGGCGCGCGGCGCCCGCGCGGTCCTCACGGACGCCGACGGCGCCGCCTTCCTCGCGTCCGCGCCCGGGCTCGTGTCGACGCCCGTGCTCGTGGCCCCGGACCCTCGCGCGGTGCTCGGGCCCGTCGCCGCGTGGGTGTACGGCACCCCGGCGGACCGGCTCATGACGTTCGGCGTCACGGGCACCAACGGCAAGACCACGACGACGTACCAGCTCGACCACCTGCTGCGTGCGCTCGGCTGGACCGGCGGCCTCGTCGGCACCGTCGAGATGCGCGTGGGGGACCGCGTGCTGCCCAGCCGGCTCACCACGCCGGAGGCAGCGGACCTGCAGGCGCTGCTCGCGGCGATGGGCGAGCAGGGCGTGCGCACGCTCGCCATGGAGGTCTCGTCGCACTCGCTGTCGATGCACCGGGTGGACGGCGTCGAGTTCGGCGTCGTCGGCTTCACGAACCTGAGCCAGGACCACCTGGACTTCCACGGGGACCTGCAGACCTACTTCGACGCCAAGGCCGCGCTGTTCACGCCCGCGCACGCGCGCCGGGGCGTCGTCGTGGTCGACGACGTCTGGGGCGAGCGGATGGCGGCGGCGGCACGCGTGCCGGTGGCCACGGTGCGCACCCGGGCCGCGCGGCCCGGCGAGGCCGCCGCGGACTGGACCGTGACCGACGTCGTGCCCCACGGCACCGGCTCGGCCTTCGTCCTGACTCACGCCGACGGGCGCACGCTGCGCACCTCCACGACCCTGCCGGGCGACTTCAACGTGGCGAACGCGGCACTCGCCGCGGCGATGGTCCTCGAGGGCGGGGCGCACCTGGACGACGTCGTCCAGGCGCTCGCGGCCGCGGGCGGCTTCAGCGCGCGCGTGCCCGGACGCATGGAGGTCGTCGGTCCGGGCGGGGACGGGAACCCCCGGGTGGTCGTCGACTTCGCGCACAACACGGACGCGCTCGAGCTCGCGCTGGCAGCGCTGCGACCCACCACCGCGGGGCGGCTCGTCGTCGTCTTCGGTGCGACGGGGGACCGGGACAAGGGCAAGCGCCCCTCGATGGGCGCCGCCGCCGTCGCCGGCGCGGACGTCGTGGTGCTCACGGACGACGACCCGCACGGGGAGGACCCCGCCGCGGTGCGCGCGGCCGTGCTCGACGGCGCGCGCGCCGCGCAGGCCGTGGCCCGCGAGGCGGGCCGGGAGGTCGAGGTCGCCGAGGTCGCGCCCCGCGC
Organism: Isoptericola luteus; assembly: GCF_020297055.1. GTDB lineage: Bacteria > Actinomycetota > Actinomycetes > Actinomycetales > Cellulomonadaceae > Isoptericola > Isoptericola luteus. Next base: position 74,827 of record NZ_JAIXCQ010000004.1, on the reverse strand, counting down.
GGAGGCGATCGCGCGCGCCGTGCGCACCGCGACACCCGAGGACACCGTGCTCGTGGCCGGACGCGGCCACGAGACCATCCAGGAAGTCGCCGGCGTCGACGTCGAGCTCGACGACCGGGTCGAGGCCCGCCGGGCGCTGCAGCAGCGCGCCGGTCACGAGGGCGCCAAGGACGAGAGGACCACCACCGCATGATCGATCTGACCGCCGCCGACGTCGCCGAGGCGACAGGGGGACGGCTGCACGCCGAGGCGGGGACCCGGGTGCACGGCCCGGTCGTCGTCGACTCGCGCCGGGTGGAGGCCGGGTCGCTGTTCGTGGCGCTGGGCGGCGAGCACGTCGACGGCCACGACTTCGCCGCGGCCGCGGTCGGCGCGGGGGCGACCCTCGTGCTGGCGGCGCGCGAGGTCGAGGGCGTCCCCACCGTCGTCGTCGACGACGTGCAGGTCGCGCTCGGCGAGCTCGCCCGCGCGGTGCTCGCGCGGGTCCGCGCCGCGGGCGACCTGCGTGTCGTCGCGGTCACGGGGTCGGTGGGCAAGACCACGACCAAGGACCTGCTGGGTCAGGTCCTGCGGGCAGGGCGGCCGGCGGACGCCGTCGTCGTGCCGGCAGGCTCGTTCAACAACGAGATCGGCCTGCCGCTGACCGTGCTCCAGATCACCGCGGACACCCGCGCCCTCGTGCTGGAGATGGGCGCCGACGCCCCCGGGAACATCGCCTACCTCACCCGGATCGCGCCGCCCGACGTCGGGGTGGTGCTCGCCGTGGGGACGGCCCACGTCGGCAAGTTCGGCTCCGTCGAGGCGATCGCGGCCACCAAGGCCGAGATGGTGGCCGGGGCGCTGCCCGGCGGCACCGTCGTGCTCAACGCCGACGACCAGCGGGTCGCCGCGATGGCGGCGGGCGCCGACGGACGACGCGTCGTGACCTTCGGGACGATCCCGTCCGCCGACGTGCGGGCCGACGACGTCGCCGTCGACGCGTCCGGCCGGGCGTCGTTCACCCTGCAGGGCGCCGGCGCCCCGGCGCGGGTCGACCTGCGCCTGGTCGGCGCGCACCACGTGAGCAACGCGCTGGCGGCCGCAGCCGCGGCGACGGCGCTCGGCACCGACCTCGCGGACGTCGTCGCGACGCTGGGTAGCGCGTCCGCGCTCAGCCCGCACCGCATGGCGGTCACCGAGCGGCCCGACGGTGTCACCGTCGTGGACGACGCCTACAACGCCAACCCCGACTCGATGCGGGCCGCGCTGCGGACGCTCGCCGTCATGGCCGGCCGCACGCGGCGGTCCGTCGCGGTGCTCGGCGAGATGCTCGAGCTCGGCGACTCCGCGCGCGCCGCGCACGACGCCATCGGCCGGCTCGTGGTGCGATTGAACGTCAAGCTCCTCGTCGTCGTCGGCGAAGGGGCCTACCACATCCACGAGGGAGCCATGCAGGAGGGGTCCTGGGGAGAGGAGTCGGTCTTCGTGCCTGACCTCGACGCCGCGCGCGGCGTGCTCGCAGACGAGCTCGCGCCCGGCGACGTCGTGCTCGTCAAGTCCTCGCTGGGGGCGGGGCTGTGGCGGCTGGGCGACGAGCTCGCCGCCGGTACCCCGGCCACGTCGCAGGCCGGCCCGCAGGTCACCGGGGAGGTCGCCCCGTGATCGCCATCATCGCCGCGGCGGCGGTCTCGATGATCGTCGCGCTGTTCGGCACCCCCCTGTTCATCCGGTTCCTCATCCACCGCAACTACGGCCAGTTCGTGCGGCAGGACGGCCCTACCGCCCACTTCACCAAGCGCGGCACCCCCACGATGGGCGGCGTCGTCATCATCGGCGCCACGCTGGTGGGCTTCGCGGTGTCGATGGCGGTCGCGGGACGCCCGCCCAGCGCGTCGGCGTGGCTGTGCCTCTTCCTCATGACCGGTCTCGGCCTGGTCGGGTTCCTCGACGACTTCACGAAGATCCGCAAGCAGCGCTCCCTCGGGCTGACGGCCAGGGCCAAGATCGTGGGGCAGGGCTTCGTCGGCATCGGCTTCGCCGTGCTCGCCCTGCAGTTCCCCAACGACAACGCGCGCACGCCGGCCTCCACGCGGATCTCGTTCCTGCGCGACACCAACCTCGACCTCGCGTTCGCCGGCATCACCGTGGGCCTGATCCTGTTCGTGGTGTGGGCGAATTTCCTCATCACCGCCTGGTCCAACGCCGTCAACCTCACCGACGGCCTGGACGGGCTGGCCACGGGCGTGTCGCTCATCGTGTTCGGCGCGTACGTGCTGCTGAGCATCTGGCAGCTCAACCAGTCGTGCCAGCGCCTCGCCGCCGCCGGCCCCCGCTGCTACGAGGTGCGCGACCCGCAGGACATGGCGATCATCGCGGCGGCCATCTGCGGCGCGTGCGTCGGCTTCCTGTGGTGGAACGCCAGCCCGGCGAAGATCTTCATGGGCGACACCGGCTCGCTGGCCCTCGGCGGCGCGCTCGCTGGCATCTCGATCCTGTCCCGCACCGAGATCCTCGCGGCGATCATCGGTGGGCTCTTCGTCATCATCGTCATGTCGGACGTCATCCAGATCGGCTTCTTCAAGATGACCGGCCGGCGGGTGTTCAAGATGGCGCCGCTGCACCACCACTTCGAGCTGTCCGGGTGGGGCGAGGTGACGATCGTCATCCGGTTCTGGCTGATCGCGGGCCTCTTCGCCGCCCTCGGCATGGGCGTCTTCTACGCCGAGTGGGTGGTCACGTGACGCCGGACCTGACCGTCGGCCTCGGGGAGGCGCGCGTCGTCGTCGCCGGGCTCGGGGTCACGGGCCGTGCGGTGGCGGACGCGCTGGCGGGCCGGGTGCGCTCGCTCGTGACCGTCGACACCCGCGCCGAGGGCGCCGACGTGCGCGACGCGGACGACCCGCGACGCGCGGCGGAGGTCGTCGCGGCGGCCGACCTGGTGGTCGCGTCCCCGGGCTGGCCCCCCTCGTCGCCCCTGCTGGCCGCCGCGGCGGAGTCCGGGGTGCCGGTCTGGAGCGAGGTGGAGCTCGCCTGGCGGCTGCGGACCGACCGCGGGCCGGCGGACGACGGGGCCGCTCGTGGCCCGGCGCCGTGGCTCGGGGTGACCGGGACGAACGGCAAGACCACCACGGTGGAGATGCTCGCCTCGATCCTGGGGGCCGCGGGCCTGCGCACGGCCGCCGTCGGCAACGTGGGCGCCCCACTCGTGGCGGCGGCGCTCGACCCGTCCTACGACGTGCTCGCCGTCGAGCTCTCCAGCTTCCAGCTCCACTTCACCGGCACGACGTCGTTCGAGGCCGCGGCGGTGCTGAACCTGGCGCCGGACCACCTCGACTGGCACGGGTCGTTCGAGGCCTACGCCCGCGACAAGGGCCGCATCCTCGACCGCGTGCAGGTGGCCTGCGTCTACAACGTGGCCGACCCCGCGACGCGCGAGCTGGTCGAGGAGGCCGATGTCGTCGAGGGCGCCCGCGCCGTCGGCTGCACCCTCGGCGCGCCCGCGCTCGGTCAGGTCGGCGTCGTCGAGGACGTGCTGGTCGACCGCGCGTTCCACGCCGCGTCCGGCACCCGGGAGCACCGCACGCACGCCACCGAGCTCGCCACGCTGGCGGACCTGGCGCACCTCGCGCCCCCGGGCGCCCCGCCGGCCCCGCACGTCGTGGCGGACGCGCTCGCGGCGGCGGCCCTCGCCCGGGCGCACGGGGTGCCCGCGGTTGCGGTCCGCGACGGGCTGCGCGCGTTCCGGCCCGGCGCGCACCGCATCGCGCTCGTGCGGGAGCTGGGCGGGGTCTCCTACGTGGACGACTCGAAGGCGACCAACGCGCACGCGGCCGCGGCCTCCCTCGGTGCCTGCGCGGCGGGCACCGTCGTGTGGGTCGCGGGCGGCCTGGCCAAGGGCGCGTCGTTCGACGAGCTGGTCTCCGGCCAGGCGGACCGGCTCCGCGCCGCCGTGCTCATCGGCGCCGACCCGGCCCCCCTGCGCGACGCGCTGGCCCGACACGCCCCGCAGGTCCCCGTCGTCGTGGTCGATCCCGGCGACACTGGTTCCGTGATGCGCCGGGCCGTGGCGGCCGCGCAGGGTCTCGCCCGCGAGGGCGACACCGTGCTCCTCGCCCCGGCGGGCGCGTCGATGGACCAGTTCGCCTCCTACGCACGGCGCGGGGAGGCCTTCGCCACGGCGGTCCAGGAGCTGACCGGGACGCCGTAGGCGACGCACGAGGCACGGGGGAGCGCATGGCGGTGACGACGGGGACCACGCGGCCGGCCGCCGGTCGCACGGACCGGCCCTGGCTGGGCCAGTGGAACTCGACCGTGACGAGCTACTACCTGCTCGTCGGGGCCACCGGCCTGCTGCTCGTCATCGGCCTCGTCATGGTGCTGTCGAGCTCCACGATCGAGTCGATCTCCCGAGGGGACTCGCCCTACCTGGCGTTCCTCACCCAGGGGCAGTACGCGCTCATCGGCCTGCCCCTGATGCTCGTCGCGTCGCGACTGCCCGTGCGCTGGTACAAGCGGCTCGCCTGGCCGGCACTGCTCGTGGCGGTGGCGCTGCTCGTCGCGGTGATGATCGTCGGGGACTCGGTGAACGGCAACCAGAACTGGCTCCCGATCGGGCCCGTGCGGATCCAGCCCTCCGAGCTCGCCAAGCTGGCGCTGGCCCTGTGGCTGGGGGCCGTGCTGGGCCGCAAGCAGCACCTGCTCGGGCGGTGGGGGCAGGCGATCGCACCGGGCGGCATCGGCATCGTGGTGGTCGCCGGGCTGGTCGTCGCCGGGCACGACCTGGGCACGGCGCTCGTCATCGCGCTGCTCGGGCTGGGCGCCTACTGGGTCTCCGGAGCCCCGGCGACGATGCTCGCCCTCGGCGGCGGGGCCGCCGCCGCGTTCGTGGGCTGGTTCCTCATCCTCAACCAGGACGGCAGCGACCGGCTCGACCGGATCCTGGCCACCTACGGCACCTGCGCGGACAAGCAGGGGGAGTGCTACCAGTCCATCCACGGCCTGTACGGGCTCGGCACCGGCGGCCTCTTCGGCGTCGGGCTCGGCGCCAGCCGGGAGAAGTGGAACTATCTCCCGGAGGCTCACAACGACTTCATCTACGCGGTCGTCGGCGAGGAGCTCGGGCTGTTCGGGACCCTCCTCGTGCTGGCGCTGTTCGCGGTGCTCGGCGTCGCGATGGCGCGCGTCGTGCGGCGGCACCCGGACCCGTTCGTCAAGATCACGACGGCGGCGATCGCCTGCTGGATCGTCGGGCAGGCGTTCATCAACATCGGCGTGGTCATCGGGGTGCTGCCCGTGATCGGCGTCCCCCTGCCGCTCGTCTCGGCGGGCGGTTCGGCTCTGGTGACCACGATGATCGCGCTCGGCGTGGTCATCAGCTTCGCGCGCACCGAGCCGGGCGCGGCCGACGCGCTCGCCGCCCGGGCAGGTGTCGTGCGCCGGTCCGTCGGTGTCCTCTCACGACGCCGCGGGCGCGGCCGAGGAGGTCCCCGCGGCCGATAGGGTCCGGGGTGTGAAGAGTTCTGCAGTCACCTCCGTCGTGCTCGCCGGCGGCGGCACGGCCGGCCACGTCAATCCCCTCCTCGCCGTCGCGGACGAGCTGCGGTCCAGGGAGCCCGAGGCACGGATCATCGCGCTCGGCACCACCACGGGCCTGGAGGCGGAGCTCGTCCCCGCCCGCGGGTACCGGCTGTGGCCCGTGCCGCGCGTCCCGCTGCCGCGCCGCCCCAGCGTCGACCTCCTGCGGCTGCCCGGCCGCCTCACGTCCGCCGTGCGCGCCGCGGAGGCGGCGATCGACGAGATCGACGCCCAGGCCGTGGTCGGCTTCGGCGGCTACGTCTCCACGCCGGCGTACCTCGCGGCGCGGCGGCGGGGTGTCCCCGTGGTGATCCACGAGCAGAACGCGCGCCCGGGGCTCGCCAACCGGCTGGGCGCGCGCTGGGCCGCTCGCGTGGGCGTCACCTTCGCCGGTACCGAGCTTCCCGGCGCCACCGTCGTCGGCCTGCCGCTGCGCGCGGAGATCGGCGCGCTGGTCGAGGAGCGGGAGCGGGACGCGGCCGGTGCCCGCGTGCGGGCCGCCGACGCGCTCGGCCTGGACGCCACCTCGCCCACGCTCGTGGTCACGGGCGGGTCGTCCGGGGCGGCGTCGGTCAACGCGGCCCTCGCCGGTGCCGTCGACGCCCTGCTCGCCGCCGGCGTGCAGGTGCTCCACCTCACCGGCAAGGGCAAGGACGTCCCGGTGCGCACGGCGGTCGAGAACGCCGTGCTGGCCGGGGGTCACGAGGCCGCCCGGTACCAGGTGCGCGAGTACCTGTCGGAGATGCACCTGGCGCTCGCCGTCGCCGACCTCGTCGTGGCGCGGTCGGGCGCGGGCACGGTGTGCGAGCTGGCCGCTCTCGGCGTCCCGGCCGTGTACGTGCCGCTGCCCATCGGCAACGGGGAGCAGCGGCTCAACGCCGGTCCGCTCGTCGAGGCGGGCGGCGGGCTGCTCGTGGACGACGCCGACCTGACGTCCGCGTGGGTCGCGCGGCAGGTTCCCGCGCTCCTGGGTGACACGGGCCGGCTCGCGTCGATGGCCGCCGCGGCGCGGGCCGCCGGCGTGCGGGACGCCGCGGCGCGGGTCGCGGACCTGGTGGGCGAGGCCGTCGCGGGTGGCGCGGCGCCGTCCGGGCAGCAGGCATGAGCGGCGAGCACGGCCCTGGCGCCGGGGCGCCGCCGCTGCCCGTCGAGGCACTCGGGCGGGTGCACCTCGTCGGGGTGGGTGGCGCGGGCGTGTCGGTCGTGGCGCGGCTGCTCGCGGCGCGCGGCGTGCCCGTCCAGGGGTCCGACGCCGCCACGTCCCCGGCGCTGGACGCGCTGCGGGCCGACGGCGTGCACGTCTGGGTGGGGCACGACGCGGCGCACGTCGTGGGCGCCGACGGCGACCCGCTCGTCGACTCGGTCGTCGTCTCCTCCGCCGTGCGGGAGTCGAACCCGGAGCTCGTGGCGGCACGGGCAGCCGGGATCAGGGTGCTCCACCGCTCCCAGGCGCTCGCGTCCCTCATGGTCGACCGGCGCGCGGTCGCCGTCGCCGGGGCGCACGGCAAGACGACGACCTCGGCCATGGTCGCCACCGTGCTGCGCGCCTGCGGCGTGGACGCCTCTTTCGCGATCGGCGGCACCGTCCGGGTGCGCGACGCGGACAGCACCGAGCACGCGGTCCCCGGGGGCTATCTCGGCACGTCGGACGTGCTCGTCGCCGAGGCCGACGAATCGGACGGATCGTTCCTCAACTACGCACCGACGATCGCCGTCGTGACGAACGTCGAGCCGGACCACCTCGACCACTACAGGTCGCAGGAGGCGTTCGAGCAGGCGTTCGTGGCGTTCGCCGGGCACATCGCGGTCGGTGGCGCGCTCGTCGCCTGCGCCGACGACCCGGGCTCGGCGGCGCTCGCCGTGGCGCACCGCGCCGCGGGCGGGCGCGTCGTCACGTACGGGCTCGCCGCCGACGCCGACGTGCGGGTCCGCGACGTCGTCCCGGGCGCGGGCACCGTGAGCGCCACCGTGGGGGGCGGGCCGCTCGGGGACGGGCCGTACGCGTTGCGCCTGGACGTCCCCGGGGCGCACAACGCGCTGAACGCGACGGCCGCCGTCGTCGCCGCGGTGCTCCTTGGGGTCCCCGCGGACCGGGCGGTGGCCGGGGCCGGGACGTTCGTCGGCACGGGCCGGCGCTTCGAGCTGCGCGGCGAGGCCGCGGGGGTACGGGTCTTCGACAGCTACGACCACCACCCGACGGAGGTCGCGGCCCTCCTGCGGGCCGCGCGGCCCGTGGCGGGCGACGGGCGGATCGTGGTCCTCTTCCAGCCGCACCTGTACTCCCGCACCCGGATCTTCGCGCAGCGGTTCGCCGAGGCGCTGGCGCTCGCGGACGAGGTGGTGGTCACGGGCGTCTACCGGGCGCGCGAGGACGTCGACCCTGCCGTGGGCGCGCACACCATCACCGGTCTCGCGCCGCGCACCGTGACGGGCGGCGCGGTGCGCGCGGTCGAGGACCGGGCCGAGGCCGCGCACGTCGCGGCCCGCGCGGCGCGGCGGGGAGACATCGTGCTCACCGTGGGGGCGGGCGACGTCACCGAGCTCGGCCCGGTGATCCTCGCGGACCTCGCCGACCGTGCCGGCCGCACCGACCGCACCGACCGCACCGACCGCACCGATCACTCGGTGGGTGCGGTCCGCGACGGTGGTACGGGGCCCGGCGGGGCCGCCGACGGCGTGGCGGGGCCCGTCGGGCCCGGCACTGAGGAGAGCATGGACTGATGCGTCCCCCGCCCCGCCCGCGCCCCGCGCCCCGGACGCCCGCGCGCCGCGAGCCGGCGACGGGCGGGACCCCGCGTGCCGGGTCGTCGTCCCGCCCGCGCACCGGCTCCGTCCCCCGCGCGGGCGGGGCGGCCACCGCGAAGGGCGGAGCGAAGGCCGCGCCGAAGGCTGGTCCGAAGCCGGCGCCGGGCCGCTCCACGCCGCCGTCGAAGCCCGCGTCCAAGCCGGCGTCCAAGCCGGCGTCGAGGGCCGGCGCGGACGCCGCGTCCAAGCCCCCGCCGAGGGCGGGCGGCACGGCGGTCGGCACGGCGGTCGCCGTGGCGGACAGCCAGACCCCGCCGCGCGTGTCCACGGCGATGGCCGACCGGCTCGCGGAGCGCACCGCGATGCGCCGGCACCGCGCGTGGCGCCGCGTGCTCACGTGGACACTCGTGCTGGTGGTCGGCGGCGGCCTCGTCGCGGGGGCGCTGTGGTCGCCGGTGCTGGCGCTCGAGCCGGGGGAGGTCCAGGTTTCCGGCGAGGGCACCACGGTGGACCCCGAGGCGGTGCGCGAGATCGTCGAGGCCTCGGTCGGGGTGCCGCTCCCGCGGCTCGACACGGTCGCGATGCGCCAGGAGATCCTCGAGGTGCGGGGGGTGAAGGACGTGAGCCTGACCCGAGCCTGGCCGCACGGTCTCCGCGTGGCGCTGACCGCCCGGGTCCCGGTGGCGGCGGTCCCGACCGACGACGGCTACGTCGTCCTGGACAACGAGGGCGTGCGGCTCGCCACCCGGCTCAAGGCACCGAAGGGGTTGGCGCAGGTCACGGTGCCGCTGGACGACGCCCGCGCGCTCCAGGCCGCCCTGCACGTGCTGACCGCGCTGCCCGACGGGCTCGCCGGGAAGGTCACGGAGGCGAGCGCGGGGACGCAGGATGCCGTCGAGACCGTGCTGGACGACGGCACGACCGTGCGCTGGGGGAGCAGCGAGGACATGCCGCTCAAGATCTCCGTCGTGGCCACGCTGCGCGAGGTGGCGCCGGACGCCCGCACGCTCGACGTCTCGTCCCCTGAGCTTCCGGTCACCCGGTGAGCCGTCGTGGTGGGTCGGATGGCGCGGTCCGGCGGTCGCGCGGTCGGCGGTGGGCGCGGCGAGGTCGCCGGTGGGCCTGTCGGTGGGTCCGGCCGGTGCGACACGCCGAGACACGTCCGTCGTCGCGTCCGGCCGGGCGCATACCGTCGAACGCAGCAGCAACCTGACATAACTCTAACCCTCAACTCGAACCTTAGGGTTTGAGTCCCGGGCCCAGGATCTCGGGTGGAGGGGGAGTCGGGACCAGAACGACCCGAGAGGCAACGACGTGGCAACTCCGCAGAACTACCTGGCAGTGATCAAGGTGGTCGGCATCGGCGGTGGCGGCGTGAACGCCGTGAACCGCATGATCGAGGTCGGCCTCAAGGGCGTCGAGTTCATCGCCATCAACACCGACGCGCAGGCGCTGCTGATGTCGGACGCCGACGTCAAGCTCGACGTCGGGCGCGAGCTCACCCGAGGCCTGGGCGCCGGCGCCGACCCGGAGGTCGGCAAGAAGGCGGCCGAGGACCACGCTGAGGAGATCGAGGACGTCCTGCGGGGCGCCGACATGGTCTTCGTCACGGCGGGCGAGGGCGGCGGCACCGGCACCGGTGGCGCCCCGGTCGTGGCGCGGATCGCGCGCTCGCTCGGCGCGCTCACGGTGGGGGTCGTCACCCGGCCGTTCACGTTCGAGGGCCGGCGCCGCTCGGTGCAGGCCGAGCAGGGGATCGACACGCTCCGCGAGGAGGTCGACACCCTCATCGTCATCCCGAACGACCGGCTCCTGTCCATGTCCGACAAGAGCGTCTCGGCGATCGCCGCGTTCCACTCGGCCGACCAGGTGCTGCACTCCGGTGTCCAGGGCATCACCGACCTCATCACCACGCCGGGCCTGATCAACCTCGACTTCGCGGACGTCAAGTCCGTCATGCAGGGTGCGGGGTCGGCGCTCATGGGCATCGGTTCGGCGCGCGGGGAGGACCGGGCCATCCAGGCGGCCGAGCTCGCCATCTCCTCGCCGCTGCTCGAGGCCTCGATCGACGGCGCCCACGGCGTGCTGCTCTCGATCCAGGGCGGCAGCGACATCGGGCTCTTCGAGGTGCACGAGGCCGCGCGTCTCGTGCAGGAGGCCGCGCACCCCGAGGCGAACATCATCTTCGGCACCGTCATCGACGACGCCCTCGGCGACGAGGTCCGGGTCACGGTGATCGCCGCCGGCTTCGACGGCGGCGTGCCGCAGGTGCGCAAGGACGCCCGCGCCCTGGGCCAGGTCTCGGGGTCGTCGACGCGGCCGGCGGCGCCGACCACGTCCTCCGTGCCGCTGCCGGACGCGGCACGCACCGCTCCGCCCCAGCCCGTGCACCAGCAGCCGCGGCCGATCCCGGCCGAGCCCGACGACGTCCCGGCCAGCCTGGACGCGCCCGTCCCGGTGGGCCACGCCGCCGACCAGCGGCCCGCGTTCACGGTCGTCGAGGACGGCGCGGGCGAGGGCGTGACCGTCGAGCGCCCCGTCGAGGTGCCGCGGCTGTTCGACGAGCCGCGCCGCCCGGCCGAGGAGCTCGACGTGCCCGACTTCCTCAAGTGAGCGCACCGGTCGGCTGGGCCCAGGAGTCGCTGCTGCCGGCACAGTTCGGCGCCGGACTGCTCCGTGTCGACCTCGGTGCGGGCGTCGTCGCCGGGTTCACCACCCGGCACGGCGGCGTCTCGCCCGCACCGTGGTCGTCGCTCGACCTGGGCACGTCGACCGGCGACGACCCGGTCAGGGTCCGCGAGAACCGTGCCCGGCTGGAGCGCTGGGTCGGGGCACCGGTGGCGTTCGCGGCGCAGGTGCACGGCCGCGAGGTGCTCGAGCTCGGCGAGGCGGAGCGCGAGCGCTGGGCGTCGGACGCGCCCCCGCTCGTCTCCGGGGAGGCGGACGCGCTGGTGACGGCCACGGCAGGGCTCGGCCTGGGCGTCCTCGTCGCCGACTGCGTCCCCGTGGTGCTCGCCGACCCGGTGGCTCGTGTCGTCGCCGTCGCCCACGCCGGGCGCAGGGGCACCGAGCTCGGGGTGGTCGACGCGGTGCTGGACGCGATGGTCGCGCGTGGCGCCCGGACGGCGGACGTGCGCGCCGCGGTGGGGCCGGCCGTCTGCGGCAGGTGCTACGAGGTGCCCGCCGAGCTGGCGGCCCAGGTGTCACGGGTCGTGCCCGAGACGGCTTCCGCCACCGCCGCGGGAACCCCCGCGCTCGACCTCCCGCGGGGCGTCCTGGCCCAGCTCGCCGGCCGCGGCGTCGCCGCCGTGCACGTGGACCGGTGCACACTCACCGACCCGGACCTGTACTCCCATCGCCGCGCGACGGCGGCGGGGACGACGACGGGCCGGCAGGCGGGGGTCGTCACGCTCACGTGACCAGCCTGCCCCGCGTGCCGCGACACTCCGGCGTGTCGTCCGTTACTGCGCGGCTCGCCATGGTTACGGTCAGGTCACCGTCCGAGTCGCAGGGCGGGACGTGCCGACGAACGGAGCAGGGCGATGGGCGGAGCGCTTCGCAAGACGATGCTGTACCTGGGGCTCGCCGACGACCGGGGCGAGTCGGAGGAGTACCTCGACGAGTACGAGGAGCTGGAGGCACCGGTGCGTGACGACTACCAGGCACAGGTCACCCCGCTGCACCGCGGTGGGGTGACCGAGTCCGTCGTGGGCAGCGACCTGCGCCGGATCACCACCATCCACCCGCGCTCGTACAACGACGCCCGCAGCATCGGCGAGGCGTTCCGCGGCGGGACGCCGGTCATCATGAACCTGTCCGACATGGACGACGCGGACGCGAAGCGTCTGGTCGACTTCTCGGCCGGTCTCATCTTCGGCCTGCACGGGTCGATCGAGCGGGTGACCAACAAGGTCTTCCTGCTCTCGCCCGAGCACGTCGAGATCGCGGGCGAGGAAGCCCCCGCCACCACGCCTCCCGTGCCGTCGGGCCGCGGGGGAGCGTTCTACAACCAGAGCTGATCGCGGTTCCGTCACGGCGCGCTGCCCGTGAGCGCGCCCCCGCGCCCGCTGCACACGGCCAGGGTCGAGGCACGCCGACCCTGGCCGCCGCTCGTCTCAGGTAGGTTCGTCCCCGTGAGCGTCATCTTCCAGCTGATCAGCATCGTGCTCTGGCTCTTCCTGCTGTGCCTGGTCGTACGACTCGTCTTCGACTGGGTGCAGTTCTTCGCGCGGGACTGGCGCCCGCGGGGTGTCGTCCTGGTGATCGCCGAGGCGGTCTACACGGTGACCGATCCGCCGCTGCGCTGGTTGCGCCGCCTGATCCCCCCGTTGACGCTCGGTCAGGTGCGTCTCGACCTGGCCTTCCTCGTCCTGTTCATCGGCGTGTCGCTGCTGTCGTCGTTCTTCGGCAGCCTCTGACGCCACGGGCTCGCCGGCGCGTCGCGCCGAACCCCGACAAGCCGGACCTTTCCCGCCCGGGGCCGCCGACGCCCGGTGTGAAGACGTCGTGTGGGCGCCCGCGGCGCGCGGCATCTGCGCATGTCGCCTCGCGCGCCGTGGGCTACCGTGGTCACCCGGACGACGGACGGCCCGGGTCCGTGCCACGACCGTGCAACCGAGACTGTGCAACCGATGAGGTGAGACGATGGCGCTGCTGACGGCAGAGGACATCCTGAACAAGAAGTTTGCCGCGACGAAGTTCCGAGAGGGCTACGACGTCGAAGAGGTGGACGACTTCCTCGACGAGGTCGTACGCACGCTCACCTCGGTCCAGGAGGAGAACGAGGACCTGCGCTCGAAGCTGGCCGCGGCCGAGCGTCGGGTCGGAGAGCTGAGCCGGTCCGACGCCGCGCAGCAGGCGCAGCCCGCCGCGCCGACGCCGGCCCCGGCACCCGTTCCCGCGCCGATGGCGGCCGCGAAGGGGCAGCCGCCGCAGGAGCCCGAGTCGGCCACCGGCATGCTCCAGCTCGCCCAGAAGCTTCACGACGACTACGTGCGCTCGGGCCAGGAGGAGGGCGACCGCCTGATCTCCGAGGCCAAGTCCGAGGGCACCCGGATCGTGCGCGAGGCCGAGGAGACGAGCCACCGCACCCTGTCGCAGCTCGAGCAGGAGCGTTCGCTGCTCGAGCGCAAGATCGACGAGCTGCGGCTCTTCGAGCGCGACTACCGGACCCGTCTCAAGAGCTTCCTGCAGAACCTGCTCGGCGACCTGGACGCGCGGGGCTCCGCGCTCCCGCCGCGACAGAACGCCGGTGCCGCACGCTCCTCGGAGCTCTGAGCCGCGGCACCACCCGGGTGCACGCCGCGCGACCTGATCGGCTGGTCCGATCGATGCGAGAACCGGTCCGCACGACGAGCACGACGCCTCACGGCGCGTGCTGTTGTGCGGACCGGTTCTCGCACTTACGCTGCGGTGACCTCGCGGTCCGCAGGAGATCGCGAGCCGATGGAGGGGCACCGATGGCCAAGCTCTCGACCGCGACCCGTGCCGCACTGCGGGAGAACTTCCCGCACCTGACCCGGGACGTGAAGAAGTTCCCCGTGCGCGACGGCGAGGAGCCGTGGACCCTGCACGAGGTGGAGGAGCTCGCCGCGTTCCTCCTCGACGACGCCGCCAGGCTCCAGCGGGAGCTCGCCGCGGCGGACGCGGAGCTGTCCGACCTGCTGCGGAACTCGGGTGACGGCGCCGGTGACGACCAGGCGGACTACGGCTCCAGCGCGCTGGAGCGTGAGCAGGAGCTCACCCTCGTCAACAACACGCGTGACCTGCTCGAGCAGACGAACCACGCGATCGACCGCATCGGCAAGGGCACGTACGCGACGTGCGAGATCACCGGCCTGCCGATCGGCAAGGCCCGCCTGCAGGCGTTCCCGCGCGCGACGCTGTCCGTCGAGGCGAAGGCCCGCGAGGAGCGGCGCTGAGGCTCGCGTCGGCCACCTAGACTGGCCGACGATGTCCACCACGCCCGCCGGTTCCCCGGCCCCTGAGCCCGCGCCCCGGGACGACGCGCCCACGTCGTCGCCGGTGCCGTCCGACGCCGACGCCGACGGCGGTGCCGCCACCCACGCAGCGGCCGACGGCGGCGCCGACAGCGACGTGCCGGTGACCGCTCCCGCGCGCCGCCGGCGGCTGGTCGCCTGGACCGTCGTCCTCGCCGCGCTCGTGCTCGCCGCCGACCAGCTCACCAAGTGGTGGGCGGAGTCGGCGCTCGAGCCGGGGGCCGCGGCGCTGCCGCTCGTCGGCGACCTGCTCGGCCTGCGCCTCATCTACAACGACGGCGCGGCCCTCTCGATCGGCGGCGGCATGACGTGGGTGCTCACGATCGTGGTGGTCGTGGTGGTCGTGGTCATCGTGCGCGCGATCCGCAGGATCGGGTCGGCCGGCTGGGCGGTGGCGCTCGGGCTGCTGCTCGGCGGGGCGCTCGGCAACCTGGGCGACCGGTTCTTCCGCGAGCCCGGGTTCGCCCGAGGACACGTGGTGGACTTCATCGACTACGGCGTGTTCATCGGCAACGTGGCCGACATCGCGATCGTCGTCGCGGCCGGGCTCATCGTCGTCCTCACGTTCCGCGGGATCGGGCTCGACGGGCAGCGGCACGCCGACGACGAGGCGCCGGCGGAGCCCGCCGGCGCGGCTCCCGAGGGTGCGGTCCCCGAGGGCGCGTCGTCCGACGGCCACGAGGAGCGCTGAGGTGGCACTGCGTACGCTTCCCGTCCCGGACGGACTCGCGGGCGAGCGGGTCGACGCGGCCCTGGCGCGCATGCTCGGGTTCTCCCGCACGCAGGCCGCGGAGCTCGCCGCGTCCGGCGCCGTGCAGCTCGACGGCCGCACGGTGGGCAAGTCGGACCGCGTGCCGGCCGGTGGCCGGCTGGAGGTCGACGTGCCGGACCCGACGGCGGCCGGTCCCGCCGTCGTGCCCGAGCCGGTGCCCGGCATGGGCATCGCGTACGAGGACGACGACGTCGTGGTGATCGACAAGCCGGTGGGCGTCGCCGCCCACCCGTCGCCCGGCTGGACCGGCCCGACGGTGGTCGGCGCCCTCGCCGCGGCGGGCTACCGGATCGCGACCTCGGGCGCCGCGGAGCGTCAGGGCATCGTGCACCGGCTCGACGTCGGGACGTCGGGGCTGATGGCGGTCGCCAAGAGCGAGGCGGCGTACTCGGGGCTCAAGCGGGCGTTCAAGGAGCGCACGGTCACGAAGGTGTACCACGCGCTCGCGCAGGGACACCCCGAGCCGACCACCGGGACAATCGACGCCCCGATCGGCCGGCACCCGGGGGCCGACTACCGGTTCGCCGTCGTCGCCGACGGCAAGCACTCGGTGACCCACTACGAGGTGCTGGAGATGCTGCCGGCGGCCTCCCTGGTCGAGGTGCACCTCGAGACGGGCCGCACGCACCAGATCCGGGTGCACTTCTCGGCCGTGCGGCACCCGCTGGTGGGGGACCTCACCTACGGCGCGGACCCGGTGCTGGCGTCGAAGGTCGGGCTGGCGCGCCAGTGGCTGCACGCCGTGCGGCTGGGCTTCGAGCACCCGGTGACCGGCCGCCACGTCGAGGTGACCAGCGAGTACCCGCAGGACCTGGCGCGGGCGCTCGAGGTGGTCCGCGGCGCCTACGCCTGAGCGATCCGTGGGTGCCGCTTGTCGTGGCGCCCCGCGCGCCCTACTGTCGTGCCGACGGGTGACACGAGTCACCCGCGACCT
Source organism: Isoptericola luteus (assembly GCF_020297055.1). GTDB lineage: Bacteria > Actinomycetota > Actinomycetes > Actinomycetales > Cellulomonadaceae > Isoptericola > Isoptericola luteus. Next base: position 58,824 of record NZ_JAIXCQ010000004.1, on the reverse strand, counting down.
CGACGAGGAGGACGCATGTCATCACCCCACGGGCCGACGCCCGGACCGGTACTGCACCGGCTCCGCCGCGCGCCGGCCGTCGCCGCAGGAGCAGCACTCGTGACAGTCCTGGCAGGAGCCCCCGGCGCGCAGGCGACGCCGGGTCAGCGGATCGACCCGCGGGACCCGGACCTCGGGCCGAACGTCACGGTCTTCGGCCCCGACACGCCGCAGGACGAGATCCAGCAGGCGATGGACGCGCTGCACGCGAAGCAGGTCGACGCCGAGATGAGCACCGACCGCCACGCGGTCTACTTCCTGCCCGGCACGTACGGCAGCGACGCGGACCCGCTGCAGTTCGGCGTCGGGTACTACACGGAGGTCGCCGGGCTGGGCGCGTCACCGGACGACGTCACCGTCAACGGCGCCATCGAGGTGCGCAACCGCTGCCTGGGCGACGACGCGAACCCGAACTGCATCGCGCTCGTGAACTTCTGGCGGACCATCTCGAACCTCGCGCTCGACGTGAACACCGCGGGCCAGGGCGGCTGCGAGGCCACCACGAACTTCTGGGCGGTGTCCCAGGCCGTCTCGATGCGGCGCCTCGACGTCCGCGGTCCGCTGTCGCTGATGGACTACTGCTCCGCGGGCCCGCAGTTCGCCAGCGGGGGCTTCATCGCGGACTCCCGGTTCGACACCGCCGTGACGAACGGCTCCCAGCAGCAGTGGCTCACGCGCAACTCCGAGCTCGGCGGCGGCTGGTCCAACGGGGTGTGGAACCAGGTGTTCGCCGGCGTCGAGGGCGCACCGAGCGAGGCCGGCTTCCCGGCCGAGCCGTACACGACGCTCGACACGACGCCCGTGAGCCGCGAGAAGCCGTACCTGTTCGTCGACGACGACGGCCGCTACCAGGTGCGGGTCCCCGCCGCGCAGAAGGACACCAGCGGCATCTCCTGGGCGGACGGCCCGACGCCGGGACGCACGGTGCCGATCACGGACTTCTACATCGCGCGGCCCGGTGACTCCGTGGCCACGATCAACCGGCACCTGGCGCGCGGCAAGCACCTGCTGCTCACGCCGGGCGTGTACGACGTCGCGCGCAGCATCAAGGTGAAGCGGCCCGGCACGGTGGTGCTCGGCATGGGCCACGCGACCCTCACCGCCGTGGACGGCGCCGTCCCGCTCACGGTGGCCGACACGGCCGGCGTGGTCGTCGCGGGCGTGACGATCGACGCGGGCACGGTCGAGTCCCCGGTGCTGCTGCAGGTGGGCCGCGCGGACCGGAGCCCCTGGCGGGACCGGGTCGACACCTGGCGCGACCGCCTCTGCGAGCGGTCGGCGCTGTGGGCGGCGATCGACCCGCGCTGCACCACGGGCGAGAACCCCGTGACGCTCTCCGACGTGTACTTCCGGGTCGGCGGGCCGCACGTGGGCAAGGTCGACGTGGCGCTCGAGGTGAACGCCGACGACGTGCTCATCGACCACACCTGGGTCTGGCGCGGCGACCACGGCGTGGAGGGCTTCCCCACGGACGGTTCGGAAGGCGTCAACGGAGACTCGATGCGCTGGCGCACGAACACCGGCCGCACCGGCGTCGTCGTCAACGGTGACCGGGTCACCGCGACCGGGCTGTTCGTCGAGCACTTCCAGGAGCACAACACGGTGTGGAACGGCGAGGACGGCACCGTCGTCCTCTACCAGAACGAGCTGCCCTACGACCCGCCCACCCAGGCGGACTGGACCCAGCCGGACGGCACGCTCGGCTGGGCGGGGTACAAGGTCGGCGACCACGTGGAGCGACACCGGCTCTTCGGCGCCGGGGTCTACGTGTTCAACCAGAACGACCCCGACATCGTCACCGAGAACGGGTTCGCCGTGCCGCAGGCCCCGGGAGTGCGGCTGCACCACATCATGACCGTCAACCTCAGCGCGGGGACGATCGAGCACGTCGTCAACGGGGTCGGGGACGCGGTGCCGCCGTCGACGTCCGGGTCGCCGGAGTTCGTGGTGGACTACCCGGCGCCTTGACGCGCGCCGGCGTCCGGCCGTCGGACCGGGCCGGTCGTCGGACAGGGCCGGGCGGCCGCTCCCGCGGGGGCGGCCGCCCGGCTCAGGCGGAGCCGCGGGCGACGACCAGCGCCGGGTCGTCGGGCCACGGCGGGGCGTCCGCGCCGTCGATCGCCGCCAGGACGCTCGCGGCCAGGTGCTCCGACTGCTGGGCGACGGGCTGGGCGACCGTGGTCAGCGGGGGAGCGGCGACGCGGCCCGCGGGCGCGTCGTCGACCCCGATCACGGCCAGCTCGTCCGGCACGCGCAGGCCGTGCGCGGCGGCGCCGGCGAGGACCGCCAGGGCGACGTCGTCGTTGTAGGCGGCCACGGCCGTGACCCCCGCGTCGCGCCAGGCGGCCACGGCCGCGGCCGCCGGCTCGCCGGCCGGGACCGGCACGGCGGCCGGCACCTCCAGCGCGGCCGCGGCGCAGGCCGCGCGGACCCCGGCCAGCCGGCCGTCGGCGAAACGCCCCAGGCGCGGGTCGTCCGGTCTCGCGTACGCGATCCGGGTGTGCCCCGCGGCGACGAGGTGCTCCGCCTGGAGGGCGCCGATGCCGCGCTGGGCGACGTCGAACGACGTCTCGTCGGCGTTCTGCGCCGTCCCCACGACCCGGATCCCGGCACGCTGCATGGTCCGCAGGTCGTCGGGGGCGAACGGTGCGAGCCCGACGACGGTGTGCGGGGTGACGGCGCGCCACAGGTCGGCCAAGGAGCGGGAGTCGCGGTGATGGTGCACGAGCACGAACAGGCCGCGCGTCGCGAGCACGTCCGTGAGGTGGTCGAGCAGGGTGTCGACGACGGAGCCCGTCGGCCAGTCCGGCAGCACGGCCACGACCAGGTCGCTGCGCCCGCGGCGCAGCGTCCGGGCGGCGGCCGACGGCGCGTACCCGAGCCGGGTGGCGGTCTCGCGGATGCGCTCGCGGGTCACCCTCGACACCGACGCACCCGGGGTGTCGTTGAGGACGTAGCTGACGGTGGTCCGCGACACGCCTGCCTCGCGCGCGACGTCGGCGCTGGTCACTCGGGCCACGGGACCTCCATGGGCGATCGGCGGCACCTGACGGCAACTGACGCCGTCCGACGTGCTCGATCGGCACGTGAACGGCTCGGCAGCACTGTACGCGCCGCGCGGGCGCGGTCTGTGAGATGGCGCTCGGCGCGTGCGTGCCGCACCCGTCGGTGGCGGCTCCTAGACTCGTCGGCATGCCGGATGCCAGCGCCCCCACGACCTCGGCCAGCTCGACCTCGGCGGGCGCCTCGAAGAAGGACGACTTCGTCCACCTGCACGTGCACACCGAGTACTCGATGCTCGACGGCGCGGCGCGGCTCCCCGAGCTGTTCGCCGAGGTGGGGCGGCAGGGGCAGAAGTCCATCGCCATCACGGACCACGGCTACCTCTTCGGCGCGTTCGAGTTCTGGAACCAGGCCCGCAAGGCCGGGATCAAGCCGATCATCGGCGTCGAGGCGTACGTCACCCCGGGCACCAGCCGGCACGACCGCACCAAGGTGCTCTGGGGGGAGAAGCACCAGCGCCGCGACGACGTCTCCGCGGGCGGCGCCTACACCCACATGACGCTGTGGGCCCGGGACAACGAGGGCATGCACAACCTGTTCCGGGCGTCGTCGCTGGCCTCGCTGGACGGCCAGATGGGCAAGTGGCCGCGCATGGACCGCGAGCTGCTGCAGACGTACGGCAAGGGCCTCATGGCCACCACCGGCTGCCCCTCGGGCGAGGTGCAGACGCGCCTGCGCCTCGGGCAGTGGGACGAGGCGGTGCGCGCCGCCGGCGAGCTGCAGGACGTCTTCGGCAAGGAGAACTACTTCGTCGAGCTGATGGACCACGGGATCGAGATCGAGTCCCGCACGTCCAAGGACCTGCTGCGCCTGGCCGAGCACATCGGCGCCCCGCTGGTCGCCACGAACGACCTGCACTACACCAAGCAGGAGGACTCCCACTCCCACGAGGTGCTGCTCGCGGTGAACTCGGGGTCCACCCTCGACGAGCCCACCTACGACCAGGGCGGCAGCCGGTTCGCCTTCTCGGGGGACACCTTCTACGTGCGCTCGGGTGCCGAGATGCGGCGCATCTTCGCCGAGATGCCGGAGGCCTGCGACAACACGCTGCTCATCGCGGAACGCTGCGACGTCTCCTTCGACACCAGCGCGAACTACATGCCGCGGTTCCCGGTCCCCGCCGGGGAGGACGAGATCAGCTGGTTCGTCAAGGAGGTCGAGAGCGGGCTGCGTCGTCGCTATCCCGCGGGCATCCCCGACGACGTGCGCAAGCAGGCCGACTACGAGGTGGAGGTCATCATCCAGATGGGCTTCCCGGGGTACTTCCTCGTGGTGGCCGACTTCATCAACTGGGCGAAGGAGCAGGGCATCCGCGTGGGGCCGGGCCGTGGCTCCGCGGCGGGCTCGATGGTGTCCTACGTCATGGGCATCACGGAGCTCGACCCGCTCCAGCACGGCCTGATCTTCGAGCGCTTCCTCAACCCTGAGCGCGTCTCCATGCCCGACGTCGACGTGGACTTCGACGAGCGCCGGCGCTCCGAGGTGATCCGGTACGTCACCGAGAAGTACGGCGACGACCGGGTCGCGATGATCGTGACCTACGGCTCGATCAAGGCCAAGCAGGCCCTCAAGGACGGGTCGCGTGTGCTCGGCCTGCCCTTCGCCATGGGGGAGAAGCTCACCAAGGCCATGCCGCCCGCCGTCATGGGCAAGGACATCCCGCTGTCCGGGATCTTCGACCCGAAGCACGAGCGGTACGCCGAGGCCGCCGAGTTCCGCGCCGTGCACGACGCCGACCCCGAGGCCCAGCGCGTGGTCGAGACGGCGCGCGGCATCGAGGGCCTCAAGCGGCAGTGGGGCGTGCACGCGGCCGGGGTCATCATGTCCAGCGACCCGCTGATCGACATCATCCCGATCATGCGGCGCCCGCAGGACGGCGCGGTCATCACGCAGTTCGACTACCCGACGTCCGAGGGCCTCGGCCTGATCAAGATGGACTTCCTCGGGCTGCGCAACCTCACGATCCTCGACGACGCGCTCGAGAACATCGTGATGAACGGCAAGGACCCGGTCGCGATCGAGACGGTGGCGCTCGACGACCAGGCCACCTACGACCTCCTGGCACGCGGCGACACCCTGGGGGTGTTCCAGCTCGACGGCGGTGCGATGCGCTCGCTGCTGCGCCAGATGCGGCCCGACAACTTCGAGGACGTCTCCGCCGTCATCGCGCTGTACCGGCCGGGCCCGATGGGCATGAACTCGCACATCAACTACGCCCTGCGCAAGAACGGCCTGCAGAAGATCGAGCCGATCCACCCCGAGCTGGAGGAGCCGCTCAAGGAGGTCCTGGGCGAGACGTACGGCCTCATCGTCTACCAGGAGCAGGTGCAGCGTGCCGCCCAGATCCTGGCCGGGTACTCGCTGGGCCAGGCCGACCTGCTGCGCCGCGCGATGGGCAAGAAGAAGAAGGAGATCCTCGACAAGGAGTTCGTGCCGTTCGAGGCGGGCATGAAGGAGCGCGGCTACTCCAAGCCCGCGATCCAGGCGGTCTGGGACACGCTGGTGCCGTTCGCCGGGTACGCGTTCAACAAGGCGCACTCCGCCGGGTACGGCGTCGTCTCGTACTGGACCGCCTACCTCAAGGCCAACTACCCGACCGAGTACATGGCCGGCCTGCTCCAGAGCGTGCGGGACGACAAGGACAAGATGGCGCTCTACCTGGGCGAGTGCCGTCGCATGCACATCACCGTGCTGCCGCCCGACGTCAACGACTCGGCCGCGAAGTTCACCGCAGTGGGCGCCGACATCCGCTTCGGGCTGACCGCGATCCGCAACGTCGGCGCCAACGTCGTCGACGCGATCATCGCCACCCGCGAGGAGAAGGGGGCGTTCACCTCGTTCACCGACTTCCTCGACAAGGTGCCCGCCGTGGTGTGCAACAAGCGCACCATCGAGTCCCTCATCAAGGCCGGGGCCTTCGACTCCCTCGGGCACCCGCGCCGGGCGCTGCTCGTGGTGCACGAGCAGGCGGTGGACTCCGTGATCTCCGTCAAGCGCGAGGAGGCCAAGGGGCAGTTCGACCTCTTCGCCGACCTGGGTGCGACCGACGAGAAGATGAACTTCAGCGTCGACGTGCCCGACCTGCCGGACTGGGACAAGAAGCAGCGCCTCGCCTTCGAGCGCGAGATGCTCGGTCTCTACGTCTCGGACCACCCCCTGTCCGGGCTCGAGCACGTCCTGGCCCGTGCCGCGGACACGTCCATCGCGTCGCTCATGGCCGACGAGGGGCGCCCCGACGGCTCGCAGGTGACCGTCGCCGGGCTGCTCACCAGCGTGCAGCGCAAGATGAGCAAGAACGGCAACCCCTGGGCGGCGGTGACGATCGAGGACCTCGAGGGCGCCGTCGAGGTGATGTTCTTCGGCGAGACCTACCTGGCCTATTCCACGATCCTCGCCGAGGACCAGGTGGTCACCCTGCGTGGCCGCGTGCGCCGGAGGGACGAGACGATGCAGCTGCAGGCGATGGAGGTCTCACTGCCCGACACGTCCGCCGTGGCGGACGCCCCGGTCCAGGTGACCGTGCCGCACACCCGGTGCGTCGAGCCGGTGATGGTCCGCCTGCGCGAGGTGCTGGTGAGCCACCCCGGCTCGGCGGAGGTGCACGTCAACGTGGCCGAGCCGGGCAAGCGCACCGTCGTGCGCGCGGCCGACACGCTGCGCGTGGAGAAGTCGCCCGCGCTGTTCGGCGACCTGAAGGCCCTGCTCGGCCCGAGCTGCCTCTCATGAGCCTGCCTCCGGACATGACCGCCGCACCGGGCGCGGGCTGGGACGACGGCTCGGCCGACCACCGCTTCCGCGTGGTGCCCGCGGCCTACGTGTACCTGCGCCGTGAGGGCAAGGTGCTCCTGAGCCGGCGCGCGGGGACGGGCTACCGGGACGGGTACTGGGCCGCCGCCGCGGCGGGGCACGTCGAACCGGGGGAGTCCGTGCTGGACGCCGCGGTGCGCGAGGCGCGCGAGGAGCTCGGCATCGAGGTCGACCCTCGCGACCTGCGGCCCCTGACGACGCTGCACCGGGGCGAGCCGGGCGGGCCTGCGCTCGAGCAGCGCGTCGACCTCATGTTCGAGGTCACGCGCTGGGACGGGACCCCGTCGCTGCAGGAGCCGGACAAGGCCTCCGACCTGGGCTGGTTCGGGCTCGTCGCCCTGCCGGACCCGGTCGTGCCGCACGAGCTCGCCGTGCTGCGCGCGCTGCACGATGCGGGCCGGCACGGGACAGTCGTCCCGCCCATCATGACGTTCGGCTTCTGACCGGTCCGGCTCCGCCGCTCACATCCGTTCGCCCGGAAGCCTGGCCGCCTGCTTCACCCAGGACGTCAGCTGCCCCACCTGCAGGTCCTCGTCCTCGTGGATGTCGAGGTAGCGGACCTCCTCGTGCTTGGAGGGTTTGGGCGGCATCGGGTCGAGCGACGTCCCGCGCAGGAACTGGACCTGCACGTAGCTCGTGTAGCACCGGAAGGAGAGGAACCAGCCGTCGCCCTCGTGGCCGTAGAAGGGCTGGTTCCACTTCACGGCCTTGTGCACCCCGGGCACGGCGCGTTCGACGAGGGCGTCGAGCTGTCGCCCGACCTCACGCTTCCACCCGGGCAGCGCCGCGACGTAGTCCTGCACGGGTCCGTCACCCTCGGCGGCCGCGATCTGCGGGTTGCCGCCCGAGAGCAACCGCGGTCGGTCGCCGTCCCGCGCCGCGGAGGAGCGCTTCGGCGCAGTCACGACACGGCCTCCGCCTCGGTCCCGTGGGGGCCGAGGCGCGAGCAGGTGGTCATCGTGGGCATGGCTCCGAGCATGACTCCGAACATGGCTCCGTGCTACGACAGGGTCCGTCTGGTCGCAAGCCGTGCGGCGGCACGTAGGCTCGGGCCGTGTTCCGACTCAACCCCGAGCAGCTCGTGTTCGTCACCGAGCGCCACCTGGCCACCCTGACCACGCTGCGCGCCGACGGGACGCCGCACGTCGTCCCGGTGGCGTTCACCTGGGACGCGGACGCCGGCGTGGTACGGATCACGTCGCGGAAGACGTCGGTGAAGGCGGCCAACGCCCGTCGGACCGCCGACGACGGGGGGCGTCCGCGCGCGGCCCTGTGCCAGGTGGACGGCGGCCGCTGGCTCACGCTCGAGGGCACCATCGAGGTGGTCACCGACGCGACGGAGGTGGCCGACGCCGTCGCGCGCTACGCCAAGCGCTACCGGCAGCTGGCGCACGACCCCGAGCGCGTGGTGCTGCGACTCACGCCCGATCGCGCGATGGCCTCCACCTACATGGCCTGACGCCGTGCTGTGAGCGGAGTATTGGGCCCGGGGCACCCGTGGGGGACGGGCCCAAAACCGCGCACACCCCACCAGCGCCGGCGCGATGGCCCCCACCACCCTGGCCGGCGGCCGTGGTGTGTGGGTTGTTTTGGCCCGGTCACACCGGTGTGACCGGGCCAATACTCCGCTCACAGCACTCAGGCGACGGTGACGGACTCGTCGCCCTCGGGCAGCGCCACCGTCACGCGGTCGCCGCGCACCAGCTGGCGCCCGCGGCGGGTCTCGGGCTCGTCGTTGACGCGGACCTCGCCGTCGGCGACCAGGTCGCGGGCGTGCGTGCCGGACTCGGCGAGGCCGGCGAGCTTGAGGAACTGACCCAGCCGGATCATGTCGTCGCTGATGGGGACCTCGTTCGCGGTGCTCATGGGCTCATTGTCCCCGCCCGGCGGCCGGACGACGACGCACGGGTCCCTCCGCGCTGCCTAGACTGGCCCGGTGATCCAGCGCATCGATCTTCGCGGGCGCGAGCTGTCCCGCACGGAGCTGCTCGGGGTGCTGCCGCGCCCCGAGCTCGGGGTGGACGAGGCCGTGGAGGCCGTCACCTCGATCCTGTCCGCCGTCCGGGCCCGGGGCGCGACCGCCCTGCGCGACCTGGCCGAGAAGCTCGACGGCGTGCGACCCGAGCATCTGCGCGTCCCCGCGACGACGATCGCCGAGGCCCTCGAGACGCTCGACCCCGACGTCCGCGCCGGCCTCGTCGAGGCGATCCGCCGGGTCCGGGCGGTCCACGCCGCTCAGGTGCCCGCCGAGCACTCGACCGAGCTCGCCGAGGGAGCCGTGGTGCGGCAGCGCTGGATCCCGGTCCAGCGGGTGGGTCTCTACGTGCCCGGCGGCCGCGCCGTCTACCCGTCGTCGGTGATCATGAACGTGGTCGCCGCGCAGGAGGCCGGCGTCGAGAGCCTGGCCGTCGCGTCGCCGCCCCAGAAGGACTTCGGCGGCCTGCCGCACCCGACGATCCTCGCCGCGTGCGCGCTGCTCGGGGTGGACGAGGTGTACGCGGTCGGCGGGGCGCAGGCGGTCGGGATGTTCGCCTACGGCGCCGTGGGTACCGAGCCGCAGGACGGCCCGATGCTCTGCGAGCCGGTGGACGTGGTCACCGGGCCGGGCAACGTCTACGTCACGGCGGCGAAGCGGCTCGTGCGCGGCGTCGTCGGCATCGACGCGGAGGCCGGGCCGACGGAGATCGCCGTGCTGGCCGACGACACGGCGGACCCGGGCCACGTGGCCCTCGACCTCATCAGCCAGGCGGAGCACGACCCGCTGGCGGCGTCCGTGCTGGTGACGCCGTCGGTCGAGCTGGCGGGCGCCGTGGAGGCGCGGCTGAGCGACTTCGTCGGCGCCACCAAGCACGTGGAGCGCGTGGTGCAGGCCCTCGGCGGAGCGCAGTCGGCCGTCGTGCTCGTCGACGACCTGGAGCAGGGCCTCACCGTCGTCGACGCGTACGGCGCCGAGCACCTGGAGATCCAGACGGCGGACGCCGCGGCGCTCGCCGAGCGGGTGCGCTCGGCGGGGGCGATCTTCGTGGGCCCGTGGTCGCCGGTCTCGCTGGGGGACTACATGGCAGGCAGCAACCACGTGCTCCCGACCGGCGGTTCGGCGCACTTCTCGAGCGGGCTCGGCGTCCACGCGTACCTGAAGTCCGTGCAGGTGATCGAGTACACGCGAGAGGCGCTCGCCGAGCTCACCGACCGGATCGTCGCGGTCGCGAACGACGAGGACCTGCCGGCGCACGGCGAGGCTGTCCGCGGGCGCTTCTGACCGTTCCGGCGACGGCTGGGTCGCCGCCGCGTCGCCAGCCACGTCGATGGTCGTCTCGACGGTCACGTCGGTGGTCGCCCTCGGCCGTCGTGCCGATCGGCGGGGTGCGTCGGCGCGGTGCTCGGCGCCCGGCGAAGAATAGTGTGCCAAGCGTTCGCGACGCACCACACCGGTCGTGTGGGTCGCCCGTGCGAGCATGGACGCCATGACCGCCCCGCCGCCCCGCATCGACCCGGTCGCCGTCGGTGGTCTGGTCGGGAGCGCGGCCTTTCGCCGCGCCCAGGGGTACCAGCGCGCGGGCATGGTGGGGTACTGGTCGTGGGACGCCGACGACCTGGTGCTCACGGCCGGGGTGGCCGGGAGCGGGCCGCGGCCGTACACGTGCCGCATCTGGTTCACGGTCGACCACGCGGTCGACCCGGCCGGGCGCTACACGGTGCACTCGTCCTCCTGCTCCTGCCCGGTCGCGCTGGACTGCAAGCACGTCGCGGCGGTGCTGCTGCACGTCGGCCTGCAGGGCGCCGCAGGCCCTGCCCGTTCGCGCGGCGCCGACACCGGCCCCGCCGGCGAGGGCTGGCGCGACAGGGTCCTGGCCGTCACCTCCGGCGGAGCCGGCCCGGCGACGCGCGGCGGCGGCGAGCTCGTGGTGGCGCTGCGCTTCCGTCTCGAGGAGGCGCTGGGCGGGCTGCCGCCCGAGCTGTCGGTGCGCCCGGTGGTCCCGGCGCGCGCCGGCGGCTGGAAGGTCGCCCCGGAGGCGAGCTGGGAGGCGCTCGCCACGGGCATGTATGCGTTCGCGGACGTCCGCGCGACGCCCGCGCCGGCGGTACGCCGCTGGTTCGCGGACCTCGGCGCGGCGCTGACCGAACGGGGCGGGTTCGGCCGCGGGGCCAGGGTGTGGCGCCCGCTCTCCGTGGGCGGGCGGGGCCTGTGGTCGCTGCTGGCGGAGGCGGAGGACCTCCGCATCCCGTTCGTCGGTCACTCCGCGCGCGACGAGGTGCACCTCGCCCGCGTCGCGACGCTGCGCCTGGAGGTCGGCACCGCGGGCGACGGCGTGCGGCTGAGCCCGCTCGCGGCGTTCGACGGCGCGGACGCCGGACCGGCAGAGCGGTGGGGCACCGTCGGCGACACGGGCCTGTACGCGGCAGGGGCGCACGACGGACGCACGGTGCTGCGGCTCGGCCCCACCCCGGGGCGGCTCGGCGACGGCGTGCGCGAGCTGATCGAGCTGGGGCGCCTCGAGGTGCCGTCCGCCGACGTCGCCGAGCTCTTCACCGAGCACCTGCCGGGACTGCGCCGCACCGTCCAGGTGACGTCGGACGGCACCGTGGAGCTGCCCGGCGTGCCCCGGCCGGTGCTGGTGGCGACGGCGACGTTCGCGACCCCGGAGCGGGCGGAGCTGGGGTGGGCGTTCGAGTACCCGCCGTACGACGTGCCGGACCTCGCGGGTGCCGGTGCCGGGCGGGCAGCGGCGCGCGTCGTGCCGGTCGAGGGATCGGCCGTGGACCCCGGCCGGGACGCCGACGCCGAGGGCGAGATCCGGGCCAAGGCGGTGTCGGCCCTGCGGGCGGTGCCAGGGTTCGAGGGCGCCGCCGTGGGCGAGCCGCAGACGTTCTCGGGTCTGGATGCGCTCGATCTCGCGCACCGGGTCCTGCCGGCTCTGGCCGCGTTGAGCGACGTGCGCGTCCATGCGCACGACGTCCCGGACTACCTGCACCTCGACGCCGCGCCCCGCGTGGTCGTCTCGGGTGCCCCGTCCGGGGACTCGGACTGGCTCGACCTGGGCGTCACGGTGACCGTCGCGGGCAAGGACCTGCCCTTCACGCGCCTGTTCACCGCGCTCGCGCGCGGCAAGGACCGCCTCATGCTCGTCGACGGCTCGTGGCTGCGTCTCGACCAGCCGGTGCTGGCGCGCCTGCGCGACCTCATCGGCGAGGCGACCGCGCTGAGCGACCGGCCCGGCAGGCCGCGCGTGAGTCGATACGACGGCGAGCTGTGGGCCGCGCTCGAGGAGACCGCGGACGTGGTCGAGGCGTCGGCGCAGTGGCGCCGCTCGGTCGCCGAGCTGCGCGCCCTGGCGGCGGGGGAGACCGCGCCGACGCCCCTTGCGGCCCCCGACGGGCTGCGCGCCGAGCTGCGCGGCTACCAGCACCAGGCGTTCGAGTGGTTGTCGTTCCTGTGGCGCCACCGGCTCGGCGGGATCCTCGCGGACGACATGGGTCTCGGCAAGACGGTCGAGACCCTCGCGTTCCTCGCGCACGCCAGGGCGCAGGAGCCGAAGGCGCCGCCGTTCGTCGTCGTGGCCCCGGCGTCCGTGGTCGGCAACTGGGCGGACGAGGCCGCCCGGTTCACCCCCGGGCTGCGCGTCGCCGTGCTGGCGGCGACGGCGAAGCGGTCCGGCACGCCGGTCGCGGAGCTGGCCGCGGGCGCCGACGTGGTCGTGACGTCCTACGCCGTCTTCCGTCTCGAGTTCGACGCGTTCGACGCGGTGGAGTGGGGTGGCCTGGTGCTCGACGAGGCGCAGTTCGCGAAGAACCCGCGCTCCCGCGCGAACGAGACGGCGCGGGCGCTGGACGTCCCGTTCAAGCTGGCGATCACGGGGACGCCCCTGGAGAACAACCTCCTGGAGCTCTGGGCGATCCTCGCGATCGTCGCCCCGGGGCTCTACCCGTCGATGCACCGGTTCCGGGCGGAGACGGCCCGGCCCGTGGACGCGGCGGGCGCTGACGACGACCCGCAGGTGGTAGCGGCCGGCAACCGCGCGCTGGCCCGGCTGACGCGGCGGATCCGCACCGTGGTGCTGCGCCGCACCAAGGAGCAGGTCGCGCCCGAGCTGCCGGAGCGTCAGGAGCGGGTGCTCAAGGTCCCGCTCACCCCCGACCACCGCCGCGTGTATGACACGCACCTGCAGCGGGAGCGGCAGCGGCTGCTGGGGCTGCTCGCCGACTTCGAGGCGAACCGGGTGGCGATCTTCCGGTCGCTGACGACGCTGCGCCGGCTCGCGCTCGACGCCTCCCTGGTCGACGACGAGTACGCCCGCGTGCCCTCGGCCAAGCTCGACGTGCTCATGGACGAGCTCGTGGAGATCGCCGCGGAGGGGCACCGGGTGCTCGTCTTCTCCCAGTTCACCTCGTTCCTGCGCCGGGTCGAGGAACGCTGTGCCGAGGTCGGGCTGGCGGCGGCGTACCTCGACGGCGCCACCCGCCGCCGCGCCGAGGTCATCCGGGGCTGGAAGGAGGGCGCGGCGCCCGTGTTCCTCGTCAGCCTCAAGGCCGGCGGGGTAGGGCTCAACCTCACCGAGGCGGACTACGTCTACCTGCTCGACCCCTGGTGGAACCCGGCGACGGAGGCGCAGGCGGTCGACCGCACCCACCGCATCGGGCAGACGCGCAACGTCGTGGTCACCCGCCTCGTCGCGGCCGACACGATCGAGGAGAAGGTGATGGCTCTCGCGCGCCGCAAGGCCCGGCTCTTCGACGCGGTGCTGGACGACGCCGGCGGCACCTTCGCGCGGACGCTCGCCGCCGAGGACGTCCGGGGGCTGCTCGACCCGTAGGACCCCGTTCGGCCGTTCTGGTGCGGACCGTCCGGGTGGTCCGGGTGGTCCGCGTCCGGGGCCGGGGAGGACGCACGAACGGCGCCGGGGCCGGTGGCAGTGCCACCGACCCCGACGCCGTTGCTGGTCGAGACCGTCGAGGCTCGTTCGAGCCGGGGTCTCACCCGTGACGGATCACTGGGTCACGGGGCTCACTTCTCCCAGCCCACGTTCTCCACCGGCTGCAGGCCGAAGAGGTCGAGACCGGTGTAGGTCTCGGGCGTGAGGTTCGCGAGACCCTCGGACGCCATCGAGATCCACGGGCCGTTGTACAGGGGCAGGATGCCCCAGGTCTCGGCGATGATCTCCGACTCGAGCTTCAGGCCGGCAGCGGTCTGCTCCTCGGCGGTGGGCAGCGAGGACACCTGGTCGGCGATCTTCTGGTCGATCTCCTCGGTGCCGGTCGCGGACAGGTTCAGGCCGCTGTCCGAGCAGTACAGCTGGCACATGTAGGCCACGCCGTAGGGGTCGCTCGACGAGAAGCCGAGGATGACCAGGTCCCAGTCCTTCGTGGTGAGCACGGTCGAGAAGTCGCTCGCCGGGCGCTTGTCGATCTCCAGCGCGAAGCCGATCTCGGCGAGCTGCGCCTGGACGACCTTGGCACGCGCCTCGGTGATCGGCTCGTCGCCGAAGATGGGCATGCGGCCCTCGAACTTCATGCCGTCCTTCTCGCGGACGTCACCGTTGAGGGTCCAGCCGGCCTCGTCGAGCAGGGCGTTGGCAGCCGCGACGTCGAACGAGTAGCCGGCCTCGGCCAGCGCATCGACGTAGCCCTCCTGGAACGGGAACAGGTTCAGCGAGCCGGCGTCGGGCTCGGTGTAGTTGAGGCCGTTCCAGACGACCTCCTTGATCTGGTCGCGGTTGATCGCCTTGAACATCGCCTCGCGGACCTTGAGGTCCTCGAACTGCGGGTACTCCCCGTTGAGCTCGAGGAGGTTGGTCGACGTGCGCTGCGCGCGGTAGGTCACGGCACCGTCGACGTCAGCGAGCTGCTCGAGGTTGTCCGCGGTCAGGTTGTCGACGTAGTTGGTCTCGCCGTTCTGGAACGCGTTCACCGCGGCGGTCGGCTCGAGGACCCGGAAGGTGACCTTGTCGAGCAGCGGCTTGTCGCCCCACCAGTTGTCGTTCGGCACGAACGAGATGACGCCGCCGTTGACGTCGAAGTCCTCGATCTTGTACGGGCCGGCGCCCCACTCCGGGTGCGCCTCCTCGATGTAGCCCTCGTTGAAGACCTCCGGGGAGTCGACGTTCGGGTTCAGGATGTGCCAGAACAGACCCTCGGTCCAGGGGAACTCGGTCTTGAACGTGACCACGGCCTGGCGCTCGTCGGTGCCCTGCTCGACCGACTCGATCTGCGAGTAGCCGTCCGTCGAGTTCGGGACGTACTCCTCCTCGACCGACCGGTTCGCGATCCAGGTCTGCTCGTACGACTCCCACGTGATGGGGGTGCCGTCGTTCCAGACCGCCTTCGGGTTGATCGTGTAGGTGACGACGGTCTTGCCGTCCACGACCTCGGTGGTCCAGTCCGTGAGGTAGTTGGGGTTGGCCGAGGCCTCGCCCTCCGGGGACATGAGGATCGTCTGCGGGTTGTACCACTCCCAGATGGTGGCGGTGTCCACCGACCCGTCGGAGTGGTTGACGTTCATCTGCGGGGTGATCTCCGTGATGGGGAGGGTCACCTCGCCGCCCTGCTTGAGGTTCTCGCGGGGCTGCGGGTTGTAGTCCGCGCCCTCGATGGTCTGGGCCTCGGCGGGAGTCTCCTCTGTGCCGCCCTCGGTACCCCCACCGCCACAGGCGGTCAGGGCCAGGGCGAGCGCGCCGGCCACGGCGACGCTGCCTGCCAGTCGGTTGTGCAGCCTCATGGTTGCTCCTTTCGCGCCTCGTGGGCGCTTTCTTGTGGGTTGGAGAAGGTGATGGTCGTGGTTCGTCAGCGGTAGTGACAGGCGTTCACGTGGACGCCCGGTCGACCGGTGAGGAGGGGCACCTCGGACTCGCAGCGGATCTGCTGCTCCGGGTCGAGGGTCTGGTAGAGCGGGCACCTCGTGACGAAGGGGCAGCCGCTGATCTCGTCCGTCGGGCTCGGCAGGTCGCCGGTGAGCACGATGTGCTCGCGGGTGCGTTCCTTGACGGGGTCGGGGATGGGGATCGCGGACAGCAGAGCGCGGGTGTACGGGTGCTGCGGGTCGTCGAACACCGCGTCGACGTCCCCGTGCTCGACGAACCCGCCGAGGTACATGACCGCGACACGGTCGGCGATGTGCCGCACGACCGACAGGTCGTGGGCCACGAACAGGTACGACAGGCCCAGGCGCACCTTGAGCTCGTCCAGCAGGTTGATGACGCCGGCCTGGACCGACACGTCGAGCGCGGAGACCGGCTCGTCGAGCACCACGAGCCTCGGGTTCGTCGCGAGCGCCCGGGCGATGCCGATGCGCTGGCGCTGGCCGCCGGAGAACGCGGCAGGGAAGCGGTCGCTGTGCGCCGGGTCGAGGCCGACGAGGTCCATGAGCTCGTCGACCCGCGGGCCGATCTCGGCGGTCGGCGTCGCCACGGTGCGCAGGGGCTCGGCGATCACGTCGAAGACCGTCATGCGGGGATCGAGCGAGCCGACCGGGTCCTGGAACACGATCTGGACGTCCCGGCGCAGCTGTCGCTCGGCACGACCGCCCTTGATGTCCGTGACGCTCGTGCCGACGATCCTGATGTCGCCGTCGGCCTGCGGCGCGAAGTCCATGATCTGCAGCAGCGTGGTCGTCTTGCCCGAACCGGACTCGCCGACGATGGCCATCGTCTCGCCCTCGCGGATGTCGAAGCTGACACCCTTGACGGCACGCACCTCGCCGATCTTGCGCTTGCGGAACGCCCCCTTGGTCAGGGGGAAGGTCTTCGTGAGGTTCTCCACCTCGAGGGTGGGCTTGCGGTCCTCGCGCGGGAGCTGCTCGAGCGATGACGTCGGGATCTCCGGGATCGGGTAGACCGGCTCGCCGTCGATGAGGCCCGCCCTGATCTCCTCGGCGCGGATGCACGCCGCCCGGTGGTCGACGGCACCCTCGACCGCGAGGAGCTGCGGCTCCGCCGCCAGGCACGCGTCCACCGCGATCGGGCAGCGGGCGGCGAACGGGCAGGCGTCCGGCAGGTCCACGAGCAGGGGCGGGCTGCCCTTGATGGGCACCAGCGGCTGCTTCTCGGCCTTGTCGACGCGCGGGATGGCACCCAGCAGGCCGATCGAGTAGGGCATGCGGGTGTCGGCGAACAGGGTGTCGACGCCGGCCTGCTCGATCGCCCGGCCGGCGTACATCACGATCACGTCGTCGGCGATGTTCGCGACGACGCCCATGTCGTGGGTGATCATCATGACGGCGGCGCCGGTCTCGCGCTGGGCGGTGCCGATGAGGTCGAGGATCTGCGCCTGGATGGTGACGTCCAGTGCGGTCGTCGGCTCGTCGGCGATGATGAGCTTCGGGTTGTTCGCCATCGCGATCGCGATGACCACGCGCTGGCGCATGCCGCCCGAGAACTCGTGCGGGAACGAACGCACCCGCTCCTGCGGACGCGGGATCCCGACGAGCTTGAGCAGCTCCACTGCGCGGTCCCACGCGGCACGCCGCGACATGCGCGAGTTGTGGATCGTGAGGGCCTCGACGATCTGGTCGCCCACGGTGAACACCGGCGTGAGGGACGTCAGCGGGTCCTGGAAGATCATCGCGAGGCCGTTGCCGCGGATCTTGGACATCTGGGTGTCCGACTTGCCGAGCAGCTCCTCGCCGTCGAACGTGACCGAGCCGCCGATGCGGGCGTTCTCGTCGAGCAGGCCCATGACGGCGAGCGAGGTGACGGACTTGCCGGAGCCGGACTCGCCGACGATGCCGAGGGTCCGCCCGGGGGCGACGTCGAACGAGACGCCGCGCACGGCGTCGACCCGGCCGGCCTCGGACGGGAAGCTGACGGTGAGGTCGCGGACGGAGAGTACAGGGGTGGTCACGCGCGGCCTCCCGCTGCAGAGGTGGGATCGAGGGCGTCACGCAGGCCGTCGGCGACGAGCGCCATGGAGACGGTCAGCAGCGTGAGCGCCGCGGCGGGGAAGTAGAACATCCACGGTGCGCTCGACATGCTCGAGGCGCCGATGCCGATGAGCGAGCCGAGCGAGACGTCGGGCAGCTTGACGCCGAAGCCGAGGAACGACAGGCCGGTCTCGGCCATGACGGCGCCCACGACGCCGAGCGTGAAGTTGATGACGAGCAGCGACCCGATGTTCGGGATCAGGTGGCGCAGCACGATGCGCATGCCCGGCACGCCCATGTACCGCGCGGCGTGGACGTACTCCCGCTCGCGCAGCGACAGGGACAGGGTCCAGATGGTGCGCGCCTGGAAGAACCAGCTCACGAGGATCAGGACGAGGGCGATGACCTTCCAGTCGCCGCCGGAGTCGTTCGACATCATCGCCAGCAGCAGGAACGTCGGCGCCACCATGAGGAAGTGGATGACGAACAGCGCGAACCGCTCGATGCGTCCGCCGAAGTAGGCGGCGGCGGTGCCGATGACGGCGGACAGGATGGTCGTGCCGGTGGCCACCACCACGGCGATGAGCAGCGACCGCTGCAGGCCGACGACGACCATCGCGTACAGGTCGTTGCCCGCGTTGTTGGTGCCGAACCAGTGGTCGGGGTTCGGCGGGTCCGACAGCGCGAGGAAGTCGAGCTCGACGTGGTCGTACTTGGCGAACAGGGGGCCGACCAGCGCGAAGGCGACGAGCAGCACGAAGATGACGATGCCGGCGACTGCGGGCCGGTTGCGGACGAACCGGCGGCTGTACAGCTGCCACTTCGTGAGCCGCTTGCGCTCGCCGGGCCCGGGCTCGACGGGGGGCGTGTCGCCGCCGCCGACGAGCGGGTCGGACGTCGCGTCGGCCAGGGGGAAGGACTCGGTTGCCATGTCAGCTCACCCGCACTCGGGGATCGAGGACGACGACGGCGATGTCGGCGAGGATGGCGCCGACGGCGGTCATCACCGCGCCGAACGCGGCGACCGCGACCACGCCGTTGACGTCGTTCTTCGAGATCGTCTCGATGAAGTACTGCCCCATGCCCTTCCAGGCGAAGATCGACTCGGTCAGCACCGCACCGGTGAAGATCGCGGGGATCGAGAAGGCGACCTGCGTCGTCACCGGGATCAGCGACGTGCGCAGCGCGTGCTTGCGGACGGCCTGCGCCTTGGTCAGGCCCTTGGCCCGCGCCATGCGCACGTAGTCCGACTTGATGTTGTCCAGGAGCAGGGAACGCTGCAGGAAGTGGTACTGCGCGTAGCCGACCAGGACGAGCGCGGCCGTCGGCAGCGCGATGTGCTGGACGGAGTCGAGCAGCGTCGGCAGGAACCCGCTCACGCCCGGGCTCGACGACCCCGTGACGTAGAAGACCGTGGAGCCGACCGCGTTGTTGAACGCGATGGCCAGCAGCACGATCCCCAGGGCCGCGACCACGATGGGGATGTTCATCGTGATGATCGACGTGCCCTGGGCGACCCGGTCGCCGAGCCGGTACTGGCGCGACGCGCTGTACACGCCCAGCGCGATGCCGAGCACGGTCAGCAGGATCGTGGCGCCCAGCATGAGCTCACCGGAGATCCACATGCGGTAGGCGACCTGGTCGTTGACCGACTGCCCGGTGGGGCTGACCCCCCAGTCCCAGCGGAACAGGATCGAGCTGAACCAGTTCCACCACCTCTCGAGGAGCGGGGTCCCGTCGTCGAGGTTGCGCGGCTCGAGCAGGTTGACGATCTGCTGCTCGCTCAACGGGGGCCGACGCCCGACGTAGTTGCTGCGGGGATCGAGGTAGGCCCAGGCGAGGAGGTAGGTCAGGTTCGTGACGGCCACGACCATGAGCAACCAGCCGGCGCTGCGGCGTAGGAGATATCGGGACAAGGTCAGGTGGGCTCTCTCATGGACGGTAGCGGTGCGGTGAGATTACACACGGTCCTACCGTGTCCCATGCCACACCGCTGCCCGGACCACGGATCGTTACTCATTCGTGCTCGAGGCGAACGTCGCTGTAACACTCCGGTCTCGGCGGCGTCATCTCGACTCGACGACGTGCAGGTCAGCGCACCCCGAGCACGAACGGGAGCACGGTGGCGGCGCCCGCCTGGCGCAGCAGGCGGGCTGCCACCGTCAGGGTCCAGCCCGACTCGGTCCAGTCGTCGACGAGCAGCACCGTGCGTCCCGGCAGGCCCGCGAGCGCGGCGTCAGGTAGCTCGAGGCGCAGCCGCCGGGCCACTCCCGCGAGCCGCATCGCGGAGTTCACGTCGTGCCGGCCGGGCTCCGACGCCTCCGGGGCCGGCCCCACCGCGCCGATCAGGGGGACGCCGAGGTAGCCGGCGAGCCCGTGCGCCAGGTGGTACGTCAGCTGCGGCCGCGTCACCGACCGCACGGCGACCACGCCCTCGACGACGAGCCGTCGCTCGCCCGCGCCGTCGTCCGCGCCGTCGTCCCCGGTGGGCGCGGCCCGCAGGGCGTCCCAGTCGTCCAGCACGCGCGCGGCGGCACTGCGCAGCGGGGCCGGCGTCTCGCCGTCCGGCGTCCTGGGGTCGAAGAGGTCGCGGACGGGCCCGGACCAGCCGAGCCCGTCGAAGCGGGCCACCGCCCGGCCGGCGGCGGCCCGCTCGCCGTCGGGGATCTTGCCGCGCAGGTCCAGCCCGAGCGTCGCGAGCCCGGTCGGCCACATCTTGCGGGGCTCGACCTCCAGGCCGGGACGGTCCATGTCCGCCCGGGCCGCCGCGACGGCCTCCTGGTCGGGCGCGGCGGGAAGCGCGACCCCGCCGCACCGGTCGCAACGGCCGCAGGTCCAGCCGGCGGCCAGCTCCGGGTCGTCGAGCTGCGCGCGCAGGTAGGCCATGCGGCACCCCGTCGTGGCGACGTAGTCGAGCATGGCCTGCTGCTCCGCCTCGCGGGTGGCCGCCACCCGGGCGTACCGCTCGGCGTCGTAGACCCACTCCTGACCGGTGGCCACCCAGCCGCCCTGCACCCTCCGGACGGCGCCGTCGACGTCGAGCACCTTGAGCATGGTCTCGAGGCGCGAGCGCTTGAGGTCGACGACGGTCTCCAGCGCCGCGGTCGACATCGATCCGCCCGCGTCGGCGAGCGCGCCGAGCGTCGTGCGCACCTGGGGCTCGTCGGGGAACGCCTGGGAGCCGAACCAGTCCCACACCGCACGGTCCTCCGGCCCTGGCAGCAGGGCGACGACCGCGTCGTCGACCCCACGACCCGCGCGACCGACCTGCTGGTAGTACGCGATGGGCGACGACGGTGCGCCCATGTGCACGACGAAGGCCAGGTCCGGCTTGTCGAAGCCCATGCCGAGCGCGGAGGTCGCGACGAGCGCCTTGACGCGGTTCTCCTTGAGGTCCTCCTCGAGCTGGGCGCGCTCCGTCGGGTCGGTGCGGCCCGTGTACGCCGCGACGGCGAGGCCGGCGCCGCGCAGCTGTTCGGCGACCTGCTCCGCCGCGGAGACCGTCAGGCAGTAGACGATGCCGGAGCCGTCGACGTCCTGCAGCGTCTCGAGGAGCCAGGCCACGCGGGTGGGCTGGTCGCCGAGCTCGAGGACCGCCAGGTGCAGCGACTCGCGGTCGAGGCCGCCGCGCAGCACGAGCACGTCCTCCGACAGGCCGTCTGCTCCCGTGGCGGCGCCGCGCGTGGCCATCTGCTCGGCGACGTCGGCCGTGACGCGGGCGTTGGCGGTCGCGGTCGTCGCGAGCACGGGGATGCCGGCCGGCAGGTCGGCCAGCAGGGTGCGGATCCGCCGGTAGTCGGGCCGGAAGTCGTGCCCCCAGTCGGAGATGCAGTGCGCCTCGTCGATCACGACGAGGCCGGCGTCGGCGGCGAGGCGCGGGAGCACCTCGTCGCGGAACGCCGGGTTGTTGAGCCGTTCGGGCGAGCAGAGCAGCACGTCGACCTCGCCGGCGGCGATCGACGCGTGCACGCCCTCCCACTCGGTGACGTTGGACGAGTTGATGGTCACCGCCCGGATGCCGGCGCGTGCCGCGGCGGAGATCTGGTCGCGCATGAGCGCCAGCAGGGGCGAGACGATGACGGTGGGGCCGGCCCCGCGGGCACGCAGCAGCGACGTGGCCACGAAGTACACGGCGGACTTGCCCCAGCCGGTGCGCTGGACGACCAGGGCCCGGCGGCGGAACGCGACGAGCGCCTCGATCGCCCGCCACTGGTCGTCGCGCAGGGCGGCGTCGTCGCGACCGACGAGCGCCCGCAGCGCCTCCTCCGCCTGCTCGCGCAGCGTGCCGCCGCCGTCGCCCGCGCTGTCGAGCAGCCCGCGCAGCATCGCGAGCTTGGCGCGCCTGGCCGCGTCGGCGGTGCCGTCGGTCGTGGTCGTCGCCGTGGTCGCGGGCGACGTCACGGCGACCGGAGACGCCGGCTCGGCAGCCTGGTGGTCGGGAGCCCGGTGGTGGGGCGCCCCCTGGTCGGGAGCACCGTGGTCGGGAGCCCGGTGCTCGGGCGCAAGATCGTCGGGAGGCGGGGCCTCGTCGTCCGTCGGGTCGAACACGAGGTCGGCGTACGGGTCGTCGGCGTGGCTCACGCCCTCGATCGTAGGCCGCGCCTCTGACGGGCACCGGTGTCCCTCCACAGCCATGACGGCCGTGCGGGCGAGGAGCCGTCCGGGGCGTCAGCTCACGTGCTCGCGCAGGAGCGCCGCGGTCGACGCGACCACGACGACCACCTCGGTCACGGCGGCCAGGGTGGACCACCGCGGAGACGAGCGCCGCGGTTGCGGCGGCCAGCCGCCAGCCGCGCGCGAACGGCGGCGGTGACGGCGGCGTGCCACCGGGGCCACCGCTCAGGGTGGCGAGGTGGCACGACGCCCGGCGGCGAGTCCATGATGATGATGCTCCCACCCTCGCCCGCTCCGTCAGGGCGGCGCCCGTCGTCCGGGCGCTCGAGGATCGACCTGCCCGGAGGCCGCATGACCGTCCCGACCGCTCCCGCCAGCCCCGCTCCCGCCGTGGCCGGCCCCGACCCCGCCGTCGCAAGGCACGGCGCCGCCTGCGCGTGCGGTCCGACCCGCCGCCAGGTGCTGCGCGGCACCGGCGCGGTGGCGGGCGCGCTCGCCGGTGCGGGCGTGCTCGCGGCGTGCGCCGAGCGGAGGCTGACGCCGCAGGAGGCGGCCGCGTCCGCGAGCGCCGTGGGGCCGGGGACGGTGGTCGTCGCGCTGGCCGACGTGCCGGTGGGCGGCGCGGTCGCCGCGACCGTCGGCGGGCACGACGTGCTGGTGACCCAGCCCGCGGCGGGTGAGGTGCACGCGTTCACCGCGGTCTGCACCCACGCGGGGTGCACGGTGGCGCCCGACGGCGGCGAGCTCGTGTGCCCGTGCCACCAGTCGCGCTACGCGCTCGCCGACGCCGCGGTGCTCGGCGGGCCCGCCCCCGAGCCGCTCCCGGCGATCGAGGTGGTCGTCTCGGGGGAGGACGTCGTCCTCGCCTGACCCGCCGTGCCGGCGGGCCCTCGTCCCGGGGAGGCGGGCGCCGTGGCTCAGTGCCGCATGTCCATCACCACGCGACCGTCGACGGCACCGCGCTCCATCTCGGCGAAGATGTCGTTGATGTCGGCCAGCGGACGGACCGTGAAGGTGGGGTCGATCTTGCCCCGGGCGAAGAAGTCGAGCGCCTCGGCCATGTCCTTGCGCGTCCCGACGATCGAGCCGCGCACGGTCAGGCCGAAGAGCACCGTCGTGAAGATGTCCAGGCCGAACTGCTCCGGGGGCAGGCCGACGAGGGAGACGGTGCCGCCGCGGCGCAGCGCTCCGACGGCCTGCGGGAAGGCGTGCGCGTTGACCGCCGTCACCAGCGCGCCGTGCACGCCGCCACCGGTCAGCTCCTGGATCTCGGCGGCAGGGTCGGCCGACGTCGCCGCGTTGACGGTGACCTCGGCTCCGTGCCGGCGTGCGAGCTCCAGCTTCGCGTCGTCGACGTCGACCGCGGCCACCCGCCGGCCCATCGCCACCGCGTACTGGACGGCGATGTGGCCGAGCCCGCCGATGCCGGAGATCAGCACCCAGTCGCCGGGCTTCGTGTCCGTGACCTTGAGTCCCTTGTAGACGGTGACCCCGGCGCACAGGATCGGTCCGACGGCGGCCAGGTCGACGCCGTCGGGCACGATCGGCGCGTAGCGGGCGTCCACGAGCATGTACTGCCCGAACGACCCGTCCACCGAGTAGCCGCCGTTCTTCTGGTTCGGGCAGAGGGTCTCCCAGCCGGTCTCGCAGTACTCGCACTCGCCGCAGGCGCTCCACAGCCAGGCGTTGCCGACCGTGTCGCCGACCTTGACGCGCGTGACCTGGTCGCCGACGGCGACGACGTGCCCGACGCCCTCGTGCCCCGGCACGAACGGCGGGACGGGCTTGACGGGCCAGTCGCCGTGCGCCGCGTGCAGGTCGGTGTGGCACACGCCCGTGTAGTCCACCTCGACCAGAGCCTCGTGCGGGCCGGGGGAGGGGACGGGCAGCTCCTCGACCGAGAGGGGCCGGGCGAACGAGGTCACGACGGCGGCCTGCATGGTGGTCGGGGTGGTGGTCGGCGTTGCGGTGGGTGTGCTGGTGGCCGGCGCGGTGATGGTCATCCCGGGCTCCTTCGTCGGGCCGGGTGTCGCCGACCCCTGGGCTTGTTCTGACACGTCAACGATATGCGTCACGACGCGCGACAGGGGCCAGAAACGGCACCTTGTGATGACTTTCACAAGCGATCGCCGTGCGGTGCCGTGGACGCCGCGGCCGGGCGCTCAGCGGGTTCCGTAGACTGGGGACGTGACCATCCCGCCCTCCGCATCCGCGCCCGCGCGGGACGTCGGCGACGCCCGGCTGCCGCTGCGACCCGAGCTCGCCGACGAGGCGCCGTACGGCGCCCCGCAGCTGGACGTGCCGGTGCTGCTCAACGTCAACGAGAACCCGTACCCGCCGTCCGAGGCCGTCGTCGCGACGATCGCCGAGCACGTCGCCGCCGCCGCCCGCGGCCTCAACCGCTACCCGGACCGTGACTTCGACGCCCTGCGCGCCGACCTCGCGGGCTACCTGGCCCGCGAGTCCGGCGTCGGTCTCGCCCCGGAGCAGATCTGGGCCGCGAACGGCTCCAACGAGGTCATGCTCCACCTGCTCCAGGCCTTCGGCGGTCCCGGCCGTACCGCGGTCTCGTTCGCGCCGACGTACTCGATGTACCCGGAGTACGCGCGCGACTCCCACACGCGCTGGGTCACCGGACGGCGGCAGTCCGACTTCACGCTCGACGTGGAGCACGCCGTCGAGACCATCGAGCGCGAGCGCCCGTCCGTCGTCCTGCTCGCCAGCCCGAACAACCCCACCGGCACCGCGCTGCCCCTCGAGACCGTCGAGGCGGTGCTGGACGCCGCGGCCCGGGTCGAGGTGGCGGACGCGCCCGAGGCCGACGGCCGACGGGCCGGCGCCGTGGTCGTGGTGGACGAGGCGTACGCCGAGTTCCGCCGCCCTGGCACCCCGTCGGCGCTGGAGCTCCTGGCGGGCCACCCCCACCTCGCGGTCTCGCGCACGATGTCGAAGGCGTTCGCCGCGGCCGGGCTGCGGCTCGGCTACCTCGCGGCGTCGCGGGCGCTGGTCGACGCGCTGCGCGTCGTGCGCCTGCCCTACCACCTGTCCGCGGTGACCCAGGCGGCGGCCCGCGGGGCGCTCGCCCATCGTGACGAGCTCCTCGGCCAGGTGCAGACCCTGCGCGCCGAACGTGACGACCTCGTCGCGTGGCTGCGGGCCGTCCGGCACCGCGGCGAGGCGCTGCAGGTGGCCGAGTCCGACGCCAACTTCGTGCTGTTCGGCACGTTTGCCGACCGTCATGCCGTGTGGCGTGGCCTGCTCGACCGCGGCGTGCTGATCCGTGAGACCGGGCCCGACGGATGGCTGCGGGTGTCGGTCGGCACGCCATCCGAGACCGCGGCGTTCCGCGACGCCCTGACCGACGTGCTCGCCGAGCTGGAGGACTGATGGAGAACACCACGCACCGCACCGCGCGCCTCGAGCGCGCGACGAGCGAGTCGAGCGTCGTCGTCGAGCTGGACCTCGACGGCACGGGCCGCACGGACGTCTCGACGACCGTGCCGTTCTACGACCACATGCTCACGGCGCTCGGCAAGCACTCGCTGATCGACCTGACGGTCAAGGCCACGGGCGACACGCACATCGACGCTCACCACACCGTCGAGGACGTCGCCATCGTCATCGGGGAGGCGCTGCGGGTCGCCCTCGGCGACAAGCAGGGGATCTCCCGCTTCGGGGACGCGACCGTCCCGCTCGACGAGGCGCTCGCGCTGGCCGTCGTCGACGTGTCCGGGCGCCCCTACCTCGTGCACTCCGGGGAGCCGGAGGGCCAGGAGTACCACCTCATCGGCGGGCACTTCACCGGGTCGCTCACCCGCCACGTGCTCGAGTCGATCGCGCACCACGCGGGCATCTGCGTGCACGTGCGCGTGCTCGCGGGCCGCGACCCGCACCACATCGTCGAAGCCCAGTTCAAGGCGCTCGCGCGTGCGCTGCGCGCCGCCGTCGCCCGCGACCCGCGCGTCGAGGGCGTCCCGTCCACGAAGGGTGCGCTGTAACGCATGACCACCGATCCTGACCTGCCCGCGGGCCCGGACGACGCCGGCCTGCCGGACGGACTCGAGATCCCGGACGACCTGTCCGAGCTCACCGGCGCCCGCAAGGACCCCGAGCTCGCCGTCCTCATCACGCAGATCGCGGGGGCCGAGCCGCTCGCGGCGGCCTGCGCGCTCGCCGACCTCGACGTCGACGCGGTCGCGACCCCGGTCGGGGCGCTCGCCGTCCTGCGGGACACCAGCAACGACGCGCCGGACCACGCAGCGGTCGCCGTCTCGAAGCTCGTCGCCGGTGTGCCGCTCGTGCTGGTCACCCGCTGGGGCGAGCAGCTCACCTGCGTGCGCTACGCGGACGGCGCCGCCGACGGCGAGCTGCCGCCGGGGCTGGTGCTCGGCGGCGCCCCGGAGGCGCTGGAGGACCTGCTGACCGGCCAGCTCCACGTCGCCGACCTGCCCGACGTCGTGCCGTCGTCCGGCATCGGCCGGTTCAAGGCGATGCGCATGCTCGGCGGCGCGGCGCGCAAGACGCGCAAGAAGTCATGAGCGGCGAGACGCCGGCTCCCGCCGAGGCGGGGCGCGCCGAGCTGCTGCCGCACGACGGTGCCGCGGCCGCCCTCAACCCGCGCCCGGCCGCGCCGTCCTCGGCCCGACCGCAGGTCGTCGTGCTCGACTACGGGTTCGGCAACGTCCGTTCCGCGGTCCGGGCGCTGGAGCGCGTGGGCGCGGACGTCGAACTGACCGCGGACCTGCGCCGCGCCGGCGAGGCGACCGGGCTCGTCGTGCCGGGAGTGGGCGCGTTCGCCGCGTGCATGGCCGGGTTGCGTGCCGTGCGGGGCGACCAGGTCGTCGACCGGCGCCTGGCCGGGAACCGGCCCGTGCTCGGCATCTGCGTCGGCATGCAGGTGATGTTCGACGCGGGGGTGGAGCACGGCGAGCGGGCCGAAGGCCTCGGGGAGTGGTCCGGCGTCGTCGAGCGCCTGGACGCGCCGGTCGTCCCGCACATGGGCTGGTCCACCGTCGAGGTGCCGGCCGGGTCGCGCCTGTTCGCGGGCGTGGAGCACGAGCGCTTCTACTTCGTGCACTCGTACGCCGCCCAGGAGTTCACCCAGGGGCACGACGAGACCGCCGACCCGCGCTACACCCCTCCCTTGGTCACCTGGGCCCGGCACGGCGCGCCGGGCCGCGACGCGCGGTTCGTCGCGGCCGTCGAGGACGGTCCGCTCGCCGCCACGCAGTTCCACCCCGAGAAGTCCGGCGACGCCGGCGCGACCCTGCTCGAGAACTGGGTCCGCTCGCTGTGACCGCCGCCCCGGGCGCGTCCGACGCACCCGCCCCACCGACGCTGGAGAACCTCATGACCGATCGTCTCGTGCTGCTGCCCGCCGTCGACGTCGCCGACGGCCAGGCCGTCCGCCTCGTCCAGGGGGAGGCCGGCTCCGAGACCTCGTACGGCGACCCCCTGACGGCGGCGCTCGACTGGCAGTCCGGCGGCGCCGAGTGGATCCACCTGGTGGACCTCGACGCCGCGTTCGGCCGCGGGTCCAACGCGGACCTGCTGGCCCGGGTCGTCGCCGACCTCGACGTGCAGGTCGAGCTGTCCGGCGGGATCCGCGACGACGCGTCCCTGGAGCGGGCGCTCGCCACCGGGGCCCGGCGCGTCAACATCGGTACCGCCGCGCTCGAGGATCCGGAGTGGACCGCGCGCATCATCGCGGAGCACGGGGACGCCGTCGCCGTCGGGCTGGACGTGCGCGGCACCACGCTCGCCGCCCGCGGCTGGACCAAGGAGGGCGGCGACCTGTGGGAGGTGCTCGCCCGGCTCGACGAGGCGGGGTGCTCGCGGTACGTCGTCACCGACGTGACCAAGGACGGCACCCTGCGCGGACCGAACGTCGACCTGCTGCGCGACGTGGCCTCCCGGACGCCGGCCAAGGTCGTGGCGTCCGGCGGGATCTCGTCGCTGGCGGACCTGGAGGCCCTGCGCGCGCTGGTGCCCGCAGGAGTCGAGGGCGCCGTCGTGGGCAAGGCGCTGTACGCCGGGGCGTTCACGCTGCCCGAGGCCCTCGACGTGGCGGGGCGTCCGTGAGCGCGGACGGCGTGGGTGACCCGGACGGCTCCGTGACAGACGGTGCCGTGACAGACGGTGCGGTCACGGATGGTGCGGTGACGGATGGTGCGGTGACGGATGGTGCCGAGCCCCGCGCCCTGCCCGGTCACCTGCGCTCGATCCAGCCGACGTCGCAGTTCGCGGGCGACGACGGTTCCGTCGACGCCGAGCTGGCCGCGCTCCTCGAGGCGTACGCGGCCGGCCGCGCGCCGCTGGGAGCGGTCGTGCACCGGCTCGCGCAGACGCGCGTGCTGGTGCCTGTCCTCGCGGAGCTGGACGTCGCCGACACGGTGACGGTCGATGGCCCGGACGGGCCGAGCGAGCTCCACGTGGACAAGGAGGCCTCCGCCGGGGTGGTCGCCGTCGAGGCGCCGGACGGGCGGCGCGCGCTGCCCGTCTTCACGTCGGTCGACGCGATGCGGGCCTGGCGCGAGAGCGCCCGGCCGGTCCCCGTCGAGGTGCCCCGCGCGGCGCTGTCCGCCGTGAGCGAGGACTGGTCGCTCATCGTCGTCGACCCGGCGGGCCCCGTGACGGTGAACGTGCCGCGCCCCGCCGTGTGGGCGCTCGCCCAGGGCAAGGAGTGGCGTCCCGCGCTCGTGCCCTCCGCCGAGGGTGGGGCCCCGGGCGTGGACCCGGAGGTCGCTGCCGCGGTGGCGGACGCCGCCGCACCGGTGCAGCACGTGGTGCGCGCGCACGCCGAGCCCGGCCGTCGCGCCGAGGTGGCGGTCGTGCTGGCGCTGGACCCGGGCCTGGACCGTGCCGGGCTGGAGCGTGTGCTCGGCCAGGTCAACGCCCGGCTCGCCGCGTCGGGCGTGGTGTCCGAGCGGGTCGACTCCCTCGAGCTGCGGGTCGGCGCCGCCCGCTGAGGGTCTGCCGCACCACCTGGTGTGTTGTGTGCGGGGGGGGGGGGGGGGGGGGGCGCGGGGGGGGGGGGGGGGGCCCGCCCCGCCCCCCCCCCGCGGGGGGCCCCCCCCCCGCCCCGCCCCCCCCCCCCCCCCCCCCCCCCCCCCCCCCCCCCCCCCCCCCCCCCCAACACTCGGGGAGGCCGTCCGTGGTCAGGACGAGCAGGGCGGCAGCGCGGTGAACGCGTCCGCGTCGGCGAGCACGTCCTGCAACGTGGACAGCGGGACGAGCAGGGAGCGTCCGTCGGAGGTCTTCGCGTAGACGACGCCGATGACGCGCCCGTCGGCGTCCAGCGCCGCCGAGCCCGAGGAGCCCGGCTCCACGGCCGCGTCGGTGATGAGCACCTCGCCGAGGTTCTCGTGCAGCGGGTCGGTGGTCGTGCCGACGATCTCGCCGGCGGTCACGGTGAGCTCGCCCCCCTCGGGGTACCCGACGACGCTCACCGCGTCGCCGGTGCGGGGGTCGCCGACGGCGAGCTCCGGGTAGCTCGGCAGGGCGTCCAGGGTCCGGACCACGGCGAGGTCCGCGAGACGGGCCGAGCTCGCGGCCGAGACCTCGAGGTCCTGCCCGTCGTAGGTGCTGACCTCGAGCGTCTCGGAGTCCGCGACCACGTGCCGGTTGGTGATGAGGGTGTGCTCGTCGATGGCGAAACCCGAGCCCGTCGACAGGCCGGCGCAGCCGACGTTGCGGATGCGCACGGCCATGCGCTGGACGGCGTCGAACCCGTCCGGCGAGAGCTGCTCGCCGCCCTGCGGCGCGAAGGTCACGGCCCGGCTCGGGACGATGTCGCTCGGCACCGGGTCCGGCAGCTCGGGCAGCACGCCGCACGCGCCTACGCCGAGGCCAAGCACCAGCGCGACCGGCGCCGCGATCGCACCGCGGCGCACGGAGGACCTCATGGTGCCTCCTCCTGCGCCAGCTCCTTCTGGAGCTCGCTGTGGGCGTCGTCCGCCTGCTGGCACAGTCCTTCGACGTCGCCGGCGAACCGCTCGAGGTCGTCGGCGTCGTAGGCGTCCCGGTCCTCCAGGTAGCCGATGAGCTGAGACTGGGCGTCGATGCACTGGTTGAGCGCCGTCGCGACGGCGGCCGCGGCCTCGCTCACCCGGGTCTGGTAGTCCAGGTACTGCTGGGACGCGACGTTCTCGTCGCCGAGCTGGGCCTTCTCGTTGGCCAGGCCGCGGATGCGCTCGGTGGCCGTCGCGAGCTGTTCCCGCGCGGCGACGAGCTCGGCGCCCGTGGCATCGAGCTCGGCCTGCAGCGAGGCGACCTGGTCGGCATAGCCCCGGGCCTCGGACTCCCAGGCGGCGCTGTCCCCCTGCCAGCGCACCGTGGTCAGCCACAGGTAGCCGCCGAGGGCGAGGGACGCCACGAGGAGCAGCGCCAGCACCAGCGGCAGCGCGCGCCGCCGCGGCGGCGGGCCTGCGACCGCGCCGTCGGCCACGGGGGCGCCCGGGCTCGGCGGCGGCCAGACGGGCGGGTGCTCCGGCTGGGTCATGTCAGACGACGGATCCCGTGTACTTCTCGCCCGGGCCCTCGCCGGGGGCGTCGGGGATCACCGAGGCCTCGCGGAACGCGAGCTGGAGGGACTTCAGGCCGTCCCGCAGGGAGCGCGCGTGCTGGTTGCCGATGTCGGGGGCGCTCGCCGTGACCAGGGCCGCGAGAGCGGTGATGAGCTTGCGCGCCTCGTCGAGGTCGAGGTGGTCCGACGCCGCGGCGTCGTCGGCCAGACCGCACTTGACGGCGGCCGCGCTCATGAGGTGGACGGCCGCGGTCGTGATGACCTCGACGGCGGCGACCTCGGCGATGTCGCGGGTCGCGGCGTCGGCCGACGCCGCGTCGTGGCTTGCGTCGTGGCCGGTGTGGGGGGTCGTGGAGGGGGTGCTGCTGCTCATGGGGTCCATCTTCGCACCGCGGCGGGCACTGCCCGCGCCCCTGCTCCGGCGGGCAGGCGTGACATGCGACGAGGCCGGGCCCCTCGCAGGGACCCGGCCTCGGCGTGCAGCGTGTCGTGACGTGCGTCAGGCAGCGACCTCGGAGCGGAGCTTGGCGCCCAGCTCGGCGTCGACGTTCGTCCAGTACCAGAAGAACCGCTCGCGGATCTCGGGGATCGTGATGGACCTGCCCTGACCCGTGAGGGTCTCCAGGAAGCGCGCCTTGGCGGCGTCGTCGAAGACCTCGCGGTAGAGCGTCCCGGCCTGGCCGAAGTCGTCGTCCTCGGCGTGCAGGGTCTGGGCGGCGCGCATCAGCTCGCCGTCCGTCTCCCAGGCCGCCTCGACGCCGCGTACCGGGTCGGCCACGGGGCCACCCTGGGCGCCGAACGAGTTCGGCGTGTACACGCGGTGCTCGGGCCCGTTGAACTGGTACTGCATGGCGCCCTCGTGCATGTAGTTCGCGACGGGGGCGGCGTGCGGCTGGTTCACCGGCAGCTGGTTGTAGTTGGTGCCGATGCGGTGACGCTGCGCGTCCGGGTAGGAGAACACGCGGGCCATGAGCATCTTGTCGGGCGAGATGCCGGTGCCGGGCACCTGGTTGCCCGGAGAGAACGCCGCCTGCTCGATCTCGGCGAAGAAGTTGCGCGGGTTGCGGTTCAGCGTGAACGTGCCGACCTTGATGCGCGGGTAGTCCTTCTTCGACCAGGTCTTCGTCATGTCGAACGGGTTGAAGCGGTACGTCTTCGCCTCCTCGTACGGCATGACCTGCACGTAGACGTCCCACGAGGGGAACTCGCCGCGGTCGATGGCCTCGTACAGGTCGCGACGGTAGTAGTCGGCGTCCTCGCCGGCGATGCGCTCGGCGTCCTCGGGCGACATGTTCTCCACGCCCTGCTGGGACAGGAAGTGGTACTGCACCCAGAAGCGCTCGCCGGCGGCGTTGACCCACTGGTACGTGTGCGAACCGTAGCCGTTGAGATGACGCCACGACCTCGACAGGCCGCGGTCGCCCATGACGTAGGTGACCTGGTGGGCCGACTCGGGGGACAGGGTCCAGAAGTCCCACTGCATGTCGGCGTCGCGCAGGCCGGAGGCGCCGAGGCGCTTCTGCGAGTGGATGAAGTCCGGGAACTTCATCGCGTCGCGCAGGAAGAAGGTGGGCGTGTTGTTGCCGACGATGTCGAGGTTGCCCTCGGTCGTGTAGAAACGCAGGGAGAAGCCGCGCACGTCACGCCAGGTGTCGGGGGAGCCCTGCTCGCCCGCGACGGAGGAGAAGCGGAGCAGCGTCTCGCTCCGGGCGCCCGGCTGGAAGACCGCCGCGCGGGTGTACTGCGAGACGTCCTCGGTGACCACGAGCTCGCCGAAGGCGCCGCCGCCCTTGGCGTGGGGGTTGCGCTCCGGCACGCGCTCGCGGTTGAAGGACGCGAGCTTCTCGACCAGGTAGCGGTCGTGCAGGACGGTGGGGCCGTCCGCGCCGATGGTCAGCGAGTGCGCGTCGCTCGCGACCGGGGTGCCGGTCTGTGTCGTGGTGAACGGCGTCGTCATGGGGATGACGTCCTCTCTCAGGGGGTTTCTCAGGAGTGCGTGCCGGCCGGGACGGAGCCGGCGGTACAGCGGGGGCACAGGCCCCAGAAGGTGACCTCGGCGAGCTCGACGGCGAAGCCGTGCGTGGTCACGGGATGGAGACAGGGCGCCTCGCCCACCGTGCAGTCGACGTCCGCGACCGCGCCGCAGCCGCGGCACACCATGTGGTGGTGGTTGTCGCCGACCCTGCGCTCGTATCGTGCCGGGTGCCCTGCCGGTTCCAGCCGGCGCAGCAGCCCGACGGCGGTCAGCGAGTGCAGCGAGTCGTAGACCGCCTGGACGGAGACCGAGCCGAGGTCGGCGCGCAGGCTCCGCACCACGTCGTCGGCGGTCGAGTGCTCGTGCCCGTCGAGCGCACGCAGGACGGCGAGGCGCACGCCGGTGACCCGGAGGCCACGTTCGCGCAGCAGCGTCTCGTCCGTGCTCGTCGAGGTCATGGAGCCACCCTACCCGCGTTTTCTGGAATGATTCCAGTATGGGGCGGCGGGTCGTCGGTGTGACGCACGCGACGCCGAGGTGCACCGTCCGGCGAGGGCGGTCCGGTCTCGGGACGGCCTCGGGCGTGCTAATGTCGATGGCTGACCGACCTGGGTCCGGCGTCGGCGGTTCACGATGGGTTTCATCGAGAAGCGTCCGTCGATCCCAGGTGCATCAAGTGGATCACATCCCACCCGAGCACCGACCGAGCGCCCCGGCGCCGACAGGGGCCGGGTCCGGTCGGACGGCCCCGTGCCGTTCGCCCCCGGTCGTCGACGCTCGCGCGTCGTCGTCGGTTCGTGGCCTCCACCTGTGCTCAGGTCGGGGGCCTTTCCCGTCCCTGACGGTCTACCGACGAGTTCCTAGGAGCATCACCATCAGCGAGCCTCGCATCAACGACCGGATCCGCGTCCCTGAGGTCCGGCTCATCGGCCCGGGCGGGGAGCAGGTCGGCGTGGTTGCCACGGCGGTCGCCCTGAAGCTTGCCCAGGACGCCGACCTCGACCTCGTCGAGGTCGCACCGGACGCCCGCCCGCCCGTCGCCAAGCTCATGGACTTCGGCAAGTTCAAGTACGAGTCCGACATGAAGGCGCGTGAGGCGCGGCGCAACCAGGCGAACACGGTTCTCAAGGAGATCCGGTTCCGCCTCAAGATCGACCCGCACGACTACGGCACCAAGAAGGGCCACGTCGTCCGCTTCCTCGAGGCCGGCGACAAGGTCAAGGTCATGATCATGTTCCGCGGACGCGAGCAGTCCCGCCCCGAGATGGGCGTGCGCCTGCTCCAGCGGCTCGCGGAGGACGTGGCCGACCTCGGTTTCGTCGAGTCCATGCCCAAGCAGGACGGCCGCAACATGACCATGGTCCTCGGGCCGGTCAAGAAGAAGGCGGACGCCAAGGTCGAGCAGCGCAAGCGCTCCTCCGAGATCGACGCCCAGCGCAAGACCAAGTCCGAGGTCAAGGCCGAGGCCCGTGCGCAGTCCGCGCCCGCGGCCGACGAGGCACCGGCCGAGGTCGTCGAGGAGGCGACAACGCCCGTCGAGGCACCGGTCGAGCAGGCCCCGGCGCCCGCCGAGCCGGTCGTCGAGAAGGCTGCGGTGGAGAAGGCTCCGGCCCCGAAGGCTTCGGCCCCCCAGGCTCCGGCCAAGGAGGCTTCGGCCCCCCAGGCCGCGCCCAAGGCGCCCGCGTCCCGTCCGGCCGCGTCCCGTCCGGCCGCGTCCAAGCCTGCCGCCAAGCCCGCCGCCGCGAAGCCGGCGACGTCGGACGCCAAGCCGACGCCGTCCAGCACGCCCCGCCCGGCGGTCCCGAAGCCGCCGGCGCCCCGGCCCAAGCCCACTCCGCGCACGGGACGCTGAGGCCGACGGCACATCGACCCACCCGCACCGGGCCGGCCCGCCGGCCATGGTCCGCACACGTCGCCCGCCCTCCCGGGCAGGCGACCGACATGAGGAGAGACGGCAGTCATGCCGAAGAACAAGACGCACTCCGGCGCCAAGAAGCGCTTCCGGGTCACCGGCAGCGGCAAGCTCATGCGTGAGCAGGCCAACGCTCGTCACCTGCTCGAGCACAAGTCCAGCCGCCGCACGCGCCGTCTGGCCCAGGACCAGGTGGTCTCGGCCGCCGACACCAAGACCATCAAGAAGATGCTCGGTAAGTGATCCGCCTCGGCGGGCCGCGACCCTGACGAGCTGCTGCTCGTCGTCCGTGGCTGCCGGCGTCACTTCCCGACCCGATACTGCAAGGAGCATCACGTGGCACGCGTGAAGCGGGCGGTCAACGCCCACAAGAAGCGCCGTACGACTCTCGAGCGCGCCAGCGGCTACCGCGGCCAGCGTTCGCGCCTGTACCGGAAGGCGAAGGAGCAGGTCACCCACTCCCTCGTCTACTCGTACCGCGACCGCAAGGCCAAGAAGGGCGACTTCCGCAAGCTGTGGATCCAGCGCATCAACGCTGCGTCCCGCGCCCAGGGCCTCACCTACAACCGTCTCGTCCAGGGCCTCAAGGCCGCGGGCGTGGAGGTCGACCGCCGCATGCTCGCCGAGCTCGCGGTCAACGACGTGGCGGCGTTCAACGCGCTCGTCCAGGTCGCCAAGGACGCGCTCCCGGCCGACGTGAACGCGCCGAAGGCCGCCTGAGCGTCCGCTCAGCAACTCCCGGACGCCCGGACACCCCTGACCTGCTGATGCCCCGCATCCCCGAGGTGACGCTCGCCAACCCGCGAGCCGATCGGGTCAAGCAGGTCCGGGCGCTGTCCGGGCGTCCTGCGCGTTCCCGGCACGGGCAGTTCCTCGTCGAGGGCCCCCAGGGTGTGCGCGAGGCGGTGCGGCACGCCGCGGGCGACGTCCGCGACGTCTACCTCACCCCGCAGGCCGCCGAGCGGTACGGCGAGATCCTCGCCGCCGCCCGGGAGGCGGGGCTGTTCGTGCACGTCGCCACGCCCGAGGTGCTCGCGGCGATGAGTCCGGACGCCCAGGGCGTGCTCGCCGTCGCGCGCACGCGCGAGACGGCGCTCGGCGACGCGCTCGACCGGGTGCGGGCCGCGTCTCCGGCCTCTCCGCTGCTCGTGGCGGTGCTCTCGAACGTCCGCGACCCGGGGAACGCCGGCACGGTGGTCCGCGCGTCGGACGCCGCCGGGGCCGACCTGGTCGTCCTCGCGGGCGAGAGCGTGGACGTGCACAACCCCAAGGTGGTGCGCTCGACCGCAGGCTCGCTGTTCCACCTGCCCGTGGTCACCGGCGTCCCGCTGCCGGACGCCGTCCGGGCGCTCCGTGCCGCGGGCTGCACCGTCCTCGCGGCCGACGGCGCGGGCGAGGACGACCTCGACGACCTGCTCGACGTCGCCGGGCCTGCCGCGGCACGGGGGGCGGGAACCCCCGACCTGGCCGCCTCCACGGCGTGGATCTTCGGCAATGAGGCCTGGGGTCTGCCCGCGCCCGACCGGGCGCTGGCCGACGCCGTCGTGCGGGTCCCGATCCGGGGCCGTGCCGAGTCGCTCAACCTCGCGACGGCGGCCACCGTCTGCCTGTACGCCAGCAGCCGCGCCCAGCGCTGACCCCTCGAACCCGCCGTGCCGCGAGTTGTCAGGGCCACCGTGCGCGTCGTCGTGCACGTGGCCCCGACCAGCTCGGGAGCACTCGGAGCTGTCAGGCTCCCGTGCCGGTATCCGTGCACCTGGTCCTGACAACTCGGGAACTGGGCAAGAGCTCGTGGTCGGGACGGTGCCGCGTGGCAGGATCGCCTGGTGCGGCTCTTCACGGCGGTGTACCCCTCGGCGGCGGCCTCGGCCCATCTGCAGCTCGCGCTCGGCGGCGTGGCGGGGCCCGCCGTGGTCGATCCGGGCATCGGGCTGCGCTGGGTGCCCACGGAGCAGCAGCACGTCACGCTGGCCTTCCACGGCGAGGTGCCGGACGGCGCGGTGCCCGGGTACGTCGACGCGCTGGGTGCCGCCGTGCGGGAGGTCGCGCCGTTCGAGCTCGCGCTGGCCGGCAGCGGGGCGTTCGGCGGGCGGACCCTGTGGGTCGGTGTGGCCGGCGACGTCGACCCCCTGCGCCGCCTCGCCGGCATGGCGGAGGAGGCCGCCGTCGACGCCGGCCTTCCGGCCGCGGACCGGGTGGCGGGGCGACCGCACCTGACGGTCGCGCGCGCCACGCTGCGCGCCGCGCCGTCCGGGCGTCCCGGAGGTCCCCGGCGCCGGGTCGACGGCGCGCGCGGCGGGACGCGGCGACCGCGCGGCCACCAGGACCAGCCGTCGCCCCTGGTGACCTGGGCGCAGGCCCTGGCCGTGTACCGCGGGCCGGCGTTCCCGGTCGAGACCGTCCACGTGGTCGCCTCGGAGCTGGGGGCGGGACGTTCCGGCGGGCCGCGGCACGAGGACGTCGCCGTGCTGCGGCTGGACGGGTGAGCCCGCCCGCCTCCCGGACCCATAAACTGGCCCCCGCCGCCCCGTCCCACCTCAGGAAGGCACGCATGTCCACGCCAGAGAACGGTCCTGACCCGCTCGACGTCGCCGCGCTCGACGACGCCGTCGCCGCCGCGCTGGCCGACGTCGCCGCCGCCGGCGACCTCGACGCGCTCAAGGCCGTCCGCACGCAGCACACCGGCGACAAGAGCCCGCTCGCGCTCGCCAACCGCGCCATCGGCGCCCTGCCCGGGCCCGACAAGGCCGCGGCCGGCAAGAACATCGGGCCCCGGCGCGGGCAGGTCGCCAAGGCTCTCGCCGCCCGTGCGGCCGAGCTCGAGGCCGAGCGCGACGAGCGGGTGCTCGTCACCGAGGCCGTCGACGTCACGCTGCCCACGAGCCGGCGTCCGGTCGGCGCGCGGCACCCCATCGAGCTGGTCCAGGAGCGCATCGCGGACTTCTTCGTGGGGCTCGGCTGGGAGATCGCCGACGGGCCCGAGGTCGAGGCGGAGTGGTTCAACTTCGACGCCCTGAACTTCGCCCCCGACCACCCGGCGCGGCAGATGCAGGACACGTTCTACGTCGAGGGCCAGGGCGGCGAGCCCTCCAACCTCGTGCTGCGCACGCACACGTCGCCGGTGCAGGCGCGCTCCCTGATCGAGCGCGGGGTGCCGCTGTACATCGCGTGCCCCGGCAAGGTGTTCCGCACGGACGCCCTGGACGCCACCCACACGCCCGTCTTCCACCAGGTCGAAGGGCTCGCCGTCGACAAGGGCCTGACGATGGCGAACCTCGTGGGCACGCTCGACGCGTTCGCGCGCGCCATGTTCGGCCCCGAGGCCAGGACGCGGCTGCGGCCCAGCTTCTTCCCCTTCACCGAGCCCAGCGCGGAGATGGACCTGTGGTTCCCGCAGAAGAAGGGCGGTCCGGGCTGGATCGAGTGGGGCGGCTGCGGCATGGTCAACCCCAACGTGCTGCGCGCCGCCGGCGTGGACCCCGAGGAGTACTCGGGCTTCGCCTTCGGGATGGGGATCGAGCGCACGCTCATGCTGCGGCACTCGATCTCGGACATGCACGACATCGTGGAGGGCGACGTGCGCTTCTCCACCCAGTTCGGGACGGAGATCTGATGCCCCGCATCGTCAAGGACTGGCTCGGCGAGCACGTCGAGCTGCCGGCGGACCTCACGGCGGTCCGGCTCGCCGAGGCGCTGGTGAAGGTCGGCCTGGAGGAGGAGGAGATCCACCCTGCCGCCGTCACCGGCCCCCTCGTCGTGGGCCGTGTGCTGGAGCTGACCCCGGAGCCGCAGAAGAACGGCAAGACCATCAACTGGTGCCGCGTCGACGTCGGCCCGGAGCACAACGACGCCGAGGGCGCCCGCGGCATCGTCTGTGGCGCGCACAACTTCGCCGTCGGCGACCTGGTCGTCGTCTCGCTGCCCGGCACGGTCCTGCCGGGCGGGTTCGCGATCGCGGCGCGCAAGACGTACGGGCACGTGTCGGACGGCATGATCTGCTCGGTCCGTGAGCTCGGCACCGGCGAGGACCACGACGGCATCCTGGTGCTGACGCGGGCCGGGTTCGACGCCGCGGACCTCACGCCGGGGCAGGACGCGATCGCGCTGCTCGGCCTGGGCGACGAGGTGCTCGAGATCAACGTGACCCCGGACCGCGGCTACGCGTTCAGCTACCGCGGCGTGGCGCGCGAGTACGCGCACTCCACCGGGGCGCGGTTCACCGACCGGGGGCTCGCGGAGAACCTCACGACGCCTCCGCCCGCGGCCACGGCCGACGGGTTCGCCGTCCAGGTCGACGACGCGGCGCCGATCCACGGCGTCGCGGGCTGCGACCGGTTCGTCACGCGGATCGTGCGGGGCATCGACCCGGCCGCGCCGACACCGGACTGGATGAAGCGCCGTCTCGAGGGCTCCGGCATGCGCGCGATCTCCCTCGCCGTGGACGTCACCAACTACGTGATGCTCGACCTGGGCCAGCCGCTGCACGCCTACGACCTGGCTCGTGTCGCCGCGCCGATCGTCGTGCGCCGGGCCACGGCCGGCGAGCGCCTGACGACCCTGGACGACGCCGACCGCGCGCTGGACCCGCAGGACCTGCTCATCACCGACTCGCCGGCGGGCGCCGGGTCGCGCGTCCTGGGCCTGGCCGGGGTCATGGGCGGCGCGTCCTCCGAGGTGAGCGCCACGACCACCGACGTCCTCGTGGAGGCGGCGCACTTCGACCCGATCACCGTGGCGCGCACGGCGCGCCGGCACCGGCTGCCGTCGGAGGCCGCCAAGCGGTTCGAGCGGGGCGTGGACCCGCGCCTGGCCGCCGTCGCAGCGCAGCGCGTCGTCGACCTGCTCGTCGAGCTCGGCGGCGGCACGGCGGACCCGGCCGTCGGCGACCTGGACTCGACGAGCCCGGCCGCCCCGATCCGTCTGGACGCGTCCCTGCCCACGCGGCTGGTGGGCGTGGACTACTCGCGCGAGCAGGTGGTGGGCACGCTCGAGCAGATCGGCTGCACGGTCGACGGCGCGGACGAGACCCTCGTCGTCACGCCGCCGTCGTGGCGCCCCGACCTCACGGAGCCCGCGACGCTGGTCGAGGAGGTCGTGCGCATCCAGGGGTACGACCAGATCCCCTCGACGCTGCCCGCCGCGCGCGGTGGGCGGGGCCTCACGCCCGAGCAGCGGATCCGCCGCTCGGTCGCGCGCTCGCTCGCGGAGGCGGGGCTCGTCGAGGTGCTCTCGTACCCGTTCGTGTCCACCGCGGACCTCGACGCGCTGGGGTTGCCCGCCGACGACGTGCGCCGGGCCACGCTGCGGCTGGCGAACCCGCTCGCGGACGACAAGCCGCTGCTGCGCGCCGACCTGCTGGTCGCCCTGCTCGACACGGCCCGCCGCAACGTCTCGCGCGGGCTCACCGACGTCGCGGTCTTCGAGATCGGCCAGGTGACGCGCCCCGTGGCAGGGGCGCCGGCGGCGCCGAGCCTGCCGGTGGGCGAGCGCCCGTCGGACGCGGAGCTCGACGCGCTCGCGGCCGCGGTGCCGGCGCAGCCGCGTCACGTCGCGGGCGTGCTCGCGGGCGCGGCGGAGCCGGCGGGCTGGTGGGGCCGGGGCCGCGCGGCGGACTGGGCCGACGCGCTCGACGCCGCCCGCCTCGTCGCCGAGCGCGTCGGCGTCGAGGTGACCGTGGGGCCGGACACCACGACGATGCCGTGGCACCCTGGCCGGTGCGCGGCCCTGGCGCTCCCGGACGGCACGGTCGTGGGGCACGCGGGCGAGCTGCACCCGAAGGTGGTGGAGCGCCTGAGCCTGCCCGCGCGCAGCGCGGCGTTCGAGCTGGACCTGTCTGCCCTGGTCGCCGCGACGACGGGCGAGCCTGTGACGGCGGCGCCCGTCTCGGCGTTCCCGGCGGCGAAGGAGGACTTCGCCTTCGTCGTGGACGCGGGCGTGCCCGCGGCCGACGTGCACGCCGCCGTGGTGGCGGGCGCGGGACCGCTGCTGGAGGAGGCGCGCCTGTTCGACGTCTTCACGGGCGAGCAGGTGGGCGAGGGGAAGAAGTCGCTCGCCTACTCGGTCCGGCTGCGTGCCGCCGACCGCACGCTGAGCGCCGACGACGTGCGCGCGGTGCGCGACGGCGTCGTGACGGCCGCGGCCGACCGCGTGGGGGCCGTGCTGCGTGGCTGACGACGCGCGCGGGGCCGCGAGCGTCGGCGTCACCACGGTGGCGCCGGCGTCGACCGCCCTCGTGACCGGGGCGACGCGCGGCATCGGCCGCGCGGTGGCGCTCGGCCTGGCGCGCGCCGGCCTCGACGTCGCCCTGCTCGCCCGGGACGCGGGCCGGCTCGACGACGTCGCCGACGAGGTCCGCGGGCTCGGCCGGACGGCGCTGGTGCTTCCCGCCGACGTGACCGACGCGCACGCCGTGGCCGACGCCGTCCGGCGTGCGGAGGCGCCCGTCGCCACCGGTGGCCTGGGCGGCGTCGACCTCCTGGTGAACAACGCCGGGCGGATCGATGCCGAGGTGCCGCTGTGGGAGGCGGACCCGGACGAGTGGTGGGCCGTCGTCGAGACCAACGTGCGCGGGCCGTTCCTGCTGTCGCGAGCCGTCGTGCCGCGGATGCTTGCGCGCGGGGGCGGGCGTGTCGTCGAGCTCGCCTCCGGGGCGAGCACGCACGAGATTTCGGCGTCCACCGCCTACAACGTGAGCAAGACCGCGCTGCTGCGGCTCGGAGCGGGGCTGCACCAGGCCGGGCACGCCCGAGGGCTGCGGGTCTTCGAGGTCGCGCCCGGCACCGTGGCCACCGACATGACGGCCTCGATGCCCATGCACGCGGGGCGCGCCGACTGGACGCCGGTGGAGGCGACCGTCGACATGGTGACGGCCATCGCCCGGGGCGAGCTCGACGCCTGCTCCGGCTGGTACCTGCGCGTCACGCACGACACGCCCGACTCGTTGCGGGCGCTCGCCGCCGAGGCGTCCGCCCCCGCAGCGCGGCGGTTGCGCGCCCAGCCCGCCGGGCCCGGGGACCCGCTGGGGCCGGACCTCGTCGGACGCTGAGCGCCAGGGCCGTCGCGCCGGCGCCCGGTGGCGGTCCGTTCAGGCCACCACCGTCCGCCCGTCCCGGCCTGGACCCGCTGGGCCGTCGTCCGCGCCGGTGCCGGACCGCGTGGCGACGGCGAAGACCCGCCGGAACTCCAGCGGGGTTCCGAACGGCCGGCGAGGGTACGCCTCGCGCAGGGCGGCGCCCAGGTCGGCGTCGAACCGCCTCCGCAGGCCGGTGCCGTGGGTGGCGTCGTGGGCGTCGAGGGCGTGCAGCACCGGCTGGGCGCCCGTGGCGGAGATCCAGCGCAGCACCGGGTCCTCGCCGTCCAGGACGTGCGTGTACGTGGTCTCCCAGGCGTCGACCGACCAGCCGGGGCCGGCGAGCAGCTCGAGGTACTCGGCGGGGTCACCGACGGCGCGGCGCTCCACCGGGCCTACGGCGTCCGCGTACGGCGCGCGACCGGCGACCTCGCGCAGGGTCCGGTGGCTCGGTGCGTCGTGGTTGCCGGGCACGGAGAACGCGAACGTCTGAGCGGCCCGCGCCGCGAGCCTAGCGAGCAGGTCGCGGTGCCCGGGCACCCACTGGAGGGTCGCGTTGCTGATGACCAGGTCGGGCCGTTCCGGCAGGCCGGCCACGAGCGCCCCGGCGGCGACGTCCCGCACGTCACCGAGCACGTAGGAGCCGTCGGGGTCGCCGGCACGCGCCTGCTCGATCATGGCGGGCGAGGCGTCGAGTCCGACGACGACGGCGCCGGGCCAGCGGTCGCGGACCAGGGCCGTGAGGTGGCCGGGCCCGCAGCCGAGGTCGAGCACCGTGGCGGGCGCCGCGGTGCCGGCGCCCGTCACGCGGGCGAGGAGCTCGGCGAACGGTCGTGAGCGCTCGTCGGTGTAGCGCAGGTAGGCGGTGGGGGACCAGTCGCTCATGAGACTCCCTCGACGTCAAGTATCTTGACGTCAAGATAGCCTGTGCGGACCGGTCAGGGAAGCAGCACGACCTTGCCCGTCGTCGCGCGCCCCTCGAGCGCCGCGTGCGCGGCCGCGGCCTCGGCCAGCGGGTACCGCGCGCCGATGCGCACGTCCAGGTCGCCGTCCGCGGCCGCGCCCAGCACCTCGGACGCGCGCCACTCGAGCTCGGCGCGCGTGAGCGTGTAGTGGGCCAAGGTCGGGCGGGTGAGGAACAACGACCCGCCGGAGTTGAGCCGCTGCGGGTCGAACGGCGGTACCTGCCCGGACGCCCCGCCGAACAGCACGAGCGTGCCCCGAGGCCGCAGGGACGCGAGCGACGCGTCGAACGTCGCCTGCCCCACGCCGTCGTACACCACGTGGACGCCCCGCCCGTCGGTGAGGTCGCGCACGACGGCGGGCAGCTCGGTCGCGACGTCGTCCATGGCGGCGTAGCCGATGGTGTGCGCGGCGCCGGCCGCCGACGACAGCGCGGCCTTCTCGGGCGTGGAGACCGTGGTGAGCACCCGCCCCCCGCGGGCGACCGCGAGCTGCGTGGCGAGCAGGCCCACGCCCCCCGCGCCGGCCGTGAGCAGGACGTCGTGCCCCGGGCCCACCTCGAACGCCGACGCGACGAGGTAGTGGGCGGTCATGCCCTGCAGCGGCAGCGCGGCCGCCGTGGCCAGGTCGAGGCCGGCGGGGACGCGGACGGCGTTCGACGCCGGCACCACGGCGAGCTCGGCGTACGAGCCGGGAGCCTCGTTCCAGGCCACCTCGTCGCCGACGGCGAACCCGGAGACGTCCGCGCCGAGCGCCTCGACCGTGCCCGCCCCCTCGACGCCCACCACGTGCGGGTAGTTCATCGGGTACACGCCCGAGCGCCGGTACGTGTCGATGAAGTTGACCCCGGCGGCGGCGACCAGCACGAGCAGCTCGCCGGGCCCGGGCTCAGGGTCGGGGAGCTCGGTGGACGTCAGGACCTCGGGGCCGCCCGCGCTGCGGGCCACGACTGCGCGCATGCCCCCGAGACTACGGGCCGGGCGTGCGCGCGGGCAGGCCAGGACCGTCCGGCGCGAGCTCGCCCAGCAGGAAGGCGTCGCCGCCGACGTGCTGCCAGGCCGCGTGCCGGCGCAGCCGCAGGCCTGCCCGCGCCGCCCTCGCGGCCAGGAGCTCGGAGGTCGCGAAGCGGTCGTGGTGGACGTCGAAGGCGTG
Organism: Isoptericola luteus; assembly: GCF_020297055.1. GTDB lineage: Bacteria > Actinomycetota > Actinomycetes > Actinomycetales > Cellulomonadaceae > Isoptericola > Isoptericola luteus. Next base: position 14,854 of record NZ_JAIXCQ010000004.1, on the reverse strand, counting down.
CTGCGTCCGGGCGGGCCGGGCGGGCCGGGCGAACCCGGTGAACGTGGCGGTGACGGCGCGGCCACCGGGTCGCAGGACGCGCGCCCACTCGGAGAGCACCGCGTCCGGCGCGGGCATGAGATGCAGCGCGGTCACGCAGGTGACGAGGTCGACCGACGCGTCCGCGAGGGGCAGCGCTGCGGCGTCCGCGCGGACCAGGGTGGCGCCGGGCAGCTCGCGGTGCGCGACCGCGAGCATGTCGGGCGAGAGGTCGACGCCGGTCTGGCGCAGGGGTGCCGGAGCGATCGTCCGCAGCGCGCGCAGGACCAGCCCGGTCCCCGTCGCGACGTCGAGCACGTCGCGCACACGGCCGAGCTCACCGTCGAGCGCGCAGAACGCCGCGACCTCGCGCGCCAGGTCGCGGTGCATGCGGCTCTCGTCGTAGGTCGCGGCCCGCGCGTCGTACGCCGCGCTCACGGCCGTGGCGACGTCGGCCCGTGCGGCTCGCTCCGACCGTGCGGACGGGGTGGACGGGGTGGGCCGCGCCGGGCGGGGCGGTCGGGTGCTCGTCACGTCGCCGACCCTATGCTGCCCGGGTGACCGCAGACGCCCGCACCTTCGCCGTCCGCCCCGCGATCGCCGCCGACTGGCCGGCCCTGTGGGCGATCGTCGAGCCCGTCGTCCGCGAGGGCGAGACGTACGTGTACCCGCTCGACCTCACGAGCGACCAGGCCCGCGAGGTGTGGGTGGAGCGCCCGCCGGGCGCGACGGTGGTCGCCGAGGCGGCGGACGGCACCGTGCTGGGCACGGCGAAGATGGGGCCGAACAGGCCCGGGCACGGCGACCACGTGGGCACGGCGTCCTTCATGGTGGCGCCCGCCGCGCGCGGGCTGGGGGTCGGGCGTGCGCTGGGGGAGCACGTCGTCGGCTGGCACCGCCGGCACGGCTTCGCCGGGATCCAGTTCAACGCCGTCGTCGAGTCGAACGTGGCGGCGGTGCGGTTGTGGCGTTCGCTCGGCTTCGAGATCGTCGGGACGGTGCCGGGCGCGTTCCGCAGCCCCGCCCACGGGCGCGTGGGTCTGCACGTGATGTACCTGCCGCTCGAAGAATGAGTCGTCGCCGCTGGTGGCGCGCGCGGCACCTCGCTGCATAGGTATGTATAGTGCTGCATATGGTCAGCATCCAGCCGCAGCGGCTCTGCGTCGCGGTCGCGGGCGCCTCAGGCTACGCCGGCGGCGAGCTCCTCCGCCTCGCGGCGCGGCACCCGCACCTCGAGATCGGCACCCTCACCGCGCACTCGAACGCCGGCACACGGCTCGGCGACGTCCAGCCGCACCTGCGCTCGCTGGCCGACAGGGTGCTCGCGCCGACGACGCCGGAGGCGCTCGCGGGCCACGACGTGGTCGTCCTGGGGCTGCCCCACGGCGCCTCCGGCGAGATCGCCGCGCAGCTGCCCGACGACGTCCTGGTCCTGGACCTCGGCGCCGACCACCGGCTCGCCTCCGCCGCCGACTGGGAGACCTTCTACGGGTCCCCGCACGCGGGCACGTGGCCGTACGGGATGCCGGAGCTCGTGCACGCCGACGGCACCCGGCAGCGTGACCACCTGGCCGGCACGCGACGCATCGCCGTGCCCGGATGCAACGTCACCGCGGTCACGCTCGGGCTGCAGCCCGGCATCGCCGCCGGCCTGGTGAGCCCGGTCGACGTCGTCGCCGTCCTCGCCAACGGCTACTCGGGGGCGGGGAAGTCGCTCAAGCCGCACCTGTTGGCCGCGGAGGGGCTCGGCTCCGCCGCGCCGTACGCCGTCGGCGGCACGCACCGGCACGTCCCGGAGATCATCCAGAACCTGCGCGTCGCCGGCGCACCCGAGGTGTCGATCAGCTTCACGCCCACCCTGGTGCCGATGGCGCGCGGCATCCTCGCCACCGTGACCGCCCGGCTCGCCCCCGGCCGCGAGGACGCCACGGCCGCCGACGTCCGCGCCGCCTGGGCCGAGGCCTACGCCGACGAGCCGTTCGTCGACCTGCTGCCCGAGGGCCAGTGGCCGGCGACGGCCGCGACGCTGGGCGCCAACACGGCGCTCGTGCAGGTGACGCTCGACGCGGCCGCCGGACGCGTCGTCGCGGTCACCGCCATCGACAACCTGGTCAAGGGGACCGCCGGCCAGGCGGTCCAGGCCATGAACCTTGCCCTCGGCCTGCCGGAGACGGCCGGTCTCGTCACCGAAGGAGTCGCCCCGTGACCGTCACCGCACCCGCCGGGTTCCGCGCCGCCGGCGTCGTCGCCGGCCTGAAGTCGACGGGGGCGCGCGACGTGGCCGTCGTCGTCAACGACGGACCGCTCGCCACCGCCGCGGCCGTGCTGACCACGAACCGCGTGCAGGCCGCGCCGGTGCTCTGGACGCGTCAGGCGGTCTCGGACGGCGCCGCCCGCGTCGTCGTCCTCAACTCCGGCGGCGCCAACGCGTGCACCGGTCCCGAGGGTTTCGCGGACACCCACCGCACGGCCGAGCTGACCGCGGAGTGGATGGGCGACCTCGAGCGGGAGGTCGGGGCCGGCGACGTCCTCGTGTGCTCCACCGGGCTCATCGGTGTCCGGCTGCCGATGGACCACCTGCTCGACGGCGTGCACGACGCGATCGCCTCGCTCTCGCCCGACGGCGGCGCGGACGCCGCCGACGCGATCCGCACCACCGACACGGTGTCCAAGCAGGCCGTCGCCCGGCGCGACGGCTGGAGCGTGGGCGGGATGGCGAAGGGCGCGGGCATGCTCGCGCCCGGCCTGGCGACGATGCTCTCGGTGGTCACCACCGACGCCGTCGTCGACGCCGCCACGGCCGACGCCGCCCTGCGGGCCGCCACCGGCACGACGTTCGACCGGGTCGACTCCGACGGCTGCATGTCGACCAACGACACGGTGATCCTGCTCGCGAGCGGGGCGTCTGGCGTCGAGGTCGGGCTCGCGGAGCTCACGTCCGCCGTCACCGAGGTGTGCGCGTCGCTCGCGCGGCAGCTCGTGGCCGACGCGGAGGGCGCCTCCCACGACATCGCGGTCACGGTGACCGGCGCCAGCAGCGAGGAGGCGGCCGTCGCGGTCGCCCGCGCGGTGACCCGCTCGAACCTGTTCAAGGCCGCCGTCTTCGGCAACGACCCCAACTGGGGGCGCGTCGTGGCCGCCGTCGGCACCGTCCCCGAGGACGTCGCGCCGTACGACCCGCTCGCGCTCGACGTGACGGTCAACGGCGTGCAGGTCTGCCGGGCGCAGGGCGTGGGCTCCTCGCGCGATCTCGTCGACCTGGCCGCGGCCCGTGAGGTCGCCGTCGAGATCGACCTGCACGCCGGCGACGCGTCGGCCACCGTGTGGACCAACGACCTCACGCACGACTACGTCCACGAGAACAGCGCGTACAGCTCATGAGCAGCGACGTCGTGAACGGGCTGGAGCCCGGGCAGAAGGCGGAGGTGCTCCTCGAGGCGCTGCCGTGGCTGCAGGAGCTCGCGGGCGCGCTCGTCGTGGTCAAGTACGGCGGCAACGCCATGGTCGACGACGAGCTCAAGGCCGCGTTCGCGCAGGACATGGTATTCCTGCGCCAGGTGGGCCTGCGGCCCGTCGTCGTGCACGGCGGCGGCCCTCAGATCAACGCCATGCTGGAGCGCCTCGACATCCACAGCGAGTTCCGCGGCGGGCTGCGCGTCACGACGCCCGAGGCCATGGACGTGGTCCGCATGGTGCTCACCGGTCAGGTCTCGCGGGAGCTCGTCGGGCTCATCAACGCGCACGGCCCGCGCGCCGTCGGCCTGTCGGGGGAGGACGGCGGTCTGTTCGGCGCCGTCCGGCGCCACGCCGTCGTCGACGGCGAGCCGGTCGACGTGGGCCTGGTGGGCGACGTGGTCGAGGTGCACCCCTCGGCGGTGCAGGACCTGCTCGACGCCGGCCGTATCCCGGTCGTGTCCACCGTGGCACCCGACGTCGACGACCCGACGCAGGTGCTCAACGTCAACGCCGACACGGCGGCCGCGGCGCTCGCGGTCGCGCTCGGCGCCACCAAGCTCATCGTGCTCACGGACGTCGAGGGCCTGTACACGTCGTGGCCGGACACGGACTCGCTCGTCGAGCAGATCTCGGCGACCGACCTCGCCGCCCTGCTGCCGAGCCTCTCGGCCGGGATGGTGCCGAAGATGGAGGCGTGCATGCGCGCCGTCCAGGGCGGGGTGCCGCGCGCCACCGTCATCGACGGGCGCCTGCCGCACTCCGTGCTGCTCGAGGTCTTCACCGCGCGGGGCAACGGGACCATGGTCGTCCCGGACGCCGCCATCACCCCGACGACCGCACCCGCCACGAAGGAGCACGCATGAGCGACGACCTGGAGCAGGCGACCGGCGGCGTGCTGGCCGGCGACTCCGGTGCCGCGTGGACCCGGCGTTACACCGGAGCGGTCATGGACACTTTCGGGCCCCCGCAGCGGGTGCTGGTCCGCGGCGAGGGCGCCTACGTCTGGGACGCCGACGGGCGGCGCTACCTGGACCTGCTCGCCGGGATCGCCGTCAACGCCCTGGGCCACGCCCACCCCACGCTGACGGCCGCGATCAGCGCCCAGCTCGGCACGCTCGGCCACGTGTCGAACTTCTTCGCGACCCCGACGCAGATCGCCCTGGCCGAGCGGCTGCTGCACCTCGCGGGCGCGCCCGACGGGTCGCGGGTGTTCTTCACGAACTCGGGCACCGAGGCGGTCGAGGCGGCGTTCAAGATGGCGCGGCGCAACCGCGGCCACGACGGGACGCGCACGCGTGTCCTGGCGCTCGACGGCGGCTTCCACGGCCGGTCGATGGGGGCGCTCGCGCTCACGTCGAAGGCCGCCTACCGCGAGCCGTTCGAGCCGCTGCCCGGCGGGGTCGAGCACCTGCCGTTCGGGGACGCCGCGGCGCTGGAGGAGGCCTTCTCGCCGGCTGCCGTCGCGGAGCGCGGGGGAGTCGCGGCGCTCGTCGTCGAGCCCGTGCAGGGCGAGGCGGGCGTGCGCACCCTGCCCACCGGCTACCTCGCGCACGCGCGCCGGCTGACCGCCGCGTCGGGCGCGCTGCTCGTCCTGGACGAGGTCCAGACGGGCGTGGGCCGCACCGGGGCGTGGTTCGCGTTCCAGCAGCCGGAGATCGGCGGCGGTGTCGTGCCCGACGTGGTGACCGTCGCCAAGGGGCTGGGCGGCGGCTTCCCCGTCGGCGCCGCGATCGCCCTCGGTGAGCACGCCGCGACCCTGCTCGGCCGTGGCCAGCACGGCACCACCTTCGGCGGCAACCCGGTGGCCGCGGCCGCGGGGCTCGCCACGCTCGGCGTCATCGAGCGCGACGGCCTGCTGGCGAACGTCCGCCGGGTGGGCGAGGCGCTGCGCTCCGGGATCGAGGGGAGCGGCAACCCGCTGGTCGACGGCGTGCGCGGGCACGGCCTGCTGTTCGCCGTCCGGCTCACGCGGCCGGTGGCGGCGCAGGTCGCGGCGGCCGCGCTCGACGCCGGGCTCATCGTCAACGCCGTCGCCCCCGACGCGATCCGGCTCGCGCCACCTCTGATCCTCACCGCCGACCAGGCGGGGGACGTCGCCCGATTCTTCGCCGACGTCACCGTCCCCGCCGACCTGCCCGCCGACCTGCCCGACGAGAGGGAGCACTGATGCCCCGCCACTTCCTGCGCGACGACGACCTGACCCCCGCGGAGCAGCGGGACGTCCTGGACCTCGCCATGGCGTTCCGCGCGGACCGCTTCGCCCGCACGCCGCTCGCGGGCCCGCAGGGGGTCGCGATCCTCTTCGACAAGCCGACGCTGCGCACGCAGGTGTCGTTCTCGACGGGCGTGGCCGAGCTCGGCGGGTTCCCCGTGGTGGTCGACGGCCGGCTCGCCCAGGTGGGCGTGCGCGAGTCCGTCGCCGACGTCACCCGGGTGCTCGACCGGCAGGTGTCGGCGATCGCGTGGCGCACGTTCGGTCAGGACCGCCTCGAGGAGATGGCCGCGGTCTCGCGCGTGCCGGTGATCAACGCCCTCACCGACGGGTTCCACCCCTGCCAGATCCTCGCGGACCTGCTCACGGTCGCCCAGCACCGCGGCGGCGTCGAGAACCTCGCGGGGCAGCGGCTCGCCTACGTGGGCGACGCCGGGAACAACATGGCGGCCTCCTACCTGCTCGGTGGGGCGACGGCGGGTCTGCACGTCGCCGTCGCCGGCCCGGAGGGCTACCTGCCGCCGGCCGACGTCGTGGCACGGGCACGGGAGATCGCGGCGGCCACCGGGGGCTCCGTCACCGTGTCGACCGACGCCCGGTCCGCCGTCGCAGGGGCGGACGTCGTCGCCGCGGACACCTGGGTGTCCATGGGGGACGAGGCGGAGGCCGCCGAGCGGCTGGCCGCGCTGGACGCCTACCGCGTGGACGACGCCCTGATGTCCGCGGCGGCCGACCACGCGATCTTCCTGCACTGCCTGCCCGCCTACCGTGGCAAGGAGGTCACCGCCTCCGTCATCGACGGCGACGCCTCGGCGGTGTGGGACGAGGCGGAGAACCGGCTGCACGCGCAGAAGGCGCTGCTGACCTGGCTGCTGGAGGAGAGCCGATGAGCGAGACGCCCGGCGCCACGGCGCCCACGACCAAGGCGGCCCGGCAGGCCCGGATCGTCGACATCGTGCGCCGCACGGCGATCCACTCGCAGGCGGAGCTCGCGCGCGAGCTCGCCGACGCCGGCGTCTCCGTCACCCAGGGCACGCTCTCGCGTGACCTCATCGAGCTGCGCGCCGAGAAGGTGCGCAGCGCGTCGGGCGCGCTCGTGTACGCCGTACCGGGCGAGGGCGGCGACCGCAGCGTCCAGGCCGCCGGCGTGGGGGAGGGCGAGGTCGAGTACGTGGCCGCCCGGCTCGCGCGGCTGTGCAACGACCTGCTCGTCTCCGCGGAGGCGTCGGGCAACCTCGTCGTCCTGCGGACCCCGCCGGGCGCGGCGAACTACCTGGCCTCCGCCATCGACCACTCCGTGTTCCCCGGCGTCCTCGGCTCCATCGCGGGCGACGACACGATCCTGGTGGTCGCGCGCGACCCGCTCGGCGGCGAGGACCTCGCCCGGCGGTTCCTCGAGCTCACCACGCCCTGACCGGCGCCCGCCGGGTGCCGCCACGCGCCGGGCTGCCACACTTGACCGCACCCACGCCAGAAAGAGAACCCCATGACTGATCGTGTCGTGCTCGCCTACTCGGGCGGCCTGGACACGTCCGTTGCCATCGGCTGGATCGCCGAGGCCACGGGCGCGGAGGTCGTCGCCGTCGCCGTCGACGTCGGACAGGGCGGCGAGGACATGGAGGTCGTCCGCCGGCGCGCGCTGGAGTGCGGCGCCGTCGAGGCGTACGTCGCCGACGCGCGCGACGAGTTCGCCGCCGAGTACTGCATGCCCGCGCTGCGGGCCAACGGCCTCTACCTCGACCGCTACCCGCTGGTGTCCGCGATCTCGAGGCCCGTCATCGTCAAGCACCTGGTGCGGGCGGCACGCCAGTTCGGCGCCACGACCGTGGCGCACGGCTGCACCGGCAAGGGCAACGACCAGGTCCGCTTCGAGGTCGCCACGACGTCGCTGGCCCCGGACCTCAGGACCGTCGCCCCCGTGCGCGACCTCGCCCTGACGCGCGAGAAGGCGATCGAGTACGCGGAGCGCCACGACCTGCCGATCGCGACGACGAAGAAGAACCCGTTCTCGATCGACCAGAACGTGTGGGGCCGCGCCGTGGAGACGGGCTTCCTCGAGGACATCTGGAACGAGCCCACCAAGGACGTGTACTCCTACACGGACGACCCGACGTTCCCGCCGGTCGCCGACGAGGTGGTCGTCACCTTCGAGGGCGGCGTCCCGGTCGCGCTCGACGGCGTGGCCGTGACCCCGCTGCAGGCCATCCAGGAGATGAACCGCCGCGCGGGCGCCCAGGGCGTGGGCCGCATCGACATCGTCGAGGACCGGCTCGTGGGCATCAAGTCCCGGGAGATCTACGAGGCACCGGGTGCCATGGCGCTCATCACGGCGCACCAGGAGCTGGAGAACGTCACCCTGGAGCGCGAGCAGGCCCGCTTCAAGCGGACCGTCGAGCAGCGCTGGGCGGAGCTGGTCTACGACGGCATGTGGTTCTCCCCGCTGAAGAAGAACCTCGACACGTTCGTCGACGAGACCCAGAGGTACGTCTCGGGCGACATCCGCATGGTGCTGCACGGTGGCCGGGCGACGGTGACCGGGCGCCGGTCGGAGTCCAGCCTGTACGACTTCAACCTGGCGACGTACGACGAGGGCGACGCGTTCGACCAGTCGCACGCCAGGGGGTTCATCGAGATCTACGGCCTGGCGGCCAAGCAGGCCGCCGCCCGCGACGAGCGGTTCGGCCACGGCGTCGACTTCGGCAAGGGGAACTTCTGATGGGCAACGACATCATTACCGGATCGTCCGGCGACGGCACCGTGAGCGCGCCGGGCGACAACGTCTCGCTGTGGGGAGGCCGGTTCGCCGGCGGCCCCTCGCCGGAGCTCCAGGCGCTGTCCCAGTCGACGCACTTCGACTGGGCGCTCGCGGGCTACGACATCACCGGCTCACGGGCGCACGCCCGCGTGCTGCACCGCGCGGGCCTGCTCGACGACGCCGGGCTCGAGGGCATGCTCGACGCCCTGGAGCGGCTGCGCGCCGACGTCGAGTCGGGCGACTTCCTGCCCGTGATCGGCGACGAGGACGTGCACACCGCGCTGGAGCGGGGCCTCATCGAGCGTGCGGGCGCCGAGCTCGGCGGCAAGCTGCGGGCGGGCCGGTCGCGCAACGACCAGATCGCCACCCTGGTGCGGATGTACCTGCGCGACAACGCGCGCACGGTCGCGCGGCACGTGCTGGACGTCGTGGACGCGCTCGTCGTGCAGGCGCAGGCGGCGGGCAACGCCGTCATGCCGGGCCGCACGCACCTGCAGCACGCGCAGCCCGTGCTCCTCGCGCACCACCTGCTGGCGCACGCGTGGCCGTTGCTGCGCGACGTCGACCGGCTCGTCGACTGGGACGTGCGGGCGGCGCGCTCCCCGTACGGCTCGGGGGCGCTCGCGGGCTCGTCCCTCGGCCTGGACCCGGCCGCCGTCGCCGCCGACCTGGGCTTCGACGGCCCGGTGGAGAACTCGATCGACGGCACCGCGGCCCGCGACGTGGTCGCGGAGTTCGCGTTCGTCGCGGCGATGATCGGCATCGACCTCTCGCGCCTGAGCGAGGAGATCATCCTGTGGAACACCAAGGAGTTCGGCTTCGTCCGTCTCGACGACTCCTGGTCGACCGGGTCGAGCATCATGCCGCAGAAGAAGAACCCGGACATCGCCGAGCTCGCGCGCGGCAAGTCCGGCCGGCTCGTGGGCGATCTCACCGGGCTGCTCACCACCCTCAAGGGCCTGCCGCTCGCCTACAACCGTGACCTGCAGGAGGACAAGGAGCCGGTCTTCGACCAGGTGTCGACCCTGACGGTGCTGCTCCCGGCGTTCGCCGGCATGGTGCGGACCCTGACGTTCGACACCGACCGGATGGCCGAGCTCGCCCCGCAGGGCTTCTCCCTGGCGACGGACGTCGCCGAGTGGCTCGTGCGCTCGGGCGTGCCGTTCCGGGTGGCGCACGAGGTCTCGGGGGCGTGCGTGCGGGTGTGCGAGCAGCGCGGCATCGAGCTGTGGGACCTGTCCGACGCCGACCTGGCCGCGATCTCGGAGCACCTGACGCCTCAGGTGCGCACCGTGCTCACCGTCGAGGGCTCGGTGGCCTCCCGCGACGCGGTCGGGGGCACGGCGCCCGCCCGGGTGGCGGAGCAGCTCGAGGAGGCCAGGGAGAAGTCGGCGGAGTTCCGGTTCTGGGCCGAGGCCTGACGGCGCCCCACCCCGCACCCACGTGGTCGGCGACACGAAGGAGCATGGTCGATGACGGTGTCCGACGCGGTGCTGGCACAGCTCGTGCAGCGGGTGCACGACGCGCCCGCCCGGCTGCCCGGTCCCGGCGGTGACGAGCCGTGGCGGGCCACCCGGCTGGTGTGCGTGGACGGGCCGGCGGGGTCCGGCAAGTCGACCCTGGCCGCCCAGCTCGCGGCGGTGCTGGCCTGCGCCGTGGTGCACCTGGACGACCTCTACGAGGGCTGGGCGGCCGGACCCGACGGCGGTGCGCGGCGCCTGGCTGAGTGGGTGCTCGAGCCGCTCGCGCACGGCCGCCCGGGCAGGTACCGGCGCTTCGACTGGGTGGCCGACGCCTACGCCGAGCCGCACGTCGTCGACCGGGAGCCGTTCCTCGTCGTCGAGGGCTGTGGTGCGGCGGCCCGTCAGGTGGACCCGTACGCCGCACTGACGATCTGGGTCGAGGCCCACGACGACGAGCGCCTGCGCCGCGGGCTCGAGCGCGACGGTGCGCAGGCGCGCGAGCACTGGTTGCGCTGGATGGACGACGAGGCCGTGCACTACGCGCGCGAGCGGACCGCCGAGCGCGCCGACGTCCACCTCGACGGGTTCGGGCGGCTGCGGCGGGCGGACTAGTGCAGCATGCCTAGATCCGCTAGGGTCAACACCCCTAGCGGATCTATGTATGGGAGTACATGTGCACGTCGACAAGGACCTGGTGGCGGCGTCGGCCACCCCGCTCGTGCTCGGCATCCTGGCCGACGGCGAGTCGTACGGGTACGCGATCGCCAAGCGGGTGTCCGACCTCTCGGGCGGTCGCCTGCAGTGGACGGACGGCATGCTCTACCCGCTGCTGCACCGGCTCGAGCGGAACGGGCTCGTCGAGGCCTCGTGGGGATCCTCGTCGACGGGACGCCGGCGCAAGCACTACGCGATCACCGCCGCGGGCCGGGCCGCGCTCGTCGAGCGCCGGCGCCAGTGGGACGTCGTGGCCGACGCCCTGCAGGAGGTCTGGCGAGACCTGCGGACCGTCGAGGTCCCGTCGCCGGCCGTCGAGGGGTGGGCGTGATGGACGCGCAGGCCCACGGCGCGCCGATCGAGGCGCAGGTCGACCAGTGGCGGCGGTACGTCGCGCGGCGTCGCGCGATCGCGCCGTCGGACGTCGACGAGATGGAGGACCACCTGCGCGCGCAGGTGGACGACCTGCGGGAGACCGGCCTCGACGACGACGAGGCGTTCCTGGTCGCCGTCAAGCGGATGGGGCGGCTCGACGAGGTGTCTCGCGAGTTCGCACGGGAGCACTCCGAGCGCCTGTGGAAGCAGCTCGTGCTGGTGCCCGAGGGCGACCTGGGCACCGAGCGCACCGGGCCCCGGTGGCGCGAGCTCGGCGTGGTCCTGGCGCTGGCCCTCGGCGCGGGGCTGACCGTCAAGGGCGGGATCGCGGTCCTCGGCCCGGACTCGATGGCCCTGCTGCGCAACTCCTCGCTGCTCGTCCTGCCGTTCCTGGGCGCCTACTTCGCCTGGAAGCGGCGGCTGCCGGTCCGGGGCGTCGTGGTCCTCGTGGCGGTCTTCGCGCTGTTGGCCGTCGTGCTCAACGGCTTCCCGTTCGTGCCCGGTGGCTCCACGGAGGTGCTCGCCGCCCTGCACGCCCCCGTCGTGCTCTGGGTCCTCGTCGGGGTGGCGTACGTGGGTGGGCGCTGGCGGTCGCACGACGGACGCATGGACTTCGTCCGGTTCACCGGGGAGCTGGTCGTCTACTACGCGCTCCTGGCCCTGGGCGGCGGGGTGCTCACGGTCCTCGCGGGAGCGCTGTTCGCCCTGGTGGGTACCGACCTGGAGCCGGTCCTCGAGGCATGGATCTTCCCGCTGTGCGTGCCGGGCGCGCTCATCGTCGCCGCGTGGCTCGTGGAGGCCAAGAAGGACGTGGTGGAGAACATCGCGCCGGTGCTGACCCGCGTGTTCACGCCGTTGACGATCCTGCTGCTGGTGAGCGTCCTGCCGCTGCTGGCGGGTGCGGGCGGCCTGACCGACGTCGACCGCGAGCTCCTCATCCTCATGGACGCGATCCTCGTGCTGGTCCTGTGCCTGCTGCTCTACTCGATCTCGGCGCGGGATCCGCTCGCGCCGCCGGGGCTCTTCGACGTGCTCCAGGTCGTGCTGGTGGTGGCGGCGATCGTCGTCGACGGCGTCATGCTCGCGGCCATGCTGACGCGGATCGCCGAGTTCGGCGTCAGCCCCAACAAGGTCGCCGCGCTGGGCCTCAACCTCGTGCTCTTCGCCCACCTGCTCCGGGCGGCATGGCTCGGTCTCGGTTTCGTCCGCCGCCGGGTCCCGTTCGGCGCCGTCGAGCGCTGGCAGACGGGGTACCTGCCGGCCTACGGGCTGTGGGCCGCCGTCGTCGTGGTGGCGTTCCCGCTCGTCTTCCGGTTCGTGTGACACCGCTGCCGGAGGAGGCGACCCGCGCACGCCGCGGTCGGGGCATGATCGGGGCATGCCCGTCCCCGAGCGCGCCTGGTACGACAGACCCTCCCTCGAGGTCGCGCACGATCTGCTCGGGGCCGTCCTCACACGGCGGACCTCTCAGGGCACGGTCGCCCTGCGTCTCACGGAGGTCGAGGCGTACGACGGCGAGCGTGACCCCGGCTCGCACGCGTTCCGCGGCCCGACGGCGCGCAACGCGACCATGTACGGCGAGCCCGGGCACCTGTACGTCTACCGGCACATGGGGCTGCACCACTGCGTGAACGTCGTGTGCGGGCCGGCCGGCACCGCGTCCGCCGTCCTCCTGCGTGCGGGCGAGGTCGTCGGTCCGGGCGGCGCCGCGCTGGCGCGCCGGCGGCGGCTCGAACGAGGGGTGGTCCGCTCCGAGCGTGACCTGGCGCGCGGGCCGGCCCGCCTCACGGTGGCCCTCGCGCTGGACCTGGCCGACGACGGCGCCGACGTCACCGTGCCTGGCGGCCCGGTCGAGCTGGCGGCCGGACCTGGGGTCGCGCCGTCCGACGTCGAGGCCGGGCCGCGCGTGGGGGTGAGCGGTGAGGGGGGCCGCGGAGACCTCTATCCGTGGCGGCTCTGGTTGCGTGACGACCCCACGGTCTCCGAGTACCGCGCGGCGGCACCCCGGCGCCGAGGGGTGAGAAAGCAGGCGGGGTGAGGCCACCACGTCGGGCAGACTAGGCCTGCGGCCCGCTGCGGGCCGCGTTCCGACGGCAAGGAGATGACACGGTGACCGACATCCTCGACGAGCTGCACTGGCGTGGCCTGGTGGCGCAGACCACCGACGAGGCCGCGCTGCGTTCTGCGCTGGCCGAGGGACCCGTGACGTATTACGTGGGTTTCGACCCGACCGCGCAGAGCCTGCACGTCGGGCACATGGTGCAGCTGCTGACCATGCGCCGTCTCCAGCTCGCCGGGCACCGCCCGCTGGCGCTGGTCGGGGGAGCGACGGGCCTCATCGGTGACCCGCGCCCGACGACGGAACGCTCGATGCAGTCCCGTGACGTCGTGGCGGGGTGGGTCGAGCGGATCCGCGCGCAGATCCAGCCGTTCCTCGAGTTCGAGGGGCCGGTGGCCGCGCGCATGGTGAACAACCTCGACTGGACCGGGGCCATGTCCGCGGTCGACTTCCTGCGCGACGTGGGCAAGCACTTCCGCGTGGGCACGATGCTGAGCAAGGACATCGTGGCCCGCCGCCTGAGGTCGGACGAGGGCATCAGCTACACGGAGTTCAGCTACCAGGTGCTGCAGGGGATGGACTTCCGCGAGCTGTACGAGCGGCACGGCTGCACGCTGCAGCTCGGAGGCAACGACCAGTGGGGCAACCTGCTGTCAGGCGTGGAGCTGATCCGCAAGACGGACGGCACCGCCGTGCACGCGATGACGACGCCGCTCATCACCAAGGCCGACGGCTCCAAGATGGGCAAGTCCGAGGGCGGCGCCCTGTGGCTCGACCCGGAGCTGACGAGCCCGTACGCCTTCTACCAGTACTGGGTGAACACGGCCGACGCGGACGTCGTGAAGTACCTCAAGGTGTTCACGTTCCGCACGCGCGAGGAGATCGAGGCGCTCGAGCTGGCCGTGGCCGAGCGCCCGTTCGCCCGGGAGGCGCAGCGGGCGCTGGCCGGCGACCTCACCACCCTGGTGCACGGGCAGGGTGCGACGGACGCGGTCGTGGCCGCGAGCCAGGCGCTGTTCGGGAAGGGCGAGCTCGGCGCGCTGGACGCCGGGACCCTCGGGTCGGCGGTCGCGGAGCTGCCCAGCACGAGCGCTCGGGCGGGCGACCTGGTGGTCGACGCGTTCGTCGGGTCCGGGCTGGTGGCGTCCAAGGCGGCTGCCCGCCGGGCGATCGCGGAGGGCGGCGCGTACGTCAACAACGTGAAGGTGACGTCGGAGGAGGCCGTCTTCGAGCCGACCGACCTGTTGCACGGCCGGCACGCCGTCCTGCGGCGGGGCAAGCGGACGCTCGCTGTCGTCGTCGCGGACTGAGCCGGCGGGCTCGGTACCTCGCGACGCGCCCCGGGGCGGCGGAGCTGCGGCTCTGCCGCCCCAGGGGCACGTCCCGGGCGGCCTCGGCGGGGCTGGATCCGCGCCTCGCGCCGCGACGTCCAGCCGATTTGGCCACCGGCGCCAGGTGTGTGTAATGTTCTCGACGTCAGCCCGACAGGGAGGAACGGACACCGAGCACGCAGGCCGCGAGGCCAGCGCGAGGTGGTCGGTCCCGGAGGGCGAAACCCCCGAATTCTCTCACCGAGGTCGACGTGTGCGTCCACGGATCGGGGACCGGCTTCGGCTCATGTCAACCAGGTCACGAACCAGGAATTGACAAGAAGCGCAGAACCGGTAAGGTTGGAGAGTTGCCCCGGACGGGATCGGAGCGGTTGCTTCGGTGTTGGATGGTGTGCGTCGGTTGTTTGAGAACTCAACAGTGTGCTTGATAGATAGTCAATGCCAATAGTTTGTTGGAACCTTTGTTGGTTC
>NZ_JAIXCQ010000003.1:370326-426821 GCF_020297055.1 Isoptericola luteus | reverse complement strand
CCCGCACACAACACTCAGGGGCTGGGTCGGTCAGGGGTCGGTCAGGGGTCGGGTCGGTCAGGGGCGCAGCAGCACCTTCGTGGCGCGCCGCTCGTCCATCGCGGCGTACGCCTGGGCGACGTCGGACAGCGGCAGCTCGAGGTCGAAGACCTTGCCGGGCAGGATCTCGCCCGCCAGCACCGACGGCAGCAGGGTCTCCATGTACCGGCGCGCGGACGCCATCCCGCCGCCGATCGTGATGTTGCGCTCGAAGAGCCGGCGCACGCTCAGCTCGGGCCCGCCGTGGGGGACGCCGACGAACCCGACGCGCCCACCGCCGCGGACGACGTCGAGCGCGGTGTCCATCGACTGCTTGGTGCCGACGCACTCGAGGGCGGCGTCGGCGAGGTCGCCGCCCAGCAGGTCGCGGACGGCGGCCACGCCCTCCTGGCCGCGCTCGGCCACGACGTCGGTCGCGCCGAGCTCGCGCGCGAGGGCTGCGCGGTCCTCGTGCCGGCTCATGGCGATCACCCGCTCCGCGCCGAGCAGCCGCGCGGCGATCACGCCGCACAGGCCGACCGCGCCGTCGCCCACCACGACGACCGTGTCGCCCGTCGAGACCCGGGCGGAGGACGCGGCGTGGTAGCCCGTCGACATGACGTCCGCGAGGGCGAGCAGGTGCGGCACGAGACCGGCGGCCTCGAGCTCGGCCTCCGAGCGTCCCACGGGGAACAGCGAGTGCTGCGCGAGCGGGATGCGCACACGCTCGCCCTGGGCGCCGTCGACGGGGTGGCCGCCACGGTCGGTGGAGCCGAAGCCGGTCACCAGGTCGCACGCCGCCGGGTAGCCGGCCCGGCACGACTGGCAGACGCCGCAGCTCATGGTGAACGGGAGGACGACGAAGTCGCCCACCCGCGCGGACGTCACCTCGGAGCCCAGCTCCTCGACGACGCCCACGAGCTCGTGGCCGATGGGCCGCGGTCGCTTCACCGGGGTCACACCGCGGTAGGGCCACAGGTCGGACCCGCACACGCACGCCGCGACGACGCGGACGACCGCGTCGCCGGGGGTGAGGATCTTCGGGTGCGGGCGCTCTTCGGCGCGGACGTCACGGGCGTCGTGGATGACGGCAGCAAGCATGCGCCCACAGTAGACACCGCAGACGCGCCGGCGTCAGTGCCCGTCGTAGTAGCCGGTGTCCTTCGCGCGCTGGAACGAGCGCTCGATCTCGGCCTCGGCCTCGGACCGGCCCACCCAGTGCGCGCCCTCGACGGACTTGCCGGGCTCGAGGTCCTTGTAGACCTCGAAGAAGTGCTGGATCTCCAGGCGGTGGAAGTCGGAGACGTCGTCGATGTCCTGACGCCAGGCGGCCCGCTGGTCGCCCATCGGCACGCACAGCACCTTGTCGTCGCCGCCGGCCTCGTCACGCATGCGGAACATGCCGAGCGCGCGGCACTTGATGAGGCAGCCGGGGAACGTCGGCTCCTCGAGCAGCACCAGCGCGTCCAGCGGGTCGCCGTCCTCGCCCAGGGTGCCCTCGATGAACCCGTAGTCGTCCGGGTAGCGGGTCGACGTGAAGAGCATGCGGTCAAGACGGATGCGACCGGTCTCGTGGTCGACCTCGTACTTGTTCCGCTGGCCCTTCGGGATCTCGATCGTGACGTCGAACTCCACTGTTCCTCCATGCTCGTCCATGCTCGGTGGCGGGCATGCTCCGTGCAGACGCCCTGTCAAAGTGTGCCACGAGGTGACCCGCGAAACGGGTCGCGGCCTGGCTCCGTGCCGCGCCCGGACGTGGGATGATACGCACTGAGCACGGCACGGGACCCGGTCTGTGACGATGCTCACCGACACGAGGAGGGCCGCATGGGGTGGCGTGGCGGCTTCGGTGCCACCGTCACTGTCGTGGTCGTGCTCTTCGGCGGGTACCTCGTGGCCGACGCGTACGACGTCGTGCCCGGCATGGTCACGACGTCCCCCGCCCCGGCGCCCCCGGCGCCGTTCCCCTCGGCGCCCGGCGCCACGACCGGTCCGGAGCTCGAGCCCGTCCTGCCGGTCCTGCCCGACGACGCACCGGTGCCCTCGACGTCGGACGTGTCCGACCTCGTCTCCGACGTCACGGGCGACAAGCAGCTCGGCAAGCGGGTCGGCGTCATCGTCACGGACCCGCTCACGGGCGACGTGCTCGGCTCCGCCGGGCCGGACCGGCCCATGGTCCCGGCGTCGACCCAGAAGGTGCTGACGGCGGTCGCGGCCCTGGCGGGACCGGGCGGGGACACGACGCTGCCGACGTCGGTCGTGCTCGACGGCGACGGCCACCTCGTCCTCGTGGGCGGGGGCGACATGATGCTTGCCGAGGGTGCCGGCGACGACGACGCGACGAACGGCCACGCCGGCCTCGGCGACCTCGCGGACCAGGTCGCCGGTCAGGTCGGGCTCAGCGGGGCCGACACCGTGACCCTCGGGCTGGACGACACGATCTTCACCGGCCCCACCGTCGCCCCGGCCATCCCGTCGAGCTGGATCAAGGGCTACATCGCCCCGGTCTCGGCGCTCGCCGTCGACGTCGGGCGCCTCACCGACGACGAGTACGCCGAGCGCCAGAAGGACCCCGCCCTGGCGGCCGCCCGCACGTTCGCTGCCGCGCTGGAGGACCGTGGGATCACCGTCCGCGGCAAGGTCGTCCGCGAGAAGGCGCCGTCGTCGGCCCGCGAGCTCGGCAGGGTCGAGTCGGCGCCGCTGCGCGACGTCGTGACCTACCTGCTGCAGTACTCGGACAACACGATCACCGAGGTGGTCGGGCGGGTCGTCGCGATCGACGCCGGGCTGCCGGGTTCCCTGGACGCCGCCCGGCAGGCGGTGACCGCCAAGGTCGAGGCCCTCGGCGTCGACCTCGAGGGCGCGAGGCTCGTCGACCTGTCCGGGCTGGGCAAGGGCTCGCTGCTCACGCCGCGTCAGCTCGCCCACGTCCTCGAGCTCACGGTCGACCCCGAGCACCCCACGCTGCGCGACGTCGCCCGCGGGCTGCCCGTCGGCGGCCTGTCGGGCACGCTCTCCGGGCGGTTCGACGACGAGGACCCGGGCCGCGGGTACGTGACCGGCAAGACGGGCAGCCTGCCGGGCGTGCGCGGGCTCGCGGGCACCGTCGTCACGGCCGACGACCGCCAGCTCGTCTTCGTCACGCTCGCGGACAAGATCAAGGACACGTGGATGGCGACCGAGGTCTTCGACGACTTCGCCGGGGACCTCGCCACCTGCGGCTGCACGTCCACCGGCTGAGCCGCCGGGGTGCCGCGGCGACGCCGGGCCTCGGCAGGCATGGCAGGCGTCGGCAGGCATGGCAGGCCGGGGCCTGCCCGAACCCGCTCGACTGTCGGAGCCGGCGCGCGGTTACGGTGGTCCCGTGACTTCCCCCGCCGTGTCGCCTCGCGTGGCACCGGAGCCCCTGCTGGACTGGACCGCCGCCGCCCAGGTGGCGGGCCGCCTCGCCCGCCCGGGCCCGATGGCGCCCCGGGCGGAGCTGGACAACCTCGTCGGCGGGCTGCGGGACGCCGCGGGGCGGGCCGTGGACCACGTGCTCACGGTCACGCGCATGGTCCCGGCGGGTACGGCGGACCTGGCGGGCGGCCAGGTGGACCTCGGTGACGTGCACGTCGTCGACCGCGCCACCTGGGCCCGGGCCAACATGCAGTCCATGCGCGCGATGACGGACCCGGTGGCCGCGGAGCTCGGCGCCCAGGGGTCGCCCACGTCGGCTGCCGCCCGGCTCGCGGGCGCCGCCGAGGTGGGTGGCCTGCTCGCGCTGCTCTCGGGCCGGGTGCTCGGCCAGTTCGACCCGTACGGGCAGGAACGTGGCCGGCTGCTGCTGGTCGCGCCGAACGTCCTCGCCGTCGAGCGGGCGCTGAACCTGCGTCCCCAGGACTTCCGGCTGTGGGTGTGCCTGCACGAGCAGACGCACGCGCTGCAGTTCGCCACCGCGCCCTGGCTCGCCGACCACCTGCGGGGGCGCGTCGAAGGGCTGCTCGGCGACGTCACCAGCTCGTCGGCGGCGCTGGCGAAGGCGCCGCTGCGGCGCAAGCTGGCGGTCGTCGCGGACACCGTGCTGCGGGCCGTCCGCGGCGAGCTCGTGACGCCCCTGGACGGCATCCTCGGCCCGGAGCAGCGGCGCGAGCTCGAGGAGATCACCGCCGTCATGGCCCTGCTGGAGGGGCACGCGGACGTGATGATGGACGCCGTCGGGCCGCGCGCCGTGCGCTCGGTGAAGACCATCCGGGCGCGCTTCGAGAAGCGGCGCGACGGCGATGCGGCGCCCGCTCTCGACCTGCTGCTGCGCCGCGTCCTCGGCCTGGACGCCAAGCTCGCCCAGTACCGCGACGGGGCGGCGTTCGTGCGCGAGGTCGAGGAGATCGTGGGGCGCCAGGGGCTCAACGCGGTGTGGGCCGCGCCCGAGCACCTGCCCTCGGCCCGCGAGATCTCCGACGCCCGTGCGTGGGTGCGCCGGGTCCACGGCTGACGGTCCGCGACCGACATGGCACGCGTCGACCCGGCGCTCGCGGCGGCGCGCGGCGCCGTCCGCGCCGAGCTGGCGAGGCTGGCCGCCGACGGCGGGCTGGTGCCGGGCGGGCTCGTGCTGGTCGCGTGCTCCGGCGGCGCGGACAGCCTGGCGCTGGCGGCGGTGACCGCCGTCGAGGGCCGACGGGTGGGGCGGTCGGTGCGTTCGCGGGGCCACGCCGTCCGCGTGGGCGCGGTGGTCGTGGACCACGGCCTGCAGCCCGGGTCGGACGACGTCGCCGTGCGGGCGGCCGAGCAGTGCCGGGCGCTGGGCCTCGACCCCGTCGTCGTCCGGCGGGTGCACGTGGCGGCCGGCCCGGGTGCCGGCGGGACCGAGGCGGCAGCCCGGGACGCGCGGTACGGGGCGCTGGCGGAGACGGCGGCCGAGCTCGACGCCGTCGCGGTGCTGCTGGGCCACACCCTGGACGACCAGGCCGAGTCCGTGCTGCTCGGGCTGGCACGCGGCAGCGGGGCGCGCTCGCTCGCCGGGATGCCGCGACGCCGCGGGCGGTACCGCCGACCGTTCCTGGACCTGCGCCGCACGCAGACCGAGGCGGTGTGCGCCGCGCTCGGCATCGACTTCTGGACCGACCCCACCAACCTGCTGCCCGACGTCCGTCCCTGTCCGTCGCCGTCCGGGGCAGGGAAGGCGACGGACAGGGACGACGGTGCCCCGGCACGTACGCGGGTGCGTCACGCCGTCGTGCCCGTGCTCGAGGACGTCCTCGGTCCGGGCGTGGTCGCGGCGCTCGGCCGGACGGCGGACCAGCTGCGCGACGACGCCGACCTGCTGGACAGGCTCGCGGCGGACCTGCTGGCGCAGGCGACGGTGCCGGCCGAACCGGCCGAGCCCTGTGTGCCGGCCGGGCCGACCGGGCCGGGCGGGACCGCCAGCCCGGCCGGCCGCAGCGGCGGGCGGGCGCCTGACGCCGGCGGGCTGGTGCTGGACGCCGTCGTGCTGGCCGGGGCACCGGCGGCGCTGCGCCGTCGTGCACTGCGGTCGGCGGCCGCCGCCGTGGGCTGCGCACCTGGGGCGACGGGCGCCCGGCACGTCGACGCGCTCGACGCGCTCGTGGTCTCCTGGCGGGGGCAGGGGGCCGCCCACCTGCCGGGCGGCGCCCGGGCGGTGCGAGCGTGTGGCAGGCTTTTCCTGCGTCCGTCCCCAGACCGCACTCACACGCCCCCGCCGGACGCAGCCCCCCAGCCCCCCACCCGCCCCACCGAGGAGTGACCCGTGGACCAGTCGGACGTCGCAGGCGATCTCGCCAACATCCTGCTCACCGAGGAGGAGATCAGCGCCAAGCTCGACGAGCTGGCCGCGAAGATCGACGCGGACTACGCGGGTCAGGACCTGCTCCTCGTCGGCGTGCTCAAGGGTGCCGTCATGGCCATGGCCGACCTGGCGCGCCGCCTGCACCACCCCGTGCAGATGGACTGGATGGCGGTCTCGTCCTACGGGTCGGGCACCAAGTCGTCCGGCGTCGTGCGCATCCTCAAGGACCTCGACGCGGACCTCACGGGCCGCAACGTGCTCATCGTCGAGGACATCATCGACTCCGGCCTCACGCTCTCGTGGCTCGTGGCGAACCTGCGCTCGCGGGGCCCGGCGTCGGTCGAGATCGCGACCATGCTGCGCAAGCCGGACGCCGCGAAGGTCGAGGTGGACGTGCGGTACGTGGGCTTCGACATCCCGAACGAGTTCGTCGTCGGGTACGGCCTGGACTACGCCGAGAAGTACCGCAACCTGCCGTTCGTCGGGACGCTCGCGCCGCACGTCTACAGCTGACGTACCCGGCGCCGGCCCGCTGACGCGGGGCGTCCCGCCCTGGGCGAACACTCACCGTTCGTCCACAGGGGACGTGTAGCGTCGTCGTCACACATTGCCCGAAGGAAGGGAAGCGGGGAGCCGTCCCCGTCGCCGATGAACATCAAGAAGATCCTCAGTGGCCCGATCATCTGGATCGTGGTCGGTCTGCTGCTCGTCTCGCTGGCCTTCAGCGCCTTCAACACCGAGCGCGTCTCCCGGATCGAGACCTCCCAGGGCCTGGAGCTGTTGGCGGGCGACACGGTCGACCACGCGCTCGTGGTCGACGGCGACCAGCGCGTCCAGCTCGAGCTGAACGAGAAGTACGTCACGGACAAGGGCGCCGAGGACGAACAGGACCACGGCACCAAGGTCGAGTTCTTCTACGTGGACCCGCAGGGCGAGACGGTGACGCAGGCCGTCTCGGACGCGGACCTCAAGGACGGCTTCGACTCCGAGGTGCCGCAGCCCAGCTTCTGGGGCTCGATGCTCTCGTTCATCATCCCGTTCCTGATCATCGGCGTGGTGTTCTGGTTCATCCTGTCGCGCATGCAGGGCGGCGGGAACCGCATGATGGGCTTCGGCAAGTCGAAGGCCAAGCTCATCAGCAAGGACATGCCCCAGGTGACCTTCGCCGACGTCGCGGGCGTGGACGAGGCCGTCGAGGAGCTGCACGAGATCAAGGAGTTCCTCGCGGAGCCGGCCAAGTTCCAGGCCGTGGGCGCGAAGATCCCCAAGGGCGTGCTGCTGTACGGGCCGCCCGGCACCGGCAAGACGCTGCTCGCGCGCGCCGTCGCCGGCGAGGCGGGTGTGCCGTTCTACTCGATCTCCGGCTCGGACTTCGTCGAGATGTTCGTCGGCGTCGGCGCCTCCCGCGTGCGCGACCTGTTCGAGCAGGCGAAGAACAACGCCCCGGCCATCATCTTCATCGACGAGATCGACGCCGTCGGGCGACACCGCGGCGCCGGCATGGGCGGCGGCCACGACGAGCGCGAGCAGACGCTCAACCAGATGCTCGTCGAGATGGACGGCTTCGACGTCAAGTCGAACGTCATCCTCATCGCGGCGACGAACCGCCCCGACATCCTCGACCCCGCGCTGCTGCGTCCCGGCCGGTTCGACCGGCAGGTCGCCGTCGAGGCGCCGGACCTGCGCGGCCGCGAGCACATCCTGCGCGTGCACGCCCAGGGCAAGCCGATGGTCGAGTCCGTGGACCTCGCGGCCGTGGCCCGGCGCACGCCGGGCTTCACCGGCGCGGACCTGGCGAACGTGCTGAACGAGGCCGCGCTGCTCACGGCCCGCAGCGGAGCCCAGCTCATCGACGACCGTGCGCTCGACGAGGCGATCGACCGTGTCATCGCCGGCCCGCAGAAGCGCACCCGCGTGATGAAGGTCAAGGAGCAGAAGATCACCGCGTACCACGAGGGCGGGCACGCTCTCGTGGCGGCCGCGATGCGGTACACCGACCCGGTGACGAAGGTGACGATCCTGCCGCGCGGGCGGGCCCTCGGTTACACGATGGTGATGCCGATGGAGGACAAGTACTCCACGACGCGCAACGAGCTGCTCGACCAGCTCGCCTACGCGATGGGCGGGCGCGTGGCGGAGGAGATCGTCTTCCACGACCCGACCACGGGCGCCAGCAACGACATCGAGAAGGCCAGCGCGATCGCGCGCAAGATGGTCACCGAGTACGGCATGAGCGAGCGGGTCGGGGCCATCAAGCTCGGCACCGGCTCGGGCGAGCCGTTCATGGGCCGCGACATGGGGCACACGCGCGACTACTCCGAGGCGGTCGCGGGCACCGTGGACCACGAGGTCCGCAAGCTCATCGAGTCCGCGCACGACGAGGCGTGGGAGGTGCTCACGCAGTACCGCGACGTGCTGGACGACCTCGTGCTGCGCCTGCTCGAGAAGGAGACGCTCAACCAGGCCGAGCTGGCCGAGGTGTTCGCCCCCGTGACGAAGCGCGAGGCGCGTGACGTCTGGCTCTCGAGCGACCAGCGCACCGTGCACACCCGCGGGCCTGTCATGACCGACGCGGAGCGCGCCGAGCTGAACGGCAACGGGCGGTCCGTCGTCCCGCAGGACGAGGCCGCCGCGCTCAGCCCCGAGGGCAACGTGACCGTCGACGGTCCAGGCCTCGGCCCGGACGTGGAGCCGCCCGCCGGGGGCGCGCAGTGACGGAGGCGCGGATCGGGGTGCGCCGGGCCGCGGACGTGCCCCCGTACGACGCGGAACGGGCGCAGGCCGCCGTGCGCGAGCTGCTGCTCGCCGTCGGCGAGGACCCGGACCGCGAGGGCCTCAAGGACACGCCCGCCCGCGTGGCGCGTGCCTACCGCGAGATCTTCGCGGGGCTGCGCCAGGAGCCGGAGGACGTGCTGACCACGACGTTCGACATCGGCCACGAAGAGATGGTGCTGGTCAAGGACATCGAGGTGTACTCCACCTGTGAGCACCATCTGGTGCCGTTCCACGGGGTGGCGCACGTGGGCTACATCCCCAGCGTCGACGGGCGCATCACGGGGCTGTCCAAGCTGGCGCGGCTCGTGGACGTGTACGCACGCCGGCCGCAGGTGCAGGAGCGCCTGACGACGCAGGTCGCGGACGCCCTGGTGAGGATCCTCGAGCCGCGCGGCGTGCTCGTCGTGGTCGAGTGCGAGCACCTGTGCATGTCGATGCGCGGCGTGCGCAAGCCCGGCTCCCGCACGGTGACGTCGGCGGTGCGCGGCGTGATGCAGAACGCGGCGACCCGCGCCGAGGCGATGAGCCTCGTCCTGGGGAAGTAGGCGCGTGCACCCGCGGGACTCCGTCGTCGCCGGGCTGCCGGAGCTCTCGGGCACCGGACGCTGCCTGGTGATGGGCGTCGTGAACATCACGCCTGACTCCTTCTCCGACGGCGGGGAGTGGTTCGAGCCGGAGGACGGCGTCCAGCACGGTCTCGACCTGCTCGCCGAGGGTGCCGACGTCCTCGACGTCGGCGGCGAGTCCACCCGTCCCGGCTCGGCGCGGGTCACCGAGGCGGAGGAGCTGCGCCGGGTGCTGCCCGTCATCTCGCGGCTCGCCGCCGCCGGAGCCGTCGTCTCGGTCGACACCACGCGCGCCACCGTCGCCGAACGGGCGGTCGCTGCGGGGGCCCGCATCGTCAACGACGTGTCCGGCGGCCTCGCCGACCCGCGCATGGGCCACGTCGTGGCGGACGCGGGCGTCACGTACGTCGCGATGCACTGGCGCGGTCACGCGGACGTCATGGACAGCCTCGAGGTGTACGACGACGTCGTGGCCGAGGTGCGCGACGAGCTGGCCGCGCGGCTGGACGCCCTGGTCGCGGTGGGCGTCGCCCCGGAACAGGTGGTGCTCGACCCCGGGCTCGGCTTCTCGAAGGCCGGCGCCCTCAACTGGCCGCTGCTCGCGCACCTCGACGCGCTGCACGCGCTGGGCCGCCCGGTCCTCGTCGGGGCGTCGCGCAAGCGCTTCCTCGGGCACCTGCTCACGGGGGCGCACTCTCTGGCGGACGACGAACCGGCACCGCCGCTCGCCCGTGACGACGCGACCGCCGCGCTGTCCGCGCTCTCGGCGGCGGCCGGGGCGTGGGCCGTGCGCGTGCACGCGGTCCGGGCCAGCGCCGACGCCGTGCACGTCGCGGCCGCCTGGACGGCGGCCCGGGACGACAGGAATGATGCCGTGGTGCTCGCCGCGGCCGCCGGCCCCGAGGCCGGCACGATGATCGGCGGACCCACCGCCGTCGACAGGGAGGGCACCCCGTGACGTTCGCCGAAGCCGTGACCGGCCCCCACGGACGACCGTTGGACCGGATCTGCCTCGAAGGGGTGTCCGCGACGGGTCACCACGGGGTGCTGCCGCACGAGCGGGTCGAGGGCCAGGTGTTCCGCGCCGACGTGGTGCTGCACCTGGACACCCGGGCCGCCGCCACGTCGGACGACCTGGCCGCGACGGTGAGCTACGCCGACGTCGCCCAGGACGTCCACGACGTGCTCGCGGGCTCGCCCGCGGACCTCGTGGAGACGGTGGCCGAGCGCATCGCGGCGGTGGTGCTGGACCGTCCCGCCGTGCACGCCGTCGACGTCCGCGTCCACAAGCCGCAGGCGCCCATCGAGGTGCCGTTCGACGACGTGTCGATCGTCATCCGCCGGGACCGCGAGCACGCGCCGGTGGTGGCCACGCCCGCCGTGTCCGGCGCCGAGCCGCGGACGGCGTCCGAGGTGGCTGGTGACCAGCGCGCCGAGGCCTCGCCGAGCCTGGGGCTCGCCGGCGCGGCCGCGGCCGAGCCGTCGTACGGTCCGGCGGTCGTCGCGCCCACCATGGCCGACGCCCTGGCTGACGAGCCCGTGGGCGCGGAGCCCTTCGGCGCTGAGTCCTTCGGCGCGGAGGCTTTCGGCGCGGAGGCTTTCGGCACGGAGCCGGCCGGGGCGGCCGAGGCGCCCGAGACGGCGGAGCCCGCCGAGGCGGACGTCGCCCCCTACCTCGACCCGCTCGACGCGGCGCCGGCCCGGCCCATCGGGGCGGTGCTGGCCCTCGGGGCGAACCTCGGGGACGCCCAGGTCACGCTGCGTGACGCCGTGACCGACATCGACCGGGTCCCGGGCATCCAGGTCACCGACGTCTCGCCGCTGGCCCGCACGGCGGCCGTCGGCGGGCCGGACCAGCCGGACTTCCTCAACGCGGTGCTCATCGTCAAGACCACGCTCTCGCCGCGCGACCTGCTGCGTGCGGTGCAGCAGGTCGAGGAGCTGCACGGCCGGGTGCGCGAGGAGCGGTGGGGCCCGCGGACGCTCGACGTCGACATCGTGCAGTACGACACGCTGACGACGACGTCCGACGACCTCGAGCTGCCGCACCCCCGCGCGCACGAGCGCGCGTTCGTCCTGGTGCCCTGGGCCGAGGTAGCGCCCGACGCCGTGCTCGGCGGGCTCGGCGGCGGCCCCGTCTCCCAGCTCGCGGTGACCGCACCGGACCGTGCGGGGATCCGGTGGCTCGCGCTGGACTGGCTCACCGGTCCCACGCAGTCCACCGGCCAGGTGGCGACGGACGGCGGCCCCGCGCCGTCGGCGCCCGTGCAGAGTGTGTCCGTCGAGCGCGCGCCCGCCGTTGCCCCGGATGCCCGGTCGTCCGAGCCGGAGACGCCGCAGGCGCCGCCGACCCCGCCCCACGGGTATGCGTCCGAGGCGCCGCAGGGGTATGCCCCCGAGGGCCCGCGGGACTACGCGCCCGAGGCGCCCCGGGCGTACTCGCCCCAGCCGTCGCAGGGGTACGCCCCCGAGGCCCCGCAGGGGTATGCGCCCGAAGGGCCTCGGGACTACGCGCCCGAGGCCCCGCAGGGGTACGCGCCCGAGACGCCCCGGGCCTACGTGCCGGAGGTGTCGACGTCGAGCACCCCGCAGGCACCTCTCGTCCCGATCTTCGAGGTTCCCTCGGCCCCGCAGCCGCCCGCGCCGCCCGTGACCGCCACGCCGCACGCCCCCGTGCCGCCGGCACCCTCGACCTCGCAGGTACCTGCGGAGCCGCCCGCGTCGTCGTACGAGCTGCCCCTGCCGTACGACCCGCCCGCGCAGCAGCCCGCCTACGAGCCGGCGCCGCAGGCGTACCAGCCGCCGGCGGAGCCGTCGTACGAGGTTCCGGACCAGCCGCAGGCGTACCAGCCGCCCGCGATGCCGGCGCCGCCGGAGCAGCAGGTCTACCCGGCTTTCGGCGAGCCCGCCCGCGACGACGCGTACGCGGTGTGGGGCCCGCCCGCGCCGGCCGACCCCTTCGGCACCTCGGCCCAGCACCCCACCGCGGCTCACCCGGAGGTGCCGGAGGCGGGGTACGACCCCACCGAGCGCGACCGCTGACATGCGCCGCACCTCCGTGGCCACGCTCGGCCTGATCACGGCCGTGACGGCCGTCGTCGGGGCGGTCGTGCTGCGCCTGCTCGAGTCGCGCGGCATCTACCTGCCGATCGTCGCGTGGGTCGAGGACATCGCCCTGCTGGGTATCGCGGCGGGCATCTTCTGGATGGGCTGGGCCGTGCGCGCCTACCAGAAGGGTGACCGGCCGGGGCTGGACCCGCTGCGGGCCGCGCGCACGTTCGTGCTGGCCAAGGCAGGGGCCTTCACGGGCGCGCTCCTGGCGGGGCGGTACCTGGCGACGGTGCTCGTGGTGCTGGAGCAGCTCGAGATCGAGGCGCGACGGGACCAGGCGGTCGCGGCCGGGATCGCCGCCGGGTGCGCGGTCGTCCTGGCCGTGGTCGGGCTCGTCGTCGAGCGGTTCTGCGAGCTGCCGCCCCCTGACGACACCGACGGCAAGAAGGACGCCGAGCCGCTGCCCTCGTGACCGGCACGGATGGAAGGATGGCCCCATGACCAGCATCCCCGAGGGCTCCGACCCCTCTGTCGCGCCGCCGGCGGGACCCTTCGACCCGCCGGGAGTCACCTGGCAGGGCGTGTCGCCGCGCCTGGTCCAGGCCAGGCTGATCCCGAGCGCGCTGACCTTCGGCGTGCCGGTCGTCGCGGGCGCCGTGCTCGCGGTGCTCGTCTCGCCGTGGTTCTGGCTGCTCGTGGGGGTCCCGGCGGTCCTGCTCGTGTGGACGGCGCTCCTCGTGCCCCGGCAGGTGCGCGCGATCGGGTACGCGGAGCGCGACGACGACCTGCTGATCCGCAAGGGGATCCTGTTCCGCTCGCTCGTCGTCGTGCCCTACGGCCGGATGCAGTACGTGGACGTCGAGGCCGGGCCGCTCGACCGGAAGCTGGGCATCGCGAAGGTGCAGCTGCACACGGCGTCGGCCGGGACGGACGCCGTCATCCCGGGCCTGGTGCCCGACGAGGCGGAGCGCCTGCGCGACCGGCTGACGGCGCGCGGCGAGGCGAGGCTGGCGGGCCTGTGAGCGAGTCGTCGGACCCGTTGCTCCCGCCCTCCCCGGGGCCGGTCCCGTCGGACGGCTCACCCTCGCCGTCGACGCCGGAGGGCACCGGCGTGCGCACGGACCTGCGCTGGCACCGGGTCCACCCGGTGACGCCGTTCGTGCGCGGCTGGGCGGCGATCGGCGTCGTCGCCGTCATCGGCGGCCAGCAGGTGCTCGAGAACGTCTCGGGCGCGCTGCGGCTCGCCGACGAGATCGGCGGGCTGTGGTGGATGGTGATCGTCGGGGTCGTCCTCGTGCTGGCGGTCGTCTTCGGGTACGCGGCGCTCGCGTGGAAGATGACGGCGTACGCGGTCGACGACGACGCCGCGCACCTGCGCAAGGGCATCCTGTTCCGCCAGCAGCGGCACGCCCGGCTCGACCGCCTGCAGGCCGTCGACGTGCGCCAGCCGCTCCTCGCGCGTCCGTTCGGGCTCGCCGAGCTGCGCCTCGAGGTCGCGGGCGGCGCGGACTCCGCCGTGGCGATCGGCATGCTCAAGGAGTCCGACGCCCAGCGGTTGCGTGCCGACCTGCTCGCGCGCGCCGCGGGGGTCAAGGCGGCGCGACGGGACACCTCGCCGGTCGAGCCCGCCGGGACGCCGGCGCCGTCGGCTCCCGGCGACCCCGCCACCGGTACCCCGGCACCGGAGGCACCCGTCGGGGCCCCCGTCGAGGAGGCCGGCGCGGTGGACGCACCGGACGACGTCGCCCCGGAGGCCCCGGAGCGTCCCGTCTACGAGGTCCCCGCACCACGGCTGCTGATCTCGCTGCTGCGGATGCCCGGGGTGTGGCTCGGGGTCCTGGTGCTGGCCGGCGTGGGCGTCGCGGTGCTGATGACACGCCAGACCAGCATCCTCGTGTCGGCGCTGCCGGCGATCCTCGGCATCGGCGGCTACCTGTTCAACCGGTTCGCGGGCGAGTTCGGCTTCCGCGCCGCGCTGTCCCCGGACGGCATCCGCCTGCGGCACGGTCTGCTGGAGACGCGCGCCCAGACGATCCCGCCCGGCCGGGTGCAGGCCGTCTCGATCACCCAGGGCCCGTGGTGGCGCGGCCCTGACTGGTGGCGCGTGCGGGTCAACGTGGCCGGCTACGGAGGGGGCGAGGGGGCCGACGCCGAGCGGCAGAGCGTGCTGCTCCCCGTCGGGCCCCGCGAGGAGGCGCTCACGGCGCTGTGGCTCGTGCTGCCGGACCTCGAGGCGGGCGACCCGGACGAGACGCTCGCCCTGCTGGACGAGGCCCTGAGCGGGGACGGGCGCAGCGACCGCTGGTTCGTGACGAGCCCGCGCAGTGCCCGCCTGCTCGACCCGTGGAGCTGGCGCCGCAACGGCTACGCGCTGACCGGCCGCGCGCTGTTCGCCCGCACCGGTCGCTTCGTGCGCCGGCTCGACGTCGTCCCGCACGAGCGCACGCAGTCGCTCGGGCTCGCCCAGGGGCCGTGGCAGCGTCGTCGCGGGCTGGCGTCCGTCGTCCTGCACACGACGCCCGGCCCGGTGGCTCCGGCCGTGCACCACCTCGAGGCCGCGGAGGCGGCCCGGCTGCTCGGCGAGCAGTCGGTGCGCGCGCGAGAGGCCCGGGCCCACACGACGCCCGAGCGCTGGATGGAGGGGCCCCGGTGAGCGTCCCGGCGCGCCCCGGCGGTACGAAGCCGGGTCGGCTCGGGGTGGGGATCGTCGGCGCGGGACGCGTCGGTGCCGTCCTGGGGAGCGCGCTGCGCGCCACCGGGCACGCGGTCGTCGGGGCCAGCGGGGTGAGCGAGGAGTCCCGGGAGCGGATCGCGACGCTGCTGCCCGGCGTCCCGCACCTGGACGTCCCCGAGGTCGTGGAGCGCTCCGAGCTGGTCCTGCTGGCGGTGCCCGACGACGCACTCGCGGACGTCGTGGCGGGCCTTGCGGCGCTCGGCGCCTGGCAGCCGGGCCAGCTCGTGGTGCACACGTCGGGGCGGTACGGCACGGCGGTGCTGGACCCGGCCCGCGGGGCGGGGGCCATCCCGCTCGCCGTCCACCCGGCGATGACGTTCACCGGCACGTCGCTCGACCTCCAGAGGCTCAACGGGTGCACGTTCGCCGTCACGGCCCCCGCCACGGTGCAGCCCATCGGCCAAGCGCTCGTCGTCGAGGTCGGGGGAGAGCCCGTCGTCGTGGCGGAGGAGGCGCGCGGGCTGTACCACGCGGCCCTCGCGCACGGGGCGAACCACCTGGTGGTGCTCGTCGCGCAGGCCGCGCAGGCGCTGGAGGCGGCCGGCGTCGAGCACCCCGGCCGGGTGCTCGCGCCGCTGCTGTCGGCGGCGCTCGACGGCTCCGTCCGTGCCGCGGACGTGCGCGACGGCGTCGGGCCGGGGGCCGTCGCGGCGCTCACGGGGCCGGTCGCGCGCGGTGACGTCGGGACGGTACGCACCCACCTGGAGGTGCTGGGTGCGCTGGCGACCCGGACGGGCGCCACCGACGTCGTCGACTCGTATGCTCAGCTCTCGCGGGCGGCGACGCGCCGGGCCCTTGCCGCGCACCGGATCGACGACCGGTCGGCCCGGGACCTGCTCGATGCCCTGTCCACCCCCGCGTCGGCGGACACGCCCGCCGACCCGCCCGCCGACCCGCCCGCCGACCCGTCAGAGACGCCGGACGGCACGTCCCCCGACGCGCCCGCCCGCACCGACGACCCCGAGGAACGACCATGAACCACCCCGCCCCCGCCGTCGTGCGCACGCGCGAGGAGCTGCGCGAAGCACTCACGTCCTGGGCACTCACCGGCCCGGAGCCGACCGACCGCCGGGCGGTCGTCATGACCATGGGTGCGCTCCACGACGGGCATCTCCAGCTCGTGCGCCGCGCGCGCGAGGAGGCCGGCGCCACAGGTCAGGTCGTGGTGACGATCTTCGTCAACCCGCTGCAGTTCGGCGCCGGCGAGGACCTCGACGCGTACCCGCGCGACCTGGACGGCGACGTCGCGAAGCTCGCGAGCGTGGGCGCCGACGTGGTGTTCGCCCCCACCCCGGACGTCGTGTACCCCGGCGGCGACCCGGTCGTCCGCGTGTCCGCGGGCCGGATCGGCGAGGTCCTGGAGGGCGAGCACCGTCCGGGGCACCTGGACGGCGTGCTCACCGTGGTGCTCAAGCTGATGCACCTGACGCGGCCCGACGTCGCGCTGTTCGGCGAGAAGGACGCGCAACAGCTCCTCGCCGTCCGACGCATGGTGGCGGACCTGGATCTCGAGGTCGCCGTGGTCGGCGTCCCGACCGTGCGCGAGGCGGACGGGCTGGCGATGTCGTCGCGCAACGCCTACCTCTCCGACGAGGAGCGCACGCTGGCCCTCGCCCTGTCCCGGGCGCTGGCCGGGGGCAAGGCCGCGGCGGACGCCGGGCGGGGCTCCGCGGCGGTGCGGCAGGCGGCGTCGGGAATCCTCAACGAGGCCTCCGGCGTTGTGGTGGATTATCTGGCGCTCGTCGACCCCGCTACCGTGGGCGCGGTACCCGCGGACCACCGCGGTCCCGCCCTCCTCCTGGTGGCGGCACGCGTGGGCACCACCCGACTGATCGACAACCAGGCCGTGGACGTCGTCGCCGCCCCCGCAGGGGCGGGCCACGACGACGACACCGCTGGCCAGGAGGCGTAACCGTGACTGACCTGACCTCGACGCCCGGCGTGCCCGGGCCCGCCGGCGACGCCCCGCGCCGTCGTCCGGCGTCGCTCCAGCGGCCGATGATGATCGGCAAGATCCACCGGGCGACCGTCACGCAGGCCGACCTGCACTATGTGGGATCGGTCACGATCGACGCCGACCTGCTCACCGCGGCCGACCTCGTCCCGGGCCAGCAGGTCGACATCGTGGACGTCACCAACGGCGCCCGGCTGACCACGTACGTCATCCCGGGCGAGCCGGGCAGCGGGCAGATCAGCATCAACGGGGCCGCCGCGCACCTGGTGCACCCGGGCGACGTCGTCATCATCATCGCGTACGGGACCATGTCCGACGCGGACGCGCGCACCTTCGACCCGGCGGTCGTCTTCGTGGACTCCGACAACCGGATCGTCGAGCTCGACAGCGACCCGGGCCAGGTCCCCGACGGGTACGGGCTGCAGGCCAGCGGCCTGCCGTTCGCCGCCGTCCGTTGACCCCGCCGCGCCTGGCGCGCGCGCTCGCTGCCCCGGCGCCGGGATGGACGACGTCTGCCGATGCCGTCGTCGTGGGTTCGGGCGTCGCCGGGCTCACCGCGGCCCTGGAGCTGCGCACGCGGGTGCCCCGGGTCCTGCTGGTGACCAAGGGTTCGCTGTCCTCCGGCTCGACGGTGTGGGCGCAGGGCGGCATTGCCGCCGCGCTGCACCCGGACGACACCCCGGAGGCGCACCTGACCGACACGCTCGCCGCCGGCGGCGGCCTGAGCGAGGTGGACGCCGTGCGCGTCCTCGTGACCGAGGGCCCGGACCGGGTCCGTGAGCTGGTCGCGCGGGGCACCACCTTCGACGTCGGGCCGGACGGCGGCATCGCCCTCACGCGCGAGGGCGGGCACCGCGCGGACCGGATCGCGCACGCCGGCGGAGACGCCACGGGCGCGGAGATCTCCCGGGCCCTGGTGGCGCAGATCGAGGCCGTGCGGGACGACCCGGGCATCGAGGTGGTGGAGAACGCCCTGGTGCTGGACGTGCTCACCGGTGCGCCCGACGCCGGCGGCCGGCGCCCGGTCGCGGGCGTCACCCTGCACGTGCGGGGCGCGGGCAGCCGGGACGGTGTGGGGGCCGCCCTGGCGCCGGTCGTCGTCCTGGCGACGGGCGGCATCGGGCAGGTGTTCCGCTCGTCGACCAACCCGCCCGGCGCGACCGGGGACGGCATCGCCGCCGCCCTGCGCGCCGGCGCGGACGTCGCGGACCTCGAGTTCGTGCAGTTCCACCCCACCGTGCTGTGGCTCGGCCTGGGGGCCAAGGGCCAGCAGCCGCTCATCAGCGAGGCCGTGCGCGGCGAGGGCGCGCTGCTGCTCGACGTCGACGGCCACCGGTTCATGCCCGGCGAGCACGAGCTGGCGGAGCTGGCACCGCGGGACGTCGTCGCGCACGCCATCGTGCGGCAGATGGCGGCGACCTCCGCCGACCACGTGCTGCTCGACGCCCGGCACCTCGGGGCGGCGTTCCTGCGCGAGCGTTTCCCGAGCATCACCGCCCGGCTGACCGCCCACGGCATCGACTGGACCGAGGAGCCCGTGCCCGTGGCGCCGGCGCAGCACTACCACTCCGGCGGCGTCGTGACCGACGTCCGCGGGCGTACCTCGGTGCCCGGGCT
Source organism: Isoptericola luteus (assembly GCF_020297055.1). GTDB lineage: Bacteria > Actinomycetota > Actinomycetes > Actinomycetales > Cellulomonadaceae > Isoptericola > Isoptericola luteus. Next base: position 408,321 of record NZ_JAIXCQ010000003.1, on the reverse strand, counting down.
GTACGCCGTGGGCGAGGTCGCGTGCACCGGCGTGCACGGTGCGAACCGGCTGGCGTCGAACTCGCTGCTCGAGGGGCTCGTGTTCGCGCACCGTGCGGCCCAGGACGTCGCGCGGCGCTGGGACGCGGGCGAGCTGTCCCGCGCCCCGGAGCCCGCGGCGCGTCCCGGCGCTCCCGCGCTGGTCGCCGCGGCCGCCCGGTCACGGGTGCAGCAGGCGACGTCCGACGGCGCGGGCCCCGTGCGCTCGGCGGCGTCGCTCGCACGTGCCGCTGCCGCCCTGGCCCGCGTCCGGACGGACGCGCACCTGGCGGCCGACGTCGTCGCGATCCCGCAGACCGCCGAGTGGGAGACCACCAACGTGCACCAGGTGGCGTCCGCGCTGGTGCACGCCGCGGGCCTGCGCACCGAGTCCCGGGGCGGGCACTTCCGTACCGACTTCCCCGGGCTCGACGCGACCTGGCAGCGCCGGGTCACCGTCTCCCTCTCCGACGACGGCACCCTCGTCGCGAGATAGAGAGCCCTCCCGCCGAGATAGAGAGGCTCCCGTCTCGCGGGGTGCCCTACGGCACCAGGTCGAGCGCCAGGTCGAGGATGGGCGCGGAGTGCGTCAGCGCGCCGACGGACAGGTAGTCGACGCCCGCCGCGGCGACCTCTCGGGCGCGGTCGAGCGTGAGGTTCCCGGTGGCCTCGAGCTCGACGTGCGCCGGGATGCCGTCCCGTCCCTGCCGTGCACGCACCGCCGCCACGGTCTCGGCCAGCACCGGCGTCGGCATGTTGTCGAGCAGCAGGAAGTCGGCACCCGCGTCGAGGGCCTCCAGCGCCTGGGCGGTGGTGTCGGCCTCCACCTGGATCGCGACGTCGGGGAACGTGGCGCGCACGGCCCGGACCGCCGCGCCCACGGAGCCCGCGGCCACCACGTGGTTGTCCTTGATCATGGCGACGTCGTGCAGGCCCATGCGCTTGTTCGTGCCCCCGCCGGCGCGCACGGCGTACTTCTCCAGGGCCCGCAGGCCGGGAGTGGTCTTGCGGGTGTCGAGCACCTGAGCCCCGGTCCCGGCCAGCTCGCGCGCCCACGCCGCCGTCGCCGTCGCGACGCCCGACGCGCGCGATGCGAGGTTGAGCAGCGTCCGCTCCGCGACGAGCAGCACCTGGACCGGCCCTGTCAGCGACGCCAGCACCTGCCCCCGCTCGACGGCGTCGCCGTCCTGGGCGTGGAAGGTCGCCTCGGGATCGGGCAGGCCGAGCCGCGCCGCCACCTGGTGCAGGGTCTCCGCCACCACGACGAGCCCAGCGAGCGTGCCCGGCGCACGGGCGACCAGGGCCGCGGTCCCCGTGCTCGACGCCGGGATCGTCGCCTGCGTCGTGACGTCGCGGCCGGGGGCGGCACCGAGGTCCTCGTCGAGCGCCGCGGCGACGGTGCGGGCGATCCAGCCCGCGTCGAGCCCGGGCTCGACGGCGGACGGCTGGGCGAGGACGGGTCGGCCGGGCCGGTCAGGAGTCACGCTCACGGCGAGCCACGTTACCCGTGTCCGGCCCCGGGGGTGCCGGCGGGTCGCCGTCGGGAGGCCGTGAGCGGGTGTGGTACACGCCGCCCGTAGAATCGACGGGTGACCTCCCCGCAGAATCCCGCGTCCGCCGTGCCCGCAGAACCGGCCGAGCAGGAGCTCGTCGTCGACGACCTTCCCGAGCAGCTTCGCGTCCGGCGCGAGAAGCGCGACCGCCTGCTCGAGCGGGGCGTCGAGCCGTACCCGGTGAACCTGCCGGTCACGCACAGCATCGTCGCGGTGCGTGACGCGTACGGGCACCTGGAGGCGGGTGAGGAGACCGACGACCTCGCCGGCGTCGCCGGCCGCGTCGTCTTCCTGCGCAACACGGGCAAGCTGTGCTTCGTCACGCTGCAGGACGGCGAGGGGAACCGGCTGCAGGCCATGCTCAGCCTCAAGGAGGTGGGCGAGGAGTCGCTCGCCGACTTCAAGTCCGACGTCGACCTGGGCGACCACCTGTTCGTGCACGGGCGCGTGGGCGCCTCCCGTCGCGGAGAGCTGAGCGTCTTCGCCGACTCGTGGCAGCTGGCGGCCAAGGCGCTGCGCCCGCTGCCGGTGCTGCACAAGGAGCTTTCCGAGGAGGCCCGCGTCCGCCAGCGGTACGTGGACCTCATCGCGCGCCCGGCGGCGCGGGACATGGTCCGCCTGCGCTCGGCCGTGACGCGGTCCCTGCGAGAGAACTTTCACGGCCGCGGCTTTCTCGAGGTCGAGACGCCGATGCTCCAGACCGTGGCGTCCGGCGCCTCTGCGCGTCCGTTCTCGACCCACATGAACGCCTATGACATCGAGCTCTTCCTGCGCATCGCTCCCGAGCTGTTCCTCAAGCGTGCCGTCGTCGGCGGAGTCGAGAAGGTCTTCGAGATCAATCGGAACTTCCGCAACGAGGGTGCGGACTCCACGCATTCCCCGGAGTTCGCGATGGTCGAGGCCTACGAGGCGTACGGCGACTACAACACGATCGGCGACCTCACGCAGAGTCTCGTGCAGACCGCCGCGACGGACGCTCTCGGCACCACTGTCGTGACCCTTCCGAGCGGGGAGGAGTACGACCTGGGCGGGGAATGGGCGCAGATCACGATGTACGGGTCGTTGTCCGAGGCGCTCGGCGAGGAGATCACGCCCGAGACGTCCATGGAGCAGCTGGACGCGCTCGCGGCCAAGGCGGAGATCGAGATCGACCCGAAGAAGTCCAACCACGGCAAGCTCGTCGAGGAGCTGTGGGAGCACCACGTCGGGAACGACCTGTACGCGCCGACGTTCGTGCGCGACTTCCCCGTCGAGACGTCGCCGCTGGTGCGTTCCCACCGCACCGTGCCGGGGCAGGTCGAGAAGTGGGACCTCTACGTCCGCGGCTTCGAGCTGGGCACGGGGTACTCCGAGCTGGTGGACCCGGTGGTCCAGCGGCAGCGGTTCGAGGCCCAGGCGCTCCTGGCCGCCGCCGGCGACGACGAGGCGATGGCCCTCGACGAGGACTTCCTCGTCGCGATGGAGTACGCCATGCCCCCCACGGGTGGAATGGGAATGGGCGTCGACCGCCTCCTCATGGCGCTCACCGGTTACGGCGTTCGTGAGACCATTCTCTTTCCGCTCGTCAAGCCGGCCCTCTGAACGGGATCACGGGAAATCATGGATACACTTCTTGCCGCACTCGCCGCGCTGATCCCGTCCATCGGGGTCGGGCTTCTCTTCTGGCTCGCCATGCGCAAGATCATGCATGCCGACCGGAACGAGCGGCTCGCGCTCGAGCAGCACGAGGCACAGGCGCGTGAAAAGTCCGAGGACCGGCACGCCTGAAACTGCGTTTGCTTTGTCGGTACGGCGTGGTTGTGTTGACAAGTTCATGCAATGAAGGGCACTGTTTCCCCACGACCGGATGTATTCCACAACCACAGGGAGACCAGAGTGGTCCAGAAGCAGCAGATCGTCCTGATCGACGACATCGACGGTAGCGATGCCGACGAGACCGTGACTTTCGCGCTCGATGGCGTCACGTACGAGATCGACGTCACCTCCGCCCACGCTGCTGAGCTGCGCGACGCCTTCGCCACGTGGATCGGGCACGGCCGCAAGACCTCCCGTTCGACGGGCCCCAGCCGGTCCACGGGTCGCCGCACGACCGCCGACCGCGCCCAGCTCGCGAAGATCCGCGAGTGGGCCCGCGAGAACGGTCACAAGGTCAGCGACCGCGGCCGCATCCCGAGCTCGGTCCTCGCCGCGTTCGAGGCCGCGCACTGAGCCGCTGACGCATTCTGACGAGCGCAGGTCGCCCTGCGCCACCGACGACGCCCCGGCCGGGTCCTCCCGGCCGGGGCGTCGTCCTAGGCTGAGGGCATGACGGCATCCACCTCTTCGTCCCTGTGGGTCGGCACGTATCCCGCGGCCGGCACGGCTCCCGGTAGCGGCGAGGGCATCTGGGACGTGCCGATCGACGCCGACGGACGCCTCGGCCCCGCCCGGCTCGTCGTCACCGCGGCGGCGCCGTCGTTCCTCGCGCTGCACCCCTCGGGCCGCACCCTCTACGCCGTCTCGGAGACCGCCGCGGGCTCCCTCACGGCGTTCCAGGCCGGGCACGACGACGGCGCCTCCCTGACCGTCTCCGGTTCCCTGGCGTCCGGGGGCGACGACCCGTGCCACGTGCTGGCGGGAAAGACCGCGGTGTGGGTGGCGAACTACGGCGACGGCGTCGCCGCCTCCGTCGCCGTCGACCCGACCACCGGCGACCTGGCTGCCGACGGCGTCACCACCCGTCCCGGTGCGGGCGACGGGCCCGTCGCCGACCGGCAGGCCGGTCCGCACGCGCACTTCGTCGCCGTCGTCGCGGACACGGTGCTGGTCAGCGACCTCGGTGCCGACCTGCTGCGTCGCTACCCCGCCGGCTCTGAGCCCGAGGTGACCGAGCCCGAGGCACCCGGCGACGGCGTCGCGGCCCACCTCCCGCCCGGCACCGGGCCGCGGCACCTGGTGGCGCTGCCCGACGGCTCGCTGGCCGTGGTGGGGGAGCTGGACGCCAGGATCCACGTCCTGACGCGGGACGGCGCCGGGTGGGTGCCGTCGTCGTCGACCCCGGTCTGCGCGGGAGCGCAGGCAGGGACGGACTTCCCCGCCCACGTGACCCTGAGCGACGACGGCACGCGCCTGCACGTCGGCGTGCGCGGGTCGGACGTGCTCGCCGTGCACCGGGTGCACGCGGGCGACGGCGGCCCGCCGACGCTCGAGCACGTCGCCGACGTCCCCCTGGGCGACGGCGCCTGGCCGCGCCACCACGCCGTCGTCCACCCCGCGGCGGACCCCGCGGCGGACCCCGCGGCGGACCCCGCGGCGGACCCGGCGGTGGATCACGCCGTGGGCGCCGGCGGCTGGTCCCCCGCGGTGGAACTCGTCGTCGTCGCGCTGCAGGGCACGTCGGAGCTGGTGAGCGTCCGCCTCGACGTGCCGGCCGGCACGGGCGAGGTCGTCGCGCGGTCCCCGATGCCGACCCCACCCGCCTGCGTGCTGGAGTCGTGATGTCCGACGCGCACGCCACGGGTCGTGGCCGTCCCGGGCCGCGCGTCGCGATGCTCTCGGTGCACACGTCGCCGCTCGACCAGCCGGGCACCGGTGACGCGGGCGGGATGAACGTCTACGTCCTGGAGCTGTCCCGCGCGCTGGCGCGGCGCGGGGCGGAGGTCGAGATCTTCACGCGGGCGACGTCGTCCACGCAGCCGCGGTGGGTCGACGTCGAGCCCGGCATCCGGGTGGTCCACGTCCCCGCGGGACCCTTCGAGGGGCTGGACAAGAACGACCTGCCGGGCCAGCTCTGCGCCTTCGCCGCCGGGGTGCTGCGGGCCGAGGCGCACCGCCCGGCCCACTGGTACGACGTGGTGCACAGCCACTACTGGCTGTCGGGCCAGGTGGGCTGGCTAGCGGGCGAGCGGTTCGACGTGCCGCTGGTGCACACGATGCACACGATGGCGCGGGTCAAGAACGCGGCGCTCGCGCCCGGCGACACCCCGGAGCCGGTCGGGCGGGTCGTGGGGGAGGAGCAGGTCGTCGCCGAGTCGGACGCGCTGGTCGCCTCGACGCGCGAGGAGGCCGCCGAGCTGGTGCGCGAGTACCACGCCGACCCGGACCGCGTGCACGTCGTCGCGCCGGGCGTCGACCTGGACACGTTCACCCCGCTCGTCACCGTCCGCGAGGGCGCGCACGACCCCGCGACGCACGACCCCGCGACGCACGACGCCGCGAAGCGTGCGCTGCGCGAGCGTCTCGGGCTGCCCGTGGACCGCCCGGTGGTGCTGTTCGCCGGCCGCGTGCAGCTCCTCAAGGGGCCGGACGTGCTGGTGCGGGCGCTCGGCGTTCTCGCCGACCACGCCAGCCAGGGCCCGCTGCCCGCCGCTCCGGTGGACTGCTGGCGGGACGGCGGTGGCTCGCGGGTCCCGACGCTCGTCGTGCTCGGGGGAGCCAGCGGCCGGCCGACCGCCGTGCGCGAGCTGGAGGCCCTCGCGCACCAGATGGGTGTGACCGACCACCTGATCGTCCGCCCTGCGGCCCCGCGCGAGACTCTCGTCGAGTACTTCCGCGCCGCCGACGTCGTCGCCGTGCCGTCGCACAGCGAGTCGTTCGGCCTCGTCGCCGCGGAGGCGCAGGCGTCGGGGACCCCCGTCGTCGCGGCCGCCGTCGGCGGGCTCCAGACGGTGGTGCTCGACGGCGTCTCCGGGATCCTGGTGCCCGACCACAGCCCGTGGACGTGGGCGCGGGTTCTGGGCGACCTGCTCGCCGACGACGCGCGGCTGCGGCACCTCGCGGCCGGTGCCCGCCGCGCGAGCGAGCGGTTCTCGTGGGACTCGGCCGCTGCCGGCATGCTCGACGTCTACGCCCAGGCGGCGAAGGCCCACGCCGCCCGCCGCCGCTGACCGCCCCGCCCTCCGCGCTCGGCCCGCCTGCCGAGACAGGGGGTTGACCCCGGATTCGAGGGACCGATCCCGCCCGTCCGCATGTCCGACGCGGAGCAATCACCTGGTCGGCGACCTGCGCGGACGGGAATGCGCGACCGGGCCGGGTGATTGCACCCAGCATGCCGATCTCCGGAACCTATGCCCCGAGCCCGTCCGCCCGTGCCGCCAAGCAGGTGGAGCTCTACGAGTCGTCCGGGGGGACGAAGGGCACGACGTTGGGTGGCAGGCCCGTCGTCATCCTCACCACCGTGGGGGCGAAGACGGGCAAGGTCCGCAAGACGCCGCTGATGCGGGTCGAGCACGACGGCGCGTACGCCGCCGTGGCCTCCTTGGGAGGCGCCCCGAAGCACCCGGTCTGGTACTACAACGTGCGCGCCGACTCGGACGTCGAGCTGCAGGACGGCCCGGAGAAGCACGAGTACGTGGCACGCGAGGTGACCGGGGACGAGAAGGCGATCTGGTGGGAGCGGTGCGTGGCGGCGTACCCGCCCTACGCGGACTACCAGGCCAGGACGGAGCGGCAGATTCCCGTGTTCGTCCTGGAGCGCGTCGCCTCCTGACCCCGCGGTCGCTCGGGCAGGGAATGGGGCCGGCAGGGGGCGGCCGCGTCCGTGATCCGGCCCACGGTGCGACAGGCTCGGTGCAGAAGGCAGGATGGACCCATGACCTACACCCTCGTGCTGCTCCGCCACGGCGAGAGCGAGTGGAACGCGAAGAACCTCTTCACCGGCTGGGTGGACGTGCCGCTGTCCGAGAAGGGCACCGCGGAGGCCTCGCGCGGTGGCGTCCTGCTGAAGGAAGCCGGCGTCGCCCCCGACGTCGTGCACACGTCGCTGCTGCGCCGCGCCATCAACACGGCGAACCTGGCGCTCGACTCCGCTGACCTGCACTGGATCCCGGTCAAGCGGAGCTGGCGCCTCAACGAGCGCCACTACGGCGACCTGCAGGGCAAGGACAAGAAGCAGGTGCGTGACCAGTACGGCGAGGAGCAGTTCATGCTCTGGCGCCGCTCCTACGACGTGCCGCCGCCGGAGATCGAGCTGGGCTCCGAGTTCTCCCAGGACGCCGACGTGCGCTACGCCGGTGAGCCGATCCCCCGCGCGGAGGCCCTCAAGCAGGTGCTCGAGCGGGCGCTGCCGTACTGGGACGGCGAGATCGTCCCCGACCTGAAGGCCGGCAAGACCGTCCTGGTGGCGGCGCACGGCAACTCGCTGCGCGCCATCGTCAAGCATCTCGACGGCGTCGACGACCAGACCATCGCGGGCCTCAACATCCCCACCGGCATCCCGCTGGTGTACGAGCTGGACGAGGAGACGCTGGAGCCCACGAACCCGGGCGGCACGTACCTCGACCCGGAGGCCGCGAAGGACGCCATCGCCGCTGTCGCCAACCAGGGCAAGTAGACCGCCGAGAAGGCACCACGGCCAGAAGGGCACGGTCCGCGGCTGCTGCGGACCGTGCCCTCCGTCTCTCTCGGCGCGGGCGCCTCTCTATCTCGCTGGGGAAGCCTCTCTATCTCGGCGCGGGGGCGTCTCTATCTCGGCGGATGGCAGCATGGCGGCGTGCACTCCGGCAACGGACTGGCGCGGGCCTACTACGACGACGTCGTCCGCCCCCTGCTCGAGGCGTGGCGGCCCGGGCTGCCGCACGCGGCGGCACGCCTCGGCAGCGGCTCGGACGTGCTCGGGCTCGACGACGCGACGTCGCGGGACCACGACTGGGGCTGCGGCTCACGCTGCTCGTCGCCGCCGACGACGTGGAGCCCGTCGACGCGTACCTCGAGCGGGCGCTCCCGGAGACGTACGCCGCGCTGCCCACCCGGTTCGCGACCACCTGGAACCCTGTGGTGCGCCAGCGGGTCGAGGTGGCGACCCCGCGAGGCTTCGCCCGCTCGCGGCTCGGGCCGGACCCGACCGCGCTCGACGACGCCGGCTGGCTCGCGCTGACCGGGCAGTCCGTGCTGGAGGTGACCGCCGGGCCTGTCTTCCACGACGGCGTCGGCGAGCTCACCGCGATCCGGGACGGCCTCCGCTGGTACCCCGACCACCTGTGGCTCCACGTGCTCGCCGCCGAGTGGGAGCGCGTCGGGCAGGAGCTGCCGTTCGTCGGCCGCACCGGCTCACGGGGCGACGACCTCGGCTCCCGCGTCCTCGCCGCCCGGATGACCGGCGCGCTGATGCGGCTGGGGCTGCTGCTTGAGCGCCGGTGGCCGCCCTACCCGAAGTGGCTCGGGACGACGTTCGACCGCACCCTCGCCGCGGCGACCGCGGGCCCGCACCTCGAGCGGGCGCTCGCGGCCGCCACGTGGCAGGAGCGGGACGCCGCCCTCGGCGACGCCTGCGACGCGCTGCACGAGCGGCAGCGCGCCGTCGGGCTGCCCGCGCGTCGGCGAGAGCGGCTCTGGAGCTCAGGCGCCGGAGCGGACGTGCTCCGGCTCGAAGTCGCCCGTGACCAGGAACGTGATGCGGCGGGCGACGGAGACGCCGTGGTCGCCGAAGCGCTCGTAGTACCGACCGAGCAGGGTGACGTCGATGGTCTGCTGCGGCGTGCCGGGCCAGCCCGGCGTCAGCATCGCGGCGAACGTGTCCTGGTGCAGGGCGTCGAGCAGGTCGTCGTCCTGCTCGACCTCGGCGGCCAGCGCGACGTCACGTGTCGCGAGCAGCGCGGTCACCTGCTGGGCCACGTGCACGGCGGCGTCGTTCATCTTCACGAACGTCTCCCGCGCAGGGCCGGGCACGGCCTGGTTCGGGTAGCGGCCGCGCGCGACCTGGGCGACGTGCCGGGCGAGGTCGCCCATCCGCTCCAGCGTCGCGGAGATGCGCAGCGCGCTGATGACGACGCGCAGGTCGGTCGCGACCGGGGCCTGCTGGGCCAGCAGGTGCACGCACCGCTCGTCGAGCTCGCTCTCCAGCCGGTCGATGGCGTGGTCGGCCTCGATCACCGTCTGCGCGAGCTGGTGGTCGGACTCGAGCAGGGCGGTGCCGGCCTTGGTGATCGCGGCCTCGACGAGCCGGCTCATCTCGATGAGGTCGTCACCGACCTGCTGCAGCTCGGCCTCGAAGATCTCTCGCATGGATGTTCCTCTCGGGGAAGTGGGTCCTTCGCACGCTCCCACGTGCCGTGGACGGCGGATGGACGCCCAGGTGAACTCCGTGGACCCCGCAGATGAACAGTCGGCGACGGGTCGCTGAGCAGTTCGGGTTCCCGTCGGTTCGGGCGCCGGCGTCCGCCTACCCTGAGGTGTGGAAGGAATCATCCCGGGCGTCACCGCGGTCGTCGCGGGCATCCTCGGCATCGTGGTGGGCGTGGTGGCGACACTGGCCTTCCGCTATTCCGAGCATGCGCTGCGCAGCAGACCCGAGACGCCGGCCCCCGAGCTGGACGAGGGGCTGGTGCGCGTGCTCGCGGTGCTGCGCTCGGCCGCGGTCGTGCTCGCCGCCGACGACGAGGTGGTGCGGGCGTCGCCGCCGGCGTACGCGCTGGGCGTGGTGCGCAACGACGCCCTGGTCCATCCCGCGATCATCGACATGGTGCGTCTGGTGCGCCGCGACGGCGTGATCCGCGAGGAGGAGCTGGAGCTGCCCCGTGGCCCCATCGGGTCCGGGACGGTCCTGCTGCAGGTCCGGGTCGCGACGGTGGGGCCGGACATGCTGCTGGTCCTCGCGGAGGACCGCACCGAGGCCCGCCGGGTCGAGGCGATCCGGCGTGACTTCGTGGTGAACGTGTCGCACGAGCTCAAGACGCCCGTCGGAGCGCTGGCGCTGCTCGCGGAGACGGTGCAGGACGCCGCGGACGACCCCGTCGCGGTCCGCCGGTTCACGCAGCGGATGCAGGCCGAGGCGACCCGCCTCTCGGCCCTCGTCCAGGAGATCATCGAGCTCTCGCGGCTCCAGGTCGCCGGGGCGCTGCAGCAGGTGACGGCGGTCGACGTGCGGACCGTCGTCGACGAGGCGGTCGACCGTGCGCGCACGACGGCGCAGGCGAAGAACATCACGATCGCCGTCGGGGGCGGGGCGGACTGCGTCGTGTACGGCGACCACAACCTGCTCGTCACCGCCGTCCGCAACCTGCTCGACAACGCGGTGAGCTACTCGCCGGAGAACACGGGCGTGGGCGTCGGGGTGCGCGAGCGCGACGGCCTCGTCGAGATCGACGTCGTGGACCAGGGGATCGGGATCGCCGAGGACGAGCAGGACCGTGTCTTCGAGCGCTTCTACCGCGTCGACCCGGCGCGCTCGCGCGACACCGGCGGCACGGGGCTGGGGCTGAGCATCGTGAAGCACGTCGCCGCGGACCACGGCGGGGACGTGCAGATGTGGTCGGAGCCCGGCAAGGGCTCGACCTTCACCCTGCGCCTGCCGGCGGCGGACCTGTCGCACGAGGACGACCTGCCGGCCGAGCCGGACGCGGCGGCGCCGGCAGCACCGGCGCCCGGCACCCGCGAGGACGGCTCGGCCCAGCACGGCTCGGCCCAGGACGGCACCACCCACAGCACGAACCACAGCAGCACGAGCGACGAGGAGGTAGGCGCGTGACGCGCATCCTGGTGGTCGAGGACGAGGAGTCGTACCGAGACCCGCTGACGTACCAGCTCACCCGGGAGGGCTTCGAGGTCGTGGAGGCCTCGAACGGGGTGGACGCGCTGGCGGCGTACGACGACGGCGGGGCAGACCTCGTGCTCCTCGACCTGATGCTCCCGGGCCTCAGCGGCACGGAGGTCTGCCGCGAGCTGCGGCAGCGCGGCGACGTGCCCGTCATCATGCTCACCGCCAAGGACTCGGAGATCGACAAGGTCGTGGGCCTCGAGCTCGGTGCCGACGACTACGTGACCAAGCCCTACTCGTTCCGTGAGCTGCTGGCGCGGATGCGGGCGGTCATGCGGCGCCGCGGGCCGTCGGCCGGCGGGGACGGTGCCGCGACCCGGCACGACGACGACGGCGAGCCCGTCCTGGAGGTGGGCCCGGTCCGGATGGACGTGGAGCGGCACACGGTCGCCGTCGGCGGGGAGCCGGTGTCCCTGCCGCTGAAGGAGTTCGACCTGCTCGAGCTGCTGCTGCGCAACGCCGGCCGGGTGCTCACGCGGGGGCAGCTCATCGACCGCGTCTGGGGTGCCGACTACGTGGGCGACACCAAGACGCTCGACGTTCACGTGAAGCGGATCCGGTCGAAGATCGAGGCCGACCCGGGGGCGCCGCAGCTGCTCCTGACGGTGCGTGGCCTCGGCTACAAGCTGGCGGACGACGAGGCCTGACCCGCCCCGTCTCACGGCGGCACTCGCACGGGAGCGTCCCTCGACCGGCCCGACGGGCCGGTCGAGGGACGCTCTCGTGATCTGACCGTGACACCAGGTGACCAGCCGCCGACCACTGTTCACTCGTCGTTCACCTGCTCCTGGGTGCCGGGCCACCTTCGGCTCCTAGCGTGCGAGACGAAGCCGGCAGCCGCCGGGTTACCCAACGTGTGAACAGGATGGAACGACACGTGAAGCTCAGCCGATTCACCCGTGCTGGATCTGCCGTCGCGGTCGGCGCTCTCGCTCTCTCGCTCGCCGCGTGCGGTTCCGACCCGGAGCCCGCCGGCGCCGAGGGCACCGGCTCGACGGACGCGGCCGACGGGTCGACCCTGTCCGGCGAGCTCAACGGTGGCGGAGCCTCGTCGCAGGAGTCCGCCATGGAGGCCTGGCGTGCCGGCTTCCAGAGCGCGAACCCCGACGTCACCGTCAACTACGACCCGGTCGGTTCGGGCGGCGGTCGCACCGGCTTCGGTGACGGCACCTACGCCTTCGCCGGTTCCGACGCCGCGCTCGAGGAGGAGGACCTGGCCGCGGCCGAGGCCCAGTGCGGCCCGGGCGGCATCATCGAGTTCCCCGGCTACGTGAGCCCGATCGCCGTGGCCTTCAACCTGCCGGGCGTCGACTCCCTCAACCTCAAGCCCCAGGTGATCGCCGACATCTTCAACGGCACGATCACCTCCTGGGACGACAAGGCGATCGCGGCCGACAACCCGGACGTCGACCTGCCCCAGACGGCCATCACCGTGGTGCACCGCTCGGACGACTCGGGCACCACCGAGAACTTCCAGGAGTACCTGTCCGCGGTGGCTCCCGACGAGTGGCCGCACGAGCCCGAGGGCGTGTGGCCGATCAAGGGCCAGGAGTCCGCGCAGGGTACGTCCGGCGTCATCGGCGCCGCGCAGTCCGGCGAGGGCGCCATCACCTACGCCGACGCCTCCCAGGTCAGCGGCCTGGGCACGGTCGCCGTGGGTGTGGGTGACGACTTCGTGCCGTACAGCGCCGAGGCCGCTGCCGAGGTCGTGGCCCAGTCGCCGCGCGTCGAGGGCACCTCCGAGGGCGTCTACGCGATCGACCTGCAGCGCGACATCGCCGGCACGTACCCGATCGTGCTGGTCTCCTACTCCCTCGCCTGCGGTACCTACGCCGACGAGGCCACGGCCGAGCTGGTCAAGGGCTTCATGACCTACCTCGCCAGCGAGGAGGGCCAGCAGGCCGCCGCCGACGCCGCGGGCTCGGCCCCGCTGTCCGCGGACATCCGCGACGCGGTGATGCCCTCCATCGAGGCGATCGCCGCCGGCTGACCGGAGCACCGGACAGTACCGGGCATGGCGCCGGTGGCCGACGCGCTGCCCACGGGCAGCGGCCGGTCACCGGCGCCGCCGTCGGGCCCGGCCCGGCACCACCTACGTGACGAGCAACGAGGAGCACGAGTGACCACCACCGCCAGCGGGCCGCCTGTCCAGGCTCCGGCGCGACGACGCACCCGTCGTCGGACGACCGACCGGGGCTTCAACCGTGCGTTCCGATGGATCGCCGTCGGGTCCGGCGTACTGATGCTGGCGGTGCTCGCGGCCGTCGCGCTGTTCTTGCTGGTGCAGGCGTGGCCGGCGCTGACGGCGAGCGAGGACGACCTCGCCGCCTCCGTGCCGCGCTACCCGGCCGACACGTCGCTGCTGGCCTACGTCGGCCCGCTGGTGTTCGGCACGCTGCTCGCCGCGGCGCTCGCCCTCGCCCTGGCCACGCCGGTCGCGATGGGGATCGCGCTGTTCATCTCGCACTACGCGCCCCCGAAGCTGGCCCAGGTGCTCGGCTACCTGGTGGACCTGCTGGCCGCGGTCCCCTCGGTCATCTACGGCCTGTGGGGCATCTTCGTGCTAGGCCCGGCGGTCCTGCCGGTGTGGGAGTGGCTGGGCCAGGTGCTCGGCTGGTTCCCGCTGTTCGCAGGGACCGTCTCGCCGACGTCGCGCGTGCTCGCCACGGTCTCGGTGGTGCTCGCGGTGATGATCCTGCCGATCATCACCGCGGTGTCCCGCGAGGTGTTCCTCCAGACGCCGAAGCTCCACGAGGAGGCGGCGCTCGCCCTCGGGGCGACCCGCTGGGAGGTCGTGCGGACCGCGGTGCTGCCGTTCGGGCGCTCGGGCGTCATCTCGGCGGCGATGCTCGGCCTGGGCCGCGCGCTCGGCGAGACGATGGCCGTGCTGATGATCCTCTCGCCCGGGTTCCTCTACTCGTTCAAGATCCTGACCAGCGCCCAGCACCAGACGATCGCCGCGTACATCGCCGCCGACTTCCCGGAGGCCAGCGGACTCGCGGTGAACACGCTGGTGGCCACCGGCCTCGTGCTGTTCGTCATCACGCTGGCCGTCAACATGGGCGCGCGCGCGATCGTGGCGCGGCGCAAGGAATTCTCGGGGGCCAACTGATGACCACGACCACCGCAGCCGCCTCGGCCGACGCCACCGAGCTGACCCGGGCCCTGCTGACCGCCGCGGACCCGAGGCGCCGGCGGGTCGACCGCACGATGCGGATCCTGATCTGGGGTGCCTTCGCCGTCGCCATGGTGCCCCTGGTCTCGCTGGTGTGGACGGTGCTGAGCAGCGGCTTCGGGCGCATCAGCCTGGACTTCCTCACGTTGTCCATGCGCAACATCTTCGGCGGCGACCCGAGCGGCGGCATCTACCACGCCATCGCCGGCACGCTGGTCATCACGGCGCTCGCCACCGTGATCTCCGTGCCGATCGGCCTGCTGACCGCCATCTACCTCGTGGAGTACGGCAGGGGCGCGCTGGCGCGGGCGGTGACGTTCTTCGTCGACGTCATGACGGGCATCCCGTCGATCGTCGCCGGCCTGTTCGCCGTCGCGCTGTTCACGCTGATCCTCGGGCCGGGGGTGCGCATCGGGCTCATCGGCGCGGTGGCGCTCTCGGTGCTCATGATCCCGGTCGTGGTGCGCTCCTGCGAGGAGATGCTCAAGCTCGTGCCCAACGAGCTGCGCGAGGCGTCGTACGCCCTGGGCGTGCCCAAGTGGCTGACGATCGTCAAGGTCGTGCTGCGCACGTCGGTGGCGGGCCTGACGACGGGCATCCTGCTCGCCGTCGCCCGCGTGATCGGCGAGACGGCGCCGCTGCTCGTCACCGTGGGCGTCACCGACTCGATCAACTTCGACCCGTTCGAGGGCCGGATGATGACGCTGCCGGTCTTCGCCTACCGGCAGTACAGCCAGGGCCTGGCGACCTGCCCCGGCGGCGAGTCAGCCACCTGCGTCCCTGACATCGCGATCCAGAACGGGTGGGGCGCGGCGCTCGTGCTCATCGTGATCGTGCTCGTCCTGAACCTGGCCGGCCGGCTCGTGAACCGCTGGTTCTCCCCGAAGCTGCGCTGACGCGCAGACCCGCCTCGCCACCCGCAGCTCGAACGAAGGAACAAAGATGGCTCAGCGCATCGACGTGAAGGACCTCAACATCTACTACGGCGACTTCCTCGCCGTGCAGGACGTGACGATGACGATCGACCCGCAGTCGGTGACGGCGTTCATCGGCCCGTCCGGCTGCGGCAAGTCGACGTTCCTGCGCACCCTCAACCGGATGCACGAGGTGATCCCCGGCGCGGCCGTCGAGGGCACGGTCGAGATGGAGGGCGTCGACCTGTACGGCCCCGACGTCGACCCGGTCGCGGTGCGCCGGAACGTCGGCATGGTGTTCCAGCGGCCGAACCCGTTCCCCACGATGTCGATCCGCGACAACGTGCTCGCCGGGGTCAAGCTCAACAACCGGCGGATCAGCCGGTCGGACGCCGAGGAGCTGGTGGAGGGCTCGCTGCGCGGGGCGAACCTGTGGAACGAGGTCAAGGACCGGCTCGACAAGCCGGGCTCCGGGCTCTCGGGCGGCCAGCAGCAGCGGCTCTGCATCGCCCGCGCGATCGCGGTCAAGCCGCAGGTCCTGCTCATGGACGAGCCCTGCTCGGCGCTCGACCCGATTTCCACCCTCGCCATCGAGGACCTCATCGGGGAGCTCAAGCAGGACTACACGATCGTCATCGTCACGCACAACATGCAGCAGGCGGCGCGGGTGAGCGACCGGACGGCGTTCTTCAACATCGCAGGCACGGGCAAGCCCGGGCGCCTCATCGAGATGGACGAGACCTCGACGATCTTCTCCTCGCCCGCCCAGAAGTCGACGGAGGACTACGTCTCCGGCCGCTTCGGGTGACGTCGGGCTGGGGAGCCCAGCGGGAGTGCGAGAGGACGGACCGCCGAGGGCGGTCCGTCCTCTCGTGGTACGCGCTCGGCGCGGTCGTGGTGCGCGCGGGCGTCGGGGATTCGGGACCCGGCCC
Source organism: Isoptericola luteus (assembly GCF_020297055.1). Lineage (GTDB taxonomy): Bacteria > Actinomycetota > Actinomycetes > Actinomycetales > Cellulomonadaceae > Isoptericola > Isoptericola luteus. The sequence continues at coordinate 392,218 of NZ_JAIXCQ010000003.1, read as the reverse complement.
GCCGGCGTCAGGACCCGGTGGGACCAGCCGTGGCGTACTCGGGCAGCGTCCCGTCGAAGACCTGCATGGAGAACGACTCCACGATGCCCGCGCCGGACAGCGTCGACTCCACGCTCTCGCCCGCCATGGCGTCGACGGCGTCGATCGTGGAGTCGACGGCCTCGTCCTCGCCCAGGTAGACGGTCCCGCCGGCGGGGACGGACACGGACAGCGGCGCGGCGCCCTCCGCCGTCAGGACGAAGTCGACGACCTCGGCAGAGCCGTTGGAGAGCGCACCGTAGACGGTGCCCGGGGCGCCGTCGCCCTCGGACACGACCATGAGGTTGAGGCCCCGGACGGCGTCGTTCAGGTTCACCCGCGCGCCGTCGGAGGGGGAGTACGGCAGGGTCGTCGTCACGGGAGCGCAGGCGGCCAGCAGCAGGGCGCCCGCCGCGAGGCTCGCGGCGGCGACGGCGGTACGTGCGGGACGGGTGGAGCGGGACACGTGCTCTCCTTCGCGAGGCGTGACCGGGCGCGGGGGCTTCACAGCGCGCACACGGGACAGTCGAGGTCGGAGCCGCAGAGGGCCCCGGCACATCCTACCGATGCTCCGCGTGCGACCCGACCAGGACGAGACCATAGGCCTGTGACCTGCGAAAACATGGTCGACACGGGTGGTCGGAGCGAGTCCGGGCACAGGGGGTTGACAGTCCCACGTGCTAAGATTGGCGACTGGGAAAGGGGACATCTGCAGATGACGTTCACAGTAGGCGAGACGGTTGTCTACCCGCATCACGGGGCCGCGCTGATCGAGGAGATCAAGACGCGCAAGATCCGTGGCGAAGAGAAGATGTACCTCAAGCTCAAGGTCGCCCAGGGTGACCTGACCATCGAGGTCCCGGCAGAGAACGTCGACCTCGTCGGCGTGCGCGACGTGGTCGACCAGCAGGGACTCGACCGGGTCTTCGAGGTGCTGCGCGCACCGTACACCGAGGAGCCCACCAACTGGTCGCGCCGCTACAAGGCGAACCTCGAGAAGCTCGCATCGGGCGACGTGATCAAGGTCGGCGAGGTCGTGCGCGACCTCTCGCGGCGGGACGCGGACCGTGGTCTGTCCGCCGGCGAGAAGCGCATGCTGGCCAAGGCGCGCCAGATCCTCGAGTCCGAGGTCGCGCTCGCCGAGGGCGTCGACGAGGAGAAGGCCGGCGCGATCATCGACGAGGTCCTCGCCTCCTGACGCGCCCGTCACACCGAACGAACGACTGTCGCCGCGCACCGAGCCTGGTGCGCGGCGACACTCGTGTGCACCGGGGATCCCCACGACACCCCGAGCCCCTCACGACGCCCGGAGGTCCCCGCCGATGAAGGTCACCGCCCGATGACGACGCTCGCGATCCTCACCGCCGCCGGGTCCGGCACGCGGCTCGGCCGCGACGTGCCGAAGGCGCTCGTCGACCTCGGGGGCTTCCCGCTCGTGCTGCATGCCGCGCGCCGCCTCGCGGCGTCCGGGATGGTCGACCGTCTCGTCGTGACGTGCCCGGCCGGTCTGGCCGACGTCGTGGGCGAGATCCTGGCAGGCGATCCGGAGCTCGGTCTGCCGACGCGCGTGGTCGAGGGCGGGGCGACGCGCCAGGCGTCCGTGGCGGCCGGCCTGCGGCTCGCAGGGCCCGACGATGACGTCGTCCTCGTGCACGACGCCGCCCGGCCGCTGGCGCCGCCCGAGCTCGTGCGCCGCGTCGTCACGGCGGTGCGCGCGGGGCACGCGGCCGTGGTGCCAGGCCTCCCCGTCGTGGACACCGTCAAGCGCGTCGCGCCACGGGCTCCCGACGACGCGGGCGGCGCCGAGAAGGTCGTCGAGACGCCGGACCGGTCGCTGCTGCGCGTCGTGCAGACGCCCCAGGGCTTCGAGCGCGCCGTCCTGGACCGGGCGCACGCCGAGGGGCGGGCCCGCGCGGCGGCGGAGCACCTCGCCGCCACCGACGACGCCGGCCTGGTCGAGGCGCTCGGGCTGCCGGTGCACGTCGTCCCCGGCGCGGACGCCGCCATGAAGATCACCACCGAGCGGGACCTGCTCGTCGCCGGTCTCCTGGCCGAGGAGGCGTCGTGAGCGCACCCACCCCGTACCCGCTGCCACGGACCGGGACCGGTGTCGACGTGCACGCCTTCGCTCCCGAGGGCTCCGGCCGTGAGATGTGGCTCGGCGGGCTGCACTGGCCGGGGGAGCGGGGCCTCGCCGGGCACTCCGACGCCGACGTCGCGGCGCACGCCGCCGCCGACGCGTTGTTCTCCGCCGCGGGCATCGGCGACCTGGGGAGCAACTTCGGCACCAGCGAGCCGCAGTGGGCCGGTGCCGCAGGGGCGGCGCTGCTGGCGGAGGCCGCGCGGCGCGTCCGGGCCGCCGGGTTCGAGGTGGGCAACGTCGCCGTCCAGGTGATCGGCAACCGCCCCAGGGTCGGCACGCGCCGCGCCGAGGCGGAGGCCGTGCTCTCCGAGGCCGCGGGCGCGCCCGTCTCGCTCAGTGCCACCACCACGGACGGGCTCGGGCTCACCGGCCGCGGCGAGGGCGTCGCCGCCATCGCCACTGCCCTCGTCGTCCCCACCCCGCCGAGATAGAGACCCCACCCCGCCGAGATAGAGAGCTCGCCCCGCCGAGATAGAGAGCTCGCCCCGCCGAGATGGAGACCCCACCCCGCCGAGATGGAGACCCCGTCCGTGCGAGGGGCTGGATCGGCGCCGACCGCGGGGGGCCTCTCTATCTCGGCGGGGCGAGCTCTCTATCTCGCGCGAGGGGGTCTCTATCTCGCGGTGGGGCCGAGCACCGTGTCGGTGTAGTCGTTGCGGAACGTGCCGCGCGGGTCGACGGCGGCGCGCACGCGGGCGACGTCGTCCAGCGGGTAGTGGAGCGCCAGGTCCGCGGCGGTGCGACGGTGCAGCTTGCCCCAGTGCGGGCGCCCGCCGACGGCGGTGAAGATCTGCTCCGCGGCGTCGAAGTACCGGCGGTGCGGCATGGGCGCGTACTGGTGGACCGCCACGTAGGCCGTCTCGCGCCCCCGGGCGGTGGACAGCCAGACGTCGTCCGCAGCGGCGAAGCGGACCTCCACCGGGAACGGCACCGGCTCGGAGGACCGGCGCAGCCAGCCGTCCAGCTCGGCGAGGACATCCCGCAGCTCGGCGCGTGGCAGTGCGTACTCCATCTCTGCGAACCGCACCCGGCGCCGGTGCACGAACACCTCGTGCGAGGGCGCCACGTACGACCGGGCGCCCAGCGCTCGGGCGCTCACGGCGTTGAGCCGCGGCACCAGGCCCGGGGCGGCGAACGCGAGCCGGTTGACCACCTCGAACGCGCCGTTGGACAGCACCTCGTCGTCGAGCAGGCTGCGTGCCCGGGTCCCGGCCCCGCGCAGCGCCCCGAGGGCTCCGGTACGGGCGGCGGTCCACGAGGCGACCTCGTCCGGCGTCGCGCGGTTGTTCCGCAACGTGAGCGCGCGGCGGGTGCCGGGGAACCAGTAGAGCTCGGCGTGGTCGTTGCCGTCGACGTACTCGTCGAGCCCGTCGAGCACGCGGTCCAGCGGCCACGGCTCCTCCTGCGCGCGCAGCCAGAACGCGGGCACCACCTCGAGGGTCACGGCGGACAGGATGCCCACGGTGCCGAGGCCGAGGCGCGCCACCTCGAACAGCTCGCGCTCCGGGCTTCCCGGTGCGGCGGCGGCGGTCGCGGTGCGCACGGTGCCCTCGGCGTCGACGACCCGCACGCCCCGCACCTGGGTGGCGAGCCCGCCCAGGGTGGCCCCCGTCCCGTGCGTGCCCGTGGAGATCGCGCCCGCGATCGACTGCCGGTCGATGTCGCCGAGGTTGCGCATCGCGAGCCCGAGCGAGGCGAGCAGCCGGTTGAGCTGGTACAGGCGCGTGCCGGCGCGGACGGTGACGAGCGCGGTGCCGTCCGCCTGCGGCAGCACGGCCTCGATCCCGGAGAGGTGGTCGAGGCCGAGGTGCAGCCCGTCGGTCACGGCGGCGGGTGTGAACGAGTGACCGGCGCCGATCGCGCGCACGTGCTGGCCCGCGGCCGCGGCGTCGGCGACCAGGGCGGCGAGCTCCGCCTCGTCGCGCGGGGTGGCGCGGCGGTCCGGCTGCCACGTCACGGTGCGCCCCCAGGTGCGCAGGGGTTCCCTGCTGCGGGCGGCGGGCGACGACGGTGTGCTGGCAGCGATGCTCTGGCTCACGGCGCACACTCTGCCACGCCCGGGCGGGTCCCAGCCCCGCCGGCGACGTTCCCCGGCAGGCAGCGCCGTCGGGTAGCGTGCGGCCATGAGTCTCACCGACCGGTTGGGGCGTGCGACGGCGCACCTCAGCGCCCCCGTCGCGGTCGTCGACCTCGACGCCTTCGACGCGAACGCCGCCGACCTGCGTCGCCGCGCGGGCGGCATGCCGGTGCGGCTGGCGACCAAGTCGGTGCGGGTGCGCTCCCTCGTCGGCCGCGCGCTCGACTCCGGCTTCTCGGGCGTGATGGCCTTCTCCGTCGCGGAGGCCCTGTGGCTGGTGGGCACGGGGGTGCGCGACGTGCTGGTCGGCTACCCGAGCATGGACGTCCACGCGCTGTCCCGGCTCGTGCGCGACGAGACCGCACGTCGCGAGATCACGCTGATGATCGACGACGTCGCCCAGACGGTCCCGCTGCGTCGCGCCCTGGAGGAGTCTGGCGGGGGCGGCACCCCGGTACAGGTGTGCCTCGACGTCGACGCCTCCCTGCGGCTCGGCGTGGGGCCGTTGCAGGTGCATCTCGGGACGCGCCGTTCGCCGCTGCGGACCCCGCACGACGTCGCGACGCTGGCCGCCCGCGCCGAGGCGGTCGCGGGGATCCGCGTGCGCGGGCTGATGTTCTACGAGGCCCAGGTCGCGGGGCTCCCTGACGCGAGCCCCGCCGTGCGGGTCGCCAAGCGGCTGTCCGTGGCCGACGTCGACGACCGGCGCGGCGACGTGCTGGCCGCGGCCTCCGCCGCCGTCGGGCGCGAGCTGGCGCTGGTGAACTCGGGCGGCACGGGCTCGCTGGAGACGTCGTCCGCCGCGCCGGCGGTCACGGAGGTCACGGCCGGTTCCGGCCTGTTCGTGCCCGGGCTGTTCGACGGGTACCGGTCGTTCCGGCCGCGCCCGTCGGCGTTCTTCGGGCTCGACGTCGTGCGCGTGCCCGCCCCCGGCTGGGCTACCGCGTTCGGCGGCGGCTACGTCGCGTCCGGGCCGGCCGGGCGGTCCCGGCTGCCGCGCGTCGCGACGTCCGGCTGGGCGCTGACCGGCACCGAGGGCGCGGGCGAGGTGATGACGCCGCTGCGGCGACGCTCGTCCAAGGCTCGTCCGCTGCGCATCGGCGACCGCGTCTGGATGCGGCACGCGAAGGCCGGCGAGCTCATGGAGCGTTTCGACGCCGTGCACCTGGTGCGCGGGGACGAGGTCGTCGACGTGGTCCCCACCTACCGCGGCGAGGGGCAGACCTTCGGCTGACCGTCGGCCGGCCACCGGCCGGCCGCAGGGGTGGCCGGTAGGCTGGCGGCGTGACCCTGCGCCTGTATGACACCGCGACGCGCGACGTGCGCGACTTCGTCCCTATCAACCCGGGCGAGGTCGGGATCTACCTGTGTGGGGCCACCGTCCAGTCCGCACCGCACGTGGGGCACCTGCGGCCGGCGGTCGCGTTCGACGTGCTGCGCCGCTGGCTCGAGCGGTCGGGCCTGCGCGTGACGCTGGTGCGCAACGTCACCGACATCGAGGACAAGATCCTGGCCAAGGCGGCGGCCGCCGGGGTCGAGTGGTGGGCGCACGCCGCACGCTACGAGCGCGAGTTCACCCGCGCGTACGACGCCCTCGGCGTGCTGCCGCCCACCTATGAGCCCCGGGCCACCGGCCACGTGACCGACATGATCGGTCTCATGGAGCGGCTCGTGGAGCGCGGGCACGCGTACACGACGGCGCCGGGCGACGTCTGGTTCGACGTGCGCTCGTGGTCGTCGTACGGCGAGCTGACGCGTCAGCGGCTCGAGGACCTCAACCCGGAGCCGACGGACGCCCCCGACGCCGCGGCGTCGGCCAAGAGGGACCCGCACGACTTCGCCCTGTGGAAGTCCGCGAAGCCCACGGAGCCGGTGACGGCGTCCTGGGACACGCCCTTCGGGCGGGGCCGCCCGGGCTGGCACCTCGAGTGCTCGGCGATGGCCCAGCGCTACCTGGGTGCCGAGTTCGACATCCATGGCGGCGGCCTGGACCTGCGCTTCCCGCACCACGAGAACGAGCAGGCGCAGTCCCGCGCCGCCGGGTACGGGTTCGCGCAGCGCTGGATGCACTCCGCGTGGGTCACCCAGTCCGGCGTGAAGATGAGCAAGTCCCTGGGCAACGGGCTGCTCGTCTCCGAGCTGTTGTCGCAGGCGCCCGCGCCCGTGGTGCGCTACGCGCTCGCGGCCGTGCAGTACCGCTCGATGCTCGAGTGGTCGCCGGACACGCTCGACGAGGCGCGCACCACGTGGGAGCGGCTCTCCGGGTTCGTGGACCGCGCCACCGAGCGTGTCGGCGCGGTCCCGGCCGACGAGGTCGCCAAGGCCGAGCTGCCCGCCGACTTCGCGGCCGCGATGGACGACGACCTCAACGTGCCGGCGGCGCTCGCCGTCGTGCACGAGCACCTGCGGGCCGGCAACTCGGCGCTCGCGGCCAAGGACGACGAGGCCGCCCGCGCCGAGCTGGTCTCGCTGCGTGGGATGCTGGGGGTGCTCGGGCTCGACCCGGGCGACGCGACGTGGGCCGGCGGAGCGGACCAGGGGAGCTCGAGGACCCGGGCCGCGCTCGACGCCCTCGTCGCCTGCGAGCTGGAGGCCCGCGCCGAGGCGCGGGCCGCGAAGGACTGGGCCACGAGCGACGCGATCCGCGATCGCCTCGCCCGGGCGGGCGTCGTCGTGCAGGACTCCTCCGACGGCGTGCGCTGGACGCTCGCGAACGGACAGGACGCCGGCACCGGCTCCGGCCCGACCACCGACTGACGTGCAGGCTGCGGCCGCGAACTACTGACCCACGGCTCCCGGCCGAGAGAAGAGACACCATGGCAGGCAAGGCGAAGCGCCCCGGCGCCGTCCGCAACACCGGCAGCAAGAAGGGGCCCCGCGTCGGCACCGGCGGCCACAGCCGCAAGGCGCTGGAGGGTAAGGGGCCCACGCCGAAGGCGGAGGACCGCACCTACCACCCGGCCCACCAGCGCAAGGTCGAGGCCGAGAAGCGCCGGACTGTCGACGGCCAGCGCGGCGCGGCGAAGGGCGTGGCCCGCGGGACGCGCCGCCCCACCGGTGGCGCCGAGGTCGTGGCGGGGCGCAACGCCGTGCTGGAGGCGCTGCGTTCCGAGCTGCCGATGACGGCGATCCACGTGGCGACGCGCATCGACCACGACGACCGCACGCGCGAGATCCTCGAGCTGGCGTCCGTCCAGGGCGTCACGCTGCTCGAGGGCAGCCGCAGCCAGCTGGACACCCTCACCGAGGGCGCCGTGCACCAGGGCGTCGTCGCCCAGGTGCCGCCGTACGAGTACGCGGACGCCGAGGACCTGCTGGACGCCGCCGCGGAGGCGGACACGGCACCCCTGATCGTCGCGCTCGACGGCGTGACCGACCCGCGCAACCTCGGGGCCGTGCTGCGTTCCGCCGGGGCGTTCGGCGCGCACGGCGTGCTGGTGCCGCAGCGTCGGTCCGCCACGGTGACGGCGTCGGCGTGGAAGGTGTCCGCCGGCGCGGCCGCCCGCGTCCCCGTGGCCAAGGTGACGAACTTGGCGCGCACGCTGGCCGACCTGAAGAAGTCGGGGGTGTTCGTCGTCGGTCTCGACGCGGGCGGTGACACCGACGTGCGCAGCCTGCCGTTCTCGAACGACCCGCTGGTGCTCGTCATCGGGTCCGAGGGCAAGGGGCTGTCGCGGCTCGTGCGCGAGACGTGCGACGCCATCGCGTCCATCCCGATCTCCTCCGCCGTCGAGTCCCTCAACGCCGGCGTCGCCGCGGGCATCACCCTGTACGAGGTCGCTGAGGCGCGCCGCGCGTCCGCGAGCTAGGGCACCCCGCATCCCGAGACAGAGACAGAGAACCCCGGGCCGCGAGAGGCGGCCCGGGGTTCTCTGTCTCGCGGGGCTCAGGTCGACAGGTGGAAGTGGTCGTCCTCGGGTGCGCCCTCGTCGGCGACGTCATCGTCGTCCAGCTCGGGGTCCTTCTCGCCGGGCGCGAGGCCCAGGATCGCCTTCTCGTCCGGCCGGTGCCGCAGCACGTTGTCCACGTACGACGCCACGGTCTCCGGCATCGGCACGTCGCGTCCGGCCTGCTCGGAGATGAACCACCGGTGGTCGAGGATCTCGTGGTAGAGCTGGGCGGGCTCGAGCTTGCGCCGCAGGTCGCGCGGGACGGCTCGGATCGTGGGGTGGAAGACGTTCTGCAGCCAGTCGTGCGCGACGAGCGGCTCGTCCTCGTCCTGCCGGTCGGTGGCGGCCCGGTAGGAGTCGAGGTCGTTGAGCAGGCGCCGGGCCTGGTTGTCCTGGACGTCCAGGCCGGTGAGCCGGAACAGCCGGCGCGAGTGGTGCCCGGCGTCCACGACCTGCGGCCGGATGCGCACCGTCGTGCCGTCGATGTCCGTGGTGATGGACAGCTCGCCGACGTCGAAGCCGAGCTGGTTGAGCCGCGCGATGCGTGCTTCCACCCGCCACCGCTCGTCGACGTCGAACGACTCGACGCCGGTGAGGGCCTCCCACAGCTCGGCGTACCGGGAGACGAGGGCGTCGCCGATGCCGATCTCGTCGACCTCGTCGTCGAGGAGCTCGCCCGCGGCGAGGTCCATGAGCTCGCCGATGATGTTGGTGCGGGCCAGGTCGAGGTCGTATTCGCGCTGCTTCGGCGACAGCTCGCGGTGCAGGGCGCCCGTCTCGGCGTCCACCAGGTAGGCCGCGAACTGGTGCGCGTCGCGGCGGAACAGCGTGTTCGACAGCGAGACGTCGCCCCAGTAGAAGCCCACGAGGTGGAGGCGCACGAGCAGCACGGCGAGGGCGTCGATGAGGCGGGTGGCCGTGTCCGGCCGCAGCGACTGGCTGAACACGGCGCGGTACGGCAGGGAGAACGCGAGGTGCTCGGTGACGAGCGCCGCCTCGAGGGGCTCGCCGGCGTCGTCCCGCCGTCCGGTGACGACCCCGACGGGCACCACGCCGGGGATCTCCAGCTTGTTCAGCTGCCGCAGCAGCCCGAACTCGCGGAACGCGACGTGCTCGCTGATCTCCTTGATCGCGAGGACCCGGCCGTCGAGGCGCACGAACCGCACCACGTGCCGCGAGATGCCTCGGGGGAGCGCGGCGAGCACTTCGTCCGGCCACTCGGCCAGGGGCAGCCGCCACGGCAGGTCGAGCAAGGCGGAGTTCGGGGTGGCAGACGTGATCTGCAGCTGGTCCACGGCGCCTCCTGAAGTGTTGTGAGCGTGCAGATGGCCCACTTCCGGCCCCTGGAGTGGGCCGTTCTCGCGCTCACAGCGGTGGCGTGGCGCGGTCGCCAGGGTACGCGAGATGTGCGACGACGGGCGGGCCCGGCTGTGTGCCGGACCCGCCCGTCGTCGCTGGAGCGCTGTGCGAGCGTCAGCTCAGGCGGTTGCCCGTGGCTGCCGAGAACAGGTGCGCCTTGCCCGGCTTGATCGCCACGTGGATGGTGTCGCCCTTCATGGGGACCTCACGCGGGTCGATGCGCACGATGACCTGGTCCGAGGAGCCGGAGTGCAGGTCGGCGGTGCTGCTCTGCAGGTCGCCGTAGACGAACGCGTCGGAGCCGAGCTCCTCGACGAGGTTGACCTTCACGTCGAAGGCACCCTGCGAGCCCGCGCCGACGACGTCGAGCGCCTCGGGGCGGAAGCCGACCGTGATCCGGTTGTTGTCGGCCTCGGTGAGGCCGTCGATGACCGAGCGCTCGATCGGGACGCTCGCGGCACCGAGCTGCGCGGCGCCGTCCTTGATCTCGAAGGTGCCGAGGTTCATGGCGGGGGAGCCGATGAAGCCCGCGACGAACACGTTCTGCGGGGTGTCGTACATCTCGCGCGGGGTGCCGACCTGCTGCAGCAGACCGCCCTCGAGGACCGCGATGCGGTCGCCCATGGTGAGGGCCTCGGTCTGGTCGTGGGTCACGTAGACGGTCGTGACGCCGAGACGACGCTGCAGCGACGCGATCTGCGTACGCGTCTGGACACGGAGCTTGGCGTCGAGGTTCGACAGCGGCTCGTCCATGAGGAACACCTGCGGCTGACGCACGATCGCGCGGCCCATGGCGACACGCTGACGCTGACCACCGGAGAGCGCCTTCGGCTTGCGGTCCAGGTACTCGGTGAGGTCGAGGATCTTGGCTGCCTCCTCGACGCGCTCACGGATCTCGGCCTTCGGCTTGCCCGCGATCTTCAGGGCGAAGCCCATGTTGTCGGCCACCGACATGTGCGGGTACAGCGCGTAGTTCTGGAACACCATCGCGATGTCGCGGTCCTTCGGCTGGACGTCCGTGACGTCGCGGTCGCCGATGAAGATGCTGCCGCCGTTGACGTCCTCGAGGCCCGCCAGCATGCGCAGCGAGGTGGACTTGCCACAGCCCGAGGGGCCGACGAGGACGAGGAACTCGCCGTCCTCGATGTGCAGGTTGAGCTGGTCGACGGCCGGGCGCTCGGTCCCCGGGTAGATGCGCGTCGCGTGGTCGAAGGTGACCGTTGCCATGATGCTTCCCTCCACCGGCAGGTACGTGCCGGACGATCCGTTGTGGGTGGGTGTCGCCTGCGCTTCCACGTCGAGCGTGTCGGCGGTGACACAGATGTAGTTGTCGCGCGCCCGACCGGCTCCATCAGCGGTGCCGGGACGGTCGTGCGGATCGATCGTACATGCCGCGGGTGTGTGTCTGGACACACCTTCCGTGACGGGCCGATCGGTGCTGGTCAGGACCCGTCGGGCGGCGACGACCCGCGCTCGAGGGCGTCCGCCAGCCGCTCGAGCAGCCCGGCCAGCGCGTCGGCGTCGGCCACCCGGTACGGCGCCACCGTCGGTCCCGGGCCGACCTTGAGCGCCAGGTCCTCGTCGTGCAGGACGGCGAAGGCGCGCTCGTCCGTCGTGTCGTCCCCCGCGTACAGCACCCGGGCCGAGGGGGCGCCGACGGCGTCGGCCACCACGCCCCGCAGGCGCTCCACGGCCTCGCCCTTGGACGTCGTCACGACGGCGATCTCGACCACGTCCTTGCCGTGCAGCGCGTGCAGGCCCAGCCGGTCGGCGACCCCGTCCGCGGCCAGCACGGCGGCGTCCACGGCGGCGGCGTCGTCGGCGAGCCGGGTGTGCAGGACGGCGGCGCTCGGCTTGTGCTGCACCCAGATGCCCGGATGCCCGGTGGCCGCCTCGTCGAGCGTGGCGGCCACGTCGCGCAGCGCGGCGCGCTGCCCGCCGTCCAGCTCGAGGGCCACCGACTCCAGGCGTCCGCCCACGACGTGCCCCGTCTCGGCGCCGTGGCTGCCGACGAGGTAGGTGCCCTCCGGCGGCCCGCCGAGGTCGGCGAGGTCGGCCAGGTCGCGCCCCGAGACGAGGGCGAGCCGTACTCGCGTGCGCCCGGCGAGCTCCGCCAGGCGCTCGACGGCGGCCCGGGCAGGGTCCGTCATACGCGACGTCGTCGGGTCGTCCACGAGCGGGGCGAGCGTGCCGTCGAAGTCGAGGGCCACGAGCAGCGCGGGGTCCTCCGCGGAGCCCTCGCCGGGGCCGGCCGGCCGGGCGAACGCCGTGAGGGCCGCGAGCACCGACGGGGTGGGGGCGGGCGGCTCAGACATGGGACGTCCGCGGCGGCATGGCCGTGAGCACGCCGAGGAACGTCTCCGACCACTTGGCGACGTCGTCGGACATCACCTTGCGGCGCAGCCGGCGCATGCGGCGGCGCTGCTCGCGGTGGTCCATGTGCGCGGCCGCGACGATGATGTCCTTCATCCCGTCGATGTCGTGCGGGTTGACCAGCAGCGGCCCGGGGGCGAGCTCGTCCGCCGCGCCGGTGAACTCGCTCAGCACGAGCACCCCCTGGTCGTCGGAGCGGGCCGCGACGTACTCCTTGGCCACCAGGTTCATGCCGTCGCGCAGCGAGGTCACGAGCATGACGTCCGCGGCGAGGTACAGCGCCGCCATCTCCTCGGGCGGGTAGGAGTGGTGCAGGTAGTGGATGGCGGAGTGGCCGAGCTCGCCGAACTCGCCGTTGATCCGGCCCACCAGGCCCTCGACGTGCTCGCGCAGCTCCTGGTACGCCCCCACGTTCTCGCGGCTCGGGCTGGCCACCTGCACCAGGGTCGCGTGCTCGACGTCGAGGCGGCCGTCCTGGAGGAGCTCGCCGTAGGCCTTGATCCGGTGCCGGATGCCCTTCGTGTAGTCGAGCCGGTCCACGCCGAGCATCATGATCTGCGGGTTGCCGAGGTCGGCGCGGATCTCCGCGGCACGCTCCTGCACCTCGGGCTTGCGCGCGAGCTCGTCGAAGTGCTTCGAGTCGATGGAGATCGGGAACGCCGCCGCGCGGACGTGCCGGGTGATCTGCCCGTCGTCGTCCGTGACCGTGACGATCGGCCCGCGCGTCGTGTGCTTGGTGAGCCGGCGCACGGCCCGCACGAAGTTCGACGCGTCCCCGCCCCGCTGGAACCCGATGAGGTCGGCCCCGAGCAGGCCCTCGACGATCTGCGACCGCCACGGCAGCTGCCCGAACAGCTCGACGGGCGGGAAGGGGATGTGGTCGAAGAACCCGATGCGCAGGTCGGGGCGCAGGTCGCGCAGCATCTTCGGGACGAGCTGGAGCTGGTAGTCGTGCACCCACACGACCGCGCCGGGCGCGGCCTGGGCCGCGGCCGCCTCGGCGAACCGCAGGTTCACCTTCCGGTAGGCGTCCCACCACTGCCGGTGGTACGTGGGCGGGGAGATGACGTCGTGGTACAGCGGCCACAGGGTGTCGTTCGAGAAGCCCTCGTAGTAGCGCTCGATCTCGTCGGCGCTGAGCGTGACCGGCACGAGAAGCATCTCGTCGGCCGTGAACGGCTCGTGCTCCAGGCCGGGCGCGCCGGACCAGCCGACCCACGCGCCGTCCGCCCCGCGCATCACCGGCTCGAGAGCCGTGACCAGCCCGCCGGGTGAGCGCTGCCAGTCGACGTCACCGTTCTCGTCGACCGTGAAGTCGACCGGGAGCCGGTTGGCGACCACGACGAGGTCGTAACGACCCTCGCCCGACGTACCCTCCGACCCCTTGCCGGACCTGTTTGCCGTTCCTTGACCTGTCAACGGAGATCTCCCCAAGCGCTGTTGGACGACGCCCTGCTCGCACAGGGTATCGACGTCCTCGCCGACGCACCCTGTCGGCGGGCCCGTCACCCTGCGCGACGCGGGGGCGGGCACGACGGGCCTGGGCGCCTGCCTCCCGCTACGGTGTGCGCATGGGTGAGGTCGACGCGGTGGAGCTCCCGGGTCAGGGTCGCCCGGCGGGCGCTGCCGCCACGCGCGAGGCGGGGAGCCAGGAGAAGTCCGGCGAGAGCCGGGACCGTGGGCTGCCCGCGGGCACCGAGGTCGGCGGCTACACCGTCGTCCGGCAGCTCGGGCGGGGCGCGATGGGCGCGGTGTACGAGGCGCTCGACGGCGGGGACAACCGTGTCGCGCTCAAGGTGCTGCACGCGCACGTCGACGCCGACCCCGCGGGCCGCGAGCGGCTGCGCCGCGAGGCCGCGGCGCTCCAGCGGCTGCGACACCCGGCGGTCGCGCAGGTGCAGGACGCCGAGCTCGAGGGGCCGTACGCGTTCGTCGTGACGGAGCTCGTCGACGGCGTCACCCTCGAGGACGAGGTCGACACGCGCGGGCCGCTCGACGCCGGCGACCTGTTCTCCCTGGCGGACCAGCTCGCGGACGCGCTCGAGGCCGTGCACGACGCCGGCGTCGTGCACCGTGACCTCAAGCCGTCCAACGTCATGGTCACGGCCGACGGCCCGGTGCTCATCGACTTCGGCATCGCGCAGGGTCCCGGCGACGCCCGCACCACGTCCACCGGGTTCGTCATGGGCACGCCGGGGTACATCGCACCCGAGCTGCTCGACGGCGGCGCACCCGGGAACGAGACCGACTGGTGGAGCTGGGCCGCGCTGCTGGCCTTCGCCGCCACGGGTCGCTCACCGTTCGGCGTGCGGCCCACCGAGCTGGTGCTCCGCCGCTCCCGCGAGGGGCGCGCCGACCTGGTGGGACTGTCGCCGCGGACCGCACGAGCGCTCGGCGGCGCGCTCCAGGCCGACCCGGCGCTGCGCTGGGGGCCCACCGAGGTGGCGCGCGCCCTGCGCCGCGACCTGGACGACGCCCTCGCCGCGGCCGGCGCGGCGGAGCAGCTGGCCCCGGACGCGACGCAGCGCATCGTGCAGGGCTTCGAGACGGAGCATGTCGCGCTGCCCACCCAGGTCGTGGCCCCGCTGGCCGTCGGCACGGTGACCGCACCCGGCATCGAGCCCACGCCGCCTCCGCCGCCCCCGCCGAGCGTGGCGCCCGCCCGGACGAGCGCCGTCGAGCCCGACCCGGGCGACCCCACCCAGACGATGACGGCGCTCGAGCGTGACCGCCTGGGGGCGCAGGACGGCGGCACGCAGGCCATCCCCGTCGGTGACGCGCGCTACCGCGACTACGACGAGCTCGTCCAGGACCTGCCCACGGAGCCGGAGCCGCCGCAGCCCTACGCGCGCCCGGTGCACCCCCGCCGGACGGGTTCCGCGCTGGCGCTCGCGGTGCCCCTCGTGGTCCTGGCCGCGACCCGCCCGCTGATCGGGTTCGGGGCGCTGCTGGTGCTCGTCGTGCTCTGCCGCATGGTCGCGACGTCGTCCGACGCGCTGCACCGCCGGCGCGAGCGCAGGGGAGTGCGGGGCTCCGACGGCGTCGTCGCGGCCCTGGCCTTCCCGTGGCACGCGCTCGTCGGCGCGCTCGGGGCGATCCCCGCCGCGCTCGTCGGGGCGTGCGCCGGGGTGCTCGCCGTCGTCGCCGGCTGGTGGCTGTTCGGTGCCGGGCACCTCATCGTCATGCCGCGGGTCGACGTCGCCGCCCGGTCCGTCGGCGGCATGAACGAGGACGTCGTCTTCAACCTCGTGCTCGCCGCGGCGATGGTGATCGCGCTCGTGGCCACGTGGTTCGGGCCGGCAGGGCGGACTGCGCGCGAGGGCGGGCGGGCCGTCCTGAACCGGCTCGCGCCGGGCCCGTGGGGGGCGGCGGCGGTCGTCGTCCTGTCGCTCGTGGCGGCCGTGCTGCTGGCCCAGCCGCTGTTCGTCGACTCGCCGGTGATCGACTGGTGGCCGATGACGGGGCCCCCGGCCCTGCCCTGAGCGCGCGGGTAGGCTTGGTCGCGTCCCATTTCTCGATCGACGCGGCCGGGCGGCCGACGTCGTGCCCTCCGAAGGGATCCCCGAGACCACGATGTCGACCAAGAACCCGAACATGACCAAGGCCGAGCGTCGCGACGCGGCGCGTGCCGAGGCCCTCGCCCTGCGCGAGAAGGAGCTCCAGCGCGACAAGCGCAACCGTGCGATCACGCTGGGCGTGCTGGCCGTCGCCCTGGTGGCGCTCGGCGTCGTGGTGTGGATGATCCTGGCCGAGGGCCAGAAGAAGTCCGTCGACGACGTGCCGCTGTCCGAGGTGACGATGCCCTCGACGGCGCGGGCGGACGGCGGCATCACCGTCGGTGCCGACGGTGCCGCCGGGACCGCTAACGAGGGCGCCCCCGAGATCCAGGTGTACCTCGACTACATGTGCCCGGTCTGCGGCCAGTTCGAGCAGGTCAACGCCGCGAGCGTCGACGAGATGGTTGCCGCCGGCGACGCGACGGTGGTCTACCACCCGATCTCCATCCTGGACGCGCAGTCGCAGGGCACCGACTACTCGACGCGCTCCGCGTCCGCGGCGGCGTACGTCGCCGACAAGGCGCCCGAGGCGTTCCCCGCGTACCACGCGGCGCTGTTCACCAACCAGCCCTCCGAGGGCACCGAGGGCCTGAGCGACGAGGAGCTCTCGGTGTTCGCGGAGCAGGCCGGCGCCCCCGCCGACGTCGTCACGGCCGTCGCCGACGGCACGGCACGCGAGACCTTCGGGCAGTACGTGTTCTCCGCGACCCAGGCCATCGGGGAGGACCCGGACTTCACCGGCACCCCGTACGTGCTGGTCGACGGCGAGGTCGTGCCGAACTGGAACGACCCGGCCGCGCTGACGGCCGCCGTCGAGGCCGCCGCGGGCTGACCTGCCCCGACCCCTGCGGCGCGGCACGGCCCCGGGAACGCCCGGTAGGCTGTGCCGCGCCTGCGCCGCCTTAGCTCAGCTGGTAGAGCTCCCGTCTTGTAAACGGAAGGTCGTCGGTTCGAATCCGACAGGCGGCTCCATCCACCGGTTCGCCCGACCCGCCCTCGGCCGGACCCGCTCAGTCCGTCGGCGGCCAGGAGGTGCCCGGCGCGGGCCACTTCGGCTGGCGTCCGTCGCCGCTGGACGTGTGCTTGATCCGGCGCTGCACCCACGGCACCACGTGCGTCCGTGCCCACTGGGCGTTGGCCCGTGCGCGGGCGACGAGGTCCGTCGGGGGCAGCGGGTCCAGCACCCCGTCGAAGTCGGGGTCGACCGGCTCCAGGCCCAGCCCGACGAGCGCGGCGTCCGCGACGCGGCGGTGGCCCTCCGGGGTGAGGTGGATGCGGTCGTCCGACCACACGCGCAGGTCGAACAGCGAGTCCATGCCCCACAGGTCCAGGACGTGCGCCCCGTGGCGCCGCGCGATCGACCAGATGTTGGCGTTGTACTGCCCCGTGCGCCCGCGCGTAAAGCTCAGCGCGCCGCCGGCGCGGAACCCGGTGCCCAGGAGCACGTCGGCGCCGGTGGCCCGGATCTTCGCCACCGCCTGCTCGAGCTGGGCGGAGATCATGTCGATGTCGGCCTGGGGGCGCAGGATGTCGTTGCCCCCGCCGACGAGCGAGACCAGGTCGGGCTCGGCCTCGAGCGCGACGTCGACCTGCTCGGCGAGGATGTGGCGCACCAGCCGGCCGCGGATGGCGAGGTTCGCGTACTCGAGCTGCCGCTCACCCCCCGCCGCGCGGCGGGCCGAGAGCTCGTCGGCGAGCCGGTCGGCCCAGCCGCGCTGCTTCGCCGTCGACTCGGTGCCGGCGGGAGCGGGGGTGCCGTCGTCGAACGGGTACGGGTCCCACAGGCCCTCGGTGAACGAGTCGCCGACGGCGACGTAGCGGGTCCAGCGGGGGGTGGTGGGCTCGGACGGGGTCGGGGAGGTCTCGGTCGTCGTCACCGGGCCATTCTGCCTCCGGCCACCCACGCGGTCTCCTGGAATCCGCGAGCCCTGCGGATCCAGCACGGCCTGACGGCCCTGCCGGGCCGGGCCTCAGACGAGGCGCCAGTCGACCGGGGCCGCCCCCTGCGCCTCGAGGAGCGCGTTGACGCGCGAGAACGGCCTGGACCCGAAGAACCCCCGGTACGCGGACAGCGGGCTGGGGTGCGCGCTCTCGACGGCGGGCACGTCGCCGAGCCACGGCCTGAGGGACGCCGCGTCACGACCCCACAGGATGGCGACGAGCGGGCCGCCGCGGGCCACGAGCGCCTTGATGGCGGCCTCGGTGACCTGCTCCCAGCCCTTGCCGCGGTGCGACGCGGGGGTGCCCGGCCGCACCGTGAGGACCCGGTTGAGCAGCATGACGCCCTGGTCGGCCCAGGGACGCAGGTCCCCGTTCGGCGGCGGCGGGGCACCGACGTCGGACGACAGCTCGGTGTAGATGTTCACCAGCGACCTCGGGACGGGCCGCACGTCGGGCTGCACGGAGAAGGACAGCCCCATCGGGTGACCGGGCGTGGGGTACGGGTCCTGCCCGACGACGAGGACGCGGACCTCGGCGAGGGGCCGGCGGAACGCGGCGAAGACGTGGGCGCCGTCGGGCAGGTAGGTGCGGCCGGCGGCGACCTCCGCGCGCAGGAAGTCGCCCATGGCGTGGATCTGAGGCTCGACGTGGGCCAGCGCGGCGGCCCAGTCGGGCGCCATGACGTCCTCGAGAGGCGGGCGGGTGCTCGTCGTCGCCGGGGTGTCCACGCCGCGACGCTAGCGCACCCGAGACCTGTCAGGTCCACGTGCGCCGGAACGTGCACGTGAACCTGACAGCTCCACGCACGTCCGACGTGTCAGGCTCACGTGCACGGGAACGTGTACGTGGCCCTGACAGCTCGTGGGGGTGCGACGCGCGGGGGCTCCTGGGCGGGGAGCGGCCCCGGGGCGGCCATACTGGGTGCCCATGAGCGAGATGCTGGTCCAGGAGGTCCAACCGGACCCTGAGGCGACGTCGTCGAGCACGACGGCAGGCGAGCGGGCGGACGCGCCCGAGGTCGCGCTCACGGACCGGGAGCGCGAGATCCTCGCCTTCGAGCGGCAGTGGTGGAAGTACGCGGGCGCCAAGGAGCAGGCGGTGCGCGAGCTCTTCGACATGTCGGCGACGCGGTACTACCAGGTGCTCAACGCGCTCATCGACTCCCCGGCGGCGCTCGAGCACGACCCCATGCTGGTCAAGCGGCTGCGCCGGATGCGGTCGACCCGCCAGCGGGCCCGGTCGGCCCGCCGGCTGTCCGACGACCGGTCCTGAGAGGCCGCCGCGGGACCGGCCAGCGGACGCCGGTCCTCGCGCGGCGAGTCCCGGCGAATCCGCGCCACGACGGCGATTCCGGGCCCCCGGTGGCGAGCGGCTGGACGCCGTGCCATGTTGAGCGGCTACCCTGTCCGGCGTGAGCAAGAGCCATTACTCCTACCCGCCCGACGAGTTCGACGTCCGGGGCCCGGAGGACGCGCCGGTCGGCGTCCACCGGGAGCCGCGGAGCGGGTGGAGCTCGGTGTGGCCGTTCCTGCTGGTCGCGGTGGTGTGCGGCGGGATCGCCGTCGGCGCGGTCTCCTTCCTCTCCCAGGACGACGGCCCCCCGTCGACCCCGGTCGCCGAGCAGTCCGCGGACGCGGGTGCCGAGGGGGAGTCCGGTGACGGTGCCTCGGAAGAGGAGCCGACGGACGGCGAGTCCGAGGCCACCGAGGGCGAGGAGGACCCGGCGGACGGCGAGTCCGAGGGTGAAGAAGAGGAGCCGGCCGGCGAGATGCCGGGCGACGCGTCCAAGGCGAACCTGGCCGCGAGCGTGGCCGTGTTCAACGACTCCGCCCCCGGCGGCTCGGCGGGCACCGCGCAGGCGACGCTCCAGGACGAGGCCGGCTTCTCCGAGGTCGCCGCGGGCAACACGACCGACGCGGAGGCCCCGCAGGGCCTCGGTGGCACGTACTCCGCGAACACCGTGCTCTACGGAGCGGACCGGGCCGACACGGCGACGGCCGTCGCCGAGGCGCTCGGCGTCTCGCCGGAGAACGTCATCCAGTCCGACAACGTGACGAACCACCCGTCGAACGCCGTGTGGGTCGTGCTGACCGAAGCCGTCGGCTGACGTCCTGGTCACGCCGTCGCCGCACGGCACAGGGCGCTCGTCTCGGATGTCGACATACCGGACATCGGCGCTTCCCTCGTCGTGAGGTGCGCTACTAGGCTCGCGTCACCACGGGGCGCCGGTCCCGTGGCCTGAGCGAAGCACAAGGAGAAGTCCATGGCCCAGGGCACCGTCAAGTGGTTCAACGCGGAGAAGGGGTTCGGGTTCATCACCCCGGCCGCCGGCGGGCAGGACCTGTTCGTCCACTACAGCGCCATCCAGTCCGACGGCTACCGCACCCTCGAGGAGGGGCAGCCGGTGGAGTTCGAGGTCGGGCAGGGCCAGAAGGGTCCGCAGGCCGAGCAGGTGCGCCCCGCCTGAGGCGGCGGCACCCCAGGCCGGCACCCGGCGTCGCGTCGACGCGACGAGGGTGCCGGCCTTCGTCGTGCCCGCACCCGTGGCGAGATCGACGTGCCCGGTGGGGGAGGCCCTCCACGCCCTGGGCGAACGTCTTGCACTCTCCTGCCGAGAGTGCCAATAATGGCTTAGCACTCTCGATGGTCGAGTGACAGCCGCGCCCCGGTGCGGCGGTCGTGAGACGTCGAGGGTGAAGCACTCGGGCCGACAGGTGAGGCTCGCCGCACGCGCGTGACAAGAACGCCGTGCGGTGGGTCGTCCGTCGCGGGCACCGGCCGGCCACTCTCAGCCACCAGCGGAGGATCAGTCCCCATGGCCAAGATCATCGCCTTCGACGAGGAAGCTCGTCGGAGCATGGAGCGCGGGCTCAACCAGCTCGCCGACACCGTCAAGGTCACGCTCGGCCCCAAGGGCCGCAACGTCGTCCTGGACAAGAAGTGGGGCGCCCCCACGATCACCAACGACGGTGTGTCCATCGCCAAGGAGATCGAGCTCGACGACCCGTACGAGAAGATCGGCGCGGAGCTCGTCAAGGAGGTCGCCAAGAAGACCGACGACGTCGCGGGTGACGGCACCACCACCGCCACCGTGCTCGCCCAGGCGCTCGTGCGCGAGGGCCTGCGCGTCGTCGCCGCCGGCGCCAACCCGATCGCCGTCAAGCGCGGCATCGAGAAGGCCGTCGAGTCCGTCACCGAGCAGCTGCTGATCGCTGCCAAGGACATCGAGACCAAGGAGGAGATCGCCGCGACCGCCGGGATCTCCGCCGGCGACCCCGCGATCGGCGAGCTCATCGCCGAGGCGCTCGACAAGGTCGGCAAGGAGGGCGTCGTCACCGTCGAGGAGTCGAACTCCTTCGGCCTGGAGCTCGAGCTCACCGAGGGCATGCGCTTCGACAAGGGCTTCCTCGCCCGCTACTTCGTCACCGACGAGGAGCGCCAGGAGGCCGTGCTCGAGGACGCCTACGTCCTGATCGTCGAGTCGAAGATCTCGAACGTCAAGGACATGCTGCCGCTGCTCGACCAGGTCATGAAGGCCGGTCGCCCGCTGCTCATCATCGCCGAGGACGTCGAGGGCGAGGCCCTGGCCACCCTCGTGCTGAACAAGATCCGCGGCACCTTCAAGTCCGTCGCCGTCAAGGCCCCGGGCTTCGGTGACCGCCGCAAGGCCATGCTGCAGGACATCGCGATCCTCACCGGTGGCCAGGTCATCACCGAGACGGTCGGCCTCAAGCTGGAGAACGCCACGCTCGACCTGCTCGGCCAGGCGCGCAAGGTCGTCGTCACCAAGGACGAGACCACGATCGTCGAGGGTTCCGGCGAGGCCGACCTCATCGAGGGTCGCGTCAAGCAGATCCGCGGCGAGATCGAGGCCTCGGACTCGGACTACGACCGCGAGAAGCTGCAGGAGCGCCTCGCCAAGCTCGCCGGTGGCGTCGCCGTCATCAAGGCCGGCGCGGCCACCGAGGTGGAGCTCAAGGAGCGCAAGCACCGCATCGAGGACGCGGTGCGCAACGCCAAGGCCGCCGTCGAGGAGGGCATCGTCGCCGGTGGTGGCGTGGCCCTCATCCAGGCCGGCGCCGCTGCGTTCCCGAAGCTGGAGCTCGAGGGCGACGAGGCGATCGGTGCGCAGATCGTGCGTGCCGCCATCGACGCGCCGCTGAAGCAGATCGCCATCAACGCCGGCCTCGAGGGTGGCGTCGTGGCGGAGAAGGTCCGCAACCTCACCCCGGGTCACGGCCTCAACGCCGCGACCGGCGTGTACGAGGACCTGCTGGCCGCGGGCGTCAACGACCCGGTCAAGGTCACGCGCTCCGCGCTGCAGAACGCCGCGTCGATCGCCGCGCTGTTCCTCACCACCGAGGCCGTCGTGGCCGACAAGCCGGAGCCGGCCTCGGCCGCCCCGGGTGGCGACGGCGGCATGGGCGGCATGGACTTCTGATCGGTTCGCCGAGATAGAGGCCCCTCGCTGAGATAGAGAAGAGGGGGGGCGCCCCCCCCGGCGGGGCGGCCGGGGGGGCTCAAGACCAGGGGG
>NZ_JAIXCQ010000003.1:320276-370316 GCF_020297055.1 Isoptericola luteus | reverse complement strand
CTCTTCCCCCCCCCTGCGGTATACATCCCGCGGGGCCCCCCCCCCGGGGGCGGCCCCCCCTCTTCTCTATCTCAGCGAGGGGCCTTCTCTATCTCGGCGGGACCCGTCAGCCGCAGTCGTCGCAGATCCCGGTACCGGGGAGCGTCATGGAGCAGGTGGGACAGATCGCGGGCGGCGGCTCGGGCACGTCCGTCTTGCGCACCGCACGCTTGCGAGGTTGTGCCACGACGGCTCGGGCGGGCACCTCGAAGCCGCGCTTGCGCAGCAGGGAGGAGGTGTCGACCTTGCCGCCGGAGAGCTCGTCGGTGGTCGCCGCTCGTCCCGTCGCGTACCGGTGCGCCACGCCCAGCACCGCCTTGGCGTCGTACGTGCGGCCCTCGTGGACGAAGACGTCGCGGGTCGACGGCGCGAAGCCGTAGACGCCGAGAAGGTTCTCCGCGCCGCGCGCGTCGTACTCGGTGATCGCCTGGAGGATGTGCTGCCGGGTCACGGCGGAAAAGGTAGCCACCCCTCGAGCCTAGGCCGTCCGGCAACCACCCAGGACCGAGCGCGCGTCCAGGTGGCCGATCGTGCCCCGCCGGGCGCCGGCGAGCGGGCCCCGGGCCGTCCGGCCCGGGGCCCCGGTTCAGCGCGCGAACAGCCGGGTGGCCTGCGCTTCCGCGTCCGCATAGGTGCGCGACGCGGACGACAGGGCCGCCGTCACGGCGTCGAGCGCCGCCTCGACCTGGGTCTGTGTCGTCTGCCACTGGCCCATGACGCCGGCGAACGACGTCGCCGCGCTGCCGTGCCAGCCGGTCTGCAGGTCCTGCAGGTGGCGCATCATCGCTCCCACCTCCGAGCGGATGGCCGCGACCGATCCGTTGACCGCCGCGCTCGCCTGCGCGACCCGTTCGCTGTCGACCTCGTACCGCACGTGTCCTCCTTCGCCGTCGTGCCCCGTGTAGGGGATGCCGTCGACGACGCTAGGGGCTCGACGCCATCGCGCGTCGGGGCCGTGCACAGCCTGTGGACAACCGCCTACTCCGCGGTGGGCGGCGGCTCGGGCAGCCGGGAGCGCTCCTTGAGCAGCCGGTGGAGCTCGGCGTCCACGTTCTGGCGCGCGGCCTCCTCCCAGGCGGCGCCCATGGGGCTCCAGAACAGGGACCGGCGCTGCAGCAGCTTGGTGAGGACGCGGATGCGTGCGTCGAGGTAGTCGGGCAGCGGGATGTGCGCGTACTCGGCGCGCACGTCGGCCATGTACTCGCGGTACCGCTGGGGCTCGGTGGCCAGCATCCCCAGGTCGGCGTCGTTGAGCACCGCCGAGTCGACGTCGCCGGCCAGCGGCTTGTGCCGGGCGAGGGAGTCCACGAGGGCGGCGACCCGCTCGGCCGCCCGCGGGGCCATGCCGATGCCAATGAGCTGCGTCCGCGCCAGCTCGGCGCTCACGGTCGTCTGCTCCCCGCCCTGCGTGGCGTACGCGACCTTGCGAGCGGCGTCGAACACCGCGCCGTGGTACCAGGCGGCGAGCCGTACCAGGTCGGGCTCGTGCACCTCCTCGGCGAGCTCGTCCACACGGTGCAGGACGTCGGCCAGGTGGCGCAGGTTGTGGAACCTGCGGTCGGGTTCCGACCACCGGTCGACCAGGTCCTCCCCGATCGCACGGACGGCGTCGTCGTCCGCGGTGGCCCCCGCGCCGCGTGCGGCCCGCTTGAAGGCGGAGAGGAACCAGGCGGGTGCGTCGGCGTGGTGCACGCCCATCGCTATCAGGCTTTCCGTCGTCGGAGGTCCGGAGGGTACGGCGGTGCATTCTGCCCCACTCACGGCCAGATTACGACCGGCCTGCGACCTCGAGCCCGCGGCGCGCTCAGTCCGCGGCGGCAGGAAGCTCCACGCGCACGGTGAGGCCACCGCCCACGGTGGGCGCGACGGTGACGTGCCCGGCGTGCGCGCCCACGATGGCGGCGACGATCGCCATCCCCAGCCCGGACCCGCCCGACTCGCGGTTGCGCGACGAGTCCGCGCGGTAGAAGCGCTCGAAGATCCGGGTCGCCTGCTCGTCGGTGATGCCGGCCCCGTGGTCGCGCACCTCCAGCACGACGGCGCCGGCGGGAGCCGTCCCCACGGCCAGCTCGGCGGGCGAGCCGGCAGGCGTGTGGCGCGCG
Organism: Isoptericola luteus; assembly: GCF_020297055.1. GTDB lineage: Bacteria > Actinomycetota > Actinomycetes > Actinomycetales > Cellulomonadaceae > Isoptericola > Isoptericola luteus. The sequence goes on along the minus strand of NZ_JAIXCQ010000003.1, from coordinate 368,175 downwards.
ACGTTGCCCACGAGGTTGGTGAGGACCTGGCGCAGCCGGTCCCCGTCGCCCGTGACACGGGCCGCCGACGGCGCGTCGCCGCCCGCCAGCGAGATGACGGTGACCTCGCGGGTGGGGTCGAGCGCGTGCAGGTCCTGGGCGGCGTCGCGCGCCAGCGCGACCAGGTCGACGGGCTCGTGCCGTAGCGGCCGGCCCTCGTCCAGACGGGCGAGCACGAGCAGGTCGTTGACGAGCGTGCCCATCCGGGTGGCGGAGCCCTCGATGCGGGACATCGTGTCCTCGACCTTGTCGGGAGTGTCCAGCGCGCCCATCCGGTACAGCTCGCCGTAGCCCCGGACGGTGGCCAGCGGCGTGCGCAGCTCGTGGCTCGCGTCGGAGACGAACCGGCGCATGCGGCGCTCGGACTCCTCCTGCGCCGCGAACGCACGCTCGATGTGCGCCAGCATCGTGTTGAGCGACCGAGACAGCGAGCCGACCTCCGTCGTCGGCGGCAGGTCAGGAACGCGCTGGGACAGGTCGCCGTCGGCGATCTCGGCCGCTGTCGCCTCGATGCGCCGCAGCGGCCGCAGCGACCGGTGCACCAGCAGCAGCGCCGTCGCGCCGCCGAGCAGCACGATGCCGAGGCTGGACAGCAGCAGCGAGCGGGTGAGGAAGGAGACCGTCTCGTCCACGCCCACCAGCGGCAGGGAGACGTAGGCGGCGCCGACCGGTTCGCCGTTCGCGGTGTACACGAACGGCACCACGCGCCAGCTCGTGTCCCGCTCGCCCCCGGTCGAGGTGACGGTGAACGGACTCTCGTGCCGCGCGGACACCTGCTCGAGGGTCTCGTGCGGGATGTCGGGCGTGCCCAGGATCCTCTCGGTCTGCGGCCAAGCGATCGTCCGGCCCTCGCCGTCGGCGTCACGGATGGTCACGGCGTAGTCGGTCGGGATCTGCGCGCCGGGGGAGTCGGAGGCACGGAGGGTGACGTTCGCGACGGCGGTCGCCGACTGCTTGAGCTGCTGGTCCACCTGCCGCACGAGGTAGTCGGAGACGACGGTGCGCGTCACGGCGGCCGCCAGGATGAGCCCTGCCATGAGCAGCAGCACGGTGACGGCCACGAGCCGGGTGCGCAGCGGCACGCGCTCGAGCCAGCCCGGGCCGCTCTTCGCGTCCGACGGCTCGTCCGGCACTCTCGCGCCCTTCGCCGTGTCGTCCGGTGGCAGCGGGGTGCTCATCGCGCCTGCGGCGCTCGCAGCAGGTAGCCGACGCCCCGCTTGGTGTGGATGAGCGGGGGCAGGGCGACAGCGTCGCCGTCGGGGCCGGGCACGGTGAGGTTGTCGATCTTGCGCCGCAGGTAGGAGATGTAGGACTCGACGATGTTCGCGTCGCCGCCCCAGTCGTACTGCCACACGTGGTCGAGGATCTGCGACTTCGACAGGACGCGGCCGGCGTTGAGCATGAGGTACCGAAGCAGCTTGAACTCGGTGGGCGACAGGTCGACCTCGATGCCGGCGCGGTGCACCTCGTGGCTGTCCTCGTCCATCTCGAGGTCGCCGACGCGCAGCACGGCCTCGTCCTCGGGCTCGCCCGCGTGCGTGCGGCGCAGCACCGCGCGGATGCGGGCCACGACCTCCTCCAGGCTGAACGGCTTGGTGACGTAGTCGTCGCCGCCCACGGTGAGGCCCTGCACCTTGTCCTGGGTGTCGTCGCGGGCGGTGAGGAACAGGACGGGCGTGTGCCGCCCCGAGGACCGCATGCGGCGGGTGACGGTGAAGCCGTCCATGTCGGGGAGCATGACGTCGAGCACCACGAGGTCGGGATCGACGTCGTGCACCAGCGCCAGCGCGCTGTTGCCGTCCCCGGCCGCGTGCACCTCGAAGCCGGCGAACCGGAGGGAGGTGGACAGCAGCTCGCGGATGTTGGGCTCGTCGTCGACGACGACGAGCCGTGCCTCGGGTGTGCTCATGGGTCCCAGTGTGGGACGGGCTTCTGAGAGGTGCCTGGGAACAGCCTCGGACGACGCAGGGATCGCGGGGGCGTCTGTGCCGGTGGATGCCGGTGGATGCCGGTGGGTGCCGGTGGGTGCCGGGGGGTGTCGGTGGCGTCGGCCAGGATGTCCGGCGTGCGGATCACCGGGGAGCAGCGTCGTCGTCGGCTCGTGGCGCACCAGCTCGCGCTGGGCGTCGACCTGCCCGGGCGGCGTGCGGCGGTGTCGCCGGAGGACGTCACCGACCGGCTCGTCGCGCTGCACGCCACGGACGCGCCCAGCGTGCACCTCGCGGTGCTCGCGCGGGTGCCCGGGCTGACGGTCGACGACGTGCGTGCGGCGCTGTTCGAGCGGCGCAGCCTCGTCAAGGTGCTCGGCATGCGGCGCACGATGTTCGTGGTGCCGCGCTCCGTGGTCCCCGTCGTCCATGCCGGCGCGTCCCTCACGGTGGCAGCGCGGCTGCGGACCCGGCTGCTCAAGGAGCTCGCCACCCTGCCCACCGACCCGCCCGTGGCGGACCCCGGCGCGCTGCTCGAGGCGGCGCAGGCTCAGGTCCGGGCGGTCCTCGCGGAGCACGGGCCGCTCGACGGCGCGGAGCTGGCCCGGGCCGCACCCCTGCTGCGCACGGCGTTCCTGCCCACCACGGACAAGGTCTGGGACGTCCGCCGCACCCTGACCTCGCCGCTGCTCTCGCTGCTCTCGGCCCAGGGGGACGTGGTGCGGGGCGAGCCGCGCGGCGCGTGGTCATCACCGCGGCACGTGTGGTCGCTCATGTCCGACTGGTTCCCGGACGGCATCCCGGTGCTGGACGAGGACGCCGCCCGGACCGAGCTCGCCCGGTCCTGGCTGGCGGCGTTCGGGCCGGCGACGGTCGCGGACCTGAAGTGGTGGACCGGCTGGAACCTCGGCCAGACGCGACGGGCGCTCGCGGACCTCGACCTGCGCGAGGTCGAGGTCGACGTCGGCCCCCTCGGCGGGGACGCCGTCGTCGTCGACGGGGTGATGCTGCGCGGTCCCGAGGGGGACGGCGGGCTCGAGGGCCTCGACGACCCCGCCGTGGACGCCGTCGTGGAGCAGCACGTGGCGCTGCTGCCCACCCTCGACCCCACCGTGATGGGCTGGACGGCCCGCGACTGGTACCTCGGCCCGCACCGGCCCCTGCTCTTCGACTCGGCCGGGAACGCGGGCGCCACCGTGTGGTGGCAGGGGAGGGTCGTGGGCGCGTGGACGGCGCTCCCCGACGGCGAGGTGGTGTGGCGGATCCTGGAGGACGTCGGTACCGACGCCCGCGCGGCGGTGGCCGCGGAGGCCGCCCGGCTCACCGGGCTGCTCGGCGGCGTGGGGTTCACGCCGGGGTACGTGACGCCCTTGTACCGGGAGCTGCGGGCCACCGGCTGAGCACCCGGCCGTGGTGCCTGGCGGTTGTTGGGGGGGGGGGGGGGGGGGGGGCGGGGGGGGGGGGGGGGCCCCCCGCCCCCCCCCCCCCCCCGTTTGGCCCTGTTTCGGTCGCGAAACAGGGCCAAACGCCCGCTCACAACGATCAGAGATAGCGGAGCGGGTCGAACTCGTCGAGCGGGATGATCCGCACGCGCGGCAGCGGGGCGGTGAACGCGTCGGCGTCGCCCTCGAGGTCGAACATCTCCAGCCCCTGCTCCGTGAGCTGAGTGAACTGGCCGTTGACGAACTCGCGGAAGGCGAGCAGGCCGACCTTGCGGTCCGCGCCGAGCAGCGCCTCGATCTGCGGCAGGAAGTCCCCGTCGTGGCTGGCGAGGAGCACGTCGCCGTCACGGTCGGCCAGCGCCTCGAGCGTGCGCTGGATACCGACGTCGACGACCTTCTCGGTGCCCGACGACGCCAGCGGGATCGGCCGGTAACCCATCGCGAGCAGCGCCTGGACGAACGACATCGGCATCTGGCCGCTGCTGGCGTTGAGGAAGAACAGCGGGACGACGTCCTGCCCCCACAGCTTCTGCGCGTACGTGGTGACGCGGTCCCAGCGCGGGCGCTCCTCCGGGTTGGGCCGCCGGTTGAGCACGTTCATGCCGAGCGTGGCGTCGATGTTCTCGCCGTCCACCAGGAGGTAGGTGCGGCGCGCGTCGGCCTCGGCGGGGGCGGGGGCGCTCGCGGGGACCGGGGTGGTGAAGGCGGGGGACATGGGTCTCAGGGTATCGGCAGGCCCACCAAAACGATTCATGGCGTGGACGGCCCCGGGGCCCCGTGGCCGAATGGCACGGTCCGGGTCGCGACGTCGCGACACTGCACGCCGCGACCTCCGCACGAGCACAGGAGGACGACCGTGTCCCGCACCAGGTCCCGCACCAGGTCCCGCACCAGGTCCCGCACCAGCACCAGGCCTCGCACCACCCGATGGCGCAGGGCCGCCATGGCGGCCGTCGCGGCGCTCGTCGCACCCTTCGCGGTCATGGCCGTCGCCACGGCCGGCGCCGGGTCAGCCGCCGCGCACGGCTCCGTCACCGACCCGCCCACCCGCAACTACGGCTGCTGGGACCGCTGGGGCGACGACTTCCAGAACCCGGAGATGGCCGACCTCGACCCGATGTGCTGGGGCGCGTGGGGCGCCGACCCCAGCGCCATGTGGAACTGGAACGGACTGTTCCGGGAGAACGTCGGCGGCGCGCACGAGGCCGCGATCCCGGACGGGCAGCTCTGTTCCGGTGGTCAGACGTCGGCGGGCCGCTACGACTACCTGGACACGCCCGGCGGCTGGTACGCGACGGGGGTCGAGCATCAGTTCGAGCTCACCCTGACCGACGGCGCCAACCACGGGGCCGACTACCTGCGGATCTACGTCTCAAGGCAGGGCTTCGACCCCACCACTGAGGCGCTCGGCTGGGACGACCTGGAGCTGGTGCAGGAGACCGGGTCCTACCCCGCGCAGTCGCCGTACCGGACCGACGTCGACCTCACCGGCCACGACGGCCGCGCCGTCCTGTTCACGGTCTGGCAGGCGAGCCACCTCGACCAGTCGTACTACCTGTGCTCCGACATCAACATCGGCGGTGGCGACATCGTCGGCGGCGGTGACGACGGTGGTGGTGACGACGGTGGTGGTGACGACGGTGGTGGTGACGACGGTGGTGGTGACGACGGTGGTGGTGACGACGGTGGTGACGACGGCGGTGACGACGGCACGGGCGACGGCGTCTGCTCCGCCCAGGTCAGCGTGACGAGCTCGTGGTCCGGCGGCTTCCAGGCCGACGTGACGGTCACGGCCACGGAGGCGGTCGATGGCTGGGCGGTCGCGCTGCCGGGCCTGACGATCGCCCAGGTGTGGAACGGCGTGCTGTCCGGGGGCACGGTGTCCGACGCAGGGTGGAACGGCCGGCTCGCCGCCGGGGCGTCGACGACGTTCGGGCTGATCGGCTCCGGCTCGCCGGGCGACCTGACCGCGGAGTGCTCCGCGGCCTGACGCTCGAGGACCCCGGGCCGTGCGGGGAGCACGGCCCGGGGTCCGTCGCGTCAGGCGCCGGCCGGGAGGGCGGCGGTCAGGACTCGATCGCCGGGGTCGACGACGGCGAGATCTGACCGGCGCTGCCGGACTTCAGCGCGGCGAGCCGAGCCTCCAGCTCGAGCTCGGCGCCGGCGTCCTCGAGCTCGGCGAACTGGGCGTCGAGCGACGACGCGGCGATCTCCGCCTGGCCCATCGCCAGGGCCTCCTCGCGGCGGACGGTCTCCTCGAACCGCGAGAGCTCGCTGGTCGGGTCGAGCACGTTGATCGAGCTGATCGCACCCTGGACGGTCTGCTGGGCCTGCGCGGCCTTCTGCCGGGCGACGAGCTGGTCGCGGCGGGACTTGAGCTCGCCGAGCTTGTCCTTCATGGCGGCCAGGCCGGTCTTGAGCTTGTCGACCGTCACGCGCTGCTGCTCGATCATCGGCTGCGCCTGCTTGACCTCGGACTCCGCGTCCATCTGCTTGCGGAGCGCGATCTTGGTCAGCTGGTCGAACCGGTCGGCCTCGCCGGCGTTGCCGGCGGCCCGCAGGTCGTCGGCCTTGCGCGACGCGGCCAGGGCCTTGGTACCCCACTCGCTCGCGGCGGCGATGTCCTCGTTGTAGTCCTGCTCGGCCAGCCGCAGGTTGCCGATCGTCTGGGCGATCGCCTGCTCGGCCTCGGCGATGCTGTTGGTGTAGTCGCGCACGAGCTGATCCAGCATCTTCTGCGGGTCCTCGGCACGGTCGATCAGGGCATTGATGTTGGCCTTCGCGAGCTGCCCGATCCGCCCGAGGATGCTCTGCTTCTGGGTCATGGGTCGTGCTTCCTTCCGCTGGTCGTGCTCGTCGTCTGACACGCGTCGTCAGAATCGTCCACCACGGGAACGTCCGCCACGTCCTCCCCGGTTCCCGCCCGATCCTCCCCGGCTGCGTCCGCCGCGTCCAGAGCCGATGCTCCCGCCGCCGAAGCCGCCGCCGCCGAAGCCGCCGCCGAACCCGCCGGCGCCGCCGGAGCGTCGTCGTGACCCGCCCCCGAACCCCCCGATGCCGCCGCCGGAGCCGCGCAGGATCGAGTCGAGCAGGATCCCGCCCAGCACCATCCCGGTGGCGCCCGACCCGGTGCCGGTGCCGACGCCCTGGTTCATGCCCCAGCCGGAGGTGTCCTGGCGGGCGAGGCGCGCGGCCTCGTCGGCCAGCGCCTCGGCGCGCTGCGCCGTCGCGACGGCGCCGGCAGGGTCGGTCTGCTGCCGCCGGCGCGCCTCGTCGGCGAGCCGCGCTGCCTCGGCGAGGCGGGTGCGTGCCTGGGCGCCGACGGCGCCGCGGCGGGTCGCGACGTAGTCCTGCGTGGCGCGCACCTGGGAGTCGACCCGCGGCAGCACGTCGCGCAGCAGCGCCTTGGAGCGGGCGTCGGCCTCGGCCTGCTGCCGCGCCGGTGCGAGCGCGGCGTCGAGCGCGGCCTCGGCCGCGGTGAGCCGCCGCAGCGCGGCGAGGGGATCGCCGCCGGAGCGGGCCGCGCGCGCCTGCTCGATCGCGGCGGCGGCCTCCGTCGCGGCGGGCGCGACGGCGGCACCGAGACCCTCCGCGCCCTGGAGTCGGCCGGCGTCCGCGACGTCCTGCGCCAGGGACGCGATGCCCTTGTCGAGGTCGGTGCCCGCGGTCGCGAGGTCGGTGCCCGCGGTGTCGACGGCGTCGAGCAGGGTGGCCGCCTGGCCCAGCGCGTTCTGCGCGGCGCGCAGGTGCCCGACGGCGGTGGTGCGGGTGCGCTGGGACAGCGCCGCCCTGCCTGTGGAGACCGCCTCGCGGGCGTGCGCGACGAGCGCCTGGGCCTGGTCGGGGTTCTGGCGCACGGAGGCGAGCGCGGACGCCGGGTAGGTGGTGGCGAGGCCGGTGACCGTCTGCCGGGCGACCCCGATCCGCGCCTCGAGCTCGTCCGCGCGCTGTGCCGTGCTGTCGAGCAGCTCGGGGGCACGCCCGTGCAGGTCACGCAGGTCGTCGAAGGCGTCGGTCTGCTCGTCCAGGGCGGTGGCGGCGCGCTCGCACCGGCGCAGGATCTCGAGGAGCAGGCCCCGTCGCAGCGCCTCGTCGTCGACGGCGGCGTCGTCCAGCTCCTGGCGGCACTTGAACGCCGCGGTCGCGTCCGTCCTGGCCCGCCCCAGGGCGGCGACGAAGTCGCTCGTGGCCTCGACGCCGAACTCCGCCTGCGCGAAGCCGAGCTCCTGCTCGCTCGTGCGGAGGGCGTCGTCGATGCCGACGAGCGCCGCCCCGGCCCGCCGCTCGAGCTCGTCGGTGTCGAGGGCGGCGAGCGCGTCCTCGCCGGGCACCGCGGTCCCGTGCCGGCCGACGGTCGGCCGCGACGCCGACCTGCGCCGTCGGGAACGGAGCCAGAACCCGACGCCCACCACCAGCAGCACGACCAGGAGCGCGACGCCGACGCCGACGACGACCGTGCCCAGGCCTCCGCCGCCTGACGACCCGGAGCCGTCGAGCACGGCGTCCACGGCCGCGACCGTGGCGCCGGCCCAGTCGTCCTCGCGCAGCGCGTCCTCGGTGGCGGCCTCGATCGCGTCGAGCTGCTCGTCGCTCAGGGCGATGTTGTTGTGGACGGACAGCCCGTACACCCGGTCGCCGGTCGCGACGGCGAGCAGCAGGTCGTCGACGCCGAGGGACGCGTTGGTCGCCGTGGCGTTGGCCCAGTCGCGCCCGTTGATGCCGTCGAACGACTCCACGTAGACGACGAACAGCTGGTACGGCGTCTGGGCCGCCAGCCTGTCGAGCGCGGCCGTGACCTCCGCGTCGTCGTCGCCGAGCACCCCCGAGACGTCCGTGATCTCGCCGTCGAGGTCCGTCAGCGGTGGCTGCGCGTGCGCCGGGAGGCCCGGCACGAGCGAGGCGACGAGGAGAAGGAGGGCGGCGACGAGAGAGGCAAGGAGGACTGCGGCCGTGCGACGCGGCACGGTCGGGTCGGGCGCGTTCACGTCCTGATCGTGTCTCGCTGCCGGTTTCGGCGCAATTCGCCGGGCTCTGCGGCGCGGGTGAAGCCCGTGGCGCGCGCTCCGCTCACACGACCTCGTCCGACGGCGCGTCGTCGGGCCCCGGGCGCGCGACGGGACGCCGGGGGTCGTGCAGCAGCTCGGAGTCGACGAGCTCGTACCGGTGCAGGTAGGTGTTCCCGACCGCCTGGATCGTGGCCGCGACGGGCAGGGCGAGGAACGCGCCGAGCGGCCCGAGGACGGCGCCGAACGCGAGCACCGCGACGAAGCTCACCGCGGGGTTCATCTCCAGCGCGCGGGCGGACACCTTCGGGGAGAACACGAGGTTCTCCAGCTGCTGGTACGCGACGATGAACACCAGCACGGCGATGCCGTACCCGAGGCCCTGCGAGGTGAGCGCGACGGCGACGGGCAGCGCTCCCGCGATGTACGTGCCGATCGTGGGCACGAACTGGGAGACCACCCCGGTGAAGACGGCCAGGGGCAGGGCGTACGGGGTGCCGACGAGGAGCAGGAACGCGAAGGTGAACGCCGCGGACAGCGCCGCGAGCACGATGCGAGAGCTGATGAAGTCCGACACCTTGATCTGGGTGATCTCCCACAGCCGCAGCACCTCGGTCTGCCGGTCCGGGGTGAACCAGCTGCACACGACGGCACGGAACCGGGGCCCGGCGGCCAGCAGGTAGTAGGTCACCAAGAGGATGGTCAGCGCGGCGAACACCCCGCCGAGGATGGTGGTGCCGACCAGGATCGTCCCCGAGGCGACGTCCGCGCCGAACTGGTCGACGGCCTGGCGCAGCAGGTCGTCGGACGCGGGCAGCGTGACGTCGAAGCGGGACTGGAGCCACCCCTGCACGTCCAGGTACAGCGCGGGCAGCGCGGAGATCAGCTGGACGAGCTGCTGCACGAACAGGTTGCCGAACAGCAGCATCACCACCACGACCAGCAGCAGCGACCCGACGAGCGCCACGAACGCCGCCGCCGGGCGGCGCCACCGGTGCTGCACCAGCCACCGCACGACCGGTTCCAGGGCGAGGCCGAGGAAGAGCGCCAGGACGAGGTTGACGATCAGCCCGCGCAGCTGGCCCAGGGCGTAGCCGACGGCGAGGGCGACGAACACGGCCACGGTGGCCATGAGCAGCGCGCGCGGCACCCACGGCGGTGGGCGGCGGGCGTCGGGCAGCGGCGACCGGGCTACCCCGGGGTCCGGGACGTCCGCGGGCAGCGGGCTCATGGAGGGAACCTAGCCGGGGCCGCGCCCTCGGGCACGGCGGGGGCCGCGGGCTCCTGGCCGCGAGCTCCTGGCCGCGACCCTCCCGGAGACGGCTCCCTACGTGGCCGGGGCGGCCGCCCGCAGCTTCTCCAGGAGCGGGCCGGCGGCACGGTCGAGGAACTCCCGCTGGCGCTCGTCGCCGATCTGGACCAGCGCCAGGTCGGTGAAGCCCGCCTCCCACCAGGCGGACGCCGCCTCGACGACGGCGTCCAGGTCGGGCCCGCACGGGACCGCGTCGGCGACGTCCTGCGGGCGCACGAACACCGTCGCCCGCTCGAACGCCTCCGTGGTGGGCAGGTTCGCGTTCACCGGCCAGCCGAGCCCGGACCAGCGGAACTCGCGGTGCGCACGCTCGATCGCGGCGTCGCGGTCCGGGTCCCAGGAGATCGGCATCTGGCCGATCTTGCGCGACCGCGGCAGGTCGTCCGCGTCGCGGAGCCGGTCCCACTGCTGCAGGAGCTCGGGCTTCGGCTCGGTCGTGACCAGGTGGTCGGCCACGGGGGCGAACTGCTCCACGGAGCTCGGTCCCGACACGGCCACGCCGATCTCCACGGGCTCGTCGGGCAGGTCCCACAGGCGCGCCGAGTCGACCTGGAAGTGGTCCCCGCGGTAGCTGATCAGCTCGCCGCCGAGCAGGGCCCCGATGATCTCCACCGCCTCCTCGAGCATCTCGTGGCGCTCGTCCACCGCGGGCCAGCGGGCCCCGACGACGTGCTCGTTGAGGTTCTCGCCCGCGCCGAGGCCGAGGGTGAACCGACCGTCGGACAGCACGCCCACGGTCGCGGCCTGCTGCGCGACCACCGCGGGGTGGTAGCGGACGGTCGGGCACGTCACGTACGTCATGAGGTCCACGCGCTCGGTCGCGTGCGCGACCGCGCCCAGGACGCTCCACGCGAACGGCGAGTGGCCCTGCGTGTCGAGCCACGGGAAGTAGTGGTCGCTGCAGACCTCGAGGTCGAAGCCGCAGGCCTCCGCCGCCACCGCGTACTCCACGAGCTGCTGCGGCCCGGCCTGCTCGGTCATGAGGGTGTAGCCGAATCGGGTCATACGGCCACGGTGCGTCGGCTGGACGATGCCCGCACGCGCGCCGCGGCGTGTGCGGACATCGGGCAGGCGGCGCCGGCGACCGACGCCGTCAGGCGACGGCGTCCAGGTCCTCGGCGTCGACGATGCGGTAGGCGTACCCCTGCTCCGCCAGGAAGCGCTGCCGGTGGGCGGCGAAGTCCTGGTCGACGGTGTCGCGGGTGACGACGGCGTAGAAGTGGGCGGTGCGCCCGTCCGCCTTGGGACGCATGACCCGCCCCAGGCGCTGCGCCTCCTCCTGCCGCGACCCGAACGAGCCGGAGACCTGGATCGCGACGGAGGCCTCGGGCAGGTCGATGGAGAAGTTCGCGACCTTGCTCACCACCAGCCGCGAGATCTCCCCGGAGCGGAACGCCTCGAACAGGCGCTGGCGCTCGCGGACCGTCGTCGCGCCCGTGATGAGCGGGGCGTCGAGGTGCTGGCTCAGCTCCTCGAGCTGGTCCAGGTACTGACCGATGACGAGCACCTGGTCGTCGGGGTGCTGAGCGACGATCCGCTCCACCACCCGGTTCTTGCCCGGGGCGCAGGCGGCGAGGCGGTACTTGTCCTCCGGCTCCGCAGTGGCGTACACCATCCGCTCGTGCTCGGGCAGGGTGAGGCGCACCTCGACGCAGTCCGCCGGCGCGATGTAGCCCTGCGCCTCGATGTCCTTCCAGGGGGCGTCGTAGCGCTTGGGCCCGATGAGGCTGAACACCTCGTCCTCGCGACCGTCCTCGCGCACCAGCGTGGCGGTCAGGCCGAGCCGGCGGCGGGCCTGCAGGTCCGCCGTCATGCGGAAGATCGGGGCGGGCAGCAGGTGGACCTCGTCGTACACCACCAGGCCCCAGTCGCGGGCGTCCAGCAGCTCGAGGTGCGCGTACACGCCCTTCCGCTTGGTCGTGAGCACCTGGTACGTCGCGATGGTGACCGGCTTGATCTCCTTGCGGGCGCCCGAGTACTCGCCGATCTCGTCCTCGGTCAGGCTCGTGCGCCGCACGAGCTCGTCGCGCCACTGCCGGGCGCTGACGGTGTTGGTCACGAGGATGAGCGTCGTCGTGCCGGACTTCGCCATCGCCCCCGCGCCGACGATCGTCTTGCCGGCGCCGCACGGCAGCACGACGACGCCCGAGCCGCCGTGCCAGAACCCGTCGACCGCCTGCGACTGGTACGGGCGCATCACCCATTCCTTGGGTTGCTCCGTGGGGGTGCGCGGGTGGGTGGGGGAGGCCAGCTCGATCGGGTGCTTCTCGCCGTCGACGTACCCGGCGAGGTCCTCCGCGGGCCAGCCGAGCTTGACCAGCACCTGCTTGAGGTGGCCGCGCTCGGAGCGGTGCACGACGACGGTCTCGTCGTCGATGCGGTCGCCCACCAGCCCGGCGGTGCGCTTGGACTTGAGCACCTCGGCGAGGACGGCCTTGTCGGTGGCCTGCAGCACGAGGCCGTGGGTGGGGTGGGTGGCGAGCGTGAGCCGCCCGTAGCGGCCCATGGTCTCGGCCACGTCGATCAGCAGGGCGTGCGGCACCGGGTAGCGCGAGAACTCGATGAGCGTGTTGACCACCTGCTCGGCGTCGTGCCCGGCGGCGCGCGCGTTCCACAGGCCGAGGCTCGTGAGCCGGTACGTGTGCACGTGCTCCGGGGCACGCTCCAGCTCGGCGAACGGCGCGATGGCGCGGCGCGCCTCGTCGGCGCGCGGGTGGTCCACCTCCAGCAGGACGGACTTGTCGCTCTGCACGATGATCGGGCCGTCGGGCATCCAGTTCCTCTCCTCAGACTGCCGAGCACGGGGTTGCGGTCGCGATCCGGCTCCAGAGCGTTCCTAACACCGCGCCCGGCTGTTTCTGTTCCGAGGGCTACTCGTCGGTTCCGAGGGCTACTCGTCGGCGGGCTCGACGCCGGCGATGCGGTGCACCGCGACGGTGAGCTCTGCCTCCCGGTCGGGGTCCAGCGCGCGCAGGCGCCCACCGTCGAGCCGTAGCGGCTTGAGCGCCCGCCGCTCGAGCGTGCCGCGCGGCCCCACCATCTCGATCCACACCAGCCGGCCGTCGCGCAGGGCGTCGGCGAGCACGGCCACGGTGTCACCGGGCTCTCCCGGCGGGGGCGCAGGGACCTGGCCCGGCGTCGCTGCCGGGGCCCGCTCGGCGTGCCGCACGGGCCCGGTGCGCGGGGGCGTGTCGCGATCCGTCGCCCGCGTCGCGAGGCGGTCGACGGCGGTCGGTTCGCCTCGCTCGGCGGCGCGCAGCCGCGCCACCAGGGCGGCACGTGCCTCGGCCTGGTCGGCACCGGGGACGACGTCGGGACGTGGGCCGGGCCGGGTCGGCCCGCGGCTGCCGGCGGCCCGCTCCAGTCGTGGCGGCCGCCGCAGCCGGGCGCTGAGGACGCGCCCGTCCGGGCCCTCCAGGGCGGACAGCAGGCCGCGCGACCGCAGCGCCTCGTGCAGCTCGGCCGCGGGGACGGCCGCGGCGAGCACGGTCGGCGCCAGGCGCACCAGACCCAGCGAGGCGAGGCGCGGGTCCTCGGCGAGACCGGCCAGCGTGGTCGGGTCCGCGGCGCGCACGTACGACCCGGCAGTGCCCACGCGCACCGCCTCGTGCCGGCGTGCCGTGTCCCGCACCAGGTACTCCAGCGGCTGGGGCACCCCCGAGCGCGAGCGGTGCGCCAGGTCGTCCAGCAGCTCTTCGGCCGTCGTGCCGTGGTCCAGCGCCCGTGTCACCGAGGCGACGGAGAACCGCACCGTCGTCGCCGCGCCCCGGGACTCGACGTCGGCGGCACGCTCCACCAGCCGTGCCAGCGCCTGCGACGGGCGGCCCGGCACGATCCCGGTGAGATCGCCCTGCAGCAGCACCTCGTCCACCTCGGTCGGCAGCGCGGCGCGCATCGCGGCGGCGGGGCCGGGCCTTGCGACCTCCGCGCTCCCGGCGCCGCCCTCGCCATCGCCGGCGCCATCGCCGGCGCCATCGCCGGCGCCCACGCTGGCGGTAGCGGCGGCGACGGCGCGGTCCCCGGTGTCATCGTCCGCGCCCGGGGCCGCCGGGCGAAGGTGGGCGAGCAGCGCGCGTCCCGCGGCGGACAGTGCGCCCGCCCCGGTCACGCCGAGAAGCCGTGCCGCGTCCAGCAGCCCCGCGACGGCCTGCTCCGGCGGCACGGCCCGCGGGGTGTGCCAGCGCAGCACCCGCAGCACGCCGTCGAGGTCGAGCGCCGTGGCCGGCTGGGCGTCGAGCGCCTCGAGCACGCGGGTCCGCAGCCGCGGCACCCAGGCCCGGTGCAGGTCGGGGGCGAGCGGCGCGCGCACCGTGCCACGCTCGTCCCGCGAGCCGACGATCCACGGCGTGCGGCGCGACGTCGCCCACGCGGAGGCGAGCAGCGCCCAGCGGTCCGCGTCGTCCTGCTCCTCCCAGGCGTCCGCGACGGTGGTCGGCCGGTACGACGGCGGGGCGTCGCCGTCGTCGGCCACGATGCCGGCCGCGGCGGCCAGCTCGACGACGCTCGCCGCCGTCGGTTCGTCGCAGCCGAGGGCCAGGGCGGTGCGCCGCAGGTCACGCACGCCGAGGCCGCCGCTGCGCAGCACCGGGGGCGGGGTGTCCTCCCACGCCGCGACCAGCAGGCCGACGTACCGCACCAGGTCGAGGGCGGCGCTCGCGGACTCCGCGTCGACGGTCGCGGGGGCGATCGACCGGCCGTCCGGGCGCGGGGGTGCGACGTCGGGGGAGGGGTGGGTGCGGCCGCCGCGCAGGAGCAGGCCGACGTCGCGCGGCAGTACGACGTGGCGCGCGTCCGTGCGGATCAGCAGGCCGGCGTCGACCAGCGCCTCGACCACCTGGCGGGCGGCGCTGGACGGCGGCGGGACGACGCCGACCGGCGGCCCCCACGTCAGGGCGTCGAGGATCTCCCGCGCGCCGCGGGGCAGGGAGTCGAGGTCCGGGTGCGGGGGGCGGTCCTCGGCGGGCCTCGCCGGTCCCAGCCCGGCGGGGTACGGTCCGAGCGCCTCGGCCAGCCCCGGGCACGGGCGCAGGTCGGGCTCTGCGTCGGCGCCCGCGTCCCACAGCAGCCCTGCGTCGAGCAGGTCCCCGAGCACCCGCCGGACGACGCCGCCGTCTCCGGCCGCGTCGTCGCCGGCCGCGTCGTCGTCGGCTGCGTCGTCGCCGGTCGCGTCGGTATCCCCCGCGGCAGCTCCCGCGCCGAGCGCCTCGACCACGCCCGCCGGGGTGAGCGGCCGGTCCTCGTCGGCGAGGACGAGCACGGACTCCAGCACCTGCAGCGTGCGGGCGTCGGCGTGCGCGAGCGCGCGCTCGAGGCTGGTGCGGCTCGACGCGCGCGCGGCCAGCGACCGCAGCGTCGACGGCGAGGGGGTGGCGAGGTCGGGACGGGCCCGCAGCAGCGCCGCCAGGGCGTCGTCGGACCGCGTGCGGATCGCCTCGGTGTAGGTGCGTGGACCGTTCTCGGGCGCCGTGCTGTCGGGCGACGTGCTGGCCATCTGATCGATGCTACGCGCCGTGCCTCACCCCTGGGCGGTGCGGAGGCAGACCTCGTCCCACGGCGTCGGCGTGATCCCGAGGCGTTCGCGGGCCGCGGTCGAGTCCATGACGTACGGCCGGTCCCACTGGTAGCGCAGCTCACGCAGCTCCCGCAGCAGCGGGGAGAACAGGCCCGCCACCGCGAGGCCGGGGCCCCGCAGCGAGCCGATGCGCACGGGCGGGCGGCCGGCGGCGGCCAGCACGTCGGCCAGCGCCTCGGCCTGGGTGCGGGGCGCGTTGCTGGGCACGTGCCAGGTGCGGCCGTGCGCGCCCGGGTCCTCGGCCGCGGCGACGAGCGTGCGCGCCACGTCGCCGACGTCGGTGAAGGTGTGCGGCATGTCGGTGCGGCCGATCATCGTGACCCGCCGGCCCTGCAGCGCGGCCGGCAGCACGCGCGAGACGTGACCGTTGGCTCCGACGCCGGGGCCCACGTAGTCGGAGCTCCGCACCTCGACCGTGCCGCTGAGCCGACCCGCGGTGAGGGCGTCGCGGGCGTCGGCCCACATCCGGGCGCGCAGCACGCCCTTGTGGTCGGTGGCGGCATCGGGCAGGGACTCGGTCATGGGCGCGTCGACGGGACCGTAGGGATAGAGGTTGCCGGTGATGGCGTAGACGGCGCCGGACCGCTCGGCGGCGGCGAGCGGGGGCCAGGCGCGGTCCCACTGGGTGTAGTCGCCGGGGTTGGCGCAGTTGTAGAGGACGTCGGCACCCTCGGCCTGGCGGGTCAGCGCGTCGGCGTCGGTGGCGTCGAGCGCGACGTGCGCCACGCCGTCGAGCCCGGTGTCGCGCCCGGAGCGGGTCACGACGGTGACGTGAGAGCCGCGCGCGGCGAGCAGCGCGGCGACGTGGCGGCCGACGGGGCCGGCGCCGACGACGAGGTGACGGTCGGACATGACTGGTGCTCCATTCCGAGAGCGGCGCTCTCTCCGTGTCGAGCGTGACAGGTCTCACGGCGTCTGACAAGAGCGGCGCTCTCGTTCGTGTGCAGTGTTCTCGGCGTGGCATCCTGGGGCGATGACCGACCGCCCCCGTACGGCCCGCGCGCTGGCACGCCAGACCCTCACGCGCGACATCCTCGACGCCGCCCGTGCGCGCCTCACCGACGAGGGGCCCACCGTGCTGTCGCTGCGCGCCGTGGCCCGCGACGTCGGCATGGTGTCCTCGGCGGTGTACCGGTACTTCCCCAGCCGGGACGCGCTCCTCACCGCGCTCATCATCGAGTGCTACGACGAGCTCGGGGCCGCCGTCGAGCAGGCCGATGCCGCGTGCGACCGGGCCGACCGGCCCGGGCGGTGGCTGGCGGCCTCCCGGGCGCTGCGGGGCTGGTCGGTCGAGCACCCGGGCGAGTTCGCGCTGCTGTACGGGACGCCGGTGCCCGGGTACGCGGCCCCCCGCGACACCGTGGGCCCCGCGACCCGCGTGGTCCGCACGCTGATCCAGGTCGTGGTCGACGCGCACGCGGGGGGCGCGCGCCCCCCGGTCGCCGCGCCGGGAGCGCCCGACGTCACCGAGGTCGTCGCCCCCGCCCGTGCGTTCGTCGCCGACCGGGGCCTGGCCGACGACGCGCCGACCGAGCTCG
Source organism: Isoptericola luteus (assembly GCF_020297055.1). Classification (GTDB taxonomy): domain Bacteria; phylum Actinomycetota; class Actinomycetes; order Actinomycetales; family Cellulomonadaceae; genus Isoptericola; species Isoptericola luteus. Next base: position 351,341 of record NZ_JAIXCQ010000003.1, on the reverse strand, counting down.
TGGTGCGCACGCTCATCGCCTGGACGGCGCTGTTCGGCACGGTGTCGTTCGAGCTGTTCGGCCACCTGGAGGGCTCGGTGGCGGACGGCGACGGCTGGTTCGACGCCGTCGCCGTGCGGCTGGGCGCCGACCTGGGCCTGTCCGCCGAGGCCATCGATGCGACGCCCGCGCGTTCCGGCCGGTAGCCTTGACCCTCTGACCGCCGCGCATGCGGGCCGGTCGACGACAACGACGAGCACGAAGAGGTTGAGGTGCCCACCGGCAAGGTCAAGTGGTATGACGCAGAGCGCGGGTTCGGATTCATCGCCGGTGACGACGGTGGCGAGGTCTTCCTGCACGCGTCCGCGCTGCCCCCCGACGCCAGCCCCAAGCCGGGCACCCGCGTCGACTACGGTGTGGCCGACGGGCGTCGCGGTCCGTCCGCGCTCGCGGTGACGGTGCTCGACCCCGCGCCGTCGGTCGTCAAGGCGAAGCGCAAGGCGCCGTCGGAGATGGCGGGCATCGTCGAGGACCTCATCAAGGTGCTCGACCGCGTCGGCGACCAGCTCAAGCGCGGCAAGTACCCTGAGAACGCGACGGGCAAGCGGGTGGCCTCGCTGCTGCGTGCCGTCGCCGACGACCTCGACCACTGACGACGGGCGTGCGGGAGCCGTCAGGCTCGCGTGCGCGAGCCTGACGAGCACACGACGCTTCGAGCACATGTACTCCGAGCACACGAGACGCTGAAGGACCAGGACACGACATGGTGACTGCCGCACCGGCGCCCGCACGGGCACCGCGGGTCAGCTCCCGCGCACGCAAGGACGCGGTGCTGCTCGGCGCCGTCGACCTCGCGCGTGCCGCCGCGCAAGAGGTGGCGTCCGCGCCCGCCGACGTGGGCGAGCACCTGGGGGTCGTGGCCGAGGACGAGCGCCTCATGTCGCACCGGTTCGCCGCGGCGATGAAGGGCTACCACGGCTGGCACTGGACCGTCACCGTGGCCCGGGTCCCGCGCGGCAAGGTCGCGACGGTGTGCGAGGTCGAGCTGCTGCCCGGCGACGAGGCGCTGCTCGCGCCCGCCTGGCTGCCCTGGTCGGAGCGACTGCGCCCGGGCGACATCGGGCCCGGCGACACCCTGCCCTTCCGGGCCGACGACCCGCGCCTCGAGCCCGGGTGGACGCCCACCGGCGACGAGGAGCTCGACTCCGTCGCGATCGACGAGCTCGCCCTGGCCCGCGCCCGGGTCCTGTCGCCGCAGGGCCGCGACGAGGCGGCCGAGCGCTGGTACCGCGGATCGCGTGGCCCGACGGCGCGTGGCGCCGTCGCGTCCAAGGCCGAGTGCGCCACCTGCGCGTTCCTCGTCCCGCTGGCCGGACCGCTGGGCCAGCTCTTCGCCGTCTGCGCCAACGAGTGGTCGCCGGACGACGGCAAGGTCGTCTCGCTCGACCACGGCTGCGGCGCACACTCCGAGACCGACGTCGAGCAGCCGCCCACCGACTGGCCGGCCGACGCCCCGCTGATCGACGAGGTCAGCATCGAGCGGATCGATCCCGCCGCCGACGAGTTGTGAGGCGGCCGGTGGCCGATCCCGCCGAGCCCCCGACGCACGAGGTCGAGCCTGACCCGACCGCCGTCGGCGACCCGTTCGACACCGCGGCGCTGCGGTCCGCCGTCGTGCAGGCCTGGCTCACCTCCGGGACCCGGTTCCGCGAGGACGCCAACGCCGAGGAGGACCACGCCCGCGGCTACTACCGCGACCGGGTCGTCGTCGAGCTCGCGCAGAACGCGGCGGACGCCGCGGCTCGTGCCGGCGTGCCCGGCCGCCTGACGCTGCGCCTCGTCCCCCCGGCGACGCCGGGCGCGCCCGGCGGACGCTGGCGCCTCGTCGCCGCGAACACCGGGTCCCCGCTCGACGCCGCCGGCGTCGCCTCGCTCGCCTCCCTGCGCGCCTCGGCCAAGTCCGGCGGGCCTGCCGGCGACGTCGAGGTGGGCCGGTTCGGCGTCGGCTTCGCCGCCGTACGGTCCGTGTCGGACGACGTCGCGGTGCGCTCGACGTCGGGTGGCGTGCGCTTCTCGCTGCCCCTGACGCGCGCCGCGCTCGACGACGCCACGGACCGCGGGGACGAGGACGCCGGGCGGCTGCGCGCGGCGGTGGCCCAGCGCGGCGACGACGTGCCGGTGCTCCGCCTGCCGTTCCCCGCCCCCGCGCTGGGTGCTGACGCGCCGGGCGCCGACGGCGTCGCGACCGTGGTCGAGCTGGAGCTGCGCGACGACGCCGTGGACGCGGTCCGCGCCCAGCTCGACGCCGTCGACGACGCGCTGCTGCTGGCCCTGCCCGCGCTCGACACGGTCGTCGTCGAGCCCGGGGGGCACGACGCGGCCCGCGTGGTCCGCGACGTGGGGGAGCGGTGGGACGTCGTGCGCCGGTCGGGCGAGCTCGCGCCGGACGACGTCGCGGAGCTGCCGAGGGAACAGCGGCGCACCACGTGGTCGGTCACCTGGGCGCTGCCGCGGGCGGGTGCGGCGGCCGCGGGCGTGCTGCACGCGCCGACGCCCACGGACGTGCCGCTCACGCTGCCCGGGCTGCTGGTCGCGTCGTTCCCGGTGGACCCGGGCCGCCGCAGCGTGCTGCCCGGCGCCGCGACGGACCGCCTCGTGGCCGAGGCGGGCGCCGTGTTCGCCGAGCTGCTCGGCGTCCTGGCCGAGCGGGCCGACGCCGGCGCACCCGGCGCCGACGCACCCGGCACCGGCCCAGGGGCCGGTCGCGGCGCGCACGTCCTCGACGCCGTCCCGGTCGACCTGCCCGCCGGCGAGCTGGACGCGGCGATCCGCGACGTCGCGCTCGAGGCGCTGCGGGGCACCCGCCTCCTGAGGGGGCAGGCGCCGCAGGACTCGTTGGCGCTCGCCGGCCTGCCGGGCGGGGACGCGACCCTGGTCGCCGCGCTCGCCCCCGTGGTGCCCGGGCTGGTCGCCGTCGAGCCGCGGCACCAGGCGGTCGCGCGACTGCTCGGCGCGACGACGGCGCCGCTGGCGGACATCGTCGCCGACCTGCCCGCAGGGTCCCGGCCGGAGCGCTGGTACGCACTGTGCCAGGCGCTGGAGCCGTACGCCTCGGACGCGGGCGTGCTCGAGGCGCTCGCCGGGGCGCGCATCCCGCTCGTGGACGGCCGCACCTCCGGGGTGCGCGGCACCGTCGTGCTCCCCGAGGACGACGACGACCCCGCGCTCGTGGCGATCGCCCGCACGCTCGGCGTCCGGGTCGTGCACCCCGACGCCGCCCACCCGCTGCTGGTGCGCGCGGGCGCCACCCCCACGAGCGCCCGGGCGCTGCTCGACGACGACGGCGTGCGTGCCCTCGCGCTCGCGGCGGCCGAGGCGCTGCTCGACGGCGCCTCCGAGCTGCCGCCGGTCGACGACGGGCCCGGCCCGACGACGTTCGTGGGGCCCGTGGACGCCGGCCCGCGCGAGGTGGTGGAGACGGCGTTCTCGCTGGCGCGGCTCGCGCTGCCCGAGGGGGCCGAGGGCTTTCCGTTCTGGCTCGGCGAGCTGCCCCTGCCCACGACCGACGGCGAGCTCGCGCCCGCCCGCGAGACCACCGTGCCCGGGTCCTGGGCGGCCGCGGCCCTGGAAGGCCTGGCGCCCGTCACCCGGGTGGCCCTCGCACGGCACGGCCAGGAGCTGCTGCGCGCCGTCGGCTCGCACGCCGACGTCGTCGTCTACCGGGTGTCGGACGTGCTCACCCCGGACGTCGACGACCCGGAGCCCGAGGCCGACCACGGGCCCGACGACCCGGCGGGCTGGCTCGCCGGGTGGGCCGACTACCTGCGCTTCCTCGCCGGCCGGGTCGGGCCGGGTGTCGACGTCGGGGACGTGCTCGCCGTCGCCGACCTGGACGCGGTGACGGACACCGGCGCGGACCGCGACCCGGGCGACGACCGGGACGACCCCGCCGACCTTGATGACGACGACCCTGGTCGCGACGCGCGGGACCGCACCCCGGGCGAGACCCCGAGCGCCGGTACCGACCCCGGCCGCGGGGTCGACGCCGAGCGCTGGGCGGACGTGCTGACGCGCGTCGCCGCCGACCCGGACGCCCGCCGGGCGCTGCTCACCCCCGTCGCCGGGGCGCCGTCGTACACCGCGTGGTGGTTGCGGCGCCGGCTGGGAGCGCCGTTCGCGGCGCGCGAGGACGTCCCTCTGCTGCCCGTCGTGCCGCCGGCGCTCGCAGGGCTCGACGACGAGGTGCTGCGCGCCATCGGTGCCGTCGACGGGCTCGGGGCGCTCGCCCCCGCCGACTGGCCGGCCGCGCTGGACCGGCTGCCCGAGGTGGGCACGCCGGTCGCGCTGCCCGTCGCCCTCGGGGTGTGGCGGGGCATCGCGAGCCTGGCGATGCGGCTCAGCCCGGCCCAGCGTGCCCGGGCGCTCGACCCGCTGCCGGAGCGGCTGCCCGCGCTGGACGCGAGCGACGTCGTCGTGCACCGGGCCGAGGACGTCGAGGTGGCGGGCACGGCCCGCTGGGCGGTGCTGGGACCCGTGCTGCCCGTGCCCCAGCCGGAGGCGGCCGCGGTCGCCGACCTGCTCGACCTGCCCGTCGTGGGGGAGGACGGACTGCCGTCGCCCGACGGGCTGGGCCGGGAGCGGGAGCTCGACGTCCGGGTCGTCGAGCTCGACCCGCGCCTGCCCGCGACGTGGTTCGAGCACGACCGGCTGTCCGTCGCGGGCAGCCCGGTGCCGTGGTGGGTCGACGCCGAGGGGCGGGCCCACGCCACGGACCTCGCCGGGCTGGCCGACGCGCTCGCCGACCTGCTCGGCCGGCCGGACAGGGCCGCGCTCCTGGCCACCGTGCTCGCCGCGCCGGAGCGAGCGACCACGCTGTGGGCCACCACGGCCTGGGGGTAGACGGTCAGTCGTCGCCGCGGTAGGACCGGCGGTTGCGCCGCTCCCACAGCAGCCCGGCCCCGCCGAGCAGGATCCCCGCCACGCACGTGACGATCGTGGTGACCGTGGCGTGCGACGTCGCCAGGAGCACCGCCGACACCGCGAGCGCGAGGGCCCAGGCCGCGATCCCGCCGAGCAGGACGCGGCGCAGGTCGACGCGCGCCGGAGGCGGCGCGGGACGGCGCATGTCCGGCTGCAGCAGCAGCCTCACGATCGAGGGCACGGGGCAAGTCTAGGCACGGCCTGCCCACCCACCCCGGGCGGGAGAGGTCAAGGATGAAGAGCGGGTGAAACCGCCGGTCAGAGCGCTGCGTCCGTGGGGGTGAAACGCGGGTGAGACTCGGGTGAAACGACCATCGGATGGCCCATTCCGGCCCTGTTCCGCTCCTACTGTGGTGAGGCCGATTCCGCCACCCGACACGCCCGAGGAAGGACCAGCCGTGATCACCGTCCCGGACAACCGGTTGCAGCCGCGATCGCGGCTCGCCGCCATCCGGGCGGCGCGGCTCCGCGAGGTGCGCGACACCTTTCGCGCCGTCTCCTGGCAGTCGGTGTACCGGCGCCGGCTGCTGCTCACGGACGCCGGCGTCGTGGTCGGCACCGCGGTGGTCGCGGCGCTGTTCCGCGGCCGGGTCACGGCGGACAGCCTGACGTCCTCGGTGCTCGGCGACCAGATCCTGCTCGCGCTCGCGCTGTCCGTGGCCTGGCTCTGCGGTCTGGGCCTCGCCCGCTCCTACGACGTGCGCGTCTTCGCCTCCGGCCCCTCCGAGTACCAGCGGGTGTTCGACGCGTCGTGGCGGCTCGTCACCCCGCTGGCCCTGTTCGCGCTGATCGTCTCGGCGTGGCCGGGCCTGCGGACGTTCCTCCTGGTCGCTGTGCCGCTCGGCGTGGTCGCGCTGCTCGCGGGCCGGTGGGCGAACCGCACCTGGCTGCACCGACAACGGCTGCGCGGCCACGCGGTGACGCAGGTGCTCGCCGTCGGGCTGCGCGACCAGGTCGAACGGCTCATCAGCGAGCTCAACAGCCGCCCGTCGGGCTATCGCGTCGTGGGCGTGTGCGTGCCGGCGTCCGGCGGGGCGCGTCCGGGCGAGGAGGTCCTGGGGGTGCCGGTGCTCGGCGACCTGACGACCGCCGGCGCGATGGCGGCCGCCGTCGGTGCCGACTGCGTCGCGGTGAGCGGTTCGGACTGCATCACGGCCGACGTCGTGCGCCGGCTCGGCTGGGAGCTCGAGCCCGCGGGCGTCGACCTCATGCTCACCGCCGAGCTGGCGGACGTCGCCGGCCCCCGCATCACCGTCACCCCGGAGCAGTCGGTCTCCCTGCTGCACGTGGACGCGCCCCGGTTCACCGGCCCGCGGTACGTGCTGAAGTCCGTGGCGGACTGGATCGGTGCCGCCCTGATCACCGTGCTGACGCTGCCCGTCATGATCCCCGTGGCTCTCGCCGTCGCCCTCACGAGCCGCGGCGGCGTCCTGTTCCGCCAGGACCGCGTGGGACGCGACGGGCGCACGTTCAAGATGCTGAAGTTCCGCTCGATGCGGGTCGGCGCGGACCGTGACGCCCGCCTGCTGGGCGGCGAGAGCGACGGGGCGGGCGTCCTGTTCAAGCTCCGCGAGGACCCGCGCGTGACCCGCGTCGGCAAGGTCATCCGGCGCTACTCCCTGGACGAGCTGCCCCAGCTGTTCAACGTGCTCGCCGGCCAGATGTCGCTGGTCGGGCCGCGCCCGCCGCTGCCGCAGGAGGTCTCGAGGTACGAGGCACGGATGCGTCGTCGGCTGCGGGTGAAGCCGGGCATCACCGGCCTGTGGCAGGTGGGCGGGCGGTCCTCCCTGTCGTGGGAGGAGACGGTGCGCCTCGACGTCTACTACGCCGAGAACTGGACGCTGTTCGGCGACTTCCTCATCCTGGTCCGCACCGCGAAGGCCGTCCTCTCCGCCCGCGGGGCGTACTGAGGGCTCGCGTCATCCGTGCAGCGCCGTCAGCAGACGGTCGACGTGCCGGGACAGCTGGGCGTAGGCGCGCTCGTACTCGTCGTCCGGGCGCCGGTACGGGTCGGGGACGTCGTCGTCGGCCCCCGCTCCGACGAACAGCGGCCGCCGCGCCAGAGCGGCCTCGACGAGGGCGGCGAGCCGTTCCGCGTCGGTGCTGCCGCTGACGGCGCCCGCGGGGAGCGTCGACGCCAGGCGGGAGAGCTCGCCGAGGGTCAGCGTCTGCCGCACGCGGGCGGGGTACAGCTCGAGCGCGGCGGCACGATGCGCACCCGTCAGCGTGAGCACCAGGTCGGCCTCGGCCATCATGCCCGCCGTCAGGGGGCGGGAGCGAAACGCGGAGGCGTCGATGCCGTCGGCGGCCAGGCGGGCTGCGACCGGCGGGTCGACGGGCCATCCCGGCAGGCCCTGCGTGCCCGCGCTGGCGGGCGCCACCGAGTCGTCCAGACCCCGGGCGAGCAGGTGCTCCGCGGCGGCCGACCTGCAGATGTTCCCCGTGCACACGACCAGGATCCCGTAGGTCATCCGGCCCCCTCCTGACGGCTCACGATGCCGGACGGCACCGCTCTGGGTAGCGTGACAGCGACATTCGCGTGGCGCCATCACACGACGGGGGATCCTGTGACGCATCCCGGATGGGGCGAGAAGTGGGCTGAGGCCCCGGTGCCCGTGGCGGGGACGGTGACGCGCCCGCCGGACGCGCCGCCTCCGCCGAGGCCCCGGCTCTCGGTGCGGGGGCGCGCGGTCCGCAAACGCCGCGTCCGCGTCGGGACGTGGGTGATCGCGGCGCTCGCCCTGGTGCTCGTCCTGACGATGGCACGGGTCGCGACCGACGCGCTGCGCGCCCGGGACTCGCTCGCTCAGGCGGCGGACCGGATCTCCGCCCTGACCCCGGCGGCGGTCGCCGGCCAGACGGACCGGGTCGACACGATCCTCGCCGCGCTCCAGGACGACACCGCCGCCGCGGTCGGCGCGACGTCCGGGCCGCACTGGTGGCTGGCCGAGCGCATGCCGTTCCTCGGGTCGACGGCGGAGGCGGTGACCACCCTCGCCGAGGTGAGCGACTCGCTCGCGCGCGGCCCGCTGGAGGACCTGGTCAGCGTGACCGGGGCGGTCAACCCGGCGACGCTGACTCCCCGGGACGGCCGGGTGGACCTCGCTCCGCTGCGGGCGGCCGCCCCCGCCGTCGTCGACGCGGACCGCGACCTCGAGATCGCCCAGCAGACGGTGGCGGGCATCGACGACACGCTGCTGCCCCAGGTCGACGGCGCGGTCGCGTCGGTAGCCGCCAAGCTCGGAGAGCTGCGCTCGACGACCGCTACCGCCGCCCGTGCGGCGCAGCTCGTCCCGGCCATGCTCGGGGCGGACGGCGAACGGCGCTACCTCGTGCTCGTGCAGACGAACGCCGAGCCGCGCACCCTGGGCGGGATCCCCGGCTCCTACATCCAGCTCCGGGCGGACGACGGCGAGGTCACGATCGAGGACCAGCGGGCTGCGTCGTCGCTGGGCCGGTTCGACGAGCCAGTCCTGCCCCTGGACGACGCCGAGTCGGCCCTGTTCGGGGACAAGCTGGCGCGCTTCGGGCAGAACGTGACGATGACGCCCGACTTCCCGCGGGCCGCCGAGCTGGCCCGCGAGATGTGGCGGCTGCGCACCGGCGTGACCGTCGACGGCGTGCTCTCCATGGACCCGGTGGCGCTCGCCGCCGTCCTGGCCGGGAGCGACCCGCTGACGGTGCCGGGCGGCCGGGAGCTGCAGGGCGACGATCTCTCCGAGTTCCTGCTGCACGACGTCTACCTGCAGCACCCCGACCCGAGCGAGCAGGACGCCGTCTTCGCCGCCGTGGCGCAGTCCGCGTTCGAACGGGTCATGCGGGGCGCCGCGGGCACCTCCGCCCTGATGGACGCCCTCGCGGGCAGCGCTCGCGAGGGCAGGGTGATGCTCTGGTCCGCCACGCCGGAGGAGCAGGCGCTGCTGGACGGCACCGTCCTCGACGGCGCGCTGCGCGGGGTGCGCGGGGAGGACACCCCCGTGGTCGGCGTGTACACGCAGATGACCCGCGCGGCGAAGATGGGCTGGTACCTGGAGTCCGACGTCGACGTGGACGTCGTGGCCGACCGACCGGACGGCTCGCACGAGCTGGCGGTCACCGTCTCCTTCACGAACACGGCCACGCCGCACGAGGTGCGAGGTCTGCCCGCATATGTCACGGGAATGGACGAGGGACAGGCCGGTGAATTGCGGATGAACGCGCTGGTCTACGCGCCGGCAGGCGGGAAAGTGGTGTCCGCATACGACGCGGCGGGGAATGTCGGGCTTTTCCCACAGATGCATCATCACCTTGTTGTCGGTGCCCGAACCCTTTCTTTGTCTCCAGGGGAGACAAACTCGGTGACCTATGTGATGATCACCGGGAAGCACCAATCCGGCGATGTCGCCCTCCGGGCGACTCCGGGCGCCCGCGCTCAGCGTTGAGGCGACTTCTCCGGAAACACAACTGATGAGGAGCGGTCCAGAACGCGGCCGCCAGTCACGGTGCCGTCGCGCACCTACACGCCAGAATCGGTCACATCAGGGGGCAAGATCATGCTTCGACGTCTCACCGCGCTCGTCACCGCGCTGATCGCCACGACAGCGTTCTCGGCCACGGCGGCCAGCGCAGACACCGACGACTTCGAGTACTCGCCGGACGAGTACGCACTCTCCATCAGCATCACCACTCCGGTCGTGGGAGAGCCGTTCGTGGTCAACCTCTCCGGCCCCGTGGGCAACCCTTCCTTCACGCTCGAGATCCCCGGCGTCGACGACTCCGCGATCGACGTCGCCGGCGCACAGACCGCGGCGACGACCGACGGGTCCGCGGCGTTCGTCGTGACGCTGCCCTCCGAGGGCACCTACACGCTGACCGCGACCGACGCCGAGGGGCAGGTCGTCGCGACCTCCACCGTCGGTGCCGTCGTCGACGACGCCGCCGTGGGTGACGACGCGGGTGATGCCGACGGCGTCGCAGGCGCCGACGGCACGACCACGACGGCGGGTGGCCTCGCCGTGACCGGTGCCACGAGCACCCCGTACCTGCTCGCGGCGGGCCTGCTGCTCGTCGTCGGCCTCGGTGCACTCCTCGTCGCGCGAGGGCGTGGACGGGCGGCGAGGGCGGCCGAGCCCTCGCACGGCGGCGACAGTTCGGTGTGAGGTGAGCCGGGGGAAGCGTCGCGATGACGGTCGAGAAGGACGGCGCACCGCTGGCGGGAGGGGTCGAGCACCGGTGGCTCCCGGCTGAACCAGGCCCGTCGTTCGCCGGGCCCCGCCACTCCTGGCGGGCCCCCGCCCTGGGGGTCCGCCGGGAGGCGAGCGGATGGCAGTCGGCACTCGTCTCCCGAGCCCTGTACGTCGACGTGGCAGCCGTGGTGCTGGCCGTGGCTGCCGCATACCTGGTCCGCTTCGACCTCGACGTCGACGTCGGGCTCCTCGAGCCACGCGGCGGCCAGTACCTGCTGATCTCCGTGGTGCTCGTGGAGGCGTGGGTCGTGGCGCTCGGCATCGGTGGCGCCCGCAGCCACCGGGTCCTCGGCTCGGGACGCGAGGAGATCGTGCGCGCCGTGCGGGCGTCGCTCGGCCTCTTCGGCCTGCTGGCCGTGGTCTGCTACCTGGTCAAGTTCGACCTGGCGCGCTCGTACGTCGCGGTCGCGCTCCCGGTGGGGCTGGCACTGCTGCTCGGCGGACGGCTCCTGCTCGCGCAGCGGCTGCACGCCGAACGCGAGAAAGGTGGCTTCCGGCGCCGCACCCTCCTGGTCGGGGCGTTCGAGACCGTCCAGGACCTCGGGATCCGGATGCGCCGTGCTCGCGGCGCCGGGTTCGACGTCGTCGGCGTGTGCGTGCCCGGCGGGAGGGCGACGCCGTCGCCGCTGCCGCAGGTACCGGTGCTCGGCGACGTGCGGGACGCGGCCGCCGTCGCGCGCGAGTCGGGGATCGACGCAGTCGCGGTCACCGCGTCGGACACCGCCACCACCCAGATGATCAAGCAGTTCGCCTGGGACCTCGAGCCCACCGGCGCCGACCTGCTCGTGGTGCCTGGGCTCGCCGACGTCGCGAGCCCCCGCCTGCTCGTGACCCCCGTGGACGGCGTGCCCGTGGTCCAGGTGACCCCACCCGGGTACACGGGTACCCAGCACGCGCTCAAGCGTGCCTTCGACGTTGTCGTGACGGCGCTCGGCCTGGCGGTGCTCGCCGTCCCGCTGCTCGTGGTCGCCGGGCTCGTGCGGCTCACCAGCCCAGGGCCGGCGCTGTTCCGCCAGGAGCGCATCGGCCTGAACGGCGAGCCGTTCACGCTCTACAAGCTGCGCACCATGCGGGTCGGCGCCGAGCAGGAGCTCGCCGCGGCGCTCGACGGCGACGCCGGAGTGTTCTACAAGCCCAAGTCCGACCCGCGCGTGACCCGCCTCGGGCGGTTCCTGCGGCGGTACTCGATCGACGAGTTCCCGCAGCTCGTCAACGTGCTGCGCGGCGACATGAGCCTCGTCGGGCCCCGCCCGCAGGTCGCGTTCGAGGTGGCGCAGTACGACGACGCGCTGCGCCGTCGGCTGCTCGTCAAGCCAGGGCTCACCGGACTGTGGCAGGTGAGCGGGCGCAACGACCTGCCGCTGGACCAGAGCGTCCGGCTGGACCTGTACTACGTGGAGAACTGGACGCTGATGGGCGACGTCGTCATCCTCCTGCGGACCGTACGTGCGGTGGTGGGCCGTGACGGTGCCTACTGATGTGCCTCCCGACGCTGGTCGGACGCCTGTGGATGCCTGAGCAGCCGTGCGCTCCGGAGGACCGCCGAGAGGTCACGGCGAAGCTGTGGCCAGGCCAAAGCTAGGACGCCGAGGGTTGCGACGGCGACGCCGAGACCGACACCTACCTCCGCCCACGGCCCCGGGAGGTCGAGCCGCGCAGCGGCTAGTCCTCCCGACGCCGCTGCGATCCCATGGGCGGCGACCGCCCGGAGGGCGGCACCGAACAGCCTGCCGGCGGGGGCGGCGTTTGTGCGACGGATCCAGACGAGACCCGCGAGCCAGATGACGACGGCGGACGCGGCCACTCCGCCCGCCACTCCCGCCAGCCCCAGGAACGACCCTCCGACGATCGCGACGAGGAGCACCGGCCGGGTCACGAGGGTGAAGACGAACAAGGCCCGTGTGCGGCCCGTCGACAGCAGGACCCACGTCGTGGGCTGGCTCGCCGTCTCGAAGATCGCTGCCACCATCAGCAGGGACAAGACCGGCGCGGCCGCCGCCCAGGACGGACCGAGCACGATGTCGACGACGGCGGGCGCCAGAGCGGCGGCGAGCGAGCAGACGGGTGTGAGGGCGTGGAGCAGGATGGTCTGACCTCGCAGGACGAACGGCCAGAACGTGTCCTTGTCGTCTTGCAGTCGCGCCAGCACGGTCAGGGCGACGCGCTGCGCGGGATAGGTGAGCTGCCGCATGGGAAGCGCCATCAGCTGGAACGCCCGGTTGTAGAGCCCGGCCGAGACCGCGCCGAACCGGAACCCGACGACGATGGTGTCGGCGGCTCGGCACGTCTGCTCGATGAGCTGGCTGGCGAGGAGGTGGAGGCCGTAGCCCACGAGCGGGCGGATGCTCACGTCTCGGTGTGGCAGTCCGGGGAGCCATCCGGCGGCGGCCGCGGAGCCGACGCAGATGACCAGGGCGATCGCGAGGTTCTGGCCGACCAGGGCCCAGTAGGCGCCACCGATCAACGCGATGACGATCGCGGCCACGAGGCCGGCGACCTGGGCGACGACCTCGATCGTCGCCGCGGCCGCGAACCTCATGTCCCGCACGAGGCTCGCGCCGTACTGCGTGGCGATGCCACTGAGGACAAACGTCAGAGCGAGCCATCGGGTGATCTCCACCAGCGCAGGTTCACCGTAGAAGCCGGCTACCAGCGGTGCGAGGAAGAACAGCGCTGCGCCGGTAGCGCATCCGAGCACCGTGTTGAGCCAGAAGAGGTTGTCGCGCTGCTCGTCCGACAGCGTGGTCGCCTGGATCGCAGCATTCGCCAAGCCGCTCTCCCGCACGACGTCGCCGATGCGTACCACGGCGGCGACCATTGCGACGAGACCGAAGTCCTCGGGCAGGAGAAGCCGGGCCAGGACGACCAGTGAGATCGCCTGCACGGTCGCGCGCGCGAGCTGTCCGGCAAGCGTGGAGACGCTGCCTCGCGCAGCGGTCCTGCCGAGACGTTGCGTGTCGCCGGTCGGCTCGCCCGTCATGCCGGCGAGGTGGTGAGCGGGGCCGCGGGCGGGCTGCGATAGGCGAGGGCGAGGGGGACGGCGAGGCTCACGATGAAGTACAGCTCGTTGTGGCTCGAGTACAGCGACGTGGCGCCGACCAAGGCGATCAGAAACATGGCCATCACCCACTCTCGCCTGCGCACGAGCGCGAGGGTGGTGTGCGCCAGGACGACCAGATACAGGACGACCACCCACAGGGGGAACTCCAGGACGATCGAGCCCAGCGTCGAGTGGAGCGGAGCCGACCCGTCCAGGATCAGCTGGTAGGCCACAGGGTCCTTGGCAGCGATGCCCCCGAGGTCGACCTCGCTCGCGGCTACCGCGCTGGAGAAACCGCCTGGCGTCACACCGAGGACGACGTTCCAGACGCTCTCCACCTTGAGCTGTGCGCCGAGGGAAAGCAGCTCGAGGTGGGCCGCCGTCGAGGCCGATGTTGCTTCGCCTGGAGCCAGCACTCTCTCGAACACGGTGAATCGGTCGGCCGCCCGCACGGCGAGGACCGCAGGGATGGTGACGGCGGCGAGCAGGATGAGATGCGCGCCGAACACCTGCCACGCCTTGGTAGCACGGGCACGGACCCGCCGGTACTCGATCCAGAAGGCGAGCACGAGGAACGGTGCGAAGAAGAAGGGCATCCGCGAGTAGGTGATGAGCGCGATCGCGAAGAACCCCAGAGCGACGAGCAACCGGAGCGGTGTACGGAGGAAGCGCAGCGATGCGAAAGCAAGAAAGCATGCGGCCATCGCCGCATGCGAGTTGTCGTCGAACCCGAGGTTGGGGATCTCGACGCCCGTCACGAGTTCCCAGCCGAGCATGGCCACGAGCACGACCGCTGCCACCGGGATGGCACGGCGCACACCTTCCGATACGGCGTCCGTGGCCCCGTGGTCGCGGCACGCCCGGTAGATCGCGACGAGGTAGAACGTCGCGATCAAGAAGTAGATCGAGTGGGTCACTAGGATGCGGGTGCCGTACTGCAGCGACACGCTCAGCGCGCCGAGCGCCACGGAGGCGACTCCCACCAGGATCAGCACCGTGTCGCGGGTTCGAATGAGCCGCGGGTGGGCCGCGAGCAGCAGGATGATCGCGACTACCTGGGCGATGTTGGAGACGGCGAGCCGGTCGGCGATCTTGGTCGCGAAGAGCATCCCTACCACCGCGACGACCGTCGACGTCGTGATGAGCCGCGCCGAGCGATCGGTCATCGGGTGCCCGGCGGTCTGCGTCGGTGCTGCGACGGATGTCATGCGAGTTCTTCCGCGCGCCGTGCACGCGCTCGATCGGCCGTCCGGCGGGCAGGCTGCACGACAGGTCGGACCACGCCGCGCACCGTCGTGCGCGCGAGTGCGAGGGGGTCGCGCGCGAACAGCCGCCAGTGACGCCTCAAGATTCGGCGGATGCTGGCGTCCCGGACGCGGGGGTCGCCACGGGTGATGCTGTCCTCGGACAGGAACTTGTCCACCACGACGACCGGCACGTGGAGGAGCCGGGCGTCGGTCTTCTCGATGAGTGACAGCCACAGGTCCCAGTCCTGGAACCGGCGGAGGTTCCCGTCGAACCTGACGTCACGGAGAAGCGCTCCGTCGAGGATCGCGGACTGGGTGGAGAACAGGTTCGTTCGCCGGAGGGAGCGTCGAGGGTTGGCGATCGGACGGAGCGGCTCGAGGCTCGAGCTCGAACCGGCCCACGCCCGGCACGTCCCGAACACGACGACGCCCGGGCCGGCTGACGGCCCAAGGTGTTCGACAAAGGTGGGCAACCACAGGTCGTCGCTGTCCTGGAACGCGACGAGCTCGCCCTGCGCCTCGGAGATCCCACGGTTTCGTGCCGCCGTTGCACCGAGGTGCCGTTGTTGCACCAGACGCACGCGGGAGTCTCGTTCGGCTGCCCGGGCCACGATGTCGGCAGACGCGTCTGTCGATCCGTCGTCGACGACGATCACCTCGTGGACCGGAACCGTCTGCTCGAGCACGCTGGCGATGGCTGCGGGCAGGGTCTCTGCCCGGTCGTAGGTCGGCAGGACGACGCTGATCCGGCCGGTCGTGGCCTGGGACGCCTCACTCATGGGCTGGCTCTACTGCACGGGGGCGAGCACCACCCGACCTGGCGAAGGCGCGCGTGAGTGCGCTTGCCGTGCTGGACAGTGCGAAGCGCAGCCAGATCCCCGTCACGACGCACGCGTCGACCAGCGGGCTCCGCCTCTGATGTTTGAGGTAGAAGAGCACCATGCTGCGGTGAAAGTGGTAGTTGAGGCGGAGCGGGCGCGCAGTGCCGGACGAACCTCCCTTGAGGTGGGTCGCGGTCACTCGGCCGTCGTAGACGATGCTCCAGCCCGCGGCCCGCATCCGCACGCACCAGTCCAGGTCCTCGGCATACATCCAGAATCGTTCGTCGAGAAGCCCGACCTCGCGGATCGCCTCGGCCCGGACGAGCATGAAGGCACCGTTCACGGCCTCGACCTCGGCGACGTCGTACTCGCCGACGTCCGGTGCCGTGTAGTGGGAGCCCGTGCGCCCGACGACCTTGAGGGCAAAGTAGCGGACGGCGGTCCACGGGCTCGGAATGTGCCGCTTCGCCGCGTGATCGAGACTGCCGTCGGCGGTGACGAGGCGACACCCCACCATGCCGACGTCCATGTGCTCGTCCATGGCGTCGAGGAGATGGTCGAGGAGTCCTGGTCCGATCTCGGTGTCCGGGTTGAGCAGGAGTACGTAGGGGGCAGTGATCTCGGCGAGCACTGCATTGTTCGCCGCAGCGAAGCCGTCGTTCGATGTGCGGCGGTGCAGCGCGACCTCCGGAAACCTGGTGGCGACGACGTCGGCGGTGTCGTCGGGAGAGCTATTGTCAACGACATGGATGGTCGTCTTCTCCGGGATCGAGAGAAGAACAGAGGAAAGACATCGCGTGACGAGGTCGGACCGGCCATAGGTCACCACGACAATCTTGAGACGATCCAAGGGAATTGACCTCCTCCGACGCCGTCGACGAGCCGGTCGGCCGAGCGGGACGATGTCACACTATCTACGCCTTCGGGGGAGTGCAGTGTGAGCGCGCGGCCAGCACCCTCGACGGTTAGGCTCGCTGGTGGTTTCAACTTCGACAATCCGATCGACGTGGAACAACGTGGATGATTTGCACGGGGGCGACTACGGGGGTGCCATGAGGCTGGCTGAATATCTGAGCGTCCTCCGGAAGCACTGGACGGTGATCGCGCTCTCGACGATCGCAGGTGTCGCCCTTGCGTCCGTCCTGTCGGCGGCGACCACGCCGCTGTATCGCGCCGAGTCTCAGGTCTTCGTCTCCACCCGTTCCGGAGACTCGCTGAACGACCTGGTGGCCGGGAACTCCTTCACGGTGAATCAGGTCTCGTCGTACACGGCGCTGGTCTCGAGCCCACGGGTCCTCCAGCCAGTGATCGATGAGCTCGGTCTGGGCGACTCGGCCGACTCCCTCGCAGAGCGCGTCACCGCCGAGTCTCCCGAGGAGACCGTTCTCATCACCATCGCTGTGTCGGACCCGGACCCGCAGCTCGCCGCGAGAACGGCGGACACGATCGCCTCGAGTCTCGCGACCGTCGTCTCCGACCTGGAGGGACCTTCCGGGGACGAGGGGTCGCCGGTCCGGATCAGCACGGTTCGCGAGGCGCAGGTCCCCGCGAGCCCGGTCACTCCCCGTACGGCGCTGAACGTGGTGCTGGGCCTCGTCCTCGGGCTGCTCGTCGGTGTAGGGATCGCCGTGCTCAGGTCGACGCTGGACACTCGCGTCCGGTCGGAGGAGGACGTTCCCGGGCTCACCGATGCGGCGCTGCTCGGGACGATCGCCCTCGACGACGAGGCGGCGGGCCAGCCGCTCATCCTGCAGGGGAGCCCGCAGAGCCGACGCGCCGAGTCGTTCCGCAGGCTCCGGACGAACCTCCAGTTCGTCGAGGTCGACGACAACCGACGCCACGTGCTGGTGACGTCCTCCCTTCCGGGAGAGGGGAAGTCCACGACGGCGATCAACCTCGCGATCACGCTGGCTGACGCAGGAACTCGGGTCGTGCTGGTGGACGGTGATCTCCGGCGCCCGAGCGTATCGAGGTACCTGGGTCTCGAAGGTTCGGTCGGTCTGACGACAGCGCTGATAGGCCGTGTTCCCCTCGAGGCCGCCGTCCAGCCCTGGGGTGACACCAACCTGTTCGTGCTCCCTAGCGGTGAGGTGCCGCCGAACCCGAGCGAGCTCCTGGGGTCGGCACAGATGGAACGGCTGGTCGCCAAGCTCGACGAGATGTACGACGTCGTCGTGATCGACAGCGCGCCGCTCCTGCCCGTCACCGACAGCGCGGTCCTCGCGAGGCTCACGGGCGGCACGATCCTCGTGATCAGAGCCGGCGAAGTCCACAACGCGCAGGTTCAACAAGCTATTCGGGCGCTGTCCACGGTCGGTGTCGGGCTGCACGGTGTCGTGCTGAACGGCGTGGCACAGTCCGACGCGTCGGAGTACCGGTACCAGTATTACGAGCCGGACAGCGTTCCCGTGGCGGATGACGGGCGCCCGGGGTCACGGGTCCTGCACGGCGCACATTCCTACGAGCCGACCTCTTAGGGCCACGGCCGTCATCGACCTTCCGACGTGTCCCGGGGAAGCCAGACCGTCGTGTGAGCGGCCTGCGACTTGCAGGGCGCGATGCCCCGGATCGTGACGTGCCGGTGCTCCCGCGCGAGGTCGAAGGCAGGGGCGTATCGCGCCCTCTCGGTGTCGTCCAGAAGCAGCATGCCCCCGGGCCGGACTTTGTGTAGTGCGTGTTCGAAGCACCGGACGCGCTCGCGTCCGTCGACGATGACGACGTCGAAGTACTCGTCCGGGTAGTCGTCGATCGCGGGCACGTAGTCGGCGTACTGGTTGGCGGCGCTCCTGATCAGCAGGGTGACGTTCGACAGGGGGGCTGTTCGTTCGCTCAGCAGCTCCGCCCACTCCGGGTCGTGCTCTGCCGTCACCACCTCGCCGGCCCGCTGCGCCATCCATAGCGTCGAGCCGCCGCCCCCGTACTCGAACACCCGAGACGCGGGCGTGAGGACCTCGTCCAGCCGGTCGATGACCTGGAAGGGAAGCCAAGGCAGCTCGAGGTCCAGGGTGCTGCGTTCGACCGTCGGGACCCATCGTCGGAGATAGGCGAACTGGTGAGGATCTCGGACGAGCTGGGTCCCGAGGCGTGCCGCGCCGCGGATCGCGATCCACAGGCGACGCGGTTCGCGGATGAGCATCTTGGTGACGCGAGACGACGCCGACGTCGACTCCCGCAGCAGGGCTCCGCTCGTCATGACGCCGTCCCGACGAAGACGCGCTCGCCGCGGACCAGGCCGTACCGGCGGCAGTCGTCCGGGTTCGCGACGAACTCCGAAAGCTCGAATCCCGCGCTCTCGATCCGCTCGCGCAGGTCTCGACCGAAGTACCGGACATGGTCTGCCTGACCGAACTCGATTCGGCGCTCACGGGGGTCGGTCACGCCCGGGATCTCGTGGGAATGGTCCCAGCCCTCCACGATGGGGACCATCACGATCAACCGGCCGCCGGGCGCTACGACGCGGTGCATCTCCTTGAGCGCCAGGCGGTCGTCGACGTGCTCCATGACGTGCGAGCACACGATCACGTCGAACCTGTCGTCGTCGAGATCGATCGCCTCGATGTCTATGCGGATGTCCGCGATGCTCTCGTCGATATCCGCAGAGACGACGTTACCGGGCGAGATGCTCTCGAGAAGTCGTGCGACCTGCACCTCAGGTGCGAAGTGCAGAACTCTGTCACCCGGCCTGACGAGGTCTTGGCGCTGTACGGCGATCGCGAGGAGGCGGTGGCGCTCGAACGACCTACAGACCTGGCACTTTGCGTCGAGGCGCGGCGGATCACCAGAGGGCGAGAACCTTCCGTGGTATCCGCAGAAGGGGCATTCGCGAGGCGTGACCCCCCTGAGCATCCGGACGTTCGATCGCGCAAGGAACCGCGCGTCGGCGGCGATGCTCCGGAGTCGGCCCAAGGTTCCTCGAGCTCGCGGAGTCGTCAGTGGTCGCCGCGCCAGGTTCTGCGCCACTCGTTCCGATTGCGTCACGCCAACCTCCGCACAATTCGCCTGTGATTGGTTCGTTCGGGTCGACAGTCAACCGAGGAGGGAAACGATTCGCGCCGATTGCCCGGGCGATCCGCCGCAGCGAGCCTAACGTGGGATTGGTGATGTCGCGCGGGCCGGAGTTCGACCGCGTGCGAGTGCGAGGCGCCGACCATGCTCATATGGTGTGGGCGCGAGAATTGCCTGACGCGCGGGCCCAAGCTCAGCCCAGGCTGACGTCGGCCGTCACTACGGGTCCAGACAGGGCGGGGGTGGATTCGTGCGCATCCTGCTGACCCGTGGAGCCGGGACGCTGCTCGCGCTGACGCTTGGTGTCGCGGCGGGGGTGCTCGGGGGCTGCGGGCTCGAGGGTGGGGCCCGGGACAGGACGAGCGCATCCGCCGGACCACGGGCGTCCACATCGCTCACGGTTGTCCGGGAGGAGTACGCCGCACGGCTCGAGCAGGGGGTCAACAATGCGCGCCGAGATGGATCCCTCCGCCCGCTGACGCATGATGACTGCGCGGCGCGCGCGGCGACGGGACGGGCCGAGCAGCTGGTGGGGGTGGACGAGCTCACCCACCGGCCGCTGGACGACGTGCTCGAGGCGTGCGGCGTCACCCTGGCCGCGGAGAACCTGTCGCGGGCGACCCGGCCACCCCAGGAGGTGGTGGAAGCCTGGCTCGCCTCGGCGGGTCACGCGGCGAACATCCGGAACTCGGAGTTCGTGAGGGGCGCAGTCGCATGCGAGCAGGACGGCGATGAGGCTGGAACGCCGCGAATGGTGTGTGTCCAGATCTTCCTCGCCGAGTGAGGTGCGTCCCCGGGCAGCGACCGAGGCGGTCCGCGACCAGCGAGGACGTGCCGCCGCCGATGAGCTCGCCATCACGATGCGGCGGCGACACCGGGTCGCCTTCACCCGGTCTGCCATGATTCTCCACATGGCGAACCAGACCACCGCGCCGCCCGCTCCCGGGCAGAGCGCCATCGACCGCTTCTTCAAGATCACCGAACGTGGCTCGACCATCGGCGCGGAGGTCCGCGGCGGTCTGGTCACGTTCTTTGCGATGAGCTACATCGTCGTGCTGAACCCGCTGATCATCGGCACGGTCCAGGACGGCACGGGCCAGGTGCTGGGCGGCGGCGCGGAGGCCACGCCCGAGACGTTGGGCATGGTCGCGGCGGCGACGGCGCTGATCGCGGGCATCGTGACCATCGCGATGGGCGTCTTCGCGAACTACCCCCTGGCACTGGCGGCGGGGCTCGGGCTGAACGCCGTCGTGGCGTACTCGATCGCGGGTCTGCCGAACGTCACCTGGGCCGACGCGATGGGCCTGGTCGTCATCGAGGGCATCATCATCCTCGTCCTGGTGCTCACCGGCTTCCGCGAGGCGGTGTTCAAGGCCGTCCCGGTGGAGCTGAAGACCGCGATCAGCGTGGGCATCGGCCTGTTCATCACTCTCGTCGGCTTCGTCAACGCCGGGTTCGTCGTCCCGGGCGCGGGCACCGTCGTCGCGCTGGGCAACCTCGGCACGTGGCCGATCCTCGTCTTCGTGGTCGGGCTCGTCCTGACGATCGTCCTGTTCGTGCGCAAGGTGCGCGGCGCGATGCTCGTCGCGATCATCACCGCGACCGTGCTCGCCGTCGTGCTCGAGAACACGCTGCACATCGGCACCAAGGCCGGAGGCAACCCGAACGGCTTCAACCTGAACGCCCCGGTGTTCGACGGCGTGGTGACCGTGCCCGACCTCGGTCTCATCGGTCAGTTCTCGCTGCTGGGCTCGTTCCAGAACATCGCCGCGGTGTCTGTGGTGCTGATCGTCTTCTCGCTGCTCATCGCCGACTTCTTCGACACGATGGGCACGATGGTCGCTGTCGGCGCCGAGGGGAAGCTGCTCGACGCCGAGGGCAACCCGCCCCGCACGCGCGCCATCCTCGTCGTGGACTCCGTCGCGGCGGCCGCGGGCGGCCTGGGCTCGGTCTCGTCCAACACGGCGTACGTGGAGTCGACGACGGGTGTCGGCGCCGGCGCACGCACGGGGTTCGCGTCGGTCGTGACCGGTGTGGCGTTCCTGCTCGCGACGTTCCTGTCGCCGGTCGTGGCGCTCGTGCCGTACGAGGCCGCCGCGCCTGCGCTGGTCTTCGTGGGGTACCTGATGATGGCGCAGGTCGCGGGCATCTCCTGGAAGAACGTGGAGATCGCGATCCCCGCGTTCCTCACGATCGTCATCATGCCGTTCACCTACTCCATCGCCGACGGCATCGGCGCGGGGTTCATCGCGTTCGTGATCATCAAGCTCGCGCTCGGCAAGGCGCGCCAGATCCACGCGCTGATGTGGGTCGCGGCGGCCATGTTCGTCGTGTACTTCACGCTCGAGCCGATCCAGGCGGCGCTCGGTCTCTGACCGGCGGTGCCCGACGGCGGCCTCGGACCTCTTGGGGGGTCCGGGGCCGCCGTCGTGCTGCCGCGGCAACATTTCGCCCGCTGTGCGGCCCTCTGCAGGGGGTCCGGCCGCGCTAGCGTCAGCAGGGACGCTTCGACGAAGGGAAGCTGACCTGTGAAGATCTCGGTGATCGGTTTGGGCTACCTCGGTGCCGTGCACGCCGCCAGCATGGCCAAGCTCGGGCACGACGTCGTGGGTGTCGACGTGGACCCTGCCCGGGTAGACGCCCTGGCAGCGGGCAAGGCGCCCTTCTTCGAGCCCGGTCTGGACGACCTGCTCACCGAGGTGGCCGCGACGGGCCGGCTGACGGTCTCGACCGACCCGGCGGCCGTCGACGGCGCCCAGGTGCACTTCGTCTGCGTCGGCACCCCGCAGCGTGCGGACAGCAACGCGGCAGACCTGACGTACGTCGACGCGGCCATCGAGGGCCTCGCGCCGCACCTTCACCCGGGTGAGGTCGTGGTGGGCAAGTCGACGGTCCCGGTCGGGACGGCGGCCCGGCTCGCGGGCGTCGTCGGCGACGCCGAGCCCGGCGCGGTGCTCGCCTGGAACCCGGAGTTCCTGCGCGAGGGGTTCGCCGTGCAGGACACCCTGAGCCCGGACCGCATCGTCTACGGCGTGCCCGACGGCGAGCCCGGGGAGCAGGCCGCAGCCGTCCTCGACGCGGTCTACGCGGTCCCCCTGGCCGAGGGTGTGCCCCGGATCGTCACGGACTACCCGACGGCGGAGCTGGTCAAGGTCGCCGCGAACTCGTTCCTCGCCACCAAGATCTCCTTCATCAACGCCATGGCCGAGCTGTGCGAGGTCGCCGGCGGGGACGTCACCCGGCTCGCCGACGCCATCGGGCACGACGCCCGCATCGGCCGCCGGTTCCTCAACGCCGGTCTCGGGTTCGGGGGCGGCTGCCTGCCCAAGGACATCCGGGCGTTCAAGGCCCGGGCCGACGAGCTGGGGGCCGGCGAGGCCGTGTCGTTCCTCGGCGAGGTCGACGCCATCAACACCCGTCGGCGCACCCGGATGGTCGAGCTCGCCACCGAGGTGCTCGGGGGCTGGGTCGAGGGTGCCGAGGTCACGGTGCTGGGGGCGGCGTTCAAGCCGGACAGCGACGACGTGCGCGACTCGCCCGCGCTCGACGTCGCGGCCCGCCTCGCCGAGCTGGGTGCCGTCGTCACCGTGCACGACCCGCAGGCGATCGACAACGCGCGCGCCAAGCAGCCGAGCCTGCACTATGAGCGCGACCTGGAGGCCGCGCTGGCCGGCGCGGACGCCGTCCTCGTGCTCACCGAGTGGAAGCAGTACAAGGACCTCGACCCCGAGCGGGTCGGCGCCCTGGTCGCCCAGCGCACGGTGCTCGACGGCCGCAACGCGCTCAGCCGCACCGACTGGACCGACGCCGGCTGGGAGTACCGGGCGCTCGGCCGCCGCTAGCCTCCCCCGGGAATAGAACGATTCGATCGGTGGTTGTCCAGGCCGGACACCCACAGCGCCGTCGACCGTGCGCACCTCTGCCCGGCCGGCAACCCGAGGAGAGGAGACACGAGACCCCGGCCTGCGTCGAGACCCGCCGGGGTCCCCACGACCGATGATGAGCACGACCTTCTCCTCCCTGAGATACCCCAACTACCGCCTGTGGTTCGGCGCAGCCCTGGTCGCCAACGTCGGCACCTGGATGCAGCGCGTCGCGCAGGACTGGATCGTCCTCACCGACCTCAGCGACGAGTCGGGCGTCGCGGTCGGCATCACCACCGCCCTGCAGTTCCTGCCGTTCCTGCTGCTGTCCCCGTGGGCCGGGGTGCTCGCCGACCGGCTCCCGCGCCGCGGCCTGCTGATGGCGACGCAGGGCGGGATGGGCGTGCTGGCCCTCGCGCTCGGTGCGCTCGTGCTCTCCGGCCGCGCCGAGCTGTGGCACGTCTACGGTTTCGCGCTCCTGCTCGGCGTCGTCTCCGCCCTCGACGGACCGGCCCGCCAGACGTTCGTCGCCGACATGGTGCCGACCGAGAAGCTGCCCAACGCCATCGGGCTGAACAGTGCGTCGTTCAACGCGGCCCGCCTGGTGGGACCGGGCGTCGCCGGGCTGCTCATCGCCGCCGTCGGCTCCGGCTGGGTGTTCCTCATCAACGGCGTCACGTTCGCGGCGACCATCGTGGCTCTGGCGGCCATGAACGTGCGCGAGCTGCGCACGGTGCCCGCAGCCCCGCGCGCGCGAGGGCAGATCCGCGAGGGCATCCGCTACGTGCGCGGCCGTACGGACATGGTCGTCATCATGGTCGTGATGTTCGTGGTCTCCACGTTCGGCCTGAACTTCCAGCTCACGTCGGCGCTCATGGCCCGCGTGGAGTTCGAGCGGGGCGCCGGCGAGTACGGCATCCTCGGCTCGGTCCTCGCCATCGGGTCGCTCACCGGTGCCCTGCTCGCGGCGCGGCGGGACCGCCCGCGGGTGCGGCTCGTCATCGGGTCGGCGTTCGCCTTCGCCGTGACGACCGCGGCGCTGGCGCTGGCGCCCACGTACCCGTCGTTCGTGGTCGCCTGCATCCCGGTGGGCCTGGCCTCGCTGACGATGATGACCGCCGCCAACACGACGTTGCAGGTCTCGTCCGACCCGGTGATGCGCGGCCGCGTCATGGCGCTGTACATCATGGTGTTCCAGGGCGCGACGCCGGTCGGCGCGCCCCTCGTGGGCTGGATCGGGGAGGCCTGGGGTCCGCGCTGGTCGATCCTCGTCGGCTCGATCGCGACGTTCGCCGTCGCCCTGGCGGCGACGGTCTGGGCGGTCCGGCGCTGGCGGCTCCGCGTGCGCTACCACCTGCTGCCGCGGCCGCACCTGGAGGTCGAGTACCTCGACAGGCCGGCCGCGGCGCTGGCCGCCTGAGTCCTGTTCGCGCCGCAGGCCCGGAGGGAACCGAGAGGTCCGGGTCAGACCGGGTCGACGTGGCGCACGGCCTCGTGCCCCGGGGCGGGCTGCGCGGCGGGGAGGCGCGGCGCGGCCGCCCGCTCACGGCGGGTCCGGCGGCGCAGGCTCGCCTCGAACTCCGCCCGGGTGCGCATCTCGTCCTCGTTCGGCCAGATCAGGACGACGAAGGCCAGCGCCACGGTCAGGGCCACGATGCCGAAGATGAGGGGCCCGAGGAGGTCCACCGCGGCGGTGCCGCCCGGCGCCTCACCGCCTGGCCCGGCGATCGTCAGGGCCGCCATGCCGGTGTAGTGCATGCCGCTCACGGCCAACCCCATGACCATGGCCGCGCCCGCCATGGCGAGCGGGCCACGCACGTTGACGCTGAGCCAGAGGGCCGCCGTCGCGGCGACGATCGCGATGACCACGGAGACGGCGACGATCGGGACCGAGTACTCCAGGTGCCCGCTCATCCGCATGGCGGCCATGCCCATGTAGTGCATGACCGCGACACCGAGGCCGGCGACCAGTCCGCCGGTGAGGAGCAGGGGGAGCCGGTCCCCGCCGAATCCCACGATGAACAGCCCGATCGCGACGACGGCCACGGCGACGAGCGCGCTCAGGATCGTCATCGGCACGTCGTAGTGGATGGGCATGCCCGTGACGGTGAAGCCGAGCATCCCCACGAAGTGCATGACCCACACGCCCGTGCCGCCGATGGAGACCGCGGCGACCGCGAGCCAGATGCTGCGGGTCGTCGCGTCCGTCGCCGCCCGGGCCCGCGAGGTCGCGGACAGACCGGTCGCGGCACCGATACATGAGGCGACGTACGCGAGGACCGGGGTGATCAACCCGAAGGTGAAGTGGTGCATCTCTGACAACTCCGTCACAACGGCCTCCTCGCCCGAACTGGTCGGAC
Source organism: Isoptericola luteus (assembly GCF_020297055.1). Classification (GTDB taxonomy): domain Bacteria; phylum Actinomycetota; class Actinomycetes; order Actinomycetales; family Cellulomonadaceae; genus Isoptericola; species Isoptericola luteus. The sequence continues at coordinate 325,821 of NZ_JAIXCQ010000003.1, read as the reverse complement.
GGGACGTTATCAGTTTGTGACGGAGCGGGTGAAATAAACATCCTGACCTGGGAGGATACCGGCCGGTCGGAGAGTTATGAGGGCCGTCCCGGCGTCACGCGAGGTGCTCCACGACGTGGTCCACGCACGCGACGAGCGCGCGGACGTCGTCGGGCTCGACGGCCGGAAACACCCCGATGCGCAGCTGGTTGCGCCCGAGCTTGCGGTAGGGGAACACGTCGAGGACGCCGTTCGCGCGCAGGGTGGCCACGACGGCGGACGCGTCGATCGCGTCGTCGAGGTCGACCGTCACCACGACCGTCGAGCGCTCGGCCGGGTCCGCGACGAACGGCGTCGCCCAGTCGCGCGCGCCCGCCCAGTCGTACAGGACCCCGGCGGACTCGGCGCACCGCGCCGCCGACCAGGCGAGGCCGCCCTGGGCGAGGATCCACTCGACCTGCTCGGCCAGCAGCACGAGGGTCGACACGGCGGGGGTGTTGAGGGTCTGGTCGGCCCGGGAGTTGGTCAGGGCGGTGGTCAGCGAGAGGAACTCGGGCACCCAGCGTCCGCTCTCTCGCCCTGCGGTCGCCTCCACCTCCTCGGCACGCGCGACGGCTGCGGGGGAGCAGACGGCGAGCCACAGGCCGCCGTCGGCGGCGAACACCTTCTGCGGGCCGAAGTAGTACACGTCGGTGTCACCGACGTCGACGGGCAGAGCACCCGCGCCCGACGTCGCGTCCACGAGGAGCAGCGCCCCGTCGGCGCGGGCGTCCTGCACCTGGGCGACGGGGGCGACGGCGCCCGTCGACGTCTCGTTGTGCGGGGTGGCGTAGACGTCGACGCCCTCGGCCCGGGCCAGCCGTGCGACCGTGCCGGGGGCCGCCTCGACTACCTGCGACGGCTCGAGGAACGGGGCCTGGCCCGTGGCGGCCGCGAACTTGCCGCCGAACTCGCCGAAGACGGCGTGCTGCGCGCGACGCCGCACCAGGCATGCCGTCGCGACGTCCCAGAACGCCGTCGAGCCACCGTTGCCGAGCGCCACCTCGTAACCGTCCGGGAGGTCGAACAGCTCGGCGACCCCGCGGCGCACCCGGCGCACCAGGTCCTTCACCGGAGGCTGGCGGTGCGAGGTGCCGAGCAGCGGCGCGGACGGGTCGCCGGCCGCGGCGAGCGCTGCCACCTGGGCTGCCCGGACCTTGGACGGGCCGGAGCCGAACCGCCCGTCGGCAGGCAGCAGCGACGAAGGGATGGCGAGGGGCATGGCGTCTCCACTGGTTCTGGACGTGATGCGGACGGACCTGCGAATAGACTAGGCCCGGCGCCGAACGACGGGAGTTGACGTGACCGACCTGATCGACACCACCGAGATGTACCTCAAGACCATCTACGAGCTCGGCGAGGAGGGGATCCCCGCCCTCCGCGCGCGCATCGCCGAGCGGCTCGGGCACTCCGGGCCGACGGTGTCGCAGACGGTCGCCCGCATGGAGCGCGACGGCCTCGTCGTCGTCACGGGCGACCGCCACCTCGAGCTCACCGACGCCGGGCAGACCAAGGCCACGCGGGTCATGCGCAAGCACCGCCTCGCCGAGCGGCTGCTCACGGACGTCATCAAGCTCGACTGGGAGCAGGTGCACACCGAGGCGTGCCGCTGGGAGCACGTGATGAGCGACCTCGTGGAGAGGCGCCTCGTCACGCTCCTGGACCACCCGCACCACGATCCCTACGGCAACCCCATCCCGGGGCTGGCCGAGCTCGGGGAGCAGTACCGCGACGTCCCGTTCCTCGAGGGCGTGCAGGCGTTGCCCGCCGTGCTCGCCGGCTCGGCCACGGACGACGACGGTACGCCCCTCGTGCTCCAGCGCATCGCCGAGCCCCTCCAGGTCGACATCGACCTGCTCGCCCGGCTCGCGGAGGCGGGGCTCGTGCCCGGCGCGCAGATCACCGCGCGGACTGCGGGGGACGACTTCGCCGTCGAGATCGACGGCACCGGGACGGTCGTCGACCTGCCCGCCGACCTGGCCCGGCACCTCTTCGTCGCCGACCGCTGACGCCGCTCGCCGGGCCCGGGACCCCGTCGTCCCGGGCCCGCGGCATGTCCGACATCCCGGGTTGTGACCGGAGCGTGACATCAGCGGCGTGCATCCGGTACGGTCGGGGACGCTCGCGGGTGGACATCCTGCGAGCGCTCGTTCGGGCGCCAAACCCTGCCACCGACCGGGCTCCACAGATCACCGCATGGCAGGGGCGGGGGACCCACTTCCGGGCGCCGGAGACGGCGTCCTCGGGGTGAAGTCGCACGGGCCGGTTCGCGCCGGCCCGGGTGGCCGGGTGTTTTCTCCCACCCGAACCCGACAGCTGACCTCGTAGGCGACAGGAGAGGTAGACATGACCGCACGTACGACTGGTGGCCGGCACCGCGCCGCACGCCGTCCGCTCGCCCTGGCCACGACCGGCAACGCCGGCCGTCGCGCAGCCGTCGTCGCCACCGCCGGTGGTCTGCTGGTCTCCACGTTCGCCACCGCCGGCGCCGCCCAGGCCGCGCCGATCGACACGGACGCCGCCAACAAGCTCAACTCCGTCGACCTCGGTGCCCTCACGGACCAGGCGCGCCAGGCGCTGGAGGCGGCCCCGGTCGTCTCCGTCGACGCCGACGCCAAGCTCGACGTCGAGAAGGTCACCGCGAAGATCGCGGCCAACGCCGAGATCACCCCGGCGCCCGAGCCCGTCGTCGAGACCGTCGCCGAGGAGACCTCGACCAGCGAGGAGGGCACCTCGCGGACTGCCGAGGCGACGTCGCGCTCCACCGAGCGCACCGCCGTCGAGGCCCCGGCCTCCGCCAACGGCTCCGAGGTCGTCTCCATCGCGATGCGCTACCTGGGCGTCCCGTACGTCTCCGGCGGCACCAGCCCGTCCGGCTTCGACTGCTCCGGCCTGACCCAGTACGTCTACGCGCAGGTCGGCATCAGCCTGCCGCGCTCCTCCTCCGCGCAGGGCTCCGTCGGCACCAAGGTGTCCGCCGCCAACGCTCAGCCGGGCGACCTCATCTGGACGCCGGGCCACGTCGCGATCTATGCGGGCGACGGCATGCAGATCGACGCCCCGAAGCCGGGCGACGTCGTGAAGTACCGCTCGATCTGGCAGTCGAACCCGACGTTCATCCGCGTCGCCTGACCCGATCGGCCACCGGACCGCCGCGTTTCCGACGCCCCGCCACGCACTGCGTGGCGGGGCGTCGTCGTCTCCGCCTTCTCGCAGGTGGCGCGCGCATTCTGTGACGTTCGACACTGTCGTCCACAGCACTCGTGATCGAAACGTGACATCGCCTCGTGAGTCCGCTACGGTTTCAACCACTCGACGGCCTTCCGTCGAGTCCCGATCGGAACGCCGAGCCCTGCCGCCGGTCGGGAACCACGATCCTCAGGCAGGGGCGGGGGACCCACTTTCGGGCATCGAGACGATGTCCTAGGGGTGAAGCCGAACGGGCCGGTCTGCATGACGGTCCTGAAGGCCGGGTGCTTTCTCCCACCCGAACCCGACAGCTCACTTCGTAGGCGACCGGAGAGGGAACACGTGAACGCAACCACCACGAGCGCTCGGCACCGCGCCGCGCGCCGTCCGCTGACGCCGCTCAGCGAGATCGCCAAGACCGTCGGCGGATCGAACGCCGGCCGTCGCGCCGCGGTCGTCGCCACTGCCGGCGGACTGCTCGTCTCGACCTTCGGGGCCACCGCGGCACAGGCCGCGCCCGTCGACCACGACGCAGCCAACAAGCTGAGCACCGTCGACCTGAGCGCTCTGACCGAGCAGGCCAAGAGCGCACTGCAGGCAGCGCCCGTCGTCGCCGTTGATGCGGACGCCACGATGGACGTCGAGATGGTCACCAAGAAGATCGCGGCCAAGGCCGAGATCACCCCGGCACCCGAGCCGGAGCCGGAGCCCGAGCCGGAGCCCGTCGTCGAGAGCACCACCACCGAGGCCGCCTCGCGCAGCACCGAGCGGACCGCGGTCAGCTCGGACTCGTCGCTCGGCGCGCAGGCCGTCTCGATCGCCATGCGCTACGTCGGTACCCCGTATGTCGTGGGCGGCTCCAGCCCGTCCGGCATGGACTGCTCGGGCCTGACGTCCTACGTCTACGCGCAGCTGGGTGTCGACCTGCCGCGCACCTCGTCCGACCAGCACTACGCGGGCACCATCGTGTCGTCCGCCGAGGCGCGTCCTGGCGACCTCGTCTGGACCCCGGGCCACATCGCGATCTACGCCGGCGACGGCAAGGTCGTCGAGGCCTCGCGTGCCCTCGGCTGGGAGGTTGGCTACCGCGACATGTGGCAGACCAACCCCACCTACATCCGCGTGCTCTGACACGCACCTGCATCACCACGGACCCCCGGTTCCGCTCCCTGCGGACCCGGGGGTTCGTGCTTCCCCCGGGCTTTGCTATGACTTGCGCGTATCTTTCGTTAGGCTTGACGTGTCCGGCCGTCTCGACGGGGTGATGGCCAGCGGACCCGTTCCGACAGGAGGCGCGAGATGACTCGTCCTGAGGTCGTCCTGGTGGGTGTCGACGGCTCGGCAGCGAGCCTGCACGCCCTGGACTGGGCCGCTGCCTACGCGCGGCGGACGGGCTGGGGTCTCCACATGGTCTGTAGCTACTCCCTGCCGTCGTTCACCGCCGCGTCGCTGGACGGCGGCTACGCGGCGCTCGACGACACCGCGATCCAGGAGGGCGCGAAGGCGGTGCTGGCCGAGGCTCAGGCCCGCGTCGACGCGAGCGGGATCACCGCGACGACGACGGTCGCGACGGGTGACGCCGCCGGAGTGCTGGTGGAGCTCTCGCGCGAGCACGCGCTCGCCGTCGTCGGTACCCGCGGCAAGGGTGGGTTCACCGAGCGGCTGCTCGGTACCGTCTCGTCGGCCCTTCCGGCTCACGCGCACTGCCCGACGGTGGTCGTGCCCTATCGCGGGCCCAGCCCTGAGGACCCGACGGCCGATCAGCGCCGTGACGGCGACGTCGTGCACGAGGTGCGCCGCATCGTCGTGGGTGTCGACGGCTCGCCGTCGGCGGAGGTCGCGCTACGGCACGCCATCGCGCAGGCGCGCGTGTGGGACGCGGAGCTGATCGCCGTCGCGGGCGTGCCGCTGGCCGGCGGCGCCGGCGTGCTCGCCTGGCTCCCGTCCCAGATCGACCACGAGCAGGTGCTCGCGGACGTCAAGGAGGGCCTGGACGTCATGGTGGACCGCTTCGAGGCGGAGAACCCCGGCATGACGATCAAGCGGCACGTGCTCGACGGCTCGGGTGCCGAGCTCCTCACCGAGTTCTCCACGGGCGCGGACCTGATCGTGGTCGGCTCGCGCGGGCGTGGTGGATTCCGGGGGTTGCTGCTCGGTTCTACCAGCCAGGCCGTGCTGCACCACTCCGCCTGCCCGGTGCTCGTCGTGACGCGCCGGTGCGACGCCGAGCTTCGCGAGGAGCCCGCCGCCTGACGTCGTGAGCGGGGGGGGGGGGGGGGGGGGGGGGCCGCCCCCCCCCCCCACCCCCCCCCCACCCCAACACGCGGGGTGGGGGGGG
>NZ_JAIXCQ010000003.1:126690-320266 GCF_020297055.1 Isoptericola luteus | reverse complement strand
TGTGAGCGGGCGTTTGGCCCTGTTGATCGCGATCAACAGGGCCAAACGCCCGCTCACAACACGAAGGGGTCAGTGGCGGGTGCGGTAGAGGTGCATGGTGATCGGGCCGAGGACGGCGGTCAGCACGACGGACGCCACCAGCACCCAGACGATCTCGCCGGCGTCGGGCTGCCCGGCCATGAGCCCGCGGACGGCGGTCACGAGGTGCGAGACCGGGTTGATGTCCACGAACCGCTGGAGCGCGGCCGGCATCGTCGAGGGGTCCACGAAGATGTTCGACGCGAACGTCAGCGGCATCAGCACCATCATCGACACGCCCATGACGGCGTTCGGCGTGCGCAGCAGGAGGCCGAGGATCGTGAAGATCCAGCTCAGCGCGAACGCGAACACCAGCAGGAGCAGCACGCCGAGAACCACCCCGACGACGCCGCCTTCCGGCCGGAACCCGATGAGCAGGCCGAGCGCGATGGTCATCACGGACGCGATCGAGTAACGCACCGTGTCGCCGAGCAGGGCCCCGACGATCGGCGCCGGACGCCAGATGGGCAGCGAGCGGAACCGGTCGAACACGCCCTTGGTGATGTCCGTGTTGAGCGTGTAGCCCGTGTACACGGTGACGATGACGATGGTCTGCACCAGGATCCCGGGCAGCAGGAACTGGATGTACGCCGTCGTGGAGCCGGCCAGCGCCCCGCCGAACAGGTACGTGAACATGAGCGTGAAGATCACGGGCGAGACCAGCACGTCGAAGAGCTGCTCCGGCACGTGCTTGATCTTCAGCAGGGCGCGCCAGCCGAACGTCAGGGTGGTCGACAGCGCCGAGGGGCGCGACGGACGCTCGGCGAGCGCCACGGCCCGCCGCAGGCTCGTCGTCGTGATCGTGGCCTCGTGGTCGGTGGACTGCGCGGTCATCGGGACACCTCCTCGGCGCGTGGTGCGTCGCCGGCCGTCTCCGTGCCGGCGTCGTCCGGCAACGGCTTGCCGGTCAGGGTGAGGAACACCTCGTCGAGGCTGGGCTGGCCGAGCGAGAACTCGGGCACCGCGATCCCGGCCTCGCTCAGTGCGGGGAGCAGCGCCGCGACGGCGTCGCCGCCGTCGTCGGGCACTCGTGCCGTGAGGGCGTAGGGATCGGTGGGCAGGGTGGGCTCGGAGCCGAGCACCTTCTCGACGACGGCGGCCGCGACCGCGCGCTGACCGGCGTCCGCGAGCCGCAGCGCGACCGCGCCCTGGCCGACCGACTGCTTCAGCTCGGTCGAGGTGCCCTCGGCGATGACCCTGCCGTGGTCGATGACGGAGATCCGGTCGGCGAGCTGGTCGGCCTCCTCGAGGTACTGCGTGGTCAGCAGCACCGTGGCTCCGTCGGCCACGAGGACGCGCACGATGTCCCACACCTGGTTGCGGCTGCGGGGGTCGAGCCCCGTGGTGGGCTCGTCGAGGAACAGCACGCGCGGCGCGAGCACGAGGGACGCCGCGAGGTCGATCCGCCGCCGCATCCCGCCGGAGTAGGTCTTGACCTGTCGCGCCCCGGCGTCCGACAGGCTGAACGCCTCGAGCAGCCCCTCGACCCGTTGCCGGGCCGCGACGCCGGAGAACCCGTAGAGCCGCGCGAGCATGAGGAGGTTCTCGGTGCCGGTGAGGTCCTCGTCGACGGAGGCGTACTGGCCCGTGAGGCCGACCGCGCCGCGCACGGCGTCGGCGTCGCTCACCACGTCGTGCCCCAGCACGCGGGCGCTGCCGCCGTCCGGACGCAGCAGGGTGGCGAGCATCCGCACGACGGTCGTCTTGCCGGCTCCGTTCGGACCGAGCAGGCCGAAGACGCTGCCCGTCGGGATCTGCAGGTCGATGCCGTCGACAGCTTTCGTGACCTGCTTGCGGGTGGTGAAGTGCTTGACGAGGCCGGTGGCCTCCACGGCAAGCTCTGACATAGGTCCCCCAAGGGCTGGTCCCGTGATCTGGATCACGCTAGACGCTACGACCGGCCACCGACAGAGAATTCATCGCTCAGCGGACAGCGCAGGCCACCGACCCTGCTGTGCCAGGATGTCGGCCATGGCGGCCGACCTCGACACCGACCATCTGGAGCACTGGATCGCGACGCAGGCAGGGTTCGCCCGCGTGCCCGGCGTGCAGTACGCCGTCCGGGTGGAGGGCGAGGTCGTGCTCGACGGCGCGTGGGGCGTCGCGGACGTCACCACCGGCGAGCCGCTGCGGACCGACCACTTGTTCCGTGTCGCGTCGCACTCGAAGACGTTCACCGCGACGGTGGTGGCGCTGCTGGCGGAGGCCGGGAGCCTGCGGCTCGACGACCCGTTCTCGGCCCACCTGCCCGAGCTCGCGGGTGCGCCGGTCGGCCGCGTGACGCTGCGCGAGGCGCTCGGGCACACGGGTGGCGTGCGGCGCGACGGCCGCGACGCGGACTTCTGGCAGCTCGGGGCGCCGTTCCCCGACCGGTCCGCACTGGTGGCGTCCGTCGTCTCCGACGGCTCGGTGTTCGGGCGCGGGGAGCACTTCAAGTACTCCAACCTCGCCTACGGCCTGCTCGGGCTCGTCGTCGAGGCCGTGACGGGCAGCGGGTACGGGGAGCACCTGCGCCGGGCGCTGCTCGAGCCGCTCGGGCTGGCCGACACGGTCCCGGAGCTCGACGACGCGTCCCGGGCTCGCGCCGTCGTCGGCCACTCCGCCCTGGGGGTCCGCGACGACGGCCGCCTCCCCGTCTCGTCGGTGACCACGGGGGCGCTCGCCGCGGCGACCGGGGTCTGCTCGACGGCGCGCGACCTGGTCCGCTGGGCGGGTGCGCACGAGGACGGCGGCGCCCTGCTCCGCCCGGAGACGCGCCGCCTGCTGCAGCGGGACGAGTCGGTGATCGACAACCCGCACGCGCGCGTGCGCCGGTACGGCCTCGGCTTCGAGGCGCGGGAGATCGAGGGGCGGCGCGTGGTCGGGCACTCCGGGGGCTTCCCCGGTCAGCTCACGCGCACGTGGGCGGACCCGATCGGCAAGGTGGCGGTCTCCGTGCTCACCAACGCGGTCGACGGCCCGGCGGACGGCATCGCCACGGGGCTGTTCGCCCTGGTCGCGACGGCGATCGACGGCGGTGCGGTCCCCGAGGCGGACGCGCCGGCCGACGTCGCCGAACTCGACCGGTGGACCGGGCGGTTCGCCAACCTCTGGGGCCTGACGGACGTCGTGCGGCTGGGGCGTCGGTTGTGGCTGCTCGACCCGCGGCAGGGGGACCCGTTCGCCGGGGCGGAGGAGCTGAGGGTCGACGGCGACGTGCTGCGACCGGTCGCGCACGCGGGCTTCGGGCCGGTGGGCGAGCCGGTCGAGGTGCTGCGCGACGAGTCCGGCCGGCCGGCCGCGATCGTCGTCGGCGGGATGACCTCGTGGCCCGCGCACGAGTACGAGCGGGAGCGCCGGGCGCAGCTCGTCGGCCGCAGGCCGGGGTGAGCTCGTGCGCTCACGGCGGGGGCGGGGCTACGGCTCCGAGAACGTGGGGGTGATCGGCTCCAGGCGGGGAGCGGAGGAGGGGCGGGGCTCGTCGAAGGTCTCGACCTCGACGCTCTCGGGGGCCAGCAGGCGCAGGACGGCGTCGTCGAGGTTGGCGCGGATCGCGGACACGAGCCCGTCCGCGTCCCGTGCCTCGAAGCGCTCGACGATGTCGACGTGCGACTCCGCGGTGTCCTTGCGGACCGCGTACTCCTCGCTCAGCGTGAAGCTGGCGATGCGGACCTCGACGATGAGCGTCGTCATCCAGCGCAGGAGCCACGGGTTGCCGCTGGCCGCGACCAGCGTCCAGTGCACGTTGAGGTCGGCGTCGCCGACGCGGCGGGCGTCCTCGGTGCGCTCGGCGACGACGAGGTCGTCGTGCGCGGCGCGGACGGCGGCGACCTCGACGGCGGTGGCGCGCTCCACGGCGATCCGGGCGGCCGTCGTCTCGACCGAGGCCCGTGCCTCGTACAGCTCGTGCACCCGGTCGCGGCCGATGCGCACGACGCTCAGCCCGCGTCCTGGCGTCGACCGCAGCAGCCCTTCCTGGACCAGCCGCTGGGCGGCCTCGCGGAACGGGCCCCGGCTCACGCCGAGCTGGCCGGACATCTCGACCTCGCGGATCGCAGACCCCACGGGCAGCGCACCCGCATAGACCGCGTTGCGCAGCTCGACGGCGATGAGGTCGACCGTCGACGGCCGGGTCACCGGGGACAGGGACGGCGCGGTGCCGCGGGAGACCCGAGGGGTCGGGACCATCTGCTCTCCTTCCACGAGGCCGGCACTCGTCCGGCCGACACACATCATCCCGCGATATGGAACGGCATCGGATCGTGACCAGACTGTGACGAACTCATGCCCCACCCCTCAGCCCCGCGTGACGGGATCGAGTGCCTGAGGCGATTACTTCGCTGACCTGGGACGACGTCCGTCAGCCGGCCCTCACCGAGCCGCACCGAGTGGGATTGTCGACAATGGGACAGCAGGACACGTAGATTGTCACACCATCAGCATCGGCGCTAGCGTGCCGTTCGTTCACGTACCCCAAGGCCTGGCGGCGCACCGGCGTCACCCGGCCACGGAAGGGAGACCCTCGTGTCGTCCACCAGGATCAGGAACGGCCGTCGTGCGGCGCTCGCCGCCGGCTCCATCCTCGCCATGACCGCACTGACCGCGTGCTCCAGCGTCGACGAGGGGTCGGGTGACGGCGACGGCGGCAAGCTCGCGAGTCTCCAGGAATCCGGCACCGTCAACGTCGCGTTCAACGGCGAGAAGCCCTACAGCTACCAGGACGACAACGGCGAGCTCACGGGCGCCACCGTCGCTCTCGACGAGAAGATCTTCGGCGAGCTCGGCATCGACACCGTCGAGGGCACGCTCACCGAGTGGAACTCGCTCATCCCCGGCCTCACGGCGGGGCGGTACGACGCCGTCAGCGCGGGGATGTCGATCCTCCCGGACCGCTGCGCGCAGGCCGCGTTCGCCGAGCCGACCATCATGTACACGACCGCGTTCCTCGTGCCCGAGGGCAACCCGGACAACCTGACCGACTGGCAGTCGCTCGAGGAGTCCGACGTCAAGCTCGCCGTGACCAGCGGCGCGATCGAGGACGGGTACGCCCAGGAGACCGACGTCGAGACGATCACCGTCGGCAGCTCGCAGGACGGGTTGGACGCCGTCGTGTCCGGCCGAGCCGACGCGTTCGCGCTCACCGGCATCTCGCTGCGCGCCCTGGCCGAGGGCACCGACGAGGCGGTCGAGGCGACCGACGCCTTCGTCGCCACGATCAACGGCGTCCCGCAGATCGGGGCCGGCGCCGAGGTGTTCAACCCCGCTGACACCGAGCTGCTCGCCGCCTACAACGAGAAGCTCGCGCCGATCCTCGACGACCCCGCGCAGTGGCTCGAGATCATGGGACCGTTCGGCTTCACCGAGGCCGAGATGCCGCCGGAGGGCCTGACGGCCGAGATGCTCTGCGAGGGCGACCTGGAGAAGATCGCGACCGAGCTGGGGCTGGATTCCTGACCACATGTCAGATTTCCTCCAGACACTGACCAGCCGGCTGCCGAGCCTCGGCGACGCGATCCTCGTGACCCTCGAGCTGACGCTCGGCGGCGCGGTGCTCGCGATGGCGCTCGCGCTGCTGCTCGGGTTCGGCGCGCGCACCCGGTCCCTGTGGGTGCGCGGGCCGTCCCGGGTGTTCATCGAGTTCTTCCGCGGCACCTCGCTCGTGGTCCAGATCTTCTGGATCTTCTACGTGCTGCCGGTCTTCGGGTTCAAGATGGAGGCGCTCGCCGTCGGCATCGTGGCGCTCGGGCTCAACTTCGGGGCCTACGGCGCCGAGGTCGTCCGGGGCTCCGTCGCCTCCGTCCCCGCCTCGCAGTGGGAGGCGACGATCGCGCTCAACATGAGCTGGTTCCACCGCGTGCGGCGCGTCATCTTCCCGCAGGCGTGGGCACTCATGATCCCGATGCTGACCAACCTGCTCATCCAGCTCCTCAAGGGGTCCGCGCTGGCGTACTACATCACGCTGCACGACGTGAACTTCTGGACCACCCAGCTGCGTCGCGCCACCAGCGAGACCGTCTACAGCTTTACCGCCGGCCTGCTCGTCTACTTCGTCATCGCCTACCTGCTCACCTGGGGCATGAACGCGCTCGAGGAACGGGCGAAACGACGGCTGGGACGCGGCACGCGCCCGTCCCTGCGTGACGTCGTCGGGCTCAGGCCCGCGGTCGGCACCGCGGCGATCACGGGGAGGGGGACCGCAGCATGACCGAGAACGGCATCTGGAACTGGGAGCATGCGTGGGAGGTCCTCCCCGACCTGCTGGAGGGCCTGGTCGTCACGATCGAGGCCACCGTGGTCGGCATGGCCATCGCCTCGATCCTGGGGTTGTTCATCGCCCTGGCGATGCGATCGCCGAGCCGGTGGGTCACGATCCCGCTGCGGTTCGTCGTCGACTTCATCCGGATGACGCCGCTGCTCGTGCAGCTGGTGTTCGTCTGGCTGCTGTTCTCGACCATCCCGACGCTGGTGGTCGGCTTCACGGTGCTCGGCGTGCACTACGCGACGTACATGTCCGAGGTGTACCGGGCCGGCATCGAGGCGGTGCCGAAGGGGCAGTGGGAGGCAGCCACCGCGCTGAACCTCCCGAAGAGCCGCACGTGGCGGGCCGTGATCCTGCCGCAGGCGGTCCGCAACACCCTGCCGGGACTGGGCAACTACGCGATCTCGATGTTCAAGGAGACGCCGTTCCTGTTCGCGATCTCGGTCGTGGAGATGTACACCAAGGCGCAGCAGTACGGCGCCCTGACCTTCTCCTACATCGAGCCGCTGACGCTCGTGGGCCTGCTCTTCCTCCTGGTGAGCTACCCGACGTCGCTGCTCGTCCGCCGGATGGAGATCCGCCTTGCCTGACCCGACGACCTCCACTGGGAGCCAGACCATGACCAGCTCAACGAGCACCGCACAGGGTGGCGTGCCCGCCATCGAGTTCAAGGACGTCGTCAAGCGCTTCGGCGACAACGTCGTGCTCGACCAGCTCAACTTCAGCGTCGCCAAGGGTGACCGCGTCACGCTGATCGGCCCGTCCGGGTCGGGCAAGACGACGATCCTGCGCCTGCTGATGACGCTCGAGGAGGCGAACGGCGGGCTCATCCTCATCGACGGCGACCCCTACACGCACGAGTACAAGGGCGACAGGTGGGTCGAGATCCCGGAGAAGCGCCGCCGGGTCGTGCGCAACCGGGTCGGGATGGTGTTCCAGCAGTTCAACCTGTTCCCCAACATGACGGTGCTGGAGAACATCATCGAGGCGCCGGTCAACGTGCTGGGGCTGAAGAAGGCCGACGCCGTCGCGCGGGCCGAGCAGCTCCTCGAGCAGGTCGGCATGTCCGAGAAGCGGGACTTCAAGACCAACCAGCTCTCGGGCGGCCAGCAGCAGCGGGTCGCCATCGCGCGGGCCCTCGCCATGGACCCCGAGATCCTGCTGCTCGACGAGGTCACGTCGGCCCTCGACCCCGAGATCGTCGCCGACGTGCTCGGCGTGCTGCGTGAGATCGCCGAGACCACGGACATCACGATGCTGCTGGTCACGCACGAGATGCAGTTCGCGCGGGAGGTCTCCAACCGCGTGCTGATGTTCGACAAGGGGCAGATCGTCGAGGAGGCGGACCCCGAGACGATGTTCACCCACCCCAAGCACGAGCGCACGCAGGAGTTCCTCAAGGCTGTCCTCGGCTGAGACCCCGGCGAGATCGCACGCCGCACGGGTAGCGGGCCGCACGCTGACGTCGTTCCCGGCGTCAGGGTGCGGCCCGCCACCGGTGCGGCGTTGCCGTGCCGGCGTCCGGTCAGGCGGTGGCGGCCTCCGCGGCCGCGAGCAGGATGCAGGTCGCGACCCCGTCCATGGCCACCTGGACCTCCTCGAGCGGAGGCATCGAGGGGGCGAGCCGGATGTTGCGGTCCTGCGGGTCGCGCCCGTAGGGGAACGTCGCGCCCGCGGGGGTCAGGGCGATCCCCGCCTCCTTCGCGAGGGTCACGACGCGCGACGCCGTGCCGGGGACGACGTCGACCGAGACGAAGTATCCGCCGTCGGGGTCGGTCCAGGCGGCGACGCCGGCGCCGCCGAGGCGGGACTCGAGGATCGACGTCACGGCGGAGAACTTGGGTGCGAGGATCTCGCGGTGCTTGCGCATGTGGGCGCGGACGCCGTCCGCGTCGCCGAAGAACATCGCGTGCCGCAGGTGGTTCACCTTGTCCGGGCCGATGGACCGGATGGCGAGGTGCTTGGTGAACCAGGAGACGTTCGCGGGCGAGGACGCGAAGAACGCCACGCCGGACCCGGCGAACGTGATCTTCGACGTCGACGCGAACATCAGCACGCGGTCGGGGTTGCCCGCCTCGGCGGCGAGGTCGATCGCGTTCGCCGACTTCGCCTCGTGCTCGGTGAGGTGGTGCACGGCGTACGCGTTGTCCCAGAAGATCCGGAAGTCGGGCGCCGCCGTCGGCATCGAGACCAGCCTGCGTGCCACGGCCTCGGACACGACCGAGCCGTCCGGGTTGCCGTACGTCGGCACGGTCCACAGGCCCTTGATGCTCGGGTCGTCGGCGACCAGGGCCGCGACGGCCTCCGCGTCCGGGCCGTCCGGGGTCATCGGCACCGTGACCATGCGGATGCCGAGCTCCTCGCAGACGGCGAAGTGCCGGTCGTAGCCGGGCACCGGGCAGATGAACGTGACCTGCTCCTCGCGGGACCACGGCCGCTCCGACCCGGGCACGCCGAAGAGCAGCGCCTGCACGACGGTGTCGTACATCAGCGTGAGCGACGCGTTGCCCTGGGCGAGCAGCTGCTCGACCGGCACGCCGAGCAGCTCGGCGAAGATGCGGCGCAGCTCGGGCAGCCCGGCCAGCCCGCCGTAGTTGCGCGTGTCGGTGCCGCCCTCGGCGGTGTGGACGCCCTCGCCGGGCAGCGCGAGCAGGGCGTCGGAGAGGTCGAGCTGTTCGGCCGAGGGCTTGCCGCGCGTGAGGTCGAGGCTCAGGCCACGGGCCTGCAGGGCCGCGTACTCGCGGCGCAGGTCGTCGAGGCGGGCCCCGAGGTCGGGGGCGCTCGCGGCGGCGGTGGGAACTGGCTCGGGAGAGGGCGCGGTGCTCACGCTCGCGACTCTACCGGCGCACGCCGCCGATCAGGAGGGGGTTCTCGCGGTGCGGGCCAGAGCCTTGGCCAGACGCCGGAGGGACACGGTCATGAAGACGCGCAGGGCCAGCGCCGTCAGGGGATCGACGACGGCCCGGGGGAGCGGCCCCGCGAGGTGGGCCTCCTCCCACCACACGACCCGGCAGCGTGCCCGGTCGACCGGGACGACGTCGAACCCGGCCGCCCCGAGGAGCACCGGGCCACGCTTGGAGAGCCGGGTCCGCCCCACTCGCGCCTGCGCCGTCGACGGTCGCTCCAGCAGCTCGAGCACCATGTGGTCGGCCATCACGAGCCGCCCCAGGGCGCCGTCACGCCGGACGCCCGGGCCGCTGACCAAGGTGAACCGGTCGCCGAGCTCGGGGCCCGGACGGGCCTGGCCGTCCAGGCGTGTGAGCGGGATCCAGCGGGGGTGGGTGCGCAGGTCTGCCACCCAGGCGAACGCGACCGACGCCTCCACGGGCAGCAGCCGCGCCACCTCGACCCGGCGGTCCGGCCGTGACACGGTCAGCCCCGCGACCTGCGTCGCGGCAACCAGCGGCTCGAGCCCCGCTCCTGGGCGGGAGCCTCGAGCACGGGCGCCCCGGTCTCGCCGTCGAGGATGCGGGGGAAGCGCTCCGGCGGCGGCCCGAACGCCTTGCGCGACTGCGCGATGACACCGTGGCCGAGCGCGCGGCCACCGGCCACACCGATGACGACGCCCACCCCGAACGGCAGCATCCGGCCGAGGGCCAGCGAGCCCTGCTTGGCGACCTGACGCTTGAGGAACTGCCGCGACAGCATCTTGTTGACCCGCTTGAGCGTGGACTGCGGCATCGTCGTGAGCATCACCTTGCCCCACGCCACGGTCGAGCCGCCGATGGCGTTCTCGACGTCCCGGGCGCCGCGGTCCCCGAGGACGGTGGCCAGGAGGAGCGTGCGTCGCCGGGCGACGTCGTCGATCGCCACCCCGTGCACGTCGGCGACGGCGAGGGCGAACGCGGACGAGCTCGCGAAGAACGTCGCGATGTCGCCCGTCGTCAGCGCGGACGCGGCGACGGTCCCGACCGACGGCGCCGCGGCCGCCGCCCCGACCGCCCCGCCCGCCGTCGCCAGGAGCGTGAGGTACTCGCGCTCGAGCATCTGGATGATCTGCGCCGGGCTCGCCTCCGGGTTGCGGGCCCGGAGCTTGTCGACGTGCCGGTGGATCTGCGCGGACGGGATCGTGACCGCCTTGTCCAGCAGCGAGTCCAGCACGGGCGTGGAGCGGTAGCTCGTCCAGTCCTCGGTGCTGACGGCGCCCTGGGTCGCGTCGTGCGGGACGACCGTGCCCGCCGACCCCGTGCCCGCCGACCCCGTGCCCGCCGACTCCGTGGCGGACGAGTCCGGGGGGCCCGACGTGGCGCCGTCGGGCGGCGGCGTGCTCTCGCGGCGGCGGCGTGTCACGAGGCCGCTCCCTGGTCGGGCTGCTCGAACGTCGCGGGCGGCACCAGGGCGCCCGCCTTGAGCGTGCGGCCGACCGTGCAGGCACGGTCGATCGAGCGCTGCGCGAGCAGCAGCGTCTTGTCCCGCGCCTTGTCGTCCAGGGAGGACAGGTCGATCTCGAACCTCTCCGTCAGCACGGGGTAGCGGTCGTCGTCCATGTCCTTCGGGTCCTCCACCCGGATCGTCACCGCGTAGTCGTCGCCCAGCACGCGCGAGAACTTGGTGTCGCTGCTCATCCCGGCGCACGCGGCGAGCGCGATCTTCAGCAGCTCACCGGGGGTGAACACGGCGCCCGACCCGGCCGGCCCGATCTCGACGCTCGCGCCGCGCGCGGAGTAGCCGCGGTACGTGCGGGTACCGGTGCGCTCGACCCACAGCGGGTCGGTCGGCGACGGCGTCACGGCGGCAGGCGCGTCGGCCGCGGGGTCCTCGGTCGTGGTCGTCTGGTCCGTCATGAGTCGATCCTCCCACTGCTCGCCCATGGATGTCCGGGTGGCCCGGGGAACGTGCGCACGGGTGGCGGCATTCCGGCCCGCCGCGCGCCGCCGGTCCTGGTGTGTCGCGGGCAGCCCAGGGTCCGGCTGTCACGGAACGCCCCCCGGCGTGGTCGACAGGGTGTCGGGCGGCCACCGGGCCGCGCGCACCGCAGAGAGGACGAGACTCATGAAGATCGTGGTCGTCGGTGGGACGGGACTCATCGGGAATCAGGTCGTCGCGCTCCTGGCACAGGCCGGGCACGACGCCGTCGCCGCAGCGCCCAGCACGGGCGTGGACACCCTCACGGGCGAGGGGGTGGACGCGGCGCTCGCCGGCGCCGACGTCGTGGTTGACGTGTCGAACTCGCCGTCGTTCGCACCCGACGACGTGCTGCGGTTCTTCACGACGTCGACGCGCACGCTGCTCGACGCCGAGGAGCGCGCCGGGGTGCGGCACCACGTCGTGCTGTCGATCGTCGGCACGGACCGCAACCCGGACTCCGGGTACCTGCGGGCGAAGGTCGCGCAGGAGGAGCTGGTGCGCTCCGGCGGTGTCGGCTGGACGGTCGTGCGCGCCACCCAGTTCTTCGAGTTCGCACGGCAGATCGCCGACGGTGCCACGGTGGACGGCGTGGTGCGCATCCCGCCGGTCGCGTTCCAGCCGATCGCCTCGGCGGACGTGGCCCGGTACGTCGCGGAGGCCGCTACGGGCGACCCGCGGCGGGGCGTGACCGAGGTGGCCGGGCCGGAGCGGGTGCGGTTCGACGAGTTCGTCCGGGCAGCCCTCGCCGACGCCGGCGACGACCGCGAGGTCGTGGCCGACCCCGCCGCCCCCTACTTCGGGGCCGTCCTCGTGGAGGACTCGATCGTGCCGCAGGGCGACGCCCTGCTCGGCGCGGTGACCCACGCCGACTTCACGGCGCCGCGGACGGCGGTGTGACGGCTGCCGCGACGACGAGGGCCGGGCTACCGTGACGGCATGACGACGCGCCGGTCCGCGCCTGGGCGCCCCGCCGCGCCTGGCTCTCCCGACGTGGTCGGGGGAGCCGGGGCGCTCGAGGCGTTCCTCGCCGTCAGGCCACAGCTGTTCGGCATCGCCTACCGCATGCTGGGTGGCGTCGCGGAGGCCGAGGACGTGGTGCAGGACGCCTGGATCCGCTGGCAGGGCACCGATCGCGACGCCGTGCGGAACCCCGCGGCGTTCCTCACCACCGTCACGACGCGGCTCGCGATCAACGCGGCGACCTCGGCCCGCGCACGCCGTGAGTCGTACGTCGGGCCGTGGCTGCCCGAGCCGGTCGACACCTCCGACGACCCGGCCGTCGGCGCCGAGCGGGCCGAGGCGCTGGAGCTGGCCACGCTGCTGCTCCTGGAGCGGCTGACGCCCGTCGAGCGCGCGGTGTACGTGCTGCGGGAGGCGTTCGGCTACCCCCACGCGCGGGTCGCGGAGACCCTGGGCCTCACGGAGGCGAACGCGCGGCAGCTCGCGCGGCGGGCGCGGGACCGGCTGGGCACCCGCGAGGCCGTGCCCGTGGACCGGGGCGAGCACCGGCGCCTCCTCGACGAGTTCGTCGCCGCCGCGCACGAGGGCGACCTCGCCCGCTTCGAGCGCTACCTGGCGGACGACGTCGTCGCGCGCGCCGACGGCGGCGGGCGCGTGCACGCCGCGCGGGTGGAGGTGGTGGGCCGCGCGCGGGTCTTGCTGTTCTTCGACAACGTGTGGCGCAAGTACTGGAACGTGGGCCAGGTGCGGTTCGTCGAGGCCAACGGCCTGCCCGCGCTCGTCGTCGACGTCGACGCCGCCCCCTTTGCGCTCGTCGCGCTGGACGTCGTCGCCGGCCGGGTCGAGCACGTGTACGTGCAGGTCAACCCTGACAAGCTGACGGGCTACGCCACCGCCTGATGCCGCTGCTCCGCCGGGGCCGCCGCCTCGAACGCGGCGCGCGGCGTCTGCACCGAGGCGAGGGAGACGACGTCGCGCCCGAACACCGCGGCGGTGAGCCAGACGGCGAGCACGCGGACCTTGCGCTCCCACGTCGGGATGGCCAGCACGTGGTAGCCGCGGTGCATCAGCCACGCGAGGCGGCCGCCCACCACGACCCGGCGGTACTGGAAGATCCCCGCGCCCAGGCCGAGCGTCGCGACGACGCCGAGGCTGCCGTGCACGTAGGGCCGGGTCGGCCGGCCGTGCAGCGCGGCGGCGAGGTTGTGTGCCAGGCGCCGTCCCTGCCGCACGGCGTGCTGCGCGTTCGGGACGGCGAGGGCCCCGGGGCGCGGCACGGCCAGGTCGGGCACGGCCGCGCCGTCGCCCGCCGCCCACGCGTCGTCGACGGGGTGGCCGTCGGTGCCGACCCGCAGGTCCGGGCGGACGACGACGTACCCGCGCGCGTCGACCGGCAGGTCGGTGTGCGTGGCGACGACGGGGTTCGCGGCGTTGCCCGCCGTCCACACCAGCAGGCCCGAGGCGAACGACTCGCCCGTCGAGAGGGTCACGACGCCGTCCTCCGCCGAGACCAGCCCCGTGCCGAGGTGCACGTGCGCGCCCCGCCGCTCGAGCCGTTCCACGACCCGGCGCCCCGGCCCGTCGGTGACCTCCGGCAGGATCCGGTCGTTCCGCTCGACCAGGTGGAAGGCCGGCTCCCGGGCGTCGATCTCCGGGTAGCGGCCCAGCAGGTCGTGGGCGAGGGACAGCAGCTCCGCGAAGCCCTCGACGCCGGAGAAGCCGCCGCCCACGAACGTCACCGTGAGCAGGCGCTGCCGCTCCGGGCCGCGGGGGAGGCTCGCCGCCTCGTCGAAGGCCGTGAGGAGCCGGTCGCGGATCGCGACGGCCTCCTCCACGTGCTTCATGCCGATCGCGTGCTCCGCGACGCCCGGCACGGGGAAGACCCGCGTCACCGCGCCGGCCGTGACCACGACCGTGTCGTAGCCGAGCCGGTACGGGTCGCCGGACCGCGGTCGCACCACGACGACGCGATCCGCGTGGTCCACCCGCTCGACCGTGCCGTCGACCAGGCGGGTGCGGCGCAGGTGCCGCCGGTGCGAGACCGCCGCGTGCCGTGCCTCGACCGACCCGGCGACCACCTCGGGCAGGAACGGCTGGTACGTCATGTACGGGCGCGGGTCGACGAGCACCAGCTCGACGTCGCCGCGCCGCAGCTCGCGCCGCAGCTTCCCCTCCAGCTCCCGGGCCGCCGTGAATCCCGCGTAGCCGCCGCCGACGATGACGATGCGTCGCATCTCTGCCTCCTGTGCCGCGCCCGTCGGGCGCTCTCACCAGGTCGACCGCGCAGGCGGCCGCGGTGTGACGCCGGACAGGTGTGACACCGCAGACATCACCGCGGCAGTTCGTGATCGGCGCGGCAGTTCGAACTGCCGGGCCGATCACGAACTGCCGTGGTGATCCCCGACGAGGGCGGCGGGACGTATTGTTTTCGCCATGGCGATCCCCACCCCGTACGAAGACCTCCTGCGTGAGGTGCTGGCCCGCGGCGCGCACAAGCCCGACCGCACGGGGACGGGCACGCGCAGCGTGTTCGGCCGCCAGATCCGCTACGACCTGCAGGCCGGGTTCCCGCTGATCACCACCAAGCGGGTGCACCTGAAGTCGGTCGCGTACGAGCTGTTGTGGTTCCTGCGGGGTGACTCCAACGTGCGGTGGCTGCAGGAGCACGACGTGAGCATCTGGGACGAGTGGGCCGCCGACGACGGCGAGCTGGGCCCCGTCTACGGCGTCCAGTGGCGCTCGTGGCCGACGCCGGACGGACGGCACGTCGACCAGGTCGCGGACGTCGTCGACCAGATCAAGGTCAACCCGGACTCGCGCCGGTTGATCGTCAGTGCGTGGAACGTGGCCGAGCTGGCGGACATGGCGCTGCCGCCGTGCCACCTGCTGTTCCAGTTCTACGTGGCCGACGGGAAGCTGAGCTGCCAGCTCTACCAGCGCTCCGCCGACCTCTTCCTCGGCGTGCCGTTCAACATCGCCTCCTACGCGCTGCTCACGCACATGGTGGCCGCGCAGACCGGCCTCGAGGTGGGCGAGTTCGTCTGGACCGGCGGCGACTGCCACGTCTACGACAACCACGTGGAGCAGGTGCGCACCCAGCTCGCCCGCGACCCGTACCCCTACCCGACGCTGCGCCTCGCGCCGCGCGACTCGCTGTTCGACTATGCCTACGAGGACATCGAGGTCCTCGGGTACCAGCACCACCCCGGCATCAAGGCCCCGGTCGCGGTGTGATCGGGCTGATCTGGGCCCAGGCGCGCGACGCCGCGGGCCGTCCCGTGATCGGCGCGGCCGGCACGATCCCGTGGCGGGTGCCGGAGGACTTCGCCCACTTCAAGGCGACGACATCCGGCCATCCGGTGGTGATGGGCCGGCGCACCTGGGAGTCGCTGCCGCGTCGTCCCCTGCCGGGCCGCACCAACGTCGTGGTCACCCGGCAGGCCGGCTGGGACGACTCCGGCGCGACGCCCGCGCCGTCGCTCGGGGCGGCGCTCGCCCTCGCCTCCGGGGCACCTGGGGGCGAGGAGGTCTGGGTGATGGGCGGCGAACGGGTGTACGCCGAGGCGCTGGCGCTCGCGGACCGGCTGGTCGTCACCGACGTCGACCTGGTCGTCGAGGGCGACGCGTTCGCCCCGGAGCTCGACCCGCATGCCTGGACGATGCCCGGCGAGGCCGCGTGGGCGACGTCGTCCGGACCCGCCGCACTGCGGTACCGCATCCGCACGATCGACCGTCGCCGGTAGCCGCGGGCCGTGGCCCGTGCGGCTGCCCGGGCGGCCGTGTCGGTGACCACCCCTAGCCTGGGGCGACACGAGTGCGAGGGGGTCGGATGACGGTGCGACCGGACGTGGCCGACGCCGCGGAGCGACCCGCGGACTGGGACCGGGTGCTCGCCCGGCGGCTCGCGACGCACCGCCTGCTCGACCCGGAGCCGGTGCACGACGACGGCACGGCGGCGATGACCGCCGTCGTCGACGCGATGGTGGGCGCCCACGCCCAGGTGATGGTCGCCGGCGAGACCTCGGTAGGGCTGCGGGCCGACGGCGTGACCCGCGCCGACGTCCGCCGTGCGCTCGAGGTCGAGCGCACGCTCGTGAAGGCGCACGGCCCGCGCGGGACGGTGCACCTGCTCTCCGCGGGCGGGCTGACCCGGTGGGTGGGGGCGATGGGCTGGATCGGCGCGTCCGGGCCCGTCCCGTCGCGGGCCGCTCGGCTCACGGGCGACCAGCAGGAGGCCGTCCTGGCGGCGATCGGGACGGCGCTCGCCGGCGCGGAGCTGACCGTCGACGAGCTCGACGAGGCCGTCGTCGGCGCGACCGGCCCGTGGGCGGGCGACCTGGTGATGCCCGCCTTCAGCGGGTTCTGGCCGCGGTGGCGCCAGCTGATCGGGACGGCGGGCCACCGCGGCGTCCTCTGCTTCGGCCGGCTCCGGGGCCGGAAGGTGACGTACACCAGCCCACGGACCTGGTTGCCCGCGTTCGACCCGCGCCCGGGCGTGGCGGCCGCGCTCGACCTCCTGCACGACTACCTGGCCGCGTACGGGCCGGCGACCGCGGCAGAGCTTGCGAGATGGCTCTCGATCCGTCCGGCACGGGCCGCGGAGCTGTTCTCGCAGGCGGGGGCCGACCCTCGGCTGGAACGCGTGGACCGCGCGGGCGCCGCGTGCCTGCGGCTGGCCGCCGCCTCCGACGCCGAGCCACGCCGCGGTGAGGTGCGGCTGCTCACGCTGTTCGACGCCTACGGCATCGGCAGTCAGCCGCGCGCGTGGATCTTCCCGGGCCGGGCGTCCGAGCGGGCGCTCGCGGGCGGACAGGCCGGCAACTTCCCGGTCGTCCTCGTGGACGGCGTGGTGGCCGGGGTCTGGCACCAGCGGCTGGCGGGGACGCGGGTGCGCATCACCGTCGAGATGTTCGAGACGCCCGCCGCGGCGCGCCGACGAGCGGTCGAGGAGCAGGTGGACCGGGTGGCCGCCGTCCTCGGGGTGACGCCGGAGCTGACGTTCGGGGAGATCTCCGTCGGCGCCCACGCCTGACGTCCACGCCTGACGTCCACGCCTGACGCGCGCGGGTGCCGCTGCCCGCGCGGGCTTCGACCGGCCGCAGGAAACGGTTCCGCATCGATGCGTGGAAGGCGCTTGCCCGAGTGGCGCCCGGTCCTGTACGTTCGCGGGAAACCGGTTACCGGAAAGGTCACGGGACCGGTCCGGGATCGCTCGACGACGAGCAAGTGAAGGGCATACCAATGGTGGTAACGAACGACGCCGGAGCGGTGGGATGAGCGCGGCGACCGCAGCCGTGGCCGCAGCACCTCCGCGGGCCGCCGTCCGGGCGGGCGACCCGGCGCCGCCGCGCAAGCGACGCTCGGCGCTGGGCAAGCACCGGGCGCTGTACCTGATGGCCGTGCCGGGCATCCTGTACTTCCTGGTCTTCAAGTACGCGCCCATGGGCGGGCTGGTCATCGCGTTCCAGGACTACTTGCCGTTCCTGGGGATCGGCGGCAGCCCGTGGGTCGGCTTCGACCACTTCGTGCGGTTCTTCACGGAGACCACGTTCCTGCAGCTGCTCGGCAACACGGTGGCGGTCTCGCTGCTGCTGCTCGTCTTCGCCTTCCCGGTGCCCATCATCCTGGCGCTCCTGCTCAACGAGGTCCGCACGCGGTCGTTCAAGCGCAGCGTGCAGACGGTCATCTACCTGCCGCACTTCATGTCGTGGGTCATCGTCGTCTCGATCTTCTACGTGCTGCTCTCCACCGACGGCGGCGCGGTCAACAACCTCATCGTCGAGGCCGGCGGTCAGCCGATCCCGTTCCTCACCGATCCCGACTGGCTGCGGCCGATGTACGTCTTCCAGGAGATCTGGAAGGGCGCGGGCTGGGGCACGATCGTCTACCTCGCCGCGATGACCGCCGTCGACATGCAGCTCTACGAGGCCTCGGAGCTCGACGGCGCCGGGCGGCTGCGCCAGACCTGGCACATCACGCTCCCCGCGATCCGCCCCACGATCATCGTCATGTTCATCCTCGCCATCGGCGACTTCCTGGAGCTCGGCTTCGAGCACATGTTCCTCGTGATGAACTCCCTGAACCGCGAGGTGGGCGAGATCTTCGACACCTACGTGTTCACGGCGGGCATCCAGAACGGTCAGCTCAGCTACGCCGCCGCCGTCGGATTCTTCAAGGGGCTCGTCGGGCTGCTCCTGGTGATCATGGCCAACCGGCTCGCGAAGAAGTTCGGCGAGGAAGGCGTCTACTGACGTGTTCTCCTTCGAGGGTTTCGTGCGGATCAACACGTTCCTGGTGGGCGTCTACCGGGTCGCGTACCTCAACCTGCTCTGGGTCGCGACGACGGTGCTCGGCCTGGTGGTGGTGGGCATCGGCCCGGCGTCGTACGCGCTGGCGAGGTACGTCGACCGGTGGTTCCGGTACGGCGAGACGCCGCCGCCCGCCCGCACGTTCTGGCGGTACGCCCGCGAGGGTTCCCTCCCCGCGATGGCGGTGAGCTGGGTCCTGCTCGGCGCCGCCGCCGTGATCCTCACCAACGTCTTCAGCTCGCCGAGCTGGTACGTCCAGGCCCTCAACGTGGTCGCGCTCGCCGTCCTGGGCGTCGCCGCCTCGTACGTCTATCCGGTCATGGTGGCCACGGACGTCGTCACCGTCCGGCGCCAGCTCGCCGCGGCGCTGCTGCTCGGGTTCGGCTCGCTCCACTGGACCGTGCTCGGCGCCACCGCCGTCGGGCTCGCGTACTGGGCGCTCTGGCAGCTCGCGCTCCCGCTCCTCGTCCTGTTCGGGGTCGGCATCCCGGCGTGCGCCGTCGGCCTCGTCACCCGAATCGTGTACCGCGACCTCGCCGAGCCCGGCACCGAGCCCGGCACCGAGCCCGGCACCGAGCCCGGGGCCGTGCCCGGAGAACGACCCGAACGCCCGGGCGCGGCGGACAGCCAGCAGGCCCCCACACGTCGACGACCCGGTCGTCGCACCGCACCAGCAGTTCCCTGACCACCTGCGAAGGAGCAGGACACCCATGGTCGTCACGAGAGGAAACAGCATGAGGAAGTTCGGCAGGCTCACCACAGGCGCGGCATCGGCCGCCGTCGTCGCGCTCGCGCTCACGGCGTGCAGCGGCGGCACGGGCGAGGGCGGCGAAGGCGCCGCCTCCGACGAGCCGATCACCTGGATGGCGATGCTCCACACGCCGACGACGCCGGAGAAGGACGGCGTCATCGAGAAGGCGCTCGAGGAGCACACGGGCGAGAAGTTCGAGATGCAGTGGGTGCCCGACGCGTCGAAGGAGGAGAAGATCAACGCGGCGCTCGCCTCCGGCACGCTGGCCGACATCGTCTCCCTCACGCAGGGCGACAGCACGACCGTGCGTCAGGCCCTCACCTCCGGCATGTTCTGGGACGTCGAGAAGTACCTCGCCGACTACCCGAACCTGTCCAAGGTGGACCCGCAGACCCTCGAGTCCGCGCGCATCGACGGCCACCTGTACGGCGTGCCGTTCCAGAAGATCAAGGCCCGCTACGGCGTCGTCGTGCGCCAGGACTGGCTGAACAACCTGGGCCTCGAGGTGCCGCACACCATCGAGGACCTCACCAAGGTGGCGCACGCGTTCACCCATGACGACCCCGACGGCAACGGCAAGGACGACACCACCGGGTTCATCGACCGCGAGGAGAGCTTCCGCGTCGGCTTCCGCTCCCTGGCCGGCTACTTCGGCGCGGGCCAGCAGTTCGAGGTCGCCGCCGACGGCACGGTCGTGCCGAGCTTCACCACCGACGCGTACAAGGACGCCATGGAGTGGTACCGCGGCGTCTACGAGGACGGCGCGGTGAACCAGGAGTTCGTCACCGTCCAGAAGTCGAACCAGCAGGACGCGATCGCCCAGGGCAAGGGCGGCATCGTCGTCACCGGCCTGTTCGAGGCGAAGAACTACATGGCCCTCGCCCAGAGCGCGGACCCGGAGACCCCGATGTCGTGGGCGCTCGTCAACGACATCACCGCCGGAGACGTCGAGCGCCGCATCCTCACGGACACGAACGGTGGCATGGGCGGCTGGCTGGCCATCCCCAAGTCCGAGGTCGAGTCCGAGGCCGACCTCAAGCGCGTGCTCGGGTTCATCGACAAGCTCATGGACGAGGAGGCCTTCGCCCTCATGACCAACGGCATCGAGGACACGCACTACTCGCTCGACGCGATGGGCGTCGTCACGATCGAGGACCAGACCGCCTGGGAGCAGGAGGTGCAGCCGTTCGCGTCGTCGCGCCCGTCGGAGAAGGTCATCACGTACAAGAGCACCACCGAGTACGTGGACGAGGGCAACGCGCTGATGCTCGAGAACGAGGAGTACGTCGTCACGAACCCGGCGCAGTCCCTCACCTCGGAGACGTTCACGCGGCAGTGGTCGACCATCGAGCAGCAGGTCAACGACGCCTACAACCAGTACATCACCGGGCAGATCGAGATGGCCGACTACGAGGCCGTCATCGAGAACCTGCGCGGTCAGGGGCTCGACAAGATCGTCGAGGAGTACACGGCGGCGTACGCCAAGGTCAACGGCTGACCCGTCGGCCACACCGGGTGCCGGCCGGCCGACGGTCGGCCGGCACCCTCCCCATCCCCCTTCGAACCACGAGGTGACAGGTGCGCTCCATCGACACCACCGTTCCCGACCTCGCGCCCGACGCGAGCGACACGCTGGAGACGGCCGCGCTCCAGGCGCGGATCGACGACGCCGCGAGCGCGGGCGGCGGCCGGGTCGTGGTGCCCGCGGGCGTGCACCGCACCGGGGCGCTGCGCCTGCGCAGCCACGTCGAGCTGCACCTCGAGGCCGGCGCCCGGCTCGAGTTCGTGCCGGACCCGGGCCTCTACCCGGCCGTCGCCGCCCGCTGGGAGGGCGCGTCCGTCGAGGTCCACTCGCCGTGCCTGTACGCGCACGGCGAGACGGACGTCGCGATCACCGGCCTGGGCACGGTCGACGGCGGCGGTGCGGCCTGGTGGGACACGTTCACCCGGGACCGGGCGGCGCTCGCGTACCCGCGGCCCACGCTGGTCGGCCTGCACGAGTGCACGCGCGTGACGATCCGCGACGTCACCCTGACCGACTCGCCCGCCTGGACCGTGCACCCCCTGCTGTGCGAGGACGTGAGCATCTCGGGGATCCGCATCGTCAACCCCCCGGACTCGCCCAACACGGACGGCATCGACCCCGAGTCGTGCCGCAACGTGCGCATCAGCGACTGCCACATCGACGTCGGCGACGACTGCATCGCGATCAAGGCCGGCACGGAGCGTGCCGACAGCAAGGTCGCGTGCGAGAACATCACCATCACGGGCTGCACCATGGTGCACGGCCACGGCGGCGTGGTGATCGGCAGCGAGATGAGCGGTGGCGTGCGCAACGTCGTCATCGGCGACTGCGTCTTCTCCGGCACCGACCGAGGCATCCGCGTCAAGTCGCGCCGAGGGCGTGGCGGCACGGTCGAGGACGTGCGCGTCACGAACGTCGTGATGGACGACGTAATGTGCCCGATCGTCGTCAACCCCTTCTACTTCTGCGGCCCGGACGGCAAGGAGCCGTGGGTCGCCGACCGCGCGGCCTACCCGGTGGACGACCGGACGCCGCTGTTCCGCCGCATCCACCTGTCGCACATCACGGCGCGCAACGTGCACGCCGCCGCCGCGCACCTGTACGGGCTGCCCGAGCAGCCCCTGGCGGAGGTCACCCTGGACGACGTCGCGGTGTCCTTCGCGCCCGACGCCGTGGCCGGGTACCCGGCGATGGCGGACGGCGTCGACGAGATGGCACGCCACGGCGTCCACGCGGGCTTCGTCGCGGACTCGGTGTTCTCGCGGATCCGCATCGTGGGCTGTGACGGGCCCGGGTTCCACGTCGAGGACAGCCCGAGCCTGCGGGTCACGGAGGTGACCGTTGTCAGCGCCGACGACTGACCGGGGCCGCGTCGGCGTGGCCGCGCCCCCGGTGCGGCGCACGGTCGAGAGCTGGCTCGCCGTGGCGGGCATGGTCGTCTCCACGGTGTTCCTGGGCGGGTTCGCCGTCGTGATGAACCGGGTTGACGAGGCGCAGTTCCTCGCCACCCTGTACCCGGAGCTGCGCGCCGTGGGGATCGACCTGCCCCGGGCGGAGGCCTACCAGGCGGCGGCCACGCTCGGCGCCTGGTTCGGCTTCACGCTCGTGACCGTGCTTCTGCTCGGCGCGATCGGCCTGTACGTCGCGGGTCGTCGGCCGGCGCGCCGCGCCACCGGCTGGTGGTTCGCCGCCGCCGGTCTCGTGTGCCTGGTCGGCAGCCAGCTCGTGCTGTACCCGGTGGCCTTCCTGTTCTTCTGCGGCGCGGGGCTGTTCGCCCTGCGCGCCGTCCCCGACCGCCTGCCCGAGCATGGGAGCAAGAGATGAGCAAGACAGTCGCCGCACCGCGGGCCTCGCGCCCGAGCGCCGACGGCGTCCGCCCGGTCCGCCGCACGACGCCGGGGATGCGCGTCTTCCAGGTCGTGAACGCCGTCGTCCTGACCGGATTCGCCCTGATCTGCGTGCTGCCGTTCCTCAACGTGCTCGGCAGCTCGCTCGCGACGCCGGGCGAGCTGGCCACGCGCCCGTTCGTGCTGATCCCGCGCGAGCTCACGCTGGACGCCTACCGGTACATCCTGTCGACGTCCACGATCTTCCGGGCCATGGGGGTCTCGGTGTTCGTCACCGTGGCCGGCACCTTCGTCAGCCTGCTGATCACGTCCCTCATGGCGTACGCGCTGTCCAAGCGGTACCTGCGCGGGCGCCGGGTGATCAACTTCCTCGTGGTGTTCACCATGCTGTTCAGCGGTGGCATGATCCCCACGTTCATCGTGGTCAACAGCCTCGGGCTCATCGACTCGCTGTGGTCGCTGATCCTTCCGGTGGCGGTGAACGCCTTCAACTTCGTCATCATGCGGAGCTTCTTCCAGGGGATCCCGGACAGCCTCGAGGAGGCGGCGCGCATCGACGGCTGCTCCGACCTCGGCGTGTTCTGGCGCATCGTGCTGCCGCTCTCGCTGGCGTCCATCGCCACCATCGGCCTGTTCTACGCCGTGTACTACTGGAACACCTACCAGAACGCGATCCTGTACATCAACGACTCGTCGAAGTGGCCCATCCAGGTGCTGCTGCGCCAGATCGTCATCGTCGCCAGCGGCGTCAACGCGGACGCGAACTCCGTGGACGTGGTGCCGCCCGCGCAGTCGGTGAAGATGGCCGTGATCTTCGTGGCGACGCTGCCGATGCTGATCGTCTACCCGTTCATCCAGCGGTTCTTCGTCAAGGGCGCGCTCATCGGCTCCGTCAAGGGCTGACCTCGCGGTCGGGTCCTCGTGCCGGGACGGGCAGCGTCCCCGCCGCGGCACGAGGATCCGCTATGCCGCCGCGGAGTACGTTCCGTGGAAGGTCCAGCCGGGCCCGATGGTCTCCGCGAACCCCTGGGACTGCACGGTGAGGCTGCCGTCCTCGGCCCGGACGCACCGCACCCGGACGGTGGCGAGCTCGTCGCCGAGCCCGGCCACGCGCACGTCGAGCGTGCTCGGCGAGGACCAGCCCGCCGTGACCACGGCCGGGTCCCCGTCCAGGCGTGCCGGGGCGGGCTCGCCGAAGCGCAGCGGCAGGTCCCAGCCGTCCGACGAGCGCAACCGGCCGCCGCCGTCCCCGAGCTCGAGGACGATCTCTGCGGGGCCTTCGTCGTTCCCGACGCCCCCCGTGGGCCGCACCCACCGGCCTGACGCCGCCACGGCGTGGGCCGGGTCGTGCGACGGCGCCGGCCAGGCGAGCTCGGTGCGAGCCGGTGCCGCCGTGGCGGACGGGTTCGCGTGCGCGGTATCGGGAACCGCGGACGGCGTCGCGCCGGTGAGCGCCGGCAGGAGGCCCCCCAGGACGAGGTCGATCAGGCGCTGGTCGCCGCCGGTGCACGCCTGGGTGTCGGCGGTGACCACGACGGCGAGGTCGCGCGCGGGGTCGCCGTAGACGATCTGCCCGCCCAGGCCGAACATCGCCCACCCGCCCTGCGGCGGCAGCCAGAGCTGGTACCCGTACGCGTGCCGCAGCGACGACCCCCAGGTCAGCAGGGAGGTGCTCGCCTGCGGCGTCGTGGCACGCTCCAGGTAGTCCGCCGGCAGCAGCGATCGCCCCTCGTGCACGCCGCCGTCGAGCATGAGCTGCGCGAGCAGGAGCAGGTCGTGCGGGCTGCAGACCAGGCCAGACCCGCCGTGGCTGACACCCTCCGGGCTCGGCAGGAACCGCAGCCCGGCCGAGACCCCGATCGGGTCGAGCACGCGCGGGCGCAGGTAGTCGGCGACCGTCGTGCCCGTGACCCGCTCCACCAGCGCCGCGAGCGTGTACGAGGCGCTCGTGTCGTAGGTGAACACCGTCCCCGGGGCGTGCGACGGGGGCACGCGGAAGTACGACTCCAGCCAGCCGCCCGGGACGCGCTTGAACGTCGTCGAGCGGTGCGGGCCGCGCATCGACAGCATGTGGTGCAGGGTGGTGGCCTCAAGCCACGGGTGCACGGGCGCCATGTCGCCGAAGTGCTTCAGCACGGGGTCGTCGAGGTCGAGCGCCCCTTCGGCGGCCAGGAGCCCGACCGCCAGCCCCGTGACCGTCTTGGACACGGAGTACATGCGGTGCGGGGCGTCCGGACCGGCGGGAGCGCAGCCCGCGCGCAGCACCGGCTCACGGCCGACCGTCACCTCGACGGAGTGCAGCGCGACGTCCAAGGAGTGGGCGTCGCGCTGCAGGTCCGCGAGAGCTCGCTCGGCGACGGCGGAGGCGACGTCGTCGCGGTGGCCCATCGGGCTCAGACCAGGTCGCGGACGGCGGCGTACTGCTCGCGCACCACCGGCCGCGGGTCGGCGTCGAGCGTCCGGGCGATCGTCGTGGACCACGAGGGCGCGTCGGCTCCCGGGGCGCTCGCGGCGGCCAGGACCCAGGCGGCCTGACGCGCGGCGCCGTCGGCCACGTACTCGCCGGGCGCTGGGATGCCGATCGGCAGGCCGAAGACCTGGGTCGCGACCTGCTGGACGGCGGGGGACTGGGCCGCGCCGCCGATGAGCATGACCCGCTCGACGGGCACACCCTGCGCGCGGAGCGCGTCCAGGCCGTCGGCGAGGCCGCAGAGCATGCCCTCGACGTGGGCGCGGGCGAGGTGCGCGCGGGTCGACGTCGCGAGGCGGATGCCGTGCAGCGTGCCGGTGGCGTCGGGGCGGTTCGGGGTGCGCTCGCCCTCGAGGTAGGGCACGAGCACGAGCCCGTCCGACCCGGCGGGAGCCTCGAGGGCGAGGCGGGCCAGCTCGTCGACGTCGACGTCGAGGACCGCTCGGGCGGCGTCGAGCACGCGGGCCGCGTTGAGCGTGACCGCCAGCATGAGGGCGTTGCCCGTGGCGTCGGCGAAGCCGTTGATCGCGCCGCTGCCGTCCGCGGTGCGCGTAGGTGCGACGGCGGAGACGACGCCGGACGTGCCGAGCGAGATCGCGATGTCCCCGGTCTGCATGCCGAGGCCCAGGGAGGCGCCGGCGTTGTCCCCGGCGCCGGGGCCGAGCAGCGCGCCGCCGTCGACGTCCGCGCCCGCGACCGAGGGGTGCGCCCGCCCGCCTGCCTCGGCCGGGCCGAGCACCCGGGGCAGGACGACGTCGTCGCGACCGAGGGCGAGGCGGAGCAGGTCGCGGCGGTACTCGCCGGCGCCGTCCGCACCCTGCGCGTCGTAGTAGCCCGTGCCGGACGCGTCGGAGCGGTCGGTGACGAGCGCGTCGAGCTGCGGGCCGAGCGGCGAGGAGCCCTCGGGCCCGTAGCCGGCGATGCGCCACGTCAGCCAGTCGTGGGGGAGCGCGACGGCCGCGACGCGCGCCGCGTTCTCGGGCTCGGCGTCGCGCAGCCAGCGCAGCTTGGTGACGGTCAGCGAGGCGACGAGGACGGAGCCGACGGCGTCGGCCCAGGCCTGCGCGCCGGCGTCCGCGTCGCCGTCGCCCAGCTCGCGCACGAGGTCTGCGGCGGCCGCGGCGGAGCGGGTGTCGTTCCACAGGAGGGCGTCGCGGACGACCCGCCCCTGGGCGTCGAGGGCGACGAGTCCGTGCTGCTGCCCTCCGACGGCGAGCGCGGCGACGTCGTCCAGCCCGCCGGCGTCCCGGGCTGCGGCGTCGAAGGCGTCCCACCAGTGCCGGGGGTCGATCTCGGTGCCGTCCGGGTGCTTCGCGCTGCCGGAGCGCACGAGCCGGCCGGTCTCGGCGTCGCGGACGACGATCTTGCAGGACTGCGTGGAGGTGTCCACGCCGGCGACGAGGGGCATCGTTGCTTCCTTCTCGGGCTCGTTCAGTGTGGTGGGCGGGGGGGGGGGGGGGGGGGGGGGGGGGGCCCCCCGCCCCCCCCCCCCCCCCCCCCCGGGGGGGGGGGGGGCGGGGCGTCTGGCCCTGTCCGTGGGCACGAACAGGGCCAGACGCCCGCTCACCGCTGGGGGGTTGGTCAGCCGATGAGGTGCGTCAGCGCGAGCTGGTGCAGTCGCACCAGACCGTAGTCGCGCTCGGCGACCGCGTCGACGTCGACGTCCTCGTAGGCGGACCGGTCCGCGAGGAAGTCGTCGAACGACTCGCCCGCGCCCAGCGTCGGCTCGTTCAGCTCGAAGATGCCGGCGTGCTCGAACGCCTTCTGCACCTCGGGGTCCTCGCGGTACGCCTTCGACTTGGCGGCGAGCATGTCGTAGGTGGCCATGTTCGCCTTGGCCGACTCCCACACGCCGTCGAGGTGCTCGGTGCGGCTCGGCTTGTAGTCGAAGTGGCGGGGACCCTCGTAGCGGGGGCCGCCGTTCGGGAAGCCGTTCTCGAGCATGTCGACCGTGAAGAACGCGCTCAGCAGGTCGCCGTGGCCGAACACGAGGTCCTGGTCGTACTTGGGACCGTGCTGACCGTTGAGGTCGATGTGGAACAGCTTGCCCGCGTACAGCGCCAGCGCGAGGCCGTGCGTGTAGTTGAGGCCCGCCATCTGCTCGTGGCCCGTCTCCGGGTTGAGGCCCACGATGTCGCCGTTGTCGAGCGTGTCGATGAGGGCGATCGCGTGGCCGATGCTCGGCAGGAAGATGTCGCCGCGGGGCTCGTTCGGCTTGGGCTCGAGGGCGACGCGCAGGTCGTAGCCCTTGTCCTTGATGTACGCGGCGACGGTGTCGATGCCCTCGGCGTAGCGGGCGTGGGCGGCGTGCAGGTCCTTGGAGTTGTCGTACTCCGTGCCTTCGCGACCGCCCCACATGACGAACGTCGAGGCGCCCATCTCGGCAGCGAGGTCGACGTTCGTCAGCACCTTGCGCAGGCCGTAGCGGCGCACCGCGCGGTTGTTCGACGTGAACGCGCCGTCCTTGAAGATCGGGTGCGTGAACGTGTTGGTGGTGACCATCTCGCAGACGAGGCCGGTCTCCTGCGAGGCCTTCTTCACCGCGTCGATGTGCTTCTGGCGCTCGGCACCCTCGGCGCCGAACGGGAAGGCGTCGTTGTCGTGGAACGTGAAGCCCCACGCGCCCAGGTCGGCGAGCTTGCGGATGGACTCCGCGGGGTCGAGCTCCGGGCGGGTGGCGGTGCCGAACGGGTCGTTCGCGGGCCAGCCCACGGTCCAGAGGCCGAAGGAGTACTTGATGTCGCTCACGGGATTCTCCTCGTCGAGTCGTGCAGGTGCGGTGCCCGTCGTGGGCTCGAGCCGCGTCCCCGCGGCGTTTTGTTGTACGGCTGAACTATTGCAGCGGGACTGGTCTAGAGTCAAGACGTGCCAGCCACCTCGACGACGTCGCCGACCGGGCGCCCCGCGCCCTCCGCCTCCCGCCAGCACACGCTGCGGGAGCGCAACCTGCGACTCGTCGCGGCCGCCGTCGTCGAAGCCACCGTCCCACCATCGCGCGCCGACGTCGCCGCCGCGACCGGCCTGACCCGCGCGACCGTCTCGACCCTCGTCGACCGCCTCGTCGCCGGCGGGCTCGTCGCCGAGCTGCCCCCGGTCGCCGCGCAGCGGGCCGGGCGCCCGGCCGTCCCCCTGGTGCCCGCCCGGCGGACCGTCGTCGGGGTCGGGCTCGAGGTCAACGTCGACTACCTCGGCGTGCGCGTGCTCGACCTCGCCGGCGACGTCGTGGCCGACCGCGTCGAGCGGGGGTCGTTCCACGACTCCGACCCGGGTCACGTGCTCGGACGGCTCCGCGAGATCGCGCACGGCGTCGTCTCGGACGTCGAGGGGGCAGGGATGCGCGCCGTGGGCGCGCGGCTCGCGCTGCCCGGCCTGGTCGACTCGCACGACGGGCGGCTCGAGGTCGCGCCCAACCTGGGCTGGTCGTCCCTCGACCCGCGCGACCTGCTCGACCTGCGGGCCACCGACGGCACGCCGCTCGCCCTCGAGGTCGCCAACGAGGCCAAGCTCGCCGCCCTCGCCGAGCTCGCCGGCGACGTGCCGTCGTCGTTCCTCTACGTCTCCGGCGACGTCGGCGTCGGTGCCGCGATCGTCGTCGACCGCCAGCTCTTCCTCGGCGACCGCGGCTGGAACGGCGAGATCGGGCACGTCGTCGTCGACCCCGCCGGCCCGCGCTGCACCTGCGGCGCGCTCGGCTGCCTCGAGCAGTACGCCGGCAAGGAAGCCGTCATGCGGGCCGCGCACCTGCCCGACGACGCCCCGCTCGCCGAGCTCGTCGAGCTCCTGCTCGGGCACGACGGCGGGGCCAACGGCGCGGCGCGGCGCGCGGCGCGCGCGCTGGGGTCGGCGCTCGCGGACTTCATCAACCTCGTCGGCGTGCCGACGGTCGTGCTGGGTGGGGCGTTCGCGACCCTCGAGCCCTGGTTGCGCGACGACGTCGTCGCGACCCTGGGAGAGCGGGTCCTCGCCGCGCCGTTCGTCGAGCTGGACGTGCGGGCCGCGCAGGCAGGGGAGCGGGCCGCGCTCACCGGTGGGGCGCGGGAGGTGCTGCGGTCCGTCGTCGCCGACCCCGCGGCGTGGGTGTGATTCCTGGTTGCGCGGCCGGGGCCGCTAGTCTGTACGGCGTCTGTTGTCGGGCCCGAGCTCGGCAACGGCTCGCGCCCTGGTCTGAGTGGTGCGAGCGCCTGTAGCTCAGCGGATAGAGCACCGCTCTCCTAAAGCGGGTGTCGGCAGTTCGAGTCTGCCCAGGCGCACCTTCGCCAATAATCAGTAAAATCTGCACGTCGTCGGTGTGGGAGTGTCAGTGGCTCCTGGCATGGTTCGTCGCGATGGTCCGCTTCACGACGTTCCGCTTCTGCCTCGACCCCACGGTCGAGCAGGTCGGCGTGCTCGAACGGCACGTGGGCGCGTCCCGGTTCGCCTACAACCAGAGCCTGCGTCTGGTTCTCGATGCTCGGCAGGCATGGAAGCGCGATCCGGCGACCAAGGTGCCGTGGACGGGGTTCGACCTCATCAAGACCTTCAACCGATGGAAGGCGTCTGAGGCCGCCGGACGGGTGTTCAACGTCGACCCGTCGGGCGAGGTCGAGGTCGTCCAGACCGGCCTGGTCT
This sequence comes from Isoptericola luteus, assembly GCF_020297055.1. Classification (GTDB taxonomy): domain Bacteria; phylum Actinomycetota; class Actinomycetes; order Actinomycetales; family Cellulomonadaceae; genus Isoptericola; species Isoptericola luteus. The sequence goes on along the minus strand of NZ_JAIXCQ010000003.1, from coordinate 290,633 downwards.
GGCGCCGTGAGGTCTACCAGCAGGTCTTCGAGGAGGCGGCGGTCGATCTCGGCCGCGGGCTCGCCGCATGGTCGGAGTCCCGGCGGGGCGAGCGGGCCGGGTCTCCGGTCGGCCATCCTCGATTCAAGAAGAAGTCCTCGGCGCGGCCGTCGTTCCGCATCCGCAACCAGTTCCCCAAGAGCGGCCGGCCGGCGATCCGGCTCGGTGACGAGCATCCGCGCACCGTGCGGATCCCGGGAGTCGGGAACCTCCGCGTCCGGGAGGACACGCGCCGGCTGCGGCGCATGGTGGGCAAGGGGCGGGCGAGGATCCTCTTCGCAACCGTGAGCCGCGGCAGGGGGCGGTGGTGGGTGTCGCTCAACGTCGAGGCCGCCGACCTGCACCCCGGGCGTCGGTACCCCGAAGGCCAAGCTTCCGGACCGTGGGTGGGCGTCGACCTCGGCCTCAAGGCACTCGCCGTCGCTGCCCGCAGCGACGGTACGGAGGTCGACCGCATCGAGGAGTGGCCGCGCACGCTCACCGTGACGGCACGCCGGGGCAGGTGGCTGCACCGAGCCGTGACGCGCAAGCGCAAGGGTTCCAAGAACCGGCGTGCGGCGGCTGACCGCCTCAACAAGTATTACTTCCGCACCGCGGAGATCCGGCGTCGGCACGCGCACGAGGTCTCGAACCGGCTGGTCAAGACACACGACCGGCTGGTGATCGAGGACCTCAACGTCGCCGGGATGCTCGAGCGCAGCCCCCACCTCGCCAAAGCCATCCACGACGTCGGATGGGGGATCATCCGGCGCCAGCTGGCGTACAAGCAGGCCTGGCGCGGGGGAGAGCTGGTGGTGGTGGACCGCTGGTTCCCGTCGTCCAAGACGTGCTCCGCCTGTGGCTCGGTACAGCACATGGGCGGGGTGGCAGTCCGGACGTACGACTGCCGCTCGTGCGGGCTCGTCATCGACCGCGACCGCAACGCCGCGGCCAACCTCGCCGCCTGGGCCGAGGCGCACCACGGTGCGGACGCCCAGGCCCGGGACCGTCAAGCAGAAGGCCCGGTCACCAACGCCCACCGATGGGAACGCCCTGGCCGTCGCCTCCGCGACGGTGAAACGGTCCCAGACGACGTGGGAACCGGAGGTCGGGCGCCCGCCGCCTGATCGAAGGACGCCCGAGGAGGGTGGTGCACACGGCTCGCCGTGCGCATGCTGCAAAGGAAAGGTCGCGGGTACGTTTGCCGGCATGCCGCTCTCCGACGTCGAACCTCGCCTGGACTCCGCGGACCCGGCGGCGCAGTTCGCCGCGTACCTGGACTTCTACCGCTCCGCCGTGGTGCGCAAGACGGACGGGCTGACGCCGGACCAGCTCACCACGAGCCTGCTCCCGTCGGGCTGGACGCCGCTGGAGCTGCTGATGCACCTGGTGCACATGGAGCGCCGCTGGTTCGTGTGGGGGTTCCTGGGCGAGCAGGTCGAGGAGCCGTGGCGTGACCACGTCGACGGAGACCCGCACGCCGCGTGGCACGTGCCGGACGGCGTCGGGCGCGACGAGCTCGTCGACGCGCTGCTCGCGGGCGGCGAGCGGACGCACGAGATCCTGGTGGCGCACGACCTGGCCGCGCGCGGCGCCGTCGGGGGCCGGTTCGCAGGCGCCGAAGCCTCCGGTGATGAAGCCGGCGCCCCGCCCACGCTGGCGTGGATCTGCTTCCACGTGCTCCAGGAGTACGCGCGGCACGCCGGGCACCTCGACGTCGCACGGGAGCTCGCCGACGGCGCGACGGGGGAGTAGCGCCGTCAGGCGGCCGGGTCGTCCGTGGGCCTGGCGTGCGCGATGTGCGCGAGCTGCTTCCAGACGAGCAGCAGCGTGATCCCCGCGCCCACGAACCCGAACCACATGGGCGCCGTCAGGCCGAACTGCTCGGCGAGGACCCCGCCGATCGCGTTGCCCGCGACGATGCCGCCGAACACGCACATCATGTACACCGACCCGACGCGGCCCTGGAACCGCGTGGGCACGGCGCGCTGCCGCACCGTGTTCGCCACGGTGCCCCACACGAACGCGTAGACGCCGAAGACGAACATGATCACGATGGCGGCCCAGCCCGAGGGGGCGAGGGCCAGCGCCAGGTGGAACACCACCTCGAGGGAGAGGCAGACCTTCATCAGCGTCGCCATGGAGAACCGGCGCTCGAGCCGCCCGTAGAAGAAGGTGGCGAGAAGGCCCCCGACCGCCGACGCCGTCGTCAGCAGGCCGTACCCCACAGGCCCCATGTGCAGGTGGTCCAGGGAGTAGACCACGAGGATCGCCCACGGGGCGGCCCAGGTCAGGTTGAACACGAGCACGACCAGCGCGAGCGTGCGCACGGGCGGGTTGCGCCAGATCCATCGCAGGCCCTCGGTGATGTCGTCGCGGACGCGAGCCCCGGCGACCTGGCCGGCGTCGGGCAGCGCAGGCAGCACGATGCGGCTCACGAGCAGCACCGCGAGCAGCACGCTCACGAGCTGCACGACGAACGGCCACGCCATCCCTGCGGCGAAGAGGAACGCGCCCACCGGCGGCCCGACCAGCTGGTTGGCGGTGAGGAACCCGGCCTGGAACCGGGCGTTGCCGGTGCCCAGGTCGGCGGGGCGGACCAGCATCGGCAGGAGCGTCTGGGAGGTGGTGTCGGCGAACACCTCGGCGACGCCCATGAGCAGCATCGCCGCCAGCACGAGGGTGATGTTCACGTGGCCCGTGGCGATCACGACGGTCAGGGCGCCCACGACGGCCGCCCGCAGCAGGTTGGCCACGATCATGAGCCGACGTCGGTCCAGGCGGTCGGCCAGCACGCCGGCCCAGAGCCCGAACACCAGCCAGGGCAGCCGTTGCAGCATGGCCGCGAGGGCGACGAGGAACGCCGAGTCGGTCTGGGAGGCCACGAGCAGGGGGCCGGCCGCGAGGGCGATGCCGTCGCCGATGTTGCTGGTCCAGGCTGCCGACACGAGCCAGCGGAAGCCGACGCCCATGCGCGCGGGGGCGACCGCTTCGACCAGTCGGTTCAGGGGGCGACGCACAGGGATCGAGGTTAGATGCCCGGGCTCACCAAGGGAAATGACGATCCTTCACTTCGGGTTGCGAGATAGCCCGCTCGCGGGTATTGACGTGAACCCGGCGTGGGGGCACACTCACGATGGCAGCGCGCATCGCCCGCCCCCTGCGCGGTGCGCGCTGCCCACTCCCGGGTTCGTCCCGGTCGCGACGCCCCTTCGGACCCCCCGCCGAGGGGGCGTCGACTCGTCCTGACGGCGCTCTGCGGCCCGTTCGCGGGACCCGCGCGGCTCCGACCGCTCTCGTTGCCCTCGGCGTGCCGTCCCGGCGCGGGCCCCGCCGCGTTCTACCGTGCTGGCGTGAGAGCCGCCCGACGATCTACCGCCACGACAGCGGTCCACCCCGCCCCGGACCCGTCCGACGACCACGCCGGCCCCGTGGCCGGAGGCAGTGCCGAGGACGGGACCTCGCACGTGTCCGAGGGGGACGTGCGCGGGGGAGTCGTGCGCGAGGGCGAGCCGGCGGAGCGCGGCGGGAACGGGCAGCGGCCGTCCTCCGGCGCCCGGGGTGCCGGGACCGGACCGCACCGCGCGCCGTCGCCGGCGGACGTCGTCGAGTCGGCCACCCGCCGCTGGCGTGCCTCGCTGGTGGAGATGGTCGGCGGGTCGTCGTTGTCGGACGTCGGTCTGCTCGGCGAGGCGGTCGTCGACCTGTCGGCGGCGCACCCGTCGGGCGTCGCACAGCTCTTCGCAGGTCGTCCCACCCGGCTGTCCAACCTGGTGCGGGAGCCCGACGCGCTCCCTGCCGCCCGCCGCCGGGCGCGCGCCGTCGCCGCGCGAGCCGCCGAGCACGCGTCGCGCTACGGACTGGCGCCCACGTACCTCGCGATCGGTGTGGCCACCTGGGTGGAGCACGAGGACGGTCCCGAGGTGCCGTTCGGTGGCGGTGGCCCGCAGCGGAACGACGTCGCGGCGCTCGCTCGCGTCGCGTCCGGTCCCGGCCGCGGCACGACGCCCCCCGACGCCGCGGTCGTCGGCGCGCCCGACGCGGCGGACGACCTGACCGCGGCCCCGGACGCCGAGGTCGTTGCTCCTGCGACCGGCGCCGGGGAGGGCGGCACGGCCGTCGGCCAGGAGGCGTCCGGGACCGGAGAGCCGCAGGTCACCGCGAAGCCCGGAGGTCAGGCCCCCGACGACGAAGGTCCCGCCCTCACGACGTCCATCCCCGTCGTCTCCATGTCCTCGCCCGACCCGAGCGGCGCCGCGCCGCGTCCCGCCGTCCCGGCACGGCCGGTGGACGTGGACGCCGGCGACCAGCCGGCACGGGGACGGGTCGTCCACGCGCCCGTCGTCCTCCGGCCGGTCACGCTCACCCCGCGCGGGGACGGCGGCGCGGACTACGACCTGACGCTCGAGCCGACGGTCGAGATCAACCCGGTGGTGGCGCGCACCCTGCGTGCCCACGGTGCGCTCCTCGACCCGGCGGCGCTCGCGAAGGCGACGTTCACGCTCGCCGGCTTCGACCCCACGGACGTGCTCGCACGGGTCACGGCCCTCGGGGAGGCGGTCCTCGACGGGTTCGGCCTCGACCGCCGCGTGCTCGTGGGCACGTTCGTGCACCCCGGCCAGGTGCTGGTGGACGATCTCGACGAGCTCGGCCCGTCGCTGCACCGGCACGAGGTGGTCGCGGCGCTCGCCGGCGTGGACTCTGCCGTCGAGGAGCTGGCCGGGCTCGAGATCCCGGCCGCGCGCCGCGGGGACGCGGACCCGACCCGCGAGCGTGGGGTCGGCGACCTCGACCCGCAGCAGCGGCACGTGCTGGACGCGCTGGCGACGGGTGGTCACTTCTTCGTCGACGCCCCGGTCGGTTCCGACGTCGCGGGGACGCTCGCCGCCGTCGTCGGCGAGGCCGCTTCCGCCGGGCGTTCGGTGCTGTACGTGACGGGCCACCGACGGGCCGCCGACCGGCTCGCGCTCCGGCTCGGCGACCTGGGTCTGGACTCGCTGCTGCTCGACGTCCCGCCGCAGCCGACCTGGCGCGAGGACGTCACCCGCCGTCTCCTGGCGGCGATGGCGAGCGAGCCCGAGCACATCGACGCGGACGCCACGGCGAGCGTGCGCGACGCCCTCATCGGCACCCGGTCCCAGCTCACGGGCTACATCACCGCGCTGCACGAGCGGCGGGCGCCGTGGCAGGTCTCCGCCTACGACGCGCTCCAGGCGCTCGCCCGGCTGACGTCGGAGCGGCCGGCACCGTCGACGACGGTGCGCCTGCCCTCGGAGGCCGTGCTCGCCCTGGACGCCGAGCGCCGGCGCGAGGTTGCGGCGGACCTGGTGCGGGCGGCGGAGCTTGGGGCGTTCACCCTGCGCCCGTCGTCGACCCCGTGGTTCGGCGCGCACCTGCTCACCCACGACGACGCGCGCCAGGCGATGGTCCGCGTGCAGCGGCTCCGCGACATCACCGTGCCGCAGCTGCGCCGCCAGCTGGCCTACACGGCCGAGGTCACCGGGCTCACGGCGCCGACGACCGTGCGCGGGTGGGGCGAACAGCTCGCGATGCTCGGCGGGATGCGCGGCACGCTCGACCAGTTCCACCCGATGGTCTTCGAGCGCACGGCCACCGACCTGGTGCAGGCGACGGCGTCGCGCCGCTGGCGCGCCGAGCGCGGCGTCGAGATGGGCTGGGTCGCGCGGCGCCGGCTGCGACGGCGCGCGAAGGACATGGTGCGCCCCGGCGTGCGCGTGCCGGACCTGCACGCCGCGCTCGTCCAGGTCGCGGAGCAGCGGGAGGTCTGGGCCGAGCACGCACAGCGTGGCGGCTGGCCGACGCTGCCGGAAGGGCTCGCCTCGATCGAGGACACCTACGAGGCCGTCCGCATCGACCTCGAGGCGCTCGAGCCCGTGCTGGCGCCGACGACGCTCGGGGGGCACCTGCTCGACCTCGACCTCGACGGGCTCGCCGAACGGCTGCAGCGCCTCGCCACCGACCGGGATGCCCTGGAGACGCTCCCCGAGCGCACCGCCCTGGTGAGGCGGGCCCGGGCGCTGGGCGTCGGGGGCCTCGTCGACGACCTCGCGGACCGTCGCGCCCCCGCAGACCTCGTCACGGCGGAGCTCGAGCTCTCCTGGTGGTCCTCGGTGTTCGAGCAGCTCCTGGCGGCCGACCCGGCGCTCGTCGGGCAGGACGGCGCGGGGCTCGACGCGCTCGCCCGCCGGTTCCGCGACCTCGACCGACGGCACCTGGCCGCGCTGTCGCAGCCGGTCCGGGTCGCGGCGCGCGCCCACCTGGGCACGGTGATGCGGGAGGACCGGGACGAGGCCGAGGCGCTGTTCACCGAGCTCATCGAGGGTCGGATGACGACGCTGCGGGAGCTCTCCGAACGGCACGGCGCCGTCCTGCGCCGGCTGCGGCCCGCACTCATGGCGACGCCGACCCTCGTGCCGCACCTGCTGCCCGCGCACCGCACCGTCGACCTCGTCGTGCTCGACGCGATCCAGCACGTGCCCGCGGCCTCCGTGGTGCCGGCGATCGCCCGCGGGCGCCAGGTCGTCGTGGTGGGGGACCCGCGCTCCGCGTCGGGGTCGAGCGTGCAGGAGCTGGCGGGGCTGCTGCCGATGGTGACGCTCCTGCCGCACGACAACCGTCGTGACCCGGAGCTGACCCGGCTGCTCGCCGCCCACGGGTACGACGGCCTGCTGCGCCCGGCACCGCTGCCCCGTGCGGAAGAGCTGGTGCGGCTCGACGTCGTCGACGGGACCGGGATGCCCGATCCGGCGTCCGGCACGGTCGAGAGCACGCAGGCCGAGGTGGACCGCGTCGTCGAGGCGTCGATCGAGCACGCGCTCACCCGCCCCGAGGAGACGTTCGCCGTCGTCACGGTGACCGCCGCGCACGCCGACCGGGTCCGCGAGGCGCTGCTCGCCGAGGTGCGGACGAACCCCGCGCTCGCGCCGTTCTTCTCCGGTTCCCGCGCGGAGCCCGTGGTCGTCGCGGACATCACCGGGGTGGCCGGCCTGTCGCGCGACACGATCCTGCTGTCGGTGGGCTTCGGCCGGACGCCCCACGGCCGCGTGCTGCACCGCTTCGGCGTGCTCGGGGAGGCAGGCGGCGAGGCGATGCTCCTGGGTGCGCTCGGCGCGACCCGGCGCCGGCTGCACGTGGTCTCCTGCTTCCGCGCCGAGGTGCTCGACCCCGAGCGGCTGCGCGGCGCGGGGCCTCGCCTGCTCGCCGAGGTGCTCGACCTCGCCGAACGCCGGTCGGGCGCCGCAGACCAGGTGCTGCTCGGCAACGGGGTCGACGTCGGGCGGGCTCCTGACCGGCTCCTCGTGGACCTCGGGGAGCGGCTGTGGAAGCTCGGCTACCTCGTCGAGACGGACTACGGCACCGCCGACGGCGAGCACATCCCGCTGGTCGTCGGGCACCCGGACCTCCCGGGCGAGCTGCTGGTGGCGGTGCTCACCGACGACGCCGCCTACGTCGCCGAGCCGTCCGTGCGGGTGCGCGACCGCCAGCTCTCGGAGCGGCTCGAACGGCTGGGCTGGGTCGTGACGCAGGTCTGGTCCGCCGCGGCATTCCTCGACCCGGACGGCGAGGCGGACCGGGTGCGCACGCTGGTGCAGCGGGTGCGTGACGAGCGCGTCGGCACCTCGGGCGGCGTGGTGCCTCCGCGGGAGGTCGTGGTCCCCGTGCTGTCCGACGAGGACGACGTCGACGACACCCCGCTCGACGACGTCACGATCGCGCCGGACGTCGTCGCGCCGGACGTCGTCGCGCCGGACGACGCGACGCCCGTGGCCGAGGACAGGCCCGGGCCGCTGAGCTCCACGGCGCCTGAGCCGGGGACCCGACCGGAGCCGGGGAACCAGCCCGAACCGGGGACTCAGCCGGAACCCGTGACCCAGCCGGAGCCGACGACTCAGCCGGAGCCCGAGTTCGACCCCGAGCCTCAGCCCGAGACACAGCCCGAGCTGGACCTGGCGCTCGAGAGCGAGACGACGGACGTCGGCACGTCCGTGGCCGCGCCCGCGGCGGGCGGGTCGGTGGCGACGGACGGTCTCGACCCGGACGTGCCTGGCGACGAGCCCGAGAACGTGCTGTTCGACGTCGGGCCCTCGAACGACGCACCCGTCGCCGGGACGGCGGACGCCCCGTCGGCTCCGGAGGGTGAGCCCGTCACGGACGGGGACGAGGCGGGGCCCGCCGCACGCTGAGGGCGGCTCGCAGGGGGCAGAATGACGGGGTGAGCGAGCACGACGCGGGTACCCCCGAGCAGTCTTCCGAGGAGCGTCGCGCTCCGGTGACCCCGACGCCGTCGGACGCGGGCACGGCCGCCACCACACCGGTGGGCGCCCGGCGCCGTGGCCCTCGTCGCGCGGTGCGCAAGGGCACCGAGCGCGAGTCGGTGCCCGGCGTGGCCAGGGACGAGCGCGGCGGCCACGGCTCCAACGACGAGCGGCTACGACGCGACGTGCCCCCGCACTGGTGACGGTGCGGCCGGGCCGCCCCGCCGTCTCGGGGCGACACCGGCCGGCTGCCCGGCGGGTGCTCGTCTCGCCGGGAGTGGGCTACTGCCGCGGCGGGAGCCCGGAGCCTCCGGTGTAGCCGGTGGCCCCCGGGCCGCCGGTGGACTGCGCGGCGAGCAGGTCGCGGATCTCCTGCAGCAGGATGACGTTCTGGTCCATCGGCTCCGGCTCCTCCTCCTGACCGCGCGCCCGGCGCTCGGCGAGGTGGTTGAGCGGGGCGACGACGATGAAGTACAGCGCCGCGGCGACGATGAGGAAGTTCAGCACGGCGTTGAGAAACAGCCCGATGCTGAACACCGCGTTGTTGATCGGGAACGTCATGACGTTCGAGATGTCCGGCTGGCCGAAGATCGCCGCGATGAGCGGGTTGATGATGCCGTCGAGCAGACCGCTGACGACGGCGGTGAACGCGGTGCCGATGACGATGCCGACGGCGAGGTCGACGACGTTGCCCCGCATGACGAATTCCTTGAACCCGGACATCAAGCTCTTCATGTCTTCCCCCAGGGAGATGGCCTCGCGACCCGCCGCGGGCCGGCGGTGTGGTGCCGGGGGCGATTCTCGCCCCGCGCGGGCGGCGGCGCAACGGGGTTGCCGCCCTCAGCGCACCAGGACCGCCCCGATCGTGCCCCAGCCGGACGCCGTCGACAGGCGCGGCGCGTCGTCGGGCGACACGGCGACGAGGGTGACCTCGACGGCCCCGGCGCTGCTGCCCGCGCCGAGCAGCCCGCCGACGCCCTGCGCGTCGTGGTCATCCGTGCCCGGGCCGGGCAGGACGAGCGCGCGCCGGGCCAGGTAGGCGTCGTCGCCGCCCGTGTCCTCGGCGCTGCCGTCGCCGAGGGCGAGCAGGTCCACCCGGTCGCCGGGCCGCAGCCAGCCCGCCGACGCCTGGTCCAGGCGGACGGGCACGACGACGGTCCCGTCGGGCGCCTGGGCCACGGCGCCGCCCCCGGGCAGGAGGTCCGGGTGCAGGGGCAGCCCCGCGGGGAGGGCGACGGCCGGCGCACGCCCGACGGCGTCGTCGGCGTCGGTCAGCACGTCGGCCGGGACGAGCGCCGCCGGGACGGTGCGGGTGGTGAGGTCGTCGGGGCGGAGGGACTCGCCGGCGGCGAGCCGGTGGGCGGGGACGACGACGTCGACGGTGGTGGGCGGTGCGGGCCGCAGCGCCTGGACGACGACGGCCGCCGCCAGGCCGCAGCAGACGGCGGCGGCGACGTGGCGCGACCGCCAGGCGAGGGTGCGCCAGCGCCGTCGTGCGCGGCGGCGGGCGAGGTCGCGAGGCGCGGCCCCGCTCAGGGCGGGGGAGCGGCGGGCGGTGCGGTCCGGCATGGCCGGCACGTTACGGACCCGCGCCTCCTGCTGTCCCGGGTGCGGCGAGGCCTGTGGACGGCGTCGCGCGGCAGCGGCTTGGGGACGGCCTCAGGCCCGCACGCTCAGGAGGCCGCGGCCTTGCTTGAGCTCGACGAGCCCGATGACGACGAGCCTGACGAGGACGAGCCTGACGAGCCCGAGGTCGACGTGCTCGATGACGTGCTCGACGATGAGGACGCCGGCGCCGAGGACGAGGAGGACGACGGCGCGGTCGCCGACGAGCTCTTGCGCGAGTCGGTGCGGTAGAAGCCCGAGCCCTTGAACGTCACACCGACGGAGCCGAACTGCTTGCGCAACCGGCCGCCGCACTCGGGGCAGACGGTCAGCGAGTCGTCGGTGAACGACTGGTGGACGTCGAACACGTGGCCGCAGTCGGCGCACCGGTACGCGTAGGTGGGCACGTTCTCTCCTCTGACGGACGAGCGGACGGACGAAGGGCTGACGCCGCGACCTCGGACCGGCCGCTGGCACTCAGAAGATCCGAGTGCCAATCATACGCTGGCCTGTAGTCTCGCCTGCGTGTCAGCGACCGACCCCTCTGCAGCACCTGGCCAGGACGACCCCTCGGACGTGATCGAGACCGCCACCGAAACGGAGAGCCGTCCCGCCGCACGGCCGCCCCGCCGCCGCTCCCGGCTGCGCAGCGCGGTCGTCGGCATCGCCGTCGTCGTCGTGCTGGCGCTGGTGGCCGCGACGGTCTTCACCGTCGTCACCGTCCGGCGCCCGCTGCCGGACCAGGAGGGCACCCAGGCGCTGCCGGGGCTGACCTCGGCGGTCGAGGTCCGCCGGGACGCGCAGGGCGTGCCGCACGTCTACGCCGACTCCACCGAGGACCTCTTCCGCGCGCAGGGCTACCTGCAGGCGCAGGACCGGTTCTTCGAGATGGACTACCGGCGTCACGTGACGTCGGGTCGCCTGGCCGAGCTGGTCGGCGACGTCCCCGAGGCGATCGACGCGGACAAGGTGACACGCACCTTCGGGTGGCGGCAGGTCGCCGAGGAGGAGTGGCACCTCATCTCGGACGAGACCCGGGAGTACCTCCAGGCGTACGCCCAGGGCGTGAACTCCTACCTGGAGGATCGCGACCCGGAGGAGCTCGCCGTCGAGTACACGGTGCTGGGTGCCAGCGTCGACGTCGGCACGATCGAGCCCTGGGAGCCGATCGACTCCCTGGCGTGGCTCAAGGCGATGGCCTGGGACCTGCGCGGCAACTACGACGCCGAGCTGGACCGTGCGCTCGCGTACAGCACGCTGGACGACGTCGACCTGGTCGACAGGCTCTTCCCCGCGTACGACGACAGCGGCAACCAGCCGATCCTGCGCACGAAGGACCTGGCGAACCGCCGCGCCTCCGACGACAAGGCGTCGTCCGACGGGTCGTCCGACACCGACGGGTCGTCCGACACCGACGAGTCCACCGATGGCGGCGCCGAGACCGCCGACGGCACCGAGACCTCCGACGGCACCGAGACCGACATCGCGGGCTCGGGCGGCGGGTTCGCCGTCGCCGACCTCGAGTCCGCGCTCGACGCCACCCGCACGGCGCTGGACGCCGTCCCGGTGCTCGTGGGCCGTGGCGAGGCGTCGGGCTCGAACTCGTGGGTCGTGTCGGGCGAGCACACTGCCTCGGGCCAGCCCATGCTGGCCAACGACCCGCACCTGGCGCTCGGTGCGCCGGGGATCTGGGCGCAGGTCGGGCTGCACTGCAACGAGGTGACCGACACCTGCCCGTTCGACGTCGCGGGCTTCTCCTTCGCAGGCTTCCCCGGCGTCGTCATCGGGCACAACGGTGACGTGGCGTGGGGACTGACGAACATGGGCGCGGACGTCACGGACTTCTTCGTGGAGCGGGTGCGCGCCGACACGTGGCTGCGTGACGCGCAGGAGGAGGAGTGGGAGCCCCTGGAGGTCCGCACGGAGATCATCCGCGTGGCGGGCGCCAGCCCGGTCGACCTCACGGTGCGCAGCACCGCCCACGGACCGCTGGTGTCGTCGGTGCTCGGCGTCGAGGACGTCGTCGGCTCGCCCACGGAGACGGGCACGGAGTTCGGCGAGTACGACGTCGCGCTGCAGTGGACGGCGCTGGAGCCCGGGCGCACCGCGGACGCGGTCTTCGCCTTCGACGCCGCGCAGGACGCGCAGGACATCCAGGACGCCGCGGCACTGTTCGACGTCCCCGCGCAGAGCATCGTCTTCGCGACGACCGACGGTCACATCGGCTACCAGGCGCCCGGCCGGATCCCGGTGCGTGACGAGGTCGACGGGCCGGTGCCGTCCGACGGCACGTGGCCGCGGCCCGGCTGGGACTCGCGCTACGACTGGGACGGCTGGGTGAAGTCCGAGCGGATGCCGCGCGCGCTCGACCCGAAGGCGGGCTTCGTCGTGGCCGCGAACCAGGCGGTGCTGCCCGGGGGAGCGAAGCCGTACCTCACCGAGGACTGGGACTACGGGTTCCGGTCCGAGCGGATCCGCACGCTCCTCAAGGAGCAGATCGACACGGGTCGGCCGTTCGACGCCGCGGACATGAACCGCATCCAGAACGACGACTGGTCGCCGTTCGCCGCGATGCTGGTGCCCACGCTGCTCGAGCTCGACGTCGACGACCCGTTCGACCGCGTCGGCCAGGACCTCCTGGCGGACTGGGACTACCGGACGGACGTGGACTCGCCGGCCGCGGCGTACTTCGCGGCCGTGTGGCGCAACCTGCTGGCGGAGACGTTCTGGGACGACCTGCCCCAGAGCATGCGGCCGTCCGGCGACTCGCGCTGGCTGCAGGTGGTGAGCTCGATGCTGGAGCGTTCGGACGACCGCTTCTGGGACGACCGGACGACGGTGAACGTCGTCGAGTCCCGCGACGAGATCCTCACGCAGGCGCTGACGTCGGCGCGCCGGGACCTCACGGTCGAGCTGTCGAAGGAGCCCGAGGACTGGTCCTGGGGCACCCTGCACACGTTGAGCCTGGAGCACCCGGTGCTCGGCGGGTCGTCGGTGCCGAGCCTGGTGCGCGACTTCGTCAACCCGGACCCGGTGAAGATGCCCGGCGGGCCGTCCATCGTCAACGCGACGGGCTGGGACGCGGGCACGGGCAGCTTCGCCGTCACGACGGGCCCGACGATGCGGATGGTGGTCGACATGGCCGACCTCGACGCCTCGACCTGGGTGGTGGCCGCGGGGACCTCCGGGCACCCGGCGTCATCGCACTACGACGACCAGCTCGACGAGTGGGCGGCCGGCGAGACGTTCGCCTGGCCGTTCACCAGGGCCGCCGTCGAGGGGGCGACCGAGGAGCGGGCGACGCTCACGCCCTGACCGGGAGCTCCTGCCAGCCGTCGGGGGTCACGACGACGTGCACCGGGACGTCGTGGTCCTCGACCGGCAGGGGCTGCACGTCGCCGTCGTAGACCTCCTCGGGGAACACGAGGGCGACGACGGTGATCTCCGGTCGCGCCATCTTGAGGAGGCGGTCGTACCAGCCGCCCCCCTGGCCGAGCCGGACGCCGTGGCTGTCCACTGCGAGCGCGGGCGCCACGACGACATCGGCGTGGGTGATCGCGTCCGCCCCCAGCGGGGGGCCGGACGGTTCCGGCGGGCGGCCGGGAGCGCGCTCCCGCAGGTCGTCGGCGCCGGCGTACTCTGCCCAGTCGCGCGCGAGGCCGGCCCCGAGGACGGGCAGCAGCACGCGCGCGCCGCGGGCTGCGAGCCGCTCCAGCAGCTCGCCGGTGCCGGGCTCGGCGGGCCGGGAGACGTAGGTGGCGACGACGTTCGCGTCCCGCACGGCCGGCAGGGTGTCCAGCACGTCGGCGAAGGCGACGGCCGCCTGCTCGCGGAGGCGGGGGGATCGCTCGGTGCGGTGCGCGCGGATCGCCCTGCGCAGCGCGTCCTTCGCGTCGGAGGGCTCCATCCCCGCAACGAGGGGGTACGGCTGGTGGGCTCTGGTCTCTTTGCGGTCGCCGCGCATGGGCTCATTGTGGCAGGGTCCCGTCGGGGGAGCCCCGGTCCGCGCCGGGACCACGCCGACGTGGCCTGGATCACGGTGCGGCCCCGACAGGGCCCTCCGGGCCGGAACGAGGTGGCATGACGCACAAGCACGCCCGCGGCTGGGCCGTGAACCGCCCATGGCCGGTCACGCTGCGTGAGGACGGCCCGACGGGTGCCGTCGTGCTGCGCCCCCTGCGGCGCCGGGACGGGGCCGAGTGGCTGCGGCTGCGCGGGGCGAACGCCGCCTGGCTGGAGCCGTGGGAGGCCACCACCCCCGGCCCGTGGCACGAGGGTGCCACCTACCCCGAGTACGTGCGCGCGCTGTCGGCGCAGGCGCGGGCGGGCACGGCGCTGCCGTTCGCGGTCGAGCTCGACGGCGCTCTGGTGGGTCAGCTCACGGTGTCGCAGATCGTGCACGGCTCGTTGTGCTCGGCGACCATCGGCTACTGGGTCTCCGAGCACGTCGCCGGCAAGGGGATCATCCCGACGGCGGTCGCGATGGCGGGGGACTACTGCCTCGCCGTGCTGGGCCTGCACCGGATCGAGATCAACATCCGGCCCGAGAACGCGGCGAGCCTGCGGGTCGTGGCCAAGCTCGGGTTCCGCGACGAGGGGCTGCGCGAGCGGTACCTGCACATCCAGGGGCAGTGGCGGGACCACCGCTCGTTCGCGCTCACGACGGAGGACGTGCCAGAGGGCCTCCTCGCCCGCTGGCAGGCCACGCGGGACGGCATCTGACGCCGGACACGCCGCCGACACCGGACACGCCGCAGCCGGTGGTCTCCCGGAGGCGGGCGCGTCCCCTACGGTCGTGACGTGGAACCAGAGACGTCGGCAGCGGGGCTCGCGGTGCTTGCCGTGTGCGTCCTGTGCCTGGGTTTCTGGGTGCCGCACCGCCTGCGGCTCCGGCAGCAGCTCGCCGAAGCGCGCGTGGATGACAGGTTCTCGGGCGGCCTGCGCGTCCTCGCCGTCGCTGCCGCCGGCCCCGTGCCGGCAGCGGTGAGCCCGGTGGGCGGCTCGCCGCCGCTCTTGACTTCCGGGACCACGGTCGTCGCTCAGGTTGCAGGGGAGGAGAGGCCGATGGCGCTCGGCGATGACAGGGGCACGTCGGGTGGTCCGGCCGCGCGCGCGGGCAGCGGGGCGACCCCGACGGTCTCGCCCGCGGCCCGGGCGTCCCGGACGGCCCAGCTCGAGCGTCGTGCCGCGCGGGCGCGGCGTCGCCTGCTGCTGACCCTCGTCCTGGTGCTCGCGACGGCGGCCGCCTGGACCGTGGTGGGACTCGGGTATGTCCACTGGTATGCCGCGGCCGTGCCGAGTGCGCTGCTCGCGCTCGTCCTCGTGCTCGGCCGGCTGGCCGTGGTCTCGGCGCGGCGCGCCGACGCGCGCTGGTTCGAGGAGCGCCGTACCGCGCAGCGGGAGGCCACGCAGGCGCGGGCGCTCGCCAACGGCGGGCCGTACGCGCCGCGCAACCGGGCCCGCGTCACCGGGCACGCCGTCCGGCCGTCCAGCGCCCACACGCAGATGATCCCCCGTGTCCCTGCGCCGTCCGCACCGGCCGCGGGGTCGACGGCGCGGTCCCGTGCACGCGCTGCCGCCGCCGCGTCGGTCCCGGTCGGCACGGTCGCGTCGCCTGGCCCCGGTGCCGGGCGGGAGCACCAGACGGCCGCGGCCGCCACGGGCCCCGAGGCCGACGGCGCCGAGCCCGAGCGAGTCATCGTCATGTCGTCCGACGGCGTCGTGGTCGAGGAGCCGCAGACGCCCGTCGGAGGCGAGCCCTGGGACCCGGTGCCCGTGCCGCTGCCCACGTACGTGACCAAGGCCGAGGCGCCCCGCCGGGCGGTGCAGTCGCTCCGCGCGGCGGCCGCCGCGTCCGCGACGTCGGCCGCGTCCAGGGCGGCGGCGCTCCCGAAGCCTCCGGTCCCCTCGACCACGCCGGTACCCTCGACCACAGAGCCGGGGCCGGCAGACGGCGGTGCCGTCGCCGGTCGCGCGCCGGGCTCCACGACGTACTCCACCGCGGGGGACGAGCCCCGGCCACGGACCGAGACCCTCGGCCTGCCGCTGGAGCAGATCCTCGCGCGGCGTCGCGCCGCGGGCTGACGCCGGATCGTCGGGCCTCGATTTGGCGCCCGACGGGGGCGGAGGTTAATGTTGACCTCGCTCCTGGGGCTATGGCGCAGTTGGTAGCGCGTCTCGTTCGCAATGAGAAGGTCGGGGGTTCGAATCCCCCTAGCTCCACCCGTAAAGGCCGCTGGTCAGGACAAAGTCCTGGTCGGCGGCCTTTGACGTTCCCCGACGACGTGCTCGGGTCGCGACGTCAGGCCGGTGCCGCACTGTCGGTGCGGGCGGCCGTCTTCCCGGCGCGACCGCGCCGTGGGTGAGGGCCTGCGGGCGTGGTCGCTACGGGGCACTTCGCCCGCGGGTCGTCCCGCGGGCGACGAGGCGTGCGCCGCTGACGACGTGCTCCGGGTCGGCGGTCCGGTCCTTCAGCTGCCGTCGTAGGAGCCTCAGCGCCTCGGTGACAAGGGTGGGGTGGTCGGGGTCGATCGTCGTGAGGCCGGGCACCAGGTGCGCGGAGATGCCGAGGTTGTCGAACCCGGCGAGCTGGACGTCTTCCGGCACCCGCAGCCCGGCGTCGTGCAGGCCCGCCAGCGCGCCGATCGCCACCTCGTCGGTGACCGCGAAGATGGCGTCGACCTCCAGGCCGCCGTCGACCGCCGCGGAGATCGCGGAGCGGGCCTCGGCGATCGAGTAGGTGGTCAGCGGTATCACGAGGGCCGGATCGTGAGGGAGTCCCGCCTGGTCGAGTGCCTGGGACCAGCCGTCGGTGCGGTAGGTCGCCATCTCGGGGTGCGGTGCGGACGTCTTGCCGCCCAGCACGGCGACGCGGCGCGCCCCGCAGCCGACGAGGTGCTCCGTCGCGAGCCGCGCACCCTCGACGTTCCCCATCCGGACGCGGTGGTACCGCTCGGGGACCGCCTGCTCGCCGAGGAGCACGATCGGCACGTCCGGGTGGATGCGGTCGAGGTCCGCCATGTCGAGCCCGACGGCGCTGAGCAGCACGCCGTCGTACTGCTGGAGCCTGGCGAGCGAGAGCGCGGAGAGCTCGCGCTCGCGGCTCGCCCCCGACTGCTCCACGACGAGGTGCATCCCCTCGGGGGCCAGCGCCTCGGAGATCCGGGAGGCCAGCTCGCCGTAGTAGTGCAGGTCGAACTGCGGCACGATGAGCCCGATCGTGCCGGTCCGCCCGGACCGGAGCCGCCGGGCGGTCAGGTTGATCTCGTACCCGAGCTCCTCCACCACCTCGAGCACGCGCAGCCGCGTGTCCGCCCCGACGTTCGTCCGCTCGTTGAGCACGTTCGAGACGGTCATGACCGAGACGCCGGCCGCCCGGGCGACGTCGCTCATCGTGATCACTGGTCTTCTCCCCACGGCGGGTCACTCTGCCAGTCCGAGCTCCTGGCGTCGCCACCGCCCTCGCCGTCGGTCACGAAAAGGTGACGATCCGAGGGCCCCGGGTTGACGGCGGAGGGGAGCGGTGGTCGACTCCTGCCACGAGATTTAACGATACATCTCGCGGACATCGGAGTTCGAGACGGCAGGGACGCCGTCGTACCGGAAGGCGACATGAGCACCACAGCCATCATCGACCTGGACCTGCCGGGTCCGGTCATCTCGCGCCACGTCTACGGGCATTTCGCCGAGCACCTCGGCCGGTGCATCTACGGCGGCTTCTGGGTGGGGGAAGACTCGGACGTCCCCCACGTCCGCGGCATCCGGTCTGACGTCGTGGCGGCCCTGCGGGCTCTGCGGATCCCCAACCTGCGGTGGCCGGGAGGCTGCTTCGCCGACACGTACCACTGGCGGGACGGCGTCGGGCCGCGCCAGGACCGCCCCCGGGTGGTGAACAGCCACTGGGGCGACGTCGTGGAGGACAACGCCTTCGGCACGCACGAGTTCCTCGACCTCTGCGAGATGCTCGACGCCGAGCCTTACGTGTCCGGGAACGTCGGGTCGGGCTCCGTGCAGGAGATGGCTGAGTGGGTCGAGTACGTCACCCGGGCCGACGACTCGCCGATGGCGGCGCTGCGCCGCGAGCACGGCCGCGACCAGCCGTGGCGGGTGCCGTTCTGGGGCATCGGCAACGAGACCTGGGGATGCGGCGGCAACATGCGTGCCGAGCAGTACGCCTCGCTCGCCCGCCACTACTCCACGTTCGTGCGCGACCAGGGCGGCAACCACGTCTACCGGATCGCCGTCGGGCCGCACGACGACCAGTACGGCTGGACCGAGACCATGATGCGGTCGTTCGACGACCTGGCCGCGGACCCGGCCGCCCCCGCCGACCCGTTCCAGGCGATCTCGCTGCACTACTACACGATGACGGGCTCGTGGTCGGACAAGGGTGCGGCGACCGAGTTCACCGAGGACGAGTGGTACCTCGCGCTGTCCCGCGCGTCCCGGATGGAGGAGTTCCTCGCCCGGCACAGCACGGTCATGGACCGCTACGACCCGCACCGCAAGGTCGGCCTCGTCGTCGACGAGTGGGGCACGTGGTGGAACGTGGAGCCCGGGACCGAACCGGGGTTCCTGTACCAGCAGAACACGCTGCGCGACGCGCTCGTCGCCAGCACCCACCTCGACGCGTTCCACCGGCACGCGGACCGCGTGGTCATGGCGAACATCGCCCAGACGGTCAACGTGCTCCAGGCGATGCTGCTCACCGACCCGGACTCCGGTGCGCTGGTGCTCACGCCCACGTACCACGTCTTCGAGATGAACACCGGGCACCATGACGCGGCGTCGCTGGAGGTCCACCTGCGCGACGCCCCGACGGCGGAGGTGGACGGGCGCACGCTCGCCCTCGTGTCCGTCACGGCGTCGGTCAAGGGCCAGGGAGCGCTGGTCTCGCTCAGCAACCTGGACGCGAGCGAGCCCCGAGAGGTCGTGCTGGACCTGCGCGGCCGCACCGTCGAGTGCCAGGGCGCGCGGATCCTCACCGCCCCGGCGCTCCAGTCGCACAACACCCCGCAGGACCCGGCGGCCGTCGCGCCCACGCCGTTCGAGGGCGTGCGCGAGCACCCGCGCGGCCTCGTCGTCGAGCTGCCCGCGCACTCGTACGTCACCGCCGAGCTGCGACTCACCTGAGGGGACGCCGCACCCCTCGCCTTCCTCACCCCGAACCGACGGGCACGCCCCGTCCGCCGCGGCTCGGCACCGACGCCGCCGCGGCCGACCGAAGGAGATACCCACGATGACCGGAAGCAACCGCCGCAGGGCCTACACGGCCGCTGCCTGCGCACTGGCCGGGGCGCTCGCGCTCTCCGCGTGCTCGGGGGGCTCCACCCCCGAGGGGACGACCCTCGACGAGGGGGAGCCGTACACCCTGACCGTCTGGACCAACTACACCACTGGCCCGGGCCAGGACTGGTTCGAGGGGCTGGCCGCCGACTTCATGGCGGAGCACGAGAACATCACCGTCGAGGCCCAGCACGTCCAGAACGAGGAGCTCGACGGCAAGCTCCAGACCGCCATGAACTCAGGTGACGCCCCCGACGTCTTCCTGCAGCGTGGCGGCGGCAAGATGAAGGACATGGCCGCCGCGGGCCAGCTCCTCGACCTCACGGGCACCGCCGTCGATGCCCCCGAGATGCGCGAGAAGCTCGGCGACGCGTCGTACGAGGCGCTCAGCATCGACGGCAAGCTGCTGGCCGCCCCGCAGCTGATCCAGCCCGGCGGCATCTGGTACAGCAAGGACCTGTTCGACGAGGCAGGGATCACCGAGCTTCCTGAGACGGTCGAAGACCTCGAGGCTGCGATCGGCAAGCTCCAGGACGCCGGGATCACTCCCATCGCCCTCGGCGGCAAGGACGCCTGGCCCGCCGCCCACTGGTACTACTTCTTCGCCCTGCGCGAGTGCTCCACCGAGACGCTCGAGGCGACGAACGAGTCGCTCGACTTCTCCGCCGAGTGCTACGAGCGAGCGGCTCAGGACGTCGCCGACCTCACCGCGCTGGAGCCGTTCAACGAGGGCTTCCTGACCACCACAGCGCAGCAGGGCGCCAGCAGCTCGGCAGGCCTGCTCGCGAACCACAAGGCCGCGATGGAGCTCATGGGTGCCTGGCAGCCGGGCGTGGTCATGAACCTCACACCGGACCAGAAGCCCCTGCCGGACCTCGGCTGGTTCCCGTTCCCGCAGGTGGCGTCCGGTGAGGGCGACGCCGCGGCCGTCATGGGCGGCCAGGGCGGGTTCTCCTGCTCCGCCTCGGCGCCGAAGGAGCTGTGCGGGGAGTTCCTCGCGTTCATGAACTCCGAGGAGAACCAGGAGGGCTTCTACGAGGCCTTCGGCACGATCCCGCTGCACGACGACGCGAAGGACGTCGTGACCCACGAGTACGACGAGCAGATGCTCGACGCCCTCGCCGGCGCCAGCTACGTGTCCGACTTCCTGGACACCAACTACGGCCAGCAGGTCGGCACGGCGCTCAACCAGGCGGTCGTGGAGCTGCTCACGGGCAGCATCGACTCCGCCGGGTTCGTCTCGGCGGTGTCCGACGCCGCCGCACGGGGCTGAGGCGAGAACCATGAGTACGCCCGAGCACGTGAGGCTCGACGTGTCTGCGGGCCCGCCCGCGGCCGGGGACGGCGCCGTCCAGGCGCCGTCCCCGGCCGCCGCGGCGGTCCGCGGGACGGTCCCGCGCAGGCCGCGCCCGTGGCGGCGCTGGCTGGAGATCGTCCTGCTGGCCGGCCCGGGGACGGCCGTCTTCGTCACGTTCGTGATCCTGCCCGTCGTCATGGCCGCCTACTACGGGTTCTTCCGGTGGAGCGGCTACGGCCCGCCGACCGAGTTCGTGGGCCTGCGCAACTACCAGCTGATCCTCACCGACGGCGCCTTCCTGGAAGCCCTGGGCCACAACGCGTTCATCCTCGTGTCGTCGCTGGTGCTGCAGGGCCCCGTGGCCATCGCGATCGCCTTGCTGCTGAACCGGAGGATGCGTGGGCGCTCGCTCATCCGGGTGCTGATCTTCGTGCCGTACGTGCTGTCGGAGGTCATCGTCGCCATCGGCTTCAGCCTCATGCTGCACACCACGGGCGCGGTCAACGACGTGCTCGAGCGCGTCGGGCTGGGCGGCCTGCGCCAGGACTGGCTCGCCGACCCGGACGTCGCGATCTGGACCCTGGTGCTCATCCTGGTCTGGAAGTACATCGGCTTCGCGGTCATCCTCATGCTCGCGGGCCTGCAGGGGGTTCCCGACGAGGTGCGCGAGGCGGCCGCGATCGACGGAGCGTCGTACTGGAAGACGCAGTGGTACATCACGCTGCCGCTGCTCGGGCCGACCGTGCGCATCTGGGCCTTCCTGTCGATCATCGGCTCGCTGCAGGTGTTCGACCTCGTGTACGTCATCTGGGGCCAGTACGTGGCCAACACCGCGGGGACGTCGACCATGGCGACCTACATGGTCGCGAACGGCCGGATCTCCGGCGCGTACGGCTACGGCAGCGCCGTCGCCGTCGTCATCTTCCTCATCTCCCTCGCGGTCGCGCTGGTCTACCAGCGGTTCCTGCTGCGACGCGACACCGAAGGCGCCCTGACAGGAGGTGCGGCATGACGACCGCTGCCACGACGACCCGGCGCACCCGCCGGGACCCGGTCGCCGGCCACGGCGGCCTGGCCGCCTACCTGGTGGCGTTCGCCCTGGTCGGGCTGTGCCTGGCGCCCGCCGTGTACATCGTGCTGGGCGGGTTCCGAACGAACTCCCAGATCATCCAGTCGCCGGCCGGCCTGCCGGACCCCTGGGAGATCGGGAACTACCTGTCGGTGCTGACCGGCAGCGTGTTCTGGCAGCAGCTCGTGAACTCGCTCGTCGCGGCCCTGGGGACCACGCTCGGCGTCGTCGTCCTCGGCCTCATGACCAGCTACGTGATCGCGCGCTACCCGTTCCGGGCCAAGCACGCGATGTACTCGCTGTTCGCCGCGGGCCTCATGTTCCCCATCACGGTGGCGATCACGCCGCTGTACATCCTGGTCCGCGACCTGGGGATGACGAACACGATGGCCGGGATCATCCTGCCGCAGATCGCGTTCGCCCTGCCGACCACGGTGATCATCCTGGTCCCGTTCCTGCGGGCCATCCCACGCGAGCTGGAGGAGGCGGCGTTCATCGACGGCGCGAGCAGGCTCGGGTTCTTCGCGCGGATGGTGGTGCCGCTCTCGCTCCCTGGCGTCATCACCGTGGGGATCCTGGCCTTCGTCGCGAGCTGGAACAGCTACCTGCTGCCGCTCTTCCTCCTCAACGACACGGCGCTGTACACGCTGCCGCTGGGGGTGCAGGCGTTCGCGTCGCAGTACTCGGTGGACACCGCGCGGGTGCTGGCCTTCGTCTCGTTGTCGATGATCCCGGCGCTGGTCTTCTTCTCGGCGTTCGAGCGCCGGATCGTGGGCGGTCTGACCGGGGCGGTGAAGGGGTGAGCGGGTCGTCCGACGGCACGACGCCGGAGGCGCTGCGGGTCGACGGCGAGGTGCCGTCGGAGCGCGTGCTGCGGCACGTCTGGAACGAGTGCGTCGGGGCGGGCCGGGCGCACGAGGCGCTCCGGGCCGACTGGCAGGAGCACTTCCGGGAGGCCGTCCAGGTGCTGGGCGCCCGGTACGTCCGCTTCCACGGCGTGTTCCACGACGACATGTTCGTGCTGCGCACCGCGAACGGCGGCGGGTTCGGCCCGGGGAACCCGCTGCCGGAGCCCGTGTACACCTTCGCGTACGTCGACAAGGTCTTCGACGCCGTCCTCGACACCGGTGCCCGGCCGTTCGTGGAGCTCGGGTTCATGCCACGTGAGCTGGCCTCCACCACGGAGACGGTGTTCTGGTGGAAGGCGCACGCCAGCCCGCCCACCGACATGGACCGCTGGGTGGAGCTCGTGACCACCACCGTGCGGCACTGGATCGGCCGGTACGGGATCGAGGAGGTGCGGCGCTGGCCGTTCGAGATCTGGAACGAGCCGAACCTGGTGCCCCACTTCTGGACGGGCACCCGCACGGAGTACTTCGAGCTCTACGGGGCGACGGCCCGGGCGATCAAGGCGATCGACCCGGAGCTGCGGGTGGGCGGGCCGTCCACCAGCGTGTTCGTGCCGGACGACCGGTATCGCGGCGAGACCGAGGACCGCTCGCAGGAGCACGCGACGGTCGAGGCCGACGACGTCGACTCGCTCGACTGGCGTCCCGTGTGGATCGAGGAGTTCCTCGACTGGTGCGCCGCGCACGACGTCCCCGTGGACTTCGTGACGACGCACCTGTACCCGACCGACTACGCGTTCGGCGCCGACGGCGAGGGGCACGCCATCAGCCGGTACGCCGACGCCACCGGCGACGACCTGGTCGTCCTGCGTGAGCTCGTCGCGCGCAGCGCGTTCCCCGGGGCGGCCGTCCACATCACGGAGTGGTCGACGTCGCCGTCGAGCCGGGACGCCGTCCACGACACCGTGTACGCGGCGACGTCGATCACGCGGACCTACCTGCGGTGCGCCGAGCTGGCCGACTCGATCTCCTACTGGACGTTCACGGACGTGTTCGAGGAGGGCGGAGCGGGTATCGGGCCGTTCCACGGCGGGTTCGGCCTGGTCAACGAGCAGGGCATCCACAAGCCGACCTTCCACGCGATGGCGATGCTCGCTCGCCTCGGGGACCGGCTGCTGCTGTCGGCGCCGCACGGCGTGCTGACCCGGTGCGGCGACACCGGCGCACTGTCCGGGCTGTTCTTCAACTACCCCGAGGAGATGGGCCTCGCCTCCGTCGGCTCCCAGGACACGTTCGCCGCGACCCGCCCGCTGGCCGACGTCGGCCCGGCCCGGCGGATCCGGCACCGGGTCGAAGGGCTGGCCCCGGGGGCCCGGTTCCAGGTCGAGACCCTCGACCTGGAGCACGGCAACGTGGCGGAGTCCTGGTACCGGATCGGTGCACCGCTCAACCTCACCAGGGACGAGACCGCGTGGCTGCGCACCGAGGCCGACGCCCTGCGGCGCGAGGTGATCACCGTGTCGCCGGACGGGGTGCTCGACGTGGACGTCACGCTGCCCGCCTGGGCGGTGGCGTCCCTCACCGCGTGCCCGGGGCCCTGAGGCGGATGAGGCCCGGCCCTTCAGGTGGCTGAGGCCCGGCCCGGTGCTCCTAGGCGAAGGCGGCGACGGCGCACGCACCGACGAAGACCACCTGCAGCGCAGCACGGGCCGGCAGCGGCATCGACCTCATGCCGCGCTCGGCCCGTGCGGCGTGGACGTTCGCGGGGAACATCACCACGAGCAGCAGGGCGAGGCAGATCGCGGCGGCGACGCGGGTGGCCGGCACGAGGAGGCCGACCGCGCCCGCGACCTCGAGGACGCCGGTCACCGTGACCAGGGTCTCCGGGCGCGGGAGCCGGGGCGGGACCATCGCGACGAGCTCTCCTCGGAGGGGCTGCACGAAGTGCGCGCCGCCGGTGAGCAGCAGCATCGCGGCGAGCCCCGCGGTGATCGCAGCGGGCCAGGTGTCGAGGGCCGCGAGCCCGAGGGCGCCGGCGACACGCGCCGCGAGGGTGACGGCGACGAGCAGGATCAGCGGTGGTGCCATGAGCAGACTCCTGGTGCGACGGGACAATCTTGACGCTGACAAGTTAGGCCACCGGCGTAGACTAGTCAATGACTAGATGGAGGTGGGCATGGCGACCCGAGAGACGGACGGCTATCACCACGGCGACCTGCGGGCGACGGTGCTGCGGCGCGCGGCCGAGCAGGTCGCGAGCGAGGGTGTCGACGGCATCTCCCTGCGGGTGCTCGCCCGGCTCGCCGGGGTGTCGCACGCAGCCCCGGCGCACCACTTCGGTGACCGGCGCGGCCTGTTCACCGCGCTCGCCGCCGAGGGCTACACGCTGCTCGGCGACGAGCTGGGAGCCGCCGGCCCCGACCTGCGGGACGCGGCCGTGGCCTACGTCCGGTTCGCCCTCGCGCACCCCGGCCACTTCGCGGTGATGTTCCGGTCCGACCTGGTCCGGGCCGACGACCCGGACCTGCTGGCAGCGCGAGGCCGGGCGGGCGCCGTCCTGAGCGGGGGCGTCGGCGCGCTCGGCGACGTGGAGGATCCCGCGACGGTGCAGCTCGCCGCCTGGTCGATCGTGCACGGGTTCGCCTCGCTGTGGCGGGAGGGGGCGTTCGAGCGTTCCGACCTGCTGGACGGCGCCGCCGACCCGGAGGTCCTCGCCCGCCGGGTCGTGGACCGGCTGACCTTCACCTGACGGCCTCGGCGGCGCGATCCTGGCGGCCAGCGCACGACCGTCGCGCGGCCGCGCGTCGTGCGGTCGAGGGCGGGGGTGAACTTCGGCGAGGTGTGACGATCGCCGCAGCGATGCCCGCGGCGATCGTCCATCGTGCTCCCGGGGCAGAAGGGAGTCCGTGTGCGACGACCGGACCCGTCGGCCACCGCGAAACTCACTTGTTCGCGCGCTCGTCGGCGCGCACGAGAGGCACGTCCGATGATCTCTAGGTCCAGGTTCCGTCTGGCACTCCTGCTCGGCGCCGTCATGCTCCTCGGCGGGCTGGGTGCGGCCCTGCTGGCCGCGCCGGCGCAGGCCGACGTCCCGGCCGTCGAGGCGACCGTGCCGTTCTCGGCCGGGTTGTGCGAGGGGACGACGAACTCCGACCCGCGGGCGACCGGTGGCGCCATCAGTGACCTGACGCGGGTGTTCGGGCAGCGGCTGACGGACTACAACGCCGGCGGCAGCGTCCCGCTCTACGGCAACAGCGGTGGCCAGGGGGGTGCGCCCAGCTGCGGGCTGCGCTACGTCGAGGGCGACGGGAACGTCCTGGAGTGGATGTACTGCACCGACTTCGCGAGCGAGTACTGCACGGCTGTGGCCGGGACCGGCGAGGTGACCCAGCGTGGGAAGAAGGTCGGTTCGCTCGAGGACCTGGACGGGAACGCCCGGCTCAGCGAGGAGCAGGAGCTGGCGATCAACTTCATCGTCCACCACGACCTCGAGCTCACCGCCCCCATGCCGAACGGCGGGGTAGCCACCACGGCGTCGAACGACACCACCAACACCAGGACCGCCCGGCAGTACCTCGTCTGGTGCGTCTCCGACCGGGCCGCGATCGCCGGCCCGTTCGGCGGCTGGTGCGACGACAACGTCGGTACCGACGGGAAGCGCATCCTCGACCTGATCCCGGCCGAGCCCAAGCTCTCCCTCGAGCCCGCCCCCAGCGGCGTCCGCATGGGCGACACCGCGCGGCTCACGCTGTCGACGAACCTGTTCCGCCAGAGCATTACCCTGGCGACCGGTGGCCCCGTCGACACCGTGGAGCTGTGCGACCCGACCGAGGGGACGATCGACGGGTCGAGGCTCGTCGTCGACGGCGACGACGGGCACGACCACGTCGACGTCGACCTGTGCGTCACGTCCGGTGCGGCCGGGGAGGCTCAGGTCGCCGCGTCGGCCGAGCCGGTCGGCCCCGACACGGTGAGCTGGGTGCAGTCCCCGGGCACCGCCGACATCACGTGCCAGGTCTATGCGTACACGGTCCGGGGCGAGGCCCACCGCATCGCGACGTCCGCCCGGTTCGACGTCACCGCGACCGGCGGGTTCCGCGTGGTCAAGGAGATCGCGGGCGACGGTGCGTCGAGCGTGCCCGCCGATGCCGAGTTCACGGTGGAGTTCGCGGCCGGAGACGCGGCGCCGGTGGAGCTGGAGGTGCCGCTGGACGAGGCCGGCTCCGTGGTCTCCGGTCTGCCGGCAGGGGCGTCGGTGACGATGAGCGAGGTCGACCTGCCGCAGGTGGTCGGCGTGACCTGGTCCGAGCCGTCGTTCGTGGTGGACGGCGTCGAGCAGGGTCCGACGGCGACGTTCATGATCGTCGACGACGCGACCACCCAGGTGGTGCTGACGAACACCGCCCACCCCGAGGTCGTCCCCGTCGACGGCGGGGCCGACGAGCCGCAGGAGTCGACGCCCGTCGACGACGACACGTCGGAGGGCGGGCCGGTCGAGACCCGGGAGCTGGTGACGGACACCGCCCAGGACGACGAGCAGGTCCGCGCCCTTCCGGTGACCGGCGCCGGGGCGGCCGTCGTGGTCTCGGCCGTCGTGGCGGTCCTGCTGCTGCTCGGGGGCGCGACGCTGCTGGTGGCGTGCCGCCGCAGGCGCGCGACGGCGTAGCCCCCCGGCCCGGGCCGCGCTGCCGACGACACGATCATCGGCGGCGCGGCCCTCGTCGTCCCGGGAGCGCGCCCGAGCGGGGCTCTCGACGGCCGGACGACGCGCCGGCCGGCGGCAGACGTCGGGCACGATGCCGTGAGGACCAGCGAGGGCGATGCCGCCCGGAACGGAGCAGCCATGACCGCGTCGTCGCGCGTCGCCCCCGTCGTCCCGATCCTGCCGCCGGCGCACGACCCCGCGACGGTGCTGTGGTATCGCGGCGAAGCGACGTCGTTCGTCGAGTCCCTGCCGGTGGGCAACGGCCTGCAGGGTGCGACGGTGCGCGGCCTCGTCGCCGGCGAGCGTCTGCAGGTGAACGAGGGCTCGGCGTGGTCCGGGCCGGCGGCCCACGACGCCCCCGACCTGTCGGCATCAGATGGCCCGCGGCTGCTCGCCCGGGCGCGCGCCGCGCTCGACGCCGGCGACGTGCGCGCCGCCGAGGACCTGCTCCGCGGGTTCCAGAGCCCGCACTCGCAGGCGTACCTGCCGTTCGCCGTCGTCGACGTCGAGGTGCGCCCGCCCGGCGCCCAGCACGGGCCCGCGGCGGAGCCGGTGCCGGGCGCCCCGCACCGCTGGCTCGACCTGGCCACGGCCACGGCCGGCCACCGCTACCGCCTCGGCGCGACGACGGTCGGGCACCGCACGTACGCGTCGTACCCGGCGCGCGTGCTGGTCCACGAGGTGGCGGCCGACGCCCCCGTCGACGTCGACGTGGCGCTCGGGCCGGACCGGCTCCGCGAGGTCGGTCGGGACGCGTGGGAGGCCGACGGCGCGGCCGTGCTCGACCTGAGCCTCACGTTGCCGGGCGACGTCGCCCCCGGGCACGAGGACACCGACGAGCACGTGCGGTACGACGCCTGCTCGCGCGCCGGGGCGGCGCGGCTCGCCGTGGTCTCCGACGGTGCGGTCAGCGTCGACGGCACGCTCGTCCGGGTGCGCGGCGCCCGCCAGGTGCGGCTGGTGCTCGCCACGGGAACCGTCCTGGCGCCCGCGCCCGGGCGTCCGGACCACGCGAACGCCGCCGCGACGTCGGCGGACCTGCGCGCACTCCTGGCCGCGCGCGTCGACGCCGCGCTCGACGCCCCCGACCTGCTCGGGGCGCACGTGGCCGACCATGCGGCGCTGTTCGACCGGGCCGCGCTCGACCTCACCCCGTCGGACGCGGGTGCAGGTCACGCCCTGCCCACCGACGAGCGTGTCGCCGCGCACGACGCCGGCGCCGCGGACCCGTCGCTGGTCGCGCTGCTGTTCCACCACGGGCGGTACCTGCTCGTCGCGTCGTCGCGCCCGGGAGGGTTCCCCGCGAACCTCCAGGGGATCTGGAACGAGGAGCTCCCCGCACCGTGGAGCGGCAACTACACGACCAACATCAACACCGAGATGAACTACTGGCCGGCGCTCCCGACGGGGCTCGACGAGTGCCTCGACCCGCTGCTCGACCTGCTGGACACGCTCGCCGTCACGGGCCGCGCTGCGGCCGGCCTCTACGGCGCGCGCGGCTGGGCGGTCCACCACAACACCGACCCGTGGGGCCACCCCTACGCGGTGGGGGCGGGGACGGGTGACGCGTCGTGGGCCTGCTGGCCGATGGGCGGCGTCTGGCTGACCCGTGCTGTGGCCGACCACCTGGCGTTCACCGGCGACACGGGGCGCGCGCGCCGGTCCTGGCCCGTGGTCGAGGGGGCGTGCCTGTTCGCCCTGGACTGGGTGCGCCGCGACCCGCACGGGCGGGCGTCCACCGCGCCGTCCACGTCGCCCGAGAACCGGTTCGTCGCGCCCGACGGCGCCCCCGCGGCGGTGACCGAGTCGTCCACGATGGACGTCGCGCTGCTGCGCGACCTGGCGCGCACGGCCCGGGCGCTGCGCGACCGCCTGGGCGCGCCCGCCCCCTGGCTCGCCGAGCTGGAGGACGCCGTCGCCGCGCTGCCCGACCCCGCCGTCGGGGCACGAGGAGAGCTGCTCGAGTGGGCGCGCGACCTGCCCGAGGCCGAGCCGGAGCACCGGCACACCTCGCACCTGGTGGGGCTGTACCCGCTGGGCCTGTGGGACACCGAGACCATGGGCCACCTCGCGGCGGCGGCCCGCCGCACGCTCGAGCTGCGCGGCCCCGAGTCCACGGGCTGGGCGCTCGCCTGGCGGCTGTCGCTGTGGGCACGGCTGCACGACGGCGCGGCCGCCCAGCGGGTGCTGCGGCTCGCGCTGCGCGTCGCCGCCGGCGGGGGAGGGCATCGCGGCGGGGTCTACCCGAACCTGTTCAGCGCGCACCCGCCGTTCCAGGTCGACGGCAACCTCGGGGCGACGGCCGGGATCGCCGAGCTGCTCGTGCAGTCCCACGGCGGGACGGTCGACCTGCTCCCGGCGCTGCCGCCGGACTGGCCGGCCGGCAGCGTCCGGGGCCTGCGGGCGCGGGGCGGCGTCACGGTGGACGTGGTCTGGGCCGACGGCCGGCTCGTCGAGGCCGCGCTGACGGCGGACGGCACCGTCGCCGAGGGCGGGGCGGAGGACGCCCGCGCGGGCGCCGGCAAGGGCGGGGCCGAGAGCGCCGGCGAGGGCCGGGCCGCGGTGCGGACACGGGTGCGGTGGCCCGGAGGGGAAGTCGAGGTGCGGCTCGACGCCGGCCGGCGGGTCGTCGTGGCACCGGATCGGGCCAGGCCGTCGACCTGAGCCCCTCCGATGCGCGAGGATGAGGCTGTGCCCTCCCGGAACGCCCGATTCGTCCTGCCCGTCGCCGTCGTCGTGAGCGGCGCGCTGGCGCTCGCCGGCTGCAGCGTCACGCAGCCCGACGACGTCGCGAGCCCTCAGGAGTCCGCTCCGTCGGTCGCGGTCCGCGAGATCGAGCAGCACGCGCTGCTGCTCGACACCGCCGACCCGGTCGAGCTGGCGCTCACGGCGAGCCAGACGGTCTACGCGCGCGCCGAGACCGTGGTGCTGGCGGACGCCGCGGACGACGAGGCCATGGCATCGCTCGCGGCGGCCGCCGTCGGGGTGCGGGCGCCGGCGCTGCTCGCGCGCGGCGGCAGCTCCGACACCGGGCTGCGGGACGAGCTGAACCGCCTGGGTGCCCGGGTGGCCGTGGTCGTGGGCGAGGAGGGAGCGGCCGCGCAGGACGTGGCCTCCGCCGCCGGCGTCCAGGTGGTCCGGGCCACGCCCGACGTGGTCGAGGGCGAGGACGGGTTCCCCGTGATCGAGGACGACGACCTCGGCGCGCTGCTGGCGGACGTCGTGGGCGCGGGCGGAACCGCGCCGTCGGCGCAGGACGCGCCCAGGCTGCTGCGCGAGGTGCTCGCCGTCGTCGACCCTGAGCCCGGCCAGGAGGCCGCGATCGCGTCGCTGCGTGCGGTGGGTGCCGTCGCCGCGGACGTCCCGGGGGGCGACCTCGGGGCCGCCCGCGCCGTGCGGACGGTCGACGAGGCGCAGGCGCTGACAGTGCTCGGGGTCGGGCCGACCTTCGGTGAGCCGGAGGACTTCGCATGGCGGGTCGCGGCTGCCGAGGGCGGCGCTCTCCTGCCGTCGGGGACGCAGCACCTGCTGCCCGGGCGGTACGTCACGACGAGCGCGGACCGCTGGGACGACCCGGCGACGATGGTCGCGCGCGCGCAGGAGGTCGCGGCGGTGTACGACGTCGCCCCGGCCGGCGACGAGGCGGCCGACGCGGACGAGACGGCCGAGGGTGGCGAGGGGTCGGCGCAGGAGGCGGGGCCCGTCGTCCCGACGCTGCGGATCGCCGCCGGCGAGCCGGCCACTGCCGCCGGCGACGACGGCGACTGGGTCACCGAGGAGGACCCGGAGGCGCTGCGTCCCCTCGTGGACGCGGCACGCGAGGCCGGGGTGTACGTGCTGCTCGACGTGGGGTCGGGGACGGCGCCTCTGGTCGAGGAGGTGCGTGAGGTCGAGGCCCTCCTGCAGCAGTCCGGCGTGGGCGTCGCGGTGCACCCGGAGCGCCGGCTCTCCGACGACCCGGCGTCCTCCCACCGGGCCGACGCCGCCGAGGTGCAGGACGTGGTCACCTACCTCGCCGACCTCATGACGCGCGAGGGGCTGCCGCCCACCATGCTCGTGGTGCACCAGACGCGCCCGGACTCCGTGCCGGACCGGCAGGAGCTGCGCTCGGTGGCGCAGGTCGAGGTGGTCGTGGCGGCCGACCGCACGGGCGGGGGGACCACCGGCGAGTGGGTGTGGAACGAGGTGTCGGCGGGCGTCCCCGACGGCGTGCACCTGGGCTGGTCGGGGCCGGGCTTCCCGACGTCGTCCGCGCCAGGGCTGGTGCCGACGGACCCGTCGCCGGTCGTCGTCGGCGCGCTCTGAGGGCTCGCCCGGTACGGCGTTGACGGAGTTCAGCAGGATCACTAACGTTTTGATCTTGCCGCCCCGCCGTCGTCGGCGACCGGGGCCGACCCCGACTGGAGACTGATCGCGTTGCTGCCGTTGATCCCTTGGCCCACCGTCGTCGAGGCGCCCGAGGGCGTGCAGGTGGACCTGCCCGCGGTGCGCGTCGTGGCCCCTGACGACGAGCTGGCCGCGCTGGCCGCCGAGCAGCTCTCCGCGGTGGGCCTCGTCGTCGCGTACGGCTCGCAGGACGCGGACGTCGCGGTGAACGCGGACGGTGCGGTGAACACGGACGGCACCGACGGCAGCGCCGTCGTCTTCGCGCTGCGGATCGACGAGGCTGCCGGCCCGGCCGGCTCCGACAACGCCGAGCGGTACACCCTGCGGGTGGCGGCGGGCGGAATCGAGGCGCTCGCCCCCGAGCGCGTCGGGCTGCTGCACGCCGTGCGGACCCTGCGCCAGCTCGTGCCCGTCTCTGAGACCGGTGCCGAGACCGGGGACGAGCCGGGAGACGCGGCCGGGGCACCCGGGCCGCGGACCGTGCCCGCCGTCGTCGTGCACGACGCCCCCCGGTACCGGTGGCGCGGGCTCTCCTTCGACGTCGTGCGGCACTGGTTCGACCGGGACGACATCCGCGCCGTCGTCGACCTGGTCGCCGCGTTCAAGCTGCGCGTGCTGCACCTGCACCTCACGGACGACCAGGGCTGGCGCATCGAGATCCCGTCGCGCCCGGAGCTGGAGAAGGCGTCCGACAACCAGGTGGGCGGCGGCACGGCCGGGTTCCTCACGGTGGACGACTACCGGGAGCTCCAGGCGTACGCCGCCGCCCGGTTCGTCACGATCGTGCCGGAGTTCGACATGCCGGGGCACATCAACGCCGCGACGCACGTCTACGGCGCGCTCACGAAGGACGGCGTGGCGACCGACGCCTACGACGGCATCGAGGTCGGCTTCTCGCGGCTGTGGTTCGACAACCCCGCCACCGAGCCGTTCCTGCGCGACGTCATCGGCGACCTGGCACGCATGACCGACGGCGAGTGGGTGCACGTGGGCGGCGACGAGGTCCACACCATGGAGTACGACGAGTTCGCGCGGTTCGTCGAGCTGGCCGGGCGGATCGTGCGCGAGCACGGCAAGACGCCGGTGTTCTGGCAGGAGGGCGCGCGCGGCCCCGTCGAGCCGGGCACGCTGTTGCAGTACTGGGAGCCGAAGGGCGAGGAGTTCGACCGGTTCGTCGCGGCGGCCCGTGCGGGTGCGCGGTTCATCATGTCGCCCGGCAACCACGCCTACCTGGACATGAAGTACACGCCGGAGCACGCGCTCGGCCTCGCCTGGGCGGGGCACGTCGAGCTGCGCGACTCCTACGACTGGGAGCCGACCGAGGTCATCTCGGGCCTGCCCGCCGGCGCGGTCGAGGGTGTCGAGGGCGCGGTGTGGACCGAGACCCTCAGCACCCGCGACGAGCTGTTCTCCATGCTGCTGCCGCGCCTGGGCGCCGTCGCCGAGGTGGCGTGGACCGCGCCGTCGGGCAAGGACTGGGAGTCGTTCCGCGCGCGTGTCAGCGCCCAGGCACCCGCCTGGCGCACCCGAGGCTGGGCCTTCCACCAGACCCCGCAGGTCGACTGGTCCTGACCCCGGGAGCTCACACGCTCAGACCCACGAGTCGAGGCGCATGATCGAGCGCCAGTAGTCGTACGGGACCTGCATGCCCGACCACAGCGGGTAGAACGCGACGGAGACGGCGACGACGAGCGTCACCACCACGGTGATCGCCGCGACGGCGCGCGACCGCCCGGGCCGGTGCTCCGTGCGTTCCAGCGCCACGACCATCGGGTACACGAGCGTGAGCACCACGAACGGCGTGAACACGATCGAGTAGAACGTGAAGATCGTGCGGTCCGCGACCGGCGGGGCGTACAGGAACCAGGGCAGCCACCCGGCGACGGTGCCGCTCAGGACGGCGAGCGCCCGCCCGTCGCGCAGGCGGATCCCCAGGGAGACGGTGACCAGGATCGCGACGGCACCGAGGAACCACAGCAGCGGGTTGCCCAGCGAGGTGACGGCCTCGGCGCAGCCGTGGACGGTGTCCGCCGGGCAGCCGCCCTCGCCGGCGGCGTGCTTCTCCCAGTAGAACGACGTCGGCCGCCACTGGATGATCCACCCCAGCGGGTGCGAGGCGTAGTTGTGCTCGGAGGACAGCCCCGTGTGGAACTCCCACATCTGCCGGTGGTACTCGACGAGGCTGCGCAGCGGGTCGGGCAGCCACGTGACCCCCTCGCCGGGGTGATCGGCCGCCCACTGGCGCAGGTAGGCGCCCGGGCTGCGGAACCACGACCACCACGTCGCCACGTAGACGACGACCGCCGTCGGGACGATCGCCAGGAACCCTCGCACGGCGTCGGCCGTCAGGGCGTCCTCCCACCAGCGGCCGATGCCCGCACGCTTGCGCGCCGACACGTCCCACAGCACCGTGACGATGCCGAAGACGGCGACGAACCACAGCCCGGACCACTTGGTGCCGCACGCGAGGCCCAGGCTCACCCCGGCGCCGACCCGCCACCAGCGGAAGCCGAGCCGTGGCCCGTACAGTCCGACCGCGCCCCCGGCGTCGAGGATCGCGCCCACCCGGGACGCGAGGCGCCGTCGTGCCTGCTCCCGGTCCAGGACCAGGCAGCCGAACGCGACGAGCACCCAGAACATGAGGAACTGGTCGAGCAGCGCGGTGCGCGAGTGCACGATCGCCTCGCCGTCCACGGCCAGCAGCAGGCCCGCGACCACGCCCATGAGCGACGAGCTGAACAGCCGGCGCGCGATCCGCACCAGGAGGAACACCGCGAGCACGCCGACGACGGCACTCCCGAGCCGCCACGCGAACGCACTGGTCGCGCCCCCGCCGGCCTCCATGCCCAGCCAGATCATCCACTTGCCGACGGGTGGGTGGACGACGTACGCGGCCTTCTCCAGGTACGTGAGGACGTCGCCCGCCTCGAACGCCGCGTTCGGGTCCTCGGGCCACTGGGCGGCATAGCCGAGCTCGCCCAGGGTGAAGCCGTCCTTGACGTAGTACGTCTCGTCGAAGACGAGGGTGGAAGGGCGGCCGAGGTTCCACAGCCGGGCGACGGCCGCGAGCAGCGTCACCACGAACGTGCCGGTCCATGCCCAGAAGCGGTCGCGGCGGCGCAGGTCGAGGGTGAGGCGGCGCTCGCCCAGCAGCCGGGCCAGCAGCCGGTTCTCGGTGGACCGTTCGTCGGCGGGGACCTCCGCCGTGGCCGTGAACTCCGGCCGCGGCCTAACGAACGGGTCCGGGGGGCGGACGACGGCGATCGTGCCGCCCGGCGGCGCGAACGCGTCGTGCCCCGGGTCGCGCTCGGCGTCGTGCGCGGGGCCGTGTGTGGGGTCGTGCGCAAGGTCGGGCTCGGGCTCGGCGCCCCGGACCCTGATCTCCGGCACCTCGCCGGGGCCGTAGTCGGCGGCGTGGCGTCCCTGGGGCAGCGGCTCTCCGGCTGCGGTGGCGTCGGGCTCGGTCACCCGCGCCATCGTAGGGCCGTGGGACGCTGGTCACCATGACCCCGCACCCCGACGGCGCGCACGCCGACGCCGTCAGCGCGTCCGTCCCCGCGCCCGGCGCCGACTCCGTGTCCGACTCAGTGCCCGCCTCAGTGCCCGAGGCCGCACCCCTGCCCGTACCCGGTCGGGCGCGCCCCGAGCAGGGCGCGGTGGTGCTGGCGGCGACGCCCATCGGCAACGTCGAGGACGCCTCCCCGCGCCTGCGGCGGCTGCTGGCCGAGGCCGACGTCGTCGCCGCCGAGGACACCCGCCGCCTGCACGGCCTGGCCGCGCGGCTCGGCGTCGCCGTGGGCGGCAAGGTCACCTCGTACCACGAGCACAACGAGGCGGCGCGCGCCGACGAGCTGCTCGACGTCGTCGACGGCGGCGGCACCGTCGTCGTGGTCTCCGATGCCGGGATGCCGGCCGTCTCCGACCCGGGCTACCGCGTCGTCGCACGGGCCGTCGAGCGCGGGCTGCGCGTGACGGCGGCACCCGGGCCGTCGGCCGTGCTCACCGCGCTGGCGCTGTCCGGGCTGCCCACCGACCGGTTCACGTTCGACGGCTTCGTGCCGCGCAAGGCGGGGGAGCGCGCACGGTGGCTCGGGGCGCTCGCCGCCGAGCCCCGCACCATGGTCTTCTTCGAGGCGCCCCACCGGATCACCGAGACGTTGCGGGCGATGGCCGACGCGTTCGGCGACGACCGGCCGGCCGCCGTCTGCCGCGAGCTGACCAAGACGTACGAGGAGACGCTGCGCGGGCCCCTCGCCGACCTGGCCGCCGAGGCCGACGCCCGTGCCGCCGACGGCGCCGGGCTGCGCGGCGAGATCTGCGTCGTCGTCGGCGGCGCGCCGGCGGGGGCGGCACCCAGCGTCGAGGACCTCGTGGGCGAGGTGCTCGCGCGCGTCCAGGCGGGCGAGCGGCTCAAGGCCGTCGTCGCCGAGGTCGCCACCGCGGCGGGCGTGCCCAAGCGTGACCTCTACGCCGCCGCGCTCGCCGCGAGATAGAGCACCCCGCCCCGCGAGATAGGGAGCCCGGACCGGCGAGATAGAGAGGGTCCGGGCTCTCTATCTCGCCGGTCCGGGCTCTCTATCTCGCGTGGGGGCCCTCTCTATCTCGCGGTGGAGGGCGCGAGGGAGACCCCGGCGGCGGCGAGCTCGGCGCGGGCCTGCTCGCCCTGCTCGGCGCTCACCGGGATGGTGAGGTCGGTGAGCACTCGCGTCGCGAGCCCGAGCCCGACGGCGTCCAGGGCGGTGCGCTTGACGCAGTGCGACTCCACGAGCCCGACGACGTCGACCGCGTCGACGCGGGCGTCCTGCAGCGCCTGGGCGAGGGTGCGGCCGTCGGAGTCCGTACCCTCGAAGCCGGAGTAGCCGTGCGCGTACTGGCCCTTCTTCACCGTGACGTCGGCGTGCAGGTCGGCGAGCGCCGGATGCAGCTCGGCGTTCGGCGACTCCGCGATGCCGTGCGGCGGCCACGAGTCGACGAAGTCGGGGGTGTCGCTGAAGTGGTCGCCCGGGTCGATGTGCCAGTCCTGCGTCGTCGCGACGACGGCGTACCGGTCGCGGTGCGCCGCGACGTACGCGGCGATGTCGCGGGCCACCTTGTCGCCGCCGTCGACGGCGAGCTCGCCGCCCTCGCAGAACGTCGGCTGGACGTCGACGACGATCAGGGCACGCGTGGCCGGGTTCTCGTTCATGTGTCCACTCTGCCACTGTCCGCACCCGCGTGATCAGCGCGGCAGTTCGGGATCAGGTCGGCAGTTCGAACTGCCGACCTGATCCCGAACTGCCGCGCTGATCGTGGAACGCGTCATGATCGACCCATGCGCACACCGAGGATGACGACGATCGGGCTCGCGGCCGTGCTCCTGGCCGGTTGCACCGCCGGAGCGGACGGCGGTCCCGCGACACCGTCCGCGCCGGGCTCGTCCGCCGCGTCCGGTACCGCGCCGACGCCGGCCCCGGTGCCGGCGACCGAGGTCACCACCGTCGTCGACGGCCTCGAGGCGCCGTGGGGCCTGGCGCCCCTGGCCGACGGCACGCTGCTCGTCAGCCTGCGTGACGCGGCCCGCCTCGTCGTCGTGGACCCGGACGCGGGCACCACGACGGACGTCACGGGGCCAGGGGCGGACCAGCTCGCCGTGCAGACGGTGCCGGGCGGCGAGGCGGGCCTGCTCGGCGTCGCCGTCGCTCCCGGGGACGCCGAGCGGCCGGGCGAGGTGTTCGTCTACCGCACGGGAGCCGAGGACAACGCGGTGCTGCGCGCCACGCTGGAGGGCACCGAGCTGGGCGACCTGACGACCGTCGTCGCCGGCATCCCCCGGGCCGGCAACCACGACGGCGGGCGCCTCGCGTTCGGCCCGGACGGCTTCCTCTACGTGAGCACGGGCGACGCGTCGGACCCGGCGCGCTCCCAGGACCCGGGCTCGCTGGGCGGCAAGATCCTGCGCCTGACCGCTGACGGCGAGCCCGCTCCCGGCAACCCGGACCCGGCGTCGGCCCTCTGGTCGCTCGGGCACCGCAACGTGCAGGGCCTCGGCTGGGACGACGGCGGCCGCATGTTCGCCAGCGAGTTCGGCCAGAACACCTACGACGAGCTCAACGTGATCACGCCCGGCGGCAACTACGGCTGGCCCGACGCGGAGGGTCCGGGCGACGGTGACGATGGTGACGACGGGTTCGTGGACCCGGTCGCGTGGTGGACGACGGACCAGGCGTCGCCGTCGGGCCTCGCCGTCACCGACGGCGCCGTCTACCTGGCCGGGCTGCGCGGCCAGACGCTGTGGCGGGTCCCGCTCGAGCCTGCGCCCGGGGCCGACGACGGCGGGGCCGACGACGGCGGGGCCGGCGACGCGGGCCTGGGCGAGCCGCAGCCGCTGCTCGCGGGCGAGCTGGGCCGGCTGCGCGCCGTCGCGGCGGTCACGGGGGACGACGCCGACGGGTTGTGGGTGCTCACGAACAACACGGACGGCCGCGGGTCACCGCGCGCCGGCGACGACCGGCTGGTGCACGTGTCCCTGGCACCGGTGGGGTGAGCGGACCGACCGGCGGCCACCGGCGGCCACCGGCGGCCACCGGTGGCCGGCTGACGGAATGCGCGTGTGGTGCCGGGCACGGCACAACTACGATGTCCCCATGCCCGAGCCTGCTCAGTCCTTCTACCTGACCACGCCGATCTACTACGTGAACGACGCACCGCACATCGGGCACGCGTACACGACGGTCGCGGCGGACGTCATCACCCGGTGGCACCGGCAGCGGCAGGAGGACGTCTGGTTCCTCACCGGCACCGACGAGCACGGGCAGAAGGTGCTGCGCACCGCCGAGGCGAACGGCGTCACGCCGCAGGAGTGGGCCGACCGTCTGGTCGCGGACTCCTGGGAGCCGGTGCTGAAGACGATCGACGCGCGCAACGACGACTTCATCCGCACCACGCAGGACCGGCACACGCAGCGGGCGCAGAGGTTCCTGCAGGGGCTCTACGACGACGGCGAGATCTACGCCGGGGCGTACGAGGGCCCGTACTGCGTGGGCTGCGAGGAGTACAAGCTCCCGGGCGACCTGCTCGACGGCATGGGGGAGCACGAGGGCCAGAAGGTGTGCCCGATCCACGGCAAGCCGGTCGAGATGCTCTCGGAGGAGAACTACTTCTTCCGGATGAGCGCTTATGCGGACCGTCTCCTGGCCCTGTACGAGGAGCACCCGGAGTTCGTGCAGCCGGCGAGCGCCCGCAACGAGGTCATCGGCTTCGTCAAGCAGGGCCTGCAGGACCTGTCGATCTCCCGTTCCACGTTCGACTGGGGCATCCCAATCCCGTGGGACTCCAAGCACGTGCTGTACGTGTGGTTCGACGCGCTGCTCAACTACGCGACGGCCATCGGGTACGGCAGCGACGACGCGGCGGACCGGGAGAAGTTCGAGCGCACCTGGCCCGCGGACGTCCACCTCATCGGCAAGGACATCCTGCGGTTCCACGCGGTGATCTGGCCGGCCATGCTCATGGCCGCGGGCCTGCCGCTGCCGAAGACGGTGTTCGCGCACGGCTGGCTGCTGGTGGGCGGCGAGAAGATGAGCAAGTCCAAGCTCACGGGCATCGCGCCGTCGGACATCATCGACACGTTCGGCTCGGACGCGTTCCGGTACTACTTCCTGCGCACCATCGCGTTCGGCGGCGACGGCTCGTTCTCCTG
Source organism: Isoptericola luteus (assembly GCF_020297055.1). Classification (GTDB taxonomy): domain Bacteria; phylum Actinomycetota; class Actinomycetes; order Actinomycetales; family Cellulomonadaceae; genus Isoptericola; species Isoptericola luteus. The sequence continues at coordinate 251,466 of NZ_JAIXCQ010000003.1, read as the reverse complement.
GGAGGACATGGCGGCGCGCTACCACGGTGAGCTTGCGAACGGGTTCGGGAACCTCGCCTCGCGCACGGCCGCGATGATCGGCAAGTACTTCGGCGGCTCGCTGCCGCGCGCCGGCGAGCTCACGTCGCTCGAGACGGGGCTGGCCGACGTCGCGGCGCGGGCGGTCGCGGAGGCCGAGGCGGCGATGGACCGGCTCGCGATCCACGACGCGATCGCGGCGGCGTGGACGCTCGTCGACGCGACGAACGTCTACATCACCGAGACCCAGCCGTGGAAGGTCGCCAAGCAGCCGGGGGAGACGGACGCCGAGGGGCACGGGGTGGACGGCGGCCGGCTCGCGACGTCGCTCGTCACCGCCGCGGAGGCGCTGCGTTCGCTCGCGGTGCTGCTGCACCCGGTGATGCCGAAGGCGACGGCGGCGCTGTGGGAGTCGCTGGGTGGCGAGCAGGCCCTCGGTACGCTCGACGCGCAGCCGATGGCGGGTGCCGGCACGTTCGGCGTCCTCCCGGCGGGCACGGTCGTGACCAAGGGCGCCGTGCTGTTCCCCCGCCTGCCCGACGACGCCTGACCCGCGTGGCACGCCAGCGCGACCGCGGGTTCCCGCCGGACCCGGAGCCGCTGCCCGTCCCGGTCGTGGACAACCACACGCACCTGGACGCGATCGCCGGGATCCTGCCCGACGACGTCCCGGTGCCGGGCGTGGCGGAGCACCTGGCGCGCGCGGCGGCTTCCGGCGTCGATCGCGTCGTCCAGGTGGGCTGCGACCTGCCCGCGATCGACTGGACCGACCGGCTCCTGAGCGACGTCGGCGGGCCGGCGGGCGTGCTCGGGGCGGTGGCGATCCATCCGAACGAGGCGGTGCTCCACGCGGGCGTGCGCGAGGTGGGGCCGGACGGGCTGGAGCCCGACCCGGCGTCGCACCACGCCGTCGGGCTCGACGACGCGATCGCCCGTGTGGCGGAGGTGGCCCGGAGGAACCCGCGCGTGCGGGCCGTCGGGGAGACGGGCATGGACCTGTTCCGCACCGGCCCTCGGGGCGCGCAGGCGCAGCGCGCCGCCTTCCGCGCGCACGTCGCCCTGGCCAAGGAGCTCGGCCTCGCGCTGCAGATCCACGACCGGGACGCGCACGCGGAGGTGATCGACGTGCTGCTGGCGGACGGCGCCCCGGAGCGCACCGTCTTCCACTGCTACTCGGGCGACGAGGAGATGGCGGCGCTCGCCGCGGAGCACGGCTGGTACCTGTCGTTCGCCGGCCCGGTGACGTACCCGAAGAACGACCACCTGCGGGCGGCGCTGCGCGCGGTGCCGCTCGGCCTGGTGCTGGTCGAGACGGACGCGCCGTACTTGCCGCCGCACCCGTACCGGGGCCGCCCGAACGCGCCGTACGTCGTCGCGCACACGGTGCGGGCGATGGCGGAGGTGCTGTCCCGGCCGCTGGACGAGGTGTGCGCGACGGTGTCGGCGACGTCGGAGCAGGTCTACGGGCCGTGGTGATCCCTGGGCGTCCCTTCCTCGCCCGTCACGATTCGGCTACGGTCTGGTGCTCGTGCGGAGTGTGAGCAGGTCAGCGCAGCGTGAGACGGCGCGGCGGCGTCGTCAGCCGTTGTCCGCCGGAGCCCGGAACGCCGTGCACGGCGTCGTGCTGCTCGCCCTGGCGGGTGGTGCCGTGGGCGTGGTCCAGACGCACAAGTCGGTCACGATCGACTTCGACGGCCAGGTGCGCACGGTCGACGCGTACGGCCGTTCCGTCGGCGACCTGCTGGCGTACCACCACATCGCCGTCGGGCCCGACGACCTGGTGCAGCCGGCGGCGTCGGCGACGGCGCGCGACGGCGGCGAGGTCGTGGTCCGCACCAGCCGCGACGTCACGGTCGAGATCGACGGCGAGACGACCACGTTCGCGACGACGGCGCACACCGTCGGCGAGCTCCTGGCCGCCCTCGGCCCGCGCGGTACCGAGGCGGTCACGTCCGCGTCGCGGTCCACCCTGCTCGACCGTGCCCCGCTGCGGGTGTCCACCCTCAAGACGGTGCAGGTGGCGGTCGACGGGTCGGTGCTGCCCATCCGCACGTCGGCCTCGACGGTGGGCGACGTCCTCGCGACGGCGGGCATCAGGCTCGGCAAGCACGACAAGACGTCCGTGCCGCCCGGGGCGGCGGCGGTCGACGGCATGGTCGTGCTGATCAGCCGCGGCAAGGCGGCGTCCGACACGGTCACGGAGGTCATCCCGTTCGAGACCGAGACCGTCGAGTCGGCCGACCTGCCGCAGGGTTACGAGAAGGTCCGCACGGCGGGCGTGCCGGGGGAGCGCGTCACGACGTACAAGATCCGCACCCTCGACGGCGTCGAGGTGGAACGGTCGGTGAAGTCGGAAGAGGTGACGCGCGAGCCGGTCACCGAGGTGGTCGTCGTCGGCACGCTCGATGTCTCGACCGTCAGCGTCGACCCGGGGTCGGCCAGGGCGATCGGCAAGGCGTTGGCGGCGGAGCGGGGCTGGGGCGACGACCAGTTCGTGTGTCTCGACAAGCTGTGGACCAAGGAGTCCGGCTGGCGCTGGAACGCGGACAACCCAAACAGCACCGCCTATGGCATCCCGCAGGCGCTGCCGGGTTCGAAGATGTCGTCGGCCGGTGCGGACTGGGAGACCAACCCGTCGACGCAGATCACGTGGGGGCTGGGGTACATCTCGGGCCGATACGGCACGCCGTGCGACGCGTGGGCGCACTCGGTGGCGAAGGGCTTCTACTGACCGGCGTCACACCACCGGGGCGAGCAAGGTCACTGCTGTGACTTTCGGGACATGCGGTGACAGAGCCGGGCATACTTACCACAGCGGGGGTTGGTTGCAGGTAACGATGCGGTTACGGTCTTGGGAGCCGCCGGATCGACGCGGGACCTGACAGCCAGCCGGGACCTCCGTTCGTCGTGACCGGGACGCACGACGACTGGACCCGAGTGAACCCCTCGAACGAGAACCCGACCCCGCCGACCGCACCTGTGCCGGACGAGCCCGCCACCCAGTCCGGCACCGCCGTGGCCGAGGCGCCGGCCCGTCGCCGGTGGCCCCTGATCGCCGGCCTCACGGCAGGCGCGGTCGTCCTCGCCGGAGGTGCCGCGGCCGCCTACGGTCAGGCGCACAAGACCGTGACGCTCGACATCGACGGCGCGATCAGCACCGTCGACACCTACTCCGGCTCGGTCGCCGGCCTCCTGGAGGCCGAGGGCGTGCGTGTGAGCGGCCGCGACGCCGTGACCCCGGGGGCCGACTCCGCGCTGCGCGACGGCTCCGAGATCGTGGTCCGCTACGGGCGCGAGCTCACCGTGGACGTGGACGGCGAGCGGGACGACGTCTGGGTGACCGCCCTCGACGCCGACGAGGCGCTGAGCGGGCTCGCCGCCCGCGGATCCGACGTCGCGCTCGTCGCCTCCCGCTCCGGCGACCGCGCCTCGCTCCCGCTGCGGCTCGACGCCGACGAGCCGGTCGCCCTCGTGGCGGACGGCACCACCACGGTGATCGACGACGGCAGCGTCGGGCTCGAGGCGATCCTCGCCGGGCTCGACATCACCGTCGACGGCGACGACCGCGTCCTCGTCGAGCGGCAGCCCGCTGCCGCAGGCGAGCCCGCGGTGCGGGTCGTCGTGGAGCGCGTCGACACCAAGAAGGTCACCAAGAAGGTCGACGTCGAGCACAAGTCGAAGACGAAGACCGACGACGACCGGTACGCCGACGAGGGCAGCTACGTGGCCACGAAGGGCAAGGACGGCAAGCGTACGGTCGTCTACCGCGTCACGACGGTCGACGGCGAGGTCGTCACCAAGAAGAAGCTCTCGGACAAGGTGACCACGAAGCCGGTCACCGAGGTCGTGGTGAAGGGCACCAAGGAGCGCCCCGAGCCCGAGCCGGAGCCCGCGGCGGACACCTCGTCCAGCTCGTCGTCCTCCTCGAGCTCGTCGAGCTCGTCCAGCGGTTCCTCCGACTCCTCGTCCGGCGGCTCCGCGCCGGCCGGCGTGTGGGCACAGCTCGCGCAGTGCGAGTCCGGCGGCAACCCCGCGACGAACACGGGCAACGGCTACTACGGCCTGTACCAGTTCTCGCTGCCGACCTGGCAGGCGATGGGCGGCTCCGGCCTCCCGTCCGAGGCGTCGGCCGCCGAGCAGACGCGCCTCGCGCAGAAGCTGCAGGCGCAGTCCGGCTGGGGTCAGTGGCCGGCCTGCGCGGCCAAGCTCGGCCTCCTCTGAGCGGTCCCGCACAGCACCCGGACGCCCGGGTCCGACCTTGGTCGGGCCCGGGCGTCCGTGCGTCCTGAGAGGGCTTCGCAGGTCGCGCGCCCGGGTGGAAGCGGTCCGTGAAGGTGTGGTGGCGTTCCTCACGATCGCGCCCTGAGGCAGGAAGTTGAATAACGAATCAGTTACGGTGGAGTGTCCCGCGAGCGGCAGGTGCCGATCAGGTGTATGCGCGCGGAGTCTGACCGCCGGATCGGACGGTCGAGACCGTGACGGGACCCCGGAGCCCCGCGTCGTCCACGAGACGTCGCGGCTCGGGGGTCGAGCACCCGAGTCGTCGGACCGGTGCCGCACGGTGGCCAGGAGCCCACGCTCGATCGTCGTGCCCGGAGACCACGACGAGACGGACCTTCGTGACCACAAGCCCTGACCTCTTCGAGCCCACGCCGACCGACCAGGCCCGGCCCGAGACCCCCGCCCGCCGCCCGCGCCGCCTCCTCGTCGCGGGGATCACCGCGGCAGCCGTCGTCGCAGGCGGCGGCGCGGCCGCCTACGCAGGCTCCCTCAAGTCCGTGACGCTCGACGTCGACGGCGAGCTGCGCACCGTGACCACCACCGCCGGCTCCGTCGACGGTCTCCTCGAGGCGCAGGGCGTCGTCGTGGACACCCGCGACGAGGTGACCCCCGGAGCGGACAGCGCGCTCCGGGACGGCTCCGACGTCGTCGTGCGCTCCGGCAAGCAGCTCGCGCTGCAGGTCGACGGCGAGCGGACCGACACCTGGGTGACCGCCCTCGACGCCGACGAGGCCCTCGACGTGCTCTCCGCCCGCGGCAGCGACGTGCGCATCGTCGCGTCCCGCTCGGGCGACCGTGCCAGCCTCCCGGTGGACCTGGACGTCGACGGCCCCGTCGCCGTCGTGCACGACGGCACCGCGCACGTCGTCGGCGACGGTACCGACGTCGCCGACGTCGCCACCGCGCTGGACGCGGCCGACGTCGAGCTCGACCGGGACGACCGCGTGCACGTGGCCGACGCCGCCGCGAAGGACGTCGCGAAGGACGTCGCCGCCGCGCAGAAGAAGGCCGACGAGGCCGACGAGGCCGACGAGGCCGACAAGGCCGACGGGGCCGCGACCCAGGCCGCCGCGCAGACCGAGGCTCCCGAGGTCGCCGTCGTCGTGCAGCGCGTGGAGACGAAGGACGTCACCCGGAAGGTCGACGTCGAGCACAAGACGACGACGAAGAAGGACTCGGGCCGCTACGCCGACCTGGACGCGAAGGTGACCCGCAAGGGCTCCGACGGCGTGCGGACCGTGGTGCACGAGGTGACCACGGTCGACGGCAAGGTCGTCAAGAAGTCGAAGGTCTCCGACGAGGTCACGAAGAAGCCCGTCACAGAGGTGCGCGTCAAGGGCACCAAGAAGCGGCCGTCCACGCCGACCTCTTCGGGCTCCACGCGAGACATCGGTCGCCAGATGGCGGCCGCCCGCGGCTGGTCCGGCTCGCAGTGGTCGTGCCTCGAGTCCCTGTGGACCAAGGAGTCCGGCTGGGACGCCTCGGCGCAGAACCCCTCGTCCGGCGCCTACGGCATCCCGCAGTCGCTGCCGGGCTCGAAGATGGCGACAGCCGGCGCCGACTGGCAGACGAACCCCGCCACGCAGATCGAGTGGGGCCTCGGCTACATCTCCGGGCGCTACGGCACGCCGTGCGCCGCGTGGGGCCACTCGCAGTCCGTCGGCTGGTACTGAGTCGTCGATCGCCCCGGCACCACGGGAAGTAGCATCCTGGGTATGAATCCCACCCCTGGCGCCCTGCTCGGCCCTGCGGAGATCCGCGAGCTGGCAGGGCGTCTCGGCGTCCGGCCCACCAAGACGCTCGGCCAGAACTTCGTGCACGACGGCGGCACGGTGCGCAAGATCGTGCGCGCCGCCGGCGTCGAGCCGGGGCAGCGCGTCGTCGAGATCGGGCCGGGCCTCGGGTCGCTCACGCTCGGCCTGCTCGAGGCGGGCTGCTCCGTCGTCGCCGTCGAGATCGACCCGGTGCTCGCCGGGGAGATCACCGAGACCGTGCGGCGGCACGCCCCGCAGGCGGACTTCGAGGTGGTGCTCTCCGACGCGCTCGACGTGACGGAGCTGCCCGGCGAGCCGCCCACGGCGCTCGTGGCGAACCTGCCCTACAACGTGGCCGTGCCCGTGCTGCTGACGTTCCTGGAGCGGTTCGACTCGCTCGCCACGGTCCTCGTCATGGTGCAGGCCGAGGTGGCGGACCGGCTCGCCGCGGAGCCGGGCTCGCGCACGTACGGCATCCCGTCGGTGAAGGCGGCCTGGTACGCCGACACGCGCCGGTCGCTCAACGTCAGCCGCAACGTCTTCTGGCCCGTGCCGAACGTGGACTCGGCCCTCGTCGCCCTGGAGCGTCGTGATCCGCCGCCGACGACGGCCACGCGCCGCGAGGTGTTCACCGTGGTCGACACCGCGTTCGCGCAGCGCCGCAAGACGCTGCGTGCCGCGCTGTCGGGCCTGTTCGGGTCAGGCGTCGTCGCGGAGGAGGCCCTGCGCGCGGCGGGCGTCGACCCGTCGCTGCGGGGCGAGCGGCTGGGCGTCGCGGACTTCGCGCGCATCGCCGAGCAGCTCCACCGCGCGCCCGGTCACGTGCCGGCTGCCGGCTCCGGGGGTGGGGCCACGGCGGGCAGCGTGGACGGGACGGTGGACGCATGACGCACCTCGCCGCCGCGCCCTTGCCGTCCGTGCGGGTGCGGGCCCCGGGCAAGGTCAACCTGTCGTTGCGGGTCGGGCCGGTGCAGGAGGACGGGTACCACCCGCTCGTCACGATCTTCCAGGCCGTGGCCCTGTACGAGGAGGTCACCGCTCGGCAGGTCGCGGCGGGCTCGGGCGTGTCCGTCACGGTGGACGGCCCGCACGCGGAGCTCGTGCCGTGCGACGAGACGAACCTCGCCTGGCGCGCCGCCGAGTCGCTCGCCCGGCTCGTCGGCGTCGAGCCGGACGTGGCACTGCACCTGGTCAAGGGCGTGCCGGTCGCGGGCGGGATGGCCGGCGGGTCGGCCGACGCCGCCGCGACGCTCGTGGCCTGCGACGCGCTGTGGGACACCGGGCTGTCGCGCGAGGAGCTGAGCGGTCTCGCCGCAGAGCTCGGCGCCGACGTCGCGTTCGCCCTGCTCGGGCACACCGCCGTCGGTACGGGGCGTGGGCACCTGCTCACTCCGGCGATGACGCGCGGCGAGTTCCACTGGGCGTTCGCGGTGCGCGACGAGGGCCTGTCCACGCCTGCGGTCTATCGCCGGTTCGACGAGCTCACCGCCGGGTCGGGCCACGACGTCGAGCTCGCGGAGGACACGGGCCTCATGCAGGCCCTGCGCGCGGGCGACGCGCACGCGCTCGGCGCGGCGCTGCACAACGACCTGGAGCCGGCGGCCCTGTCCCTGCGGCCCGACCTCGAGCGGACCCAGGACGTGGCCCGCGACGCGGGCGCGCTGGGCGTGCTGGTCTCGGGCTCCGGCCCGACCGTCGCCGCGCTGGCGCGCTCGCGACAGCACGCGCTGGCCGTCGCGGCGTCGTGGACGGCGGAGGGCGCCGCCGACTCGGTGTGGTGCACCTCGGGGCCCGCTCACGGAGCCCGCCTCCTGCCCTGAGCCCGCCGCGCCCTGCTCACGCACGTTGCGAGAGCCTGGGCTACAGGTGCTTGGCCAGCCAGGCGAGCGTGGGCGCGAACCGGTAGGCCTGACCGCCCTCGTGCTGGTTGTACGGGTACACGTCGATCGTCCGCTCGGCGCCGCCCGCCAGGGAACCCCAGGCGTTGTACGCGGCGTAGACGGTCGACGGCGGGCAGACGCCGTCCATGAGCGCGACCGAGAACAGCCCGGCCGCGCGGGCACGCCGCGCGAACGAGACGCCGTCCAGGTACGACAGCGTGCGCCACACGACGTCCTCCTGGCCGCGGTGCACCGAGAGGTACTGGGTGATCTCCCCGTAGGGGAAGGCGTCCGTGATCTCCACGGCCCGGCGGTAGTGGCACAGGAACGGGACGTTCGGCACGGACGCCACGACGTCGGGCACGAGGCCCGAGACGGCGACGGCGATGCCGCCACCCTGGCTGGTGCCCATGACGGCGACCCGCCCGGGGTCGATGCCGTCGACCTGCCGCACGGCGTCCACGGCGCGCACGCCGTCGGTGATGACACGGCGGTAGTAGTGGTCGTGCGGGTCCGCGATGCCGCGCGTCATGAACCCCGGCGTCGCGGGGCCGCTGCCCACCGGGTCGGGGGTGTGGCCGCCGGAGCCCCAGCCCGCGCCCTGGCCGCGCGTGTCCATGACGAGGTGCGCGTACCCGGCGGCGGCGAGGCCGAGCTGCTCGTGCGGCAGCCCGCGGCCGCCGCCGTAGCCCACGTACTCGACGGCGACGGGCAGCGGTCCCTGCGCGCGGGCGGGGCGCACCAGCCAGCCCTTGATCGGGTGGCCGCCGAAGCCGGGGAAGGTCACGTCGTCCACCACGAGCTCGGTCAGGCCGGCGTCCACCCGCTCCAGCACCGGCGCACCGCCGTAGCCGCGCGCCTCGGCGAGCGTCTCCGACCAGAACGTGTCGAAGTCGGTGGGCTCGTCGATCGAGGGCTGGTACGCCTCGAGCTCGGCGCGGGACAGGTCGAACTGGGCCATCGGTCCTCCGGGTCGTCGGTCGCTCCGACGGAACTCTAGCGGCGCGGGACCGGCCTGCGGTGCGTCGGGGGCGGTCCGGGCTGTTCCCGCTCAGCGGGTTCTTCCCGGTCAGCGGGAGGGTCCCGGACGGGCGGACCGTCGACCGCTGAGAGGTTGCCAGTCCTGCTCGGGCGACAGGTGTCGGGACGACAACGTCGGGGCTGCCGCCGGCCCTGGAGAAGCCGTCCCGCTCGTGCGCTCGGCCGTTGCGAGCCCTCGGCCGTTGCGAGCGCTGCGGTGACCGCCACCTCCGCGCGTTGTCTACCCTCGGGGAGTGGCACATCTTCTCGGGGCTGACGGCATCGCACTGACGATCGGCACCCGCACCCTCCTGTCCGACGTCTCCCTCGGCCTGGACGACGGCGACCGTATCGGCGTCGTCGGCCCCAACGGGGCCGGCAAGTCCACCCTGCTGCGCCTGCTGGCCGGCACCCAGGCGCCCGACGCGGGCCGCGTCACGCGGGTGGGCGGGTCGCGGCTCGGCATGCTCGTCCAGCGGGACGACGCCGACGACGCGGCGACGATCCGCGACCTCGTCCACGGCGACGACGCCACCCACGCCTGGGCCTCCGACGCACGGATCCGCACCGTGCACGCCGGGCTGCTGTCCGACCTCGACCTGGACCAGCCCGCCACCACCCTCTCCGGCGGCCAGCGCCGCCGCGTCGCGCTCGCCGCGCTGCTCGTCGAGGACCCCGACGTGCTGCTCCTCGACGAGCCCACCAACCACCTGGACGTCGAGGGCGTCGCCTGGCTCGCCGAGCACCTGCAGGCGCGCTACGGACGCCCCGGTGCGAGCGGCGCGCTCGTCGTCGTCACGCACGACCGCTGGTTCCTCGACGCCGTCTGCTCCCGCACCTGGGAGGTGCGTGGCGACGGCACCGGCGCCGTCGACGGGTACGACGGCGGGTACGCGGCCTACATCCTGGCGCGTGCCGAGCGGTCCCGGCAGGCCGCCACCGCCGCAGAGAAGCGCAACAACCTGCTGCGCAAGGAGCTCGCGTGGCTCAAGCGCGGCGCCCCGGCGCGCACCTCCAAGCCGAAGTTCCGGCTCGACGCCGCCGCCGCGCTCATCGACGACGAGCCGCCGCCGCGCGACACGCTCGAGCTCACGCAGATGGCCACGCGCCGGCTCGGCAAGGACGTGCTCGATCTCGAGGACGTCACCGTCACCGTCCCGGCCCGTGACGACGCCGGCGCACGCCGCGTGCTCCTCGACGACGTCACCTGGCGGCTCGGCCCCGGCGACCGGTACGGCGTCGTCGGCGTCAACGGCTCCGGCAAGACGACGCTCCTGGCCCTCCTCGCCGGCCGTCGCCAGCCGGACTCCGGCCGCGTGCGGCGGGGCAAGACGGTGCACGTCGCCGAGCTCACCCAGGACGTCGGCGAGCTGGACGACGTCGCGCACCTCACCGCCGTCCAGGTGGTCGACCGCGAGAAGCGCACCGTCGTCATCGACGGCAAGGAGCTCACCGCCGGCCAGCTCACCGAGCGCCTCGGGTTCACCCGCGAGCGCGCGCACACCATCGTGCGCGACCTGTCGGGAGGGGAGCGGCGTCGGCTCCAGCTCCTGCGGCTGCTCGTCTCCGAGCCCAACGTGCTGCTCCTCGACGAGCCCACCAACGACCTCGACACCGACACGCTCGCGGCGGTCGAGGACCTGCTCGACGGGTGGCCGGGCACGCTGATCGTCGTCTCCCACGACCGTTACCTGCTGGAACGGGTGTGCGACCGGCAGTGGGCGTTGCTGGGAGACGGCGCGCTGCGTGACCTGCCCGGCGGCGTCGAGCAGTACCTGTCGTTGCGTCGTGCGGACCAGGCCGCCTCCTCGCGGGGCGGTGACGTCGCGTCGCGGGGCCCGTCCGTGACCGCCACGGAGGACGCCTCCTCGTCCGGCCCGGCTCAGGAGCCGGCGGCTTCCGCAGCGGAGGTGCGGGCGGCGCGCAAGGAGATCGCGCGCGTCGAGCGGCGGCTGGCCAAGGTGGCCGACGAGGAGAAGCGGCTGCACGAGAAGATGGCGGCCGACCCCACGGACTACGAGGGCGTCGCGACCCTCGACGCGCGGCTGCGCGAGCTCGCCGCGGAGAAGGAGGAGCTGGAGATGGCGTGGCTCGAGGCCGCCGAGGTCGCCGGCTGACCACCCGGATCACCCGAAGAAGTCGACCCCCGCGGAGGCGAGCTCCAGCGTGTTCTCGGCGTCCGACGCCCCGCTGAACGCCACACCCAGCGTGACGCCCACGCCCCAGAGCACCTCGGGTCGGCCCGGGACCGGCCACCGCAGCATCTCCCAGCCCGTCGGGGCGACGGACAGCCCGTCGTGCGCCGCGACCCGGCGTTCGCCGTCGAACACGTGCACGTGGGTGACCCTCGCCCCCCGCCCGGCGGACTTCAGCCGCACGAGGGCCGAGTCGATCGTGAGGCGGTCGTCGTCCACGATCACCGGCGTGGGGATGCCGAAGTGGAACCAGTTCGTGCTCCCGGCGCGGCCGATCGTGCGGATGAAGAAGCCGGCGCGCCACTCGCTCACCAGAGCCGACGGGTTCTCGACCGCCATCGAGTGGCCGTGTGCCCACATCGCGTGGTTGATAGGCATGGTCGTCGTCCTTTCTTCAGAGCGCCCGGTCACCCGAGGCGGCGGAGCGTGTCGGCCGACAGGGACCGCACGAGCTCGGACGGGCTCGCGGTGGACAGCCTGCGCAGCCGGTCGGCCAGCGCGGAGGGCACGGCGCCCTCCAGGGAGCGGATCACGAGCTTGTCGACGGCGACGTCGCCGCGGCCCACCAGCTTCTCCGCGATGCCCGCCCGTTCACGGGGCGGCAGGTTCGTCAGCGCCGACGCCGAGGCGGCCCGCAGGATCGGGTCGTCGGCCGTCGCGGCCTCCACCACGACGTCCGCGCCGCCCAGCAGGCTCGCCAGGTAGACGGCCTTGCTGGCCCGCAGGGGGTTCTCGTCGTGCGCCAGCTCGCGCACCGTCGGCAGGTCGTCCGGCGTGAGCCGTGCGGCGATTGCGTCGTACTGCGTCTCGTCGGCGTCCAGGAGTCGGCGGAGCTCGTCGAGGGTCATGGCTGGTCCTTCCTCGCTCACGGTGCCTGGGTGAGCCCGCTCGCCACCATGGTCGACGCCTCGGAGGCGACCAGGTCCGGCGGTGGGTTCGTGATGTTGTCGGTGCCGCCGCCCATCATCAGGCGGTCGGCCGGGCTCACGTGGTTCAGGCCGAGCACGTGCCCGACCTCGTGCGCGAGCGTCCACCGGCTGGCGCCCGACGCGACGACCGCCCCGGGCCGGCCCGACGGATGAGCCGCGCAGCCGTTGAGCGGCGGGTTGGTGGCCCGGACGAAATAGACGACGACGTCGTTGCCGCCCGCGCCGTTGCGGTTCCCGAAGAGCGTCGACTGCTCCGCCGTGGACTGGCCGCGCCGGCACTCGCCGGTATCGACGACGTCGAGGTCCGGCAGGTTCAGCGTCTCGTCCGACGCCCGGACGACGCGGATCCCCGCGTCCGCGTACACCTGCTGCATGCCCGCGACCATCTGGTCGATCGTGAACCGGGTCGGGGCGGTGAGCGTCTTGACGTGCAGCCGCACCGTCTCCATGAGGGTCAGGTCGCAGCCCGCCGACGCGATCTCGATCGTGTTCTCCGCGTCCGAGTGGCCCGCGAAGCGCACGCCCAGCGTGATCCCCAGCCCTTCGACCACGTCGGGGTGCTCCGGGACGTCGAAGCGCTCCATGCCGAAGGCGGACGGGGACAGCGACAGCCCGTCGTGGGCGGCGATGCGTCGCGCACCGTCGAACACGTGCACGTTGGTCACCGTCGCACGTCGCGAGCCGCACCGGAGCCGCACGAGTGCGGAGTGCACCATCTGCCTCTTGTCGTCGACGATCACCGGGGTGGGCACCGGCAGGTGCAGCCAGTTGGTGGTGCCCGGCCTCCCCACGAGGCGGGAGAAGAACCCCGCACGCCACACCTGTGCCATGCGCTCCGGGTTCTCGATCCGCACCTGGTGACCGTGGACCCACATCGCGTGTGTGAGCATGGTGTTCCTCCAAGCCTCGCGCTCGGGGCGGCAGGATGCCGCCACTGGGAGAGACGTGCGCCAGGCGGCTTCCGGACCCGACGGTCGGGTGAACCGGGGATGAAAGGTCGTGCGATGCTCCAGGACGACGTCGACCGGGTGCTCGTGCGCGCCCTGCAGACGGACGGCCGTGCGACGCTCTCCGCGCTCGCGTCGGCGTCCGGGCTCTCCCAGTCCGCCGTGCAGGCGCGGGTGCGCAAGCTCGAGGCGCGCGGCGTGATCACCGGGTACCGCGCCGTCGTCGACCCGGAGTCGGTGGGGCTGCCCATCACCGCGTACGTCGAGATCGCGCCGCTCGACCAGTCCCAGGAGGACGACGCGCCCGAGCGGCTGCGGGGCGTCGCCGGCATCGAGGCGTGCTGGTCGGTGGCCGGGAACGCCAACTACCTGCTGCTCGTGCGCGTGCCGTCGCCCAGCGCGCTGGAGGACCTGCTCGGCGTCATCCGCCGCGAGGCGCGGGTGTCCACGCGCTCCACGATCGTGCTGCGGACGTACTTCGAGGGACACGCAACCCTCAAGTAGCGGAACGTTTGCGGTGCAACCCTGGTTCTACCGGAGAATTTCCTTTACGGTCGCTCTATGACCGAGACAATCTCTCAGCGCCCTGCCTCCAGCGTCGGTGGCCCGATCGAGGCCACCGCCGTCCTCGAGTCGCTGCGCGAGCACCTGCTCGTCGACGGGTTCGACCTGGTGCTCGACCTCGAGCACTCGCACGGCTCGACCATCGTCGACGCCCGCGACGGCCGCGAGTGGACCGACCTGTTCACCTTCTTCGCCTCCAACCCCCTGGGCATGAACCATCCGGCACTGTTCCGCGACCCGATGTTCCGCGAGGAGCTCACCCGCGCCGCGATCAACAAGCCGTCCAACTCCGACGTCTACACCGTCGAGCTCGCCCGCTTCGTCGACACGTTCGCGCGCGTCCTCGGCGACCCCGCCCTGCCGTACCTGTTCTTCGTCGACGGCGGAGCGCTCGCCGTCGAGAACGCGCTCAAGGTCGCGTTCGACTGGAAGTCGCGGTGGAACGAGGCCCACGGCCGTTCGCCCGAGCTCGGCACGCGCGTGCTGCACCTGCAACACGCGTTCCACGGTCGCTCCGGCTACACGATGTCGCTGACCAACACCGAGCCTGGCAAGGTCGCCCGGTTCCCCAAGTTCGACTGGCCGCGCATCAGCTCGCCCTACCCCGGGCACGACGCCGACGGCACGCCCCGCGACGTCGAGGCCCTGGAGGCCCGCGCGCTCGCCGAGGCCCGGGCCGCGTTCGAGGCGCACCCGCACGACATCGCGTGCTTCGTCGCCGAGCCGATCCAGGGCGAGGGTGGCGACCACCACCTGCGCCCCGAGTTCCTGCAGGCGATGCAGGCGCTGTGCCACTCGTACGACGCGCTGTTCGTGCTCGACGAGGTGCAGACCGGCGTCGGCATGACCGGCACCGCGTGGGCCTACCAGCAGCTCGGCGTGCAGCCCGACGTCGTCGCCTTCGGCAAGAAGGCGCAGGTGTGCGGCGTCATGGCCGGCGGGCGCGTGGACGAGGTGCCGGACAACGTGTTCCACACCTCGTCGCGCATCAACTCCACCTGGGGCGGCAACCTCGCCGACATGGTGCGCTCGCGCCGCATCCTGGAGGTCGTCGAGGCGGAGGGCCTGATCGAACGGGCCGCCCGTGTCGGAGCGGGCCTGCTCGCCCGGCTCGAGGGCCTGGCGGCCGAGCACCCCGGCGTCGTCACCGACCCGCGCGGGCGCGGGCTCATGTGCGCGGTGTCCCTGCCGTCGCGCGAGGCACGCGACGCGGCGCTCGCCGGACTGCACGACGCCGGGTTCCTCATCCTGGGGTGCGGCGAGCGGTCGGTGCGGTTCCGGCCCGCGCTGACGGTCGAGGAGTCCGTGCTGGACGCCGCCGTCGCCGCCCTCGACCGCGTCGTCGGCTGACACCGGCTGATCAGTGCGGCAGTTCGTGATCACGGCGGCAGTTCGAACTGCCGCACTGATCACGAACTGCCGCCCTGACCGGGTCAGGAGCGGCGGGCCGGCGGAAGGGGCAGCAGCGGGTTGACGCGTGCCGCGCGGCGGACGTCCGGCGGGAACAGGGCCAGGAGGCGTTCGGCGGAACGTCGGGGGTCGACGGCGTCGCGCGCCACGAACCGCCGCGGTCGCACACCGAGGTGCTCCGTGATCGCGTCCTCGCGCACCTTCTCATCGAACAGGGCGCGCTCGGCGTCGTAGCCCGGCCCGAACTCCCCGTCGCGGTACTTGATCCGCCCGTCGAACTCGGCGAGAACCCGGTGCTCCACCCATGCGAGGTCGACGAAGTACTTCCCGACCGGGGTGCGCACCTCGAACTGGGTCTCCGGCCGCGGCAGCCCGAGACGCAGCACCAGGTAGCGCAGCCACGTCTCCCACGGTGGCATGGCGCCGCCGTCGGCGGACCTCAGGACCAGCAGCCCGCGGGCCCGACCGTTGCGGCGTCGCCGCGCGAGCACGGCGGCGACGGCCTCGTCCCGGTCGAGCCCGTGTGCCAGCGCCCAGTCCGCGACGACGAGGCCTTCGAGGGGGTGCAGGGTGGTGACGCAGTCGACGACCGTCCGGACGAGGTCGGTGACCGGCAGGCCGTCCACCTCCACCCACCGGTCGGGCAGCCCGCGGTGCCGCACGATGTCCCGGGCCGAGCGGGAACTCGCGCTCGAGCGCTGCAGCAGGTGCGTCGTCGTCGGCGCGGACCAGAGCGGCACCCCCCGGACCAGGGCGGCGCTGACGTGGCTGAACACGTGCCGCGCGCCGAGCTGCTGGTGGGTCGCGCGGACGTGGTCGAGGGCCAGCCGATGCGCCCGGCCGCGCGGCGGGTCGCCGTCCGAGGGGCGGTAGGCGCCGCGCCGCACCCGCTCGAGCGCGCCGTCGGCCATGGCCCGGCGCAGTGCGGCGCGGTCGTGCTCGCGGGAGATGAGGAGGCGTGCGGCGTCGTTCATGGGCTGCAGCGTGCCCGGGGCCGGCCGGGCTCGGGCCCTGGTCGGGCACGTCTGTGGACGGCCCAGCGCTGTGGACGGCGTCGAAGGCTGATCAGTGCGGCACTTCGTGATCAGGGCGGCAGCTCGAACTGCCGCACCGATCACGAACTGCCGCCGTGATCGCCGGGAAGCCGCGGCGCACGGCGACACGGGCGATCGTTACACATCCTTAACAGTGATTTTCACCACGAGGCATCATGATGGCGATATGTTCCACGGCAATGCCGCCGTGGAGCGGTGACGAGTGGGGAGACGCCGGTGAAGATGGGGCGATGGACCGTCGTGACTGCGACGACGGCGACGATGACGCTGGTCCTGGCTGGCTGTTCCGGTGGGGGCGGCGACGAGGACGACGGCGGCGGTGGCGGTGGCGAGGGTGCCACGGTCAACCTGTCGCTCGGGCAGGACGTCGAGACGCTGCTGCCGATGGACTCCAACGTCGGGGACAACATCTCCGTGCTCGACGTCGTCTACGACGGCCTGGTGCGGTACGACCCGGAGACCACGGAGCCGTACAACTACGTGGCCGAGAGCGTCGAGTCGAGCGACAACACGGTCTGGACCATCAAGATCAAGCCGGACCTGACGTTCCAGAACGGCGAGCCGGTCGACGCGAACGCGTTCGCCCGCGCCTGGAACTACGCGGCCTACGGCCCCAACGCGATGGCGAACAACTACTTCTTCGAGCGCGTCGCCGGCTACGACGAGATGCAGGGCGAGACGGACGACGACGGCAACGTCGTCGAGGAGCCGGCCGCCCAGGAGCTCAGCGGCCTGAAGGTCGTCGACGACCTCACCCTCGAGGTCACGCTCATCGGCCCGTTCGCGGGCTTCGCGACCATGCTCGGCTACACGGGCTTCTTCCCGATCGCGCAGGAGTGCCTCGACGACATCGAGGCGTGCTCCGTCAAGCCCATCGGCAACGGCCCGTTCCAGGTCTCCGAGTGGAACCAGGGGCAGAACCTCACGGCCAGCCTGTGGGAGGGCTACACGCTCGACGAGGCGCCCACCACCTACGACACCATCGAGTGGACCGAGTACGCGGGCGAGTCGAGCTGGCCCGACTTCCAGGCCGGCGTGCTCGACCTCGGCAGCCCGCCGCCGGCCGAGCAGGCCGCGGCCGAGTCCGACCCCGACCTGCAGGAGCGCTACCTGGAGGGCCCGGGCGCGGCGCTCACCTACCTGGCCTTCCCGCTCTACAAGGACGGCCCCTGGACGGACATCGAGTTCCGCAAGGCGATCTCGATGGCGATCGACCGGCAGGGCATCATCGACGCCCTCCTCCCCGGCCAGCGCGTGCCCGCCGACAGCTGGGTCGTGCCGGACGGCGTCCCTGGCGGCGAGGCCGGCACCTGCGAGTGGTGCACGTTCGACGCCGACGCGGCGAAGGCGGCCCTCGAGAAGGCCGGCGGCTGGCCCGAGGGCGAGACGCTGACCATCCACCTCGGCCAGGACGAGACGGAGGAGCAGCTGTTCAAGGCGGTCGGCGACTCCATCCAGCAGGTCCTGGGCATCCCGTACACCCTCGACCCGACGCCGGACTTCTTCGCGAACCGCAGCGACCGGGCGTTCACCGGGGCCTTCCGGTCCAACTGGTTCCCGGACTACCCGCTGAACGAGAACTATCTCGCACCGGTCTACGCCAGCGGGGACGCGGAGAACGGCAACACGAACTTCGGCTACTACGGCGAGGAGTTCGAGGCCGCGATCAAGGCCGGCGACGAGGCGCCCACGCTCGAGGAGGCGGTGACCCGCTACCAGGAGGCCGAGGCCGCGCTGGCCACCGACTTCCCGACCGTACCGCTCGTGTTCTCCGTGAACTCGTACTACTACAGCGAGCGGCTGTCGAACGTCGTCCTCGACCCGTTCAGCGGTGAGCCCAAGCTGCGCATCCTGGAGGTCAGCGACGCCATGTGACTCACCGCGGTCGGGCTCGTCGAGACCCAGGAGTGGTCTCGGCGAGCCCGGCCGGCGTCGTCGATCCGCACCACCAGAGAGTCCGTGAATGGGTCGCTACATCCTCCGCAGGTCGCTCCAGGCGGTCGGCACCTTGTTCCTCGTGGTGTTCGTGCTGCACCTGCTCACCACGTTCGCCATCCAGCTCAACGGCAACCCGGCGCTCGCGTTCTTCGGCGACCGGGTGCCGAGCGCGAGCCAGGTCGCGGCCGTCGAGGCACGCTTCGGCCTCGACGACCCGTGCTTCGACCAGGTCGGCAACCCGTGCCTGGGACCGTTCGCCGAGCGCCTCGCGGGCTACGCCCAGGGCGACTTCGGCACGAACCTGCGCGGCCGCGAGGTCACGGACATCGTCGCGACGGCGGCGCCGAACACGCTCAAGCTGTTCGCCGTCGTGACCGTCACCTGGCTGGTGATGGGCATGTTCCTCGGGTCGATGGCGGCACGGTGGCGCGGCCGCCCGGCGGACCACGGCATCCGGATGACGTCGGTGCTCATCGACGCGTTCCCGATCTTCGTGCTGCTGCTGGTCTACCGGTACGTGTTCTCCGTGCCGCTGAGCGAATGGGCGCGTTCCACGTTCGGCTCCGACAGCCTGCCGGCGCAGCTGTTCCGGCCGTCGTTCGACGCCGACCACGCGTGGGCGAGCGTCCTGGTGCCGGGCCTGCTGCTGGGCCTGGCGGGGTCGGCCGCGTTCATCCGCCTGGTGCGGGCCAGCCAGCTCGAGAGCTACGCCGGCGAGCACGTGCGCACGGCCCGGTCCAAAGGGCTGCACGAGCGGCACGTGCTGCTGCACCACGTGGTCCGCAACTCGTCGGTGCCGGTGGTCACGGCGGTCGGCCTGACGTTCACGGAGGCGCTCGCGGGCGCGGTGATCACCGAGGGGATGATGAACATCTACGGCATGGGCGGCGTCCTGTGGGAGGCCGTGCGGGGCAGCGACATCGGCCTGGTGATCGGTGTCGTCACCATCCTGGCGATCGTCACGGTGGTCGTGATGATCGTCGTCGACGTCGCCTACGCGGCCCTGGACCCGAGGATCCGCTATGAGTGACGCGACCGCGGCCAAGGAGGCGACCGCCGGGGTGGTGCCCGACGTCGCGGCGTCCCGCACCGTCGTCTCGGACGCCTGGCGCACGCTGCGCCGTCGGCCCGACGTCGTGGTCGCGGCGCTCGTGATCGCGTTCTTCGCGTTCATGGCGGCGTTCCCCGGGGTGTTCACGTCGACCGACCCGCAGAGCTGCATCATCGGCGACTCGAAGATCCGCCCGCAGGGGTTCGGCGCCCCGCACCCGTTCGGTACGGACCCGCACGGCTGCGACGTGCTGGCCCAGCTGGTGCACGGGTCGCGGCCGTCGCTGATGCTGGCGTTCCTCGTGGTCGCGGCGTCGGTGGTCATCGGTGTGACGCTGGGCCTTCTCGCGGGGTACTACCTGCGCTGGGTCGACGCCGTGGTGTCGCGCACGGTCGAGGTGTTCCTCGTGGTGCCGCTGCTGCTGGCGGCACTGCTGCTGCTGTCGCTGTTCCGCAACGTGCACGTGGGGTCGGGCTCGCTCGACGTCATCCTGCTGCCCGCGCTGGTGCTGACGATGTTCGGGTGGATGGGGTACGCGCGGTACGTGCGGGCGAGCGTCCTGGAGGCGAAGAACCTCGACTACGTGACGGCGGCGAAGGCCCTGGGCGCGTCGGACCTGCGGGTGATGACCCGGCACGTGCTGCCGAACGCCATCGGCCCGGTGACGGCGCTCGTGCCGACGGCGATCGCGGGCGTCATCAGCGCCGAGGCGGTGCTGGCGTTCCTCGGGATCGGCGTCCGCCCGCCCGCCATCTCCTGGGGGATCATGATCAGCAACGGTTCGGAGTGGGTGACCGGCGGGTACGCGTACCTGTTGCTGTTCCCCCTCGGCTGCCTCGTCCTGACCGTGCTCGCGCTGGTCGCCCTCGGCGACGCCCTGCGCGACGCGCTCGACCCGAGGCTCCGGTGACGGCGGTGGGACAGATGACGACGAGCGCTCCGACCGGCGGCACGGCCCTGCGCGCGGCGGCGGGCGAGACCCTGCTGGAGGTCGAGGACCTCGCGGTGGAGTTCCGTACGCCGGACGGCACCGTGCGCGCCGTCGACGGCCTGAGCTACTCCGTGCGGGCCGGCGAGACGCTCGCGATCGTGGGCGAGTCGGGCTGCGGCAAGTCGGTGAGCTCGCTGGCGGTCATGGGGCTGCTGGCGCCCACCGCACGGATCACGAAGGGCGCCGCGCGGTTCCGGGGCACCGACCTGCTCGCCCTACGACCCAAGGAGCACCGCCGGTACTGCGGCGAGCACGTGGCGATGGTGTTCCAGGACGCGCTCGCGGCGCTCAACCCCGTGCACACGGTGGGCTACCAGCTCGGTGAGGCGCTGCGAGCCCGGCACGGCGTCTCGCGGGGCGAGGCGCGCCGTCGGGCGGTCGAGCTGCTCGACCTGGTCAAGGTGCCGAACGCGCGCCAGCGGGTGGACGAGTACCCGCACCAGTTCTCGGGCGGCATGCGGCAGCGCGTGATGATCGCCTCGGCGCTCGCCATGGACCCGGAGGTGCTCATCGCGGACGAGCCGACGACGGCCCTCGACGTCACCGTGCAGGCGCAGGTGCTGCGGCTGCTCGCCGAGATCCAGGCGGAGCGCACGATGGCCCTGGTGCTCATCACGCACGACATGGGCGTGGTCGCGGGCGTCGCCGACGACGTCACGGTGATGTACGCCGGGCGGGCGGTGGAGCAGGCGCCCGTGCGCGAGATCTTCGCCGCGCCCGCCCACCCGTACACGCGGGCACTGCTCCGCTCGGTGCCGAGCCTCGCGACCCGCGGCGCCGCCGCGGGCGCCGGAGCGCGGGCCGACGCGAAAGCCGCAGGGGGCCGGCTCGACGTGATCCCCGGCCGGCCACCCAGCCCGGGGCAGGTGCCGTCGGGCTGCCCGTTCCACCCGCGCTGCGAGGTGGCGCAGGACGTCTGCCGCACGGACCCGCCGCCGCTCGCGGCGATTCCCGCCGAGGCCCTGACGACCGCCGCGCCGCGGGCTGCCGCGTGCCACTTCGCGCTCGACGTGCTGGGAGGTGCCCGTGGCTGAGAGGGCCGTCGTGACGAGGACCGGCGGTGACGACGTCGTGCTCGAGGTGCGCGACCTGGCGAAGTCGTACCCCGTGCGCCGGGGCGTGCTGCTCAAGCGCACCGTCGGAGAGGTGCAGGCCGTGGACGGCGTGTCCCTGACGCTGCGCCGCGGCCGCACGCTCGGCCTGGTGGGGGAGTCCGGGTCGGGCAAGTCGACGCTCGCCCGCGTGCTGGTCGGCATCGAGAAGCCGACGCGCGGCCAGGTGCTGGTCGGCGGGCAGGACGTCTCGACGATGTCGCGCGCGGAGCGCAGGCACCTGCGGCGCACCGTGCAGATGGTGTTCCAGGACCCGTACACGTCGCTCAACCCCCGGATGTCGGTGGGCGAGATCGTGGGCGAGCCGTTCCGGATCCACCCCGACGCGGTGCCCGCGCGGGGCAGGCGCGCGGCGGTCGCCGAGCTGCTGGAGCTGGTCGGGCTCGACCCCGACCACGCGAACCGCTACCCCCACCAGTTCTCCGGCGGTCAGCGCCAGCGCATCGGGGTGGCCCGGGCGCTCGCGGTGAAGCCTGACGTCCTGGTGTGCGACGAGCCGGTCTCCGCGCTCGACGTGTCCGTCCAGGGGCAGGTGATCAACCTGCTGGAGGACCTGCAGGACGAGCTCGGCCTGTCCTACCTGTTCATCGCGCACGACCTCGCGGTGGTGCAGCACATCGCGGACGAGGTCGCGGTGATGTACCTGGGCCGGGTCGTGGAGCAGGGCGACGACGCCGCCGTCTACGACGACGCCCGCCACCCGTACACGCGCGCGCTGCTGTCCGCCGTGCCCGTGCCCGACCCGACCGCCCGCGACCTGCCGGGCGAGATCGTGCTCGAGGGCGACCCGCCGTCGCCCGCGGACCCGCCGTCCGGCTGCCGCTTCCACACCCGGTGCTGGCTGGCGCGGCAGATCGCTCAGCAGTCCTTGGCCGGGCCGGGGGCCGGAACCGAGGCCGGGGGTGCCGCCGAGGGCGACGGCCCCGTCGTCCCGGAGCGGTGCCGCACGCAGGACCCGGTGCTGGTGCGCCTCGGCGCGCCCGCGCTCGTGGGTGCCGCGGGCGGCCCTGACGTGCCGCACACGGTCGCGTGCCACTTCGCGACCGTGCCGGTCGTGCCCCAGGAGCCACCGGACCTGCGGGAGCCCGTGGACCGGTCGGCGCCCGCGGACCGGCAGGAGCCCGCCGACCGGCAAGACCCCGCCGACCGGCAAGACCCCGCCGACCGGCAAGACCCCGCCGACCGGCAGGACCCCGCCGACGAGAGCGTGAGGAGCTGATCTCGTGCCCCGACCCCAGGTGATCCTGGTCCAGAACTCGCCGGGCAGCGGACCCGGCCGGTTCCCCGACTGGCTGTCCGCCGACGGTCTGGACGCCCACGTCGTGCCGGGCGCCGACCTGCCCGAGCACCTCGCCGGCTGGCCCGCCCCGGCCACCGGCCCGGTCGCGGGGCTGGTCCTGCTGGGCGGAGGGCTGCTGCCGGACGACGACGAGCGGGCGCCGTTCCTGGCCCGCGAGCGCCGGATCGTCGTCGAGGCGCTGGACGCCGGCGTGCCGGTGCTCGGCATCTGCCTGGGCGGCCAGCTGCTCGCGCACGTGACGGGCGGCGAGGTCACCGCGACGTCGGGCGAGACGGAGAAGGGCGTGTGCCCGGTGCGGCTGCTCCCGGACGCGTCCCACGACGCGCTCCTGGGCGCGCTGGGGGCGCTGGGCGAGCCGGGTCAGGACGGTGTGCTGCGCATGGTGGAGAGCCACGTGGACTCCATCACGGGGCTGCCGCCGTCGGCGGTGCACCTGGCGACGAGCGACGCGTGCCGGGTGCAGGCGTTCCGGGTGGGGCAGGTGGCCTGGGGCCTGCAGTTCCACCCGGAGGCGGCGCCGGAGCGGATCGGCACGTGGGACGTCGACGAGCTGGCGGGTCTGGGCTACGACCGCGACGAGCTGCTGGCGGCCGCGCTGGAGCTGGCGCCGGTGAACGAGCGGCAGTCCCGCGCGCTCGCCCGAGCCTTCGCCGCCGTCGTCCACGAACGCTGTGAGCGGGCAGATGGCCAGGTCGGCGCCGCCGAGGGGGGCCAAACGCCCGCTCACAGCGGTGGGGGTGGGTGCTGATGCCGGCGGTCGGCACGCACTCGGACGGCGTGCCCCTCGTCGCGTACCAGGTGCGGCGTGCGGGCGGCGGGGTGCTCGCGGCGCGGGCGGCGGACGAGTCCTTCTACGCCGCTTCGACGGTGAAGCTGGCGGTGCTCGTGGCCGCCGCGAGGGCGCTGGAGGCCGGCGCGCTGACCCTCGACGACGAGGTGGTCAGCACGGACACGTTCGCCTCGCAGGTGCCCGGCGCGCCGGACTACCGCATCGAGCCGGACGACCTGGACGGCGGCATGCCCGCACCAGGTACGCCGATGCCGGTGCGCGACGTGCTGACGAGGATGGTCGTCGTGTCGTCCAACGAGGCCACCAACATGGCCATCGACCTCGTCGGCCTGGAGGCGAGCAACCGCGTGCTGGCGGACGCGGGGGCGTCGTCGAGCACGGTGGGGCGCAAGTACAGCGACCTCGCGGCCGAGGAGCTCGGCGCCAGCCACCGGACGACGGCGGCCGACCTGGCCGCGCTCATGGCGGCGCTGGTCACGGGCCGGCTGGCGGGCCCGGTGTGGACGAGGTGGGCGCTCGAGCTGCTCGGCCTCCAGAGCGACCGCCAGCTCACCGCCGCGGTGCCGGCCGGGGTGCCGCACGGCTCGAAGTCGGGCTGGGTGGACGGCATCCGGCACGATGTCGCGTTCGTCGGGGAGCCGGGCGCCGACACCCTGGTGGTGGCGGTCTGCACGCGCGGCTACGCGGTGCAGGACGCCGAGGAGACCCTGCGCGCGCTGGGGGAGCTGGCACTGACGCTGGCGCCGGACGTGACCGGGGCGGCGGCCCCCGTCCCCGCGGTCAGTGCCGCGGCCGGGCCGACGCCACCCACATCGCCACGGTCATGACGGCGAGGGCTCCGGTGATCAGCAGCAGCGGCGCGGTCCAGCCGCCGGTCGCGCCCTGCACCGCGCCGAGCGCCGTGGGCGCGAGCGCGGCACAGGCGTAGCCGGCCGTCTGGATGGCGGCCGAGCTGCGGCGCACGACGGCGAGACTCGGGCTGCGCTGGGCCACGAGCGTGAAGATCACGGTGAAGTTGCCGCCCTGCGCGGCGCCCGCGAGCCCCACCCACAGCAGCCACAGCCCGGGCGCCAGCAGCAGCCCTAGGGGGAGCGACAGCCACATCGCGGCCATCCCCATGGCGGTGGTGCGGGCGGAGAGGCCGCGCGCGAACGCCATCGGCACCAGGAACGAGCCGGCGACGGCGCACAGCTGGAACGGGGCGGCCGCCCCGCCCGCCGCGGCGGCGCCCATGCCGAGCCGGTCCTGCAGGATCTCCGGCAGCCAGGCCGTCACCGCGTAGTAGCCGCTGGCCTGCCCGGCGAACGCCACCGACAGCAGGACGGCGAGCCGGCGGGCCCGCGCGCGGGTCGCCGGGTCGAGGGCGGCGAGCTCCTGGGCACCCGACCTGCGAGGGCCCGACGTCGCCCGGCCCGCCTCGGCCTCACGCGCCGACAGCGTGCGGCTCGCCGGCACCCAGGCGGCGAGCCCGACCGCGGCGAGCACGCCCCAGCCCGCCAGCGCCCACTGCCAGCCGAACGCCGTCGCGAGCGGCACCGTCAGCATCGTCGTGAACGTGGACCCGACGTTCATCATGGCGGTGTAGCCGCTGGTCACCGCCGCCGCACGACGCCGGAAGTCCCGGGCGATGATGACGGGGACGGCGAGGTTGCCGATGGTGATGGCGACGCCGATGAGGACCGTCCCGGCGAACGCCGCGGGCACGCTGCCTGCCGACCGGACCACCGTCCCCGCCAGGATGCCGCCGAGCGTGGCGGCCACCGAGAGCTGTGGACCGAGCCGCGCGACCAGCATCGACGCGAACGGCGTGCACACGGCGAAGCACAGGACGGGTACCGACGTCAGCATGCCGACCCCGGCCGCCGACAGGCCGAGGCCCGCGGAGAGCTCGTCGGCCACGGGCGGGACGGACGTGATGGGGGCGCGCAGGTTGAGCGCCACCAGCATCAGCGCCACGAGCAGCCAGCCGGCGCGCCCGCCGCCGTGCTCGCGCCCGTCGGCGGGCCTCGGACGGGACGTCACTCGTCGAACTGGGCGCCCACGGTGCGCAGCAGGTCGGCGAGCTGGGGTCGGACCGCGGGCGGCAGCGCGTCGAGGACGTGGGCCTCGACGTCGAGCAGGTCGCTCATCGCCGCGTCGACGCGCTGGCGGCCGGCGCCGGTGAGCTGCACGAGCACGCCGCGCCGGTCGTCGGGGGAGCGGTGACGCTCCACGAGCCCGCGCTGCTCGAGGCGGTCGATGCGGTTCGTCATCGTGCCGCTGGTGACGAGCGTCTGGGCGACCAGCACGCCGGGCGAGAGCCGGTAGGGCTCGCCGGACCTGCGCAGCGCGGACAGGACGTCGAACTCCCAGGTCTCGAGAGCGTGTCGCGCGAACGCGCCCCGCCGCGCGCGGTCGAGGTGCCGGGCGAGCCTGCTGACCCGCGAGAAGACGGTGAGCGGCTCCACGTCCAGGTCGGGCCGCTCGCGGCGCCACGCGGTGACGATGCGGTCGACCTCGTCCGTGCCGGCGAAAGGGCCGGCCGGTGGGGTGGCGTCCATGGCGCGAGAGTACTCCCGTTCTCTCGACATCAAGACTCTTGACGGCCGCCTCTCGCCGATCCGTGCCGATCCGTGCGGATCCGTGGAGGAGGGCATCGACCAAGCGCTCGACCAGGCGCCGGAACCCGGCGCCGGCCACGGAGCGCGGCCCGCGCCGGACTGGCTCCCGCTCCGGTCAGCGGGGCTGGGGCTTGGTCAGCGTCGGCTTGGTGACCATCCCGGCAAGGCCGTTCCAGGCGAGGTTGACCAGGTGTGCGGCGACCTCGGCCTTCTTCGGGCTGCGGGCGTCGAGCCAGTACTGACCGGTGAGCGCCACCATCCCGACGAGCATCTGCGCGTACAGGGGCGCGCTCCGCGGGTCGAGGCCGCGGGCGGTGAACTGGTCGCCCAGGATGTGCTCCACCTGCGTGGCGACGTCGCCGATGAGGCTGGAGAAGGTGCCGGTCGCCTGGGCCACGGGGGAGTCGCGCACGAGGATGCGGAACCCGTCCTCCGACGCCTCGATGTAGCCCAGCAGCGCCAGCGCGGTGCGCTCGACCAGCACCTTGGGGTGACCGCCCTCGGCGAGCGCACCGGTGAGGGCGTCGGTGAGCGCCCGCACCTCGCGGTCGACGACGACGGCGTAGATGCCCTCCTTGCCGCCGAAGTGCTCGTAGACGACGGGCTTGGAGACCTCGGCGCGGGCGGCGACCTCCTCGACGCTGGTGCCCTCGAACCCCTTCTCGGCGAACAGGCCGCGGCTCACCTCGATGAGCTGCTCCCGGCGCTGGGTGGCCGTCATCCGGGCGCGGGCAGGGCGTTTGGAGCTGCGCGGGTCGGAGGGCATGGGCCCCATTGTGCCTCGCGACGGTCCGCGAGGGCCGGGACCGGTGGGTCGCGCAGGGCCGGGCGGGCCGCACCGAGGGGCACGGGCGCGGCCTGTGGCGCTGGCCACGGTGGGGCGGACTTGCGTCAAGGCGCTTCCCGGGACCTGGCAGACTGAGGACCGGGTGCCTGACGGGGCACCGGTCCGCCTTGGTGTAATCGGCAGCACACGGGTTTTTGGTGCCCTTGGTCCAGGTTCGAGTCCTGGGGGCGGAGCACGCTTCACACCCGACGGATACGGAGAAGACGTGGTCTCGGAAGACGTGGTCCCGGCAGGAACGACCGACGGCGCAGGACGGACCGGTGAGAGTCCCGCTGCCGTCATCGTCCTCGCTGCCGGTCAGGGCACCCGCATGAAGTCCGCGGTGCCGAAGGTGCTGCACGCCGTCGGCGGCCGCACCATGCTGGGGCACGCGGTCGCCGCCGCGCGCGAGCTGGAGCCCGAGCACGTCGCCGTCGTGGTCCGTCACGAGCGCGAGCAGGTCGCCGCCGCGACCCTGGAGCTCGACCCGCGGGCCCTGGTCGTGGACCAGGACGAGATCCCAGGCACCGGTCGCGCGGTGCAGTGCGCGCTGGACGCCCTCGACGCCAAGGCGCACGCCGGCCGGGCCACCCAGCTCGTGCACGACGACGCCGTCGACGACACCATCCACGACGGCGACTCGCACCCGCTGGGCGACGGGCTCGACGGCGCGGTGGTCGTGCTCGCCGGCGACATCCCGCTGCTCGACGGCGCCACGCTCGCGCAGCTCCTCGCCGCGCACCACGCCGACGGCAACGCGGTCACGATCCTCACCACCGAGGTCGCCGACGCCACCGGTTACGGCCGCATCGTGCGCGAGGAGGGTACGGGCGACGTGCTCGCCATCGTCGAGCACAAGGACGCCACGCCCGGGCAGCGCGAGATCCGCGAGATCAACAGCTCCGTCTACGTCTTCGACGCCGCGGTGCTGCGCCGCGGGCTCGGCGGCCTGGGCACGGACAACGCGCAGGGCGAGGTCTACCTCACCGACGTCGTCGCCTCGGCGCGGGCCGAGGGCGGCGCGGTGCGCGCCCTGCTCAGCGACGACCCGACGCTGGTCGAGGGCGTCAACGACCGGCTCGCGCTCGCCACGCTCGGCGCGGAGCTCAACCGCCGCATCGTCACCGAGTGGATGCGGGCGGGCGTCACGGTCGTGGACCCGGCGACCACCTGGATCGACGTCGACGTCGAGCTCGCGCCGGACGTCACCCTGCTCCCGGGCACGCAGCTGCACGGCGCGACGGTCGTCGCCACCGGCGCCACGATCGGACCGGACACCACCCTCACCGACGTCGAGGTGGGCGCCGGCGCGACCGTCGTGCGCACCCACGGGTCGCTCTCGGTCATCGGGGAGAAGGCCTCCGTGGGCCCGTTCGCCTACCTGCGTCCCGGCACGGAGCTGGGCCGCAAGGGCAAGATCGGCACGTTCGTCGAGACGAAGAACGCGCAGATCGGCGAGGGCTCGAAGGTGCCGCACCTGTCGTACGTCGGCGACGCCACGATCGGCGAGCACAGCAACATCGGCGCGGCGTCGGTCACGGTCAACTACGACGGTCACGCCAAGCACCGCACCGTCATCGGGTCGCACGCCCGCACCGGCGCCGACAACATGTTCGTCGCGCCTGTGACGGTGGGCGACGGCGCGTACACCGCGGCCGGCTCGGTGATCGTCAAGGACGTCCCCGCCGGCTCGCTCGGCGTGGCCCGTGGCCAGCAGCGCAACGTCGAGGGCTGGGTCGCCCGGCGCTGGCCCGGCACGCCCGCGGCGGACGCCGCCACGCGCGCCCAGGCACCCTCGGGCGAGGCCGGTCAGCTCGGCGCGCAGGCGCAGCGCCAGCTCGCCGACCACAATGCACTCACCGGGACGATCCCGGTGGTCCCGGCTCCTGACAGCACCACCGGCAGCACGGCCGACGGCTCCGCCACCGAGAACGAAGGAAGCACGCAGCGATGAACAACTTCATCCCGGGAACCGGTGAGCGCACGCTGGTCCTCGCGTCCGGGAGGGCGCACCAGGAGCTCGCGGACGCCGTCGCCGACGAGCTCGGCATCGAGCTGCTGCCCGTCTCGGCGTACGACTTCGCGAACAGCGAGACGTATGTGCGCTTCGGGGAGTCGGTGCGCGGTGCCGACATCTTCCTGCTGCAGAGCCACACGGCGCCGGTGAACCAGTGGCTCATGGAGCACCTGCTCATGGTCGACGCCGCCAAGCGGGCGTCGGCGCGCAGCGTCACCGTGGTCGCGCCGTTCTACGCCTACGCGCGCCAGGACAAGAAGAGCCGCGGCCGCGAGCCGATCTCGGCCCGCCTCGTCGCGGACATGCTCAAGACGGCCGGCGCCGACCGCATCATGAGCGTCGACCTGCACACGGCGCAGATCCAGGGCTTCTTCGACGGCCCGGTCGACCACCTGTGGGCGATGCCGGTGCTGGTGGACTACGTGCGCACGCGCGTGGACCTGTCGAACGTCGCGGTCGTCTCGCCCGACGCCGGGCGGATCCGCGTCGCGGAGCAGTGGGCCGCCAAGCTCGGGGGCTGCCCGCTGGCGTTCGTGCACAAGACCCGCGACGTCACGCGCCCGAACTCGGCCGTGGCCAACCGCGTCGTCGGTGACGTCGAGGGGCGCGACTGCGTGCTCGTCGACGACCTCATCGACACGGGCGGCACCATCGCCGAGGCGGTCAAGGTGGTCATGGAGGGCGGCGCCCGCTCCGTCACCGTGGCGGCCACGCACGGCGTGCTCTCCGACCCCGCCGCGCAGCGCCTGCAGGAGTGCGAGGCCGCCGAGGTGGTCGTCACCGACACGCTGCCGATCGCGGCCGACAAGTCGTTCGAGAAGCTCACGGTGCTGTCCATCGCGCCCCTCCTCGCCCGAGCCATCCGCGAGGTGTTTGACGACGGTTCCGTCACGAGCCTGTTCGACGGCAACGTCTGAGGCGGGCCGAGCCGACCGACGGCGGCCGTCGAGCCGCCTGATGACGACCCGTGCCGCGCGACGCGGCACGGGTCGTAGGCTTTCGGGGCGAAGGAGGCACGAGTGGACGTCACGGTGGTGGTCCCCACGTTCAACGAGGGACCCAACGTCGCCGAGCTGGTCCGCCGGCTGGGCGACGTGCTCGACGACGACGTCGCGCCCGGCGGGGGCGAGGTGCTCTTCGTCGACGACTCGACCGACGACACCCCTGCCGTGATCGCCGCGGTCGCGGCCGCCTCGGCGCTGCCGGTCCGGCTGATCCACCGGGAGCGTCCCGACGGCGGCCTGTCGGGCGCCGTCGTCGAGGGCCTGCGCGCCGCGACGGGGCAGCACGTGGTCGTCATGGACGGCGACCTGCAGCACCCGCCGGAGATGGTCCCCGTGCTGCTGACCCGGGCGCACGAGTCGGGGGCGGACGTGGTCGTCGCCTCCCGGTACACCGGGCGCGGCGACGCAGGCGGCCTCGACGGGCGGTGGCGCAGGCTCGTGTCCCAGGTGTCCGGGCTCCTGGCGCGGTCCATGTTCCCGGTCAAGCTCCGCGAGGTGTCCGACCCGATGACGGGGTTCTTCGTGGTGCGCCCGACGGCCGTCGACCTGGGGTCCCTGCGGCCGCGCGGCTTCAAGATCCTGCTGGAGATCCTCGCCCGGCAGCGGCTGAGCGTCGTCGAGGAGCCGTTCGTGTTCGGCGAGCGGTTCGCGGGGCGGTCCAAGGCGACCGTCGCGAACGGCGTGCGGTACGTGCAGCAGCTCACGCTGCTGCGGTTCGGGCGGCTGTCGCCGTTCGCGGTCATCGGGGCAGCGGGCGCGGTGCTCAACCTGGCCATCCTCGCCGGGCTGCAGGGGCTCGGCGTGCACTACCTGCCGGCCGTCGTGGTGGCGAACGGCCTGACGATCGTGACGAACTTCCTCCTTCAGGAGCACTACGTGTTCCCCGACCTGCGCGACGGCGTGCACGGCTTCTGGGGCCGGTTCGTGCGGTCGTTCGCGTTCAACGGCTCCGAGGCGGTGGCCCGCACCGTGGTGCTGTGGTGGATCGTCGAGAACGCCCTGTGGCACCCGGAGATCGTGCAGGCGCTGCTCATCCTGGTGGCGTTCGTCGTGCGGTTCGTGTTCCAGGCGCAGGTGGTCTACCGGCCGGCGGGCGACGGCACCGGGCGGGGCTCGGCCGTCGGGCCGCAGAGCGTGACGGATCCCTCCCGACGGCGGGGGCCCGGGGCCTGACCGATCGGGGCCGGAGAGGCTATACTCGTCCGGTTGCCTCGGCGAGGGACGTCTGACGGGCGCCGGCCACGCGGAACATTGCGGGCCAGAGCTGCACCTCAGAGCAGGATCCGTCGGATTTCCGTGATCGACTGGGCGGCCTCGATGCCTCCGTGCGTGTGCGCGGTGAGCAGCGCGGCGCGTCCTCGATCGCGTCCGTCATGTGTCCCACGCCGACGCAGCCGCCGGTCTGCGGGGCACCCCCACCCCATGGACCAGCCGACGGCTCCCTCTGGTCGTCGGCACGCACAGACCTTCCAGGAGTGATCCACGTGTCCGAGATCAAGCTTGCCGCCGAGGCCCGTTCCGAGTTCGGCAAGGGCGCCGCCCGCCGTATCCGCCGCGAGAACAAGATCCCCGCGGTCCTCTACGGCCACGGCACCGACCCCGTGCACATCACGCTGCCGGGCCACCAGACGATGCTCGCGCTGCGCCAGGCGAACTCCCTGTTCCGCATCGAGCTCGAGGGCACCAACGAGCTCGCCGTCGCCAAGGACGTCCAGCGCGACCCGGTCCGCGGCACCATCGAGCACATCGACCTGCTCCTCGTGAAGAGCGGCGAGAAGATCGCCGTCGACATCAACGTGAACGTCGTGGGCGAGTCGGCCCCCGGCACCATCCACTTCGTCGAGGCGCAGACCCTCTCCGTCGAGGCCGAGGCCACGCACCTGCCCGAGTCGGTCGACGTCTCCATCGAGGGTCTCGAGGCCGGCTCGCACGTCACCGCCGGCCAGGTCGAGCTGCCCCAGGGCGCCACGCTGCTGACCGACCCGGACGCCGCCGTCGTCGCCGTCTCCGAGCCGCGCGGCGAGGTCGCCGACGAGGCCGAGGAGGCCGAGGGCGCTGCCGCGCCGGCCGAGTCGACCGAGGCCGAGTCCACCGAGGGCTGAGTCCCCACCCGCTGTGAGCGTGATCCTGGCCCACTTTCGACAGCGGAAGTGGGCCAGAATCACGCTCACAGCGTTTTTGGGCCGGCTCAGGAGAGGAATCGAGACCCATGACCGACTCCCCGTGGCTCGTCGTCGGGCTCGGTAACCCCGGCCCCCGGTACGCGGGCAACCGCCACAACGTCGGGCACATGGTGCTCGACCTGCTCGCCGAGCGCGTCGGAGCACGGTTCACCCGGCACCCGCGGGCGCAGGCGGCCGTCGCGGAGGCACGCCTCGGCGTCCTGCCCGGCGGGGTCCCCGGACCGCGCGTCGTGCTGGCCAAGCCGAGCACGTACATGAACGTCTCCGGCGGCCCGGTCGCCGGGCTCGCGCAGTACTACGGCATCGACGCCGACCACGTGCTCGTGGTGCACGACGAGGTCGACATCCCGTTCGACACCATCAAGCTCAAGACCGGTGGCGGCGAGGGCGGGCACAACGGCCTGCGCGACATCAGCAAGGCGCTCGGCACGCGCGACTACACGCGCGTGCGCGTCGGCGTCGGCCGCCCGCCCGGCCGCACGGACACCGCCGACCACGTGCTCAAGGACTTCTCCGCCACCGAGCGCAAAGACCTGCCCATCCTCGTCGACGACGCCGCGGACGCCGTCGAGATGGTGCTGGTCGAGGGCCTCCTCGCCGCGCAGGGAAGGTTCCACGCGAAGGTCTGAGCAGTTGCCCGGGGGGTCCTTTCACCCGGGTGGAAAACACCCGGAAGCCCCGATTTCCGGGCCCCGTCTCCGTACGCTCGACGGGCGGTCCACGACCGTCCGCACGAGGAGGAGACATGGCGCCCACGGTGGCTCTCGCGCACGACTACGCCACCCAGCGTGGTGGTGCGGAGCGGGTGGCGCTCGCCATGGCCCGGGCGTTCCCGCAGGCCCCGATGTACACCACGCTGTACGACCCGGCCGGCACGTTCCCGGAGTTCGCCGACGTCGACCTGCGGACCTCGCGGCTCGACCGCTGGGCGCTGCTGCGCCGCCGGCACCGGCTGGCGCTCCCGCTGCTCGCCGCCGCGGTCGACGCGCAGGCGGTCGAGGCGGACGTCCTGCTCGCGAGCTCGACGGGCTGGGCGCACGGGTACCGAGGTGCCCGCCGCACCGTCGTCTACTGCCACGCCCCCGCCCGCTGGCTGTACCAGCGCGACCGGTACCTCTCCGGCGCCGAGGCGCGGTCGGCCACGGACCGGGGCCGGGCGTGGGTGGCCCGCGCGGCGCTGGGCCTGCTGGGCTCCCCGCTGCGCACCTGGGACCGGGCCGCCGCCGAGCGCGCCGACGTCTACCTCGCGAACTCCACGGTGACCCGCGACGCGGTGCGCGCGGTCTACGGCATCGAGGCCGAGATCCTGCCGCCGCCGCCCGCCATGCTGCCGGCCGGCCAGGAGCGGGCCGTGGCGGGTCTCGAACCCGGCTTCCTGCTGTGCGTGGCGCGCCTGCTGCCGTACAAGAACGTCGACGTGCTCGTCGAGGCCGCACGCCGGCTCGGCGGGCCTCGCCTCGTCGTGGTGGGTGACGGTCCCGACCGCGCGCGCCTGACACGGCTCGCGCAGGGCGCCCCCGTCACGTTCCTGGGGCGGGTCGACGACGCCGAGCTGCGCTGGCTCTACCGCTCCAGCGCCCTGCTCGTGGCCGCGTCGTACGAGGACTTCGGGCTGTCCCCCCTCGAGGCGGGGGCCTTCGGGCGCCCGTCCGTGGTGCTGGGCGCCGGCGGGTACCTCGACACCGTCGTGGACGGGCGCACGGGCGTCCACGTCCCCGCGCCCGATCCGGCGGCGTTCGCCGAGGCGCTCGCCGTGGCGCTCGGGACCCGGTGGGACGAGGGCGTGCTCACCGAGCACGTGAGATCGTTCGCGGAGGAGTCGTTCGCGCGGCGGCTCCGTGCGGTGGTGGACGAGGCAGCGACGCCCGGTCGTGGTGCCCGTACCGAAGAGCACGAGGTGAGCCGGTGACCGTCCGCGATTTCCTGCAGGTCGTCTGGGCAGGCAAGTACTACGTGCTCGCCACCACGCTGCTGGTGGTGGTCGGGGCGTGGCTGTACCTCGACCGGCAGGACACGGTCTACCAGTCGACGGCAGTCGTCCAGATCAACTCGGCCCAGTCCGTCATCGGCGCGGACACGTCGCAGGCCGCGTCGGTCGACGTGGACCCCGACTTCGTGACGTCGGAGGAGGTCGCCGCCGCCGCGGCCGAGGAGCTGGGCTACGCCGGGAACCCGGCCGTCCTTGCCCTGGGGGTGACGCCGGAGTACGACACCGACGCGCAGACGATGTCCGTGATCGCGGACGCCGGCTCCCCGCAAGGGGCGCAGGCGATCGCCGGGGCGTTCGCGCGCTCCTACGTGGACCACCTGCCGACCGTCCGCGACCAGCAGATCGCGGAGCTCGACGAGCGTCGTGACGCGCTGCGCAAACAGCTCGCCACCGTCCAGAAGCAGCTCAAGGGCGACGAGGACGACCCGCTGGCCGCGGCCGAGCGCGACACGATCATCACCCAGTACCAGGCGGTCTCGGCGCTGCGCAGCACCATGCAGTCGATCGTCGAGCCCGGCACCCTGCTCTCCGCCGCGAACCCCGCGGTGGCGCTGGGGCTCTCCCGGGCGAGCGTGCTCGCGATGGCGGTGCTGCTCGGCCTCGTCGCGGGCGTCGGCGCCGCGTTCGCCCGCCGCGGCCTGGACTTCCACGTCCGCTCCGCGGAGGAGGCCGCGGCGGTGGGTGGCGTGAACGTGCTCGCCGAGCTCTACGGCGTCAAGGCCGCGGCCAAGAAGGCCGGGTCCAGCGGGCGGCTGCCCATCACGAGCCGTGCCGCGTCCCCGTTCACCGAGTCGATCCGCGAGCTGCGCACCGCGACCCGGGTGTCGCTGGGCCACGAGCCGCACCGGGTCGTCGTCGTGACGTCCGCAGACCCGGCGGCGCCGCGGTCGTTCATCGCCGCCAACCTCGCGGCGTCGTGGGCGCTGAGCGGGCTGCGCACGGTTGCCTTCTCGGCCGACATGCGTCAGGCCGAGCTCGACTCCTGGCTGCCGGCGCCGGAGGGGTGGTCGGGGGTGGGCACGGAGCTGCGCCCCACGACCGTGCCGAACCTCGAGCTCCAGCCGGTCCCCGACGTGATGATGGACCCGGCGGACTTCCTCGCCACCGAGGTGGTCCGCAAGATGGTCGGGCGGCTGCGCGAGCGGGCCGACATGCTCGTCATCGACGCGCCCCCGGTGCTCGCCGCCGCCGACGCGACCATCCTCGGCGGGTACGCCGACGGGGTCGTCGTCCTCGCTACCGCCGGCAGGACCGACCGGTACGTGCTCGGGGAGGCGATCCAGCGGCTGCACATCAACGACGTGCCCATCGCGGGGCTCGCCCTGTCCGGGGTGCGCGGCGACCGCCGCACGCAGTACGCGACGCGCTACGGCGACGGCGAGCGCGGCGCGGTGGTCGGCGACGTCAAGGACGGCAGGGACGCCGCCGACCCGGCCGGTCAGCCCGCCAAGGGCTCGGACGGTGCTCCGGGGTCGGGCACGGCGGGCACGGCGGGCACGGCGGACACCGCCGTCACCGGCGGCTCCGGAGCCCCTCGAGGGCTCCGGCGAGCAGCCCGGCCTGCCTCGACCAGGTAGGCAGGTCGCGCGGCGTCGGGCGCGGGGCGGTCGGGCGGGCGACGGCGGCCGCGACCTCGTCGGGCAGCGTGGCCGGCTCGGTCACGAGGACGAGCGGGTCCGTGCTCTCCCGGAAGCCCGCCACGGGAGTCGAGACGACGGGCCGGCCCGCGGCCCGGTACTCGTACAGCTTGATGGGGTCCAGGCTGTCGGTGAATGCGTCGACGACGTGCGGCACGACGAGGGCGTCGGCGTGCTGCAGGTAGGCGGGGACGGCGTCCCAGGGCCGCGCCCCCAGCACCAGCACGCCGGCGTCGCGCAGCAGGCCCAGGTCGGTGGCGCCGAGTGCGGAAGGGCCCACGAGCACCAGCGTGGCGTCGTCGTCGGCGAGCCGGCGGGCGGTGCGCACGCACAGGTCGACGTCGAGCCGGTCGCCGTGCAGGGTGCCGACGTAGACGGCGGTGCGGCCCGCGGGCAGGTCGTCCGGTCGGGGTGCGGGGCGCGCGTACCGCTCGGCGTCGACGCCGTTCGTCACCAGGACGACCGGCCGGTGCCTGCCCTTGCGGCGAGCGAGCGTCGGCGAGCAGACGGTGACCACGTCGGCGTCCCGCAGGACCCGTCGCTCGGCTGCCGCGAGGCGGTCGTGGGCGGCCGGGCTCCGCGCGGCGGCCAGCCAGTCGTCGGTGATGTCGTAGAGCACGGGCCAGGTGGTGACGTCGAGCAGCGTGACCCCGCCGAGGTCGTTGAGCCAGAGCGTCGGTTCCGTGAGCCCGAGGTCACGGGCCGCCCGGGCGACTCCCAGGGCACGGCGACGGTCTCCGCCCGGGTCGAGCCGGCGGGGCAGCGCCTTCGTGGGGCGCAGCAGGTGCACCCGGCCGGGCTCGACCCCGTCGATCCGGGGGGCGTCCCGGACGCCGCGTCGCCAGCGCGGCAGGCGCCCGTGGAGGGCGTCGTGGACCGGGTCCGACGGCGGCTCGACGAACAGCACCCGCAGCGACGGGTCGGCACGCAGCAGCTCGGCGACCAGGTACTGGTTGCGGCGCCAGACCTGGTCCCACTGCTCGAGGGAGATGACGACGAGGTCGTGGGAGCTCATGCGGCCACCGCCCGGGCGTCGTGCAGCGCCGTGTCGTAGACGGCGAGGACGCCGTCCACCTGGGCGCGCAGCGTCAGCCGCTCGCGCTGGCGTGCCAGGGCGCGGGAGGCCGCACCGTCCCGGCGCAGCGGGTCGGCCGCGAGCGCCGCGAGCGCCCGTGCGGTGGCGCCGGCGTCGAGCGGGGGCGCGAGGCAGAGGTCGTCGACGCCGTCGAGAAGCTCGAGGTGGCCCCCGGCGGCGGCGGCGACCACCGGCAGGCCGGACGCCATCGCCTCCAGGACGCTGAGCCCCAGGCCTTCGACGGGGCACGGCGCCAGCAGGACGCCGGCGGTGCGCATCCGGGCGGCGACGTCGTCGCGGGTGCCGAGGAACCTGGTGACCGCGCCGAGGCCGAGCGCCGTGGACAGCTCCTCGAGGGCGGCGCGCTCGGCGCCGTCGCCGACGACGTCGAGCCGCCAGCCGGCCTGGGCGAGGCCGGAGCGGGCGAAGGCCTCCACGGCCACGTCGCCGCGCTTCTCCGGCTGCAGCCGCTGCACGAGGAGCACCGTGCGGTGGCGGCCGTCGGCACCGGGCGCGTCGGGGCGGTCCTCGATGCCCGTCCGGACCACCGTGCAGGCGCCGTCGACGGCCGCGGCGACGTGGTCGCTGATCGCGATCTGCACGTCGACGGCGCGGCGTGCGACGGCTGCCGTGACCAGCCCGGTGGCGCCGTGCCCCCGCCGCCGGGCGAAGTGGCGCGTGCTGACCACCAGCGGCCGGTGCCCCGGCAGCGCCGTGAGGGCGAGGGCGGCGGCCACCTCGGCGGCCGTCATGTGGACGTGCAGCACGTCGACCTGGCCGGCGCGGCGCCGGAGCTCGGTGGCGAGCGCCCGGGTGGTCGCAGCGGGGACGTGCGCGAGCGTGCCGGCGCCGCCGACGGGCCCGGACGCCGCGCCGCCGGCGTCCGCGAAGGCGGTTCCGCGGACGGGCTCGGGGACCATCCCGGCGGCGGGGCCGCCGGCGACCAGGACGTGGTGGCCCGCCCGTGCCTGCGCTGCGGCCAGGCGGGCGACGTACCGCTCGACGCCGGCGAGCTGCTCGGCCACGACGGCGTGCAGGATCCTCATGCGCGCACCCCGACGGAGCTGTGCGCCGACCCCGGCGCCTCGGGCGCGGTGCCGCCGGGCGCGGTGCCGCCGGAAGCCAGGGCCTCGGCGTCCGGGGGAGGGTCCGCCGCCTCCTGCGAGGCCTGGAACGCCTGCGCGCCGAGGCAGACGCCGATGAGCAGGAACGGCACGGAGACCTGGATCGACACCCAGAACAGGTCGAACTGGCCCTGGGCGAGCCGTGAGCCCAGGAGGGCGACGGCGAGGGTGCCGTAGCGGCGGTCCATCCGCCACAGGACGATCGTCATGCCGACCACCATGGTGAGGAACCCGATCAGCCCGACGGTGCCGGCCGAGGTGAGGATCTCGAGCTCGGCGTTCGGGGGCTGGAACCCGTACTCGGTCCGCCCGGCGGTCCACCAGCGCAGCCCGACCCCGACGGCGGGGTTCTGGTTCCAGACGGTGAGGGCCTGCTCGTACCAGGTGAGCCGCTGATGCGCGGAGTTGAAGCGGTTGTCCGACTCGAGCTGCTCGGACACCATCGTGCCGACGAACACGACGGCGGGGATGATCGCCAGCAGGATGGTCAGGGACCGCTTGCGCCCGGGCTCCGGCCGCAGCGCGAGGAGCACGAGCGCGCCCGCGAGGCCGATGAGAGCCTGCCGGGACTGTGACGCGAGGACGGCGAGCGAGCACAGCCAGAACGTGCTCAGCGCCCAGCGGCGGTGCCACCCGAGCCAGCTCGGCCGGGCGTACGCCACGACGGCGGCGAACGCGACGACGTCGCCCACGAAGTTCTTGTGCATGGGGAACGGGAACTGCGGGTAGACCGGGCCGAAGTCCCCCTGGGCCGCGGCCATCAGCCAGTCGAGGCACGTCGACAGGGCCAGCACCGCGCAGGCGGCCAGGAAGAGGCTCATGCCGATCCGGGCGCGCCCGCTGCGTCCGACGGCCCACCCCACGACGAGGGCGCCGCCCACGAGCAGCCAGGCGTGGAACCACTCGACGGTGTTGGCCTGGTACGGGTTCGCGACGACCGTGAACAGCGTCGCCGCCTGGTAGAACGCGTTGAGCCACAGCATCGCCCGCATGGGCCGGGAGAACGGCCGGGGGGCGAACAGGAGCGCGACCCAGAACGCGGCGAACAGGACGACGTCGGAGATGGTGAGGTCGATGCTGCCCGCCCCGACGCGTTCGACGACGATGCTCACGGGCATCGCGATCACCGGCACCGACATGGGGTCGTAGATGAGCAGCCCGGCCCCGAACAGGGCGAGCGCGGCGATGGTCGCGGACCTGGAGTCCACGACGGACGCGGCGCCGAGGGCGAGCAGGAGCCCCGCGACCCCGACCATGACCAGAAGGAAGGCCGTCGACCGGCCGACCCGCCTCATGCGGTCGCCCGGGCGGCGGCGACGGGGCCGCGCAGGTACAGGCCGAGCCGCCGGCGGGCGGCGGCGGAACGGTCCCCGCGCAGGACGACGGCGCGGCCGGCGGAGCCGACGACCTGCGCGGCGCGGGCCGCGGCCCAGCCCGCAGGGCCGAAGTGCTTGCGCAGGTACGTCTCCTGCGACGCGTGGAACGTGGTCTCGCGGCGCGTGGCGTCGGTGCTGGTGGCACCGCCCAGGTGCAGGGCGTGGGCGCCGGGGACGACGGCGTGCCGCCACCCGGCCCGGCTGGCGCGGTACGCCCAGTCGGTCTCCTCCGCGTAGAGGAAGAAGCGTTCGTCGAACGGCCCCATCTCGCCGAGCGCCCGGCCGGACAGCAGCAGGACCGAGCCGATGACGAAGCTGCCGCGGCGTCCGGGACCTGCCAGGCGCGCGAGCCCGACCGCCTCGAGCCAGCAGCGGCCGGGCGACGGGAACGGCCACTCGACGCGCGCCGGCGTGCCGGTGGCGTCGACCTGCCGGGGCCCCACGGTCGCGAGGTCGGGGGCTGCGGCCAGCGCGTCCTGGAGCAGGGTCACGGTGTCGGCGCTCACGACGGCGTCCGGGTTGAGCAGGAGCACGTCGGCGCCGGGGTCCTGGCGGTGGGCGAGGCCGTGGTTGACGCCCGCTGCGAAACCGCCGTTGCGCCCCGGGTCGAGGTAGCGCGCGCCGAACCTCGCGGCGACCTCCCGGATCGCCGGGAGCGAGGAGTTGTCCACGACGGTGAGCGGGTGCTTGCCCGCGAGCGGCTCCAGCGCCTGCGCGACGAGGTCGGGGGCGCCGTACGCCACCAGGAGCACCTCGGCGGGGGAGTGCCCGCACGTCGCGGTCGAGCGCGCGGGGGGCCGCACGGCGCCCGCGTACAGGTCCAGGTACTGCTGCGCGACGGCGTCCCAGCGGCACGTCGCCGCGCGCACGAGGCCGTCCGCGCGGAGCCGGGCGGCCAGGCCGGGCTCGTCGCGGACGCGGCGCAGGGCCGCGTGCAGCGCGCCAGGGTCGTCGGGCGGCACGAGCAGCCCCGCGCCGCCGACGACGTCGGGCAGCGCACCGGTGGCGGCGGCGACCACCGGGGTGCCGCACGCCATCGCCTCGACGGCGACGCGGCCGAACTGCTCCACCCAGGACGCGGTGGCCCGGGACGGGACGACGAGGACGTCGCCGGACCGGTAGAGGGCGGCGAGCCCAGCGGCGTCGAGGGCGCCCGCGAACCGGACGCGCCCCCCGGCGCTCGCGGCCCGGGCCCGCAGGTCTGCCTCCGCCGACCCGCGGCCTGCGACGGTGAGCGTCATCGACGGATCGTCCGCGACGGCGGCGATCGCCACGTCGACACCCTTGTGCGGCTCGAGCCGGCCGGCATAGACGACGGCGAGGCGGCCGTCGTCGGGCAGCACCGGGCCGTCCGCCGTCGGACCGTCGCCCGTCGTCGGCCCGCCGTCCGCCGGGAAGAACACGCGGGTGTCGATCCCCAACGGCACGGTGGCGACCGTGCTGCGCGCGCCCTTGCCCCGGAGCACGTGGCGCGCCCCCTCGTTGCACACGGAGACCCCGGCGGCCCCGCGCAGCGCGCGCCGCTCCAGGGCGCGGAACGGCCAGGGGTAACGCTTCGTGAGGTTCTGGGCCGAGTACAGGACGTACGGGACGCGACCGCGTCGCCGGTCCAGCAGGCCGCGCGCCCAGCGCAGCAGCAGCACCTCGGCGGTGGCGAGGGCGAACGGCTCCTCGTGGAGGTCCAGCACGTCCCAGCGCTCGCCGAGCGCTCGCCACAGCGGGCGCGGGTCGTAGAGGAACAGCGCAGGGTGCCGCCCGGCGGTCCGGACCCCGGTGACGTCCTCGCCCGGCGCGGGCGACAGGGCGACGGCGGACCCGCCGACGTCCCACGACCGCGCGCACAGGAGGCGGACCTCGAGGCCGGCGCGCCGCAGGGCGGCCTCGCGCTCGCGCCACGACGCCACGACCGCGCTGTGGGAGATGCGCAGGACCCTCATGCGGCCGATTCTCCACGGCGCGGCGAGGCAAACCGAGGGCCCCGGGCGACTTTCACCCGTCGCCCGGGCGAATCCACCCGCTACCGGCCTGCCGTGCCGCGCGCACGGGCATTAGTTTCGAGCGGACGGCACGATCCAGCTCCGGACGTCCTGACCGGACGAACGTGCCGGACCACACGACCGGACGACCCTGTGAGGAAGCATGCGAGTTCTCGTCGACGGCGACCGTGGCTACATCGGCGCGGTGCTGGTCCCCGTCCTGCAGCGTGCCGGGCACGAGATCGTCGGTCTCGACGTCGGCTGGTACGACGGCTGCGACTTCGGCCCGCAGCCCGGGGGTTACGAGCAGCGCACGGGCGACGTCCGGGACGTGACGCCCGCCGACCTCGAGGGGTTCGACGCGGTGGTGCACCTCGCGGCGATCTCGAACGACCCGATCGGCCACCTGAACCCCGAGGCGACGTACGACGTCAACGCGCGGGGCGCCGTGCACGTCGCGAAGGCGGCGAAGGCTGCCGGCGTCTCCCGGTTCCTCTTCTCGTCGTCGTGCTCCCTGTACGGGGCGGCGGGCGACGCGCCCGTGGCGGAGGACGCCGAGTTCCACCCGGTCACGCCGTACGGCGAGTCGAAGGTGCTGGCGGAGCGGGGGATCGCGGCGCTGGCCGACGACTCCTTCTCGCCGTCGTACCTGCGCAACGCGACCGCGTACGGTTCGTCCCCGCGGCTGCGCGCGGACATCGTGGTCAACAACCTCACGGGCACGGCGTTCACCCGCGGCGAGGTCCGCCTCCAGTCCGACGGCAGCCCGTGGCGGCCGCTCGTGCACGTCGACGACATCTCGCACGCGTTCCTCGCGGCGCTCGAGGCGCCCCGCGACGTCGTGCACGACCAGGCGTTCAACGTCGGTCGGGACGAGGACGTCGTCCAGATCCGCACCATCGCCGAGCAGGTCAGCGAGATCACCGGCGCGCCGGTGACGTTCGCCGCGGGGGCGGGCCCGGACACCCGCAACTACCAGGTCGACTTCGGCAAGATCGGCGCGCTGCTCACGGCGTTCGCCCCCCGCTGGACGGTGCCGGACGGCATCCGGGAGATCTGGTCGCACGCACAGGAGCGCGGGTTCACCGCGCAGGACTTCGACGGGCCGCGGTACGTGCGGCTGCGGGCGATCCAGGCGCTCGCCGACGCGGGGCGTCTCGACCTCGCGACGCTGCGGATGCGGGAGGCGGCATGAGCACCCCGGCCTGCCGGCTGTGCGGCACCGAGCTGACGCGTACGTTCGTCGACCTCGGCATGTCCCCGCCGTGCGAGCGCATCCTGCGTGCGGACGAGATCGACCAGGGCGAGACGTTCTACCCGCTGCACGTGCGCGTGTGCACCCGGTGCCTGCTGGTGCAGCTGCCCACGTACATCCCCGCGGAGGAGATCTTCACGGACTACGCGTACTTCTCGTCGTTCTCCGACTCGTGGGTGGAGCACGCCCGGCGGTTCGTGGAGGGCGCGGTCGAGCGCCTGCCCCTCGGGGCCGACTCGTTCGTCGTGGAGGTCGCCAGCAACGACGGCTACCTGCTCCAGCACGTGCGCGACCGCGGCATCCGCTGCCTCGGCATCGAGCCGGCGGAGAACGTGGCGGCGGCGGCCGTCGAGCGCGGTATCCCCACCCTCGTGGAGTTCCTCGGTGAGGCCACGGGCAAGGAGGTGGCCGACGATCGCGGCCCGGCGGACCTCGTGGTCGCCAACAACGTCTTCGCGCACGTGCCGGACATCCTCGACTTCGCGAAGGGCCTGCGCGCCCTGGTCGCGGACGACGGCCGGGTGAGCATCGAGATCCCGCACCTGCTGCGGCTCATCGAGGGCAACGAGTACGACACGATCTACCACGAGCACTTCTCCTACCTCTCGCTCCTGACGACGCAGCGGGTCCTGGCGGCGGCCGGGCTGGCCGTCGTCGACGTCGAGGAGCTGCCGAGCCACGGCGGCTCGCTGCGCACGTGGTCCGCGCCGGCCGAGCACGCACCCGCCCCGAGCCCGGAGGTCGAGCGGGTGCTCGCCCTGGAGGCCGAGTTCGGGCTGCACACCCTCGAGGGGCACGACGGGTTTGCGCAGCAGGTGGCCCAGGTCCGCGACGACTTCGTCTCGTTCCTGCTCACCGCCCGGCGGCAGGGCAAGCGGGTGGTGGCCTACGGCGCTCCCGGCAAGGGCAACACGCTGCTCAACCACTGCGGGGTGCGGGCCGACCTCCTCGAGTTCGCCGTGGACCGCAACCCCTACAAGCACGGGCGGTTCCTGCCGGGCACCCACATCCCGGTGCACGCCCCCGAGGCACTGGACGAGGCTCGCCCGGACTACGTCGTGATCATGCCGTGGAACCTGCGCAAGGAGATCTCGGCGCAGCTCGCGCACGTCGCCGGCTGGGGCGGCCGGCTCGTCGTCGCGCTCCCGCACCTCGAGGTCTTCGAGCCGGGGGCCTGACGTGCCGCTCCCGCCCGGGTCCCGTGCGCCGGTCGCGGCCTGGCGTTGCCGATGGTGCCGGTCGGCCGACGGCGAGGTCGTCCTCGACCTCGGTGCGCAGCCTCCCGCGGGGCTGCTCCCGCTGCCCGGCGACCCCCTGCCCGACCCCACCCACCCGTTGC
Source organism: Isoptericola luteus (assembly GCF_020297055.1). Taxonomy (GTDB): domain Bacteria; phylum Actinomycetota; class Actinomycetes; order Actinomycetales; family Cellulomonadaceae; genus Isoptericola; species Isoptericola luteus. The sequence goes on along the minus strand of NZ_JAIXCQ010000003.1, from coordinate 207,829 downwards.
GCCTGGTGCTGTGCGCGTCGTGCGGTCTCGCCCAGCTCGAGGAGGACGGCCCGGCTGCCCGGGAGGAGGCCGGCGTCGAGCCGCAGGCCATGGTCGCGCAGGGCCGCACGGTGGTGCGGGCGCTCGCCGACGCGGGCCTGCTGGCCCCTGGCGCCACGTTCGCGCAGTTCCCCAGCCCTCACGGGGGCGACTGGGGCGGGCTGCTCGAGGCGGCGGGCGCCGTGCCGTGGACCTCGGGCGGCGGCCACCCGGACCTGGTGCTCGACATCTTCGGCCTGATGCACGACGCGGACGTGGCCACCGCCTGGGACGAGCGTGTCCGGAGGCTCGCCCCCGGGTCGGTGCTGGTGGTCCAGTACCACTCGCTCGCCGGCGACCTGGCCGCGGGGGCGTGGCACACGCTGCGGCCCGGGCACTACGGGTACCTCAGCGCGCCCGTCCTGGTCGCGATGGCCCGGGCCAGGGGCCTGCGGCCCTGCGCGGCCTGGACGTCCGACCTGCAGGGCGGGACCGGCGTGCTCGCGTTCGAGCGTCCGGTCGACGGCACGGCCGCCGACCTGGGCGCCGACGCCGGCGCCGCGCCCTCGTTCGAGGCCCTGGTCCAGGCCGAGCGGGTCGCCGGCGTCGAGGACCCGCGCGTGGTCGCGACGCTGGACGCGGTCGCCGGCCGTGCCGGCGCGGCCCTGCGCGAGTACGTGGCCCGGTGCCGTGCGCGAGGCCTGCGGGTCGGCGGGTACGGCGCGGCGTCGCGGACGCCGGTGATCCTCACGCTCGCGCGCCTCGGGGCCGACGACGTGGTGGCCGTCGCCGACGCGTCGCCCGGCAAGCAGGGCCGGTGCCTGCCGGTGGGCCGGGTGCCGGTGGTCGCTCCCGGCGCGCTCGAGGGCCTCGGCGTCGACCGGGTGGTGCTGTTCGTGCCCGAGCTGCTGGACGAGGTGCGCCGGGCGTGCCCGTTCGTGGAGGCGCGGGGCGGGCGCTGGGTGGTGCTCGACCCGCACCCGGTCGAGGTGCCGCCCGTGGGCGGCGGGGCACGGGACGTGGACGTGGCGGTGGACGTGGTAGCGGGACGGGCCGAGGTCGAGGCCGTCGGCCGGACGACGAGGGGGACGAGATGAAGGTCGTGCTGTTCTGCGGTGGGCTCGGGATGCGCATCCGCGCCTACGACCAGCCGGTGCCGAAGCCGATGTTCACGGTGGGCGACCGGCCGGTGCTGTGGCACATGATGCGCTACTACGCGGCGCACGGGCACACGGAGTTCGTGCTGTGCCTGGGGTTCGGCGCGACGACGATCAAGGACTACTTCCTCGACTACCGCGAGACCCACACGAACGACTTCGTGCTGCGCCGGGGCGGCGCCGAGGTGGAGCTGCTCGGCACGGACATCGCCGACTGGACCATCACGTTCGTCGACACGGGCCTGGACGTCCCGATCGGGGAGCGGCTCCGGCGGGTGCGCGAGCACCTCGACGGCGACGAGTACTTCTTCGCGAACTACGGCGACGTCCTCTCCGACGCGCCGCTGGACCAGATGGTCGACCAGGTCCGCGACGCCGGCGCCGTCGGTACCCTGCTCGCCGTCTGCCCGCCGGACTCGTTCCACACGGTCGCGATCGACGCCGACGACCGGGTCGAGGGGGTGCGGTCCGCCACGGACCTCGACCTGCGTGTCAACGGGGGGTACTTCGTGCTCAGCCAGGGGATCTTCGACTACCTCGACGCCGGCGAGGACCTGGTGGGCGACGCGCTGCCCCGGGCGGCGGCCGACGGCAGGTTCCTCGCCTGGAAGCACAAGGGGTTCTGGGCGCCGATGGACACGCTCAAGGAGCGCGCCACGCTGGAGGCGATGCACCACTCCGGTGAGGCGCCGTGGGAGGTCTGGCGACGCACCGGCGAGGGGCGACGATGATCGCGCTGGGTCCCCGGGCCGACGGCCCGCTGTCGGTGCTGGCGCTCGGAGCGCACCCGGACGACGTGGAGATCGGGTGCGGCGGCACGCTGCTCGAGCTCGGGGTGCGTCCCGACGTGCAGGTCACGGTGGTCGTCGCCTCCGGCAGCCCGGTCCGCGAGGCCGAGGCGCGGGTGGCGGCCGACCTCTTCGCTCCGGGTGCGGACGTCCGCTTCCTCGGGCTCGACGACGGGAGCCTGCCGGCGCGCTGGGCCGAGCTCAAGGACGGGCTGTGCCGCGTGCGGGACGCCGTGGCCCCGGACGTGGTGCTCTGCCCGCGCCGCACCGACCTGCACCAGGACCACGCCCTGGTCGCGGAGATGACCACCCAGGTGTGGCGCGACGCGCTGGTGCTCGAGTACGAAATCCCCAAATGGGACGGCGACCTGGACCGGGTCACCCACTACGTGCCCGTGAGCGAGGAGAACGCGCGGCGCAAGGTGGAGCTGCTCGACAAGGCGTACCCGTCCCAGCACGAGCGCGACTGGTGGGACCACGAGACGTTCCTCGGCCTCATGCGGCTGCGGGGGATCGAGTCGCGGTCCCGGTACGCCGAGGCCTTCGTGGCACGCAAGGTGGTGCTGGACCTCGGCGGCCGCTGACCGTGCTCCGGTTGTGGCCTGACACTCGCTCGTCACGTTGCCACCTGGGGTGGGAACAGCGGTAGGAACAGGCGTACGATCACAGTCATGAAGGTCAGCGTGAGCCTGCCAGAGCCCGATCTGTCGTTCCTGGACGAGTACGCGGACCGCTCCGGCCTCCCGTCGCGCTCCGCCGCACTCCAGGCAGCGGTGCGCGCCCTGCGTGAGCGAGACCTGGAAGCGGCCTACCAGGTCGCTGACGACGAGTGGTACGGCTCCGGCGACGCCGAAGCGTGGGATGCAGTGACCGGCGACGGCATGGAGCCCCCTGTTGCGCCGCGGTGAGATCTGGGACGTCGACCTGGTGCCGGTACGTGGCTCCGAGGCGGACAAGCGGCGCCCGGTGGTGATCGTGTCGAACGACGCCCGCAACCGGATCACTCAGCGCAGCGGCCGAGGCGTCCTGACCGTGGTGCCGCTCACGAGCAACACGTCTCGAATCCTGCCGTTCCAGGTCCTCGTCCCTGCCGACGTCGCGAACGGGCTCACCGTCGACTCCAAGGCGCAGGCGGAGCGGGTTCGCTCCATCGACGTGGATCGCTTCGGGGACCGGCGCGGAGCCCTGACCACACCTCAGGTCGCCGCTCTCGACGAGGCACTGCTGCTCCACCTCGGACTTTCCTGATCGTGCACCGGAAAGCCGACAACGGCGAGATCGGGTCGGGTGGGCGCACTCCCGGGCCTCTCAGCTGGGGCTGACCTCGTGGGTGCCCACGTACCTGCCGCGGGTCAGCCGGACGAGGTTGCGCTTGACATCGAAGCCCAGCAGCCGCCAGTTCGGCAGGCTCCAGCCCTGCGCCACGGCCTGCAGGGCGCGCCCGCGCTCCGGCCAGGGCACAGGCGCGGTGACGACCTCCCGCACGAGCCGATAGGTCAGGTACCACTCGGGGAAGCCGTACCGGCGCGGCCGGTCCGGGTCGATGATGCGCGACTGGTCGGCGATGTCGGCGGTGCGGAGCTTGTTGCTCTGCGCCTCGTGCCGGCGCGCCTGGTAGAGCGGCTCGTCGACCTGCAGCCACGTGGACCGCAGCGCCATGCGCACCCCGAGCGCCATGTCGCTGCTGAAGTAGACGGGCATGCCACCGACGCGGCGCAGGAAGTCCGTGCGGATCACCGCGCCGTAGCCGATCGCCTGGTAGACGTCGCGGTCCAGGAACGTCCGGACCCGCTCCGCCGGGCCGACGGTGCGGAAGTCGAGGCCGTCGTCGTCCATCCGCCCGCTGATCCGGTCGTGCTCGTCCACGTAGACGACCTGGGAGAACGCCAGCGCCGCGTCCGGGTGGTCGGCGAGCGCCGCGACGCAGGCACGCAGGTGGCCGGGGCGCACCGTGTCGTCCGAGGCGTTCCACATGAACAGCGGTGCCCGGGCCGCGTCGAGGACGCGGTTGTAGTTGCGGGGCATGCCCACGTTGCGGTCCACCGTGAGGAGGGAGAACCGGTCGTCGGCCTCGACGAACCGGCGGACGATGTCGCGCGTGGCGTCGGTCGACCCGTTGTCGGAGATCACGACCTCGATGTCCGTCAGGTCCTGGTCGCGCAGGGCGGTCAGGGTGCGCTCGAGGTAGCGCTGCGCGTTGTAGACGGGCACGCCGACCGTGACGGTGGGCCGGTCCTGCTGGGGCACGGTCATCTCCGGATCGTGGTGGGTGAGTGTGCGAGGAGTGCGGCGAGGGTGTCGAGCTCGGCGCGGGTGGTCGCCTGGAGGCGTCGGTGCGCGCCGGCGATGGCCGTCGCCTCGGAGCGCACGCGTCGGCGCAGGCGCTCGACCAGGGCGAGCACCTCGTCGGCGCGCGCCCGGGGGAGGTCGGCGCAGTACTCCTCCTGACCGAACTGGGCCATGAGCTCGCGGTTCTTGGGGCCGTAGCCGACGCTGACCGTCGGCGTCCCCGCCGTGAGTGCGGCGATGGCGCTGTGGTACCGGGCGACGACGGCGAGGTCGGCGCCGGCCAGGGTCCGGTGCGCCGTCGGGTAGTCGTCGTAGGCGCCGCGGTGCACCTGGCAGGCGCGGGGCCCGAGGTCGTGCTCGCAGCGGGCCACGATGTCGTCGATGACCGCCGCGTCGATCGCCGCACCGCCGAGCAGCACGACGTCGTCGCCCTGGTCGACGAGGCCGCACACGGTGCGGCACAGCTCCGACTCGTAGCGGTCGGCGTCGAGCGCCGCGCCGTCGGCGGCGGTGGCGCCCCGGGCGTTGAAGACGCCGACGGCGACCGTCGCGCCGGTACCGAGCGGTCCCGTGGGGCTCGGGCGCGGCTCGTCCTCGACGGGCAGGGCGAGGACGACGTCGTGCACCGTGGCGGGAGCCCGGCCGTCGAGCGCCTCGACCGCGCGCCGGGAGTGGTCGTCGCGCACGGCCACGGTCGTCGCTCCGCGCAATGCGGCACGCACGAGGAGGCGAGCGGGGCCGTGAGGCAGCTCGTCGCCACCGACCGACCAGAACACCACCGGCTTGTGCTGCAGGTGCCCCGCCCAGGTGTAGGCCGCGACCGTCCACGCCGTGGTCGAGGCGCGCAGCCGGGTCACCTCGAGCAGACCGCCTCCGGCCAGGACGACGGCATCGAGGCCGCGCACCGTGCGCCACGTCCACACCAGGTCGCCCAGCCTGGCCGTCAGCCGGGCCAGGAGCGAGCTGCCGGAGCGCGGCCGGGTCCACGCGGCCGCGCGGACGCCGGTGGCCTCGACGGTCGCGGGGGCAGGGCACACGGCGACCGGCTCCACCACGTCGCCCACGTCCGCCGTCGTCAGCGCGTCGGCGAACGCCCTCAGGGTGACGTCGTTGCCGCGGTTGCCGATGCCGAACGCGCCGAGCAGCCCGACCCGGCGCACGGGGGCGGCCGGGGGACGGGCGGGGGCGTCCCGCGCGACAGGGGTCATCGCCGGGCCGCCGGCGTGGGTGCCGTCACTCCGGGTGTCGTGCCGTCGGTGGCGCGGACCTGGGCTGCGGGGACGTCCGCCGCGGAGGCACCGGGTGCCGGGACGTCGGGTGCAGCGACCCCGCGTTCCGAGGCGGCCCGGAGGCGGCGGGTCCGCTCGGCGAGCCAGTCCACGGGCGCCCTCGGGGCGAACCGCGCGAGCCACACGAGGTCACCGACCGCCGCGCCGGGCCGCCCGCGGCGCGCGTGCTCGCGGGCGGAGGCCGTGGCCCGCCACGCCGCGTAGCGACGGTTCCGGGCGAGGCTCGCGCGGTAGTCCGCCACGAGGTCCTCGCGGCCGCGCTCGTACGCTGCCCACGCGTGCAGGCGCACGACGTGGTCGATGCTGCGGCACAGCTCCCGGTATCGGCGGGTGTTGTTGTTCCCGTGCCGCCGGTAGTCCACGAGCGTGCGGTCCACGAAGCGCAGGTCGCCTGCGAGGGCGAGGCGGATGACGAGGTCGAGGTCCTGCGCGCGCCGGAACGCCGGGTGGAACCCCCCGACGCGCACGAACGTGTCCCGACGCGTCATGAGGTTCGGCAGGATGATGCCCATGGTGCGCCGCAGCACGTCGTGCACGTCGCGGACCTGGTGCTGGTCGGCGGCGACGAGCTCCTCGCCGTCGACGCCCACGGTGCGCATGCCGCAGTAGCTCGCGACGACGGAGCCGTCCGCCATGGCCTCGACCTGCAGCTCGATCCGCTGGGGGTGCCAGCGGTCGTCGTCGTCGAGGAACACGAGCAGCTCGCCGCGGGTGTGCGAGACCCCGACGTTGCGCGCGGTGGAGACTCCGCCGGCGGACTGCCGGACGACGGTGGTGGTCGGGCGGCCGGCGACGATCCGCCGGATCGCCTCGGGGTCCTCGGAGCCGTCGTCGACCAGCACCACTTCGATGCGGGGGTAGGTCTGGGCCTCGACGGAGTCGAGGGCCTCGGCCAGGAAGGGGCCGCCTCGGTTGGTGGCGACGACCACGCTCACGAGCGGTCGGTCCACGGTGCCTGCACTCATGCCCACTGCCCCTCCATCGGTTCGGTCGGAATACCAGCCATGCTGGCGCGCGGCTCCTGGGGGGCCAACCTGAGGCGGGTCATTTCATCCCCTTCTCACCCGGTGCGCTGCCGGCCGCCGAGCGGGCGTCCGCGTCGAGCGCCCGGGCCAGCAGGGGCCGCACGGTGCTCCAGTCGCGCGAGAGCGCGTGTGCGCGCGCCGCGGCGCCGAGCTCGGCGACACGGCGGGGCGAGCGGGCGAGGTCGGCGAGCTGCTCGGCCAGGGCGGCCGGGTCGTCCGGGGGGACGAGGACGCCCGCGTCTCCGGTCGCCTCGGCGATGCCGCCGACGTCCGACGCGACCGTGGCCGCACCGCTCGCCATGCCCTCGAGGATCGTCAGGCCGAACGGCTCCGGCCAGCGGGACGGTACGACGACGACGTCCGCGTCCCGCAGCTCAGCGGCGACGCGCGCGCGAGGCAGGAACGGGTGCAGCCGCACGGTCCCCGGCAGGGCGGCGGTGGCGTCCCGCACGGCGCGCTCGAAGGACGAGAGCTCGGCCCGCGGGTCGAACCCGGTCGAGCCGATCAGGGTGAGGGTCACGTCGTCGCGGCCGAGGCGACGCACCGCGTCCACCAGCACGTCGGCGCCCTTGTCCGGGATCATGCGGCCCACGAAGACCACGCGCAGGCCGTCATGCGGGCCGTCGTCGGCGGGGTGGAAGAACGCGGTGTCCACGCCGTTGCGCACCACGACGACGCGGTCGCGTAGGGACGGCGGCAGCCGGTCGCGGGTGCGCTCGGCCAGGAACTCGCTGACGCACACGACGCGGTGCGCGCGCTCCAGCGCCCGGCCGGCCTCGCGCTGCGAGTAGGTGCGCAGCAGCTCGTTGTGGGCGTAGAGCACCGGCAGGTGCCGGTCCGCGTCGACCGCGCCGACGAGCTGCGGGGAGTTGTGGGCGAGCACCACGGACGGCTCCCACGACCCCTGGTCGGCGACGGTCGCGGCGTACCGGTCGCGGGCGCGCGGGCGGGTCAGCGCGAGCCGGCTCGCCGCGGCGTCGACGAACCGGTCGAAGCGGCCCGGGGGGCGCTCGTCGTACTCGAGCACCTCGGCGCTGTCGTACCGGTCGGGGTAGGTGCCTCGCGCCACCACGACGCTCGTCCGCGTGCCGACGACGCGACCGGCCGTCGCCAGCCCGTGCACGACCGTCGGGATCGCGCTGCCCGTGCGCGGCGAGAAGTGGTCACCCGGGGTGATCACGTGCACGTGGGGCAGCGCCATCTCAGATCACGTCCGCGAAGCCACGTTCCATCTTCTGGAACACGAGGGTCCCGGCGGCGAACACGAGCACGGCGACGCCGGCGATGCCGAACATCTGCCAGGCGGGCGGCGCGGGGCTGCCGAGGGCGGCCCAGCGGAAGCACTCGAGCAGCCAGGTCAGCGGGTTGAGGTTGAACAGCCACAGCAGGTCGCGCGGCACCGAGTCGAGCGTGTACGCCACAGGCGTGGCGTACAGGAGGATCTGCATGACCCACGGCAGCGCGTAGTTCACGTCGCGGTACTTGACCATCACGGCCGACGCCGCCAGCCCGATGCCGGAGGCGAACACCACCGCCACGGCCACCCACAGGGGCAGCGTGAGCACCTGCCAGCCCGGGTTGATGCCGTACACGAAGAGCAGCACGACGAACAGCGCGGTCGCGACCAGGAAGTCCACCAGCACGGACAGCACCGACGACAGCGGCACGAGCATCCGGGGGAAGAAGACCTTGGACACGAGCGCCTGGTTCGCCACCAGCGAGGACGACGACCGCCCGACGATGCCGTTGAACAGGTTCCACACGAGCATGCCGGCCAGGCTGAACACGAAGTACGGCACGTTGCCGCTGGACAGGTTCGCGACCTGCCCGAAGACGATGGCGAAGATGCCCGCCGCGGCCAGGGGCTGCAGGATCACCCAGGCGACGCCGACGGCGGTCTGCCGGTAGCGCAGGACGATGTCCCGCACCCCGAACCGGTAGAGCACCTCGCGGGACTCCCACAGCTCGCGCCAGGCGGGCAGGTTGAGGCGTCCGGGCGGGGTGATGACGATCGTGGACATCCGGTTCAGCGCCTCTCGTACTCGAAGTCGGCCAGCACCTGGCCGTGCGTCAGCGCCTCGTCGGAGGTCACCGCCGGGTAGGGGGCCTTGGGCAGCACCTCGAACGCGCCCGCGCCCTCCCACGCGTCGAGGATCCCGGCCTTGCAGAGGTACAGGTCGTACGTGTACCGACCCGGCTTGAGCCACAGGTCCTTGATCCGCAGCGCGGCGCTCTGCGGCGTCGACGGGTCGAGCCACATGCCGACCAGCCGCGAGTCGCACTGCACGACGACGTTGCCGTCGGCGTCGTTGACGTGGCAGGAGACGAAGTAGCTGCCCACGACCTCGTCGTTCGCGTCGACGTCGAACTCCACGACCTTGTCGGCCGTGGGGTCCATCGTCTCCTCGGTGATCTGGGCCCGCGTGAACCGGAGCTCACCGGTGCCCGACCGCCGGGACGGGTCCTGCTGGGACGCCTGGAACGACGAGAACGTGCGGCGGTACTCCGCGAGGGCGTCCTCCACCGGCCCCTGGAACGTGACGGTGCCACGGTCGAGGAACAGGGCCGAGTCGCAGAGCGCGGACACCGTCTGCGCCTGGTGGCTCACGTACAGCACGGTGCGGCCCGACCGGGCGGCCTCGCGCATCTTCGCGATGGACTTCGCCTGGAACTCGGCGTCGCCGACGGCGAGCACCTCGTCGATCGCGAGGATCTCCGTCTCCAGGTGCGCGGCGACGGAGAACGCGAGCCGCACGTACATGCCGGACGAGTAGCGCTTCACGGGGGTGTCGAGGAAGCGATCGACCCCGGCGAAGTCGACGATCTCGTCGAACCGGCGCTGGATCTCCTTGCGCCGCATCCCCAGGAGCGTGCCGTTGAGGTAAACGTTCTCCCGCCCGGTGAGCTCGGGGTGGAACCCGGTGCCGACCTCGAGCAGGCTGCCGACGCGGCCGCCGAGCTCGATCCGCCCGGTGGACGGCGCGGTGATGCGGGTGAGCACCTTGAGCAGCGTGCTCTTGCCCGCGCCGTTGCGGCCGACGATGCCGACGGCCTCGCCCCAGCCGATCTGGAGGTCGATGTCCCGCAGGGCCTCGAACTCCTCGTACTCGGTGCGCTGCAGGGGGTGACGCAACCGCTGCAGCACCGCCTCGGTCGCCCGGTTGACGTGCTGCCCTGAGCGCGCGATGCGGTACGTCTTGCCGAGCCCGGAGACCCGGATGGCACCGTTCATTCGTTCGTCCCCCCCTTTGTTCAGGCCTCGTCACAGTAGACCGGGGCCACCGCGCCTCAGGACGGTCCGGAGCGCAATTCACCCGCCGCGGGGGCGGGCTTCACCCGCGGGTCCATCGACCCGCCCGCGCCTCGACCCAGCGGGGGGCGCGCCCGTACCGCCGGGTGGAGTGGGCCGCGATCCCCGCGACGACCATCGCGCCCTTGCGGGCGCCCTCGCGCCAGCCCTCGGCACGGGCGATCCGTACCGGCGAGGGCAGCACGCGGCGGCGCAGGAGCCGCAGCGTGCGGGTGCGCCCCCCGCCCACGAGCCGCGTGTACAGCAGGCTGTTGCGCGCGTAGTAGAACGCGCCGAGGTACGAGTACGCCCCGACGAACGAGGCCGACACGCTGTGCAGGACCGTGGCGCGCGGCTCCACCTCCAGCCGGGTGCCGAGCCGCCGCGCCCGCACGCTCCACTCGGAGTCCTCGAAGTTGAGGAAGAAGCGCTCGTCGAAGTCCCCGACCGTCGCCCACGTGGCGGCGCTCGCGGTGACGCAGCACCCGGCGAGGAGGTCGGTCGCGTAGGGGCCGTCGGGGTCGGTGCCGTGCAGTCGTGCGACGGCGTCGTCCGACAGGTGGTGGGGGAGCCCGTCCTCCGGGTCCAGGCCGCCCCCGGCGAACCACACGCGCACGCCGTCGCGGTAGCGGACCGCGGGGCTCACGGCCACCTGGCCGGCCAGCGCGCGGGCGACCAGCAGGTCGAGGGTGCCCGGCCGCACGACGGTGTCGTTGTTGAGCACCGTCACCACGTCGTAGCCGTGCTCCCGCGCCCAGCGCAGCCCGCTGTTCATACCGCCGGCGAACCCCAGGTTCGTCCCGTTCTGCAGGGTCGCCACCGTGGCGGGCCACCGGTCGCGCACGGCGTCCAGGACGCCGTCGTGGGACCCGTTGTCGACCACGAGCACGGTGTGCGCGGGCGAGCCCTCGACCAGCGAGGCGACGCACTCGAGGGTGTCCGCGCGTCCGCGGTAGTTCAGGACGACGACCAGGCTGCGCGGGTGCTCAGGCATCGGCCGGTCCCACGGTGGAGCTCGCGGGTGCGGGGGCCGGCTCGGTGTCCGCCACCGGTCGGCGCGCGAGGCGCGGCCACAGGCCGCGGGAGAACGGGTGGAAGTCGCGCAGCAGCCACCACGTGAGCGGTGCCGGCCACCAGACCGTCCAGTAGTAGCGGCCCAGCGAGGCGTCGGCGTGCCCCCACGAGCTCACCTTGGCGCGGATCTGTGCGGGCGTGCGCGCCCAGGAGTTGTGCACGATCGCCTGGTCGGGCCGCAGCGTCGCGAGCCGGGTCTCGCCCGGCTCAGCAGGCCGGTTGACCTGCAGCGACCGCTCGTCGCCGGCGACGACCATCCGCAGGAACGGCCCGACCGCCCGCCGGGCGTTGACGGTCGTGGACCCGGCGCGCACGGCGACGGGGCCCGGGTACTCGTACCGCGGGCCGCCGTCGGACGCGACCACCTCGAGGACCGTGCGCCCCGTGCGGCGGAACAGCACGCGCATCGGCAGCTCCACGATTCCGAGCCCGCGCTCCTCGGCCAGGTCGATCGCCTCGACGAGGGTGCTCGCCTCCGGGAGGAACTCGTCGTTGTCGATCTGCACGATCCAGTCGACGGAGCCCGACAGGGCGTCGAGCGCGGCCTGGCGCTGGGCGGTGTCGGCGGCGAGCGGGTCGGCCGGGTCGGTCCACGACCCCTCCACGACCCGCAGCAGGCCGCGGGTGTCCACCCGGCGCACGATCTCCAGGCACTCGGCGACCTGGATCGGCGTCCCGGTCCAGCCGCGGCCGTCCCGGGGGACGGGCACGACCAGGTCGTCGAGCAGGGGGTAGTACCGCGGCAGGGTCCGCTCGAGCCAGGTGGGATCGCCGGGCAGCACGTAGGCCCCGTAGGTGCGGTGGGTCACCACGCCAGTATCTGGGGGCACCGGTGCCCGCGACAGGAGGAAATCGCTCCGTCGACGGGTGAGATCGCGCGTCAGCGGGTGAATCGGTGCCCTGGGCTCCCCGGCTCGGTCGCCCTCGCCGTATCGTCGCGAGGAGCAACCCGTGGGATGACGGAGCACCGCCCCTCGGGTGCGGGATCGGCGAGAGGGACGTGGTGGTCGTGGTCCGGGACCGGGTCAAGGGTCTGGCGCCGCCGGCGCTGGTCGGGGCGGTGCGCTGGCGTCGCGACATGTGGCAGGACCTGCGCCTGCGGCTGCTCGCCGACGTCGGCCACGTGCCGTCGCACGCGGTCCGCGGGTTCTTCTACCGGCGCGCCGGGCTGACGCTGCCGCCGACGTCGAGCATCCACTGGCGCGCCGAGTTCTACGCGCCCGAGCGCATCGTCGTGGGCGAGCACTGCACGATCGGCGACTCGGCGTTCCTCGACGGACGGTCGGGCCTGGTGATCGGCGACGCGGTGAACCTCGGCAGCCACGTGAGCGTCTACACCCGGCAGCACGACGTCGACTCGCCCGACTTCGCGGAGGTCGGCGCGCCCGTCGAGATCGGTGACCACGCGTGGGTCGCGAGCCACGCGATCGTCCTGCCCGGGGTGACCGTCGGCGAGGGGGCGGTCGTGGCGGCGGGGGCCGTCGTGACCAAGGACGTGCCGCCGTTCGCGATGGTGGCGGGGAACCCCGCGAGGTTCGTCCGCGAGCGCAACCGGGACCTCACCTACCGTCTGGGCTACGCCAAGCGGTTCGTCTGACGGCGCCTGGCGGCCCGCGCGTCAGCGGGTGAATTGCCCCTCGGCGGCCCGGTTCACCCGGGCCGGCCCCCCGCGTTCCGGCGGATGCTCGCCACGATGGGAGGACCAGCCGTCGTCGAGCCGCGAGGTGCCCCATGAGCGAGCAGCAGACGGGTCGTGGGGTGCGCGCGCGGAGCGTGCGGACGGTTGTGGTGGCCGCGGTCGCCGGCGCCGCGGTGGTGGTCACCACGATGCTCGCGGTCTCGGGGGCCGTGCCGGGCGAGGTCGCGGGAGCGGACGGCGCCAACGCGCCGCTCGCCGCCGTCGGGGGCGTGGGCCCGGGGCCGACGGCGGTGTGCGGGTTCCCGGACGTCGGCCCGATCAGCGCGGACGGGCGGCAGGCCGAAGAGCTCGGTGGGCTCTCGGTGGTCGTGCCGGACGTCGCCCCGCCCGGCGACCGCCTGCTCGTGGACTTCGTGGTCCGGGACGGCACGGCGTACGTGCTCTCGTTCGACCGGGAGTCCACCTACCGCGTGGACCGCTACGACCTGGCCGACGGCTCGGACGACGGCGGGTTCGACGTCGAGCTGCGGCTGGTCGAGGGGGCGGAGTCGTTCGGGGTGGGGGACTTCGAGGTCGACGACGACGGGAACGTCTACCTGCTGGACACCCTCATGGGGCGGCGCGACCTGGTGCGGCTGGACCGCGACGGCGAGCAGGTCTGGACGGCGACGCTGCCGGAGTCGGACCAGACCGAGGGCCGGCTGCTGGACCTGTACGGCACCGTGCTGTGGCAGGAGCCGGGCGGCGAGCCGGTGATCGGGGTCCACGAGGGGCCGTCGGGACTCCACGAGGTCGCCGCCGACGGGACGGTCCAGCCGATGAGCGACGCGTTCCCGGGCGGGATCGTGGGGCAGACCGACGACGGATCCGTCGTGCTGGTCCACGACGAGGACGGCCCCGACGGGCACGCCGTCGACGTGGTGGGCCGCACGGTGGACGGGGCCGCCACGTTCGGCCTGGGCGCCACGAGCGGCGGTGGCGGGCTGGGCCACGGCGGCCAGCGCGCCCCGGGGGACGTCACCGCGGTGACCAGCGGCCCCGGGGGCCACGGGCTGCTTGTCGCCGAGAAGGGGACCGGGCTCGAGTGGTTCGACACCTCGGGCGTGCGTCTCGGCATCTGGCCGGCGGCGCGCGGCGACCTGGACCAGGACGTCACGTTCGAGGTCGAGGCCGGGGTCGTCCGGGCCGACGACGCCACGTACGTGCTGGCCGGCACGCAGGCGGGCACGTCCCTGGTGCGGATCTCGGACGACCGCCTCGCGTACCAGCTCCGTGCCCCGGTGAAGTACAACGCGGGCACCGAGTCGATGCTGTCGGGGATGGGCGTCGGGCTGGGGCTGGAGACCGGCGTCGAGCTCGGCTACTTCGCCGCCGGGACCGACCCGCACGTCGCGCTCTCGGTCGACGACGCGTGGTCGGCGTCGGCGGACCGGTACGCCGTGCGGTACCAGGTGCGCGGCGACCCGCGGGTGCGCGGGCCCGTCGTGACGGACTGGCGCGAGGTGCCGCTGCCGTCGCAGGGCGGGCAGGTGCCGCTCATGCTGCCCGATGCTCGCCCCGGGGTGTACGAGGTGGACGCGCACCTCGTGGACGCGGCCACGGGCGAGGCGCTGTCGGGGGACTGCCTGCGGTACACCGTCGGGGCCCAGGGCGTGGACCTCGGGTTCGACGCGATGGCCGACGGCGCGGGGTGGGGCGGCGCGAGCGCGCTGCGTGGCGTCCAGCTGGCTGCCGCGCTCGGCTTCGGCAGCCACCGCGTGCAGCTCGACTTCGCCAAGATCGTGCCGGACCCTGCCGCCGAGCCCGACGCGGCCGCGCTCGACTGGAGCTCGCTGCCCCACGCCGGGGTGCTCGCCGAGGACGGGACGGCGCCCGCCGACCCGTTCACGGAGCTGCGCGAGGCTGGGGAGCTGGCCCGGGAGCTCGGGGTGGTCCTGGTGGTGCAGGTCGGGTCCGGCGGCTCGGAGAAGACGGCCGTCGAGGCGGGGACGTGGGAGGGCTGGGTGCGCGAGATCGTCGCCGAGTTCGCGCGGTCCGCCCCCGAGATCACCGACTGGGAGCCGTGGAACGAGCCGAACGCCACCGGCTTCGACGACGGCGCCGACTACGTGCGCGACGTCGCCGTGCCCTTCGCCGCCGCGGCCCGCGCCGCCGACCCGGACGCGCGCGTCATCGGCGGCAACTCCCTGGGGTTCGCCCTCGACTGGTGGGAGCAGGCCGTCGCGGCGGGTGCGTGCGACACGATGGACGTCGTCGGCATCCACCCCTACACGGGCCTCAACCGGTCGTGGGAGGAGGAGGGGTTCTCCCTGCCCGGCCACGAGCTGGAGGCGCTGCGCGACACCCTCGCGGCGTGCGGGGACCTGCCGCTGTGGGACACGGAGACCGGCTGGTGGTCCGACGGCGTCGTGAACTTCTGGTCGGGCGGCTCCGACGTCGCGCGCAAGCTCCTGTGGTACCGGCTCGAGGGCATCGACGAGTGGACGTACTTCTTCTCCGAGGGCGGGTGGGGCGAGACCGGCAACTCGTGGTCGGCCGTGCAGCACGACGGCTACGTCAAGCCCCTCGGCGCGGCGGCCGCGGCCACCAGCGCGCTCCTCGACGGGTTCACCGAGCTGGAGCTGCGCGACCCTCCCGCCCCCGGCACGTACGCCGTCGACGGCACCGGACCGGACGGCACCCTGCTCGCCCTGTGGACGGACGACCTCGCCACCTCGCTGACGCTGGCGAGCCCGGACGGCGACGTCACCGTCGAGGTGGTGGACCAGTACGGGGACCGGCGCGCGCTCGACGTGCCCGCCGGCGGCGTCGAGGTCCCCGTGGGCGGGGCGCCCACGTTCGTCGTCGCGCCCGCAGGGACCTCTCTGACGGCCCGGGCGACGCGGGAGTTCGGGCCGGACCTCCTGGAGGGTCGGCCGGTCACCGCGACGTCCACGCACGAGGCCGACGGAGCGGCGGACGCGTCCGTCGTGACCTCCGGGACCTTCGACGTGCGCGACCCCTGGCACTCCGGCCTGCTCGCCGACGGGTCGACGGACGAGGCGCCCGCGCTGACCGTCGAGACGGACGGGCCGGTGGAGATCGACAGGATCGCGGTGGCCACGGCAGGCATCCGGTGCTGCACCGCGGGCCTGCGCGACTACACCGTGGAGGTGCGGGACGAGGCGGGCGACTGGTCCGTCGTCGCCGAGCAGGCCGCCCAGCTCTACGACCGGGTCGTGCTGTTCGACGTCGAGCCCGTCACGGCGACCGCCGTGCGGGTGTCCGTGCCGATGACCACCGAGCGCGACGTGCCGGTGCTGGCGCTCAACTACTCCGGCGTCCTGGGCGGGCCGCACCCGTCCTTCATGGACCTCGAGACCGCGAGCGACTACCAGGTCGCCATCAGCGCGATCCGGGCGTGGGGTCCCGTGGGCTGACACGCCATGGCCTGGAGACGTGCCGCGTGATCAGAGCGGCCATCCTCCGCCGGTCGAGATTGCCGGGAGCCCGGAAGTTCTTCCGGACGATTCCTTTGGCGAGCTCGTGAAGGATCTGCGCGGCGTCCTTTCGGAACCCGGCAAGGTTCTGCTCTTCGAGACGCCACGAGGTGTCCGGATGGGCGTCTCGGATCTCCAGCAGCGAATGCAGGTCAGCAAGGTCGTTCTCGAAGTAGCGTCCCCTCCAGCTGTGCGCCTTGAGGGCGACCGCGGCTTCCACGTCGGGGATACGGGCTGAGTACTCGATGGTTCGGCCGTCCCTGGGCTCGGCAGTCACGGCCAGGGCAAGGCCTGGTGAAGCCAGAACGAAGGGAGTGTGTCGACCTGCCCGACGCCGGGCACGTCCTGAGGCCGGATGCCCTGCGAACTCCCGTGCCTGGCGAGCAACAGGTTGATCTCGACGCGTTGATCGGTGTCCAGCACTTTGGAAAAGACGTTGCCGCCCTCCTGCTCGGAGTCCTGTGCGATCAACTGGTCGCGGATGGGTCCGATGACCTCGACGTCGCCGACGGCTGCGTCGGCATCCAGGGTGGAGCGCAGCGTGGCATTGCGCGTCGGGTAAACCTGCAACAGGAGCCGGACCATGTGGCCGCCGACGATCCGGTATTCATGATCGCCCGTCGCCTTCGCGACTGCCTGCTGCCCGAGATAGCCCAGGGAATCAGCGTTGCTCAGCGCGTGGACATGGATCTCGGTCGCATCGTTCATCGCTTCCCCTGCGCAACGAGGAGGGCGAGCTGCTCGGCGGCCGGCCCGCTGTCGAGATCCGTGCTTTCCGCCACGTCCCAGTAGATGATCGCCGCATCAGCCAGTCGCACCTCCCCGTGCGTCGACGGTGTCACAGCAGGGGGGTCTGCAAGTCGCCAGATGCTCGGGTCGCGCGGGACGCAGGTGACAAGCGTCGCGTCGTCGACCGGTGCAGGGACGAATCCCTCCTCGGCGAGGTCGACGGGGCCGTCGACATAGATCCTTCCCTGGGTCGGGAGCTTCCACGGCGCGAGCAGGTCAGCCGCGACATCTCCGCTCACCAACGGCCTGACGTCGAGGAGGGTTGCCGCTCGGACGGCGCTGATGACCTGATCGGTGACGGGATCCAGGCTGTACCACCCGAACTCCTGGCCCCCGGGGCCCGCGTATTCGTCGCGCCAGTGCTCCAGCAGGCCGGCCCGATCCGTGACGATGAGTCCGTCGCCGTGATCGGCGACCAGACCCGCGAGATGGCGGGCGGCGTTGGAGACGGACTGCTGGCTGGTGCCGAGGACGCTCGCGATAAGCGACTGGCGCGCTGGCTCCGCAGCAAGCAGAAGATAGCGCTCGACCGCCCAGCGCGTCCAGGCCGGTCGTTTCGTCGCCGGTCTGGCTTGCTGCAGGTCGGGGTCTTCCTCCGCCGTATAGGTGACACCGGCGTGGACGAGCCTGGCGGGGCTTGCGGTGAGGATGTCGATCTGTCCTTTCACCGCGCGCTGCAACACCCTCTCGGTGACGGACTCGCCGACGGCGAGGATCCTTCGTCCGGCCCGTTGGTGAGCGACGAGGTGGCGTGTTGCGTGGGCGTCGAGGCGCGGTACCGGTGATGGCAGCGAGACCTCGAAAGACGCGCCGTCGGGTGCACGAAGCAACCAGGAGTCAGGTGAGGCTCCTTCGGCGATGGTGAAGTCGAGCTCCCGCAAGAGATCCACCACGTCAACGGCCATCGGCCCTCCAACAACTCTCGTCCCGTCTGACGGGCTTTCGCTTGTTGGACAATCTAGAACCGTGCTGGTACAAGGGCCAGCCCTGAAATCGCCGATCCCCCGGCGATGGTCGTGTCACCGGAACTGTTCACTGGCGGCCGTCGAGCACGGCACGCCACAGGCGGGCGTGCGCGGCGGCCGTCGCGTCCCAGGTGAAGCGTGCGGCGCGTTCGCGGCCGCGCGCGACGAGGAGGTCCACCTCGGCGCCGCCGGTGAGCACGTGCTCGAGGCCCTCCGCGATCGAGGGGCCGTCGGGCTCCACGAGCACCGCGGCGTCCCCGCACACCTCGGGCAGCGACGACCGGGCCGCCGCGACCACCGGCGTCCCGACGGCGAGGCCCTCCAGGGCTGGGAGGCCGAACCCCTCGTACACGGACGGCACCACGACGGCGGACGCCGCGGCGAGCAGGCCCGCGACGTCCTCGTCCGGGACGCGCCCGACGCGGACCGCGCCGTCGAGGGGGCCGAAGAGCCGGTCGCGCCGCGGCGACGGCGGCCCGGCGAGCACCAGCGACACGTCGGGGAAGCGGGAGCGCACCTTGGGCCACGCGGCGGCCAGCGCTTCGAGGTTCTTCCGCGTCGAGGAGCCGCCGGCGTGCAGCACGTACGGGCCCTCGACCCCCAGCTCGCGCAGCCGTTCCGCCGTCGCCGGGCGGGCACCCAGCAGGCGCTCGTCCACACCGTTGTGGATGACGTGCACGTGCTCCAGGCCCAGGCGCTCGGCGACGTCGTCCGCCGCGAACTGCGACACCGAGACCACCGCCCGCGCCCGCCGCAGCTCCGCCGCGGCGAACGTCTCGGGCCGGGACTCGTCCGGGAACCGCCACGCCACCGTGTCGTGCACGGTCACGATCTCCGGCACGCGGGCCGGCGGCAGGGACAGGCCCATCCGGTGCACCACGTCGGCGCCGCGGTACATGGCGGCGCCCACGACCCGGCGCAGCCCCGTGGGGGCGTCGTGCAGCAGCCGGTGCGGCAGGCGCGCCGTCCCCGGCAGCGGTGAGCGCAGCGACCGCGTGACCGAGCGGGTCACCTCGACGTCGCCGCCCAGTGCGCCCGCGGCCCGGGCCGCGACCTCGCGCTCGTACACCTGCTGACCCATCGGCGTGCCCACGGCGACCGTCGCCAGCGTCAGTCGTGCCATGCTGCTCCGTCCGTCGTGCGGTCCCACCGTGGTGCCCGGTCGTCCGGCCATTCTGACCCGGCGGCCCGCCACGGCCAGGGCGAGCGGCGGGTGAACCGGGCGGACTTCACCCGGCGGGTCCGCCGCCGGGCTACGTATGATCTGCGGGCCGTGCACCGGTCAGGAGGGGGGCTGCATGGTCCGCGTCGCGCTCGTGACGAGCAGCTTCCTGCCGCGCTTCGGCGGGGTCGAGGAGCACGTGCTCCACGTGGCCCGCGACCTGCGCCGCCGCGGGCACCACGTGGTCGTGTGGGCCGTCGACCAGGGGGACGAGACGCCCGACGAGGTCGACGGCATCGGGCTGCGCTACCTCCCGTGCCCGATGCCGGCGCGCGACCTCGGCGCGCTCGCCCGGTTCGCCGCCGGTGCCCCGGGCGCCCTGCGCGCCTGGCGGGCCGCCGCGCGCGCGGACCGGCCCGACGTCGTGCACGTGCACTGCTACGGGCCCAACGGGCCCTGGGCGGACCTGGCCGCCCGGCGCGCGGGTGTGCCGCTCGTGCTCAGCTCGCACGGCGAGACGTTCGCCGACGCGCACGGCGTCTTCGACCGCTCGCGGCTGCTCGCGTCCGCGCTGCGGCGCTCGCTGCGCCGCGCCGCCGCCGTGACCGGGCCGTCGCGGTACACCCTCGACGACCTGGTGCGCCGCTTCGGTCTCACGCCGGGGGGCGGCGTCGTCGTGCCCAACGGCATCGACCCCGCGGAACCGGCCGCCCCGCGGCCCGCCTGGCTGCCCGGGCGCTACGTGCTCGCCGTGGGCCGCATGGTGGGGGTCAAGGGGTTCGACCTGCTCGTCGACGCGTACGCGCACGCCGACCCCGGCGGGGTCTCGCTCGTGATCGCCGGCGACGGCCCCGACCGCGAGGGCCTGCGCCGTCGTGCCGACGAGCTCGGCCTGCGCGAGCGGGTCGTGCTGCCGGGGCGGCTCTCCCGCCCCGAGGTGGTGACCGCGATGCGGTCCGCCGCGCTCGTCGTCGTGCCGAGCCGTGTCGAGTCGTTCGGCATCGTCGTGCTGGAGGCCTGGCGCGCCGGGGTGCCCGTCGTCGCGACCACCCGCGGCGGCCCGCCGGAGTTCGTCGCCGACGGCGAGAACGGCCTGCTCGTCGACCCGGCGGACACGCCGGCACTTGCCGCCGCGATCTGCCGGGTGCTCGATGACGACGCCCTCGCCCGTCGCCTGGGCGAGACCGGCGGGCAGGCCGTCGGGGCCTACACCTGGCGAGCCGTCGGCGACCGCTACGCGAAGCTCTACGGGGCAGCGGGCGTCCCCGCCCGGTGACGCCGCCCCGGCCGGGTGACGCCAGGGTGAAAACCCGCGCGACGGCGGTCGGCCGTCCACGGGACGGGGCATGCTCGTCCCATGTCCCTGCGCGCTCCCACCCGTGCCGGCCGCGCCACGGCCCCCCTCGGGCTGCGTCCGCTCGCGCGCCTGCTGGTGGACGCCGCGGCGGGCCGGCCGCACGACGCCCCGGACGAGCTGTTCGCCGAGGACCTGGGCCGGGTCCTCGCCGCCGGGGTGCTGCACCGGGTCACCCCGGCGATGGCGAGGTCGCTCGCGGCGGCGGACGCGCCGGACCCCTGGCTCGCCGGGCTCGGCGCCGCACGCCACGCGCAGACCCTGCGTCACCTGCGCGCCGTCGAGGACCTCAAGGTCACCGGTGCCGCGCTCGACGCGGCCGGCATCCCGTGGGCGGTGGCCAAGGGACCCGTCCTGGCCTCCGTCGTCTGGCCCTCGCCCGACATGCGCGAGTACTACGACCTGGACCTCTTCGTGGACGCCGCGCGGTTCGAGGAGGCGATCCGGGTGGTGCTGTCCACCGGCGGCGAGCAGCTCGACCGCAACTGGCCCGAGCTCCGCAGGAGCATGCGCGCCGAGATCGCCATGACGGCGCGGCACGGCACCCACCTGGACCTGCACTGGCACGTCGCGGTGCCCGAGCGGCTGCGCCGTCAGTTCCCGGTGGACATGGCCGGGATGCTGCGCCGGGCGCGTCCCGTGACGATCGCGCCAGGGGTCACGATGCCGACGTTCGACCCTGTGGACACCGTGCACCACGTCGCGTTCCACGCGGCCCAGGACGGCGCGAACCGGCTCATGTGGCTCGCCGACGTCCGCTACGCCGTCCAGGACCCGGGGTTCGACTGGGACGAGCTCGCGCGCCGTGCCGCGGCCGCCCGGACGACCGTCCCGGTCGCCCTCGTCCTGGACCGCGCGGTGCGGACGGTCGGGCTCGAGCTGCCGCACGGCACGTCGTTCGACCGCGCGCGCCGCGGAGCCTGGGGCTCGCTCGCCCGACGGCGGGACCGCGACCACCCGTTCCCCGGGCTGCCGGGGGACGACCGGCTCGGCGGGAACGTCTACGGCGCGGCACGGCCCGGCACCGCGGCCAGCGCCGCCTGCCTCCTCGCGTACACGCTGCGTGCTCGCCGCGTCGGGCGGCAGCACCGTGCGCGCGGCACCGACGGGAGCCCCGAGCGGCCGCTGCAGCGCGACGTCGCGGACGTCACCGCCCGGGCGGAGTACTTCGCCCGGCTCGCCCCGGGCCCGGGCGGCTGAGCTCCGCGGTCGCCTCGAGCGGTCGCACCACCCAGAGCACCGCGCAGCACACCGCGACCACCACGAACGGGGCGCCGACCACGTCCACGGGCAGGTGGGCGTGCACGACGACGGACGCCAGCGCCGTCGCGCCCGCCACGCCGCCGCCCACCACTGCGGGGAGCCGACGGTCGGGCGACGGCCACATCAGGACGCACGCGACCGCGAGCGACAGCGCGGCCGCGACGTGGCCGCTGGGGAAGCCGTTCTCGGCGAAGGTGTCGAGGCCGTAGGCGGGGCGCGGCAGCAGGTCGCGCACGGTCCAGGTCGCCAGCACCGACAGCAGCACCACGAGCACGCTCGCGACCACGGCGCGCACGCGGCCGCGGCGCAGGGCGAGCACCGTGAGCACCGCTGCGGCGACCAGCAGCACCTGCGGGGCGTACGGCCGCACGACGCCGGCCACGGGTCCCAGCACGGGCCCGGTCCGCAGGACGGCGAGGTAGACGCCGTGGTCGATCCGCTGGCCCGTCTCCCAGACGACCAGCCCGAGGTACAGGACGGCGACGGCGGCCACGCTGCCGGCGGCCACCAGCGCCCAGTGCGCGCCGCGGTAGTGGACCGAGCGAGGCCATGCAGCGTGCACGAGGGCCTCCTTCGCCTCCGAGGGTCCGTGGCTCGATGATGACCGTTCGTGCGCCACGCCGTCGAGCGCGCGTGGGCCGTGCGGCGACTTTCACCCGCCGGTGGCGCAGGATCGCCCGCTCGCACGGCTCGCGCCGCGCCGTGCGCGGATACCGTGGTCAGCGAGCATGGCGGTCCGCAGCAAGTGATGGAGCGACGATGGCGCAGCACCGCACGTCCGAGCCGGTCGACCGGGTCGACCCGAGCGATCCCGCGGTGATCGCCCGCGCCGCCAGGTCGCAGCGCAAGTCGCTCGGGAGGCTCCGGCGCCTCGTCGTGCGGTCGACCTCCCTGGTGTGGCAGAGCGGGCGCGGGCTGTTCGTCGCGATGGTCGTGCTGCAGCTCGTCGCGGCGGCCGCGCTCGCGGGCCAGGTGCTGGTGGTCGCCCGCCTGCTCGACGCCATCATCGCGCTGCCGGGCAGCGGGGAGTCGTTCACCACCCTGGTGTGGCCCGTGGCCGCGCTCGCCGGCCTCATGGCCCTGACGTCGATCATCACGGCGCTCCAGGGGATGGTGCG
Organism: Isoptericola luteus; assembly: GCF_020297055.1. Classification (GTDB taxonomy): domain Bacteria; phylum Actinomycetota; class Actinomycetes; order Actinomycetales; family Cellulomonadaceae; genus Isoptericola; species Isoptericola luteus. Next base: position 185,131 of record NZ_JAIXCQ010000003.1, on the reverse strand, counting down.
GCGGCTCCTGGGCGAGCGGGTCGCGCGCGTGATGACCGAGGAGGTCCAGGAGGTCGCGACAGGCGTCCCTCTGCACCGGTTCGAGTCGCCGGCGTTCTTCGACCGGCTGCAACGGGTCAAGTCGAACGCGCTGTCCCGCCCGTTCCAGGTGACGCAGGGCCTGTTCACGTTCTTCGGTGCGGTGGCCGCCGGCATCGGGGTCGGCGCGTCACTCGTCGCGATCCACCCGCTGCTGCTCCCGCTGCTCGCCGTCGGCGCGGCGCCCCTGCTCCTCACGAGCCGGCGGGAGAGCAGGCTCGAGTTCGCGTTCAGCCTCGACCAGACGCCCAACCAGCGCGAGCGGTTCTACGTGAACATGGTCGCGACGGGCAGGGACGAGGCGAAGGAGGTCCGCGCCTTCGAGACGGCCGGCTGGCTGTACCGCCGTTACCGCGACCTCTACGACCGCTACCTCGTCGACCTGCGGGCGCACCTCGGCCGCCGCGCCCGGCTCACGGTGCTGGGCCAGGTGGTCAGCGGCCTCACCCTGACCCTCACGATGCTGGTCCTCGTGTGGTTCATCGCGTCCGGCGACGTGAGCGTCGCCGGAGCGGGCGCCGCCATCGTGGCGATCCGGATGCTGCAGGGCCAGATCCAGGCGATGCTCGGCGGCGTCCAGCAGGTCTTCGAGTCCGGGCTCTACCTGGACGACGTGGACGCCTTCATGGCGCTCGGCCGGTCGGACCGGAGCCAGGAGGGCACCGGCGAGCTGCCCGACCGCTTCGAGGGGGTCGCCTGCGACACGGTCGCGTTCCGCTACCCCGGGGCGGAACGGGACGCGCTGCACGACGTCTCCGTCCGGGTCGGTCCCGGCGAGGTCGTGGCGCTCGTCGGCGAGAACGGCTCCGGCAAGACGACGGCGGCCAAGGTGCTCGCCGGGCTCTACGAGGCGTCGGACGGGACCGTGACGTGGAGCGGGGTGGACTACCGCGACGTGCGGCCGTCCGACCTGCGTGCGCGCATCGCGGTGATCTTCCAGGACATCGTGCGGTACGCGTTCTCCGCACGGGAGAACATCGCGCTGGGCGACGCCGACACAGCGGGGGGAGCGGGCGGGGCGGCCCAGGTCGACGCCCGGGTGCGCCGGGCCGCGGCGGCAGCGGGGATCGACGACGCGCTCGGCGGCCTCGCGCACGGCTACGACACCCGTCTGTCGAAGCTCTTCGCCGAGAGCAGCGACCTGTCCGGCGGGCAGTGGCAGCGCATCGCCATCGCGCGGGCCTTCTACCGCGACGCCGCCCTCGTCATCCTCGACGAGCCGTCGGCGGCGCTCGACCCGCGCGCGGAGCATGCGCTCTTCGAGTCCCTGCGGTCCACGCTCGAGGGCCGGGCCGCCCTGTTCATCTCGCACCGGTTCTCGACCGTGCGGTCGGCGGACCGGATCTACGTCATGGCCGGCGGCCGCGTGGTGGAGTCGGGCACCCACGACGAGCTCATGGCCCTCGGCGGCGAGTACGCCGAGATGTTCACACTCCAGGCGAGCGCCTACCTCACGTCAGGCCAGTGAGGCCGCGGCCCCGGCGCGGGCCGGCGCGGGCTGCCCGAGCGGGCGCCCGGTGATCGCCTCCAGGCCCTCGGCGAGCCGGGAGCCGAGGTCGGGCGCGAAGGGCGGGCCCCACGGCACGTGCGCGGCGACGACCGGGACGTCCCGGACGAGGGCGGCGGTGAGCGCCAGCTGCGCCGTGGAGATCGCCGGGTCGACGACGCCGACCAGCCGCGGGTAGGACAGCAGGGTCAGCAGGGCGTCCTTGCCCGTCAGCGGCTCGAGCCGGAGCTCGTGCGTCTCCCGGTCGGGCAGGGGGACGACCAGGGCGGCCAGCGGGGCCCGGTCCCGGGCACCGGCGCCCGGGGCGAGGATCTGTCGCGCGTCGGCGCTGGTGCGGCGGTTCGGGGTGCCCGTGGCGAAGCGCGAGCTCAGCTCGTCGGCGCCCTTGCGCAGGCGGAGCTCCGTCGCCCCGAGACGCGACACGTGCTCGCCGTCGTGGACGTCGACCCGCAGCACGTCGTCCGTGATGAGGGAGCCCGCGCCCTCGCTGCACAGCAGGGCCGCCATCGTCGACTTGCCCATCCCGGAGCGCCCCACGAAGCCCACGCTGGCGTCGCCCACCTGGACGGCGCTCGCGTGCAGCACGAGCAGGCCGCGCGCGTAGAGCTGGAACGCCAGCGCCGCGCCCGTCGTCAGCACGGCCTCGAGGCCGGGGACGGCGTCGACGTGCCGCGACACGGTCATGCGGGAGAGGTCGGCGGAGACGGCGACGTCGCAGGCGTGGAAGAACCGCAGCAGGTACCCGCCGTCCGGCGACTCGACCATCGTGTACAGGGGCGCGTCGTCGTCCCCGAGCCGGATGAGGACCCGGCCGTCCGGAGGCTCGAGCGTCGCGACGTCGTCGCCGCGCACCACGACGACGTCCGGCGGTCCCGCCGGGGGCGCCTCCCGGTCCTGGTGCAGGTCGATCTCGGACTCGACGACGAGCCCGTACAGCATCCGGCGATCCGTCATCGTGCCCTGCTCCCTGCCTTCTCGAGCGTCTGGAACTGTGCCGACCCGGTCGGGTCGAGGTTGACGCCGTCGACCACCAGCCACGCGTGGGCGGTGACCTCGCCGTCCTTCTTGGCGACCCCGACGTAGAGCTCGGGCTCGCGGTCGCGCAGGTGGTACGCGGTCATGAGGGAGCGCCGCAGGCAGGTGTCGCCGAACGGCCAGTGCCGGGTGACGCGCCGCGCCGTGCCGAGCCGGGCCCGTTCCGCGGCGGTGAGCGCCAGCGCGGCGGTGCCGGTCTCGGGGGCGGCCCGCAGGCACAGCCGGGCGCCCATCCGGCCGGCGACGGCGTCGAGCGGGGCGCGACGCAGCCACAGCTCCATGCGCGCGGCGACGAACGTGCTGCGCAGCAGCTCGGGGAGCTCGGTCACGCGGAGCGTGCGGAGCACGTCGCGGGCCGTCATCGCGGGCTCGTCGAGGTCGAGGCGAGCCAGGCCTGCTGGAGCAGGAGGGAGCTGAGGCCCGACGGCGTCGGGGCGAGCCACTCCGCGCGGAGCAGCGCGGGGTCGACGAGCGCCTCGTCCACTCCTGAGCCGTCCCACTGCTGCGCGAACGTCCGTGTCGCGTCGGCCAGGTAGGCGTGGTTGAAGTACGCCTTGGTGGTGCGCTCGACGACGCTGCGCGGCAGGACGGACCCGAAGACCTCGTGCATGGCCGCCCGCCGTGACGGGTACCCGAGCGTGCGGTGCCGCGCGACGAGGGCGCCGAGGAAGCCGCGGTCGAGCAGGGGGGCGACGACGTCGACCCCGTGCTCCCGCCCGATGGCGGAGTGCGTGGCGGCGAGCACGGAGGCGACGCGCCGCCCGCGGACCCAGCCGAGGGCCCGGTGCCAGGCCAGGGGCTCCGTGGCGTTGTCGGCGGCGATCCGGTGGTGCAGGTCCCGCTGGACCTCGGCGTGCACCCACGGTTGGGCGACGTGCGCCAGCGCGCCGGCCTCGCGGGCCGCGCGGGCGCCGCGGGGCAGGAGGGCGCGGGCGCACCTGCGGGCGAGGTCGGAGTCGGGCCGGCGGTGCGAGGCGAGCTCGGCGAACGGGCGCACGCGGTTGGCGGAGAAGACCTCGTCGCCGCCCTCGCCCGTGAGCAGGGTGCCCGGGCCGATCCGGCTCAGCAGGAAGTCCTTGGTGTGCATGGTCGCCGGCCACAGGAGGCCGCGGCGGCTCAGGCTCTCGCGCGCGGACGGGCCGAGGATCTCGGTCTGCCCGGTCGCGTCGAGGCGGAGCCACCGGGTCAGGCCCAGGTGGCGCACGACGAGCTCCTGCCAGTCCGACTCGTCGGTGGCGGGCAGTCCCGGGTAGGTGAGGGTCACGGGCACCGGGTCGGGGGCGCCGAGGGTCCGCGCGGCGCGGACGGCGGCGGCGAGCACGGCCGACGAGTCGCGCCCGCCGGAGAACGCGACGAAGCACGGGCCCTCGATCAGGTGCGGGGCCAGCACGTCGGTGAGCACGTCGAGGGGGTCGCGAGGGACCGCGCGGACGGCGGCGTCCGGCTCGACCCCGGGCAGCCAGGACCACGCCACCTCCAGCGGGGTGGGGTGGTACGGCTCTCCGGCCGGCCCGGACAGACGAACCGCCCGGGGCTCGACGGAGCCCCGGGCGGCACTCCCGAGATCAGGAGTAGTTCTCGCCACCACGGATCCAGCCGTCGGAGTCGTGGAGGCCCTGGAAGAGGTTCTGCTGGGTGAGGTCGCGAACGGTGCCGACCTCGGTGATGCGCGGTGACTCGTACATGGGACAAGTCCTTCCGTGTGTTCCTACATGGACATCATGAGTATGGGTCCGCGACCCCCTGCACCGGTGGCTGAAAAGGGGGTGAAGTCTCCGCCCGGAGGGCGTCCGCGCGGGTGAACACGTGCTTTGATCGTTGGTGCGGCATATCAGTTTGCCGACGTGACGGGCGAGCGAAGGATGCGGACATGAAGATGCGGTCGGACGGCGTCACGTGGCAGGAGATCGACGGTGAGCTCGTGCTCCTGGACCTCTCGACCTCCGCCTACCTGACCACCAACGCGGCCGGCAGCCTGCTCGCCAAGGTGCTGGTCGACGGGGCGGAGCGCGGCGACCTGGTGGCGGCGCTCGTCGGCGAGTACGGGATCGACGAGGCCCGCGCGGCCGGTGACGTCGACGACTTCCTGGAGCAGCTGCGCTCCCGCGACCTGCTCCTCGAGAGCGAGAGCAAGTAGTCGCCCTGCGCATTCTTCTCGTGAATGCCGCGGACGCCATTGTCGGCGGGGGGCTTTCCGTTTCACCCGCGGTCCCGGCGCATTTCACCCGGCAAGAACTTGTGCCACCCCAAGTTTTCTGTGCGACAGGAGAATGGTGATGGTCGGCGGTCGTCCTCCGAGCGTGGTCCACCTCGACCATTCGCGAGCGTTCGGCGGGGCCGAGCTCGCGCTGCGGCGCACGCTGCTGGCCCAGGCGCCCTGGGAGCCGACCGTCGTCCTCCCGTCGGACGGTGACGGCGACGACGGCCCGTTCGCGGGTCTGCGCGACCACGGCGTGGAGGTCGTCCCGGTCGGGCCCGCCCAGCCCGCGGGGCTCGGCGAGGGCGCCGGGCTGCGCCGCGCGGTGGGCGGTCTCGCGTCGGTCGCCGGCACGGCCCGGGCGCTGCGTGCCACGGCGGCCTTCCGCGCCGCCGAGGTCGTGCACGCGAACACCTCACGGGCGGCGCTGTACGGCGCCCTGGCCGTGCGCCGGGGCGAGCAGGCGTTCGTCGTCCATCTTCGTGACCTCGTGACGGCAGAGGGTGCGGGGCGCTTCGGGGCGGTCGCGCTGCAGCGTGTCGTGCTGCCCCGCGCCGACGCGGTGGTGGCGAACTCGCGGGCCACGCTGGACACGGCACGGCCCTACCTGCGCCCCGGGACGCCGGCGCTCGTCCTGCAGAGCCCGCTCGGCCTCGGCGAGTTCTCGGCGCAAGGTCGCGACGACGGCCGGGTGGGTCCGGTCCGCACGGTCGGCATGGTCGCGCGGCTCGCGCCGTGGAAGGGTCAGCTGCTGCTGCTGGAGGCGTTCGCGCGGGCGTTCGCGGGCTCCGACGTCCGGCTGCGGCTGGTCGGTGCCGCCCAGTTCGGGGAGGAGGGCTACGTGGCCGGGCTGCGTCGCCGGGCCGCCGAGCTGCGGGTTGCGGACCGCGTCGATCTCACCGGTCACGTGGACGACGTCGCCGCCCAGATCGCCTCGCTCGACGTGTGCGTCCAGGCGTCCCTGCGGCCGGAGCCGCTGGGTCAGAACGTGCTGCAGTACCTCGCGCTCGGGCGGCCCACCGTCGTCGCGGACGCGGGCGGGCCGACGGAGTGGGTGACCGACGGCGCCAACGGGCTCGTCTTCCACCAGGGCGACGTCGACTCCCTCACGGCAGCCCTCGCCCGCTTGCGCGACGACGACGGCCTGCGCGGCCGGCTGGCGGTCGCCGCGGCCCGGACCCCGGGGATCGCGACCGACGCCGAGGTCGCCGCGCGGCTGGGCGAGCTCTTCGCCTCGGTGGCGGGATCTAGGCGGCCAGCACCCGGTCCAGCTCGGCCTCGAGGTGCCGGGCGATCTCCAGCGCGGCGGTCGCGGCGGGCGACGGCGCGTTGATGACGTGCACCTGCCGCGGGGCGGTGCGCACCAGGAAGTCGTCGACCAGCGCGCCGTCGCGCCGCAGCGCCTGGGCGCGCACGCCGGCGGGCGCGGGGTGCAGGTCGTCGGCGGTGGTGCCGGGCAGCAGGCGGGCGACGGCGGCCGCGAACAGGGTGCGCGACAGCGAGCGCGCCACCTCCTGGGCCCCCGGCACGAGGTTCCGGCCCGCCAGCCGCCACAGCCCCGGCCAGGTGCCGGCGTCGGCGAGGTCGCGCAGCGAGACGTCGCGTCGGCGGTAGCCCTCGCGCGCGAGCGCGAGCACGGCGTTCGGCCCGGCGTGCACGCCCCCCTCCACGCCGCGGGTCAGGTGCACGCCCAGGAACGGGAACCGCGCGTCGGGCACGGGGTACACGAGGCCGCGCACCCGGCGTGCGGCGTCGGGCGCGAGGTCGAAGTACTCGCCCCGGAACGGGACGATGCGCGCACCGGGGTCGACGCCGCAGGCACGGGCCAGCCGGTCGGCGTGCAGGCCGCCGCACACCACGAGGGCGTCGGCCACGAGCTCGTGCTCCTCGCCGGTGGTCACGTCCGCGACGACGGCCCGCACTCCCGCGCCGGCGGTGCGGGCGCCGGCGAACGCGCGGCCCAGCAGCACGGTGCCACCGGCGTCGCGCACCTGGCCGGCGAGCACGTCGCACACGCCGCGGTAGTCCACCACCCCGGTGGTCTCCACGCGCAGGGCGCCGACGCAGGCGATCTCCGGCTCGTGCTCGCGTGCCTCGACGGGGCTGACCTCGCGCACCGGGACGCCGTTGGCGGCGCCGCGGCGGGCGAGCTCGCCGAGCCGGTCCAGCTCCGCGGCGTCGGACGCGACCACGAGCTTGCCGGTGGTGGCGACCCGGACGCCGTGCTCGGCCGCGAACCTCGTCATGGACGCCGCGCCCGCGGTGCCGAGGCGGGCCTTGAGGCTCCCGGGGGCGTAGTAGAGGCCGGAGTGCACGACGCCGGAGTTGCGGCCCGTCTGGTGGCTCGCGAGCGACGGTTCCTTGTCGACCACGGTGACCTCGTCGCCGCGGCGGGCGAGGCGCGCGGCCGTGGCGAGACCGATGATCCCGGCGCCGACGACGAGTACGCGCACCCTTCCCCCTCTGTGCTCGACCTGTCCCGTCAGGATGCCAGCCGTCGTCGTCCCCGGGGACGGGCCGCGGGCCCCGCGCCGGGTGAAGTCGGGGGAACGAGGGCCCTGGTTCGGGCATAGTTGTCCCTGGTGGGCACGACGGTGCCCCGCGACACGAGCACGGGCGACGAGGGAGCAGACGGGCCATGAGCCAGGACGACAGCAAGCAGCCGGACCCGTACGAGCCGCCCACGCCGCGGTCCGACCCCTACGCGCACGACCCGTACCAGCAGGGCGGCGACCGCCCCGGCGGGCCGACGCAGCCGGACCCGTACCAGGCGGACCCGTACCAGCAGCCCGACCCGTACCAGCAGGGCGCGGGCGGGCAGGGGCAGCAGCAGCCGTACTCGCAGCCCGGCTACCCGCAGGCGCCGGGCTACCCCGGTGGCGCGAACCCGCAGCAGCCGTACGGGCAGTACCCGCCGCCGTCGGCGGGCACCGACGGCTTCTCCATCGCGGCGCTCGTCACGGGCGTGCTCATGATGACCGTCGTGCCGATCGTCCTGGGCATCGTGGGCCTCAACCGCATCAAGCGCACGGGGCAGTCGGGCAAGGGGCTGGCGATCGCGGGCATCGTGCTGGGTGCGCTGAGCATCATCGGCTGGGCGCTGCTCATCATCTTCAGCGTCGCGGTGTTCAACGAGATGGACCGCCAGGGCGTGCTCGACGACCTGAGCACCGGCACCTACGACTCGTCCGTGCAGCAGTACGGCGACGACCCGCAGCTCGACGCGCTGTACGACGCCTGCGCCGAGGGCGACGCCGCGTCCTGCACGGAGCTCTACTGGGACGCGCCGTACGGCTCGGAGTACGAGGACTTCGCCCAGTCCCAGCAGTAGCCCTCGCGCGCCCGTTCTCGTGCGTCGGTTCACCCTCGTGCCGAGCACGGGGTCGCCTCGGTATGGCACGCCGTACCGAGGCCGACCCCGTGCTCGGCGCTCGATGCGGTGTGGAGCTCGAAAGTATTCGATTCGTTCAACCGTTGCGCCTAATCTGGCCCACCCCCTAGCCTGACGCCCAGCGGCACAACGGACGTGCCGTCGGCCCCGAGGGTCGGCTCCAGCCGGCGACAGGGCCCCACCGATCGCGAGGGAGCGACGATGAGGCAGCGGGTGAGAGGTGCGGTCGCCGCGGCGGCGGCGGTCGCCGTGATGAGCGGCGGGGCGGTGGTGACCGGCGTCGTGGGTGCGAGCATGGCGGCGGGGGCGGGCTCCGTCCTGTTGGAAAACGATTTCGACACGACGTTCGAGCCCTGGGGCCCGCGCGGGGCCGTGACGCTGGAGATCACTGACGACGCACGCACCGGTGCCGGCGCGCTCGCGGTGACCGGCCGGACGGCCGAGTGGAACGGCCCGTCGACGGCCGTCGACGACCTCCTCACGCCCGGCAGCGACTACGCCGTGGAGGCCTGGGTCAAGCTCCCCGCGGGGACCGAGGGCTCCACCGCGCTGCACTTCACGGTCCAGGAGACCTCCGCCGACGGCGATGCCTATACGTGGGTGGGCGGCGCGGTCGACGCGACCGCCGGCGAGTGGGTGCGCATCGGCGGCGACTACACGATGCCCGACGGCCTCACCGCCGCGCAGCTCTACGTCGAGGCGGCACCGGTCGACGGGGAGCACCCGTCGTTCCTCGTCGACGACCTCGCCGTCACGGGCACCGACCCGGTCGGCTCGGAGGTGGTGCTGAGCACCGACTTCGAGGCCGGGCTGGACGGCTGGGGACCGCGCGCCGGCGACGCCACCGACCCGAGCGTCGAGGTGACGACGGACGACGCCCACGGCGGGGCGCAGTCCGCCCTCCTGACCGGACGCGACAGCCAGGGCGACGGCATCGGGCGCGACGTCACCGGCGTCCTCGCCCCCGGCACCGCCCACGACCTCACCGCATGGGTGCGGTTCGCCCCGGGCCAGGCCACCGACTCGGTCTGGCTGTCCCTGGCGAGCACCACGGGCGGCGAGACGTCGTACGCGACGCTCGCACAGTTCTCCGACGTGACGGCGGACGGCTGGACGCAGGTCACCGCGACCTTCCAGGTGCCCGAGGCGGAGCAGTCGTACCTGTACCTGGAGACGGACTACAACACCACGAACACGAGCGACCTCCTGGTGGACGACGTCGTCGTCGAGATGCCCGCGCCGTCGCCGGTGCAGGACCTGCTGCCGATCAAGGACACCACCGACTTCCCGATGGGCGTGGCGATCGACGACCGCGAGACCACGGGCCCCGCGTCCGAGCTGCTGCTGCGGCACTTCGACCAGATCACGGCCGAGAACCACATGAAGCCCGAGGCCTGGTACGACGAGGACCGCAGCTTCCGCCCGCACCCGCAGGCCGTCGCGCTGATGGACTACGCCGTGGCGAACGACCTGGACGTGTACGGGCACGTGCTGGTGTGGCACAGCCAGACACCGGACTGGTTCTTCCAGGCCGCCGACGGGACGCCGCTCACGACGTCGGCCACGGACCAGGAGATCCTGCGCGAGCGCCTGCGCACGCACGTCGACGACGTCGCCGGCTGGCTCGCGGACACCTACGGCGAGTTCGGCGCGGGCAACCCGGTCACCGCCTTCGACGTCGTCAACGAGGTCGTCAACGACGGCGCGACGAGCGACCCCGACGACGGGCTGCGGCGCTCCGAGTGGTATCGGATCCTCGGCGAGGACTTCATCGACCTCGCGTTCCAGTACGCCGACGAGGCGTTCAACACCACCCACGCGGCCACGGGCGCCGACCGGCCGGTCAAGCTCTTCATCAACGACTACAACACCGAGCAGTCGGGCAAGCAGGACCGGTACCGCGCCCTCGTGGAGCGGCTGCTGGAGCGCGGCGTGCCGGTGGACGGCGTGGGCCACCAGTTCCACGTCTCGCTGTCGATGCCGGTCAGCGCGCTGACCACGGCGCTCGACCGGTTCGCCGACCTCCCCGTGACCCAGGCGGTCACCGAGCTCGACGTGACGATCGGCTCCCCGGAGACGGACGCGAACCTCGTCGAGCAGGGCTACTGGTTCCGCGACGCGTTCGCGATGTTCCGCGACCACGCCGACGATCTCTTCTCCGTCACGGTCTGGGGCCTGACCGACGGCCGGTCCTGGCGCGCGGACAGCGGCGCCCCGCTGCTGTTCGACGACCGGATGCAGGCCAAGCCCGCCTACCACGGCGTCGTCGACGGCGACCTGCCGGCCCGCCTCCAGTCGGCGAACGTGTTCGCGGGCGACGTGCCGCTCGACGACGACGCCGCAGGCTCGCCCGTGTGGGACCGCCTGCCGCGCCAGACGATCACGGCCGGCGGCGCGACGGCCGGCGAGCGGGTCGCCGACTTCCAGCTCCGCTGGGCGCCCGACCACCTCACGGCGCACGTCGCCGTGCTGGACGGCACGGCGGACGGCGACGACGCCGTGACGTTCGACGTCGACGGCCAGGCGGTCGTGGTGGGTCGCGACGGGAGCGTCGCGCAGGACGGCGCCACCGCCGTCGTCACCGAGACGGACGGCGGGTACACCGTCGTCGCGCACCTGCCGCTGGACGGCGCGCTGCCCGGCGGCGCGGCCCAGGGCGACACCGTCGGCCTGGACGTGCGGGTGTCGGACGGCGGCACCGAGTCCGGGTGGAACACGCCCGGCGCGCTCGGCACCCTCACGCTGCTCGAGGAGCTGAGCTACCTGGAGGTCGCGCAGGCGCCCGCCGCCGTCCAGGTCGACGGCGAGGTGGACGACGCCTGGTCGGCGGCCGGCTCGGTGACCACCGACCAGCAGATCGAGGGCGACGGCGGTGCGGTCGCCACCGTGCGGACCCTGTGGTCCGACGACACCCTCTACGTGCTCGCCGAGGTGGCTGACCCCGAGGTCGACCTCACCGGCTCGGACCCGTGGGTGCAGGACTCGGTGGAGATCTTCCTCGACGCCGGCAACGCCAAGAACGGCGCCTACCGCGACGTCGACACGCAGATCCGGATCAACGCCGACAACGTCACGTCGTTCGGCACCGGGGACGAGGCGGCGCAGGCGGCACGGCTCACCTCCGCCACGGCGCGGGTCGACGGAGGTTACGTGGTCGAGGCCGCGATCGACCTGCTCGGCACCGGCGGGGCCGGGACGTTCCACGGCCTCGACTTCCAGGTGAACGACGCCACGGCCGGGGCTCGCACCGCGGTGCGCGACTGGGCGGACCCGACCGGCACGGGCTACCAGTCCACCGCCCGCTGGGGCGTGGGGCAGCTCGTCGTGGCGCCCGCGCCGGAGGGTCTGGTCAGCACCGTCGCTCCGACCGTGCAGGGTTCGACCGTCTGGCCCGCCGGTCGGCTGACGGCGACCACGGGGACGTGGACGCTCGACGGCGAGGCCGTCGAGCCCCGCTTCACCTACCAGTGGCTGCGGGGCGGGCACGAGATCCGCCTCGGCAGGTTCTGGGCCGCGGACGACGTCACCTACCGCACCACGCTGTTCGACCTCGGTCAGCAGGTCAGCGTCAGGGTGACGGCCCACGTCGACGGTGCGGACCCCGTGTCCGTGACCTCCGACGTGGTGAGGGTCCGCTTCGACTGGCCCTTCTAGGGCCGACGCACCACCCGGACCCGTGCCCCCGGGTGGCGCCGCACAGGCGGTCGACGCCGTGAGAGCAGGCTCTGACCTGCGTCCATGACGTCGACCGCCTGTTCGGCACGTGCACCGGGTCGGTAGCATCGGTACTCCGCCATCGACCCGGGAGATCCATGACCCAGCCGAGCCCGTCGCACGATCCCGGACGCGCCGCCGTCCCGCCCACGGAGGTCCTGCCGGCCGGCCAGGACACGCAGGTCGTGGCGCACGACGCCGAGGGTGACGCGACGCATGTGTTCTCGGCCGCCGTGCCGCAGACGCAGGTGCTCGCCGAGGGTGACGCGACGCAGGTGCTCTCGGCTCAGGCGGTGCCTGGCGGCGCGGCTGCCGATGACGGGGTCCGGGCGACACAGGTGCTCTCCGCCCAGGCCTCGTCGCAGGTGCCGCAGACGCAGGTCCTTCCCCCGCAGGCCCGGACGCTGCCCGCGGCGCGGCCGGAGGCCCAGGCGACGCAGGTCCTGCGCACCCGGCAGGACGCGCCCGCTCCGGCGCCCGTGCCCGGCGCGCCGGAGCGACGGCCGTCGTACGCAACGGCCGCGCCGCCGCCGCACGCGCCGGTGCGCCCGTCGGCGCGACAGCTCCAGCAGCCCGCCTCGTACGGCCAGGCGCAGCCGGCCCAGCAGCACGGCCAGGCGCAGCCGACGTCGTTCCCCGATCGGCAGCCGAGCCCGCACTACACCCGCCCGCAGCCGCCACAGCGCGCCGAACCGCAGCTCGAGCGGTCCCGGGCGCAGGTGCAGCAGGCGCGGCCCCAGCAGTCCCGGCCCGAGGTGCAGCAGTCCCGACCCCACGTCCAGCAGGCGCGGCCGGCGCAGGCGCGGCCGGAGGCGCCGGGGGAGCGACCGGCGCGCCGGGGCACGGAGCCGACGGCGGTCGGGGCGCTGCTCACCGGGCTGCTGGGCATCGTGGTGCCGCTGGTCGGGGTGCTCGCCGTGGTGCTCGGCGGGATCGGCATGGAGCGCACCCGGCGACGGGGGACGGGCGGCCGGGGGATGGCGGCCACCGGTCTGACGCTCGGGTCGGTCCAGGTGGTCCTCACGGCCGTCGTGGTGGTGGGCGGCATGATCTTCTGGAACGCGTACGGCGACGCGATCGAGCGGACCCTCGCGCAGGCCGAGGAGCTCACACAGCTCGAGCTCTCCGTACCGGGCGTCGCCCTGGAGGCCCTCACCGGCGGGATGTCCTTCGACGACCTGCGCGACCTCGCCGGCACCGTGGGCTCGGCCGACGAGCTGAAGGGTCTGGCCGACCAGTGCCAGGTGGGCGACACCTCCGCGTGCCAGGACCTGCTCGGCCAGGTGCCTGACAGCCTGGTCCCCGACGACGCGGAGGCGTTCCTCCCCTGAGGTGACAGCTGAGGTAGACCGCCTCCCAGGGACCGGCGGCGACCGCAGCGACGGGTGTCGGAGGGCGGGCGTAGTCTGGGCGAGCACGCCCGGCACCCCGCCGGTCGCACGGTGCCCCGGCCCGCACAGGTCCGAGGCACCACGTGCGTCCCGGGGTGAGCTGGGCCTGTCGTCGTGCCCGCGCGCAGCCCTGCACCGCCCGCCCGCCTCGCCCCGAAGGACCCGCATGAACCTCACCGGCATCGTCCCCGCCCTGCTCTCCGACCCCGGCGCCGCCGCGGCGCTGGAGCACGTCGCGCTGCGCGGCGAGGTCGACGTCGTGGGCCCCCGCGGCGTGCGCGCGCCCCTGCTCGCGGCGGCGGCCGAGCGGCGCCCGGTCGTCGTCGTCACCGCCACCGGTCGAGAGGCGGACGAGCTGGCCGCGTCGCTGCGCGCCTACCTGCCGGACGAGCGTGCGGACGACGTCGCCGTCCTGCCGGCGTGGGAGACGCTCCCGCACGAACGCCTGTCGCCGCGCGCGGACACGGTGGCGAAGCGGCTCGCGGTGTTCCGGCGCCTCGCGCACCCCGCCGTCGAGCGCGGCCAGGCCGGGCCGGTACGGATCCTGGTGATGCCGGCGCGGGCGCTGCTGCAGCCGGTGGTCGACGGGCTGGGGGAGCTGGTTCCGGTCGAGCTGCACACCGGCACGACGACGGATCTCACCGACGTCGCCGAGCGACTCACCGCCGCCGCGTACACGCGCGTCGACATGGTGGAGCGCCGCGGGGAGTACGCCGTGCGCGGCGGCATCCTCGACGTCTTCCCGCCCACCGAGGACCACCCGCTGCGCATCGAGTTCTGGGGCGACGAGGTCACCGAGATCCGCTGGTTCGCGATCGCCGACCAGCGGTCGCTGGAGATCGCCGACCAGGGCCTGTGGGCCCCGCCGTGCCGCGAGATGCTGCTCACCGACACCGTGCGGGAGCGCGCCGGGGCGCTCGTGGAGCGGCTCCCGGGGGCCGTCGAGATGCTCGACAAGCTCGCCGCGGGCGTCGCGGTCGAGGGCATGGAGTCCCTCGCGCCCGTGCTCGTGGACCGGATGGTGCCGGTGCTGGAGCTGGTGCCCGACGACGCGCTGCTGGTCATCGACGAGCCGGAGCGGGTCCGGCGCCGTGCCCACGACCTGGTGGCCACGACCGAGGAGTTCCTCGCCGCCGCGTGGACCGGCGCGGTCGCCGGGGGAGCGGCCCCGATCGACCTGTCCGCCGCGTCGTTCGAGACGTTCACGCAGGTACGCGACGTCGCGGCCCGCCGCGGGCTGGGCTGGTGGACGCTGTCGTCGTTCGTGCTCGACGCCGCGGGCGAGACGGAGGGCGAGGCCGACGGTGACACGGCAGTCGTGCAGGGCGCCGACGTCGACGGCGTCACGACGTTCACGGTCGGCGCGCGCGACGTCGAGCACTACCGCGGCGACCTGCAGCGCGCGCTGGACGACGTCAAGACCCTGCAACGCGCGGGCTGGCGGCTCGTGCTCACCACGGAAGGCCACGGCCCGGCCAAGCGGATGGTGGAGCAGCTCTCCGCCGAGGACACGGCGGCCCGGCTGGTCGCCGAGCTCGGCGAGGAGCCGACGGGCGGTGTCGTCCTCGTGGCTCCGGCGCTGGTGGGCCAGGGGTTCGTCGCCCCCGACCTGCGCCTCGCGGTGTTCAGCGAGTCCGACCTCACGGGCCGCCAGGGCTCCACGACGCGTGACATGCGCAAGATGCCGAGCCGGCGGCGCAACGTCGTCGACCCGCTGCAGCTCAAGGCCGGCGACTTCGTCGTGCACGAGCAGCACGGCGTCGGGCGGTTCGTCGAGATGGTGCAGCGCACGCTCGGCGCGGGGGCGAACGCGGCAACGCGCGAGTACCTCGTGATCGAGTACGCGTCCTCCAAGCGGGGCCAGCCCGGCGACCGGCTGTTCGTGCCCATGGACCAGCTCGACCAGGTCACCAAGTACACGGGCGGGGAGTCGCCGTCGCTGTCCAAGATGGGCGGCGCGGACTGGAAGAACACGAAGGCGAAGGCACGCAAGCACGTCAAGGAGATCGCGGGGGAGCTCATCCGCCTGTACTCCGCCCGCATGGCCACGCAGGGGCACGCGTTCGGCCCGGACACGCCCTGGCAGCGTGAGCTCGAGGACGCGTTCGCGTACGTGGAGACACCGGACCAGCTCGTGACGATCGACGAGGTCAAGGCCGACATGGAGAAGTCCGTGCCGATGGACCGCCTCGTGTGCGGCGACGTCGGCTACGGCAAGACGGAGATCGCCATCCGGGCGGCGTTCAAGGCCGTGCAGGACGGCAAGCAGGTGGCCGTCCTGGTGCCCACGACGCTGCTGGTGCAGCAGCACTTCGACACCTTCTCCGAGCGGTACGGCGGCTTCCCCGTGACGGTGCGGGCGCTGTCCCGGTTCCAGTCCGACAAGGAGTCCAAGGAGACGGTCGACGGGCTGGCCAAGGGCACGGTCGACATCGTCATCGGCACGCACCGCCTGCTCACCGGGTCGGTCCGGTTCAAAGACCTGGGCCTCGTGATCGTCGACGAGGAGCAGCGGTTCGGCGTCGAGCACAAGGAGACGCTCAAGCAGCTGCGCACCAACGTGGACGTCCTCGCGATGAGCGCCACCCCCATCCCGAGGACGCTCGAGATGGCGGTCACCGGCATCCGCGAGATGTCTACCCTCGCCACGCCGCCCGAGGAGCGCCACCCCGTGCTCACGTACGTGGGCGCGTACGAGGAGAAGCAGATCTCGGCCGCCCTGCGGCGCGAGCTCCTGCGCGAGGGGCAGGTCTTCTACGTGCACAACAAGGTGGAGACCATCGACCGCACGGCCACCAGGCTGCGCGAGCTCGTCCCCGAGGCCCGGGTCGGCGTCGCGCACGGCAAGATGAGCGAGCACCAGCTCGACCAGGTGATCCGCGCCTTCTGGGAGAAGGAGCTGGACGTGCTCGTCTGCACCACGATCATCGAGACGGGCCTCGACATCTCCAACGCGAACACCCTGATCCTGGAGCGGGCCGACATGCTCGGCCTGTCCCAGCTGCACCAGCTGCGCGGCCGCGTGGGCCGCGGGCGCGAGCGCGCGTACGCCTACTTCCTGTACCCGCCGGAGCGCCCGCTCACCGACACCGCGCACGACCGCCTGTCCACCATGGCGGCGCACACCGACCTCGGCGCCGGCATGCAGATCGCCATGAAGGACCTGGAGATCCGCGGCGCCGGCAACCTGCTGGGCGGTGAGCAGTCCGGGCACATCGCGGGGGTCGGGTTCGACCTGTACGTGCGCATGGTCGGCGAGGCCGTCGCGGCGTTCCGCGGGGACCGCGAGGCCGAGCAGCCCGAGGTCACCATCGAGCTGCCCGTCGACGCGCACCTGCCCGAGACATACATCGCCACCGAGCGGCTGCGCCTCGAGGCGTACAAGAAGATCGCGTCGGCCGACGACGCCGCGGCGCTCGCGGAGATCCGCGCCGAGCTGACCGACCGCTACGGCAAGCTCCCCGACGTCGCCTCCGCGCTGTTCGACGTCGCGAGCTTCCGCAACCACGCCCGGCGCGCGGGCCTCGCGGACGTCACCGCCCAGGGCAAGTACGTGCGGTTCGCGCCGGTGGACCTCGCCGAGTCCACCCAGCTGCGGCTCAAGCGGCTGTACCCGGGCACCGTCCTCAAGCCCGCCATCCGCGCGGTGCTCGTGCCGTTCCCGACGACGGCCCGCATCGGCGGGCGTCCGCTGCGCGGCGCCGAGGTGCTGACGTGGGCGCGCCAGCTCATCGACGCCGTCGTGCTCGGGGAGGTCTCCGCCGCGGCGGCCGTGGGGACGACGACGCGCTGACCGGTCGTCCGGCAGCACGGCTGCCCGCCCCCGTCCGGCGGATGGCCGGCGAGAAGCTGCCGCCGGCCTGAGGGCGCCGGTCGGCGCTCGGTCGATGCTCTGTGGGCGCTCGGTCAGTGCTCGTGGTGGTCCGTGGGCTGGTCGAGCAGCCCCGCGATGCGGTGCTCGATGGCGTCGGTGGCGGCGTCGGGCAGCACGAGGATGCCCTCGAGCTCCTTGACCGCCCGCTTGTACGCGGACTGCCGCTCGGCGTGCGAGGCCCCGCCGTCGTCGGCGAGGGCGAGCAGCTTCTTCGCCCGTTCCAGGGACTCCCGCTCGGCAGGGGTGAAGTCGGAGGCACGGCGGCGCCGGGCCTCGCGCTCGGCGACGTCGAAGCGGATCTGGTACTCCCGCACGGCCTCGCGGTATCGGTCGAGGCGGCGCCGGTCGCGGAGCTCCTCGAGGTCGGCGGGCCGTAGCCCCTCGGCGTCCCGCCGGGCGCGGTGGAAGTCGACGGTCACCTGCTCGCGCATGTCGGTCATCACGGGGTACTCGAGGACCTTGACGGCGTCGAGCTCGTAGTCGAGCCAGCGGCGCTCGGTCTCGTCGTGCTCGGCGATCGTGCGCTCGATCTCGCTGGTCAGGGCCTCCTCGGACTCCTTCGCGGCCTGCGCGCCGGCGTGCTTGATGCGGTACATCTCGAGCTTGTCGCGGCGGCGGCGCTCGTCCCACTTCTGGGCGCCCCGGACCCATCCGCCGGCGATGCCGCTCAGCGGGAAGACCAACCACCAGTACGACCCGACGAAGTCCCAGAAACCGTCCACCTGCCTCACGGTAGTGGGACAAGGGATGCGGTGGTCCCGCCTTTCCGTTCCCAGGACCTGCCCGGGACGCAAGGTCTCAGGCAGCCCGACCAGTGGTCGCGGGAGACCCAAGGCGGAGGCCGGTCTAGGCTGGGGGCGTCAACCCAGCACCGTCGCGGGCGTCCGCGGTCCCGGGCACGCGTCCGGGCCGGCTGCGAGGTGCCTGCGAGCCCCGTCTGAAGGAGCACCTGTGGCAAGCATCGAAGCCGTTGGAGCACGCGAGATCCTGGACTCGCGCGGCAACCCCACCGTGGAGGTGGAGATCGCGCTGGATGATGGCACGTTCGCCCGCGCCGCGGTCCCGTCGGGCGCGTCGACCGGTGCCTTCGAGGCCGTCGAGCGTCGTGACGGCGACAAGGGCCGTTACCTGGGTAAGGGCGTCGAGGGCGCGGTCAACGCCGTCATCGACGACATCGCCCCGGAGCTCATCGGGTACGACGCCGAGGAGCAGCGCCTCATCGACCAGACGCTCATCGAGCTCGACGGCACCCCGAACAAGGGCAAGCTCGGCGCGAACGCCATCCTCGGCGTCTCGCTCGCCGTCGCGAAGGCCGCCGCGAAGAGCGCGGGCCTGGACCTGTTCCGCTACGTCGGCGGCCCGAACGCCCACGTGCTGCCCGTGCCGATGATGAACATCCTCAACGGTGGGTCGCACGCCGACTCGACCGTCGACTTCCAGGAGTTCATGATCGCCCCGATCGGGGCGAGCACCTTCAAGGAGGCCCTGCGCTCGGGCACCGAGGTCTACCACGCGCTCAAGGGCGTGCTGAAGGCCAAGGGCTACTCCACGGGCCTCGGCGACGAGGGCGGCTTCGCCCCCGACCTGCCGTCGAACGTCGCCGCGCTCGACCTCATCCTCGAGGCGATCGAGAAGGCCGGCTTCACCGCGGGCACCGACATCGCCATCGCGATGGACGTCGCGGCGACCGAGTTCTTCTCCGAGGGTGCGTACCGCTTCAAGAACGGTGAGACGCACTCGACCGAGGACATGATCAAGCTCTACGCGGACATGGTCGCGAACTACCCGATCGTGTCCATCGAGGACCCGCTGTCCGAGGACGAGTGGGGCGCCTGGACGCAGTTCGTCTCCGAGGTCGGCGACAAGGTCCAGGTCGTCGGCGACGACCTGTTCGTCACCAACCCCGAGCGGCTCGCGCGCGGCATCCAGGAGAAGTCCGCCAACTCGCTGCTGGTCAAGCTCAACCAGATCGGCACGCTCACCGAGACGCTCGACGCCGTCACGCTCGCGCAGCGCAACGGCTTCACCACGATGACCTCGCACCGCTCCGGCGAGACCGAGGACACCACCATCGCGGACCTGTCCGTGGCCACCAACGCCGGCCAGATCAAGACCGGTGCGCCCGCCCGCGGCGAGCGCATCAACAAGTACAACCAGCTCCTGCGCATCGAGGAGGCCCTGGACGACGCCGGTCGCTACGCCGGTCGCAGCGCGTTCCCGCGCTTCCAGGCCTGACACCCTTCCGGGCGCCGAGACAGAGCGGACCCGCGAGGTGGAGAGGGCTCCGCGCACGCATCGTGCGCGGAGCTCCTTCTCTCTCGCGGGTCCGCCTTCTGTCTCGGACGAGGGGCGCGCCGACGACGGTCCCGGGCGAGGGCGCGGCCGGTCGGCAGAATCAGGGCGTGTCCTCCCGCCGCCCCGCCGCACCCTCGTCACGCCGCCCGGCGTCGCGACCCTCCGGGTCGCGCGGAGGATCGCGGGCGTCCGGCTCCTCGACCCCGAGGTCGAAGCCGAAGTCCTCGACGACGGCGTCCAGCCCGAGGTCGCCGACGTCGTCGGCCGGTCGTCGGACCGCGCCGCGGCGCCCGCCGGGCCCGGCCCGCGAGGACAGGCGCCGCAGCAGGCTGGGTCTGGTGCTGCCCGAGGTCCTCACCGTCCGGCTCATCGTGCTGTCCGTGGTGGTGCTCCTGGCCGCGGTGCTCGTGCTGCCGACGGTACGCGGCGCGGTGCAGCAGGAGTCCGAGCTCGACCGGCTGCGCACCGAGCTCGCCCAGCACGAGGCGGAGCGGGACCGGCTCACGGTCGAGCTCGGCCGCTGGGAGGACCGGTCCTACGTCGAGGAGCAGGCGCGGTCCCGGCTCTTCTACGTCATGCCTTCGGACACGGTGTGGCGCGTGGTCGACGGCGACACGGTGGCTCCCGAGGACGTCGACCCCGTCACCGGCGAGGCCGTCACCGCCGGCCCGGTCGGGACGGCGGGCGGCGGCGCGGTGCCCTGGTACCAGTCGATCTGGGAGTCCGTGCAGGTCGCCGACGGCTCGGCCGACTGACCGGCGGCCCCGCCGTCGTGGTCGGGGGACAATGGGTGCTGACCCGCACCCGAACGCCCCGAGGAACCCGTGACCGAACAGCCCGCCGTGGACCCGACGACCGACGACCCCACCGCCGTCACCGACCGTGATCTGGGGGTGCTCGCGGAGCAGCTGGGTCGTACGCCGCGAGGAGTCGTCGGTATCGCCGCCCGCTGCGTGTGCGGCCGCCCGCTCGTGGTGCGCACCGCGCCGCGCCTGCCCGACGGCACGCCGTTCCCGACGACGTACTACCTGACGCACCCCGGCGCGGTCGCGGCGGCGTCGCGCCTGGAGGCCGAGGGCGTGATGAAGCAGATGACCGAGCGGATCGGTGAGGACCCGGAGCTCGCCGCCGCCTACGGGCGTGCGCACGAGCACTACCTCGCGCAGCGCGAGGAGCTGGGGCACGTCGACGAGATCGACGGCATCTCCGCGGGCGGCATGCCCACGCGGGTCAAGTGCATCCACGTGCTCATGGGGCACGCGCTGGCCGCCGGGCCGGGCGTCAACCCGCTGGGCGACGAGGCGCTCGCGCTGGTCCGCGACCAGTGGCGCCCCGACCGCTGCAGCTGCTGACCCCGCCTCCGCCCCGCACGCCCTCCGGCTCGCTGGAAGCGCATCGTCGGTGGGGAGTGAGAAAGTGTGCCGGTGACATCTCGCCCCACCACCCGCGTGGCCGCCGTGGACTGCGGCACCAACTCCATCCGGCTCCTGGTCGCCGACGTCGGCCCTGACGGCACGCTCGTCGAGGTCGACCGCCGGCTGCAGATCGTGCGGCTCGGCCAGGGTGTCGACCGCACGGGCCGGCTGGCTCCCGAGGCGCTGGAGCGCACCTTCGCCGCGTCGCGCGAGTACGCCCGCGTCATCGCGGAGACGGGCGCGACGCGGGTGCGTTTCGTCGCCACCTCCGCCACGCGCGACGCCCGCAACCGTGCCGAGTTCGCCGACGGCGTCCGCGCGGCGATCGGCGTCGAGCCGGAGGTGGCCTCGGGTGACGAGGAGGCGTCGCTGTCGTTCCGGGGCGCGGTCGCCGGCGTCGCGGCGCGGCACGCGGGCCCGTACCTCGTCGTCGACCTCGGCGGCGGGTCCACCGAGCTCGTCCTCGGCACGACGTCGCCCGACGTCGTACTGTCCCTGGACGTCGGGTCGGTGCGGATGACGGAGCGGCACCTGCACTCCGACCCGCCCACGCCGGGCGAGGAGGACGCGGCCCGGGCCGACGTGCGCGCGGCGCTCGACCGTGCGGGTGAGGTCGTCCCGTTCGGCAGGACCGTCACGCTGGTCGGCCTCGCCGGCTCGGTGACGTCGGCGACGGCGCACGCGCTCGGCCTGTCGAGCTACCAGCGCGAGCGGGTGCACGGCGCGGTGCTCGGCGTCGAGGAGGTGCTGGCCGCGTGCGACGACCTCCTGCACCGGTCGCGGGCGCGGCGCCTCGCCCTGGGTTTCATGCACCCCGGGCGTGCGGACGTCATCGGTGCGGGCGTGCTCGTGTGGTCGGAGGTCGTGGCGCGCGTGCGTGCCGACGTCGCCGCGGAGGGCCGCGAGCTCACGCAGGTCGTGACCAGCGAGTCCGACATCCTCGACGGCATCGCGCTCTCCCTCGCCTGACGTTGTGAGCGGGCGGTGGGACGGTGGGTGCGCCGGCTGCCGCGGCGGGAGGGGCGTGGGGTGATGGACGTACTACGCATTGCGCACTAGTGTTCCTCGCACAGGAGCGAGGGAGAGGTTCGTGGACACCACACAGCTGCTCAAAGGGGTGCTCGACGCGGCGGTGCTCGCCGTCGTCGAGGACGACGACGGCTACGGGTACGACATCGTGCGGCGACTGCGTGCCCGCGGGCTCGAGGAGGTGGGCGACGCCTCCGTGTACGGCACGCTGCGCCGGCTGTACTCCGCGGGGGCGCTGACCAGCTACGTCGTGCCGTCCGGGACGGGCCCGCACCGCAAGTACTACGGCATCACCGCCCACGGGCGCGAGATGCTCGCGATCCAGCGCAAGGAGTGGCAGGAGTTCACCGGCACCGTCGGCGGCCTCCTCGGGAGCAGGGACGAGAGCGCGAGATGACCAGCACCGACAACAGCACCACGCACACCGGCACCGGCACCGGCACCGGCACCGACACCGGCGCCACCGAGCCCGTCGCCGCCGGGGCCGCCGGCGTCCGCCCGTCGCTCGGCGCCGTCCTCGACGCGCACGCCCGCGGCTACGCGCAGGCGGTGCGGCTACACCTGGCGGACCTCGGCCCGGACGTCGTCGAGGACCTCACCGACGGGCTCGAGGCGGACCTCGTCGACGCGCTCGCCGACGCCACGGCCCCGCTCGAGACGGCGGTCGGCAGGGCACCGCAGGACGACGTCACGCTCGACCTCGGGACGCACTTCGGGCCGGCGGACGCCTACGCGGCCGAGCTGCGGGCCGCTGCGGGGCTGCCGCCTCGCGTCCTGAGCGACGGGCGTCGTAGGTCGCGCCGCACGCTCGCCGCGCGCGGAGCCCGGCTCGCCGAGCGCTGGCAGCGGGCCTGGAGCCCGGTCACGAGCACGCCGCAGTGGGAGCGGCTGCGCGGGCTGGGTCGCGACGTCCGACCCTTCTGGTGGGTGGCGCGAGGCTGGATCGTGGGGGCCTTCCTCGTGACCGTGCTCGGCGGGGGACGGCCCTCGGTGGTCCCCGAGGGGGCGGGCGAGCTGCTGGTGATGGCGCTGGGCGCCCTCGTGAGCGTGCAGTGGGCGCGTGGCCGCTGGATCCCGGGCAGCTGGCAGCCGCGGGCCACGGTCGCGGCGTCGGTCGTCGCCGTGCTGCTCGTCCCGGCCGTCGCCGGCACGACGTACCGGGAGTCCGTGGCGGGGGCGGACCCGTGGTCGGGCGGCGGGTCGTACGACGCCGGCTACGCCGCGGGCCGTGACGACGCCCGCAACGTCGCGTACGGCGACAGCTGGGGCGAGGACGGGGTCTGGGTGGACGGCATGCAGGTGTCGAACCTGTTCGTCTACGACGCGAACGGTGACCCGATCAAGGACGTCCAGGTCTTCGACGACCGCGGCCGCGCCGTGCGCACGGTCACGGACGGCGGCGGCGAGCAGGCGTGGGCGGTGCCCGACGTCCAGGGCAGCTGGTACTTCCGGCCGATGACGGCCGACGACGGTCGGGACCGCTGGAACGTGTACCCGCTGCGCGCGGTGCCGGAGGGCGGCATGGAATGGTCCGACGACACCGGCCTGTGGGCACCGCAGGTCGGCGTGCAGCCCGAGGCCATGCCGTGGCCGTTCCTCAAGGCGCCGACATCGTTCACCTCCGGGGGCGCGGCCTCGTCCGACCCGTCGTC
The DNA here is from genome assembly GCF_020297055.1 of Isoptericola luteus. GTDB lineage: Bacteria > Actinomycetota > Actinomycetes > Actinomycetales > Cellulomonadaceae > Isoptericola > Isoptericola luteus. The sequence continues at coordinate 161,553 of NZ_JAIXCQ010000003.1, read as the reverse complement.
CGACCCGTCGTCCGAGCCGTCGTCGAAGCCGACCGACGAGTCGAAGGAGACGCCGAAGGACGAGCCGGAGGAGACGGCGAAGGGCACGTCGACCGACGAGTCGTCCGCGGGCTCGTCGCCGGAGCGTGACGGCGGGTCCGGCGCGTCCACCGCACCGTCGTCCAAGGACGTCGCGCCAGGGGCACGCACGACCGCCACGGCCGTCGAACCCGCAGGCTGACGGGCCGGTCCGTGGTGAGCGGCCGCACAGTGGACCTTCCGCCTGCGAGTGGTGGAGGCGGTCGTAGACTGAGTGCATGCCTCAGAACGTTCTGTCTTCGGACACCCATGCCCAGGATGCGCCGGCGCCGGCAGCCCGACCCCGCAAGACCCCGCGCGTCGTCGTCCTCGGCGGCGGTTCCGTCGGCCTCTACGTGGCGCGTCGCCTGCGCCGCAAGCTGGCCAAGCGCGAGGCGGCGATCGTCGTCGTCGACCCGCGGCCGTACATGACCTACGCCCCGTTCCTGCCTGAGGCCGGCGCAGGGTCGATCGACGCCCGTGACGTCGTCGCCCCGCACCGCAAGGCGCTCAAGGGCGTCGACGTGCTGCAGGGCAAGGTCGTGCACATCGCGCACGCCGACAAGAAGGTGACGATCCGCCCTGAGGAGGGGCCGGACTACGAGGTCTCCTACGACCAGCTCGTCGTCGGTCTCGGGTCCGTGTCGCGCACGCTGCCCATCCCGGGCCTGGCGGAGACGGCGATCGGTTTCAAGAACGTGGAGGAGGCCATCGCGGTCCGCAACCACGTGCTGAACCGCATGGACGTGGCGTCGTCCACCTGGGACGCGGACCTGCGCAAGAGGATGCTCACGTTCACGTTCGTCGGCGGTGGGTTCGCGGGCATCGAGGCCCTCGCCGAGATCGAGGACATGGCGCGCTACGCCACGCGGAACTACCCGACGATCGACTCCGAGGACCTGCGCTTCGTGATGGTCGAGGGCTCGGGCCGCATCCTGCCGGAGGTGTCCGAGCCGATGGGGCAGTGGGCGCTCGAGGAGATGAAGAAGCGCGGCATCGAGTTCCACCTCAGCACGTTCCTGTCGTCGTGCGTCGACGGCCACGTGGTGCTGTCGACCGGCGTCGAGTTCGACAGCGACACGATCGTGTGGACCGCGGGCGTGAAGGCGAACCCCGTGATCAAGGACGCCTCCGACCTCCCCGTGGACCGGATGGGGCGGATCACCGTCTCGGCGACGCTGCAGGTCGCGACGACGAACGAGGACGGCTCGATCAACGAGGTCGTCCCGGACGCCTGGGCCGCGGGCGACTGCGCTGCCGTGCCGGACCTGCTGAACCCGGGCAAGTTCTGCCCCCCGAACGCCCAGCACGCGATCCGTGAGGCGAACCGCCTGGCGGACAACATCGTCGCCCAGTACCAGGGCAGCGCCCCGGTGGAGTACAAGCACAAGAGCGTCGGCGTCGTCGCGTCGCTCGGCCTGTACAAGGGCGTGGCCGAGCTGTTCGGCTTCCTCAAGCTCCGCGGCCCGCTCGCGTGGCTGGCGCACCGGGGTTACCACGTGATGGCCATGCCGACGGGCAACCGCAAGCTCCGCATCCTCATCGGCTGGATCGGGCAGTTCGTCATGGGCCGCGAGATCGTCTCGCTCGGGTCGCTGCACGACCCGCGCGACGAGTTCCGCAACGCGTCCGTGCCCCCGAAGCCCGCCGGTGAGAAGGTCGAGCAGAAGGCGCAGTCCTCGGCGGCCGCCGCCGAGAAGGGCTGAGGCGGCCACCTCGCCGAGATAGAGAGGGCGGACCCGCGAGATAGAGAGCGCGGACCCGCGAGATAGAGAACGCGGACCCGCGAGATAGAGGGCGGGCACCGAGAGGCGGACGAGGCCGCGGCGGCCTCGTCCGCCTTGCGTCTCGGCGGGGTTCTCTATCTCGGCGGGGAGGTTCTCTATCTCGGCGTGAGACCCTCTCTATCTCGGCGTGGCCCCCGTAGCCCAACTGGCAGAGGCAGCCGGCTTAAACCCGGTCCAGTCCCGGTTCGAACCCGGGCGGGGGCACCCTGCCGGCCTGTGCCGCGGCCCCGGCGCGCCGGAACGCCTCGACGACGTGGCGCACGGCGAGCCGCTCGGCCCTGTCGGGACGCAGGACGGCGGAGACGTGCCGCGCGGACGCGACGTCCGCCAGCTCCCGGAGCACCAGCCCCGCGCCGGTGGGCGTGGTGAACCGGGGCAGGACGGCGACGTGGTCCCCGGCCGCGACGAGCGCCTCGATGAGCCGGTTGTCGCGCAGCCGCTGGGTGACGCGCAGCTCGGCACCGGTGACGCGCGCGACGGTCTGGAGCACCGTGTCGAACGGGAAGCCGCGCGGGACGCCGATCCAGTCGCAGTCCACCAGGTCGGCCGGCCGCACGACGTCGCGCCGGGCGAGCGGGTGCCGGGTGGCCATCGCGATGTCGAGGGGCTCGCGGGCGAGCGGGACGACGGTGAGGCCGTCGGTCCCGGCGGGCCGCACGCTGGTGAGGCTGTGGGCGACGACGACGTCGTGGTCGGCGGTGAGCCCGCCGTACTCGGCCTCGGCGATGTCGGTGTCGGTGCACCGCAGCTCGATGGCGGTCTCGGCGAGGTCGCGCATCACGGCCGGCAGCAGGAATGCCGCCGCGCTGGGCAGGGACGCGACGGAGACGACGCCCGCCGGCTCTCCGCGGAACTCGTCCCACCGCGCCTGCGCCTGCTCGACGGCGGCCGCGACGCCCGCGGCGGCGTCGGCCAGCAGCATCCCGGCGTCGGTGAGGCGCAGCCCGCGCCCCGCGGGCTCCACGAGCCGTGCGCCCAGCTCGCGCTGCGCGGCACGCAGCTGCTGGGAGACGGCGGACGGGGTGCGGTGCGTGGCCGCGGCGACGGCGGTGATGGTGCCGCGGTCGGCGAGCTCTCGCAACAGCTCCAGGTGACGCATGTCCATGAAGCCAGGCTACAGAGACAGTGCAGGAGATTTTGCTTGTCCTGAAACCCCAGGGGAACGACGCTGGGTCCATGCCGATCCGCCACCGACTGCTCGCCGTCCTCGTCGCCGTGATGTGGGGGTTGAACTTCATCGCGATCGACGCGTCGCTCGCGCACTTCCCCCCGTTCTTCCTGGTGGCGCTGCGGTTCGCAGTCATCGCCGTGCCCACCGTGCTGTTCGTGCCGTGGCCGCAGGTCCCGGTGCGCTGGCTGGTGGGGTACGGGCTGGGCTTCGGCACCCTGCAGTTCCTGTTCCTGTACTGGGGGATGGCGGCCGGGATGCCCGCGGGGCTGGCCTCCTTGGTGCTCCAGATGTCGGGGCCGTTCACGGTGCTGCTCGGCGCGACGTTCCTGCGCGAGCGGGTGAGCGGGCGGCAGGTGCTCGGCATCCTCGTCGCCGTCGGCGGGCTCACGCTCGTGGCGTGGCAGCGAGCCGAGCACGCGAGCGTCATCCCGTTCCTGCTCACGCTGGCGGGTGCCTTCGGCTGGGCGATCGGCAACGTCTGCAACCGGCAGGCCCGCCCGGCCAGCCCTCTGCGCCTCACGCTGTGGATGTCGGTGGTGCCGCCGCTGCCCATGCTCGCGCTGGCGCTCGCCGTCGAGGGCCCGGACCGGATCGGTGCGTCGCTCACGTCGTTCGACGAGCCGGGGGCCGTCGGCGCGCTCGTGGGGCTGGCCTACACGGTGCTCGTCGGCACGGTGGCGGGGTCAGGTGTGTGGACGTGGCTGATGACCCGGCACCCCGCCGGCGTCGTCGCGCCGTTCTCGATGCTCGTGCCCGTCGTGGGGATGACGGCGGCCTGGTGGGTGCTGGGCGAGCGCGTCACCCTCCTGGAGGGCGCGGGCGCCGTGCTGGTGGTCGGCGGGGTGCTCTGGGCGAGCGGGCGCCGGCGCCTTCTGCCGTCAGCAGAACGGCCGTCTTCGGTGCCCGAGCCCGAGCCCTCCGGCGTCCCGCGCGGGTAGCGTCGACCGCATGACGACGCCCACGCGAGTCGAGACCGGCACGGAGCACGTGCGCGAGCCCCTGCTGCGCCACCTCGTCGGCGCCATCCTGCGCCGGGCCCGGCTGCGTCAGGGCCGCACGCTCCAGGAGGTCTCGGCCACCGCCCGGATGTCCACCGCGTACCTGTCCGAGGTGGAGCGAGGCCGCAAGGAGGCGTCGTCCGAGGTGCTGGCCGCCGTGTGCGGGGCGCTGGGCATCCGCCTCGTGGACCTGGTCGGCCAGGCGCACGACGCGCTCGCGGCCACGATCGAGCAGCAGGCCGCGGGCGACCGCCGTGTCCGGGTGCTCACCTCGGTGGGCCGCCGGGTCGTGGACCGTGCGTCCGTCACGTCACGCACGGCCCAAGACCCGCGCGAGGCACTGCTCCTCGCTGCCTGAGCCGCGGGTCGCGGCCCACGGACCACGGACCACCGCCCGGCCGCGACGGCGCGTGCCGCCGCCTCTCGTGGCCCCACCGCGCCGCCGAGCTTCGCGGCCGACGCGCGGCACGCTCAGGCCGCGGACGCCAGCTGCTTGCGCGACGTGATCACGGCGTCGGCGACGCCGTACTCCACGGCCTCGTGCGCGGACAGGATGAGGTCGCGGTCGGTGTCGGCGCGCAGCCGCTCGACCGTCTGGCCGGTGTGCCGGGCCAGGAGCGACTCGGTCTCGGCCCGCAGGCGCAGCACCTCGCGCGCCTGGATCGCGAGGTCGGACACGGTGCCCTGCCCCTGCCCCGACGGCTGGTGCAGCAGCACCCGGGAGTGCTCGAGCATCGAGCGCCGGCCCGGGGTCCCGGCAGCCAGCAGCACGGCGGCGGCGGAGGCCGCCTGGCCCATGCACGTGGTGGCGACGTCGCAGCGCACGAACTGCATCGTGTCGTAGATCGCGGTCATCGCGGTGGCGGAGCCGCCGGGGGAGTTGAGGTAGAGGTTGATCTCCTGGTCGGGCGCCTCGGACTCCAGGTGCAGCAGCTGCGCGTTGACGACGTTCGCGACGCCGTCGTCGACCTCCGTGCCGAGGAACACGATGCGCTCGCGCAGGAGCCGGCTGAAGACGTCGGAGTAGCGCTCGCCCATCGGGGTGCGCTCGACGACGCTGGGGATCGTGTAGCCGGTCATCACAGCCCCGCCTTCCGGCCGGCCGCGGACGGCCGGACGTCGTCCACGGACTCCACGATGCGGTCCACCAGCCCGTACTCGAGCGCCTCGGGCGCGGTGAACCACCTGTCGCGGTCGGCGTCGGCGGTGATCTGCTCGACGGTGCGGCCGGTGTGCTGCGCCGTGAGCTCGTGCACGACGCGCTTGGTGTGCTCCAGGTTTGCTGCCTGGATGGCGATGTCGACGGCGGTGCCGCCGATGCCCGCCGACGGCTGGTGCATCATCACGCGGGTGTGCGGCAGGGAGTACCGCTTGCCCGTCGTGCCCGCGGTCAGCAGGAACTGGCCCATGCTGGCGGCGAAGCCGAAGCCGACCGTCGCGACGTCGCCCGGGAGCAGCCGCATCGTGTCGTAGACGGCGAGCCCTGCCGTCACGGAGCCGCCGGGGGAGTTGATGTAGAGGGCGACGTCGGCGCGCGGGTCCTCGGCGGACAGCAGCAGGAGCTGCGCGACCACGCGGTGTGCGACGGCGTCGTCGATCTCGCCGCCGACCACCACGATGCGCTGGTGGAGCAGCCGGGCGGCGAGCTGGTCGTCGAAGGGTGCCTGGGTCACTGGTGGTGTGCTCATGAGCCCACCGTCCGCCGTCGGACGGCGGCAAAGAAGGGTTCTCTGCCCGCAGCGCATCTGCCGAGGGCAGAGATGCCGGCGGCGACCTCGTGTCGGCGTGGCCCCTCGGGCGGGGAGTGACGAAGGGCTCCGTGGACGCGCGGACGCGGCGACCGGAACTTCGAGGGCGTATCGTCCGTTCTGCCGTGCGTCACGACAGCGGAGTCGTGCCCGACCTGCCGACCGCCCTGTCTGGAGTGAGCGTGTTCCGACTTGCCCGCCTGTCCCTGGCGAACCGCGCCGTCGTCGCCCTGGCGACGATGGCGATCCTCGTCTTCGGGGTGATGAGCCTGGGTTCCCTCAAGCAGGAGCTCATCCCGTCCCTCGAGCTGCCCGCCGGGGCGGTCGTCGCCGTGTACCCGGGGGCCTCCCCGGAGGTCGTCGAGGAGCGCGTCACCGAGCCGATCGAGGCCGCCGCCCAGTCGGTCGAGGGCATCGAGTCCCTCGGCTCGACGGCGTCCACGGGCAGCTCCGTGACCACGGTGCAGTTCGTGTACGGCACCGACATGGACTCGGCCACGCAGCGGCTGCAGACGGCGATCACGCGCATGCAGTCGCAGCTGCCCGAGGACGTCGAGCCGCAGGTGGTCACCGGGTCGCTCGACGACCTGCCGGTCATCCAGCTCGCGGCCGCCGGCGCCGACGACTCCCTGGACCCCGCGGACCTGGCGGACACGGTGGAGACCGTCGTCGTGCCCGCGCTCGAGGACCTCGACGACGTGCGCTCCGTCGCGGTGACGGGCGGCGAGACCGAGCAGGTCCTGGTCGACGTGGACACCGAGAAGCTCGCCGAGGCGGGCCTGACGACGCAGGACGTCGCCGACGTCCTCAAGGACAACGGCGTCGTGCTCCCCGCCGGGACGATCACGGCCGACGACGTCACCTACTCGGTGCAGGCGGGCTCCGGCATCGACAGCCTCGCGGACCTCAGGGCGCTGCCGCTCGTCGTCGACCCGGCCGCCGCCGCCGCGGCCGGCGCAGCCACCGCCGGTGACACGACCGGCGACGCGACCGGTGGCACGACGGGCGAGACCGGTGACGGGGAGGCGGCGCCGCCCACGGATCCCCGCGTCCCGCAGGCCCCCGAGCCCGTCGCCCTCGAGGACGTCGCGACTGTCGAGGTCGCGCCCGTCGAGGCCACCTCCTTCTCCCGGCTCGACGGCGAGCCGTCGCTCGGCGTCGCCATCACCAAGACCCCGGACGGCAACACCGTCGAGGTGTCGCACGCCGTCCAGGACGCGCTCGACGACCTCGCCGGCGAGCTGTCCGCCGCGGGCGTGACGACCGCCGTCGTCTTCGACCAGGCGCCGTTCATCGAGGAGTCGATCGAGGGCCTGGCGACCGAGGGCGGCCTCGGGCTCGTCTTCGCGGTGCTCGTCATCCTGTTCTTCCTGATGTCGCTGCGCTCCACGCTGGTCTCCGCGGTGTCGATCCCGGTGTCCCTGGCGGCCACGTTCCTCGTCATGAACGTCACGGGCTACACGCTCAACATCCTCACGCTGGGCGCGCTGACCATCTCGATCGGCCGCGTCGTCGACGACGCGATCGTCGTCATCGAGAACATCAAGCGGCACCTGTCGTACGGCGAGGAGAAGAAGGCCGCCATCCTCACGGCCGTGCGCGAGGTGGGCGGCGCGATCGCGGCGTCCACCATCTGCACGGTGGCGGTGTTCGCGCCGATCGCGCTCGTCGGCGGCATGGTCGGCGAGCTGTTCCGGCCGTTCGCGATGACGGTCGCGATCGCGATGCTCGCCTCGCTCGTGGTGGCCCTGACGATCGTGCCGGTGCTCGCGTACTGGTTCGTCAAGACGCCGGCGGTCGCCGCCTCGCAGGCCGAGGCCGAGCAGGTGCGCGAGGCCGCCGAGGCCAAGGAGCGCCGCGGGCTGTGGCAGCGGGCCTACGTGCCCACGCTGGGCGCCGCGCTGCGCCTGCCCTGGGTGACCCTGGTGGTCGCCGTCGCCGTCCTGGGCGGCACGCTCGCGCTCGTCCCGCGGCTGGAGACGAACTTCATCGGCGACAGCGGCCAGGACACCGTCACCGTCACGCAGACGTTCTCCACGGGTGCCTCCCTGGAGGCGCAGGACGCCGCCGCCACGGAGGTCGAGGACGCGCTGGCCGACGTCGACGCCGTTGCCGGCGTGCAGACCACCGTCGGCACGGCGGACGCGGCGCAGGCCGCGTTCTTCGGCGGCGGCTCCACCCCGACGGCGAGCTTCTCGATCACGCTCGACCCGGACGCCGACGGCGTCGCCGCGCAGGAGGAGGTCCGCGCCGCGGTGGAGCCGCTCGTCGGCGGCGTCACGACCGACGTCAGCGTCGCCGGCGGGGACAGCGGCTTCGGCAGCTCCAGCGTCGACCTGGTGGTGACGTCGCACGACGAGGCCGCGCTCGCGGACGCCGCCGACCAGGTGACCGCCGCGGTGACCGACCTGGACGGCGTGGCCGAGGTCAGCAACGACCTCGCCGCCGCGCAGCAGGTCGTGCAGGTGACGGTCGACCGCGAGGCGGCGGCCGAGCTCGGCCTCACGGAGACGCAGGTCTCCGGCATCGTGGCGGGCGCCATGAGCCCGGAGCAGACCGCGGGCGAGGTCGACCTCGGCGACGGACCCACGGACGTGGTCGTGGTGTCCGGCGAGGCCCCGGCGACGCAGGCCGAGATCGAGGACCTCGAGGTCCCGACCGCAGCAGGCATGGTCCCGCTCACCGACGTCGCCGCGGTGGAGAAGGTCGACGTCCCGACGTCGATCTCGCGCACCGATTCCGAGCGCTCGGCGACCGTCTCGGTGACCCCCGAGACGCAGGACGTCGGCACGCTCAGCGCCGACATCACCGCGGCGGTGGACGGCCTCGAGCTGCCCGCCGGGGCCAACGTGGAGATCGGTGGCGTCGCGGCGGACCAGGCCGACGCGTTCGCCGACCTCGGCCTCGCCCTGCTCGCGGCGATCGCGATCGTGTACCTCGTCATGGTGGCGACGTTCGGCTCGCTGGTGCAACCGCTGATCCTGCTGGTGTCGGTGCCGTTCTCGGCGACGGGCGCGCTGCTGGCGCTGCTGGCCACGGACACCCCGCTGGGCGTGCCCGCGCTCATCGGGGTGCTGATGCTCGTGGGCATCGTCGTGTCGAACGCGATCGTGCTCATCGACCTCATCAACCAGTACCGGGACCCGGCGAAGGGGCACCCCCGGTCGCTGGACGAGGCCGTGCGCGAGGGCTCGCGCAAGCGGCTGCGGCCCATCGTGATGACGGCGCTCGCCACGATCTTCGCGCTGACGCCGATGGCCGTCGGACTCACCGGTGGCGGGGCGTTCATCAGCCAGCCGCTGGCCCTGGTGGTCATCGGTGGCCTGATCTCCTCGACGCTGCTCACGTTGTTCGTGGTGCCGGTGCTGTACACGCTGATCGAGCGACGCCGCGACCGGCGCCGGGAGAAGCAGGAGGCCCGCGCCGCCCGACGGGCGGAGAAGGCTGCGACCCGTGCGGCGGAGAAGGCGGAGCGGGACCGGGTGGAGGCCCGGCTCGCGGAGTCGAAGGCCGCCAGCAGCGACCCCGCCTGACGTTGTGAGCGGGCTATTGGCCCTGTTCCCCTACGGGAACAGGGCCAATAGCCCGCTCACAACGGGTTCTCTCGGGGGGATCAGGCGCGGCGACCGAGGGCGCGGACGCGCCCGGCCACCCGGCCTTCGGCTCAGGCGTCGCGGCGCCGGAGGGTCACTGCCGCGGCGACGAGCAGCGCCACGGTGTACCCGGCCAGCACGGCGTAGCCCGTCCAGGGCTCGAGCAGGGTGTCGGGCGTCGGCCCGGTGGAGATGATCCGCTCGCCGGCGACGCTCGGCAGCAGCTTGTTCACCCACTCCGCCCAGACGGCGTCCGACGCCGCGGTGACGATCGAGAAGATGATCGGGAGCACGAAGAAGATCGCCACCAGCGTGAAGATCGCCCCGGCCGAGTGGCGCATCAGCGTCCCGACGGCGAGCGAGAACGCGGCGACCGTCGCCAGGTAGAGGACGCAGCCCAGCAGCGCACGGACCTGCTCGGCGTCCGACAGGTCGACGCTCATGCCCGCCGCGTCGAGGATCGGCAGGGTCACGAGGTACGCGACGGCCAGCGCCACCGTGATCACGACGACGACCGTCACGACGATGACGACGAGCTTCGCCCCCAGCGTGGGCAGCCGGCGCGGCTCGGCGGCGAACGTGGAGCGGACCATCCCCGTCGAGTACTCGTTCGTCACGACGAGCGCGGCGAGCACCGCGACGGCGAGCTGGGCGAACGAGTAGCCGAGCGTGATCGCGAAGGTGCCCGTCATGCCGGCCGCCTGCATGCCCGGGTCCTGCGCCATCCCCTCGGCCATCTCGGGGGTGTCGGTGGCGAGCCGCAGGAGCGACGCCATCATGAGGGCGAAGCCGACCATGACGACGGCCGTGATCACCGTCGTCCACACGGTGGAGCGCAGCGTGCGGAACTTGATCCACTCGGAACGCAGCACCCGGGGGAAGGTCACGGGACGGACGGTCGGCGTCGACGGCGGACCGTCGTGCCGGGTCGCCGGTGCGGCGGCGCTCATCGGGTGCCCGCCTCGGCCTGGGTGCCGGCGTCCGGCCCGGCGGACCGCCCTGCGGGGCCGCCGGCGCTGCCGACGACGTCGGCGAGGTCGCCCGCATGGTACTCGACGGAGTCGGCGGTCAGGGCCATGTAGGCCTCCTCGAGGGTCGAAGCCAGGGGCGTGAGCTCGTGCAGGACGACGCCGCCCGCGGCCGCGGTCTCGCCCACCTGCGCGGCGTCGAGGCCGGTGACCTCGAGCGCGCCGTCGTCGGCGGCGGTGACCTCGCCGCCCTCACGGCGCAGGGCGTCCGCGAGGTCGCCCTGCTGCGGCGAGCGGACGCGCACGGTGCGGCGCGAGGCGCCGTCGACCAGCTCCGTGACGGGCATGTCCGCGAGGATCCGGCCCTTGCCGATGACGATGACGTGGTCCGCGGTGAGGGCGACCTCGCTCATGAGGTGGCTCGACAGGAACACGGTGCGCCCCTGACCGGCGAGGTGCTTCGCCAGGTTGCGCACCCACAGCACGCCCTCGGGGTCCAGGCCGTTGACCGGCTCGTCGAGGATGAGGGTGCGCGGGTCGCCGAGCAGGGCGACGGCGATCCCGAGCCGCTGGCCCATCCCGAGAGAGAACCCGCCCACCCGCTTGCCGGCGACGGCCGTCAGCCCGGTGAGGTCGATCACCTCGTCCACCCGGCTGGTCGCGATGCCGTGCGTGGCGGCGAGGGCCTGCAGGTGCTGGCGTGCGCTGCGCCCGGGGTGGACGGCCTTGGCCTCCAGCAGCGCCCCCACCTCCGCGAGCGGGGCGCGGTGCCTGGCGTACGACTGCCCGTTGACGGTGACGGTGCCCGCCGTCGGGCGGTCCAGGCCCACGATCATGCGCATCGTCGTGGACTTGCCGGCCCCGTTCGGGCCCAGGAAGCCCGTCACGACGCCCGGGCGCACCACGAACGACACGTCGTCGACGGCGAGCTTGTCCTTGTAGCGCTTGGTCAGGCCACGTGCTTCGATCATGGCGCCCCTCACGGGTGGCCGCCGCGTCGGGCGGCCGGGTCGGCGTCTCACGGGTCGTAGCGAGCCTAGCGGCAGGTCCGGGGGCAGTCACCGGGTTTGACCGGGTGATCCGGCCGCGGCCGGGAGAGATTCGCGGGCGCGGGAACGTCCCGGGAGCCTGGCGCGTTCATTACGATGGATCGCAACGGCCAGCGACCCGGCCCTGCGCGTGCGACAACCCGTCGCCGAGCACCCGGCAGCCGCGACCAGGAGGAGTTCATGACCAACCCCGTCCTCAGGAACAGCGACGTCTTCGGCGAGCCCCGCCGGGGCCGTGGCACGGCCACGGCCCCGCAGTACGGGCACATGGCCGGAACCACCGGTACGCAGGCCGCGGACGCCGCGTCGCTCGAGAACATGTACAGCGCGCCGGCGGCCACCACCGCCGACACCAAGCGCCTCACCTATGACGACGTCATCATCAAGACGGGCGGGCTGCTCGCGCTGCTCGTCGTCGTCGCGGCGGCGACGTGGAACTTCGCGCCGCAGCTGTGGCCGATCGGCATGATCGCCGGCCTGGTGCTCGGTCTCGTCAACGCGTTCAAGCGCAATCCCAGCCCGGCGCTCATCGTCGCCTACACGGTGGCGCAGGGCGTGTTCCTGGGTGGCATCAGCATCGCGTTCGCCCAGATGGCCGTCGGCAGCTCGGGCACGCCGCTGACGTCGATCGTGCTCCAGGCCATCGTCGCGACGATGGCGACCTTCGTCGCCGCGCTCTTCCTGTTCAAGTCCGGCAAGGTGCGCGTCACCCCGAAGTTCACGCGCTGGCTGCTCATCGCGATGGTGGGCTACCTCGTCTTCTCGCTGGTCAACGTGGTCCTCACGTGGACGGGCGTGCTTGACGGCTGGGGCATGCGGGGCGGCGTGCTCGGCATCGCCGTCGGCCTGTTCGCGGTCGGCCTGGCCGCCGCGTCGCTGATCGTCGACTTCGACGCGATCAAGCGTGGCGTCGAGCAGGGCGTGCCGGCGAAGTTCGCCTGGACGGCGGCCTTCGGCCTCGTCGTCACCCTCGTGTGGCTGTACCTGGAGTTCCTGCGCCTCCTGGCGATCTTCAACAGCGACTGACCCGCACCGCGGGTCGGTGCGACGTCCGGGCCTCACCCCGGATCACGCGGCCGGTCACCCCTCGGGGTGGCCGGCCGTCGTCGTGCCCGCACGGGCCCGTCTCCTGGCCGGGCGGGCTCCGTCACCTGGGCGGCCGCCCGCGGACGACCGCCCGCGCGAGCCCCAGCAGGCCGAGGGCAAGCAGGACCCCGTGCCCGACCCGCACCGCGGGCGGGCCGAAGAACTGCGGCAGGTACAGCACGAGCCCCGCGGCGACGACGAGCCCGGCCCAGCGCAGGAGCCCACGCCCGTGCCACCCGGCGACGGCGACGAGGACGCCCGACGCCGCGAGGAGCGCGAGCCCGGCACCGAACGTGGCCAGCGCCACCGGCTGGTTGCGCAGCACGTCGACGTCGGCCAGCATCGCGGGGTCGCCGGCGCGGAGCGCGGCCTGCGCGACGGTGCGGATGCCGAAGGTCTCCGCGCCGAAGTACAGCGCGCACAGCGCGGCGCCCGCCCAGGCGGTCCAGGTCGCCGCCGACGCCGCCCGGACGCCGGGGGGCCGGTGCGCCGTCGTCGTGGACCGGGCGGCGAGCACCTGCCGCAGCCCGAGGAAGGTCGGTGCGAGCAGCGTGAGCCCGGCGATCCCGCACAGGTGCGCGGCGACCCAGCGGCCGGACGCGAAACCGTCGGCGAGCGCGAGGCTCGCGACCGTCTCGTCGGGCCACGGACGCAGGGCGGGGAACAGGAGCAGCAGGACGGCGGCGGTGACGGCTCCCGAGGCCGTCCAGCGGGCCGAGCGGGTGGCGCTCATGCGTCGTCGCCCCCCAGCTTCAGGACGCCGGCCACCAGCATGTCGATCAGCGTGTCGAAGCTGCGGTCGAGGTCCTCGGGCAGGCGGAACCCGCCCGCGAGCTCGAGGACGACGAAGCCGTGGATGCCCGCCCGGACGGCACGGATCGCGTCGATCATGCGGTCGTCGGCCAGGTCGAAACCGTGCAGCACGGCGGCGACGAGGGCGACGACGCGGGCCGCGGCCGCGCGGTGCTCGGCCTCCTCGGGGGCGTCCGGGTCCGGCGCGAGCTGGACGGCGGCGTACAGGCCCGGGCGCTGGCGCGCGAACGCGCGCCACTCGCGGGCGAGGGCCCGCAGTGCGTCCGGGCCGGAGCGCCCGACCGTCACGGCGGCGCTGCGGGTGGTGAGGTCCGCGAGGGCCACGAGCGCCACGTGCCGCCGCAGCGCGGCCAGGGAGCCGACGTGCTTGTAGAGGCTGGGCGTCGCGACGCCTGCGGTCGCGGCGACCTTCGCGAGGGTGAGGTCGGCGAGCCCGGTGGGGCCGCCGGCGTCCACCAGGTCGGCGGCGATGCGTACCACGGCGTCCTGGGACAGTCCGGCCCTAGGCACGGGTGCTCCGCTCGTCGGCCACGGCGACGGGAAGACCGGCGAGGAAGTCGAGGACCGCGGGGGTCACGACGTCGGGCGCCTGGTGCTGGGGGTAGTGCCCGACGCCCGGCACCAGCACGCCCTGCGCCCCCAGCGCGTCGCGCATCTCGGCGAGGGCGACGGCGGCGTCGGAGTAGTCGGGGTCCAGCTCGCCGACGACGACGAGCGCGGGGGCCTGGACCCGGGCCACCTGCGGCTCGACGGGGGAGTGGTCGAGCGCGAGGGCGAGGTCGCGGAAGGAGCGCAGGCGCGCCGGGTCGGCCATGCTGTGCCGGATCGCGGCCACGTGCTCTGTGTGCCGGGGCCCCTTGCGCCCCTTGGAGAACATCGAGGTGTAGAGCCGGGACCAGGCGGCGGCACCCCACGGGCGGGCGAACGCCGCCCGGTACAGCAGGCGGTGGACGCGCATCATCGCCGGCGAGGACGGCTCGCGCAGGTGCGGGGCGACGAGGGCCAGCCCGCGCACCAGGTCGGGACGCTCGGCGGCGGCCCACACGGCGGCCGAACCGCCCATGGAGCTGCCGACCAGCACCGCGGGCCCGGCGTCGAGGTGCTCGACGAGGGCGAGGAGGTCGGTGCCCGTCGCGACGTCCCCGTGCGTCGTGAAGGTGGTGTCGGAGTCGCCGTGGCCGCGCAGGTCGGTGACGACCACGCGGTGGCCCGCGGCGACGAGCGCGGGGACCAGGTCGTCGTAGGTGGAACGCAGGTCGCCCATCCCGGGGACGGCGACCACGAGCGGTCCTGTACCGGCATCGGTGTAGGCGAGGCGTCCTTCGGGGCGGGTGAGGTACCGGGTCGTATCCATAGCCGTGAAGCTAACACCATTAGCCAAAGAGTGCAAGAGCGGATCTGAAAAAAGCTCTGGGCCGGTGTCGATCCCGCGGTTCCCCGTTCGACCTGGGGATGAGAAGGTCACCAGAAGGGTGACCGCGACCACGACAGGGAGCAGGACGATGAGCAAGTACATGCTGATCATGCGGGCCACGGACGAGGGCGCGGCGGCCTACGAGCAGCTCGACTTCGCCCAGGTCATCGCGGACATGGGCCGCTACAACGAGTCGATGATGGACGCCGGCGTCCTGGCCGCCGGGGAGGGGCTCTCCGACGCCTCCGAGGGGTCGGTGGTCGACTTCTCCTCCGAGACGCCCGTCGTCACCGACGGCCCCTACGGCGAGACCAAGGAGCTGTTCAACGGCTTCTGGATCGTCGACGTCGCCACCAAGGAGGAGGCGATCGAGTGGGCCAAGCGTGCCCCGCTCAGCGGCCCCGGCACCAAGCTCGAGGTGCGCCGGATCAACGGCCCGGAGGACTTCCCCCAGGACGACGAGTGGATCGCCAAGGAGGAGGGCTGGCGCCAGGAGCAGGAGCAGGCGCAGCGCGCCCAGTGAGCGTCGTGAGCGTCGTGAGCACTGCGCAGCCGGCCTCCGGGCCTGACCCGGACGAGGGAGGTCGCGTCGTCGACGACGCGGCCTCCCGTCGCGCCGTCGAGGCGGTGTGGCGCATCGAGTCCAGCCGGATCGTCGGTGCCCTCGCCCGGTACACGAACGACTTCGCGCTCGCCGAGGACGTCGCGTCCGAGGCGCTCGCGGAGGCGCTGGTCGCCTGGCCGCGCGACGGGGTCCCGCGTGACCCCACCGCGTGGCTGCTGGCGACCGGGCGGCGTCGGGCGATCGACGCGTTCCGGCGCCGTGCCGGGCGCGACGAGCGCTACGCAGCCCTCGCCCGCGATCTCGGGGAGGGCGGCGTCGTCACCGGAGGGCCGGGCTCGGCGGCACGCGCCGACGACCATCCCGACCTGCTGTGGGACCCGGACCGCATCGGCGACGACCGACTCGCGCTCCTGTTCGTCGCCTGCCACCCGGTGCTGTCCAAGGAGGCACGGGTGGCGCTGACGCTGCGGGTCGTGGGTGGCCTGAGCAGCGAGGAGATCGCGCGGGCGTTCCTGGTCCCGGTGCCCACCGTGCAGGCGCGCATCACGCGGGCGAAGAAGACGCTCGCGGCCGCGCGCGTGCCGTTCGAGGTGCCCGCCGCGCAGGACCGCGCCGAGCGGCTCGGCTCCGTCCTCAACGTGCTGTACCTGATCTTCACCGAGGGGTCGACGGCGTCCGGCGGGTCCGAGTGGATGCGCACCGACCTCGCGTCCGAGGCGATCCGGCTCGCGCGCGTGCTCACGAGGCTCGCCCCTGACGAGCCCGAGGCGCAAGGGCTCCTGGCGTTGCTCGAGCTCACGGCCGCGCGGTTCCCGGCGCGCACCGGGCCGGACGGCGAGCCGATCCTCCTCACCGACCAGAACCGTCGGCGGTGGGACCGGTCCGCGATCCAGCGGGGGCGGGCCGCCCTGGCGCGGGCGGTGGCCGTCGGCAGGGGCCTCGGGCCGTACGGTCTGCAGGCCGCCATCGCGGAGCAGCACGACGTGGCGCCGTCGGTGCCGGGCACCGACTGGGACCGCATCGTCGTGCTGTACGAGGCACTGGGCCGGGTGGCGCCGTCGCCGGTCGTGGAGCTCAACCGCGCGGTGGCCGTCTCGATGGCGCACGGCCCGGCCGCGGCCCTGCCGCTCGTCGACGACCTGGTCGCGCGCGACGCGCTGCGCGGGTCCTACCTGCTGCCGTCCGTGCGCGGAGAGCTGCTGGCGCGGCTGGGGCGTGCGCCCGAGGCCCGCCGTGAGCTGGAGCTCGCCGCGAGCCTGTGCGAGAACGAGCGCGAGCGCGGCGTGCTGGTGCGCAAGGCCGCTGCACTCTGAGCCGCGCTCGGGAGTTGTCAGGCCCACGTGCACGGTGCGGTGCACCTGGTCCTGACAGCTCGCCGGGCTCGGGAGTTGTCAGGCCCACGTGCACGGTGCGGTGCACCTGGTCCTGACAGCTCGCCGGCCCGGGGGCTAACGGCGGCGCAGGGTGGCGATGGCGACGCCGGTGAGGGCCAGCACGCCGCCCCCGAGGACGATCGGCGTGGGGACCTCGTCGAGGAGCACCCACGACATCAGCACCACCAGCGGGGGCACGGCGTAGGTCGACGCCGCGGTGCGGCCGGCGCTGGCGCGCGTCAGCACGTAGCCCCACGTGCTGAAGGCGATCGCCGTCGGGAAGATGCCGAGGTAGACCACGCCCAGCACGGACGACGTCGGGGCGACCGAGAGCTGGCTGACCAGCCCCGGGAGGAACGGCAGCGACGCGACCGTGCCGGCCAGGCAGCCCAGCCAGGTCATGGTGAGCGCGTCGAGGCGGGGCAGCAGGCGCTTCTGCAGCGTGGCGGCCCCCGCGTAGAGCACGGCAGCGGCGATGCCGAGGAGGACGCCGACCGCGTCGAAGCGGCCGGCCGACGTCGCGACGGCGATGACGACGACGCCCGCGAACGCCACGGCCATCCCGACGAGGAGCCGGCGGGGGAAGCCCTCGCCGAGCAGGAACCCGGCGAGGACGGCGACCAGCATCGGCGCCAGGTTGACGAGCAGGGCGGTGGTGCCGGCGTCGAGGTGCTGCTCGGCGGCGTTGAGCGCCAGGTTGTACCCGCCGAACCACGCCACGCCCCACACGACGACGAGCGCCAGCACGCGGCCCCGCGGGAGGCGCACCGGGGTGCCGCGGCGCAGGTGCACGACCCCGAGCATCACGGTGAGCGCGAGCGTGCCGACGGCGACCCGGCCCAGGGTGAGGGCCCCGGCGTCCAGGTCGTGCCCCACCGCCCGGATGCCGACGAACGCCGACGCCCACAGGACGACCGTGACCGCCATCGCGATGACGGTGAGCGCGTTGCCGGAGGTGCGAGGGCTCGCCGTCCCCTGCTGCGTGGGCGTGGGCATGGTTGTCATGACGACGATCCTCCATCCACCGCATGCGTGAGCACCAGTTCATATATCTACTGCATCGTTCAGTCGCGCTGTAACGTCGTGACCCATGATCGACGTCCACAGGCTCCGCATCTTCCGGTCGGTCGTCGCCAGCGGCTCGGTGGCCGCCGCGGCCGCCAACCTCGGCTACACGCCGTCGGCGGTGAGCCAGCACGTGACGGCCCTGCAGCGCGAGACCGGGCTCCAGCTGCTGGCCCGGCACGGACGGGGCGTGCGCCCGACGGCGGCGGGCACGGCGCTCGCCGCCCAGGCGGACGGCCTGCTGGCACGGCTGGGGGAGGTGGAGACGTTCGTCGCGGACCTGCGTTCCGGGCGTTCGGGCAGCCTGTCCATCGCGTACTTCGCGTCCGTCGGCGCGGCCTGGCTGCCGTCCGTGGTGAGCGCGCTGACGGCGGGGTATCCCGGCGTGCGGCTCGACCTCGAGCTCACGGAGGAGATCCCGAGCGACCCCGCGCGGCGAGCCGACCTGCAGCTCAGCGTGGCCTCGTCCGGCTTCGTGGCGGCGGCGGGCACCACGGCGCACCACCTGCTCGACGACCCGTACGTCGCCGTCCTGCCGCGGACGCACCCGCTGGCCGGCCGGTCCGAGATCGAGCTCGTCGAGCTGGTGGGCGAGCGGTGGATCGACAACGACTTCGCGCGGGGCTGGTGCCGCCGCAACCTGCTCGAGGCGTGCCGGTCGGCGGGTTTCGCGCCGTCGTTCGCGGTCGAGGCGCACGACTATCCGACGGCCGTCGCCTTCGTCGCGGCGGGCATCGGCATCACCGTGCTGCCCGCGCTCGGGGCGGCGCACCCGGCACCCGGCACGGTGGCGGTCCCGGTGGAGCGCCCGGTCCCCGTGCGGTCCATCTACGCGCTGGTGCAGGACGCCGTCGCCGACACGCCGCCCGTCCGGACGGCGCTCGCCGCCCTGCGGGACGCCGCGCGGACGTCGGTGCGCGTCGCTGCCTGACGTGGCGCCTGGCGTGCTCGCCGACGTGCTCGCCGACGTGTCCGCGTAGGCTTGACGGCGCACCGCCGCCGGGGAACCGGCGGCCCCCGGACGAAGATGAGGTACCTCCGTGACCACGCTCCCCACCGCCACCGGCAGCTTTGGCGACAAGCCTGAGATCACGTTCCCCACCCCCGACGCGCCCGCCGGCCTGCAGGTGCAGGTGCTTGAGGAGGGCACGGGCCCGGTGGTCGACGCCGGCCGCACCATCGTCGTGAACTACCTCGGCCAGACCTGGGGCGGCGGCGTCTTCGACAACTCGTACGACCGCGGCGCCACCATCGACTTCCCGATCGGCGTCGGCGCCGTCATCGGCGGCTGGGACAAGGGTCTCGTGGGCCGCAACGTGGGCGACCGCGTGCTGCTGTCCATCCCGGCCGAGCACGGCTACGGCCAGCGCGGCGTTCCGCAGGCCGGCATCCCGGGCGGTGCGACGCTCGTCTTCGTCGTCGACGTGGTCGACGTGCGCTGACCCGCACCGCCTCCGATCGCCGCACAGGTGGTCGGCACCGCTCTGCCGCCTCGTGAGGCCGCAGACCGGCGCCGGCCACCTGTGCGTCGCTCAGGGGGTCAGCGGCGGCGGGACCGGGTGACCGTGAACTTCGGGTTCTGGACGATGTGGACGGTGGGCCCGACGTCGCGCTGCAGCGCCTGCCGGTAGTGCAGCGCCGTGTTGAAGACGCACCACAGCTCGCCGCCCGGGCGCAGCGCCTTGCCCGCCGCGCGGAACATCCTATGGGCGGCGTCGGTGCGCACGGCGGCACGGTCGTGGAACGGCGGGTTGAGCAGGATCAGGTCCGCGCCCGCGCGGGGCAGGGCGGTGCCGGCGTCGTCGCGCAGCACCTGCACGCGGTCGCCGACGGCGTTCGCCCGAGCGGTCGCACGCGTCGAGGCCGTCGCGGCCGCCGACCTGTCGACGCCGATGACCCTGGCCTCGGGGTAGCGCAGCGCCAGCACGGCGGCGAGCAGTCCGGAGCCGCTGCCCAGGTCGACGGCGTCGTGCACGCGGTCGGGCGCCGGCCACCGGTCGGCCGTCGTCAGCAGGAACCGCGTGCCCAGGTCCAGCCCGGTGCCCGCGAACACCCCGCCGTGTGCGACCACGTCGACGTACGGTGCCCCGGACGCGTCGACCAGCTCGGCGTCGGTCAGCCGCGCGGTCGCGGGATAGGTCGGTGCGGCGTCGCGAGCACCCGGCCGGACGCCCGTCGCGACGAGCGCGCGCGACTTCTGGCGGGCCAGCGTGGCGTGCACGTCCGTGAACGACGCCGCCAGCACCTCGTTCATCGTGCGCGTCATGTGCTTGACGCGCCCGCCCGCGAGGACGGTGACGTCGTCGGCGGCGTACCGGGCCACGTGCTCCGCGATCTCGGTGAGCTCCGCGAGCGACGGCGGCAGCTGCAGCAGGACGACGCGCGCACCGGCGAGCAGCTCCTCGTCGAGGGTGTCGTGCAGCGTGACCTCGGCGGTCTCGCGCCCGCCGCGCGCGACGTCGAGCAGGTCGGCGTCGGCCAGGTGGTGCTCGACGGCGGCCTCGGCGGTGACGGTGTCGACGCACGACCGCACGTCCGGGGCGCCGAGGGTCACGGCCCCGAGCGTGAGCGCGCCGAACCGGTCACCGAGGACCACGACGTCGCCGGGCCCGGCCGTCGCGAGCAGGGGGGCCGCCTCGTCGAGCAGCAGCCGGTCGGTCGCGTCGACGGCGACGGGGCCGTCGGGCCGCGAGCCGTCCTCCGGCCAGGGGGCCATCGCGTCCAGGACGGCGGCGAGCCGGTCGGCCGAGGACGGCGTGGCGGGCGGCGTGGCGGGCGGCGTGGCGGACGGGTCGGGGTGAGGGTGCACGGCACCAGTCTCCCCGACGCGACCCTGCGCGGCGCGCAGTCGCCGCCGGACCACGCGGTCAGCGGCGGTCAGCGGGGGTCAGCGCGCCTTGCGCGCCTCGCGCTGCGCCTGCTCGGCCGCCCGGGTGGTCAGGCGGTCCTCCTCCTCGCGCACCTTCGCCGCGACCTCGCGCTCGGTGACCAGCCACGCGGGCGGGTCCTGGCGCAGCTCGTCGATCTGCTCGGTGGTCAGCGGGTCGGTGATGCCGCCGCGCGCGAGCCCGGCGATGGAGATGCCGAGCCGCCCGGCGACGACGGGACGCGGGTGCGGGCCGTTGCGGCGCAGGTCCGCGAGCCACTGCGGCGGGTCGGTCTCGAGCTCTTCGAGCTGGGCGCGGGTGATCCCGTGCTCCTGGAACTCGGAGGGTGTCGCGGGCAGGTACACCCCGAGCTTCTTCGCCGCGTTCGTCGGCTTGAGGACCTGCTGAGAGAAGGGGGTTCCGGCCATGGGTACAGGGTAGTCGGGAGCGTCCGTCCCGCAGCGCCGTAGCCTGATCCCGTGACCGACGACCCCACGGGTGCCGACCTCCCCGCCGACGACGACGCCACCGGTGAGGGGGCGGCCGACGCCGCACGCGACGACGGACGGCGCGTGTTCCGGCTGGCGTACGTGCCGGGCGCCACCCCCGGAAAATGGGCGCGGACCTGGCGGGACCGGCTGCCGGACGTCTACCTGGACCTCGTGCAGGTGCCCGCCGACGACGTCGCGGCCGAGCTCGCCGAGCGACGCGCGGACGCGGCGATCCTGCGGCTGCCCGTGGACCCGGATGTGCTGCACGCCATCCCGCTGTACGACGAGCTGCCGGTCGTGGTGGTCTCGCGCGACCACCTGCTGGCCGCCGCGGGCGAGGACGAGACGGTCGCGCCCGCGGACCTGGCGGACGACGTCGTGTGGTTGCCTCTCGACGACGTCCTGTTCGCCGGCGGCGGCCCCGTGCCCGGCCGGGCCCCGGAGGGATACGACGACGGCGCGGGTGGGGTGACGCAGCCCGAGCGGCCGGCCACCACGGCGGACGCGATCGCGCTGGTCGCCACCGGGGTCGGCGTCACCGTGGTACCGATGTCGCTGGCGCGGCTGCACCACCGCAAGGACGTGACGTTCCGCGTGCTCGACGGCGGCCCCACCGCTCCGGTGGGTCTGGGCTGGCTCGTGGACGGGTTGGACGACGAGACCTCGGAGCTGGTCGAGGAGCTGGTCGGCATCGTGCGGGGCCGCACGGCGAACAGCTCGCGCGGCCGGGCGGGTCGGGCGCGGGCCGAGGAGGCGGCCGCGGCGGCCGCGGCGGTGCCGAAGAAGGTCCGCGAGCCGCGGGCAGGACAGCCCGGCGGCAGGCCGCAGGCGCGAGGTGCGGGCCGCGGGCGTCCGCCGAGCGGGCGGTCCGGTGGCAAGCCGGGCATGCGGTCCGGCGGCAAGCCGCCCCGCGGCCGTCGCTAGCCGGCGGCTGCTGGCCGGTCTCCACGCTGGCCGGTCCCCACGCTGCCCGGCCGCGCGCCGTCGGGCGGCGTGGGGATCAGCGGCGGCTCAGCGGTCCCGGCGCGCGGTGATCGCCTCGGCGCCCTTCCACGCCAGGGGCATGAGCCCGGCGACGATGGCCGCCTTGACCAGGCCGGGCAGGACGAACGGGAAGAGACCCGCCGCCAGCGTGGCCTGCAGGTCGAGCCCGGCCACCGCGGCGAGCCACGGCAGGCCGACGAGGAAGGTGACGCCGGTGCCGGCGACGAACGTCAGGAGCGCCTTGGCGAAGGTGCGCTCCCAGCGGAGCTCGGCGAGCCGACCCACGAGGGCGGCGGCGAGGACGAACCCGACGATGTAGCCCCCCGTGGGCCCGAGCACCACGGCCATGCCGCTGGATCCTTCGGAGAAGACCGGGAACCCGACCAGGCCGAGCAGCGCGTACACGCTCATCGACATCGCGCCGCGGGTGGCGCCGAGCGTGGCTCCCACGAGCAGCACGGCCATCGTCTGACCGGTGATCGGGACCAGCGGCAGGGGCACGTAGACCTGGGCGAGGAGGGCGGTGATCGCCGCTCCGCCCAGCACGAGGCCGGCGTCGGTGGCGAGCGACCGGGGGAGCACCCGGTCGGCGAGCAGGGCGGGGTGCTGGGCGATCGTGGTCACGGGCTGCCTCTCGGTGGGGACTGTGGCCGCCGGCGGGCGCCGACCCCTCGACGCTAGCGACCGTGACGCCCCAGGTCACGAGTGGAGAACCTCCTGGCTTCGACCCCGTTCGTTGTCGGTGAGGACGGTCTTGGTGCGGCCCCCACCACCGGCGCCGACGTTGCTTGTGGGGATCCACCACGTGGCTCCGGGCTCGCTCAGGAGCCCAGCGCTCGCACGGTGTCGAGCGTGTCCGCCTCGGCGGCGGGCTTGTCGTCGCGGTAGCGCAGCACGCGGGCGAACCGCAGCGCCATCCCGCCGGGATAGCGGGTGGAGCGCTGGACGCCGTCGAAGGCGATCTCGACCACCTGCTCGGGCCGCACGTGCACGACGTGCCCCTCGCGGTGCGTCTCCAGCCCCAGGAACCGCTCGGTCTGCCAGGTGAGCATCTCGTCGGTCATGCCCTTGAACGTCTTGCCGAGCATCACGAAGTCTCCCGACGCGGGGTCGCGCGCACCCAGCCAGATGTTCGACAGCCACCCCTGCCGGCGCCCGGAGCCCCACTCGACGGCGAGCACGACGAGGTCCAGGGTGTGCCGCGGCTTGACCTTCACCCACGCGGTGCCGCGGCGCCCGGCCTCGTACGGCGCGTCGAGGGCCTTGATCACCAGGCCTTCCTGGCCGGCGGCGACGGTCGCCGTGAAGTACTCCGCGAGGTCGTCGAGGTCGGCGGAGAACAGCCGCGGCACGATCGCGTCGGGCGGCACGACGTCGTCCAGCACCGCCAGCCGCTCGGAGGTGGGGGCGTCGATCAGGTCGGTGCCGTCGTGGTGCAGCACGTCGAAGAACCGGACGGTGAGCGGCATGGTCGTGACGCCGTCCGTCTCGTGGGTGCCGGTGCGTGCCGCCGTGTCCTGGAACGGCCGGGGGCGGCCGGCGTCGTCGAGCAGCAGCGCCTCGCCGTCGAGCACGACCGCGCGCACGTCGAGCGACCGGGCGAGCGCGACCACCTCGGGCAGGCGTTCGGTGATGTCGTCCAGCGAGCGGGTGAAGACGGCGACGTCGTCCCCGGTGCGGTGCACCTGCACCCGGATGCCGTCGAGCTTGGTGTCGGCGGCGACCTGTGCGCCGCCGAACCGCTCGAGCGCGGCCGCGACGTCCGGCGCGGACGACGCCAGCATGGGCCGGACCGGGCGCCCCGGCTCGAGCCGGAACGCGGCGAGCGCGTCCGCGCCCCCCGCCAGCGCGGCCCGGGCGATGGGCCCGGAGTAGGCGCTGAACATCGCCGCCCGCCGTACCCGTGCGAGGGGCACCTCGGCCGCCGCGGCGATCGCGTCGAGCAGGAGCGAGTCGAGCGCGCCCTGGCGCAGCTCGCCCAGGACGAGCCGACGTACGAAGTCCTGCTCGTCGGCGGTGGCCAGCGCGAACAGCTCGGCGACGGCGGCCAACCGCGCCGTCTGCGAGCCCGCGCCCGCGAACGCGGCGAACCGCGACAGCGCCTCGTCGACGTCGAGCGGGCTCAGCGACGGCTCGAGGGCCGGGGCGGGGAGCCGGGCCAGCGTCCGCCATCCGAGCCCGGTGCGCCGCTGCCGCGGGCGCCCGGACAGGAACGCCGCGACCACCTCGACCTCGTCGCCCGGGTCGGCCGACCGGAGCGCACCGGCGAGCAGCTCGCGCTTGCGCAGCCGCGAGCGCGTCGCGGCGACGGCGGCGTGCGTGGTGACGACCTCGGAGAGGAGCACGCGTCGATCGTCGCACCGGCACCCGACAACGTCGCGTCGTGTGGTCCTCGCCACACCGGGCCGGTGGCGGCTCTTGCTCGCACGACGAGCGGTGCAGGACGATGGCTGTCGTGCAGCCACCGGACGGCGTGGTCCCCGGCGCGGCCGCCGACGGGTCCGTCCGGGCACCCGCGCGGCGACCGGAGCTCGACGCGCTGCGGGCGGTCGTCGTGCTGGGGCTCGTGCTGTTCCACTCCGCCCTGGTGTTCGACGCGAGCGACCCGGACTTCTACGTCAAGAACGAGACCACGACCGACGTCACGACCGTGCTCGCGGGCCTGGTGGTGGTGTGGGCGATGCCCGCGCTGTTCACGGTCTCGGGCTGGGCGGCGCGACGCTCGCTGGCCCACCGGACGACGGCGGGGTTCGTGCGGGAGCGCCTGTTGAGGCTCGGGGTACCGCTGCTCGTCGCGACCGTGCTGCTGCTGCCGTTCCCGGTGTGGGTGCGTGAGCGCACGCGGTCCGCCTCCGACCTGTCCTACCCGGAGTTCTACCCGCGGTTCTTCGACGTCCGGGTCGAGCTCGCCGAGGCGCCGTTCGTCGTGCAGGGCGAGCACTTCGAGTCGGGGCACCTGTGGTTCGTGGTGCTGCTGCTCGCGTGGTCGTCGCTGCTGGCGCTCGCGGTCGCCGTGGTTCCGCGGCTGGCGGCCCCGGGCGGGCACGACGGCGTGGTGCGGGCCGTGCGGACGCGCGGCGCCGTCCTGCTCCCGGCCCTGGTGCTGGCGCTCGTGTGCGCGGTCGGGGGCCTGGAGCAGGAGTACGCCGGCTGGCCCCGCTGGACCTACCTCGCGTTCTTCGCCGGGGGCGTCGTGCTGGGCGGCGACGAGCGGCTCCGGGCGGTGCTGCGCCGGGACGCCGCGCTCGCGGGCGCCGCGGGCGCGGTCGTGTACGGCGGCGGGCTGGCGGCGTTCCTCACGGCCGACGCCGCAGGCTCCGACCCGTTCACCGGCGACGCCGGGGCGTCCGTGGCCTTCCGTGCGCTGTTCGGCGCCGCGGGCTGGCTGTTCGTCGTCGCGATCCTCGGCGGCCTGGACCGCCGCGCCCTGCGCCGCTCGGCCGCGCGGATCTCCGCGGCGGAGGGAGGGGCCCAGGGAGCGGCGGAGGACGCGGCGGGGTACCGGCCCGGCACGAGCGGGCGCGCGTACGCCTACCTGCTCGCTGCCGTCCTCCCGCTGTACGTGCTGCACCAGCCGGTCGTGGTGGGCGTGGCCGCGCTCGTCGTCCCGTGGCGGGCCCCGATCGCCGTCGAGCTGGCGGTCGTCGTGCTCGCGTCCTCCGCCGTCCTGCTGGTGGTGTACGACCTCGGCGTGCGACGCTGGCGCGTCACACGCCGGGCGTTCGGCATGCGCCCCTGAGCCCGCGGCTCAGGCGGCGTCGGGGAACGGGACGCCCGTGGTGGCGTGGCACCGGTAGCCGTGCGGGTTCTTGTCGAGGTACTCCTGGTGGGCGTCCTCGGCGTAGTAGAACGGCCCCGCCTCGGCGGCCGGACGCAGCTCGGTGGTGATGGGGTCGTAGCCCTTCGCGGCGAGCACCTCGGCGTAGGTCTCCGCGGTCTCGCGCACCGCCTGCTCCTGCTCGGGCGTGGTCCAGTAGACGGCGGACCGGTACTGGGTGCCGACGTCGTTGCCCTGCCGGTAGCCCTGCGTCGGGTCGTGCCGCTCCCAGAAGAGCTTGAGCAGCTCTGCCTCGGTGACCTGCGTGGGGTCGTACGCCACGAGCGTGGTCTCCGCGTGTCCGGTGCGCGCGCTGCACACCTCCTCGTACGTCGGGTTCGGCGTCGCGCCGCCCATGTACCCGACGGCGGTGGTCACGACGCCGGGGACCTGCCAGTAGATCTCCTCGGCGCCCCAGAAGCACCCCATCGCCAGGTAGAGCACGCGCGTGCCGACGGGCCACGGGCCGGTGATCGACGTGCCCAGCACCGTGTGCGGGCGCGGGGCGGGCAGCACCGGCGACGCGCGGCCGGGCAGAGCGTCCTCGGGCGCGATCATCGTGGTCCTGCCGGAACGGCCGAGCAGCTGGTCGAAGATCGAGCTCATCGCGTTACCTCCATAGGTCGTCCAGGGGCCGGAAGCGCACTCCGGGCCCGACAGTCGCAACGGCGTCGTCGGCCCGGATGTTCCGAGCGGTGCGTGCCTGCCGGAACCGCGAGCCCGACGAGGTCGCCGTCCGCTAGCGTGACGCACGTGACAGACCTCCCGGACCAGCTGGTCCTGCCGGACGCCGCGGCGTGGCGCGCGTGGCTCGACCAGCACGAGGACACCTGCCCCGACGGGGTGTGGCTGGTGCTCGCCAAGAAGGGGCGCCCGGCACCGACGACGCTCACGCACGCCACCGCGCTCGCGGAGGCGCTGTGCAGCGGCTGGATCGACGCGCAGGGTCGCGGCCTCGGCGCCGACACGATGCTCCAGCGGTTCTGCCCGCGCCGGTCGCGCAGCCGGTGGTCGGCACGCAACGTGGAGATCGTCGGCCGGCTCACCGAGGAGGGCCGGATGCGGCCTCGCGGCCTGGCGGAGGTCGCCCGCGCGCAGGAGGACGGGCGCTGGGAGGCGGCGTACCAGGGGCCGGCGACCATCGAGGTGCCGCCGGAGCTGGCGGAGGCGCTCGGGGAGAACCCGGTGGCGCAGGAGGCGTTCGCCGCGCTGTCGTCCCAGAACCGGTACGCGATCCTGTACCGCCTGGCGACGGCGAAGAAGCCGGAGACACGCACCCGCAACATCGCCAAGTACGTCGCCATGCTCGAGCGGGGCGAGACCCCGCACCCGCCGCGCCGCACCTGACGGGCGTCGCCCTGACCTTGCCGCTTAAGGTGTGGCACGTGAACGCACCAACGACGTCCTCGGGCGAAGAGACCGTGCCGCGAAGCGTCCGTGCCGCGGCCGGGTGGTCCTGGCGGCTGCTGCTCATCGCCGCGGCCGTCGCCGGGGTGCTGTGGCTGCTGGCGGTCCTCAAGACGATCGTCGTGCCGGTGGCCATCGCGCTGCTGCTCACCGTCCTGCTCGCGCCGGCGCGCCGGACGCTGGAGCGCTGGCACGTGCGGCGGGGCCTCGCCACGGCCATCGCGGTCGTGGGCCTCATCGTGCTGGTCGGCGCCCTGATCACGCTCGCCGGCCGGTCGATCGTGGGGGGCTTCCAGGACCTTGCCGACCAGGCGGTCGCCGGTTTCGAGCAGTTCACCACCTGGCTCGCCGAAGGCCCGCTGAGCCTGGACTCCAAGCAGATCTCCGAGTATGGGCAGCAGCTGCAGGACTCCGCCGTGGCGGGCTCCGGCCTGGTCTCCGGCGCCCTGGGCGCCGCCACGACCGTGGGGCACGTCCTCGTGGGGGCGCTCATCGCGCTGTTCTGCACGATCTTCTTCCTGCTCGACGGCCGCAGCATCTGGACCTGGCTGGTCAACCTGCTGCCCGTGGGGGCCCGCGAGCCCGTGCACCAGGCGGGCCGTCGCGGCCTGGTCACGCTGTCCGCCTACGTGCGCACGCAGATCCTCGTGGCCTTCGTCGACGCCGTCGGCATCGGGGTCGGCTCTGCGTTCTTCGTCCCGGCGCTCGCGCTGCCGATCGGCGTCCTCGTCTTCATCGGGTCGTTCGTGCCGATCATCGGCGCGATCGTCACCGGCGCGATCGCCACCGCCGTCGTGCTCGTGGCCAACGGCTGGGTCGCCGCCCTGATCATGCTCGGCATCGTGCTGCTGGTGCAGCAGGCGGAGAGCCACATCCTGCAGCCGTTCCTCATGGGTCACGCCGTGTCGCTGCACCCCGTGGCCGTGGTGCTCGTGGTGGCGGCGGGCTCGCTGGCCGCGGGGATCGTCGGGGCGCTGTTCGCCGTGCCGGTCGCTGCCGTGCTCAACACCGTGCTGCTCTACCTGCACGGCCACGACAAGTTCCCCGAGCTCGGCACCGAGGACCATCTGCCGCTGCTCCGGAGAAGACCCCAGCTGCCCGGTACCCTGCTCTGGTCAGGGCGGTCGACGTCGCGCGGCGACGCGCCGGGCGACACGGCGGGCCCTCGGGACGGCGCCGCTGCCGCGCCCGCCCCTGACGCGGGCAACCCAGGAGAGAACAGGTAGTAGTGGACCACCCCCCGATCGACCGAGTCACCCTCGACGACGTGCGGGCCGCGGCCCGGCTGCTGGACGGCGTCATCACCAGGACGCCGATCGAGCCGTTCCGCGCCGCGTCCGAGATCGCCGGGGCGCCCGTCGTCCTCAAGTGCGAGAACCTCCAGCGCGCCGGGTCGTTCAAGATCCGCGGCGCGTACACGCGACTGAGCCGCATGTCGGACGAGGAGAAGGCACGCGGCGTGGTCGCCGCCAGCGCCGGCAACCACGCCCAGGGCGTGGCGCTCGCGGCGCAGATGCTCGGCATCCACGCCATCGTGTACATGCCGACCGACGCGTCGGTGCCCAAGCTCGTCGCCACGCGCGGTTACGGCGCCGAGGTGCGCCAGGTGGGCACCAGCGTCGACGAGGCGCTGGTCGCGGCCCGGGCCGAGGCCGCCCGCTCCGGACGCACCCTCATCCACCCGTTCGACCACCTGGACGTCGTCACCGGGCAGGGCACGGTCGCGCTCGAGATCCTGGAGCAGGTGCCCGACGTCGGCACGGTCGTCGTGCCGCTCGGCGGCGGTGGCCTGGTGGCGGGCATCGCCACCGTGCTCGCCGAGGCCGCGCCGCACGTGCGGGTCATCGGCGTCCAGGCCGAGTCCGCCGCGGCGTACCCGGCGTCGCTCGCGGCCGGCCGCCCGCTGTCCGCGTCCCTCGGCACGACCATGGCGGACGGCATCGCCATCGGGACCCCGGGCGACGTGCCGTTCGAGGTGCTGGTGCGCCTCGGCGTGGAGGTCCGCACCGTCTCCGAGGAGCAGATGTCCCGCGCGCTGCTGCTCGTCGCGGAGCGGGGCAAGCAGATCGTCGAGCCGTCGGGGGCGGCGGGGGTCGCGGCCGTGGTGGCCGCCGAGCCGGGGTCGCTGCCGGGCACCGTCGTCCCGGTCCTCACCGGCGGCAACATCGACCCGCTCCTGCTCGTGCGGGTGGTGCAGCACGGCCTGGTGGCCGCCGGCCGGTACCTGCAGCTGCACGTGCGTATCGACGACAGGCCGGGCTCCCTCGCCGTCCTGCTCGACACCATCGCCGGCACGGGAGCCAACATCGTGCAGGTGGAGCACACCCGGACGGACACGTCCCTGACGGTGTCGCAGGTGCTCGTGAACGTCCAGCTCGAGACCAAGGGGCTGGAGCACTGCACCGCGGTCGTCGACAAGCTGCGAGGCGCCGGCTTCGACGTCGCCTGAGCTCTTTGTCTTCGTGAGCGGCGAGGTGTCGATCCGGTCGCTCCCCGTTCGTCGTCCTGATGACACGGCCGCACGGGCCGTGCAGGAGGGAAGGGGTGCGCGATGAGCTTTCTGGAAGCGATCCTGGATGCCGACCGCATCGTGCGGCCGGGCTGGCGCGGCGGCTACCGTGACGGGCGCGTCGTCGGCGACGGCATCGAGGCCGCCGACGTGGCGTTCTACGGGCCGATGGTGCTCCGCCGGCCCACGACGACCGGGACCCAGGAGGACTGATGCGCTACCTGATGCTGGTGCTGAGCACGCCGGACGACGCCGAGGTGGGCAGCGAGGGCACGGACGGCGTGCCCCGCATCGAGGACTGGGTGGACCGTCACTACGGCAGCGGCGCCGCCGTGCTGGGCGACCGCCTGCGCCCCCCGGAGGACGCCGTCGGCGTGCGGGTGCGGGGCGGGCGCGTCGTCGTCACCGACGGCCCGTACTCCGAGACCAAGGAGGCCATCGGCGGGTTCGACGTGTTGGACGCGCCGGACCTGGACACCGCGATCGCCATCGCGTCCGAGCACCCGATGGCCTACGCGGGCGCGATCGAGCTCCGGCCGTTCTGGCCCCTCGAGGTCGCTGATGCGGCCGGCGGCGATGTCACGGCCGGCGGCGAACCCGCCGGCGCGGGGAAGGGCGGCGCGTGATGCGGTACCTCTTCCTGGTGCGGGAGCCCGACACGCCCGACCGTGGGCCCGACGCGGACATCGAGGACTGGGTGCGCCGGCACGACGCCGACGGCTCGCGCGTGCTGGGGGAGCGGCTGCGGCCCGCCGCGGACGTCCGCCAGGTGCGGGTGTCGGGCGGGCGGACCGTGGTGACCGACGGGCCGTTCGCCGAGGCGAAGGAGGTGATCGGCGGGTTCGACGTCGTCGAGGCCCCCGACCTCGCCGCGGCGCTCGCGATCGCCGCGGAGCACCCCGGTTCGTGGGGCGGCGGGACCGTCGAGGTGCACCCGTTCTGGCCGACCGAGGAGGCCGGGGCGGAGTGACGGCGGCGGCCGCCGCCGCCGAGGACGCGTTCCGCAGCGAGTGGGGGCGCGTCCTCGGTGCGGTGGCGCGCAGCACCGGCGACCTGGACCTGGCCGAGGAGTCGGCGCAGGAGGCGTTCGCGACCGCGCTGCGCACGTGGGTGCGCGACGGCGTCCCCGACGCTCCGGGCGCGTGGCTCACGACGACGGCGCGCCGGCACGCGATCGACGTGCTGCGCCGCCGCCGGACGGAGAGCGAGAAGACCGCGACGGCGGCCCGGCTCGCGGCCCCGCTCCAGGCCCCGCTCCAGGATGCCGCCCCTGACGACGGCCCGAGCGACCCCGACGGTGACCTGCTGCGGCTGCTGTACACCTGCTGCCACCCTGCGCTGCCGCTCGAGGGGCGGGTCGCCCTGACGCTCCGCTCGCTCACCGGCATGACCACGGCCCAGGTGGCGCGGGCGTTCCTCGTCCCGGAGGCCACGATGGCGCAGCGCCTGGTGCGGGCCAAGCGGCGCATCCGTGCCACCGGCATCACGTTCCGCGTGCCGCCGCCGGCACTGCGGGGCGAGCGCACCGCCGACGTCCTGGTCGTCCTGTACCTGCTGTTCACCGAGGGTTACGACGCCTGGGCGGAGCCCGCCCACGACGTCGCCGGGGGAGTCGAGCGCCGAGCCCTGGCCGACGACGCGGTACGACTGGTGCGGCTCGCGACGCGGTTGCTGCCCGACGAGCCGGAGGTGCGCGGGCTGCTCGCGCTGCTGCTCCTGCAGCACGCCCGTCGCGACGCCCGCAGCGGCCCCGACGGCACGACGAGCACGCTCGCCGAGCAGGACCGGTCGCTCTGGCGGGACGACGAGATCGCCGACGGGCTGCGCGAGCTGGACACGGCCCTCGCCGTCGGGCGGCCCGGGCCGTACCAGGTGCAGGCGGCGATCGCGGCCCTGCACTGCCGGGCGCCCACGGCCGCCGCGACGGACTGGGCCGAGGTGCTCGCGCTCTACGACGTGCTGCTGGCGATGACGCCGTCGCCCGTGGTGGCGCTCAACCGCGCCGTCGCCCTCGCCGAGGTCCACGGGCCTGCGGCCGGGCTCGCCGCGATCGACGACCTCGCCGAGGAGCCGGCGCTCGTGGGCTACCACCTGCTGCCCGCCGTCCGGGCGGAGCTGCTCGCCCGGGCGGGCCGGCCCGACCAGGCCGCCGCCGCTCTGCGGGCCGCGCTCGACGTGGTCGACCGCGAGGGCGACCGCCGCCTGCTGCGTCGCCGCCTGGCCGCCCTGACAACGTGGTGAGCGGACGGCATGTCCTGTGACCGACCGGTCACAGGGCATGCCGTCCGCTCACCACGTCTCGAGGGGCGCGGGGCGCCGTCAGACGGTGGCGGTCTCCGGCTCGGTGACGAGCGGGTAGACGCCGTTCTCGTCGTGGACCTCGCGGCCGGTGACCGGCGGGTTGAAGACGCAGACGCACGTGATCTCGGTGCGCGGGCGCACCTTGTGCTTGTCGTGGTCGTTCAGCAGGTACAGCGACCCGGGCCGCAGCTGGTGCACCTCACCGGTGGCGAGGTCCTCGATCTCGCCCTCGCCCGAGGTGATGAACACCGCCTCGATGTGGTTCGCGTACCAGAAGAAGCTCTCCGTGCCCGCGTAGAGGGTCGTCTCGTGCACCGAGAACCCGACGCCCTCCTTGGCGAGGACGATGCGCTTGGAGCGCCAGTTCTCGCTCTTGACGTCGGCGTCGGTGTCGGTGATCTCGTCGAGGTTGCGGACGATCATGCGTCCTCCTTCGTGTAGGGGGCGAGGGGGGTCAGGACGGCGCCGACGGACTCGCTGAGGATCTTCAGCCCGCGCTGCAGCTCGTCGTCGGTGATCGTCAGCGGCGGCAGGAGCTTGACCACCTCGCCCCGCGGGCCGGACGTCTCCAGCAGCAGCCCGCGCTCGAACGCCTCGGTGGTCACGCGGTCGGCGAGCTCGCCGTCGGACAGCTGCAGCCCGCGCGCCAGGCCTCGGCCCTTCGCGACCATCTGGTCGTCGCCGTAGCGCGCGACGAGCGAGTTGAAGTGCGCCTCGATGAAGGCACCCTTGCGCAGGGTCTCCTTCTCGAGCGTGTCGTCCGACCAGAACAGGCGCAGTGCCTCCGACGCGGTGGCGAACGCCGGGGCGAACCCGCGGAACGTGCCGTTGTGCTCGCCCGGCTCCCAGATGTCGAGGTCGGGGCGCACCAGGGTCAGGGCCATCGGCAGGCCGTAGCCGGAGATCGACTTCGACAGGCAGATGATGTCCGGGACGATGCCGGCCTCCTCGAACGAGAAGAACCCGCCCGTGCGGCCGCAGCCCATCTGGATGTCGTCGAGGATGAGCAGGATGCCGTGGCGCTTGCACAGGTCCGCGAGGCCGCGGAGCCACTCGGCGCGCGCCGCGTTGATGCCGCCCTCGCCCTGCACCGTCTCCACGATGACGGCGGCCGGCTCGTTGAGACCGCTGCCCCCGTCCTCGAGCAGCCGCTCGAGGTAGACGAAGTCGGGGACGTCGCCGTCGAAGTAGTCGTCGTACGGCATGGGGGTGGCGTGCACCAGCGGGATGCCGGCGCCGCCGCGCTTCATGGAGTTGCCGGTGACGGACAGCGCGCCCAGGGTCATGCCGTGGAACGCGTTGGTGAAGTTGATGACGGACTCGCGGCCCGTCACCTTGCGCGCCAGCTTGAGCGCGGCCTCGACGGCGTTGGCACCGCCCGGGCCGGGGAAGACGACCTTGTGGTCCAGGCCCCGCGGGGCGAGCACGTGGTCGCGGAACGTCTCGAGGAACTCCCGGCGCGCCGTCGTCAGCATGTCCAGGGTGTGCACCATGCGGTCGTCCATGAGGTAGTCGACCAGCACCTGCTTGAGCCGCGGCTCGTTGTGCCCGTAGTTGAGGGACCCCGCGCCGGCGAAGAAGTCGAGGTACGCGGTGCCGTCCTCCGCGTACACGGTGGAGCCCTGGGCACGGTCGAACACCACGGGCCAGGCTCGGGAGTAGCTGCGGACCTCGGACTCGAGCGCTGTGAAACCGGTCGGGTCGTCAGCGGCGTCGGCCTCGGTCATCGGGACGGTCGGGGTGGTCACGAAGGACCCTCCTATGGGGTGGTGCGCGCCGGTGCGGTGATGGGAGAGGGGTGGGCTGCGTCGTCACCTGCGCGCCGAACCGGCGCAGCCCGAGTCGTGAGGGCGCCCAGGACGGGCGCCGTCAGGAAGGAAGGTGGGTCAGTGCCCGGGATCGGCGCCGGCGAGCGGCACCAGCGGCTCGATGACGAGCAGGGGCTCGGCGTCGTGCCCGTCCGGGAAGTGCGCGGCGGTGAAGCCCTCGCGCTCGGTGAGCGCGGCGCCGCGCCGCTGCGCCCAGCGGCTGAACAGACGCCGCGAGGCGGCGTTGTCCGTGGTCACGGTGGTCTCGAGCCGGGTGATGCCGTCGGTCTCGTCGACGGCCGCGTCGAGCAGCCGCGCTGCGACACGCCGGCCGCGGAGCCGCTCGTCGACGGCGACCTGCCACACGAAGAGGGCGCTCGGATCCTGCGGGAGCCGGTAGGCGGCCACGAAGCCGACCGCGTCGTCGCCGGCGAACGCCACCCTGCACGTGTCGGCGAAGTGCGTCGCGAGCAGGAGGTAGGCGTAGGAGGTGTTGAGGTCCAGGGTCCCCGAGTCGCGGGCGAGGCGCCACATGGCGCCCCCGTCCGCCGTCGTCGGTGGCCGGACGGTCAGCTCGAGCGTCGTGCTGTCGGTCGGGTGGTCGGTCGTTGCGGTGTCCGTCGTGTCCATACCGCCATCGACCATAGGCGTTCTCGAGGCCGAGCAACACCTCTCTCATGACCGACCGGCCTCGACGGGGTGCGCTCCACCCCGGAAGAATCGTTGTCAGGTCACGGTTTCCCCCGGATCGTCGAGCCCGGGTATTTCCCACGTCATGTCGTCTCACATGGCGAGAAGCAAGGTGTCCATAGTGACGGCGGTCTCAGTGCGACCGGGGGGCGCGGGTACGGGCGCCGGCAGCATTGCCGACAGCGGGGGCCCGGTACGGACGACGACGGGCGGGGGGGGGCGGGGGGGGGGGGGGGCCCCCCCCCGGGGGGGGGGGGGGGGGGGGGGGGGGGGGCCCCGGGGGGGGGGGGGCCCGGCGGGCG
>NZ_JAIXCQ010000003.1:0-126680 GCF_020297055.1 Isoptericola luteus | reverse complement strand
TCCTTCCCCGCCCCCGGGGGGCCCCTGTCCCGCCACTCGGCGCGGCGCCCCGGGGGGCCCCCGCCCCCCCCCCCCCGTCGGTGAAGCCGGGGGTGGAGGGACTCAGCCCGAGAAGGGCTTGGCGCCCTTGATCTCCACCGGGATCTCCTTGCCGTTCGGCGCGGTGTACGACACCTTCTCGCCGATGGGGCGGCCGTCGATGGCGGCGCCCAGGGGCGAGGTCGGGGAGTACACGTCGAGATCCGTCGTGTCGGCGATCTCGCGCGACCCGAGGAGGAACGTCATCTCGTCGCCGGCCACGACCGCCGTGACGACCATGCCGGCCTCGACGATGCCGTCGTCCGCGGGCGTGCCGATCCGGATGCTGCGCAGCTTCTCGGTGAGCTCGCGGATCCGGGCCTCGTTCTTGGCCTGCTCCTCGCGCGCGGCGTGGTACCCGCCGTTCTCCTTGAGGTCACCCTCGTCGCGGGCGGCGGCGATGCGCTCGGCGATCTCGGTGCGGGCAGGGCCGGAGAGATGCTCCAGCTCGGCCTTCAGCCGGTCGTGAGCCTCCTGGGTGAGCCAGGTGACGGTGCTCTCGGTCACGAGGGCTCTCCTTCCGTGGTGCTCCTGGGCCTGTTCCGGGCCGCGCGCATGCTGCCGACGAGCGTCGACACGCGCGTCGGTGGGGTCAGGACTGCGTGTGAATCCCTCAGGATAGCCTGCCACCGCGTGAAACCCGAGAAAACGGCGGGTTTCTGCGCGAAATCTGCCCAGGGCGAACGCTCGGTCCGTGCTCAGTCCGTGGGGGTGCAGCCGTCGATGACCACCGTCGTGGCCTCCTCGGAGGTCTGCACCGTCACGGTGTAGGTCGAGGTGGTCGCCTCGCTCGGGCCCACCGGCACCTCGAGCGTGCCCACCTGCGCGTGGCTGGTGGACTGCGCCTCCAGCGCGCACACCGCCGTCGTGCCCGCCGGCATGTGCACCTGGAAGGTGGCCTGCGCCTGCTCGGGACCCGGCACGTCGAAGGCGACCATCTCGCCGGTCACCGGGTTGGACCGCTGGTCGGCGATCGTGAACCACGCCACGAGGCCCACGGCGGCGGCCAGCGCCACGACGACCGCCACCTTTCCCAGCCGTCCGGAGGGCCGCCGGGCTGGTCGCGTGCCGTACCGGTCGGCCGGTGGGGTGGACTCGGTGGGGGCGCTCATGGTGCACCATTGTCCCTGAACCCTGCTGCCGACCGACCCGGGAGGGACTGTGTCCTCCGCCTCGCACGAGCCGCTGCGTCTCATGGCGGTGCACGCGCACCCTGACGACGAGTCGAGCAAGGGTGCCGCGACCACCGCCAGATACGCCGCCGAAGGGGTCGAGGTGCTCGTCGTGACCTGCACCGGCGGCGAGCGCGGCGACGTCCTCAACCCGAGCTTCGAGGTGCCGGAAGGGCACGAGTTCACCTCGATCGACGGGCGCCGCGCGGTGCGCCGGCTGGAGATGGCCGCCGCCGCCCGGGCGCTCGGCGTGCGGCAGACGTGGCTCGGCTTCGTCGACTCGGGCCTGCCCGAGGGCGACCCGCTGCCCCCGCTGCCCGAGGGGTGCTTCGCCCTGGCCCCGCTCGAGGAGGCGGCGGCGCCCCTGGTCGAGCTGGTCCGCGAGTTCCGGCCGCACGTCATGACGACGTACGACCCCACGGGCGGTTACCCGCACCCTGACCACATCAAGTGCCACGAGGTCGCCGTCGAGGCCTACCACGCGGCGGGCAACCCCGACCGGTACGTGGTCGACGGCGGGGCCGCGGCCTGGGAGCCCAGCAAGCTCTACTACAACCACGGCTTCTCGATGGAGCGCATGCGTGCCGTGCACGAGGCGATGCTCGGGGCGGGCCTGGAGTCGCCGTTCGGCGACTGGATCGAGTCCCGCACCGCCCGCGAGATCCCCGAGCGTGAGGTCACGACGAGGATCCAGGCGGCCGAGCACTTCTCCCAGCGGGACGACGCCCTGGTGGCGCACGCCTCGCAGATCGACCCGCAGGGATTCTTCTTCGCCGTGCCGCGCGACGTGGAGATCGACGTGTGGC
Source organism: Isoptericola luteus (assembly GCF_020297055.1). Lineage (GTDB taxonomy): Bacteria > Actinomycetota > Actinomycetes > Actinomycetales > Cellulomonadaceae > Isoptericola > Isoptericola luteus. The sequence goes on along the minus strand of NZ_JAIXCQ010000003.1, from coordinate 124,624 downwards.
CCACGGAGGAGTACGAGCTCGCGGACTCGCGGGTGCCCACGACGCTGCCCGAGGACGACCTGTTCGCCGGCGTGCGGGAGGCGGTCCGATGAGCCTCGCGTCGGTCGTGGGGTCGCTGCCCGCCTGGGCCGTCCTCGCTGCCGGGACCACCCCGAGCCCGAGCCCCAGTCAGGGGCCGAGCGAGCTGGAGGTCACCCCGGGCCTCGAGGGGTTCGTGGCCACGTTCGCCGTGGCGGTCGCCTGCGTGCTGCTCTTCCTGTCCCTGACCCGGCACCTGCGCCGCGCCACGCGCAACGCGGAGGACCTGGGGTTGCCGGTCACCGAGCCGCGTCGGGTCGGCTCCGGTCGTCGCTCGGACAGTTCGCAGGCGCCGGGCGGGCCGGCCGTGCCGGGCGGGCCGGACGCCGACGGCCGGGACGGCGACGGGTCGGGTCCCGGGGAGCCTGACGACGGGGACCGCCGGTGACGACCCCGGTGCGCCTCACGGTGGCGCAGCTCGCCGCCTCGGGCGACCACGCCGCGAACCGGGAGGCGGTGGCGGACGCGTTCGTGTCCGCCGCGCGCGTCGGCGCGGACCTGCTGGCCCTGCCCGAGTACGCCTCGGGCTACGACGCCCGGGGCGTCGGGACCGAGCACGCCGAGCCCCTCGACGGGCCGTTCGTCAGCGCCCTGCGGGAGAACGCGGCGCGCTACCGCATCGCCGTGATCGCCGGCACGACGATCCCGGCCACCGGCGAGGCGCCGCCCGTGCCCGGCCAGGCGGCGCTCACCGGGCAGATCCCCGCGATCACCGGGTCGCTGCGAGCCCTGACCGGATCGACGCGTGCCGTGCCGCGCGGGACGTCGGGCGCAGGGGCGGGCGAGGGACGGGTGTCGAACGCCGTCGTCGCGGTGGACGACACGGGTGCCCTCGTCGGCGTGTACCGCAAGGTGCACCTGTACGACGCGTTCGGGACGCGCGAGTCCGACCGGCTCGAGGCCGGCCCGGCGGACACGCCGCCGCTGGTGGTGCGCGTCGGGGACCTGCGGTTCGGCGTCGTCACCTGCTACGACCTGCGCTTCCCGGAGTCGGCGCGCCGGGTGGTCGACGCCGGGGCCGACGTCATCGTGGTGCCCGCGGCCTGGGTGGCCGGTCCGCTCAAGGACGACCACTGGCGCACCCTGCTGCGCGCGCGGGCCATCGAGAACACCGCCGTCGTCGTGGGCGTCGGGATGGCGGGCGAGGGCCTGGTGGGGCGGTCGCTGCTCGCGGGCCCGGACGGCGTCGTCGGCCTGGAGCTCGACGACGCGCCGCAGGTGGCCACCGTCGACCTGGACCCGGAGCCGCTGGCCCAGGTGCGGGCGCACAACCCGTCGCTGGCCAACCGCCGCTACGTCGTCGTGCCACGCCCCTGAGCGTCGTGGTGCCCTGAGTGTCGTGGTGCCCTGAGTGTCGGCGTGGCGCGCCGCGGCCGCGGCGAGACGACCTCTAGGTCGCGGCCAGGAAGATCGCGACCGTGTGGCACGAGAACCCGACCACGGTCAGCGCGTGGAAGATCTCGTGGAACCCGAACCAGCGCGGCGAGGGGTTCGGGAACTTCGTGCCGTAGATGACGGCGCCGAGGATGTACGCGACGCCGCCCGCAGCGACCAGCCAGCCGACGGCGGCCCCGCCGGCGGAGGAGAACTGGCCGATGTAGCCGACGGCCACGCAGCCGAGCGCGACGTAGACGGGCACGTACAGCCAGCGCGGCGCTCCCATCCACAGCACGCGCGCGACGAGGCCGAGCAGCGCGCCGCTCCAGACGACCCAGAGCAGGAACGTCGCCGTCGAAGGCGGCAGCAGCATCACCGCGAGGGGTGTGTAGGTCCCCGCGATGATGAGGAAGATGTTGGCGTGGTCGAGCCGGCGCAGGAGGGCCGCCGTCCGGGGCGACCAGGTGCCGCGGTGGTAGACCGCGCTGGTGCCGAAGAGCATGACGGCGGTGACCCCGAAGACGGCGCAGGCGACCTTGTCCGCCGTGGAGTCTGCGAGGACCACGAGCACGATCGCCGCGGCCAGCGCGAACGGGGCGGTGACGGCGTGGATCCAGCCGCGCAGGAAGGGCTTGAGCAGGGTGGGCACCACCCCGTCGGCGTCGCCGTGCGGATCCGCGGTGGTGTCGACGTGCGGGTCGCGAGCGGCGTCGACGGGGGTGTCGACGGAAGCCTGCCGGCCATCCTTCGGTGCGGCTCCTGCCACGGGGGACTCCTTGCTCCTGGAACTAACCTACGCATCCGTAGGTTACGCAAGCGTAGGTCACGCGTGACGCGCGGGTCGAACCGCGGCCGTGAAGATCATGGTCAGGTTGCCGGGGGGTCGCATCCGGAGCGGTAACGTTGTCCCGGTTCGTCCGTCCCGTCCGCCGCGTGCCTGCGTCCTGCGATGCCGGCCCGACGCGGCCTGATCCACCGAGGTCCTCGCGTGCGCATGCCCCACCTGCTCTACGGCCTGTACGAGCGGCGTCTGTCCGCTGCGCTGCCGGCCCAGCAGATCCCCCGGCACGTCGGAGTGATCCTCGACGGCAACCGGCGGTGGGCGCGCTCCTTCGGCGAGACCGCGGCGACGGGACACCGCCGGGGCGCGGACAAGATCGCGGAGTTCCTCGGCTGGGCCGAGGAGCTGGGTGTCGAGGTCGTCACCCTGTGGATGCTGTCCACGGACAACCTCGCCCGGCCCCGCGAGGAGCTCGCCGATCTCCTCGACATCATCCGGGACGCGGTGCAGGACCTGGCGTCCTCGCGCCGCTGGCGCCTGCGGGTGATGGGCCGGCTCGACCTGCTCCCCGAAGAGGTCGCCGCCGCGATCCGCGACGCCGCCGCGGCCACCGACGACGTCGAGGGGCTTCAGGTCAACGTGGCGATCGGCTACGGCGGCCGGTACGAGATCGCGGACGCCGTGCGCTCCTACCTCAAGCAGGAGTCCGCGCAGGGCGCGACGCTCGAGGACCTGGCCAAGCGCATCGACGTCGAGGACATCGCCGCCCACCTCTACACCAAGGGGCAGCCCGACCCGGAGCTCGTCATCCGCACGTCCGGCGAGCTGCGGGTGGGCGGCTTTCTCATGTGGCAGAGCGCGCACTCCGAGCTCTACTTCTGCGAGGCCTACTGGCCGGACTTCCGCCGTGTCGACTTCCTGCGTGCGCTGCGTGACTTCTCCCGGCGCGAGCGTCGCCTCGGCCGCTGACCTGCGGCTGTCGGCGGGCTGCGGCACACTGCGACGGTGACCGGACCTCCAGCGTCGCCCGCGCCGTCGCCCGCGCCGACCCCGTCGCCCGCAGCGCCGACGACCAGCCCGCGGCTGGCCGCCGCCGCGTGGGAGTCGCTGTTCCGTACCCAGGTGACGATCATGCGGCGCCTCCAGGCCGACGACATCTGGCACGAGGTGTCGATGCGTGAGTACGACGTGCTGTTCACGCTGTCGCGCGCACCGGGGCGTGAGCTGCGCCTGCGCGACCTCAACGAGGGCATGCTCATGGCGCAGTCGTCGTTGTCGCGGCTCGTGGACCGCCTGGAGGTGCGCCGGCTGGTGACGCGCGCGGTGCCGTCCGACGACGCGCGCGGCACCCTGGTCCGGCTCACGGAGGAGGGGGCGCGGCTGCAGCGCGAGACCGGCCTGGCGCACGTGCGCACCATCGCCGAGTACGTGGGGCTGGGGCTCGAACCCGCCGAGCTGGAAGAGCTCACCGCCCTGCTCGACCGGCTCCGTGCCGCCCAGGCGCGGATCGCGGACCGGCCGCGGTGAGGCGGGTCGTGCCCGGGGCGCTACGCCACCGAGATGCCACCGAGATGCCACCGAGATGACAACCTGTAGCCATCAACGTCACGTCGGATCCGTCCGGTTCCCCGCAGGTCCGGCCCCCGGCGAGTGGGAGGATGACGACCATGCCGATGACTCCCGAGTCGGCCGTAGCCGGCCCGTACGACGCCCTGCTCCTGTACTCCTTCGGTGGCCCGAACGCCCCGGAGGACGTGGTCCCCTTCCTGCGGAACGTGACCGCCGGCAAGGGCATCCCCGACGCCCGGCTCGAGGAGGTCGGAGAGCACTACTACGGGTTCGGCGGCAAGAGCCCGATCAACGAGCAGAACCTCGCGCTCAAGGCGGCCCTCGAGGCGGAGATCGCGAAGCGCGGCCTGGACCTGCCTGTCGTGTGGGGCAACCGCAACTGGGCGCCGTACACCACCGACGCGATCGACGAGCTGGAGCGCCTCGGTGCGCGCCGTGCCGTCGCCCTGGTGACGTCCGCGTACTCCTCGTACTCCGGCTGCCGCCAGTACCGCGAGGACCTCGCCCTCACCCTGGACGAGCGGGGCCAGCTCGGCCCCGACGGCTCCACGGGCGTGCAGTTCGACAAGGTGCGCTCGTACTTCAACCACCCGGGCTTCGTGCAGGCCAACGTCGAGGCCGTCCTCGAGGCCTTCGAAGAGCTCGAACGCCAGGGCGGCAACCCCGCCGTGGCGAAGCTCGTCTTCGTCACGCACTCCATCCCCGACACGATGGAGGCCGCGTCCGGGGTCGGGCACGCGACGTACTCGGACCAGCACATGGACGTCGCGACCCTGGTCGCCGACGCCGTCGCCGAGGCGCGCGGCCACGCCGTCACCTGGGAGCTGGCCTACTGCTCGCGCTCCGGCCCGCCCTCGCAGCCGTGGCTCGAGCCCGACGTCAACGACCTGCTGACCGAGCGTGCCGGGCAAGGTCTGACGGACGTCGTGCTGTCCCCGATCGGCTTCGTCTCCGACCACATGGAGGTCGTCTACGACCTCGACACGGAGGCCCTGGCCACCGCGGCCGAGCTGGGCATGACGGCTGTCCGTGCGGCCACCGTCGGTACCCGACCGGCATTCGTCTCCGGCCTGGTGGACCTGATCCTGGAGCGGGCCGCGCTGGCCCGCGGGGAGCAGGTCACCGAGGCCGTCGTGGGGACGCTGCCCGCGTTCCCGTCCGTCACGCCGCCCGACTGCTGCCTGCGCCGCGACGGCGAGCCCAGCGGTATCCCGGCCCTCTGCTCGAAGGACATGCACCGATGACCCAGCACACGCACGGCGACACCGGCCAGCCGATGGAGACCGCCGGCGTCAACGAGCAGATCCGCTACACCATGTGGTCGGTCTTCGCGCTGACGGAGACGCTCCCGCAGGACGACGCCGAGCGGGCCGAGCTCGTCGCCCAGGCCGAGGACGCTGCCTGGGGCTCGACCACGGACGCCGGCCGGGACCCTGCCGCGACCGACGGCGACGTCGTCGTGCGGGGCTGGTACGACGTGGGCGGCCTGCGGGCCGACGCCGACCTCATGCTGTGGACGCACGGCGACAGCATCGAGGCCGTGCAGGGTGCCTACCGGCGGCTGCGCACCACGGCGCTGGGCCGCGGACTGGAGCCGGTGTGGTCCGTGGCGGCACTGCACCGCCCGGCCGAGTTCAACCGCGGGCACATCCCGGCGTTCCTCGCCGGGGAGGCGCCGCGCGACTACCTGTGCGTGTACCCGTTCGTGCGCGCCTACGACTGGTACCTGCTCCCCGATGACGAGCGCCGCACCATGCTGCGCGACCACGGCATGGCCGCCGCGGGGTACAAGGACGTGCGCGCCAACACGGTGTCCGCCTTCGCCCTGGGGGACTACGAGTGGCTCCTCGCCTTCGAGGCCGACGAGCTGCACCGGATCGTGGACCTCATGCGTGACCTGCGGGCCACCGAGGCCCGTCGCCACGTGCGCGAGGAGGTCCCGTTCTACACGGGGCCCCGCACCACGCTGGCCGACTGGGCGGACGCCCAGCCCCGCGCCTGACGGCGGCCTGCCGGGTCATGGGGAACCAAGGCCCAGGCAGGACGGGTCCCGGCGGGCTCGACCGGTGGCGCCCCCGACCTGCGGGTTCACGGAGACTTGTCATGCTGGACCGATGAGCGATCCGACGCGCACCACCGACCCTGGCCGCACCACCGATCCGACCCGCGCCGACCGCGTCCGCCAGGTCGTCGTGGCCGTCGGGGCCGTGCTCGCGGTGGCGGGCGCCGCGATCGGCTCCGGAGCCGCGGGCGGCCAGCCGATCGCCCAGGCGGCGGACGGCGCGCTGTCCGCCGAGGCCACCGTCGTCGCGCCCGGCAGCCCCGCCTTCTCGATCTGGTCCGTGATCTACGTCGGCCTGGTGCTGTTCGCCGTCGTGCAGGCGCTGCCCGGGCGCGCGGCGGACCCCCGGATGCGCGCCGTCGGCTGGTGGGTCCTCGCCTCGATGCTGCTCAACGCCGTGTGGATCGGCGTGGTCCAGGCGGGCTGGCTGTGGGGGAGCGTGGTGGTGATCGCCTGCCTCGTGGTGGTGCTGTGCGTGGTGCTGCTGCGCCTGCTCCGGCTGCCCTCGGCGCGCGTGCTGGACGCCGTCGCGTCCGAGGTCACCGTCGGGCTCTACCTCGGCTGGGTGTGCGTCGCGACCCTGGCGAACGTCGCTGCCGCGCTCACCGCCTCCGAGGTCGGCGGGCTGGGCCTCGGTGCCACTGGTTGGGGCACGGTCCTCGCGGTGGTGGCCGCCCTGATCGTCGTCGGGGTCGGCGTCCGTGCAGCACGCAGGCCGATGATCGCGCTCGCCGTCGGGCTGGCCGCCTGTTGGGGGCTCGCCTGGATCGCGGTGGCGCGCAGCCAGGGCCCGCTGGTGGACCAGACGGTCGCCCTCGCGGCGGGCGTCGCCGCCGCCGTGGCGGTGGTCGGCCCGACCGTGGCCGTCCTGCGCGCCCGGTCCACGGCGTCGTGACCTCGGCGGGCGCCGCGCGAGCGCTCAGCCGGCGGTGGCGACCACGACCGTCCCGCCCGTCGCGTCGTCGGCCTCCGGGTCCTCGTCGGTGACGACTCGCGGCACGAGCCCGGCGTGCTCGACGAGGGCCGTCGCCGCGGCCGTCTGACCGGTGCCGACCTCGAAGAGCAACGATCCACCGGTCGCGAGCCAGCTCGGGGCGGAGCCGACCACCCGTCGCAGCACGTCCAGCCCGTCGCCGCCGCCGTCGAGCGCCACCGTGGGCTCGTGGTCGCGGGCCTCCGGCGGCATCGTCGAGATCGCGTCGGTGGGCACGTAGGGCGCGTTGCACAGCAGCAGGTCGACGCGCCCGCGCAGCTCGTGCGGTATCCCGGCAAACAGGTCCCCGTCGACGACGACCGCCCCGAGCGGCTCGAGGTTGGGGCGCGCGTGCCGGGTCGCGGCGGGCTCGACGTCCGACGCGACCAGGCGCACCGCGGGCGCCGGGCCGAGGGCCTGGAGCACCGCCCCGCCCACGGCGCCGCACCCGCAGCACAGGTCGACGACGACGCCCGGCCGGCGTGCGGCGGCGAGCGTCAGCGCCGTGCGCACCATGAGCTCCGTGCGCCGTCGGGGGACGAACACGCCGGGGCCCACGGACCAGCGCCGGCCGGCGAAGGACACCCAGCCGAGCACGTGCTCCAGGGGCTCGCCCGCCACTCGTCGCTCCGCCATGTCCCGGAGCCGATCCCGACCTGATCGGCGTCCGAGGTCGCGGCCGCCTCGAGCAGCAACTCCGCCTCCTCCTCGGCGAAGACGCAGCCCGCCGCGCGCAGCCGGCCGACCAGGTCGTCGCCCGGCAGCGACGCGCGGGCCCTAGCGGCCCCGGACCGTCCCTGGCGAGGGTGCCCGTCCGAGGCGTCAGGCTCCCTGGCCAGGGGCGTTGTCACGAGGTGCCGATCAGGGGTACAGCCCGCGCGTGGTGTGGGCCTCGGCCGTGCGCTTGATGCCGATGACCAGTGCTGCGTCGCGCAGCGAGATGCTCTCGCGGCGCGCGAGCGCGGACACGTCGGCGAACGCGGACTTCATGCGCTGCTCGAGCCGGTCCGCGATCTCCTCCTCGGACCACCAGTACGTCTGGTTGGCCTGCACCCACTCGAAGTACGACACGACGACGCCGCCGGCGTTGGCGAGCACGTCGGGCACGACGGTGACGCCGTTCCTCGCCAGGACGGCGTCGCCACCGGTCGTGGTCGGGCCGTTCGCGCCCTCGACGACCCAGCGGGCGCGCACGCGGGCGGCGGAGTCCTCGTCGAGCACGCCCTCCACGGCGGCCGGGACGAGGACGTCGACCTCGAGCCCCATCAGGTCGTTGTTCGACAGGGCGTCCGCGCCGTCGAAACCGACCACAGAGCCCGTGGCGCCGACGTGCGCGAAGAGCCGGTCGACGTCGATGCCCGCGTCGTTGCGCAGGCCGCCGTACTGGTCGCTCACGGCGACGACGCGCGCCCCGCGGGCGGCGAAGATCGCTGCGGCGTGCGAGCCCACCTTGCCGAAGCCCTGCACGGCCACGGTCACGTCGGTCAGCGGGACGCCCGCCTCCTCCAGGGCCGCGGCGGTGACGTGCACGATGCCCGCGCTCGTGGCGGTACCGCGCCCGCGCGACCCGCCGACGGCGAGCGGCTTGCCCGTCACCACCGCAGGGATCGTGTACCCGCGGTTGACGGAGTAGGTGTCCATGACCCAGGCCATGGTCTGCTCGTCGGTGCCCATGTCGGGGGCCATGATGTCGGTGTCGGGGCCGATCATCGGCATGATCTCCGACGTGTACCGGCGGGTGACACGCTCCAGCTCCGCGGTCGAGTAGTCGCGCGGGTCGATGGCGACGCCGCCCTTGGCGCCGCCGTACGGCAGGTCGACGATGCCGCACTTCCACGTCATCCACATCGCCAGGGCGCGCACCTCGTCGATGTCGACGCCGGGGGCGTAGCGCAGCCCGCCCTTGCCGGGCCCGCGCGAGATGTTGTGCTGCACGCGGAAGCCGTGGAACAGCACGGTCTCGCCGGAGTCGCGTCGCAGCGGCACGGCCACGTGGATCTCGCGGCGGGGAGTGGCCAGCATCTGGTGCTGGCCGGCGTCGTAGCCCAGGATCTCCACGGCCGACGCGAGCTGGGTGTGCGCGGTGGCGAGCGGGGAACCCTGGGTCGGCGCGGGGGCGTCGGGCAGGGAGGTGTCGTCGGTGATCGACGTCATTGTCACGGGTCCTCCTGGACACGGTGCCGCCGTCCGGGTGGGGCCGGCGGAGGTGGCGCGGCCCGGGTCTGGGCCTCGGGGGCCACGGTAGCGCGAACGCCGACGGACCGACGCCTGGCGCGGGCTGCATGGCGCTCCACCCCTGCTCGACAAGCCGATCGCGCCGGTCTTCAGCGGGTAGGCGTCCCTGATCGCGCTGCGCGGCGGACGGCGTGGACCCGGGGCCAGGCCGGCTCAGCCTCCGGCGCGCGCCCGCCGCCGGAACGACGACGGTGTCTCGCCGGTGAGCCGGGCGAACGTACGCGTGAACGATGGCTGGTCGTAGAAGCCGGCGACGGTGGCGACCTGCGCCAGCGGCGCCGTCGTCGACGTGAGCAGGTGCGCGGCACGGTCCACGCGGGCCCGCAGCACGAGCTGGCGCGGTGACAGCCCGAAGACCTTGCGCACGCGACGGTCGAGCACCGCCGGGGTGCTCCCCGCCAGCCTGGCGAGGTCGGCGACGGACAGCGCCACCTCCGGCGTGGCGTCCAGGTGGGCGTCCACGGCGGTCACCAGCCGGGCCATCGCGTCCATCGTCGCGTCGTCGGCGTCCCCGGAGCGCAGGTCCTGCGAGACCGACACGAGCCCGGTCACCCGGCCCGCGCCGTCGTGCAGCGGCAGCTTGGACGTGAGGAACCAGCCGGGGGTGCCGCCCACGCGGCGGATGAGCTCGAGCTCGTTCCGCAGCGGGCGGCCCGTGCGCAGCACCTCCGCGTCCTGCGCCTCGTAGCGCTCGGCGAGCTCGGGGACGAAGAGGTCGGACGCGCGCCGGCCGAGCACCTGGCGACGCGAGCGTTCGTTGGTGCGCCGCACGAAGACCTGGTTCACCGCGATGTAGCGCCCGGACGCGTCCTTGGCGCAGAACATCACGTCGGACAGCTCGTCCATGAGCGCCACCATCACGGGGGACAGCGCGGACAGCAGACCCGCGTCCTGCGTCCACCCGCCGTCGTCGGAGGTGTTGTCGAATTCTGCGCTCATCGCGGGTGCGATCGTACAAGACGAGTGCGCGCGACAGGGTGCAGCCTGGTGCGATGAGCACCACTGTTCCCGCGCGCGATGGCGCGCCCGCAGAGCACCAGGGCGCCGACGCCCTCGTCGAGGACGCCGTCGCCCTCGCCCACCACTGGATCGCCGTCGCCTCGGGCTCGTCACCGCAGGGCGCCGGCGGTTCGACGACGCGCGCCGACCGCCGGACGCGGGCCACCGCCGAGCGCCTCGGGTCGCTCGTCTCGGACCCCGCCGGGCTCGAGCTGGCCGTCGGCTTCGTGGACGACGTCGCCCGCCCCCACGACGTGGGCGTGGCCGCCACGGCCCTGGCCCGGCTGGGCCGGGACGCCGGCGCGGCGACGTTCCTCGGCCCCGTCGACCGGACGCTGTTCAAGGTGGGCGCCCTCGTGGCACCCGTGCTGCCCTCCGTCGTCGTGCCCGCGGCGCGCATCCGCCTGCGCCAGCTCGTCGGCCACCTCGTCGCGGACGCGGGCAAGGGCCTCGCCGGCCATCTCGCGCGCACGCGCGCCGAGGGCTACACCCTCAACGTCAACCTGCTCGGCGAGGCGGTGCTGGGCGAGGACGAGGCCAAGGCGCGCCTCGCGCGCACCATCGCGCTCGTCGAGCGGCCCGACGTCGACTACGTGTCGGTCAAGGTGTCCTCCGTCGCGGCGCAGCTCGTCACGTGGGACCTCGAGGGATCCCGGGACCGTGTCGTCGAGCGGCTGCTGCCGCTGTACCGCGCGGCGCGTGACCACGGCGTGTTCCTCAACCTGGACATGGAGGAGTACAAGGACCTCGCGCTGACCACCGCGGTGTTCACCGAGATCCTGGGGCGCGACGAGTTCGCGGGGCTCGAGGCCGGCATCGTCCTGCAGGCCTACCTGCCCGACGCCATGGGCGCGCTCGACCACCTCACCGCGTGGGCGCAGGAGCGGGTCGCGGCCGGCGGAGCCCGCATCAAGGTGCGCCTCGTCAAGGGCGCGAACCTCGCGATGGAGCACGTCGAGTCCGAGCTGCACGACTGGGCGCAGGCCCCGTACCCCACGAAGCCGGACGTCGACGCCAACTACGCGCGCATCCTCGACCACCACCTGCGCCCCGAGCGGACCTCCGCCGTGCGCCTCGGTGCGGCCTCGCACAACCTGTTCCACGTGGCGCTCGCCGTCCTGCTGGCCCGCACCCGCGGCGTCACCGACGGCCTCGACGTCGAGATGCTGCAGGGCATGGCGCCCATCGAGGCGCGGCTCGTGCGCGACGAGGTCGCCAAGGACGGCGGCCACGTCGTCCTGTACACGCCGGTGGTGCGCGACGAGGACTTCGACGTCGCGATCTCCTACCTGGTGCGACGGCTCGAGGAGAACGCCGCCGAGCAGAACTTCCTGCACGCCGCGTTCGCGCCACAGGCGGCCAGCGCCGGGGTCGAGACTTCGGCCATGGGCCGCCAGGAGCTCGCGTTCCGGGCGTCCGTCGCGGACGGCGTCGACTACGCGCCGTCCGACGTCGCCCCGCGCCGGGCCGACAGGTTCGCGGCACCGGCGGCCGACGCCGGTTCCGGCACGGCAGGCGCCGGCACGGCAGGCGCCGGCACGGCAGGCGCCGGCACGGCAGGCGCCGGCACGGAGTTCCGCAACGCCGTCGACACCGACCCCGCCGTCGCTGCACACCGCGAGTGGGCGAAGGCCGTCGTCGGACCGGGCTCGGGCTATGTGTCTGTGCAGGCGCCCGAGGCGACCAGGACCGCCCAGATCGACGACGCCGTCGCGCGTGCCGTCGCTGCGCAGCGTGCCTGGGCCGCGGTCGCCCCCGCCGACCGCGCCACGGCGCTGCGTGCCGTGGCGCGCCAGCTCGAGACGCGGCGCACAGACCTCGTCGCGGCGATGGTGCACGAGCCCGGCAAGACCGTGGCCGAGGCCGACCCGGAGGTCAGCGAGGCCGTCGACTTCGCGAACTACTACGCCGCCTCCGCGGAGGCACTGGAGCAGGTGGACGGCGCGGTCTTCACCCCCGACGGCGTCACCCTGGTGACCCCGCCCTGGAACTTCCCCGTCGCCATCCCGACGGGCGGCGTCGTGGCGGCGCTCGCCGCGGGCTCCGCGGTGCTGGCCAAGCCCGCACCGCCCACGCCGCGCTGCTACGAGCTCGCGGTCGAGGCCACCGTCGCCGGGATCGCGGAGGTCGCCGACCAGATCGGGCTCGACCCGCAGACCGCCCGCGACGTCGTGCAGTTCGTCCGCGTGCCGGACGGCGACCTGGGGCAGCACCTGGTGACGCACGCCGACGTGGCCCGCGTCGTCCTCACCGGCTCGATCGAGACGGCCGAGATGTTCGCCGGCTGGCGCCCCGAGCGCCCGGTGCTCGCCGAGACGTCCGGCAAGAACGCGCTCGTCGTCACGCCGTCGGCGGACCTCGACCTCGCCGTCTCCGACCTCATGAAGTCGGCCTTCGGGCACGCGGGGCAGAAGTGCTCCGCCGCGTCGCTGGTCATCCTCGTCGGCTCCGTGGGCGACGCGACCACCGAGACCGGCAAGCGGTTCCGGCGCCAGCTCGTCGACGCCGTGCGCTCGCTCGACGTCGGCGTCCCCACCGACCTGTCGCACGTGATGGGGCCGCTCACCGAGCCCGCCACGGGCAAGCTCGAGCGCGCGCTGACGACCCTCGAGCCGGGGGAGTCGTGGCTGGTCAAGCCGCGCCGCCTGGACGACGCCGCGAAGGCGGCCGGCATCGCGCCCGAGCGACTGTGGTCGCCGGGGCTGCGCGACGGCGTCGCGCCAGGGTCGTTCTTCCACCTCACCGAGGTGTTCGGCCCGGTGCTCGGCATCATGCGGGCCACGGACCTGGACGAGGCGCTGCGCCTGCAGAACCAGGTGGCGTTCGGCCTCACCGCCGGCATCCACTCCCTCGACGACGACGAGATCGCTACCTGGCTCGACCGCGTCGAGGCCGGCAACGTGTACGTCAACCGGCACATCACCGGGGCGATCGTGCAGCGGCAGTCGTTCGGAGGATGGAAGGCCTCGGCCGTCGGCCCGGGTGCCAAGGCGGGCGGGCCGAACTACGTCGCGCAGCTCGGCGCGTGGGCGGACGACGCCGCCGTCGTGCCGTCGCGCGGGAACGACCCCGAGGGCTGGCTCGCGTGGGCCCAGCGCTCCGACGAAGCGGCCTGGGACGCCGAGATCGGCGTCGGGCACGACCGGTCTGGGCTGACCGTGGAGGAGAACACGTTCCGCTACCGGCCGCTCGAGCGGATCACCGTCCGCGTCGGCGACGGCGCGCTGCCGGTCGAGCTGCGCCGCGTGCTGGCCGCCGCGCGCCGTGCGGGCGTGCCCGCCGTCGTCGTCCCGGCCTCGGACGCCGGCTGGGGCGTGCCGCACGAGACCCCCGTGTCCCACGAGGACTTTGCGGCCGCCGTCGCGAGCGGGCAGGTCAGCGGGCGTGTCCGCGTGATCGGTGACGCTCCGGGGCTGGCGGAGGCGGCTGCCACCCGCCTGGGCTCGGTGACCGTCCTCGACGCCCCCGTCGTCGCCAGCGGGCGGCGTGAGCTGCTCGGGTTCGTGCGCGAGCAGGCAGTGAGCCGCACGCGGCACCGCTACGGCCACGTGCACGCCTGACCGCGAGAGCGAGAACCCCCGAGCGCGAGAGAGAAGGCAGGCACTCCGGTCTCGCGCTCGGGGGTTCACCATCTCGCGGGGGCACGACGGGGGCCCGCGTGGAAGCATCGGCGCATGACGGTCGCGTTCGTGCTCGGCGGGGGCGGCGTGCGCGGCGCCGTGCACGTGGGGATGCTCCAGGCACTGTTCGAGGCGCAGGTGCGGCCCGACCTCGTCGTGGGAACGTCCATCGGTGCCATCAACGGGGCGGCGGTGGCGGCGGACCCGAGCCTCGCCGTCGTCGACCGGCTCACCGAGGCATGGTCGTCCACGACGGCGAACGAGGTCTACGGCGAAGCCTGGTACCGCCAGCTCGGCCGGCTCGCGCGCTCCCGCACCCACCTCTACGACCCGCAGGCCCTGCGCCGCCTCATCGTCGGCACCCTCGGCGAGCGCACGACGTTCGAGGACCTGCAGGTGCCGCTCGTCGTCGCCGCCGCGAGCATCGAGCACGCCTCCGAGCACTGGTTCGACTCCGGCCCCCTGGTGGAGGCGGTCCTGGCCTCGGCGTCCGTGCCGGGCGCGCTGCCGCCCACCGAGATCGCCGGAGAGCACTTCGTCGACGGCGGCATGGTGAACTCCATCCCGCTCGGGGAGGCGGTCCGGCGCGGCGCCACGACGGTCTACGTGCTGCAGGTCGGGCGCGTCGAGGAGCCGCTCACCGTCCCGACCAAGCCGTCCGACGTCGCGCGCGTCAGCTTCGAGATCGCCCGCCGCCACCGCTACTTCCGCGAGCTGGAGGACGCCCGGGGGGTCGCGACGGTGCACGTGCTGCCCAGCGGCGGCTCGCTGCCTGGCGACGACAAGATCGGTGCGTTCCGGCGGCTGGAGGCCACCCGCCGTCGCATCGAGCAGTCCTACGCGGCGGGCAGCGCGTACCTCGCCGGGCTGGGGGACCGACCGTGATCGCCCCGCCGCCTCGCTGGGTGCGCCGGATCGTCGTGGCACCGCTCGTGGTGCTGCTCGCCGTGGTCCTCGTCCCGACGACGCTGATGCTCGCGCTCGTCGTCGGCGCGGCGCTCACGTGGATCCTGCCCGGGCGGCTCCGGGTGCTGCGCATGCTGTGGATGCTCGGCTTCTACGTGGTGTGGGACGCCGCTGCGCTCGTCGCCCTGTTCCTGCTCTGGGTGGCGTCCGGCTTCGGCCTGGCGCTCGACCGCCCGTTGATGCAGCGGGCGCACGTCACCCTCGCCCGCATCATGCTCGCGGTCCTGTTCTGGCAGGTGCGCTGGACCTTGCGGCTGATGGTCCTCGTCGAGGCCCCGTCCGACGCGGAGCTGCCGCAGGTGCCGCTCGTCGTCCTGAGCCGGCACGCCGGACCCGGCGACTCGTTCATCCTGCTGGACGCGCTGCTGGGACTGGCCCGTCGCACCCCCGCGGTCGTCCTCAAGGACACCCTGCAGTGGGACCCCGCCGTCGACGTCCTGCTGCACCGGCTCCCCGCGGCCTTCGTCACCCCGCGCTCCCGGCGGCGGCCCGGCCAGCCCGGCGCGACGGAGTCCGTCGCGCACATCGCCCGTGAGCTCGGTGCACGCGGCGCCCTCGTCCTGTTCCCTGAGGGCGGCAACGTCACCCCGAGGCGCCGGACGGCGCGCATCGAGAAGTTGCGCGCCACAGGCCACGACGCGCTCGCCGCCCGCGCCGAACAACTGCCGCACGTCATGGCCCCGCACGTGGGCGGCTACCTCGCCGTGCTCGACAACGTGGACCCCGACGCCGCGGTGCTCGTCGTCGCGCACACCGGGCTGGAGCGGCTCGTCACCGTGCGGGACATCTGGCGCGAGCTACCGATGGACAAGACCATCGCCCTCGGTGGCTGGGTCACGCGCCTCGCCGACCTGCCCGCCGACCGCGACGGGCGCGAGCTGTGGCTCTTCGAGCAGTGGGAACGCGTCGACGGCTGGATCGCGCGGCGTACCCCCGACGCCGTCGGAGGGCGTGCGAGCACCTGAGCCGGCGGGTGCCTCGTGCCTCGGCCCCCACCCTGCGCTGCACCTCCGCCTCAGGCGATGTTGTTGCCGACCGAGGCTGCGGTTCCGCTACGGGCGGGTGCCTCGTGCCTCGGCCCCCCACCCTGCGCTGCACCTCCGCCTCAGGCGATGTTGTTGCCGACCGAGGCTGCGGTTCCGCTACGGGCGGGTGCCTCGTGCCTCGGCCCCCACCCTGCGCTGCACCTCCGCCTCAGGCGATGTTGTTGCCGACCGAGGCTGCGGTTCCGCTACGGGCGGGTGCCTCGTGCCTCGGCCCCCACCCTGCGCTGCACCTCCGCCTCAGGCGGAGTCACCCTCGATCAGACGGGGCACGAAGATCTGCGGCTCGTAGCCCACGTCCTGGCCGCTGACGACGTCGAGGAGCGTGGAGGTCGCGGCGGACGCCATCTCGACCACGGGCTGCAGCACCGTCGTCAGACGGGGAGTGGTGCGCTCGGCACCGAGCGCGTCGAAGCCCACCAGGGCGACGTCCTCGGGGATCCGGCGGCCGCTGTCGCGCAGCGTGGTCAGGGCGCCGCTGGCCATGAGGTCGGACGCGGCGAACACGCCGTCGACCTCCGGGTGCTCGGCCAGGATCTGTGCCATGGCGACGGCGCCGCCCTCGATCGTGAAGTCGCCGTGCGCGACGGCGACCGGCTCGAGCCCGGCGTCGTCCAGCGTGCGCTGCCACGCGTCGTACCGGTCGAGGGCCGCCGTCATGTCCAGCGGGCCGGTGATGGTCGCGATGCGCCGGCAGCCGCGGTCCACGAGCCGCTGCGTGGCGGTGCGACCGCCCGCGGCGTTGTCGACGTCGACGAAGTGCACCATCTCCGTCGCGAACGGGCGACCGACGAAGACTGCCGGGAGCTGGGAGCGGGACAGCTCGGACTCGAGCTGGTCCTCCTTGTGGTGGGACGCCACGATGACGCCGTCGACGTGACCGCTGTGCAGGTAGCGGGCGATGTGCCCGGGGTGCTCCCCGGGGCGGGCGAGCAGGAGCACGAGCTGCAGGTCGGTGCCCGTGAGCCCCTCGCTGACCCCCCGCAGCACACCCGCGAGGAACGGGTCGGTGAGGATGCGGGCGTCCGGCTCGGGCACGACGAGCGCGATCGAGTCGGTCCGACGGGTGACCAGCGAGCGGGCCGCCCGGTTCGGGGCGTACCCGAGCCGAGCGACCGCGTCGTCCACGGCGGCCTGCGCCTCGGGGGACACCCGGTCGCCGCCGTTGATCGCGCGCGACGCCGTGGACCGCGACACCCCGGCCGTGCGGGCCACGTCGTCGAGGGTAGGGCTCGCGTGCTCGATGCTCACCACGCGCAGACTACCCTTCGGCCGGGTGCCGCTCGGGCACGACGTTGTCCGCCGCGACCTGGCCGTACCAACGGCCGGACGCCTTGACGGTGCGCTCCTGGGTCTCGTAGTCGACGTGCACGACCCCGAACCGCTTGGAGTAGCCGAGGGCCCACTCGAAGTTGTCCATGAGGGACCAGGCGAAGTAGCCGCGCACGTCCACGCCGGCGTCGATCGCGTCCTTCGTGGCCCGCAGGTGCTGGTCGATGAAGTCGAGACGGTCCTGGTCGTCGACGGTGCCGTCGGCCTGCACGACGTCCGGGTAGGCCGCACCGTTCTCCGTGATGAACAGGGCGGTGCCGCGGGGGCCGGTGTAGTCCTCCTGGAGGCGGAGCAGCAGGCGGGTGAGACCCTCCGGCTGCACCTCCCAGCCCATGTCGGTGGTGGGCAGGCCGCGGCTGTGGTGGTAGATGCCGTCCGGCACCGGGTTGGGGGAGCGGACCTCCCAGACCGGCGCACCCTCGGTGGTCTCGCGGGCGCCATCGGGTCCGGCGGTGCCGTCGGGCTCCACGTCGCGCGCCACCTGCGGCCGGGCCGACACCGCGCCGCCGTTGTAGTAGTTCACGCCGAGCACGTCGATCGGTGTCGAGATGATCTCGAGGTCGCCCGGCCGGACGTGGTCCGTGAGCCCGAGGTGGGCGACGTCGTCGAGCAGGTCCTGCGGGTAGGCACCACGCAGGATCGGGTCGAGGAAGAGCCGGTTGAACATGCCGTCGTCACGACGGGCGGCGTCGACGTCCGCGGGGTCGTCCGGGTCGACCGGGTCGGACACCGTGAAGTTGAGCGTGAGCCCGAGCGAGGCCTCCGGGTCGCGCTCGCGCAACGCCTGGACGGCGGAGCCGTGGGCGAGCATGAGGTGGTGCGCGGCGGCGAGCCCGTCCGCGGGGGACTTGCGGCCCGGCGCGTGCGCGCCGGAGGTGTAGCCGAGGAACGCCGAGCACCACGGCTCGTTGAGCGTCGTCCAGACCTTGACCCGGTCGCCGAGCGCCTCGTGCATCGCGACCGCGTAGTCCACGAACCGCAGCGCGGTGTCGCGCACCGGCCAGCCGCCCTGCTCCTCGAGCGCCTGGGGCAGGTCCCAGTGGTACAGCGTGAGCCACGGCAGGATACCTGCGCCGAGCAGCTCGTCGACCAGGCGGGAGTAGTAGTCCACGCCCTCGGGGTTGAGGGTCTTGCCGTCCGGCATCACCCGGGCCCACGACGTCGAGAAGCGGTACGTGTCGAGGTTCAGCCGCTGCATGAGGGCGACGTCCTCGGGGTACCGGTGGTACTGGTCGCACGCGACCATGCCGTCGTCACCGTTCTTCACCGCGCCGGGGATGCGGGCGAACACGTCCCAGATCGAGTCCTGTCGTCCACCCTCGGCACCGGCGCCCTCGACCTGGTACGAGGCCGTGGCCGCGCCCCACAGGAAGCCGTCCGGGAAGGCGACGGGTCCCGTGGCGTTGGCGGTCGGGACGGCGAGCGGAGTCGTCGGCACGAACGGCACCGTGGTGCCGGGTGCCAGGACGCGGGCGCCGGTGCTGGGGATGACGAGAGTCATAGGAACGGATCTTTCCATCGGTACGGGGCCCGGGCAGGGCCTTGTCTGGCGTGGGCCGCCGCGCGTGCGCGGCGGCCCGGTGCGTGGAGCCTCCGGTCAGCCCTTGACGGCGCCGGCCATGATGCCGGCCACGAGCTGGCGGCCGACGAAGGCGAAGATGACCAGCAGCGGGAGCGTCGCGAGGAAGATGCCGGCCATGACCAGCGAGTAGTCCACGAAGTACGTGGCCTGCAGCGACTGGATGACCAGCGGTAGCGTCGGGTTGCTCTGGTTCAGCACGATGGACGGCCAGAAGAAGTTGGTCCACTGCTGGACGAACGTGAACAGGCCGAGCATGGCGGCAGCAGGCCGCGCTGCGGGCAGCGCGATGGACCAGAACGTGCGGATCATCGACGCACCGTCCACGCGGGCGGCCTCGATGAGCTCGTACGGCAGCGCCTCGGACAGGTACTGGGTCATCCAGAACACCCCGAACGCGGCGACCAGGGCCGGCACGATCACCGCCTGGATCTTGCCGATCCAGCCGATGTCGGTCATGAGGATGTACAGCGGGATGACGCCGAGCTGGGTCGGCACGGCCATCGTCGCGATGACGAACACCAGCAGCGGCCCGCGCCCGCGGAACTGCAGCTTCGCGAACGAGTAGCCCGCGAGCGTGGAGAACAGCACCACGGACGCGGAGACCACGACGGCGATGACGACCGAGTTGAGCAGCGCCAGGTAGAAGTTGATCTGCGACGACTCGATGACCGTCGCGAACTTCTCGAAGATGCTCAGGTCGGGCAGCCACTGCGGCACCGCGTTCTGCGCGATCGACTGGGGGTCGGACGACCCCAGCAGCAGCGTGAAGTACAGCGGGAACGCGGAGATCAGCAGCGCGACCCCGAGCAGGGTGTAGCTGACCCAGCCCGGTCGGCGGCTGGCCGAGCGCGAGGCGCGGTGGCGTCGGTCGCGACGCTGGGCTGCCGCCCGGGCGGCGCGCGGGCCGGCGGTCTGTGCGGTGACGGCGACGGAGCTCATCGGTCCTCCCCGGAGGTGGTGCGGTGCCACGGGCCGTCCGGCGGGCCGGGTGGCCCCGGCGGCGGGGTCGTGGGCGGTGCGGTGAGTGCGGCAGCGGACGGGCTGGCGGGTGCGACCGACCCGGCGGTGCGCGCCCGGGCGATCATGGCTCGGCGCTCCTTGCCGCTCACCTTCGTCTTGCGCCCCTCGGACGCGGAGATCCGGCGGGTGATGAGGAAGTTGACCATGCCGATCGCGATGATGAGGACGAAGAGGATCCAGGCGACGGCGGCGGCGCGCCCGAAGTTCTTCTGGTTGCCCCAGGCGGTGTCGTACAGGTAGAGCACCGTGGTCATCCAGTCACGGCTGGGCCCGCCGAGCCCCGTGGGGTCGTACATGCGGACCTCGTCGAAGATCTGCAGGCCACCGATGGTCGAGGTGATGACGACGAAGATGATGGTGGCGCGGATCTGCGGCACGGTGATGGAGAAGAACTGGCGGACGCGGCCGGCACCGTCGATCACGGCCGCCTCGTACAGCTCGCGCGGCACGGCCTGCATCGCGGCGAGGAAGATGAGGGCGTTGTAGCCCGTCCAGCGATAGTTGACGATCGACGCGATGGCCAGGTGGCTCGCGAAGCGGTCGCTGTGCCAGCCGACCGGGTCGATCCCGACGAGGCCGAGGAGCTCGTTGATGAGGCCGTACTGGTCGGCGAACATGCGGCCGAAGATCATCGACACGGCGACGGGTGCGACCACGTACGGCACGAGGACGCCCATGCGCCAGAAGGTCGCGGAACGGATGTTCTGGTCGAGCAGCGCCGCCAGGGTGATCGCGAGGAGCACCTGCGGGATGCTCGAGAGGACGAAGATCGAGAAGGTGTTGACCAGCGACTTCCAGAAGATCGGCTGGGCCAGCACGTCGACGTAGTTCTGCACGCCGACGAAGTCCCCCTGCCCGCCGAGCAGGTTCCACTCGTGCACCGAGACGAACGCGGTGTAGATGAGCGGGAACGCGCCCGTGATGGCGAAGAGGATGAAGAACGGGGAGATGTACAGGTACGGGGAGAGCTTCACGTCCCAACGCCCGAGTCGCTGGGAGAATCCGACGCGCCGCGGGGGGCGGGGCGGGGGACCGCTGCGCCCGTGCGCAGGCTGGGTGGGGGACAAGACGGCCATCTGCTGCTTCCTGTACGTCGCCGATCGGGGGTGCGCGCGCCGGGCCCCGACCACGTCAGGGTCCCGGCGCGCGCGGCGGGGCAGGGTCCGGGCCGTGCCGTGGGGCACGGCCCGGGAGGGGGTCAGAGCCCGAGCGAGGTGAACTCGTCGATGGCGCCGTCCCAGCTCTTGTCGCGGTCCTCACCGTTCAGGTCGACGCGGTTCAGCGCGTTCTGCACGGCGGTGTGGATCGAGAAGTAGTTCTTGCCCTTGAACGGGGCGCTCTCGATCGCCTGGGCGCGGGCCACGAAGATCTGGCCGACCGGTGCGTCGTTGAAGAACGGGTTGGTGAACGCCTGCACCTGCTCGGAAGCCTGGGCGTCGACCTGCGACGGGAAGGTACCGGCCTGCTCGAAGAACGTCGTCTGCTGCTCCGGAGCGGTCAGCCACGCGGCCAGCTCCTTCGCGGCCTCGGTGTTCGGGCCCGACGCGGGGACCGTCAGGAACGAGCCGCCCCAGTTGCCGCCGCCACCGGGGAAGACGTCAGCGACGTCCCAGCCCTCGACGCCACCCGCGTACTGTTCGATCGAGCCGGTCATCCACGGCGGGCAGAGCATCGTGGCGAAGGCGTTGTTCTGGAAGCCCGCCTGCCAGTCGTCGCCCCACTGCTCGAGGCCGGCGGAGAGCTCGTCGTCGACCGACGCGGCGAGCACCTGGTCGTACAGGTCCTTGACGGCGGTGTTGGTCGCGAGGTCCTTCGGCTCGCCCGTCGCGGGGTCCTCGTAGGCGCCCTCGAGCTGGTTCACCATGCCCTGGTAGGTCGGCACGGCGCCGTCGAACCACGCGGAGTCCGACTCGGCGACGAACTTCTTGCCCGCCTCGAAGTAGTCCTCCCACGTGGCGTCCGCGCCACCGAGGAGCTCGGCGACCTTCTCGCGGTCGGTGGGCAGGCCGGCCTTCTCGAACAGGTCGGAGCGGTAGCAGATGGCCTCCGGGCCGATGTCGGTGCCGTAGCCGATGAGCTTGCCGTCCGGCGTGGTGGCCTGCTGGACCTTCCAGTCCACCCAGCGGCCGTCCAGCGAGCTGTCCGACAGGTCGGTGAACAGGTCGGGGTACGTCATGAGCTCGGGCAGCCAGTCGACCTCGATGGCCTCGATGTCGGCCAGGCCCGAGCCGCCGGCGGCGAGCTTGGTCGTGAGGTTGGTGCGAGCGTCCTCCGACTTGGCCGCCGTGACGTGCTCGACGGTGACGTTCGGGTGCTCCTCGGTGTACTTGGCGAGGATCTCGTCGGTGTACCCGAAGTTGTTGAACGTGGCGACGGTGAGAGTGATCTTCTCGTCACTGTCGGCGTCGCCGCCGTCGCCGGCGTCGGAGTCCCCACCGCACGCGGTGAGTGCGAGCGCCAGGGTCGTGATGCCAGCAGTGGCCGCGACGACGCGGCGGGTCCTGTTGACGGGTCGGGTGCTGTTGAGCACGGTGACTCCCTTGTCTGGGTCGGGCTTGCGAGGCGGACATGATGGGAGCGTTGCCACCGCCGTGGTGGTAGCGCTCCCATGACCACGATGATCGTCGTCCGATCCTGGTGACGGCGTCAAGCCCAGGCGGGGCAGCGATGCGGCATTGTGATGCGCGCAGGAGCGTTAGTGCAGGTCAGAGAGTTGCTGCTCCTGCGGGTGTGATCCGATCGTTACCGTTCGTCGGTCGGTCCGAGGTGCCGCTCGAGCCACTCGCGCCCCGCTGCACCCTCTGCCTCGAGGGTGGTGCGTACCGCACGCGCAGCGGCGTCCGCCACGGTTGCCCCGAACAGCGGTATCGACGCGCGGACCTCGACCTCGTAGACCTGGCGCGTGTCGCCGTCGGGCAGCTGCTCGAGGACCACGCGGCCCGTGACCCGTACCGGCGTCCCGGCGATCTCCACCGCGACCGTGCCCACACGCGGCCCGCTCGCGGCCCCTTCCCAGGCCTCGGCCTGGCGCACCTCCAGGTGGTCGCCCACCAGCGGGCGGGCCTGGGCGGGGATGAGGTCGGTGGGCAGCGTCCGGCGCACGGAGACCGTGAAACCGCCGGCCGGGTCCCCGGCGACGTCGACCTGCTCCACGCGTCCCGGGCCGGCGCGCTCCGCACGCCAGCGCACGAACGACTCGTCGGCGAGCATCGCGGCGACCGCGTCGGCGTCCGCCGGGTAGGTGAGCTCCACGGTCAGGTGCACGGGATCACCCTACCGAGGCTCGGGCGGCGCGCCCACGCCCGTAGTCTGGTGGGCGTGTCCGCCATGAGTGACCTCATCCTCCAGCACGCCGACATCGCCGACGGCGACGTCGAGTGGCTGCACCTGCTCGTCGGTGACTGGCAGATGGTCTCCGACCTGGCGTTCGCCGACCTCGTGCTGTGGTTGCCGACCAGCGACGGCGGTTTCGTCGCGATCGCGCAGTGCCGCCCGTCGACCGGCGCCACCGTGCACTACGACGACATCGTCGGCTCGTTCGCCCCCGAGGGGCAGCGGCCCCAGCTCACCGCGGCCATGTCCGAGGTCCGGCCGCAGCGCTCGCGCGAGCCGCGCTGGTTCGGTGCTTACGCCGTGCGCGAGGAGGCCGTCCCCGTCGTCCACAAGGGACGGCCGATCGCCGTCGTCGCGCGCCAGACCAACCTCGGCTCCGGGCGGACGCCGAGCCGGCTGGAGCTCAACTACGTCGAGTCCGCGGACGACATCCTCGCGATGGTCGCGCGGGGCGAGTACCCCAGCCCGAACGCCGCGACCGGGCCGCGCCGCGGTGCGCCCCGCGTCGGTGACGGCCTCATCCGGCTCAACTCCGAGGGCGAGGTCCTGTACGCCAGCCCGAACGCGCTGTCCTGCTTCCACCGGCTCGGCGTCATCGGACCGCTCGTCGGACAGTCACTCGTGGAGGTCACGGCCGACATCGCGCAGCACCAGAACACGGTCGACGAGTCACTCCCGCTCGTCGTCATGGGCCGGGCGCCGTGGCGCACCGACATCGACGCCAACGGCGTGGCGCTCTCCCTGCGAGCCCTGCCGCTCACCGACCACGGTCAGCGCATCGGCGCCGTCCTGCTGTGCCGCGACGTCACCGAGCTGCGCCGGCGCGAGCGCGAGCTCATGACCAAGGACGCGACGATCCGCGAGATCCACCACCGGGTGAAGAACAACCTCGCCACCGTGGCCGCGCTGCTGCGGCTCCAGGCGCGGCGGATGGACATCCCGGAGGCGCGGGCCGCGCTCGAGGAGGCCATGCGGCGGGTCGCGACCATCTCGATGGTGCACGAGTCGCTGTCCCAGACGCTCGACGAGAACGTCGAGCTCGACGACATGCTGTCGCGCGCCCTGCGGCTCGCCGCGGACGTCGCCTCGACACGGACACACGTGAGCACGCGGCAGACCGGGTCGTTCGGCCTGGTGCCGGCGCAGGACGCCACGCCGCTCGCGCTCATCCTGACCGAGCTGGTGACGAACGCCGTCGAGCACGGGTTCCCCGGCCGCGAGTCGGGGACGGTCGAGATCGACGCGCAGCGGACCGGGTCCGTCATGCGCGTGGTCGTGTCCGACGACGGCGTCGGCATGCCCGAGGGGATCGCGGCGCTCGGCCGCGCCTCGCGCAGCGGGCTTGGGTCGCAGATCGTCCAGACGCTCGTGACGAACGAGCTGGGCGGCACCATCGACTGGAAGGCGCGCGAGGGCGGCGGCACGCAGGTGGTCCTGCAGCTCGAGCTGCGCGACGGCTCGCCCGCGCCGAGGTAGGGACCGCCTGCTCGCACGACGAAGCGTCTCGACGAACGAGGGGCGGGGCCCCCCCCGGGGGGGGCGCCCCCCCGTGGGGGGGCCCGGGTGGGGGGGCGGGGGGGGGCAGCCCGGCCCCCCCCCCCCCGCCGCCCCCCCCCCGGGGCCCGCCCCCCCCGCGGGGGGCCCCGCCCCTCGTTCGTCGAGACGCTTTGTCGAGCCGGTGGGACTCAGCCGGCGCGGCGTGCGCGGGCGGTCCGGCGCTTGAGCGCGCGACGCTCGTCCTCGCTCATGCCGCCCCAGACGCCGGCGTCCTGACCCGACTCGATCGCCCACTTGAGGCACGTGTCGACGACGTCGCAGCGACGGCAGACGGCCTTCGCCTCCTCGATCTGAAGGAGGGCAGGTCCGGTGTTGCCGATGGGGAAGAAGAGCTCAGGGTCCTCATCGAGGCAGGCAGCCTTGTGGCGCCAGTCCATGGTGTCATCTCCTACGGGAGGGGACCCCGGGGGCAGTCCTGCGACGCAGTACTGAGGGCGCGACGTAGCGCGCCCTTCCGGGTCCGGTGGTCGGGGAGTTCAGCGAACTGCTATCCAGGGTCACACCTCGTGAACCGCCGCACAAGAGGTTGCGCAAAAGTTTCTGGCGCATGAAGGCTGAGTGCTTGCTCACACTTTGGTGCGACCGCAGGTCGCACGTATTCTGGCGTGCCATGGGCGTCTTTGTCACCCCTTCTTCCGATCCGGATCCCGGTGCCGACCCCGGCAGCGGCGGTGGCGGGGTCGGCACCGGGCCGGGCGACAGCCCTGACGGTGCCGGGCGTCCCCTCGGTCTGCGCCTCGTCGCGGTGGGCGTGGGCATCGAGGCCGTCGTGCTCTGCGCCATCGCGCTCCTGGTGACGATCGAGCTGGTCCGGGGCGGGTCGAACAGCACCGGCGTGAGCATCTTCCTCGTGGCGTTCTTCGTGGGCGTGGCCTGGGTCCTGGTGACCGCCACGCGCTCCCTGTGGTCGGGACGGCGCGGAGGGCGGGCTCCCCTCGTGGTCTGGCAGATCATGCAGGGCCTCGTGAGCGTCAGCCTGCTGACCCAAGGGGCGACTCCGTGGGTGCTCGCCGCAGCGGCGGGCCTCCTGCTCGTGGCGCTGGTCGTGCTGGTGTCGCTCGTGAGCCGTCGCGTCGTCGAGGCCACCTCGAGCTGATCGGCCGTCACGGCACGGCCGCCTGGAGCGGCCACGCCCGCCCGGCGACCACGAGCGCACCGCGTCCCGGCGGCGGCTGCCCGGGATCCGTGACCCCGTCGAGCGGGGTGCCGAACACCTCGTCCGCACCGCGCTCGCCCGGGTGGAGCACCACCCCGGTGCGCCGTGCGCGCAGCTCGGCGAGCGGCCCGCGGTGGGCGAGCAAGGCCCCGGTGACGGTCGCCGACGCGACCAGGCCGACGCCGGTACCTCGGCCGGCGTCGAGCAGGGCCCCGAGCCGCTCCACCTCCAGCGGGGACGCCTGGGCCAGCGCGTCGAGGTCGTCGACCAGGACGACCCCGGTGACGCCGTCTGCGAGGTGGTCGAGCAGCGCGCGCAGGGCGCCGGAGTGCCCGGCACAGCGGACGTCGGGTGCCTCCGCACGGAGTGCGGGGTCGCTGCCGACGACGGCGGCGAGCCGTCCCGTGGCGGCGAGGCGGCGCGCGACCCGGCGCAGGACGCCCGTGCGGCCCGAACCCCGCGGCCCACAGACCAGGGCACCGGCGCCGACGTCCAGCGTGCTCGGTCCGGCCCCGTCACCGCCGACACCGAGCAGGACCTCGTCCGGCAGGGCGGGCTCGGGCAGACCGGCGGCGCTCACGACGCGGGGCAGCGCCCGGATCGTGACGGGCGGTGGACCCGTGCGGTGCGCGGGGGCGCTGCCGTCCGGGCCGCCGCAGCACACCTGACAGGCGAGCGGGTCGGCGCCGAGCCACGCCGCTCGCCCGGGCGTCCGGCCCGTGCCCGCCAGCGGCGACGGCGCACCCAGCACGAGGTCGGCGTGCGCGTCGCTGCTCAGCAGGACCAGCCGCGGACCGACGCGCGGGGCGAGCCCTCCGACGCTCGCCGAGGCGGCCGTCAGGGCGACCGCCACCCCCGGTGTCGTCAGCACGCCCGCCAGCGGGTCCCAGGACGACGGCCCGGTCAACGCCGCCCGCAGCTGCTCCGCCCCGTCGACGACGAGCAGGACCGGTGCGCCGCCGGGCGGGGCCACCGGGTCGGCCAGCACCCGCAGCAGCCGCGCCGCACGCCGCGGGTCGTCCGGACCCGCGCAGGTGCCGAAACCCGGGTGCTCGACGAGCGTCCCGAGCGCCTCGACGAGGGACCGTGGGCCGAGGGCGTGCACGTGCCAGCCGCGGGCGAGCGCCTCGCGGGCGAGGGTGACCAGCGCCGTGGTGCGGCCCGACCGTGCACCGCCGAGCACGGCGAGCGGCCCGTCGTCGGTCGCCCAGGTGACCAGCGTGCGGCGCTGGTGCGCGACGTCGTCCCCGAGCGCGAGCGGGAGCGCGCCGGGCGCCGGGATCGCGCCGCACGCGCGCACGGCCTCGGCGGTCGTCACGCGGTCCGGGAGCGGCGGCTGCCACGGCGGCCGGCCGGCGGTGAGCCCGCGTCGGGCCGCCGCGGTACGGAGGTCCGCGACAAGGAGAGCCGCGGTGTCGACCGGCGGCGCGACGGCTCGGAGCGCCGACCCGCTCCGGGCGAGGTCGGTGAGGCGGTGCGGGGCGGCCCGCCAGGCCGGCGCGCGGCACACCCGTGGTCCGTCGCCGGGCGCCGTGCCGGCGTGTGCGCCCTGGAACGCCATCGGCGGGCCCGACGCCAGCCTCAGCACCGCCCGTCCCGGGACGCCGGCCGGGATGCGGGCCGCGTCCCGTGTCTCGACGACGTCGAGGGAGTCCGCGGCGTCGACCACGCGCAGGGCGATCCGTGCGGACACGTTGGCCCGGACGTCGGCGCTGACGGCGCCCGCCGGCCGCTGCGTCGCGAGCACCAGGTGGACACCGAGCGACCGGCCCTGGGCCGCGACGCGCAACAGGCCGGGGAGGAACTCGGGGAGGTCGTCGGCGAGCGCCCGGAACTCGTCGATCACCACGACGAGCCTGGGCGGAGCGTCCGGGTGCCCGGCCACGGCGGCCACGTCGGGGGCGCCGAGGCGAGCCAGGAGTCGTTCGCGCCGGTGCAGCTCGGCCCGGAGGCCCGCGAGCGCGCGACCCGCCAGGCCCGCATCGAGGTCGGTGACCTGGCCCACCACGTGCGGCAGCCGGCCGCAGGCGCCGAACGACGCCCCGCCCTTGAAGTCGACGAGCACCAGGGCCAGGTCCGCGGGGGAGCGGCGCGCGGCGAGGCCGAGCAGCAGGGACTGCAGCAGCTCGGACTTGCCCGCTCCCGTGGTCCCCGCGACCAGCAGGTGCGGGCCGTCGGTGGTGAGGTCCAGGGTCACGGTCGTGCCGCGCGCGTCCACGCCGAGGGGGACCGACCAGCCGGGCCTGCGCTCGGTGCGGTCCCAGAGCCCGCCGGCGTCCTGGGACGACGGGCCCCCGGCCGATCCGTCGGTCGATCCGCCGAGCAACCCGGCGAGCGACACCTGGCCCGGGAGCCGCGGGTCCGTGGGGTCGCAGACGACGGGTCCGGCCGCCCCAACCACGTCGAGCCCGCTGCCGAGCACGCCGCCGAGCGCATCGAGCCGCTGGTGGGCGGCCGGGTAGAGGCCATCGACGGCGCGTCCCAGACCGGCCGCAGCGGCCAGGAGCCGTGCGACGTGCTCGCACCAGTCGGCAGCGACCCCGACGAGCGGGCCGGTCTCGTCCGTGCCGTCGGGTCCGGCCCGGTGCACGCTGCCGTCGGCGCGGACGCGCCATACGGAGCGGCACCATGCGGGCACCGCCGCGTCGGGGGAGAGGCACAGCAGGACGACGACGGCGCCTGGGGGACGGTCCGCCCGCAACGCGCCGTCGGCCTCGTCGACGACGACGACCCGTGGTCCGCCGCCGGGGAGCCAGCGGCACCACGACCAGACGTCGCGGCCGGCGCCCGTCACGTCCACGGCCGCGCCCCGCGAGGCGAGGTCCGTCACGACGGCACGCGCCACAGCCCGCGCGGGGCCGAGCGGCCCGACGACCGCCAGGGCGCCGTCGGGCACGAGCGAACGCACGGGGTCCTCGGAGGTCGACGCAGCCGCCCGGGCGGCGGACCGGGCCTGGGCCACTGCCCGCCGCCACGTCTCGTCGGAGGCCTCGGACGTCGCGACGACCCGTGCCAGCAGCAGGCCGGGTGCCCCGCCGGGGTGCTCAGCGGGCGGGGCGGGGGCGGGCGCCGCAGGGCCGTGCCCGGCACGGGCGCCACGACGTCGGCGTGCGGCGAGCAGCTGCGGCACCAGGGCCAGCACCCCGACCAGGGCGAACAGCGCGTACACGGGTTGGCGCAGCACCGCGGCGAGGGCGAGCGAACCGACGACCGGGACCACTGCGGTGGCCGCCAGGCCGAGCCCGCCGGAGGCGGGGACATCCGGTGCGGACGACCCGGTGCCGGACGACCCGGTGCGGGACGGATCGGCTGGGGCCAGCCACCGGTCGGCGTCCCCCGAGGGATGCAGCGTGAACCGCTCTCCGCCGGCCTCGAGCACCGCGTCCGGACGCCACCGCCGCGGCACCGGTCCGACCCGCGAACGGCGGGACCTGCGTCGCAGGTAGGCCCGGCCGGGCACCGGGCCGCCGAGCGGACCTCGCACGTGCACGCGGCCCGTGCGCCGCGCCGCGACGTGGACCCGCGCGCTCGCCAGCGTCGTCGTGCCCGGGACGAGGCCGCGGACGGTGCCCGCCCGCGGCCCGTCCGCGCGGGCCACCAGCCACGGATGACGCAGCACGGCGTCTCGCTCGCCGCGGCTGCCCAGGCCATCGGCCTCGGGGGCCACGCTCTCGCCGGCCACCCGGAGCGTGGCCCCGGGCAGGAGCGGGCGTGCGCCGACGAGGTCACCGTCCGCCACCGGGACGCCGTCGGCGGTGAGCGAGGCATGCCGCAGCTCCGGTCGCCGCAGGAGCTCCGCAAGGCCGGACCGCACCCGCCCGAGCGGCGTCCCGGCGGGCAGCAGCACCTCCTCGCCGGGAAGGACCGTCACCCGGACGGTGCCGGTACCGGCGCCGTGGCCTGCGGCAGGGACTGCGGCGGGACGCGCGAGGGCGGGCACCGCGGAGGTCAGGGACATGACCTCCAGGGTGCCCGCCCGGAGCGGCCGTCAGGGACGGCCTGTGGACAACTCGTGCGTCACTCCGTGGCGAGCGCCTCCACCGGCGACGTCTTCACGGCGGAGCGCGCCGGCACGACGGACGCGACGAGCCCGGCCACGAGCGCGACTCCGATCATCAGCGACACGTCGGCCCACGGGACCACGATCGCCGGCTCCCCGGCCCAGCCCAGCGCGGCAGCCGCGCCCGTCCATCCGTACACGAGCCCGAGCAGCACGCCCAGCACTGCGCCGACCAGCGCGATGAGCACGCCCTCGACCGCCAGCATCCCGCGCAGCTGCCCCTTCGACAGCCCGATGGCCCGCAGCGTGGCCGACTCGCGACGCCGCTCGATGACCGACAGCGACAGGGTGTTCGCGACGCCGATCAGGGCGATGACGACGGCCACGCCCAGGAGGCCGACGACGATCGCGAGCGCCGTGTCGATGACCTGCTCGAAGCCTGCCCGCTCGACGGCCGCGCCCATGACGTTGACCGGGGCCTCCGTGTCGGCGACGACGTCCTGGATGTCCGGCACCACGGATGCGGCGTCGCCGGGGTGCTCCAGGCCCACGTACAGGGCCGTCGTCGGTGCGGCGGCGTCGAGCGTCGCGAGGTCGGCGGGGACGACGACGACGGCGTCGTCCTGCAGCTCTGTGACCGCGGCGGTGACCTCGAGCTCACCGTCGGGCCGGTCGAAGGTCAGGGTCTGACCGTCGGTGATGCTCCAGACCTCGGCGATCCCTTCGGGCACCACGACGGTCCCGGCGGCGAGCGGAGCGACCATCTCGGGGCTGCGCAGCACGGACGTGGCGTCGTCGGGGGTCACACCGCGCACCATGACCTCGGCCCCGGGGTCGACCCCCGGGCCGGTGAGCCCGGACAGCGTCGCGGGCACCTCGACGACCGTGGCGACGCCGTCGACGTCCCCGATGGCACCTGCGAGCCCGACGGGCATCGCCGCGGCGTCCGACCCGTCGCCGGACAGGTCCGACGAGACCGTGACGTCCACGGGGTAGCGGGCGTCGAGCTCCGAGTCCATGGTGAGCCGGGCGCTGGCCGCGGCGGTCGACATCATGCCCACGAGCGTCACGCCGATGAGCAGGGCCGTCGACGTCGCCGCGGTGCGACGCGGGTTGCGCAGCGTGTTCGCCGCGGCGAGCCGCGCCGTCGGGCCGGACGCGCCCACGAGGCGGCCCGCGAGCGCCACCACGCGCGGCAGCCAGAAGACGGACCCGACCAGCACGCCGACGAACGACATCGAGCCGCCGAGCAGGGCGACCAGGATGCCGTCGCTGGGGGCGTCGCCCACGGTGCTGATCGCGACCCCACCGCCCAGGACGACGAAGCCGATCACGGTCGCGACGAGCGACGCGATCAGGCGGAAACGTCCGGCGCCGCGTGCCGACGAGGGCGCGTCGGCGGGCCGCAGCGCCGCCAGGGGTGCCACCCGGGTGGCGGCGCGGGCCGGGGCGAGCGCGGCCACGAGGGTCACGAGCGTGCCCACGACCAGCGGTGCGATCACCACGGCGGGAGTGATGTCGATGCTCGTGGGCAGGGGGATGCCGAGGTCCATGCCGCTGCCGATCGTGAGCGCCGCCTGGGCGATGCCCGTGCCTAGCAGGATCCCGAGCGCGGAGGACGCGAGCCCCAGGACCGAGGCCTCGAAGAGCACCGACCGACGCAGCTGGCCCTTGTCCGCACCGACGCAGCGCAGGAGTGCCAGAGTGCGGGTCCGCTGCGCCACCAGCACCTGGAACGTGTTCGCGATGACCAGCGCGGCGACGAGCAGCGCCACGGCCGCGAAGACGAGCACGAACGTGGTGAAGATGATGTTGTCGCCACCGGTCATCTGGGCAGCGACGGACTCGGCGTGCTCGGTGGGCGTCACGACCTCCAGGTCGGACGCGTCCCCGCCGGCCGCAGTCACGGCGCTGCTCAGCGCGGTGTCGATCGCGGCGCGGGTCTGCTCCACGTCCGCGCCGTCGTCCAGGCCGACGAGCACCGTCGACGGCTCGGTCGACACCTCGCCGGGCGCGAGGAGGTCCGCCTCCCAGGCCTGGACCTCGGTCGCAGGTGCGACGGCGGCGCCGCCGAACATCGAGTACGCGCCGTAGGGGTCGTCCACGATGCCGGTCACGGTGAGCTGCTCGCGGGCCTCCTCCCACTCCCACACGTCGGCGTCGGCGTCGACGAGAGTGTTGCGGACCAACGTGATGTCCTCGCCGACCTCGACGCCGAACCGCTCGGCGACGTCGGGCGGCAGCGCGATCTGCCCGGCGCCGGCCGGCAGCGCGCCGTCGGCGAGGTCGAGCGGCAGCATCGCGGGGTCCGACGGCGTGGCGAGCACGCCCTGGAAGATGGTGCGGTTGCCGTGCTCGAGCTGCTGGAAGGACAGGAGCTGCTCGTCCGCGCTGGACACGCCCGCCACCTGCCGGACCGCGTCGAGCCCGGCGTCGTCCACGGGCACGCCACCGGCGACCAGGTCGGAGCCCCGGTACTGCGCGGCGATCGAGTCGTAGGTGGTGCTGGTGATGACGTTGCCCGCCAGCAGGGTGACGGCCACGAACGCCGTCCCGATGACGATGGCGATGCCGGCGGCGGCGAGCCGACCCACGCTGCGCCGCATCTGGGCGAGGGTGATCCGGATCATCGCGCGCCCACCGTCCGCAGCGCGTCGAGGCCCGCGAGCGCCGACTCCGGGGTGGGGTCGGTGATGTCGCCGGCGATCCTGCCGTCGGCGATGAGGACGACGCGGTCGGCGTACGCGGCCGCCGCGGGGTCGTGGGTCACCATGATGATGGTGCGGCCCAGCTCGCGGACCGAGCGGCGCAGGAAGCTCAGCACCTCCGCGCCGGAGCGGGAGTCGAGGTTGCCGGTGGGCTCGTCGGCGAAGACGACGTCGGGCTGGGCGACCAGGGCGCGCGCGATGGCGACGCGCTGCTGCTGCCCGCCGGACAGCTCGCTCGGGCGGTGGGTGAGGCGCTTGCCGAGGCTGAGCGTGTCCACCAGGGTGCCGAGCCACTCGCGGTCGACCGTGCCGCCGGCGAGCTCCACGGGCAGGGTGATGTTCTGCTCCGCCGTGAACATGGGCAGCAGGTTGAACTGCTGGAACACGAAGCCGACGCGGCTGCGGCGCAGAGCCGTCAGGGCCTTGTCGTTCATGCCCGTGACCTCGGTGGAGCCCACGAACGCCTGCCCGCTCGTCGCCGAGTCGAGGCCGGCCAGCAGGTGCATGAGCGTGGACTTGCCGGAGCCCGACGGCCCCATGATCGCGGTGAACCGGCCCGCGGCGAAGTCGACGTCGACGCCGTCGAGGGCTCGCACCTCGGCCTCGCCGTGACCGTAGGTCTTGGTCAGGGCGCGGGCGCGCACGGCGGGCGTGACGGCGGCACCTGCGCCGGGCGCGGGGGCGTCGTCGGGGATCGGGACGAACACGGTCGTGTCCACGGGAGCTCTCCGGTGTGGTCGAGGGGTGGCACCGCGCTCGGCGGGGAGCAGGCGGGCCAGGACATCCCTGACGCTACGGAGCGCCGGAGGCGCCGACATCGGTCTTCGGGCGGGTCCTGACGGGCTCCCAGGTCATCCCCAGGTATGACGCGCCCCTGACCGGACCCCGACGCCGCCCCTGATCGCTCCCTGACCAGCGCCCATACCGAGTTGTCAGGATGACGTGCACGTTCCGGTGATCGTGGTCCTGACAGCTCGACGGGGGTGTGAGTTGTCAGGATCACGTGCATGTCCTGGTGGTCGTGGTCCTGACAGCTCACGGGGCGGAGCCCGTCCCCAGGGGACGGTGCGGGGGCGTCGTCCACACGTGCACCACCCGACGGCGTCTACGCCGCCGGAGGGAGCACGCTCGGTCGTCATGACGGGGTCACGGAGCGTCTACTCGACGGTCGGCGGGCTGCGCGCGCTGCTGCGCCGGCAGCACGGCGTCGTGACGCGGGCACAGCTGTCCGTGCTGGGGATCGGGCCGGCGCAGGTGGCGAACCACCAGGCTGCGCTGCGGTGGCGGGTGCTGGGTGGGCCGGTCGTCGTCGCGCACCGGGGGCCGCTCACCCGCGCCGGGCAACGATGGGTCGCGCTGCTCGGCGCTCCCGCCGGGAGCGTGATCGGGGCCTGGAGCGCGCTCGAGCTGCACGGGCTCCGGGGCTGGGACCGCGCGCCGATCCATCTCGTGGTCGCCCGCGGGTCCACCCCCGTCCGGCACCCCTGGCTCGTCGTGCACGAGTCGCGCCGGCTGTGCGACGAGGACGTCGCCTCCGTCGACGGCCTGGCGGTGCACCGGGCCGCACGGGCCGCCGTCGACGCCGCGGCGTGGCAGCGCTCGTGGCGCACCGCGGCGGGGCTGATGGCCGCCGTCGTGCAGCAGCGCCTCGCGACCACCGACGAGCTCTTCGCCGTGCTCGACTCGGTGGGCCGCGTACGCCACCGCAAGGTCATGCGGCTGGCGCTCGCGGACGTCGTGGGCGGCGCCGACTCGCTCGCGGAGATCGACTTCGCCCGCCTCTGCCGTGATGCCGGCCTGCCGGAGCCGTCACGGCAGGCCGTGCGCACCGACGCTGCGGGCCGCCGCCGGTTCCTCGACGTCGAGTGGCGGCTCCCGGGCGGCCGGAAGTTCGTCGTCGAGATCGACGGCGTCGGGCACATGGAGCGCGAGCGCTGGTACGACGACCTGCTCCGGGACGCCGAGATCGGCGCCGACGCCGCGACGGTGAGGGTGCGGCTGCCCGCCATGGCAGCGCGCTACGAGCCCGAGCGCGTGCTCGCCGTCGTGCGTCGTCACCTCCGCCACTGAGTTGTCAGGACGAGGTGCACAGGAACGTGCACGAGCGCCTGACAACTCAGTGGCACTGCGAGTTGTCAGGGCCAGGTGCACCGGAACGTGCACGTCGACCTGACAATTCGCCGGGCCGGGCCGGCCGAGATCAGGCGCCCGGCCGGACGAGCCCGGTCTCGTAGGCCGTCACCACGGCCTGGACGCGATCGCGGGCGCCGAGCTTGGCGAGGATGCGGCCGACGTGGGTCTTGACCGTCGCCTCGGCGACGAACAGGTCGCCGGCGATCTCGGTGTTGGACCGCCCGCGCGCCATGAGCACGAGCACCTCGCGCTCGCGGTCCGTGAGGCCGCCCAGGGCGTCGACCTGGGGCGCGGACTCCTCGGCGGGCAGCGCCACCACCAGGTGCTCCAGCAGCCGGCGGGTCGACGACGGCGCGATGACGGCGTCGCCGCGGTGCACCGTGCGGATGGCCGCGAGCATCTCCTCGGGCGGGGCGTCCTTGAGCAGAAACCCCGACGCGCCGCTGCGGATCGCCTCCAGCACGTACTCGTCCAGGTCGAAGGTGGTGAGCACGATGACGCGCGGGGCGTCGGCCCTCGCGGTGAGCCGCGCGGTGGCGGTGAGCCCGTCGAGGTTCGGCATCCGCACGTCCATGAGGACGACGTCGACACGGTGGTCGCCGAGGAGCCGCAGGGCCTGGGCGCCGTCGCCCGCCTCGACCGCCACCTCCAGGTCCGGCTGAGAGTCGATCACCATGCGGAACCCGGCCCGCACCAGCTGCTGGTCGTCCACCAGGGCGACGCGCACGGGAGCGCCGGGCCCGGGCCCGCCCGTCGCGGCGCCGTCGGGCAGGGTCATGCGGGGGCCTCCGTGGTGGGGTCGGGCGTGGTGCCGAGGGTGTGGTCGGCATTCTCGCGGGAAGTCAGCTCGGGCGCCTGCTCGGACGCCTGCTCCGCCGTGTGACCGGCGGGCGCGCCCAGCGGTGCACCGGGCAGCGGCAGCTCCAGGCACACGCGGAACCCGCCGCCGCGGCGCGGCCCGGTCTCGAGGGTGCCGCCGTACAGGTTGGCGCGCTCGCGCATGCCGCGCAGCCCGAAGCCGGGGTCGGTCCGGGCGGACGCCGCCGCGCCGCGCCCGTCGTCGAGCACCTCCAGCCGCACGATCTCGTCGCTCCAGCGCAGGGTGACCGTGACGGCCGGGTCGGGCCCAGCGTGCTTGCGCACGTTCGTGAGGGACTCCTGGCACACGCGGAACACGGTGAGGCCCATCCCGGCGGGCAGCGGGCGCGGGTCGCCCACGCGGACCAGCGCCACCCGCAGGCCGCCGGCGCGGGCCTGGGCGACGAGGTCCTCGATCTGGTCGGCGTCGGGCTGGGGCGCGGGCCGCAGGGTCGCGAGATCGCGCGCGCCGCCTGGCGGCGTGCTGCCGGCCTCGTCGCCGTCGGGCTGTTCGCGCAGCACGCCGAGCAGCCGGCGCATGTCGGTCAGGGCGGTGCGTCCCGTCTCGCTGATGGTCGCGAGGGCGTGCACCGCGGCCGCGGGGTCCGACGCGGCGGCGTACCGACCGCCGTCGGCCTGGGCGACGACGATGGACAGCGAGTGCGCGACGATGTCGTGCATCTCGCGGGCGATCCGGGCGCGCTCGGCCGCGGCGCCGATCTGGATCTGCTGGTCACGCTCGACCTCGAGCCGGTGCGCGCGGTCACGCAGGGCTTCCAGGGTGACGCGCCGTGAGCGGCGTGCGAGCGCGATCGCCCAGACCGCGAGGCCCGTGACGAGGCAGAAGACCCCGATGGGGATCGTCCTGACGACGACGTCGAGGCCGCCGTCCCGTCCGCCGACCGCCAGCGGCAGCGCGACCAGGGTCCCCACCGCCGTGAGAGACATCGCCCCGACGTGCGCCCAGGACGGCCCGTACACGGTGACGGAGTACAGCGCGACGAGCACGACGAGGTCGCCCGGCAGCACCACGGGAAGGCCGGCGAACATGTGGGCGAGCGTGACGAGGAAGACGACGGCGGCCGACGCGACCGGGCGGGTGCGGCGCCAGGGGAGCGGCGCGAGCACGGCGACGGTCCACCAGTACACGTCCTCGTTGCTGTACGGGGCCGTCGCGTAGGGGTCGCCGGCCGGGGCGATCAAGGGCAGCGCGACGAGCAGCGTCACGGTCAGGTCGACACCGAACCGGTGCGCCTCGAACCAGCGTCCCGTCCGCTCGTACCAGCCCATGGGCGAAAGCGTAGGCGGCACCCGGGCTTGCTGCGTCCGCCCGGGGGCGGACGCCGCCCGCGGCGGCGTCATCCCGTGGCGGGAGGACGAGCGCGGTCGCGCCCCTGCCGCCCATGTCACACGGCGTCGGCGTGGGCGGGCACCCAGGACCAGGGGGGATGCCGCTAGCATGAGGGAATGACCCACGTACTGCTGGCCGAAGACGACCCGGCTATTGCGGAGCCTTTGGCGAGGGCTCTTGCGCGTGAGGGTTACGACGTCATCGTGCAAGGAACTGGTCAAGGAGCCGTGGACCACGCCGGGGGTGCGGACATCGTCGTCCTCGACCTCGGCCTGCCGGACATGGACGGGCTCGACGTCGCGCGCGAGATCCGCGGCGCCGGCCTGACCGTCCCCGTCCTGGTGCTCACGGCGCGGGCCGACGAGGTCGACCTCGTGGTGGGTCTCGACGCCGGTGCCGACGACTACGTCACGAAGCCCTTCCGGCTCGCCGAGCTCCTGGCCCGGGTGCGGGCGCTGCTGCGCCGCACCCACGGGGAGACGGGCGACGACGAGGAGCTGCGCGCCCAGGACGTGCGGGTCGACGTCTCCGCGCACCGTGCGTTCCAGGGCGACCGCGAGCTGCACCTGACCACCAAGGAGTTCGACCTCCTCAAGGTGCTGGTGGCCAACGCCGGCTCCGTGGTGGTGCGCGACACCCTCATGCGCGACGTGTGGGGCACCGACCCGGTCGGGTCGACCAAGACGCTCGACATGCACGTGTCGTGGCTGCGCCGCAAGCTCGGCGACGACGCCAACGCACCGCGCTACGTCTCGACCGTGCGCGGGCTGGGCTTCCGGTTCGAGCTCGGCGCGAGCTGACGCGCGGGTAGACAGGAGCAACGGCCGTGCGTCGCCGCGTCCTGCTGGCGACCATCTCCGCGGTCGCCGTCGCCGTCATCCTGCTCGGCGTGCCGCTCGGCATCTTCGGGGCGCGCTACGTGCTGGCCATCGAGGAGCAGCGCGTCACCGACCGGGTGGACACGCTCGCGCGCTCCGTCGACGGCGCGATCGAGCGCGGGGACCCGGTCAGCGAGGCGACGGTGGAGCGCGCCAGCACGGGCACGCGCGAGAACGACCTGCTCGCCCACGTCGAGGTGACCCTCCCGGACGGCACCAGCCTGGTCGCGGGCGCGATGCCCAGCGGGCCCGTCATCCAGAAGGCCGCCTTCACCGACGGCCGCGCCACGGTCACGATGACGGTGTCCGCCGTGGGCGCGTACGTGAAGTCGGCGCAGACGGTGGTGCTGGTGGTGATCGCCGGCATCGTGGCGATCGGCGCGGGCATCGCGATGGCGGTGTGGCAGGCGAACCGGCTGTCCGCGCCGCTGGTCTACCTCGCGGCGTCGGCGGAGCAGCTCGGCTCGGGGCAGGTGCGCCCGCGGCTGGAACCCTCGGGGGTCGAGGAGATCGACCTCGTCGCCGCCGAGCTGGTGCGCAGCGCCGACAGGCTCGCCGGGCGGCTCGCGGCCGAGCGCCAGTTCACGCAGGACGCCTCGCACCAGCTCCGCACGCCGCTCACGGCGCTGACCATGCGGCTCGAGGAGATCACGCTCGCCTCGGACGACCCCGAGGTCGTCGAGGAGGCACGGATCTCGCTCGAGCAGGTGGAGCGGCTCGTCTCCGTGGTCGACGACCTGCTGGCCGCGTCCCGCCGCTCGTCGGGCGGCACCACGGAGGCGGTGAACCTCGCGGAGGTCATGCACCAGCAGGAGGAGGAGTGGGGGCCGACGTTCGAGCGGGCCGGCCGCCCCCTCGTGGTCGACGTCCCCGCCGAGCACCGGGTGCTCGCGACGCCGGGGGCGCTCGCCCAGATCATCGCGACGCTGCTGGAGAACTCGCTCAAGTACGGCGACGGCACCACGACGGTGCGTTCGCGCCCCTCGGGTCCGAAGGGTGCGCTCGCGATCGAGGTCGCGGACGAGGGCCCGGGCGTCGCGGACGACATCGCCGCCAAGATCTTCGAACGGGGCACGACGACGGGCGGCAGCACCGGGCTCGGCCTCGCGCTCGCGCGGGACCTGGCGGCGGCGGACGGCGGCCGGCTGGAGCTCGCGCAGCGGCGTCCGCCGGTGTTCGCGCTCTTCCTCGCGGGCGTGCCGCGCACGCTGGACCCACGGCTGGTGCTCCCGCCGGGCACGACGATCTCCTCGCGCGGGCGCCGTCGCGGCTGGTTGCACCACCACGGGGAGTGAACCGGGCGGACGGGGGCCGGGTATCCTCGTGCCCCGTGACCGGACCCACCGCTGACCACCCTGTCGTCGCCGTCGTCGGTGGCGGGCAGCTCGCCCGGATGATGGCCCCCGCGGCCGCGGAGCTCGGAGTCGGGCTGCGGGTGCTCGTCGAGGACGCCGCCTCGTCGGCCGCGCAGGTCGTCACGGACGCCCCCGTGGGCGTGGCCTCGGACGAGGCGGCGATCCGCGCCCTCATCGCCCCGGACGACGGCCGCCCGGCGGCGAGGGTGCTCACCTTCGAGCACGAGCACGTGCCCAACGCGCTGCTGGCCGACCTCATCGACCACGGCACGCCGGTGCGCCCCGGCCCGCACGCGCTCGTGCAGGCGCAGGACAAGATCGTCATGCGCCGTCGGCTGACCGAGCTCGGGGTCCCGTGCCCCCGTTGGTCCGCGCTGCCGACCGACCCGGCCGAGGGGCGCGCCGCACTGGCCGAGTTCCTCGCCGGGGCGCCGTCGGGCGAGGCCGTGGTCAAGACGTCGCGCGGCGGCTACGACGGCAAGGGCGTGCGCGTGGTCTCGGCCGCCGACGACGTCGCGGACTGGTTCGAGGCGGTTGCCGCCGGCGGGCCCGCGCTGCTGGTCGAGGAGAAGGTGCCGTTCGCCCGGGAGCTCGCCGCGCTCGTCGCGCGCCGGCCGTCGGGCGAGGTCCGCACCTGGCCGGTCGTCGAGTCCGTGCAGCGCGACGGCGTGTGCGCCGAGGTGGTCGCCCCCGCGCCGGACCTTGCGCCCGAGGTGGCGGCGCGGGCCCGCGAGATCGCCGAGACGGTGGCGACGGGGCTCGACGTCACGGGCGTCCTCGCCGTCGAGCTGTTCGAGGTGGTGGACGGCGACGGCACGTCGCAGGTGCTGGTCAACGAGCTCGCGATGCGCCCGCACAACTCCGGGCACTGGACCATCGACGGCGCGGTGACGAGCCAGTTCTCCCAGCACCTGCGCGCCGTGCTCGACCTCCCGCTGGGCGACACCGCTCCGGTGGCGCGGTGGACGGTGATGGCGAACGTGCTGGGCTCGCGTCTGGACGCGCTCACCGACGCGCTGCCCGAGCTGCTCGCGCGGTTCCCGGAGGCACGCGTCAACCTGTACGGCAAGGGCATCCGCCCGGGCCGCAAGCTGGGTCACGTGAACGTCAGCGGCACCGATCTCGCCGAGGTCCGCCGACGCGCCGCCGCCGCCGCCGCGCTGCTGCGGGGCGAGGCGCCCGAGTCCGCCGCACCCGCCGGGACCACCGTCATCAAGGAGCAGGCATGAGCGAGCAGTCGCCCGTCGTCGGGATCGTCATGGGGTCGGACTCCGACTGGCCCGTCATGGAGGCCGCGGCCGACGCCCTCGGGGAGCTCGGCGTGGGCGTCGAGGTGGACGTCGTCTCGGCGCACCGCATGCCTACCGAGATGATCGAGTACGGCGCCAGCGCTTCGGGGCGCGGCCTGCGGGTGATCATCGCCGGCGCGGGCGGCGCGGCACACCTGCCCGGGATGCTGGCCGCCGTGACGCCGCTCCCGGTGATCGGCGTGCCCGTGCCGCTGCGCTACCTGGACGGTATGGACTCGCTGCTCTCGATCGTCCAGATGCCCGCCGGCGTGCCGGTGGCGACCGTGTCGGTCGGCGGGGCGCGCAACGCCGGGCTACTTGCCGCGCGCATCCTCGGTGCGGGCACCGACGCCGGGTCGCTCGCCCTGCGCGAGCGGATGGTCGCGTTCCAGGTCGAGCTGGGCGACGTCGCCCGCGCCAAGGGCGAGAAGCTGCGGGCGAGCCGCGCGCAGCGCACCGGCTTCTGAGGTCTCTGGGTCGCCGGGGCCCGTCTCAGCCCTCGTAGCGCTCACCGACGGTGTGCACGACGACGACCTCCGGGTTCCACGGGACCAGCCGGTCGACGGCGGCCCGCAGGTCTGCGACGTCCGGCACGGAGCCCGGGCCGCGGACCTCGACGACGAGGTCGGAGCCCTGCCAGGCGACGCCCTCGACGTCGGCTCCCGGAGTGCCCGCGAGCCACTGCTCGGCCGCGGCGCGGGTCTGACCGGCCCACAGGTCGGCGAGCGCGGCCTGGACCGTGTTGGCGATCATGGGCAGCGCCACCACCAGGACGGCGATCGCGCCGAGGACGACCGCACGGCGTGGCCGTCCTCGCCCGCCCGCGGCGCGGCGCGCGTCGGCGGCGTCGCCCGCGTACCCCGTGCCCGTGAAGACGACGGTGGCCGCGATGACCAGGGCGACGACGTTGGAGCAGAACAGCAGGAGCGCGCCGGCTGCGAGCGCCGGCTGGCCCGCCCCGAGGCACACGCCGACCACGCCGAGTGGCGGGACCAGGGAGATCGCGATCGCGATGCCCGGCAGGACGTCGCCCAGGTCTCGCCGGGCGAGCGCGATGGCGCCCGCGAAGCCGGTCGCGAACGCGGCGACGAGGTCGCCCACGCCGGGTGACGTGCGCCCGGTCACCTGGGAGTTCGTGACGACGCCCGACGTCTCGGGCAGGAC
The DNA here is from genome assembly GCF_020297055.1 of Isoptericola luteus. GTDB lineage: Bacteria > Actinomycetota > Actinomycetes > Actinomycetales > Cellulomonadaceae > Isoptericola > Isoptericola luteus. The sequence continues at coordinate 83,205 of NZ_JAIXCQ010000003.1, read as the reverse complement.
GAGCGCGACGAGCGCCCCCAGCGCGACGACGATCGCCGTCCCGCCGGCGACGAACAGCGCGGAGCGAGCGACCAGGCGGCCCTGACCGGTGACGATCCCCAGGCCCACGCCGAGGATCGGCGTGGACAGGGGCGCGATGATCATGGCGCCGATGACGGTGGCGGTGGAGTCCGTGACGACGCCGGCCACCGCGATCACGCCCGACAGGACGAGCATCGCCCAGAACGCCGACCGCTTGGCCGGCACGTCGCCGGAGCCGAGGTCGAGACGGTCCGACAGCTCGTCGAGCGGGCGGCGCTGCGCGGACGGCACGAGACGGCCGAGGAAGCGGGCGGGCGGCTGCGACGTGGTGCCGCCCGTGGGGGCGTCCGCCGGGGTCGAGGACATGGTGCCTCCGGGCCGGTCCGTGCCCGGGCGGCCGGGCAGCCCGGGCACGGTGCCACGCGGCGAGGTGATTCTCCCGCGCAGGCGGCGATGGTGCGCGGTGGGGGGCGGACGGACGAGAGGAGAGGTCCCTTCGGCGAGGGACCTCTCTATCTCGGCGGGTAGTGCTCTCTATCTCGCGAGGTGGTGCTCTCTATCTCGCGGGGTCAGCCGGGCATGCCGCCGACGGTGGAGCCCGGCTCGAGGTTCCCGTCGCGGACGTCGGCCCAGAACTGGCCGACCGTCTCCTCGTCGAGCAGCACGGAGGAGCCCACACCGTTGCCGGGGTTGTACCCGGGGTCGGCGATGGGCGGCGTGCCGGTGACGCCCTCGGGCCCCGTGGCGCCCTTGAACGCGAGCGCGAGCTGGCCCAGGTTCACGATGCCGGTGTTCTCGTCCACGGCCATCGCGCCGGTGCCCGCGTCGATGAGCCGCACCTGGTTCGCGGGGTTGAGCAGCACCCCGGGCTTGACCACCTTGGCGGCGACGGCGGCGACGACCTGCTGCTGCCGCTCGGCCCGGCCGATGTCGCCCTTGGGGTCGGAGTAGCGCATGCGGGAGAACGCGAGCGCCGTCTCGCCGTCGGCCGGGTGGCAGCCGGCCTCCCAGACGAGCTCGCTCTTCGGGTCGTCCACGTCGTCGTCGTAGCAGAGCTCGACGCCTCCCACGGCGTCGACGAGCTCCTCGACGCTGCCGAAGCCGACCTCGGCGTAGTGGTCGACCGTCAGCCCGGTCAGGCCCTCCACGGTCTGCACGAGCAGCGGGGGCCCGCCCCACGCGAAGGCGGCGTTGATCTTGTTCGGGTCGTGCTCCGGGATCGGCGTGTACGTGTCACGGGGGATCGAGATGAGCGCGGTCGGCCCGCTGGTGGGCTTGTGCAGCACCATGATCGTGTCGGTGCGGGCGCCCGAGGTGCCGTCGTCGGACACCGAGCCGGTGCCGCGCTCGTCCGACCCGGCGATCAGGTACGTCGTGCCGGGGGTGTTCGAGGCACCGGAGAGGGCCTCGACGTGCTGGATCTTGCCGTTGGCCCACAGGACCAGCCCGACGGGCCATGCGAGGAGGAGCACCAGCACCAGGACCAGCACCAGGCCGGCGACCCGGCCCTTGCGGACCCGGAAGCCGCCGTGGCCGTCCTTGCCGCCCGCGGCGCGGCCCGGGGCGGCGGGCGGGGGCATGCGCCCCGCGGACTGCGCGGAGCGCCCCTGCGCGGGGCGCGCCTGCGTGGGCCGCCCCTGGGCGGGCATCACGCGGGTGCCGGAGCCGTTCGCGGCCGCACGGGGCGGGGTGGACGGCGCGGAGCGGGGAGAGTAGGAACGCGGACGCTGCTGCGCCGACCCGCGCCGCTCGGGCGGGGTCGTGGGGATCTCGCGCGACGACTGCCGCCGGACGCGGGGTTCGAGGGGAGCGGCGTCGTCACGGCGTCCTACGCGGCCGCCCGTGGGCGGAGCGGCGCGGCGGGCGGTACCGCCCACCGGGATGGCGTCGCCGGGCGCTGCAGGCCGGTCGGACCGGCCGCCCGAGGGTGTGAAGCTCGGCGGGATGTGCTGGTCGTCACTCATGGGTCCCCCTGCGCTCACCCGCACACCGACGTGACGTCGGCGCCGGTGAATGCTTCCTTGCCCGCCTCGCGGGTGTGCGTCGGCTCCGGCTCCGACTTCTCGTCGGCCTCGTCCTCGGTCTCGTCCGTCGCCTGGTCGGTGCTCTCGTCGGTGCTCTCGTCGGTGCTCTCGTCGGTGTCGTCGTCGGACACCGGGGTGGCGGACGAGTCGGCCTCGTCGCCCCCCTCCTCGTCCTTCGTCTCTTCAGGCTCCTCGATGACGTCGCTGACGGGGCGGTCGTGCTTGAGGTTCTGCCAGACCTCCGCGGCCTCGGGCGCGAAGACGACGTTCGCCGAGTTGTTCGGGTCCGTCGCGTACGGCGCGGTCATGAAGGCGATCGTCCCAGGCCGGACGTTGCGGGCGCTGTACGCCAGCCCGGCGAGTCCCTGCACCGAGGCGAAGTTGCTGCTCATGGTCATGGAGCTCGTGACCGCGTTGAGGAACTTCAGGCTCTTGGCCGGGTCGGTGAGCATGCCGGCGCTGAGCACCTCACGGGAGAGGGAGGCGACCAGCTCCTGCTGGCGGCCGATGCGGCCGAGATCAGAACCGTCCCCGAGGCCCTTGCCGGTGCGGGCACGGGCGTACTTGAGCGCCGTCTCGCCGTCGAGGTCCTGCACGCCGGCAGACAGCACGAGGTGGTCCGCCTTCGGCGCGTCGATGTCGTTCGGGATGCACAGCTCGATCCCACCGACGGCGTCGATCATCTTCTCGAACCCGGCGAAGTCGATGACGAGGAACCCGTCGAGCGGGACGTCGGTGAGCGTCTCGACAGACTTCATGGTGCACAGCGCGCCGGACTCGACGTCGTCGCCGCCGGAGTAGCCCTGCGAGAAGGCGGCGTTGAACTTGACCCCGTACATGGGGGACGTCTCGGTGCCCTTGGTCGTGGGGCAGGACGGGATGTCCACGGTGGTGTCGCGGGGGATGGACACCATCTCCACGCGCTTCCGGTCGGAGGAGATGTGCATGATCATCGTCGTGTCGGAGCGGGCTCCCTCGGTGCCGTCGCCCACGATGTCCGCGTTGTCGCCGCCGCGGCTGTCGGAGCCGAGCAGCAGGATGTTCAGCGGGGCGCCGGCGTTGGGGTCGTCGGGCAGGATCTTCTCCGGCCGGTCGTCGCCGAGGACCGCGTCCGCGTCGACCGCCGCGATGTTCCCGGTGAGCCGGAGCGCGGCGGTGGCACCGCCGACGGAGACGAAGGCGAGCACCGCCGTCACCCCCAGGCCGATCATCCGCATGACGGAGTGGTCACGCAGGGTGCGCGCGTGCGCGGGGCCCGTGGTGGGCTCCGGGTGCGCGGCGACATGGCGGGCGGTGTTGCGGGTCACGGGAAGCGAGCATAAAGGGTCCGTGTCGCAGGCCGGAGTGGCCCTCGGACCCGGACGGTGGAGGAACTGTGTGGGTGGGCGGCCCCGCAGGGCACGGACACGGCGTTGACCAGCATTATTGCCCGCTTTGGGCGTACTTGGCCTCTACCGCGGCTTTCGCGGGCCGCCACCAGGACTCGTTCGCGCGGTACCAGTCGACGGTCGCGGCCAGCCCGGCGCGGAAGTCGGTGAACCGGGGAGCCCAGCCCAGCTCCTCGCGCAGGCGCGTCGCGTCGATGGCGTACCGCAGGTCGTGCCCGGGCCGGTCGGCGACGTGGTCGAAGTCGTCCGGGTCGCGCCCGAACACCTCGAGCAGGGTCCGCACCACGTCCAGGTTGGACGTCTCGCCGTCCGCGCCGATGAGGTACGTCTCCCCGATGCGGCCGCGGTCGACGATCGCCCACACGGCACTGTTGTGGTCCTCGACGTGGATCCAGTCGCGCACGTTCGCCCCCGCCCCGTACAGGCGGGGACGGACGCCGTCGATCAGGTTCGTGACCTGGCGCGGGACGAACTTCTCCACGTGCTGGTACGGCCCGTAGTTGTTCGAGCAGTTCGAGATCGTCGCGGCGACCCCGAAGGACCGCACCCACGCCCGCACCAGCAGGTCCGACCCGGCCTTCGTGGACGAGTACGGGCTCGACGGGTTGTACGGGGTGTCGGGGGTGAACCGCTGCGGCGTGCCCAGCGGCAGGTCGCCGTACACCTCGTCGGTGCTGATGTGGTGCAGCCGCGCCCCGTGACGGCGCACCGCCTCCAGCAGCGTGAACGTCCCCACCAGGTTCGTGGTCACGAACGGCGCAGGGTCGGCCAGCGAGTTGTCGTTGTGCGACTCCGCGGCGAAGTGCACCACCAGGTCCGCGTCCGCGACCAAGGAGTCCACCAGGTCCGTGTCCGTGATCGAGCCGTGCACGAACGTGACCCGGTCCGCGACCGGCTCCAGCGAGGACCGGTCACCCGCGTACGTCAGGGCGTCGAGCACCGTCACGACGGCGTCCGGACGCTCCCGGACGGTCTGCTGGACGAAGTTCGCACCGATGAAACCGGCACCACCGGTCACGAGGACTCGCATGGTGGGCACCCTAGCCGCCGGGGGCCCCGGCCGACCACGGGCCGCACGGAGCGTCTGGAACACTGGTCGTCGTGACGGACACCACGCCCCAGGCCGGGCCGGAGCCCGCCCCGACAGCCGCCACGCGCGCCTCCGGCAGCGGCCTGCGCCGCTACCGGCGCGTCCTCGCGGTGCTGACGCTCGCGGTGGCCGCCTGGGGGCTCGTGTGGGCCGTCGTCACGCCGACGTTCCGCTCGCCCGACGAGCAGAACCACGTCAACAGCGTGCTGCGGATCGCCCACGGCGGCGGGTGGCCGGCACCGGGCGACGCGTACATCGCGCCGGTGGTGGCGCTCGCCGTCGAGGAGGCCGCCTACCCGGCCGACGCGCCGGGGCGCTGGGTGCACCGCGACGACCAGCGGCAGCTCGTCGACGTGGTGCCGGTGCCCCGCCCCGAGCGCGCCCGGGTCGACGCGGCGAACGCGATCGGCGGGCCGGCGTCCGGCACCGAGGTGGACCAGATGACGCAGCACCCGCCGCTCTACTACGCGCTGGGCGCCGCGGTGCTGCACGCCACCGGGCTCACCGAGGCGCGCTGGGACGTGACGATGCTGGCGCTGCGCCTCCTCGACGTCGTGCTCCTCGCCCTCGTCGTGCCGCTCGCGGCGGAGTCCGCGCGCCGGGTGACCGGCTCGCCGTCGGCAGGGCTGGTGGCCGCGGCCTTCCCGCTCTTCCTGCCGCAGCTCGGGCACGTCATGGGCGCGGTCAACAACGACGCCCTGGTGGTGCTGACGTGCGCCGTCGTCACGTACCTGGCCGCGCGCGTCGTCACGGGCGACCTGCGGTGGCGCGTCGTGGTCGCGCTCGGGGTCGCGATCGGGCTGGGGCTGCTCGTCAAGGTGATGGCGGCCTTCACGCTGCCGACCGTGCTCGTGGCATACCTGCTCGCCCGCGGTGCGCGACCGTGGGCCCGGCTCGGACGCGCCGTCGCGGTCGGGCTGATCGCCCTGGCGGTCGGCGGCTGGTGGTGGGTGCGCAACGTCGTCACGCTCGGGGCCGTGCAGCCGGTCGGCCGGCCACGCGACCTCACCCTCCTCGCGACCGTGCCCGACGCCGAGGTGCCGTCGACCATCGCGGGCCGGCTCGCGCAGTCGTTCTTCGGCAACCTGTCGTGGCTGGAGATCCACCTGCCCGGGGCCTGGGTCGTGGGGGGTTCTGCCGCGCTGACGGCGGCCGGCCTCGTGGCCCTGGCCGTGCCGGGGGCGCGGCGCGCGGCCGCCGCGCTGCTGCTCCTGCCCACGGCGCTCGCCGCCGGGGTGGCGTTCAACGCCTGGGACCTCCACGCGGAGACGGGCGTGCTCGTCGCGATCCAGGGGCGGTACGTGTTCGGCGGGGTCACCGCCCTGGCGGTGGTCGTGGGGATCGCCGTCTGGCAGGTGGTGCGCAGGTCAGAGCGGCGGCTCGCCGCGGCGGTGCCGGTCGCCGTCGGGCTCGGGCTCGCCGCCGCCGGAGGCGGACTCGCGTGGGCGTTCCGCGCGTTCTACCTCGGGCCGGGGGAGTCGGTCGGCGACGCCGTCGACCGCTGGCTCGCCTGGAGCCCCCTCGAGGCCGTGCCCCTGCAGGTGCTGCTGGGGCTCGCGGCCGTCACGGGCGTCGCCGCGTTGGGGGTCGCCGTCGCATGGGCGTACCGGTCGCCGCATAGACTCGCGGCGCCCCGCCCGGGGACCGGCCCCACGAAGGATGATCGATGAAGCTCTTCGTCCAGATCCCGTGCCTCGACGAGGCCGAGACGCTCCCGCTCGTGCTGGCGACCATCCCGCGCGAGGTCACCGGCTTCGACAGCGTCGAGGTCGTCGTCGTCGACGACGGCTCGACCGACGGGACGGCCGAGGTGGCACGCCGGCTCGGCGTGGAGCACGTGGTGCGGCACCCGAGCACGATGGGGCTGGCGCGCTCGTTCCGGGACGGCGTGGACTACGCGCTGGCGCACGGCGCCGATGTCGTCGTCAACACCGACGGGGACAACCAGTACCCCTCGGACCGGATCGGCGACCTCGTGGCGCCGATCCTCCAGGGCACCGCGGACATCGTCGTGGGTGACCGGCAGACGGCGACGATCGCGCACTTCTCGCCGTTCAAGAAGCTCATGCAGCGCGTCGGCAGCCGGGTGGTGAGCGCCGCGGCGGGCACGTCGCTGCCCGACGCCGCGAGCGGGTTCCGCGCGTACTCGCGCGCCTCGCTGCTGCGCCTCAACGTCGTGACGCAGTTCAGCTACACGATGGAGACGATCATCCAGGCGGGGAACAAGCGCCTACGGATCGCCAGCCTGCCCATCACGACCAACGCGAAGACCCGCGAGTCGCGGCTCTTCACCAACATCTGGCAGCACATGGGCCGCTCCGGCCGGGCCATCGTGCGCTCGTCGATCATGTTCCGGCCGCACCTGGTGTTCCTCACCCTCGCGGCGGTGTTCTTCGCCGCCGCGGCGGTCCCGGCCGTGCGGTTCCTCGTGTTCTGGGCCCAGGGTGACGCGGGCGGGCACGTGCAGTCCCTCGTCTTCGCCTCGTCGATGCTCGTCGGCTCGCTGCTGTGCCTGGCGCTGCTCGTGATCGCCGACCTGCTGCGCACCAACCGCACGCTCGCCGAGGAGGCGCTCGAGCGGATCAAGGTGATCCAGTACGGCCGTTCGGGCTCCGGCCCCGGCTCAAGCCCGGACCAGCGCCCGGACCAGCGCCCGGACCCGGAGCGCGCGGACGCCGAGCGCGGGCCGCGGGCCGAGGACGCGCGCGCGTGATCGTCGCCTTCGGCACATACGACGTCGACCGGCACCCGCGCGTCGGCGTCCTCGTGGCCGGCCTGCGCGCCTACGGCTACACCGTGCACGAGCTCGACCGCCCGCTCGGCCTCAGCACCGCCGAACGCGTGCGCATGCTGCGCCAGCCGTGGCGGCTGCCCCTGCTGCTCGTGCGGCTGGTGCGCTGCTGGGCGCTCCTCGTCGGCGACGTCGCGAGGCACCGCGCCCGGCACGGACGCCCGTCCGCCGTGCTGGTGGGGTACCTCGGGCACTTCGACGTGCTGCTCGCCCGGCTGCTGTTCGGCCGCACGCCGATCGTGCTCGACCACCTCGTCTTCGCCGGGGACACCGCCGCGGACCGGGGAGCCCGCGGCTTGCGCGTGCGGCTGCTGCGCGGCCTCGACCGGGTGGCGACGGCGTGCGCCGACGTCGTCGTGCTCGACACCGACGAGCACCTCGCGATGCTGCGCGACGTCGCCCCCGCGGCGGGCCGACGCGGGGTGGTGGTCCCGGTCGGGGCGCCGCAGGCGTGGCTCGACGCGGCGCCGCGCACCGTCCCCGAGAACGACCCACCGGTCGCCTCCGGACCCGACGGCGACGGGCCGGTCGTGCGCCCGGCGCTGCGCGTGGTGTTCTTCGGCCTGTTCACGCCGCTGCAGGGCGCCGTGGTGCTCGCGGAGGCGCTGGCCGAGGCGCTGCCGCGGGCGGCGGCGGCCGGGCGCCCGATCGACGTGACGATGGTGGGCGGCGGCCAGGACCTGTCGGCGGCACGTGCCGCCCTGGACGGCGTCCCGGGAGTGACGTGGCACGGCTGGGTCGACGCCGCCGCCCTGCCGTCGCTGGTCGCCGCGCACGACGTGTGCCTCGGCATCTTCTCCGACACCCCCAAGGGGCTGCGGGTCGTGCCGAACAAGGTCTTCCAGGGGCTCGCCGCGGGATGCGTCGTGGTCACCTCGGACACGCCGCCCCAGCGCCGCCTGCTCGGTGGTGCCCTCGACATGGTCCCGCCCGCCGACGCGGGCGTGCTCGCGGACCGGCTCGTCGCCCTCACGGACCCTGCCGTGCTGGCGCGGTCGCGCGAGCGTGCCGCCGCCGGCCGGGACGCCGTGCGGCCCGACGTCGTCGTGGTCCCGCTCGCGGACGCGCTGCGCTCCCGGGGCGTGACGGGGTGACCGGCCGGGACGACACGGTCGGGCGTGGCGCGCCGGGCGCCGGCACCGGTGCGGGCCGGGTGCTGCGCGTCCTGCGCTCGCCGTGGGTGCGCTGGGGGTTCCTCCTCGTCGCGGTGGGTCTGGCGGTCTATGCCGTGGTCGCGGCGGGGGACGAGCTCGCCCGGGCGGCCGAGTCCCTCAGCTCCGGGCGGGTCGCCGTCGCGTTCGTGGCGTCCGTCGTGTTCGTCGGGTGCACGTTCGGCGCGTGGCGGGCGGTGCTCGCCGACCTCGGGTCCCCGGTCGGGGTGCGGCCCGCGCTGAGCGTCTTCGGGCTGAGCCAGCTCGGCAAGTACGTGCCCGGCGGGGTCTGGAACGTGGTGGCCGCCGCCGAGATCGGCGCCGACCACGGCATCCCGCGGCGCCGGTCCGTGACGACGACGGCGGTCGCGACCCTCGTCGGGGTGGTGTCCGGGGCGGTCGTGGGCCTGGTCGCCCTGCCGTTCGTGGCCACCGAGGAGCTGGGCGGGGCGGCCTGGGCGCTGTGGGTGCTGCCCGCCGTCGCCGTCGTGCTGCTGCCGCCGGTGCTCAACCGGCTCGTGGCCCGCGCCCTGCGGCTGGCGCGGCGCGAGCCCCTGGAGCAGCCGCTGTCCTGGCGCGGGCTCGGTGCGGCGGCGCTCTGGTCCGTCGCGGGCTGGCTGTGCGCCGGCGTCCAGGTGTGGGTGCTCGCCGTCGGGCTCGGCATGCCCGCCGACCCGCGGGGCGTGGCGCTGGCCGTCGGTGGGTACGCGCTCGCGTGGGTCGTGGGGTTCGTCGTGGTGATCGTGCCCGCCGGTGCGGGCGCCCGCGAGCTCGTGCTCCTCGCCGTGCTGGCCGGCAGCCTGCCGCACGCCGCCGTGCTGCTCGTCGTGCTGGTCAGCCGCGTGCTGGTCACCGTGGCCGACCTGCTGCTCGGGGCCCTGGGCGCCCTGGCCCGCCGGACCTGAGACCGCCTCGTCGTCGACCCGACGGCCACGAGGCGGGCTGCTCAACGCAGGGACGCCAGGTACTCCTCGACGGCGTTCGCCGTGGGCAGCAGGCCCTGCTGCTGCGCCTCCGCGAGCGAGGGGGCGGCGGTGTCCTTGTCGGACAGGAGCGGGGTCAGGGGGGAGCCGTCGCGGGCGGTGGTGGGCCACGTGATCGCGACGGTCGGGTCGAGGGGGTGGATGCCGTGCTCGCGCTCGGGCGCGTAGCCGGTCGAGCACAGGTAGAGCACGGTGGAGTCGTCCTCGAGCGAGCAGAAGGCGTGGCCGAGCCCCTCGCCGAGGTAGACGGCGCGGCGGTCGGTGTCGTCGAGCAGCACGGAGTCCCACCGGCCGAAGGTGGGGGAGCCGACACGGAGGTCGACGACGACGTCGAGCACGGCTCCCTTCGGGCAGGTGACGTACTTGGCCTGGCCGGGTGGGACGTCGGCGAAGTGGATGCCGCGCAGGACGCCGGCGGCGGAGACGGAGCAGTTGGCCTGCTGCAGGTCGAGCCCGTGGCCGACGGCCTCGGCGAACGGGCCCGCCCTGAACCACTCGAGGAACACGCCGCGGGGGTCGCCGAGCTGCTTCGGGGTGATCTCGAACGCGCCGGGCACGGCCAGCTCGCGGAACTGCACGGGTCCTCCAGGGGCCGGGACGGTGGGCCGGGATCGGCGGCCCCTAGGATCCTAGGCGTGAGCACCACGGACGCCACCCCGGCCGACGAGCGCGGTCCGGCCGCGGGAGACCTGCGCTGGTTCGTCGCGGGCGCGGGCGGGATGCTGGCGCACGACCTGCTCGACGTCCTGCACGCCGCGGGCGCCGGCGTCGTCGCGGCGGCGCGCAACGACCTCGACGTCACGGACCCCGCGGCGGTGGCGGCCGCGGTGCGCGACGTGGACGTCGTCGTGAACTGCGCGGCCTGGACCGCGGTGGACGACGCCGAGACCCGGGAGCCGGACGCGTTCCGGGTCAACGCCGTGGGCGCCGCGCACCTGGCGCGCGCCGCGGCGGCCGCGGGCGCACGGATGGTGCAGGTCTCGACCGACTACGTGTTCGACGGCGGCGCGACGCAGCCGTACGCGGAGGACGCCCCGATCGCTCCGGTCTCGGCCTACGGCCGCACGAAGGCGGCGGGGGAGTGGGCGGTGCGCGCGGAGTCGCCCGACCACCTGGTGGTGCGCACCGCCTGGCTCTACGGTGCCCACGGCGCGTGCTTCCCCAGGACGATGGCCCGGCTGGCCGCCCAGCGTGACGTGCTGCAGGTCGTGGACGACCAGGTGGGGCAGCCGACGTGGACCCGTGACCTGGCGGAGCTGATGGTGCGGCTCGTCGAGTCCCGGGCGCCGTCGGGGACCTATCACGGCACGTCGTCGGGGCAGACATCGTGGCTCGGGTTCACCCGGGCGGTCGTGGCCTCCGCCCGCGCCGAGGTGCGGCTGGAGGCGACGACCAGCGCGGCGTTCGTCCGCCCCGCCCCGCGCCCGGCGTACTCCGTGCTCGGGCACGACGCCCTGCGGGCGGTCGGCGTCGCGCCGATCGGCGACTGGTCCGCGCGGTGGGATGTCGCCGCGGCCCAGGTGCTGGCAGGCTGACGCCGTGCCCCGCGCCCTCGATGCCGCCCTCGTCCCGCCGCTCACCCTGTACGGGAGCCTGCGCTGGGACGTCGTCGAACGACTGCTGCCCGCCGCTCCCGGCCGTGTGCTCGAGGTGGGCTGCGGGCAGGGTGCCGTCGCCGTGCGCCTCGCCGCCCGCGCGGCCTCGTACACGGGCGTGGAGCTCGACGTCGAGAGCGCGCGCACCGCGGAGGCCCGCCTCGCGAGCGCCGGGGTGCCGGGCGCCGTCGTGCACGGCCCGCTCGACTCGCTGCCCGACGCCGAGCACTTCGACCTGGTCTGCGCGTTCGAGGTGATCGAGCACATCGAGGACGACGCCGCCGCGCTCGCCGAGTGGGTGGCGCGCCTGCGGCCGGGCGGGACGGTCGTGGTGTCGACGCCGGCCTGGCAGTCCCGCTTCGGGCCCATGGACACCGCCGTCGGCCACTTCCGCCGGTACGACCCGCCCGCCCTGGACCGCCTGCTGCGCGACGCCGGACTCGTCGACGTCGGGCAGCGCCTGTACGGCATGCCGCTGGGCTACGCCCTCGAGGCGGTGCGCAACCAGCTGGCGGCGCGGCGTCCAGGGCTCCGGGAGGAGGGCAGCACCGCCGAGCGCACGGCGCGCAGCGGGCGGCTCTTCCAGCCGGCCACGGCAACGCAGGGACGGCTGGTCTCCGCGGCGACGTGGCCGTTCCGACGGTGCCAGCGGGCGTTCCCGGACACGGGCACGGGTCTGGTCGCGTGGGGCAGCGCGCCACGCGCCGACTGAGCCCTCGGCCGCGCTCGGCCGAGCTCAGTCGCCCTCAGCCGTCCAGCAGACCCAGCAGGTAGGTGCCGTAGCCGGACTTGACGAGCTTCTCGGCGCGCACCCGCAGGTCGTCGTCGGAGAGGAACCCGCGCCGCCAGGCGACCTCCTCGGGCGCGCCGATCTTGAGGCCCTGGCGCCGCTCGACGGTCCGGACGAAGTCGCTCGCCTCGAGCAACGAGTCGAAGGTGCCGGTGTCGAGCCAGGCGGTGCCGCGCGGCAGGACCTCGACGTGCAGGGCTCCGCGGCGCAGGTAGGCGGTGTTGACGTCGGTGATCTCGTACTCCCCGCGCGCCGACGGCGTCAGGGACTTGGCGATCTCGACCACGTCGTTGTCGTAGAAGTACAGCCCGGGCACGGCGTAGCTCGACTTGGGCACGGCAGGCTTCTCCTCCAGGGAGACGGCCGTGCCGTCGGCGTCGAACTCGACCACGCCGTACGCCGTCGGGTCGGCCACGCGGTAGGCGAAGACGGCGCCGCCGGTGACGTCGCCGAAGCGCGCGAGTTGGGTGCCGAGGCCGGGCCCGTAGAAGATGTTGTCGCCGAGCACGAGCGCGGCGGAGTCGGTGCCGAGGAACTCCTCGCCGAGCACGAACGCCTGCGCGAGCCCGTTCGGCACCGCCTGGACGGTGTACTCGATCGACACCCCGAACTGTGAACCGTCGCCCAGCAGCCGGCGGAACTGCTCGGCGTCGTGCGGGGTGGTGATGACGAGGATGTCGCGGATCCCCGCCAGGATCAGGGTCGACAGCGGGTAGTAGACCATCGGCTTGTCGTAGACCGGCACGAGCTGCTTGCTCACGCCCAGGGTGATGGGGTGCAGCCGGGTGCCGGAACCGCCGGCCAGGATGATGCCGCGCATGGGAGCCCATTCTGGTGCAGCCGGGCTCTCGTGGCCCGGCGGTACCGGGTGAGAACCCGCCCGGGGGCGGGTGAACCGCTCAGAGACCCCCGGCCGTGACCCGCTCGGACTCGCGGAGCCGGGCGAGGCGTGCGGCGTCGGCCCGCAGCTCGGTCGCCGTCGCGGCCGAGACGAGCACCACGGAGCCGTCGCGCGACCAGATCGTGAGCAGGTCGAGGAGCACCCCGGCCAGGGGGCCGTCGCCTGCGACCAGCACCCGCGCCCCGTGGCCGGCGTCCGTGCGGCCCGCGTCGTCGAGCAGCGCTGAGAACGGCACGGGCTCGGGGCCCGGCGAGACGAGCGCCTCCTGCTCCGCCTCGGCGTCGGGTGCCCAGCCGATGACGTCGCCGTAGGTCATCACGGCGCCCGCGGCGTCGATCGTCCCGGACGGGAGGTCACCGTCGAACCGCCGCGTGAGCGCGGGCAGCGCGACGGCCACCAGCTCGGCCCGCGCGCCGGCCCACGCCTCGGGCCGCGAGGTGACCACCACGTCGGGCGAGCCCTCGCCCGGTGCGGCCCCGACGACGACGGTCGCGCCGCAGCGCCAGGCCGCGAGGGTCCACACCGCGGTGCGCCAGTGCGCGGGCAGGTCGACGACGACCGTGGTGCCGGGCGCGGCGTCGAGCTCCTCGACGAGCAGGTTCACCGTCTTGCTCACCCAGTTGAGGAGCACGGCGCCGGACAGCTCCACGCGCTCGCCGTCGTCGCCGTACCAGGTGAGCCGGGGCCGGCCGGGGTCGGCGACGACCAGGCTCAGCGTGGCGGGCAGGTCGCGGGCAGGGATGACAGGATTCACGCAGGCCAGCCTACGAGCGCCCGTGGGCACGCGTCCCCGATGGTGTGAACGCCGGGTGGAGATCCGGCTCACTAGCACATTTCGACTTGACGCCCGCGAAGGACACGCGTGTAATTCCAGGTATGCAGTTTCCCCAATAACGGCATGGAGGGGCACGCCATGTGGAACTTGCTTGATGGGGACCGGGGGGTCTTCCCGTCTGAGGTCGATCGAGAGTCGGAGCGCGTGGCACCGGTGCTGCCGCTGTTCGGCGAGGTCACCGACGACGAAACTTTGCTCGGGTGGCAGGAGCGAGCCCTGTGCGCCCAGACCGACCCGGAAGCCTTCTTCCCGGAGAAGGGCGGGTCCACGCGCGAGGCCAAGAAGGTCTGCACCTCCTGCGAGGTGCGGGCCGAGTGCCTCGACTACGCGCTGGCCAACGACGAGCGCTTCGGCATCTGGGGCGGTCTGTCGGAGCGGGAGCGGCGCAAGCTCAAGCGCCGCGCCGTCTGACGGCCGCCGCGCGGCGGTGATCTCGGCCCGACACGCACGGGCCGAGATCCCACGCCGGTGCGCCACCGCGCCGCATCATGGCGAGCAGGATGACTGCTCAGTACACGATCGGAACCCGCCGCCACGGTGAGGTCGCGCCCCAGGGCGCGGCCGGCTCCACGGTGCCGTCGGGCACGAGCGGCGCGGCCGCCCCGCACGCCGTGGCGGTGACCGCGGTCGTCGTCACGCGCGGCCGCACCCCGTTCCTGCCCGCCACGCTCGACGCGCTCACGGGGCAGGAGCGCGGCGCGGACGAGGTGGTGGTCGTCGACGTCGGGGCGCACGAGTCGACGTCCCGCCACGAGGACCTGCGCCTCGGCCAGACCCGGTTCGTGGCGGCCTCCGGCGCACGCACCCTCGGTGAGGCCGTCGACCGCGCCGTACGGGCCGTCGGGACGCCGGACGGCGGCTGGCTGTGGATCCTGCACGACGACTCCCTGCCCGAGCCGGACGCCCTGTCGCGGCTCCTGCGCGCCGTCGAGCACTCGAGCGCGGTGGCCGTGGCGGGCTGCAAGCAACGACGGTGGGACCTCGACCGGGACGGCAGCCCGTCGTCCGAGGACACCGGCGCACTGATCGAGGTCGGCAGCACCGTCTCCGGCTGGGGCCGGCGCATGACCGGCATCGACGACACGGAGATCGACCAGGGGCAGCACGACGGGCGCGAGGACGTGCTCGCCGTCGGCCTCGCCGGGGCGCTGGTCCGCGGGTCGGTGTGGGCGGAGCTCGGCGGCACCGACCCGGAGGTGGGCCCGTTCGGCGACGGACTGGACCTGTGCCGCCGCGCGCGGCTCGCGGGGCACCGGGTCGTCGTCGTGCCGGGAGCCGTGGTGCGGCACGCGCAGGCGTCGTTGCGCGGGCTGCGGGACGCCGCGCCGCGCGGGGCGGGCCGCCGCACCCGGACGGCACCGGACGACGACTCCTCGCGGTACGCGCGCCGCCGCAGCCAGCTCTACCTGAGGCTCGCGTGGGCACCGTTGCCCGCCGTGCCCGTGCTCTGGCTGGCGATGCTCCTGTGGTCGCCGTTCGCGGCCATGTACCGTCTCGCCCTGAAGCGTCCCGCGCTCGCCCGCGACGAGCTCCGGGCGGCGGTCGTCACGGCGCTGCGGCTCGTGCCCCTGTACCGCGCCCGGCGCCGCGCGACCAGTTCGCGCCGGCTGCCACGGCGCGTGCTCGCACCCCTGCTCGGCACGGTCCGCCAGGTCTCGGCCGAGCGTCGCGACGTGCGGCTCGCCCGCGCGGAGGCGCACCGCAACCGGTGGGCACCGAGCGAGCTGGAGCGCGCCGAGCTCAGGCGCCTCGCCCGGGCCCGCCGCCTCGGCCTCGCCCTCGTGCTGGCCTGTGTGACGGGGTTGGCGGTCGCGCTGTTCGGGCCGTGGCAGGGCATCCTCGCCGACGGCGGCCGGATCGTCGGGGGTGGGCTGCTCCCCGCACCGGGCACCGTCGGCGACGTGTGGGACGCGGCGACGTCGGGCTGGGTGCGTGACGGGCTCGGCACCGCCGCCGGCGCCGACCCGCTCCTGCTGCCCCTGACGGCGTTCACGGCGCTGGCGGGTGGCGGCGTGCAGACGGCGGTCAACGCGCTGGTGATGCTCGCCCTTCCGCTCGCCGCCCTGGCAGGCTGGTTCGCCGCCGGGGCGCTGACCCGCAACGTGGCGGTCCGTGCGGCCGCGGCGCTCGTCTGGGCCGCGGCCCCGGGACTCGGGGCGTCGCTCGCCACGGGCCGCATCGGCGCCGTCCTCGCCCATCTGGCCCTGCCCTGGGTGCTGCTGGCGGTGGTGCGCACGGTCGGGGCCCAGGCGCGTGACGTCGTGGACCTGCCGGTGGCGCGACCTCCGGCGCCGCGCCGTCGCGGGTCGCTCGGTGCCGCCGGCGCGGCCGGGCTCCTGCTGGCCGTCGCGGTCTGCGCCGCCCCCGTGCTCCTGCCGGTCGCGGTCCTCGCGATCGGCGCGACGATCCTGGCGGTGCCGCGCTCGTGGCGCTCGCTGCTGCTGGTGCTCGTGCCGTCCGTGGTGCTCCCGCTGCCGTTCTGGGGCCACGTGCTCGGCGAGTGGTCGGACGGCGGATGGCGGCTGCTGGTCGCCGAGCCCGGCGCCCCGGTCGTGGCGGAGGACACGCCGACGGGCCTCGAGCTGCTGACCGGGCTGCCGGGCGACACCTCCTGGTTCGGGCTCGGCGACGCCGACGGCGCGCTCGGTGCGCTGGGGCGGAACGGCCCCGCGCTGCTCGGGGTCGTCGTGCTCGGCCTGGCGGTCGTGGCGCTGCTGCGCCGCGTCGTGGCCCGCGGGGTGCGGCTCGCCTGGTTCGGCGCGGTCGTCGGTCTCGCGACGGCGCTGGCCGCCGTCGCGACGGCGGTGGCCAGCGGCACGACCGCCGACGGGACGAGTGCCGCGGTGACCGGCTGGCCGGGACCCGGGCTGTCCGTGCTGCTCCTGGGCCTCGGCGCCGCGGCCGCGTGCGGCGTGGGCACCGATCCGCTCGCCGCGCTGCGCGGCGACTCCGTGCTGCGCCGGGCCGGGAGCGGGGTGCTGGTCGCCCTCGGCGTCCTCGGCCTCGCGCTCCCCGTCGCGCAGCTCGTCTCGTGGACCCTCGACGTGGACCGCGGGTCCGCGGTGGGTGCCCTGCGGGCCGACGCGGGACCGGTCGTGCCCGCCGTCGGGCAGCAGCTCCAGGCGGCGCCGCGTGCCGCGCGGGTGCTGCAGGTCGACCGCGTGCAGCCCGGCGTCGCCGACGGCACGACCGGTGGCACGTCGGGCGGCACGTCGGGCGGCACGGAGGGCGGCGACGCGCGGCCGGTGGTCGACTACACGATCCTGCACGCCGACGGCTCCCGGCTCCAGGACTCCTCCACGGTGGTCCGGGCCCGCGCCGCGGGCCTGCTGCCCGGCGGGGAGCGGGCGGACGTCGCGCTCGCTGACGACCTCGTGGCCGACGTCGTCTCCGGCCGTTCGCCCGACGTCGCCGCGCGGCTCGCTGCCGCGGGGATCGGCGCGGTGCAGGTGCCGGCCGGCGGGGACCCCGACCTCGTCACGACGCTCGACCTGGTGCCGGGCCTGGCCCGGGTGACCGAGGGCGGCCCCGTCGTGTGGCGCGTCACCACGGACGGCCCCGCGGCCGGGTGGGCCACCGTCGTCACCGGGGCACCGGCCGAGGCCGCGGAGCCGGGCGCGCCGTTCGCCCCGCCCGACGCCCGGGGCACCCTGGACGCCGACGGCATGGGCGCCTCCGGTGACGTGGGGGCCGTCGACGCCGAGCGCGCCCTGCGGGTCGCCGCCACGGCGGACCGGGGCTGGCACGCGACCCTGGACGGCCGGCGGCTCGTCGCCGTCGACGCCGGCGGGCTGCAGGCCTTCGCGGTCCCCGCGGACGCCGGCCGGCTCGACGTCGGCTACACCGCACCGCACCGCACCGCGTGGCTGACGCTCGCCGCCGTCGTGCTGCTGGTGCACGTGCTGCTCGCCCTGCCCGTCGGCCGGCGTCGAGGCAGGGGGTCCGCATGATGAGCGTCCGCCTGCCCCGCGGGGTGCGTACCGCCGTGGCGGGATCGACCGCCGTCGTCGCCGTGGCCGCGCTCGGCGCGGTGGCGCTGCTCGGGGACCAGTGGGCCCAGGGCTGGACGGGCGCCGAGCAGCGCGCCGTCGCGGCGGGGACCCGCACCGTGGCGGTCGCCCCCGCCGAGCAGGTGCGGGTGTGCCCGGAGCCCGTGGCGCTCCCCGACGGCGCCGACGTCGGGGACTCGGCGTTCGCCGCCGCCCCGGTGCCGACGCACGACGACCTCGGCGCCGTGGTCCTGAGCGGAGCGGAGGGCTCGGACGACGCCGCGCCGCGCAGCACCGCCCTCGACGGCAGCGAGCCGGGCGGGCTCGGGCAGTCACGGGCCGACGGCGTGCGGGTGCTGCGCGCCACCCCCGTCACGGGCCGGGCGTTCCGGCTCGCGGGCACGCTGACCTCCGTCACCACGCAGGGCGACCTGCGCGGCCTGGCCGCCGGGGAGTGCGCGGCGCCGTCCACGTCGCAGTGGCTCGTGGGCGGGCGCACCACCGTGGGCGCGACCACGACCCTGCGGGTGCAGAACCCGACCGAGCGGCCGGCGACGGTCACGCTCGACGCCTTCGGGCCCAGCGGAAAGGTGGCGCTCGGCGGCGGTGGGACGTTCACGGTGGCCGCGCACGCGCAGGTCACGACGCGACTCGAGGCGGTCGCCCCGGAGCAGGAGCGGCTGGTCGTGCACGTCGCCTCCACCGGGGCGCGCGTGACGGCCGACCTGCAGACCCAGGGGATCGAGGGACTCGTCCCCGCCGGGGTCGATCTCGTCACGGCCGGTGCGTCACCCCGGACGGCCCTGGCGGTCGGCGCCGTCGTGAGCCACGGCGAGGCCGTCGACGACCCCCACGCCCCGCGGCTGCGGCTGCTCGCGCCGGGCGAGGACGACGGGGCGGCGCGGATCCGGGTCTACGGGCCGTCGGGCGAGGTCACGCTCCGTGGTGCGGACGCGGTGGACCTGCGCGCCGGCGTCGTGACGGACGTGCCGCTCGGCGGGCTGCCCGCCGGCTCGTACACGGTGGTGGTCGACGCCGACGTGCCGGTCGTCGGGGGCGGGCGGTTCGACCGCCCGGGCGCGCAGCCCGAGGACTCCGTGGTCTCCGGCACGCCGTACGACGTGGCATGGTCGCGGGCGCAGGGCGTGCCCGCCGTCGCCGCGTCGGCGGCCGAGGCCCCGCTGGGCCAGCTCGCGCTGACGTCGGGCGCGCGGGCGGGGCTCGTGCTGACGGGCGTGCCCGCGGACCGCGGACCGGACGTCGACCCGCAGGGCGTCGCGCGCGTGCGCGTCGTCACCTACGACGCCGAGGGCGCCGAGCTCGCCGCGCGCGACGTCGAGGTCCCCGCCGGCACCAGCGTGGCGCTCGCGGCGGCGAGCCTGTCGCCGGGCAAGGCGCCGGCCGCGGTGCGCGTGGACCGCGCGCAGGAGCCGGGGGACGCCGGCGTCGGGGTCACCTGGTCCGCCGTCCTCGTGGCCGACGACGGCACCGGGACGCGCCGCACCCTGGTCTCCGCGCTGGCGCCCACCGGCGCGGTGACGGCGGCCGGGGACGTCGAGGTGCGCTCGGTCGACGCGGGCTGAGCCCGGACTACCGGCCGAGGTGCGGGTCGATCTCCTCCGGGGTGCGGGCCAGCAGGTGGGCCACCTGTTCGACGACGACCTCGCGCACCAGGTCCACGCGGTCGGCGTCGTCGACGGCACGCAGCTCCACCGGACGCCGGTAGACGACGACGCGGGCGGGCCGTCCCGACTCCGCGGGGAAGCACCGGCCGAGCGGGACGCCGTCCGTCTCCCAGGGCGCGGGGTCCGACGGAGGCACCTCCTCGACGGCGAACTCCGTCCCCGCGAGCTGGGCGGCCCAGCGGCGCTCGACGAGCTCCACGACGTCGAGCACGAGGTCGTCGAAGACCTCGGCCCGCGTGCGGTGCGCAGGGGTGCCGGGCGGCATGAGGGGGCCGCGGAGCCCGCGGCCCCGACGGTCGCGCCGGCGCACGGCAGGTACCTGGTTCTGCTCCACCCGCCGAGCCTACGCCGCGGCGGATCCGGCGAGCCTCCGCGGCGAGGTCGACGATCGGCGTATCCTCCCAGCGTGAGATCGGTCAGGCAGTGTTCCCGCACGGCATGCACGCATGCCGCCGTCGCGACCCTCACGTACGTGTACGCGGACTCGACTGCCGTCCTGGGGCCCCTCGCCCAGCACGCCGAGCCGCACAGCTACGACCTCTGCGCCGACCACGCCGAGCGCCTGACCGCCCCGCGCGGGTGGGAGGTCGTGCGGCTCATGCCGGCCTTCGAGGAGGCCGGCCCCACCCCTGATGACCTGTCCGCGCTCGCCGAGGCCGTGCGCGAGGCCGGCCGCACGAGGCCTGCGCCGGGCGCCGAGCCGACGTCGGTGACGGAGACCGCCCGCCGCGGGCACCTGCGCGTGCTGCGCGCCGAGGGCGACTGACAGACCGCACCTCCCCGGCGCACCGCGGCTCGTGGTGAACGTCGAGCGGCCCGGCGATGAACTCTTGGAACGTCTGGTCGACGTTCTCGTGAGAGGGCCGGAGGCGCGCCGAAGCGGCGTGTGCGCGTGGATAACCTCCCGGAAGAGGTCCCGGGGGCGCAGGCGATCGGTCGCGTCGTGACGGTGGCCTGGGACGAGAGGAACCTCATGCGAACCACCACGGAACCGGCGCGGCTGTTCTCCTGGCAGCTCTACACGCACAACAACTACGGCGACGCCCTGCTGGCCGAGGCGATCCGCTACCTGTTCCACTCGTTCGGGGGTCGGCGCTACTTCCGTATCGAGGACGGCGCGGACAGCCGCTACATGATCCGCCCGCGCCTGGTGGAGCGGGCCAACACGTTCGACGCCGGCCTCATCGCCGGCGGTGGCCTCATCATCCCGCGCAACCCCAAGCTCTCCGGCTGGGCGTTCAGGTCCAGCACCGAGACGGCGCGCCTGATGCGCCGCACCATCGTCTTCGCCCTCGGCTTCAACGTGTACCGCCACCACCGGGGCCTCGCCCCGGTGTTCAAGGACCACTTCGAGGCCGTCATCGAGGACTCGCCCTTCGTGGGGATGCGCAACCACGGCTCGATCGAGCGGATCAAGGAGATCGTGGACAAGCGGTTCCACGACCGCATCGTGTTCCAGCCCTGCCCGACGACGTTCATCCGGCACCTCGTGGACGGCGCGGGGGACCCGGCGGCCGCACCTGAGCGGGCGCGGCGGGTGACGCTGCAGCTCACGCGGTCGCCGTGGGACGGCTACGAGCGCATGGCCGACCAGGTCCTGTCGGCCTGCCGGACGCTCAAGGCAGCCGGCTACGAGATCGAGCTCGCCTCGTTCTTCGCGAAGTTCGACGTGCCGGTCGTCGACTACCTGCGCGCGCACGGGTTCGACGACTTCACGTTCGTCGAGATGAACACGCAGGGCCGGGACGTGCTGTCGGGTCCGCGGCACTTCTCCCAGGTGCCGATCGTGGTGTCCTCGCGCGGTCACGGGGCGATGGTCCCGTTCGGGGCAGGTTCGCTGGTGGTGCCGATCGACAACTCGCCGAAGATGGTCTACTTCGCCCAGGAGGTGGGCATCGAGGACCTGCTGATCGACGTCGACGACCCTGATCTCGGCGCCCGCATCGTGGCGAACGTCGAGCGCTGCTACGAGGACTACGACGCGATGCAGGAGCGCGCCCGCAAGGAGCGCGAGCGGCTGTACGGCATCACGCTGGACAACCTGGCGCAGATCTACCGCTCCCTGACCGGAGAGCTCCCCTCCGAGCGCGAGTGCCTGCCGCTCGGCGAGCTGGAGGTGTGGCTGTCCGGTCGCCTGCACGGCAAGACGATGCAGCTGGAGAGTCGGACCCGGGGCGACGCGGCGCGCCGGGAGGCGGACCGCCGGGCCGTGGAGACGTCGGACCGCGCCGCCGCGGCCCGCGGCTGGCTGCGCGACCAGCAGGAGGAGCTGTACGCGAGCGGCGACGCGGCGCGGGCCACGCAGGTGCGCCGGGCGCTGGAGGTCGTGACCGACCCCGGGGCGCCGACCACCATGCTCGGCCGCGGCGTCCGGTATGCGCGCCGGCGTCTGGGGCTGCCGCAGGGCTGACGGGGGCGGGGTGCGTCGGGGAGGCTCAGGGGACCCAGGCGCACACGACGTGCCCGTCGCCGGAGACGCGGAGCGGCCCGGCGGCGTGCGGGGCGAACAGCGACCCGCCGCGGGCCAGCGGGGCGGAGGAGCTGCCCGCGGCGGCGTCGAGCGTGACCTTCCCGTCCAGGCACAGCACCGTGCGCGGCCCGGCGGCGGGCAGGTCGAGCACCTCGCCGTCCTCCACGTCGAGCAGGGTGAGCGCGAACTCGGCCACGGGCACGCGGAACGTCTGCACCTGCCCGCGCGCACCGGTCGCCCGGACGTCGGGGGACGCCGGCGCGCGGGGCACGAAGGAGGCGCACTCGACCAGCGCCGCCTCGTCGACGTGCTTGGTGGTCAGCCCCGCGCGCAGCACGTTGTCCGACGACGCCATGACCTCCACGCCCAGCCCGGACAGATAGGCGTGCACCTCGCCGGCGGGCAGGAACAGGGCCTGGCCCGGGTCGAGCGTGACCCGGTGCAGCATGAGGGACGCGATCGCGCCCGGGTCGCCGGGGTGCTCGGCCGCGAGCCGCAGGACGGTCGCGTCCGCGCGGGTGGACGGCGAGCCGTCCGCCAGCCGGGCCCGCACGGACGCCACGGTCGTGGCCAGGTCGTCGCGCGCGCCGGCGTCGTGCCGTGCCGCGACCAGGTGCGAGAACGCGTCCCGCACGCCGACCGCGGAACGGTCGCGGAGCAGCCGCTCGCGGACGGCACCGACGAGCGTGCCGTCCAGCCCGTCGAGCAGGTCCAGCACCGTGCGGGTGGACCGGAAGCCCGCGAGCCCGTCGAACTCGGTGAGCGCCACGACCAGCTCTGGCTTGTGCTGGTCGTCGTGGAACGAGCGTCGTGGGGAACCGGGCGCGATGCCGAGCCGGTTCTCGCGGTTGAACCCGGCCCGCGCCAGGTGCGGCTTGGGGTGCACCTGCAGGGACAGGGCCCGCTCGGCGGCGAGCACCTTGAGCAGGTACGGCAGGCGTGGCCCGAACTCGTCCGCGACCCGGCGGCCCAGCATCGCGTCGGGGTCGTCGCGGACCAGGTCGAGCAGACTGGTCCCCGCCCGGGCGCTCGGGCCGGCCACCCGGCTCGGCGCGCTCGGGTGGGCGCCCAGCCACAGCTCCGCCGCCGGACGCCCGTCCGGCGGGGTCCCGAGCAGGTCGTGCAACCGCGTCGTCGAACCCCAGTCGTAGTGCTGGACGGTGTTCTCCAGCGCGTACAGCTCGGCCACGCCCACGATCCTTGCACGCGGCACGCAGGCCGAGGGTCGGGTGCCCGGGTGATCCTGGGTGGCGAGGACGCCCGCGCAGGCCCCGGACGCGCCCCGGCCCCGTAGGCTCGGCTCGTGACGATCGACCTGGCGAGGATCATCAAGGCCTACGACGTGCGCGGCCTCGTGCCCGAGGAGCTGTCGCCCGAGGTGGCGCACGCCGTTGGGCAGGCGTTCGCAGAGGTGGTGGCGCTGCCCGAGGGTGCGCCGCGCGTGGCGGTGGGCCGCGACATGCGCGACTCCGGGCCGGAGCTCGCCCGGGCCTTCACCGCGGGCGTGGCATCGCGCGGCGTCGACGTCGTCGCGATCGGTCTGTGCTCCACCGACGGGCTCTACCATGCGTCCGGCGTGCTCGACGCCCCGGGCGCCATGTTCACCGCGTCGCACAACCCCGCCGCCTACAACGGGATCAAGCTGTGCCGTGCCGGCGCACGGCCCGTGGGGCAGGAGACCGGCCTCGCCGAGGTGCGCTCGCTCGCGCAGGAGATCCTCGACGGCGCGGAGCTCGGCGCCGTCGACATCACTGGAGCGGTCACCGAGCAGGACATGCTCGGCGACTACGCCGCGTTCCTGCGCGGCCTCGTCGACCTGTCGGGCATCCGCCCGCTCAAGGTCGTCGTGGACGCCGGCAACGGCATGGGCGGGCACACCGTGCCCGCCGTCCTCGGTACCGCCGCCGGGCTCGCGGGCCTGCCGCTCGACGTCGTGCCGCTGTACTTCGAGCTCGACGGCACGTTCCCGAACCACGAGGCCAACCCGCTGGAGCCGGCGAACCTGCTCGACCTGCAGGCAGCCGTCGTGGAGCACGACGCGGACCTCGGGCTCGCGTTCGACGGCGACGCGGACCGCTGCTTCGTCGTCGACGAGCACGGGGACGCCGTCTCGCCGTCGGCGATCACGGCGCTCGTGGGGCTGCGCGAGGTCGGCAAGGAGCTCGAGGCCGGGCGCACGCCCACGGTGATCCACAACCTCATCACGTCGCGCGCCGTGCCGGACCTGCTCGCGGCGGCCGGGGCACGGCCGGTGCGCACCCGTGTGGGGCACTCGTACATCAAGGCCCAGATGGCCTCGAACGACGCCGTGTTCGGCGGCGAGCACAGCGCCCACTACTACTTCCGCGACTTCTTCTTCGCCGACACCGGCATGCTCGCGGCGATGCACGTGCTCGCAGCGCTCGGCACCCAGCCGCACCCGATGTCGGCGCTCGCGGAGATGTACTCCCCGTACGTCGCCTCGGGCGAGCTCAACTCCACGGTGGACGACGCCGCCGCGACCGCCGCCCGGGTGCGCGAGGCGTACGCGGCCGCGTACCCGGACGCCGTCGTCGACGACATGGACGGGCTGACCGTCTCCCACTGGGACGACGCCCACCCGCAGTGGTGGTTCAACCTGCGGGCCTCCAACACCGAGCCGCTGCTGCGCCTCAACGTCGAGGCCGCGGACGCCGACATCATGGTCAAGGTGCGCGACGACGTGCTCGGGCTCGTGCGCGGGGGAGCGCCGGAGTGAGCGTGCCCGCACCCGGGGACTCGAGCGGGCTCGACCCCTGGGTGCGCGGCCTCCTGCGCTGCCCCGTGACGGGCGCGGAGCTCGTGGACGCCGTCGGGCCCGACGGCGAGCCGGAGCTGCGCTCCACCGACCCGGACCGCCCGCTCGCCTACCCCGTGCGCGACGGCGTGCCGGTGCTCCTGGAGGACGAGGCCCGCGGGTTCTGAACCGCCGTCACGGCCCGTGGGCGAACACCTGCCCAGCGCGCCGTTGCCCGCGGATGAACAGTCGATGAGCAGCCGGTGCTCCCGGCGCGAAGCGGCCTTTCGCCAGTCATCGCGTGCCTACGCTCACGCTGACCCGGACCCGCCACCTCCAGAGGAGCACATCGATGTCCACCATGCGGAGCGTCCCGCTCGGTCGCGAGCCCGGCGCGGCGGAGATCGACTCGTTCGCCGGCCTCACGGACCGGCCGCTGCTCGTCGTCGGCAACGGGCCGTCGTCGGCCATGCCGCCGTACCACCGCATCCCGGCCGACGTGGTCGTCTTCCGGATGAACTGGTTCTTCCTCGAGAGCAACTACCACTTCGGCGACCGGGTCGACGCGTGGTTCAGCGCCGTGCCGCACGAGAAGCTCGAGACGCTGCTGCAGGACGAGATCCGGACCGGCCGCTACGACGTCCGGCGTGTCCTGTCGCCCATGCGGCACGCGGCGCACCGCGACGGCGACAGGTACGGCCTCGAACCGTTGACCGACGTCACGGAGCTCGACTCGTGGAGCATCCCGGCCCGCAGCCCGCGCCTGGCGCGGCACTTCATGAGCCGGCCCGGCCTGCCCACCACGGGCATGCAGGCGCTGGCGTTCGGCCTCGGGGTCGGCTTCCGCGAGGTGTACCTCGCGGGCATCGACCTGTACGAGTCGAAGGACGCGCGCTACGGGTACACGATGCCGCAGGTGGCCGAGCTCGGCCTGGAGGCGAAGGACGCGACCCCCGGCTACGAGGCCGCGCACGGGCTCGACAGCGACATCGCCTTCCTCCGGTCGTGCCTGGCCGAGTACCCCGACGCCACGGTCCGCTCCGTGAGCCAGTCCGAGGTGCTGCACCTGTACGTCCGGCCCGCCGAGGACCTCGTGGACCGTCCCCACCTGGAGCCCGGGGAGGAGGCGTCGGTCGGGAGCACCAAGGACACGGTCGAGCTCGTGCTCCCGGCAGCGCACGGGGCCCACGCGCTCACCGTGCCCCGAGTGAAGGGCCCGCTGTGGAAGGAGGTCGACGGCCGCCGGTGCGCCTACGTGACGGTGGTCTCCGGCGCCTACCATCACGGGGCTCGGGCGCTGGCGAACTCGCTGCGCCGGGTGACCGACGTCCCGCTGGTCGCGCTGTGCACGCCCGACGCGGACAAGGCGGCGCTCGCCGCGAGCGGCATCCTCACGCTGGACGTGCCGCCGATCGTCAACCCGGTCCTCGCCGCGAACGCCGGCCGCAGACGCCGGCAGAAGGTGCAGGAGCGCTTCGCCGCCACCTACACCAAGCTGCACGTGTTCCGGCTCGACCTCCTCGACCGCGCCGTCTATGTGGACAGCGACGCCGTCGTGAAGCAGAACATCGACGACCTGTTCGCCGGCGACGACTTCGCGGCGGTCCCGGACGCCGGTCTGGACCTGCCCAACCCGCACGTCTTCAACTCCGGGGTGTTCGCCTTCACCCCGTCGTACGGGATGTTCGAGCAGATGATGTCCCGCCTGCGGACCACGCCGTCGTACGACGGTGGCGACCAGGGGTTCCTCAACGTCTTCTTCGACTCCTGGCGTGCGCTGGGCCCCGAGGACAACACGACGAAGCGGATCGCCTCGCACCACCCGGAGCTCTTCCACGACGAGGACGTGCGAGTGCTGCACTACGTGGGCAAGAAGCCGTGGGAGCCCGCCGACGACCCCCGCTACGATGCGCTCGATCTCGAGTGGCTCGACTACCTGACCGACACCGAGAAGAACGAGCTGATCCGCGACCTGCGGCGGCGCACGGACCTGACGACCGCACCGCCCGCGCCCCCGGCCGAGGTGCTGCGCACCGCGAAGGAGCACCTCGCCGCGGGCCAGGCCGACCCCGCCGTGCGGCTGCTCGAGGACACCGCCCGCAAGCGCCGCCTCACGGCCACGGAGCAGCGCCAGCTCGCGGTGGCGCAGCTCCGGCTCGGGCGCCGGCGCGACGCCCTGCGCACGCTCGAGCGGACCACCGGGCCCGTCGCCGCCCTCGCCGTCGGCAGCGGCGTCGCCGCGCAGTACTACCGCAGCCGGCGGGGATGATGGTCCTGGGGGGCTCCGCCGCCGCCCGCTGACGCGTGGCGCGCCCGTGCACGGGGCGCCACGCGTCGTCGACGAGAGGCGGCTACGAGTTCGCCGTGATCTTCGTGATCCACGACGCCGGCATGCTGCCGGCGGTGGTCCGCTTGCCCACCTTGGAGCGGATCGCGTCGGCCTTGCCCGTGACGGTCGCCTTCTTCCCGGAGGTGCTCGTCGCGGTGAGCGTGCGCGCCTGACCGCTCGTCCACTTCTTGGTGACCTTGATCGACGCGACGTTGCTCAGACCGAACAGAGCCTTGGCCTGCGACTGCGTGATCTTGCGGGTCCACGACCGGTAGGAGTTCCCCGGGGCGGCCTTGCTGTACGGGTCGGACACGGAGCGTTCGTACGCGATCCGGGACACCCACACGTCCTCGGAGTCCGAGGTCCTGCCGCCGCTGGAGGAGTAGTAGTGCGTCGCGACCGGCTTGCCGCCGTAGGTGAGGACGCGGGCCTTGGTCGTGCTGCGCGTGGTGCGGTCGACCGCCTTCTTCCAGACCTTGCCGTACTTGGCGTTCGTGCCCTCGGACTCCTTCTTCCAGCCCGTGTAGTTCTGGTCGCGCACGTCGTCGACGACCTGGCAGCGGCAGCGGTTGTCCAGGGACTTGGTCATCGCGTAGGAGCGCGCGGTGATCGCCTGCGCGGTCAGCGCGTTCAGCCCGCCGTTGAGGCCCCACGACGACGGCATCTCCGCGATCCCGTAGAGGTACTCGGTGTTGAGCCGGACGTCGTTGGTGATGTTCGCGATCCCGTTCCGGGCCGACGTCGTGAGCTGCCCGTTCTTGTACGTGCCGTGCGCCCCCGCCACCGACGCCACGGCCGTCTTGCCCGTGCGCTTGTAGTACCGGGTCCCCGACCACTGGATGCGCAGCACCTGGTCGTAGTACTTCTTGCCGTCCACCGTGACCCGAGAACGCCCGCCCGCCGTCACGGTGACGGCGAACTTGGTGGTTCCGGTGCCCGTGGCGAGCGTCTTGAAGTCCTCGTCGCGCAGGCGCCAGTCACCGCCGCGCACGGTGACCGTGGTGGCCTTGTTCGAGTCCCCGTACCCGGACCGGCCCAGCGGGTCCTTCCCATAGACCTGGACCAGGACGTTGCTCGGCGTCGAAGCCCACGGGAGCGACACGCCGCGGTAGTAGTGCTTCAGGATGTTCCCGCTGAGCGCACCCTGTCGCGCGAGCTCGTAGGCGCCGAACTGCGACATCCCCACACCGTGCCCGAAACCGGACCCGGTCAGCGTGAAGGAGGCCGGCGGGTCCGCCGCGTGTGCGGGTGCTGCGGTGAGCAGCGCGCCCCCGACCGCGACGACGGCGGCGGTCATGCCGGCGACGAGGCGGCGGACCGTCGTGGGCCGCCCGCGTTGAGACAGAGTCATGATCTTCCCCCCAGTTTTACTGTGCATCAGGTCGTGGCACGGGGCATCCCGTGCGCGCGTTCCAGGTGCCTATGCACGAAGCGCCCTCTACGGTCGAGGGGTTGATGCCAGCGGCGACGAATCCAAGGGGTGCAGGGGTGCGACGAAGGATGAGAGAGCTGACGGACATGCCGGGGGACACACGAGGCCGCCCGAGCGCCGCGCGGCTGACGGTCGCGACGACGACCGTGTGCGCGCTCGCGCTCGCAGGGGTGGTCGTCCCGACGCTGAGCCTGCCGGTGCCGGAGGCGCACGCGGTGTCGCCCGACGTCGAGCACGTCGACGTCGACGGCGTCGACCGCGCGGCCGAGAAGCAGGCGGGAGCGCTGGACGACGCGGTCGGGCACGAGCACGTGGCGCCCGAGGAGGGTGACCCCTCGGCGACGACGGGGCAGCCGGCCGACGAGACGAACGTCGAGGAGCACTCCGAGAAGGACGAGGGCGAGCTCGCGGCGCTCAGCACGCGGACCGCGACCGACGAGTTCCTGGTGGCGGGTGTGACGTGGGATGCCGCTGACGCGACCGAGGTGACGGAGGTCGCCGTCCGCGTCCGCGAGGACGGCCGCTGGACCCCCTGGCAGTCGCTCGGTATCGACGGTATCGGCCAGGGCGACCTCGACACCAGCAGCGAGGAGTTCGCCGACGCCCGGGCCGGCACGGAACCGATCGTCTCCACCGGGGCCGACGGGGTGCAGGTCCGGGTGAAGACCGCCGACGGTGACTCGCCGGCAGGCCTGAAGGTCGACCTCGTCGACCCCGGGACGTCCGCGGCGGACGCCCACGTCGGTGACGACGGGCTCCCGGCCGCCTCGGCCAACGCGGGCAACGGGTTCGAGATCAAACCGCGGATCGTCTCGCGCGCCGGGTGGGGAGCGGACGAGTCGCTGAGCGGGAGCTGGCCCGAGTACTCCAAGAAGCTCCGTGCGATCTACGTGCACCACACCGTCGGGACCAACAGCTACCGGGAGAGCCAGTCCGCGGCGCTGGTGCGCGGCATCTACGCGTACCACACCCGGTCACGCGGGTGGCCGGACATCGGCTACCAGTTCCTCGTCGACAAGTACGGCAACATCTTCGAGGGACGCAAGAAGTCCCGCTACGACAACCCCGTCGGGGCCCAGGCCGGTGGGTACAACACCGGCACCATCGGCATCTCGGCGATGGGCAACTTCGAGACGGCACGTCCCACCAGCGCGCTGCTGAACGCCATCAGCAAGGTCGTCGCGTGGAAGGCGTACCAGTACCACTTCAACGTCAAGGGCTCGACGACGCTCGTCACCGGCGGGAGCACCGGCTCCGGCACGCGCGCCGACCCCGGGGAGAAGGTGCGGGTGCCCCGGGTGCTGATGCACCGGACCACCAACGAGACCGCGTGTCCCGGCAGGTACCTCGCAGCGAAGATGGGCACGATCCGCAACAACGCCGAGTCGCGCAGGCGGGCGGCGATCGACAGGTACGGGCCGCAGGTGTCCCCGGTCGACGCTCCCACCCGCGTCTCGCCGACATCCGCGCAGGCCCCGGTCCAGTGGAGCGGCACCACCACCTACAAGTGGAAGCCCGTGCGGGGCGCGTCCCACTACCAGGTGCTCTACCGCCGGGCGTTCTGGAACTCGGACATGCCGAGCACCAACAACTGGCGGATGATGACGTCGCGGACGACGAGGACGTCGATCACCGTGAGCACGAGCTCCGGCTGGTCGCGTGAGATCGCGGTCAGGGCGGTGTCGAAGGACAGCGTCCGTGGGCCGATGAGGAGCGTCGTGCGCACCAGCCGCCCCGTCCACCCGAACTACTGGACGTTCTCCAGCGGGTGGAAGAAGGTGACGAAGGGGAGCTACTACGGCGACCGCGCCTACCAGACCACCCGGGGCGGCTCCTACATCCGGCTCGGGAGCGCCAACCAGGTGCGCAGGGTCGTGCTTCGCGGACCGACGAACCCGGTCGACGGCAAGCTGCAGGTCAGGGTCGGGGGCAAGGCGTACAAGACGCTCGACTTCAGCCAGGCCAGCGCGGGCAACCGCAAGTTCACGGTGACGTTGCCGAGGTCCTTGGACGGCACGGTCACGCTGCGGAAGGTGAATGACGGGAAGAAGGTGCGGATCAGCTCGATCGCTCTCACGCGCTGGTAACCGTCACCACGGGTCGAGCCCGTCGGGCCCGTCGAGTCCCAGTCTCGACGGGCCCGACGGGCTCGACCGTTGAGTCGTGCGGGAGCGCTAGGGTCGGGCGCGTGCACCTCGCTCAGCAGCTCGTCGTCCTCGACCCGCCCGACCGACGCGCCCTGTGCGTCGAGGACGGCCCCGCCGTCGTCGATGACGGCCGGGTCCTCGTCCCCGCGGGCGGCACCCAAGGTTTCGCCACGTACTTCAACGCGTTCCCCGCGTCGTACTGGGTGCGCTGGGCGGGCGTGGCGACGGTGCGGCTCGAGCTCGAGTCCACGGGACCGGGCACCGTGCGGCTGGTGCGGTCGGACGCGCGGGGGGTCGCCGCCGTCGTCGCGACGTCGGCGCTCGCGGGCACCGGGGCGACGGTCCTGGAGGCGGCCGTGGCCGGTGCCGGCGACGGCGGGTGGCTGTGGTTCGAGATCGAGGCCGCCGACGCCGACGTCGTGGTCGCCGGCGCGCAGTGGCTGGTCGACGTCGCGCCGCGGCGCAGCGGCGAGGTCTTCCTGTCGATCACGACGATGGACAAGCCGGAGTTCTGCGTCGCCACGCTGCGCCGGCTCGCCGCCTCGGAGGCCCTGCGTGCGGCCGTGGGCACCGTCCTGGTCGTCGACCAGGGCTCGCGCCGGGTCGTCGACCACCCGGGGTTCGACGAGGTCGCCGCCGCGCTCGGGACACAGCTGCGGATCGTCGAGCAGGACAACCTCGGCGGGTCGGGCGGGTTCACGCGCGGCATGCTCGAGGCTCTCGATCGCGACGGGGCCGACGCCGTGCTGATCCTCGACGACGACGTCGAGGTCGAGCCCGAGGCGCTGCTCCGCGCGGTCCGGTTCCACCAGGCGGCGCGCACCCCCGTCGTCGTCGGCGGCCACATGCTCGACCTCCACCGGCCCACGGTGCTGAACTCGTTCAGCGAGGTGGTGCACGAGCGTGGCTTCCAGTGGGGCCCGCCCCGCATGGAGCAGCAGTGGCACGACCTCGGCGCCGGCCCGCTGCGGAGCACGCCATGGCTGCACGAGCGCGGCGAGAGCGACTTCAACGGCTGGTGGATGTGCCTGCTGCCCACCACCGTGCTGCGCGACATCGGGCTCTCCCAGCCGATGTTCCTCAAGTGGGACGACGCCGAGCTGGGGCTGCGCGCCCGTGACGCCGGGCACCCGACCGTGACGCTGCCGGGGGCCGCCCTGTGGCACGTGGCCTGGACCGACAAGGACGACACGGTCGAGTGGCAGGCGTACCTGCACGTGCGCAACCGGGTGCTCGCCGCGCTCCTGCACGCCCGCCGCCCCCGTGGCGGGCTCCTGCTGCCGAGCCTGCTCGCGACCGACCTCAAGCTGCTGCTCTCGATGCGCTACTACGCCGTCGACCTGCACCTGCGCGCGCTCCGCGAGATCCTCGACGGCCCGGGTGACCTGCACGCCGGGCTCGCCGGGCTGGTGCCGGAGCTGCGCGCGCACGGCGCCGCGTTCGCCGAGACCACGACGTACCGGGCCGGCGACGCGCCGTTCGACGCCGCCGCGGCCCGGCCATGGACCGGTGGCGAGCGGCCCAAACCGGCCGGGGCCGGGGCGCTGGCCGGCCTCGCGCTGCGCGGGCTGGCGCGACACCTGCGGCCCGCGGGGCGCGGCGCGCGGCCGGGCGCGGGGTCCAGCGCGAAGCCCCGGCACGCGCTGCGGCGCGAGCAGGCGACCTGGTGGGAGCTGCCGCACCACGACTCGGTGCTCGTGCTGGGCGCGGACGGCGCGTCGGGCGTCTGGCTGCGCCGTCGGCCGCGCACGTTCTTCCGGCTCGCGGCGGCGTCCGTCGTCGCGCACCTGCGCCTCGCCGTGCGCTGGACCGCCGTCTCCGCACGGTGGCGGGAGGCCGCCCCGGAGCTCGCCGCGCCGGAGACGTGGCGGGCGACCTTCGCACGCCACGCGCGCCACTAAGATGTGCGGGATGTCCACACCCACCGTCGTCGCCGTCGTCGTGTCCTACAACCGTGCCGAGCTGCTCGTCGCGGCCCTGGACGCGCTCGCCGCGCAGACCCGCCCGGTGGATCGCGTCGTCGTCGTCGACAACGCCTCCACCGACGACGCGCTCACCGTCGCGCGCGAGCACGCCAGCGGGCCGGAGGTCGTGGCGTTGCAGCGCAACACCGGCGGCGCTGGCGGCTTCGCCGTCGGCCTCGCGACCGCCGTCGCCGAGCTCGGCGCGGACCTCGTGTGGATCATGGACGACGACACGGTCCCGACGCCGACGGCCCTCGAGAACCTGCTGGGTGCGCGCGACGCGTACGACGGGCCGGTGACGGCGATGGCGAGCCGCGTCGTGTGGACCGACGGCTCGGACCACCCGATGAACACGCCGCGCACCCGCCCGGGTGCCTCGGCCGCGGACCTGGCACGGGCCCGCGCGGCAGGCGCCGTTCCGGTCCGGTCGATGTCGTTCGTCTCGATGCTGGTGGACGCCGACGCGGTGCGACGGCACGGGCTGCCGGTGGCGGACTTCTTCATCTGGAACGACGACTTCGAGTACTCGACCCGGCTGCTGCGCCACGGCACGGGCCTGTACGTGCCCGGCAGCGTCGTCGAGCACCGCACCGCGCGGCTGGTGGGCACGGACAACGACCCCGGCCCGCGCTTCTACTTCGAGGTGCGCAACAAGGTGTGGACGTTCACGCGCTCGCCCGCGCTGAGCGCCTCCGAGCGGCTGTTGTACGGCGGGTCCACCCTGCGGCGCTGGGCGCGCACCGCCGCGCACTCCTCCGACCGCAAGACGCTGACGACCTCCGGGTTCCGAGGCCTGCGGCACGGCGTGTTCCGCCGGCCGCGTGCCGACACCGAGGCGCTGTCCGGCGTCGGCCCGGCCGCGCTCAGCGTGGCCCGCCTGGAGGCCGGTCAGGCGAGCGCCCCGTCGGCGCGCGCCGCGACGGTGCGGTCCGTGGAGCCGGTGCGCGGTCCGCTCGAGGACCGCCGGTTCTCCGTCCTGCTGCCCGTGTACGCCGGCGACGACGCGGCACACCTGGAACGTGGCTTCCTGTCGGTCACGCGCGACCAGACCCTGGCGCCCGACGAGGTCGTCGTCGTGCGCGACGGGCCGGTGGGCGACGACGTCGCCGCCGTCCTCGCGCGCCTGCACGAGCTCACGCCCATCCCCGTGACGCTGGTCCCGCTCGAGCACAACGTCGGCCTCGCGCGTGCCCTCGAGGCCGGCCTCGAGGTGTGCGAGCACGAGATCGTCGCCCGCGCCGACGCCGACGACATCTCCCGGCCGGAGCGGTTCGCCGTCCAGGTGCCCCTCGTCGCGGACGGGCACGACATCGTGGGCTCGGCCATCCAGGAGTTCGACGAGGACGAGACCGACCTCGGCATGGTGCGCGTGCCCCCCACGGGAGCGGACATCGCCACGACCGCTCGGTTCCGTGACCCGTTCAACCACCCGAGCGTCGTGTACCGACGGTCCGCCGTGGCCGCCGCCGGGGGCTACGAGCACCTGGACCTCATGGAGGACTACCTGCTGTTCGCTCGCATGATCGGGGCGGGGGCGAGCGCCGAGAACGTCGTCGAGCCGCTGGTCCTGTACCGGGTCGGCGCCGGCGCGTACGCACGGCGCGGCGGGCGACGGCTGCTCGCCTCCGAGCTCGCGCTCCAGCGCACCCTGCACTCCGAGGGGTTCCTCACCGCCCCTCAGATGGTGCGCAACGTGGTGGTGCGCGCCGGCTACCGCGTCGTGCCCGAGACGGTCCGCAAGGCGGGCTACCGCACGTTCACCCGCAAGCGCGGCGGCTACGTCCCCGACTGACCCCCACACCCAGGAGGACACCCATGACCGACCTCGTCGTCGTCGGCAGCGGCTTCTTCGGCCTCACCGTCGCCGAGCAGATGGCCGGCCAGGGCCGCAAGGTGCTCGTCATCGACCGTCGTGACCACATCGGCGGCAACGCGTACAGCGAGGCCGACCCGGCCACCGGGATCGAGGTGCACCGCTACGGGGCGCACCTGTTCCACACGTCGAACGAGCGGGTGTGGGAGTACGTCAACCGGTTCACGACGTTCACCTCCTACGTCCACCGCGTGTACACCACGCACCGTGGCGAGGTGTTCCCGATGCCGATCAACCTCGGCACCATCAACCAGTTCTTCCGGTCGGCGCACGGGCCGGACGCGGCGCGGGCGCTGGTGCGTGAGCAGGCGGCCGAGCTCGACGGCCGCAAGCCGCAGAACCTCGACGAGCAGGGCGTGTCCCTCATCGGGCGGCCTCTGTACGAGGCCTTCATCCAGGGGTACACGGCCAAGCAGTGGCAGACCGACCCGCGCGAGCTGCCCGCGTCGATCATCGCCCGGCTTCCCGTGCGGTACACGTACGACAACCGCTACTTCAACGACACCCACGAGGGTCTGCCGACCGACGGCTACACGGCGTGGCTCGAGCGCATGGCGGACCATCCGAACATCGAGGTCCGGCTCGCCACGGACTTCTTCGACCCGTCGCAGCCGGTGCACAAGGACGCGGTCGTCGGGCAGGTCCCCGTGGTGTACACCGGGCCGGTGGACCGGTACTTCGACGACGCCGAGGGCTCGCTCTCGTGGCGGACGCTAGACTTCGAGCGCGAGGTGCTGCCCGTCGGGGACTTCCAGGGCGCGCCCGTGATGAACTACGCCGACACCGAGGTGCCGTACACGCGCATCCTCGAGTTCCGCCATTTCCACCCGGAGCGCGACTACCCGGACGACCGCACCGTCATCGTGCGCGAGTACTCGCGGTTCGCCGAGCGCGCGGACGAGCCGTACTACCCGGTGAACACCTCCGAGGACCGCGAGCGCCTGACCCGCTACCGCGACCTGATGAAGGGGGAGCAGGACGTGCACTTCGGCGGCCGGCTGGGCACGTACCAGTACCTCGACATGCACATGGCCATCGGCTCCGCCCTCTCGATGGTGGACAACAAGCTCACCCCCTGACCCGCCCCCCGGCTGCTGCCGAACAGGAGGTTGACACCGTTATGGCGGCGATCTGCCGCCCATAACGGTGTCAACCTCCTGTTCGGCGGTAGGCGTGGAGAGCTCGGCGGACGGCGGTGCCCACCTCGCCGCGTCGGAGGTGCCCGGCGTCGAACCGGAGCAGCCGCACCCCCAGCGCGGTGAAGGCGTTGTCCCGGTCACGGTCTCGTACCACGCGTGCGGGATCACCGTCGTGCCACTCGTAGCCGTCGAGCTCGCCGACGAGCCACTGCGTGGGGCCCAGGCGCCACGCGAGGTCCCCGACGGCGAACGGGGCGCCCGCCAGGTCGCGCACCACGAGCTGCAGCGTGTCAGGGGGCACGCCCTCCGCGATGCACTGCCATCGCGCGAACGACTCCAGCGGTGACGCTGCCCGCGGGTCGGCGAGGTCCCACAGGTCGTGACGGGCGGCGACGCCACGGCGCCCTCTGGCGTGGTCGTGCGAGCGCTCGACGCCGTGGCGGTCGACCAGGCGCAGTCTGCGGGCCGAGTCCAGCACCGCGAGACCACGTTCCATCGTGAGCTCCGGCACCGCCTGCGCGAGCGCCCACTCGGGAGCCGCGATGCGGATCTCGCCGGTGCGCCCGTCGCCGAACGGGACCGTCGTCAGACCGTCGTCGAACTGCCGCAGCGGGACCCCGGCGCGTGGCTGCCGCTTCGCGGCCCACGGCAGCGCGACGTCCGGCGCCGCGGTGACAGGGGTGCCCTCGATGCCGAGGAACGCCAGCGCGGACGTCCCGACCGGGATCGACGTGGCGCCGTGGGCCAGGTGCCCGAGCCAGCCGGCACGTCGCCGGAGGTGACCGAACAGCCGGTCGCCGTCCGACCGGGGAGGCCACGGCACGAGATCCGGCGCGCTGGTGACCGAGAGCGGAGGGACGGGGGAGCGGGGGACGTCGAACGCGGTGCGGGACGCCGGTGGGACGGTGATGGTGTCGACGACTCCCCGCGTGACGCGCGACCATCGGCCGCCGGCGACGGCGCGCGAGCAGCGTGAAGCACCCACGCCGTGCCGGCCGCACTGCTCGGTGCTCAGCAGGCCTTCCTGCGCCTCCGCCAGGTCGAGAAGGCTCGGGGGCATCGGGGCAGGAGTTCGCACCCAGACATCGCAGCACCGCCCGATCATCTCCGGGGCCCCTCCGCCACATCTGTGGACAGTCGCCCGCCGAACAGGAGGTTGACACCGTTATGGCGGCAATGTGCCGCGCATAACGGTGTCAACCTCCTGTTCGGCACCAGCGGGGTGGGCGGGGTGGGCGGGTCGGGTAGGGGTCAGGGGGTCCAGGCGCAGACGAGGTGTGCGGCACCGTCGACGGTCACGGAGCCGGCGGCATGGGGTACGAAGCACGACTCGCCGCGCCGCAGCACGACGTCCCCGGTGCTCGTCAGCAGCCGGGCCTCGCCGTCGAGGACGAGGACGACGCGGGGGCCGTCGGGCGCGAGGGCCACGGGCTCGCCGGGCACGACGTCGGCGAACGTCAGGGCGAACTCCTCGACCGGGGCCCGGTACGTCGTGACGACGCTCTCGCCGCCGGAGACGCTCACCTCCGGCCGCGCGGGCGGCCGGGGTGCGAACGAGGCGCACTCGAGCAGGGCGGCCGTGTCGACGTGCTTGGCGGTCAGCCCGGCGCGCAGCACGTTGTCCGACGAGGCCATCACCTCGACCCCGAGCCCGGAGAGGTACGCGTGCACCTCGCCGGCGGGGACGAACATCGCCTCGCCGGGCTCGAGCGTCACCCGGTGGAGCAGCAGCGACACGAGCGCGCCGGGGTCGCCGGGGTGCTGCCGGGCGAGCAGCAGCACCGTCGCGTCGGCGCGCGCGGTGCCCGGCGACGTGGCGGCGGCGTGCCGGGCGGCGACGGAGGCCACGGCCTGCGCGACGTCCGTGGCCCGGGTGGCCGAGCTTCGCGCGTCGACGAGGACCTCGGTGGCGGCACGGAGCCCGGCGGCGGAGGGCCGGCGCTCGAGCTCCGCCCGCACCCGGTCGACGAGGCGTCCGGTGAGCCCGTCCAGCAGGGCGCGCACCGACCGTGGGCTGCGGAACCCGGCGAGCGCCTCGAAGGCGCTGAGGGCCACGATCATCTCGGGCTTGTGGTGCTCGTCGTGGAAGGAGCGACGGTGGTCGTCGGCGGCCAGCCCCGCACGACGCTCCCGCTGGTAGCCGGCCCGTGCGAGGTGCGGCCGCGGGTGGACCTGGAGCGACAGGGACTGCTCGGCGGCGAGCACCTTGAGCAGGTACGGGAGCCGGGGGCCGAACCGGTCGGCCACGCGGGCCCCGAGCAGGGCCTCCGGGTCGTGGCGCACCAGGTCGCCCAGGGCGTGGGAACCGCCGTCCGGTGCCGGGACGCGGGACGGCGCCCCCGGGTGCGCGCCGAGCCACAGCTCGGCGGCGGGTCGGCCGTCGGTGTCGCGGCCGAGGAGCTCCGGAATGTGCGTCGTCGACCCCCAGGCGTAGGGCCGCACCGGGTTGTCGAGCCGGAGCAGGGTCTCGGTGCGGGTCATCTGCGGGGTGTTCATCATCGCGGCGTCCACCATGTCGTCTCCGGGCGTCAACCATTTCTGACGCCGTCGTGATATTCGTCGGGCAATGTTGAACATATTCGCGAACTTCCAGGTGGACGACCATTTCGGCGTCATATCCACCACTGTTCATCTTGTCGCACCCTGATGTTCGGCGACAGTTCCCCGGAATGGGTCGGTCGCGTCGTCCGGGGCTCTTAGTGTCGGCCCCATGAACGACATCCACCCCGAACCCGGCCCTGGTGGGGACGCCCTCGTGGTGATCCCCGCCCGCGGCGGTTCGGTGTCCGTCCCGCGCAAGAACCTGCAGGAGGTCGGTGGCGTCACGCTCGTAGCACGGGCCGTGCGGGCGGCGCTCGCCGCACCGGCCGTCACCGCCGTCGTGGTCTCCACCGACGACGACGAGATCGCCGCCGAGGCGACCACGCACGGCGCCCGGGTGGTGCGCCGCCCCGCCGAGCTCGCCGGCGCGACGGCGAGCTCCGAGTCCGCCGTCGTGCACACGCTCGACGCGCTGGGCGCCGACCCCGCCGTGACCGTGCTGCTCCAGGCCACGTCGCCGTTCATCGACGCCGCCGACCTGGACGCCGCGGTGCGCCGGGTCGCGGCCGGCGCGCACGACGTCGTCGTCGCGGTGGCGCGCACGCACGACTTCCAGTGGCGGCTCGACGGCGCGGGCGCCGCCGCCGTGCCGGTCCCGGTGGGCCACACGACCGCACACCGCCCGCGCCGCCAGGAGCGCGCGCCCCACTTCCGGGAGACCGGCGCGTTCTACGCGATGCGCACCGCCGGCCTGCGCGAGACGGGCAGCCGGTTCTTCGGATCCGTCGGGCTGCAGGTCGTCGACGCCGACCGTTCGCTCGAGATCGACGAGCCGCGCGACCTGTGGCTGGCCCGCACGCTGCTCGAGGAGGTGGCGTCGGCCGAGGCCACCGCCGTGGTGGTCCCCGGCCGCTCGGGCGGCGCGGAGCCGATCGACGTCGACGCCCTGGTCACGGACTTTGACGGCGTGCACACCGACGACGGCGCCTACGTGTCGCAGGACGGCACGGAGCAGGTGCGCGTCCACCGGGGCGACGGGCTGGGCGTGGCCAGGCTGCGCCGCACCGGCATGCCGATGCTCGTGCTCTCCACGGAGACGAACCCGGTGGTCGCCGCCCGCGCCAGGAAGCTCGGCATCGACGTGCTGCACGGCGTCGACGACAAGGCCGCCGCGCTGCGCGACTGGTGCGCCGTCAACCGGCTCGACCCCGCGCGGATCGCCTACGTCGGCAACGACCTGAACGACCTTCCCGCCATGCGCGTCGTCGGCTGGCCCGTGGCCGTCGCCGACGCCCGCCAGGAGGTGATCGCCGCCGCCCGCGTCGTCCTGGACGCCGCGGGCGGCCACGGCGCCGTCCGAGAGGCCTGCGACCGAGTGCTCGCGGCCTGCACGACCAGCACGACCCCGGCGCCCGCCGCCGGCACCGCACGACCTGCCGCACGACCCGTACCCCGAGAGGACCACACCATGACCGCCACGACTGCCGCCGCCGACACCACCGACAACACCCTCGGCACCGTTCGGATCGGCGACCACGAGGTCGGCGCCGACCGGCCCGTCTACGTCATCGGCGAGATCGGCATCAACCACAACGGCGACGTCGAGATCGCCAAGCAGCTCATCGACGTCGCGGTGGCCGCCGGCTGCCAGGCCGTGAAGTTCCAGAAGCGCACCCCGGAGATCAGCACCCCGAAGGATCAGCGCGACAAGATCCGGCAGACGCCCTGGGGCGAGATGACGTACCTCGAGTACAAGTACCGGGTCGAATTCTCCCACGACCAGTACTCCGAGGTCGACCAGTACGCGAAGTCGAGCGGCATCCAGTGGTTCGCCTCACCGTGGGACGTGCCCTCGGTCGCGTTCCTGGAGGAGTTCGGCGTCCCGACGCACAAGATCGCGTCCGCGTCCGTGACCGACCACGAGCTGCTGCGGGCGCTCGCGGACACGGGCAAGCCGCTGATCCTGTCGACCGGCATGTCGACGCTCGAGCAGATCGACGCCGCCGTGGAGATCCTCGGCACCGACGGCCTCGTCATGCTGCACGCCACCTCCACGTACCCGCTGCCGCCCCAGGAGGCGAACCTGCGCACCATCTCCACGCTGCGCGAGCGGTACGGGGTGCCGGTGGGGTACTCGGGCCACGAGACCGGCCTGCAGATCTCGCTGGGTGCCGTCGCGCTGGGCGCGGTCGCCGTCGAGCGGCACATCACGCTGGACCGCGCGATGTGGGGCTCCGACCACGCGGCCTCGCTCGAGCCCAAGGGCCTGACGAACCTGGTGCGCGACATCCGGATCCTGGAGCAGGCCATGGGTGACGGCACCAAGCGGGTCATGCCCGGCGAGCTGTCGCCGATGTCGCGGCTGCGCCGCGTCGACGCCTGACGGCGGGGCCGGATGTCCGACAGCCGGCCGGTGGCCTCGTCCGCGGTCCCCGTACGGGACCGCGCCGAGGCGCCGGCCGTCGCCGTCGTCGCGTGCGTGCGCGACGAGGAGGCCTACCTCGCGGAGGCCGCCCGGTCGGTCCTCGCCCAGGACTACGCGGGCACCCTGCGGCTCGTGCTCGCCGTCGGGCCGTCGCACGACGCGACGGCGGAGGTCGCGGCGGCGCTCGCCGCCGCGGACCCGCGCGTCGATCTCGTGGACAACCCGACCGGGTCGCGCTCGATCGGCCTCAACGCCGCGATCGAGACGTCCGCGCCGTTCGCCGGCGGGCCCGGCGACCTGCTGGTGCGCGTCGACGGGCACACCGTGCTCCCGCCGGACTACGTGCGCCGTGCCGTCGCGACGCTCGGGAGCACCGGCGCCGTCGGCGTGGGGGGCCGCATGCACCCGGTGGGCACGACGACGGTGCAGCGCGCGGTCGCGCGCGCGATGAGCCATCCCGCGGGGATCGGGGCCGCGCCGTTCCACGTGGGGGGCGAGCGGGGACCGTCGGAGACCGTGTACCTGGGCGTCTTCCGCCGGTCCGCGGTGGAGGCGGTCGGCGGGTACGACCCGTCGCTGGTGCGGGCCGAGGACTGGGAGCTGTGCCTGCGGCTGCGCCGGGCCGGCGGGCTGCTGTGGTTCGACCCGTCGCTGGAGGTCACCTACCGACCGCGCCGGACGGTGCAGGCCGTGGCGAAGCAGTTCTGGCGCACGGGCATGTGGCGTCGTGAGGTGATCCGGCGGGACCCGACGACGGCGAGCGCGCGCTACCTCGCCCCGCCGGCGCTGGTCGCGGGGCTGGCGACGTCGGCCGTGGTGGGGGTGGTCGGTGCGCTGGCCGGGCTCGCCTGGGTGCTCGCGCTCGCGGCGCTGCTGCCGGTCGCCTACGTGGCGGGGCTGCTGCTCGCCGTCGTGCACGCGACGGGGCGTCGTCCGCGGCTGGGTACCCGGGAGGCGCTGCTGCTGCCCGTCGTGATCGCCACGATGCACCTGGCCTGGGGCGCGGGGTTCCTGCGCGGGCTCACCGCGCGGGCCGTCGCGGACCACCGCGCGTAGTCTCCTACGCCGAGCACGCGGTCGACGCCGCCATGAACCGTCATGGAACCGTCATGGCGACGTCAGCCGCGTGCTCGGCGCACGGGAAGGGCGAGGGAAGTGGCCACGGGCAGGGCGGAGCGCAGCACGGTGTACGCGTGCCGGTGCGCGGACCAGGGGCGGACAGGACGGGTCGGGAGCGCCCCGGCGCGGGCCCGGGCGACCAGGTCCGCGACGGCGCCAGGGAGCTCGGACGGCGCTCGCTGCAGGTAGTGGTCGTCGGCCCACCGAGGGTCGACGTCGGGCCCGCCGGCGGCCAGCGTCGCGGCGACGTCGTCCAGGCGGCGCATGCAGCCCGACGTCGAGAACGGCTCGTTGAGCAGCTCGGCGCGCACGCCGAAGTCGGCGAGGAACACCGTCGGCAGCCCCACGGCGAGCGACTCGAGCCCGGCGGTGGAGCTCACCGTGAGCAGGGCGGTGCCGTCCACGAGCTGGTCCGTCATGGGCCCGGTGGCGAACCGGAGGGTGCCGGCAGGGTGCCCGAGCCGGGCGTGCTCCGACTCCCACAGCGCGTCGAGGGGATGCTCCTCGTTGTGCGTCTGCCGCTCGCCGGCGCGCGCCCGCAGCTTGACCACGACCTCCGGGCCGTCGGCGGACAGCCGGGCGAGCCCGTCGAGAAGGGACACCCGGTCGGACCGCCCGGCCGGGACCTTCGCCTGGGCGGCGAACAGCACGCGCCGCACGGCACCGGACGCGGGTCGGGGCCCGTGGGCGAGGAACGGCAGCGGGGCGAGGGGCAGCGCGGGCCGCACACCGTGCGCGGCGAACGCCGTCGCATAGGCCTCGACCTCGACGCGCCCGTGCACGACGAACGCGTCGCACCAGCGTCGCCAGCCGGTGCCCTGCGGGGTCGCGGGCAGGGCCATCCCGGGCAGACCGGTGACCAGGGCGGGGCGGCGCGGCCCCGCGGCCCGCACCACCTGCCGCGCGACGAGCTCCGCGACCGGCCCGGTGGCCGCCACGAGGACGACGTCGGGTCGCGTGTCGCGCACGAGCCGCCGCAGCGCACCCGTGCCGAGCACGGGCGGTGCGGGCAGGCCGGTGCCCGCGACGGCGGCCCGCGCCTGGTCCGCCGTGGGTGCGATGGGGGAGCGGACCACGACGACGGACGAGCGCGGCGCCGTGGTGAGCGGCGGCTCACCGGTGAGCGGCGGCTCACCGGTGAGCGGCGGCTCGCCGGTGAGCGGCGGCTCGTCGGTGAACGACGGTCCGTCGGGCGTGCCGAGGGCGTCGCGCAGGCCGGCCACGGTCCAGGCGGCCCACTTGAGGTAGGAGTCGGAGTCGGCGACGGCCAGGACCCGGAGCGGTCCGGTCATACGGGAGAGGGAGCCAGGGAGCCCGCGGCGGCGCAGCCGGCGGCCGCTGCCGGGGCCACGCGAGCCGCGAGGGTCCGGGCGGCGTCGAGGTGGGCCCGCAGCTGCGGTGTGACGCGGTCGGTCCACCATGAGTCCGGGACGGCGTGCGGCGTGACCGGGACGCCGTGCGGAGCGAGCAGCCGGGTCAGCGTGACCGCCGACGTCGATGGCAGGGAGACCACGCGCTGCCCGCGGCGCAGGCCCCGCAGGCGCACCTCGACGGGCGCACCGGGGGCGTCGACCCGTACGCCGGGCAGCCGGGCGAACAGGGCCGTCACGAGGGGGTCGTGGCGCCGGTGGGGCAGATACCGCACCGGGCCCTCGGAGGCGATGCCGCTCACCCAGGCGGCGTACCGGTCGGCGTGCACGAGCCCGTCGGCGACGAACGCGGAGCCCACGACGACCGTCGCCTCCTGGGGGACGTCGCTCTGCGGCCGGGTGCGCAGCCACTCGAACCCGTGCCCGGCCACGACGACGCCGAGCTCCCGCAGGCCGTCGCGATCGGCCGGGTCCAGCGGCAGCGCCGTGCACAGGGTCACCCGGCCGGAGCGGGCGAGCCGGGTCAGACGACGTGCCGCGAGGGTGCCCAGGGTCCACCGCAGCGGGCCTGCGGCCGCCGTCAGACGCACCAGGGGAGCTCCGGTGAGCAGGCGCCGCACCAGGTCGAGCGTGGCGGTGCCGTCGTCGACGACGACGAGGTGCTCGGGGGTACGCGGCGCCCGGACCAGCGCGCTCTGGAAGGCGCCCGAGAACGGGTCGCCCACGACGACGGTGCCGTCAGGGAGGTGCCGCGGCCCAGGGCCGACGACGATGTCCAGCCCGGCCGGGAGCCCGAGGGCCTCCACCGCGGACGCGGCCGTCCGCAGTGCGGGGACGTCGTCACGCGCTCGGACCAGCGTGCGGCCGCCGGAGTGACCGGCGGCGTGCGCCTCGATGGCGCCCAGCAGCTGCAAGGGGGACTCGACGAGTGCGGTCACGCGTCGATGGTCGCAGCGGGACGCGGCCTGGTGGCGTCGGCCGGACGACCTGCGGGTGACGGCCCGATGAACTCGGTTCGTGGCGGGCCGTCCGGTGCCCGGGCATGGCGTGTCGACGGGCGCGAGCGGTGCGGGTGCGCTGTGATGGGCCGATGCAGCGCAGGAGCGTGCGGGAGACCATCGACGCGGTGCGCCGGCGGGCGGCGAGCGCGCTGGGGGGACGAGTCGAGCTGGACGCCGCCCGGGCCGAGCTGTCGGCGGCCCGTGCTGAGCTGGACCGGCGCACCCACGAGGTGCGGCGGC
Source organism: Isoptericola luteus (assembly GCF_020297055.1). Lineage (GTDB taxonomy): Bacteria > Actinomycetota > Actinomycetes > Actinomycetales > Cellulomonadaceae > Isoptericola > Isoptericola luteus. The sequence goes on along the minus strand of NZ_JAIXCQ010000003.1, from coordinate 39,157 downwards.
TGCGTCGCCGGGTGCGCGAGCTCGAGGTCACCCTGCTGGACGACCTGCCGGACTCGGTGTCGTCCGTGGCCCACGCGGTCCGCACGGAGCACCTGACGCTGCTCGGAGCCCGGCCGCTGGCCGAGCTCGCTCAGGCGGTGCTGGACGTCGAGGCGCAGGGCGTGGGCGGACTGATGCTCGAGTGCGGGACGGCGCGCGGCGGCTCCGCCATCGTCATGGCCGCGGCGAAGTCGCCCGAGCGGCTGCTGAGCGTCCACGACGTCTTCGGCCTCATCCCGCCGCCCACGGACGAGGACGGCGAGGACGTGCACGCCCGGTACGCGAAGATCACGGCGGGCGAGGCGCGGGGGCGCGGCGGCGAGGAGTACTACGGCTACCGCGGCGACCTGTACACGGAGGTGCACGACTCGTTCGCGCGCCACGGGCTGCCCGTGGAGACGTCCGGGGTGCGGCTCGTGCGCGGGCTGTTCGAGGACACGGTCACGGGCGACGAGCCCGTCGCGCTGGCTCATCTCGACGGCGACTGGTACGCGTCCACCCGCACGTGCCTGGAGCGCGTGGCGCCCCGGCTGGTGCCGGGCGGCCGCCTGGTGATCGACGACTACTTCGCGTGGTCGGGCTGCCGGAAGGCGGTCGACGAGTACCTCGCCGAGCACGACGGGCTCACCCGCGAGATGCACTCCCGGCTCCACCTCGTGCGGCGCTGACGCCGCCGCTGGTCACGATGCGGCGGCGACCGGGGCCTCCTCGGCGCGGTCGTGCCACAGCTCCTGCTGGGCGACGTAGTCGTCGCCCCAGGGCTTGGTCGCGTCGGCCCAGTGCACGAGCCGGGCGTCCGCCATCGGCACGTCGCGTGTGGGGACGTGGTCCCAGGCGGGGTCGAGCTCGGTGCGGTGCGGCCCGACGTGCAGGTGCAGCGCCTCGCGCGAGTCGATGCGGAACTCCCGCATGGCCGTCAGGGCCGTCGCGGAGAAGCCTTCGGCCCGCAGCCGGGCGAGGTCGAGCACCATGACGCCGGTGTCGAACGCGTTGAAGTCGAACTCGTGCCTCGCGTGGATGCGTCGGTAGAAGTCGTACGCCTTGACCGGTGCGTCGTCGAGACGCCGGGCGGCGCGGTAGAGCAGGCCGAACCCGCTGGGGTCGGCGGCGGAGGTGTGGCGGGCCGCCACGGCGTGGTCCCCGAGGTCGACGGCCGCGAGGTCGGCCAGGTCGCCGACGACGACCGAGTCCACCGGCACGACGACGGCGCGCCCGACGTCGGGCAGCAGGTCCGGGAGCAGCGCGAGGTGCGGACGCTGGCCGCGCGTGATCCCCACGACGTCGAGGTCGAGCGGCCGGCTCGGGACGCGGAGCACGCGGGTGCCGGCCGAGACCTCGGGGAGCTGGATCTTCTGGAGACCGGCGCCCACGATCCAGACCCGCAGCGGGTGGCCGGCGGCCGCGTCGAGGGCTCGCACGACCTCGCCGACGTGGGCGAGCTCTTCGCGCCGAGGCAGGAGCACGACGTCGACGACGTCGGTCATGGGCTCGGCCCGGACCGCGGCGGGTGCGGCGAGCGCTGCGGGGTCTCGGGGGAGTGCCGGGAGCGGCGTCGAGGCGGTGTGCCGGGCGCGAGCCACCTCGACCTCACCGGCGACGGTCTCGCGCCACAGGGCGTAGACGTCCTCCGCGTCACGGCCTGCGAAGATCGCGCCGAGGACGGGCTCGAGGCGGGCGATCATGCCCGAGCGGATGGCCTCGAACCCGTCGTGGTCGAGCGGGTACAGGCCGTTGAAACGCACGTCGGCGTAGTTCGCGGGCTCGAAGTCGACGTCGAGCCCGAGGGACGTCGCGGGCAGGTAGCAGTGGAGGCGCTTCGTCACCACGTGGGTGTGGGCGGTGCGGTACCACTCGAGGAGGTCCACGGCCGCACGCATGTTTCCGACGAACGTGCGGGCTTTCACCCCGCGGTAGCTCTGCTTGACGTTGTCGTGCCCGGCGGGCACGGGGTTGCGGACCGCGTCGACGTAGACGGTGGCGGGCTCGGGGCGCGCCGCGAGCTCGGGGAACACGGTGCTCACCGTCGTGGTGAGGCAGCCGGAGAAGAAGGCGGGCACGTCGAGCGAGAGGAGCAGGTCCACCGTCGTCCAGTCCCGGCAGCCGACGGGGCCGTGCGCCCGCAGGTACTCCAGGGACTCCGGCGTGAGCAGGCCGCGCTTGTTGCAGTGGAAGGAGACGAAGATCGGCCGCAGGTTCTGGTGCAGGGGGAAGTCCCACACGCCAGTGCCGGCGAGGTCGTGGGCGTGCCAGCCGAACTCCAGCATCCAGGTCCCCTCGGGGAACTCCTGGAAGGTGGAGGCGTCGCGGTCGACGCGGTACAGCTCCACGTCGGCTGCCTCGCCGGACAGGCGCAGCTCGGGCCGCACCCGCGTCTGCATCTCCTCGGCAAAGCCGACGATGTCCGGGTCGCCGTGGAAGCGCAGGTCCTGCCGGCGCACGACGTGCCCGAGGGAGGCCAGTGTCTGGACCTGGTCGCCGATGTTCTGCGAGGTCTTGGCCTTGCCGGGCTGGACGTAGTCCATGACCGCGAACGGCACCCGCGTCCCGGGAGCCGGCGCGGTCGCGTGCCGGTCGGCGCGGCGCCACCGCTCGAGCCACTCGATCTCCGCGGCTCCCTCGGGCCAGTGCGCCTCGTTGCCCCGGTACGAGGCGACGAGACGCTCGTGCACCGCGTGCCGCAGGCCGGTGTCGCCGTGCGCGAAGACGTAGCGCAGGATCGTGTGCCAGGTCCGCGCACCGAGCGAGCGGGAGGTGTCGTCGAGCCACTGCCGGGTGAGCGCGAGCCCGCGCTCCGGGTCGGTGCGGAAGACGGTCTCGACGAAGGGACCGGGCGCCAGGGCCAGTGCGACGTCGTCGCCGGCGGCGTCGAAGTGGTGCTTCGCCAGCGGGAAGAGCCGTCGGCGCTGGGCCACCAGGCCGGCGGCGAGGTGCACCTCGGCCGCGGGGGACGCCGTCGCGAGCGCGCGATCGACCGCCGACTGCGTGGCGAGCAGCTCACCGGCGCCGAGGAGCTGCTGGACCTCCCGGAGCAGCGGGGTCGCAGGCTCCGCCACGGGGGCCCGCCGGCGCCTGGCGAACGGTCCGAGGACTGCGGCCCGAAGGGAACGAAGCGCGAGGCGCAGTCGGTGGGCTGGGCGGTGCGACAACATGTGCAGCTCCGGCTTCTGTGACGGCGAGCTGGGTGGGGACACGGGTCGAGACGCAGGTCCCGCGGGGACTGCCGGCCGGCGGAGGACGCCCGGTTGTGCCTGGTGGGGACGTCCCTACGATAGGCGACGTGCTGTCGTCTCCGGGACACCGTCAAACCGTTGACCTCCCTCCGGGGAGCCACGCCGCTGCCACCTGGACCATCCCCGACGACTACGGCGGCATGACCTCTGCACTGCTGCGCCGTTCGCGCTCCTTCGTGGAGCGGTCCGGGGTTCCGGTCCGGGTGCTGACCTTCGACCCCTGGCTCGACGTGGAGGCCACCCGGGTCGACCTGGAGGAGCGGGGTGTGCTCGTGCCGGGAGTGACGCTGCACAACCTCTGGGACGACGTCCGGCGGCTGCCGGACGACGCCGTGGGGGCGTCGCCCACCGCACCCGCAGTCCGGCAGCCCGCCGGGGAAACGGGGGAGGGGGTACGCGTGGAGCTCGGTGACGACGGTGACCCGGTGACGCACCGGATCTTCCGGGCCGACGGGTCGCTCGCCGCGCTCGACGTGCGCGCGGGCCGCGGGCGCGGGGTCACGCTGTACTCCCGCGACGGCCGGCCGGGCCGGCACTGGCGGACCACCTGGGCGTTCTACCGGTACTGGGTCGAGCAGATCCTTCCCGACCGACCTGCCTACGTCGTCGTCGACAGCAAGGCGCTGACCCGGTTCTTCGCCACACTGGGCAGCGACGACGTCTACACCGCGCAGGTCGTGCACGGGGCACACCTGTCGTCGCGCGCCACGGACGCGCACGGCCCCCTCGTGGGCACCCGCGCCGCCCTGATCGAGCACCTCGACGACTTCGACGGGGTGGTGTTCCTGACCGAGGGACAACGGCGCGACGTCCAGGACCGGGTCGGCGGCCGGGACAACACCTACGTGATACCGAACAGCACGGATCTCCCGCCGGAGCCCCCCGACGAGCGGGAGCGGTACCGCGGCGCGGTCGTCGCGAGCCTCAGCTCGCGCAAGCGCGTCGGCCAGGCGATCCAGGGGCTGCGCCGGGCGCGTCGCCTCTCGGGCCTCGAGCTCACGCTCGACGTGTACGGCGACGGCCCGCTGCGGGAACGGCTCGAGACGAGCGCCGCCAAGGTCCCGGGCGTGACCCTGCACGGGTATGTCACGGGCGCCGCGGACCGGCTCGCCGACGCCTCCTTCATGCTGCTGACCAGCCGCGCCGAGGGCCTGCCCCTGGTCTTCGCGGAGGCGATGTCGCGCGGTTGCGTGCCCATCGCCTACGACATCCGGTACGGACCGGCGGACGCCATCACGGACGGCGTCGACGGGTTTCTCGTGCCGTCGGGGGACGTCGACGCCCTCGCGGAGGCGATCTGCCGGTTCGTCACGATGGATGACGAGGCCGTGCTCCGCATGCGCCGGGCTGCCGTCGCCGCCGCGCAGCGCTACTCCGACGAGGCCGTCGTCGGCCGGTGGGCCGAGACCTTCGCGGACATGGCTCGCCGGCGGCCGCCGGCGGCTGCCGAGCAGGCGCCGAACTCGACGCGGGGCGAGGAGCGGCGGCAGGGGATCGTCGGTCGGTGGGCCGGTATGCTTCGACGCGTCATTCGCTGACCGCCGACGACCTGGAGACTCATGCCCGCAACACCCCGCGGCGCGACGCTGCGGCGCCGGATCCGATCGACGGGCGGCAAGGTGATCCGGCGCTTCGGGCTCCTGCCGGCCGGTACTCCGGACGGGCTGGGCGAGGACGCCGCGCTGCTCGGTACGTCCTGGCCGTACGAGGTGCTCGTCTACTTCGCCGACACCACCGAGGCGCTCTATCAGATCGAGCAGTGGTACGACGCGCTCCGGGCGTTGCACGCGGAGCACCCGGTGGTCGTCGTGACGCGAGACTCGCGCACCACCAGGGCGATCCGGCGTGACAGCGGCCTGGACGTGCGCACGGTCGCGCACTACACGACGCTCGACGACGTGCTCGGCCGCTCGGCCACGAAGCTCGCGCTCTACGTGAACCACAACCCTGAGAACTTCAGCTGCCTGCGCTTCGGCAACCTGGTGCACGCCTCGCTCATGCACGGCGACAGCGACAAGCTCGTGACGGTCTCGAACCAGACCAAGGCGTACGACTTCTCGTTCGTCGCCGGGCAGGCGGCCGTGGAGCGGATGGCTCGCTTCAGCACGCTGTACGACGCCCACGCACGCTGCGTCACCGTGGGTCGCCCCCAGCTGGACGACCAGCTGCGGCTGCGCGCGACGACGCCGCGCGGCCCCCTGCCGACGGTGCTGTACGCGCCGACCTGGGAGGGCGGCCAGCCCTCGGCGGAGTACGGCTCGGTGGCGACCCACGGTCCTCGGATCGTGCGCGCGCTGGTCGAGTCCGGGCGCTACCGCGTTCTCTACCGGCCGCACCCGTTGACCGGTGTGCGGGTGGCGGCGTACGGCGACGCGGACGCGGCGATCAGGGAGTACCTCGCGTCGGCGCCCGCGCCGGCGGAGGGGGCCGCACACGGGACCGACACGCACCGCGAGCTCGCACCGGCCTTCGCCGCCGCGGACCTGCTCGTGTGCGACGTCTCCGGAGTGGCCATGGACTGGCTCGCCACCGGTGAGCCGATCGTCGTCACGCGGCCGGTGGGCGACGCCGTGATCGCCACGAGCCCCCTGCTGGAGCTTGCGCCGGCGCTGCGGGTCGACGACCTCGACGACGTGGCGGGGCTCGTCGAGCGCGAGCTGACCGAGGACCCGACGAGGGCCGAGCGGCTCCGGCTCCGGGACCACTACCTCGGCGACACGGAGCCGGGGGCGGCCACGCGGCGTTTCATCGAGGCGTGCGAGCGGCTCATGGCCGTGCGCGACGAGGAGGTCGCGCGGATCACCGCCGAGTACGGTCGGGGCACCACCAACGCGCAGAGCACCGGCAGCGCGACCGGGGACGAGGAAGGCACGCGATGAGCATCCAGACAGTGATCCTGGCGGCGGGCATGGGGACACGGCTCGGGCGCCCGCACCCGAAGCCGCTGACGGAGCTCCGGGACGGCCGGACCATCCTGGCCCAGCAGATCGGCAACCTCCGGTCGGTCTACGGTCGCGAGGCAGAGGTGCTCATCGTGGTCGGCTTCAAGCTCGAGATGATCCTCGAGGCGATGCCCGACGCGACCTTCGCCTACAACGAGCTCTACGACCAGACGAACACGTCGAAGAGCCTCCTGCGTGCGCTGCGGGTGACCGGGGACCGGGGCGTGCTCTGGATGAACGGCGACGTCGTCTTCCACCCGGACGTGCTGCGCCGGCTCCAGCCTCTGATCGACGAGGGCAGGTCGTTCGTGTGCGTCAACACCTCGTCCGTGGGGGACGAGGAGGTCAAGTACACGGTCGACGACGACGGCGACATCGCCGAGCTCTCGAAGATCGTCGTCGGCGGGCTGGGGGAGGCCGTCGGCATCAACTACGTGGCGCCGCGGGACAAGGCGACCCTGATCGAGCGCCTGGCGGAGGTCGACGACCAGGCGTACTTCGAGCGCGGGGTCGAGCTGGCGATCGCGCACGACGGGATGAAGGTGACGCCCGTCGACATCTCGGACCTGTACGCCATCGAGGTGGACTTCGCCGAGGACCTGGACCGCGCGAACCGGGAGCTCTGAACGCCCGCCCGCGGACGGGGCGACCACGAGAGGGGTGACGACCGAGTCCCGGTCGTCACCCCTCGTCGTACGGTCAGCCGTCGGTGCCGTCGGTGCCGTCGGTGCCGCCGACCAGGGCGTCGCGGCGTGCGACGCAGCGCGACACCAGCTCCAGGAACTGCCGGCTGCTCTCGCCGCGGCTGAAGCCGAAGTAGTGGTCCCGGATCGCGGCGCGCGCGTCGCGTCGCGGGTCGGAGGCGAGGTTGGCGGCGAGCAGGTCCGCGACGTCGCCCACGGTGTCGCCGTCGACGATGTCGGTCGCGCTCGCGACGGGCGCCTCGACGAGGATCCGCTCCCGGTCGGTGCGCCGGTCGGTGAGGACGATCGGTGCGTCGGGGCGGAGGTACAGGAAGTCCAGGCCGACGGAGGAGATGTCGGTGACGAGCAGGTCGGTGCCGTCGAAGAGGCTCAGGACGTCCGCGCGGAGCGGGAGCTGGTGCGGGCGCTCGGCCGTGGTGGCCGCCGTCACGAGCCGCACGATCTCCGCATGGGCGGACGCCACGCCCTCGTCCTCGGCGGTCAGGACGCGGGGGTGCGGCTTGTACACGAGCCGAACGTCGTCGCGGGCCAGCAGCGTGCGCACGATCTCGACGCCGTAGCGGTCCACGGACGTGTAGTTGTTCGCCTCGTCCTCGCCCGACCACGTCGGCGCGTACAGGACGGTCCGCAGGCCGGGGACGGGATCGAGGGCCCGGGTGATGTCGAGGTCGAGCTGGGGTCGCCCGCACACGACCAGCCGGTCGAGGTCGAAGTTGATCAGCGCCCGCTCGTGGCGCTCGATCGCCGCGCGTCCGGCGACGACGACGTGGTCATACACCTTCGCCTGGTTCGAGACCATGGAGATCTTGTCGGACTCCCCGTGGTTGACGTGCACGTGCAGCGCCCGCTGGTAGATGAGCGACTGGAAGTTGTGCATGCCGTTGTTGACGTAGATCACCGTCTTGACGTCCACGTGCGCGTACACGTGCCGGAGGTCGTCCAGGGTCCGGGCATAGATCACGGGCAGCGTGGTGATCTCGCGAAGCTGCGCCGTGGCGGACCAGTCCCTGGTGACGACGGCGAGGGCGTGGTGCTCCGCGACCTGCTCGAGCACGGGCAGCCACTGGCGCAGCTGGTAGGCCTGCGCGGGGTGCTCGCCGAAGTACGCCACGACCGGGTACGAAGGCAGCTGCGCGAGGCCGGGGTCGGGGGTCTCGGGCCTGCCGGCGATCGAGTTCTCGACCATCCGCTTCGCGCGCGCCCCGACCCTCAGGACGAGACCGGCGGCACGCCGGCGGGCCCGCTCCGTGAGCGGGCGCCGCGGCGGGGTGAGGTGCGACATCGAGGCCTTCCCGTGGAGGTGAAGATTCGGTGGGGAGACCGAGTATTCCACGGTCATCTGGACATTTCGGGGTGTCCGGGTCGCTGTAGGATCGACGGGGCCGGACAGCCGCTGGCCGTACCTCGGAAGACGGGTATGCAAGTTTCGTGACCACCGACACCACGACGGGCGCCGCTTCGGGCGACCGCGGGACGCCGGGCGGCGCTGGGAACGATCCGCTCCGCCCCCCGGAGCCGATCGTCCCGACGACGTCGTCCTCAGAGCTTCGGGCCGTCGCCGCGCAGCACGGCCTCCAGCAGATGGGTGTGCGACCCCCGTTGCGCGCCTACATCAAGGACGTCGTCTCGCGCTGGGCGTTCATCCGCGTCCTGGGGACCGCCACCGCCTACTCGAAGAACCAGAACAACTACCTCGGTCAGCTCTGGGCGGTCCTCAACCCGGTGCTCAACGCGGTCACCTACATCTTGATCTTCGGGTTCCTGCTCAACACCAACCGGGGCGTCGAGAACGTCATCGCGTTCATCGTCATCGGCACGTTCCTCTTCCGGTTCGTGGAGCAGTCGGTGCACGGCGGGGCCCGGAGCATCGCGCAGAAGTCGAACCTCATCCGGTCGCTGCACTTCCCGCGGGCGGTGCTCCCGATAGCGCAGGTCGTGTCGTTGCTCGCGACGCTCGTGCCCTCGCTGGTCGTGATGTGCGCGATCGTGCTGCTCAGCGGGCTGTCCCCGAGGTACCCGACGGTGTACGTCACCTGGCAGTGGCTCCTGCTGCCGTGCCTCGTGGCGCTGCTGTGGCTCTTCAACACGGGGCTCGCGTTCATGGTGGCGCGCGCCGTGGCGATCACCCCGGACCTCGACAACATCATCAGCTTCGTGCTGCGGCTCGTGATGTACGGCTCCGGCGTGATCTTCCCCGTGACGCACTACGTCTCCAACCTGTCGGACGGCGTCCAGGCGGTCGTCGGGCCGATCCTGGAGTACCAGCCGGTCGCGGTCTTCCTGTACCTGGGTCGCTCGACCCTGACGCAGGAACCCAACATCCCCCCGGACCCGATGATGTGGGCGTGGGCCGCCGGCTGGGCGGTCGTGGTCTTCGTGGTCGGGTTCATCGTGTTCTGGCGTGGTGAGGAGCGGTACGGCCGTGACTGAGTCCGATCTTCATCTCGACGTCGACCTGGACGCCGAGCTCGACCCCGAGGACCTCGTGGACGGGCCGCCCGTCGCGGACGTCGGCGAGCCGGTCCTGGTGGTCGACGACCTGCACATCGTCTACCGCGTGTTCGGCGGCAAGGCGAAGCAGGTCGCGGCGGCCGGGAACGAGAACGTGCGCGAGGCCAAGGCACCGAAGCGGTCGTTCGTGAAGCGGCTGCTCTCCTCGACGTCGCAGCACGTGGGCGCCGTGAGCGAGGTGCACGCGGTGCGAGGGGTCTCCTTCGTCGCGCACCACGGCGAGTCCATCGGCATCGTCGGCATCAACGGCTCCGGCAAGAGCACGCTGCTCCGCGCCATCACGGGTCTCATCCCGCCGCACCAGGGCGCCGTCTACGCGGCGGGCGAGCCGGCGCTGCTCGGCGTCAACGCAGCACTGATGCCGCAGCTCACGGGCGAGCGCAACATCTGGATCGGTGGCCTGGCCCTCGGGCTGACGCCCAAGCAGGTCGAGGAGCGCTTCGACGACGTCGTGGACTTCGCCGACATCGGCGACTTCGTCTACATGCCGATGAAGACGTACTCGTCTGGCATGGGGGCGCGGCTGCGGTTCGCGATCTCGTCGGCGGCGACCCCGGACATCCTCATGATCGACGAGGCGCTCGCCACCGGTGACGCAGCGTTCAAGGCCCGCTCCAAGGCGCGGATCGACGAGGTGCGCAAGGACGCCGGAACGATCTTCCTGGTGAGCCATTCGATCAGCACGATCGACGCCATGTGCACCCGCGTGCTGTGGCTGCACCAGGGCCAGCTCGTCATGGACGGGCCTACCGACGAGGTCCTGGCGCAGTACAAGAAGTTCGTGCGCGCGCACCGGGAGGCCCAGACCTCCGGGCGTGCCGGCGGCGTCGCGCCGCGCGCGCGGCAGAAGCCTTCGCGCACCGGTCGCTGAGCCTGGCGGGACCGAGCACGTCGAGACCGAGCTTTCTTGAGTCGAGGTCTCGACGGGCTCGGTCGGCGTGCCACGCTCAGCCGGCAGCGGCCTCGAGGTGCGCCAGCAGCTTCTCGCGCACCTGCGCCACGGCGTGGTCGACGCTCGTCCGCGACGTGTCGATGACGATGTCCGCGTCGGTCGGCTCCTCGTAGGGCGAGGAGATCCCGGTGAACTCGTCGATCTCGCCGCGGCGTGCCTTGGCATACAGCCCCTTGCGGTCGCGCGCCTCGCACACCTCGAGCGGCGTGCTCACGTGCACCAGCAGGAACGCGCCCGCGCCCTCGGCCAGCTCTCGCACCCGTGCCCGCCCGGAGGCGAACGGCGCGATCGGCGCGGCCACGGCAACCCCGCCGTGCGAGGCGACCAGGGCGGCGACGTAGCCGATGCGCTCGACGTTGAGCTCGCGGGAGGCCCTGTCGAAGCCGAGGCCCCGGGACAGGTGCTGGCGCACCTCGTCGCCGTCGAGCAGCGTGGCGCGCAGGCCTTCGTCGTCGAGCTCCGCCGCGAGGGCTCGGGCGAGGGTCGACTTGCCGGAGCCGGACAGGCCGGTGAAGAAGACGACCGCGCCCGGGGCGTGCGCGCCGCGTGCGGCGCGGGCGACCTCGCGGGCACACCCTGCGGGGTAGAGCGCGGCGACCTCGTCCGACCACAGGTCGTCGAGCGCCGTCAGCCGCGCGTTGGTCCGTGCGTCGCGGTGCTCGGCCAGGACGACCGTCCGGTGGGCGCCGTACCGGCCGCCGACGTCCGACCACCGCAGTCCGTCCGGCGCCGTCCGTGGCCAGGGGACGACGACGACCTCGACGGCTTCGGGCCCGGGCGCGTCGCCGCCCTCGGGGGCGTGCACGGCAGCCACGAGGGACCGCACGGCGCGGACGAGACCCGGGGCGCCGAGCCGCCCGCTGCCAGGGGCCCGCCGGGCGGCCGGCACCAGGAGGAGCACGTGCCGCGCGTCGGCCACGAGGCCGCGCAGCGCCTCGGCCTCGACGCGGGTGGGAACGTCGTCGACGACGACGGCCACCGTCCCCGGCGCACCGGCGGCGTCCCCGAGCGCCGCGCGGACGTCGTCCGCCGTCCGTCGCGACGTCGGGTCCCAGTGCGGTCCGGCGGCGCGGGCGAGCGGTCGCAGCGCGTGCACGCCCGCGGCGCCGACGACGGCGATCGGCGTGTTCTCCGCATCGGTGAGCGTCACGTCGTCGACGACGCCGCCAGGTGCGCCCGGTACACAGCCCGGGACGATGCCGGTGCCGCCTCCGAGCGCGAGCTCGAGCAGGTCGAGCTCGTCCTCGGTGAGGACGCGCGTGCTGGCGGGAGTGGTCATCAAACCGGTCCTTGTCGGTGGAGGGTCGGGGCTCTCACCCGGAAATGTCCGCGGATCGGGAAGATCCGGACCATCAGATGGACGAATGGTAGCGTCGGCCGCACCCGTCCGGGTGTGTCGTCCAGAGCCTTTCGCCGAGGAGCCGTCTTGTCGATTCCCGCCTTTCCGGCGCCGTCGCTCAGCGACGTCGACCTCGCCGCGGCGCTCGTCGCGGGCGCGGGCGCCGTGCTGCGCGGGCTGCGGGAGGCCGTCGACGCCGAGGGCGGCCGGTTCGTGGCGTCCGAGCTCAAGGACGCCGGGGACGCCGCCGCCCAGGCCTGGCTCGCCGCCGCGTTCTCCCGCGCCCGCCCCGGCGACGCCGTACTCTCCGAGGAGGCGGGGGACGACCTCTCGCGGCTCGAGGCAGACCGCGTGTGGATCGTCGACCCGCTGGACGGTACCCGCGAGTTCGCCGAGCGCCACGCCCGCGGCGGCGCGGCGGGGCAGTGGCGCGACGACTTCGCCGTGCACGTCGCCCTGTGGGAGCGGGACGGGGGCCTGACCGCCGGTGCGGTCGGCCTGCCCGCCCGCGACGCGGTGCTCAGCACCGCGGACGGCCGCACCCCGGCCGGCGTCGAGCACGTCCTCGACGGGCGCCGGCCGTTGCGGATCGCGGCGAGCCGCAGCCGCCCGCCGGCGTTCGTCACCGCCCTCGCCGAGCGGGGCGACGTCGAGCTGGTGCCCATGGGGTCCGCAGGCGTCAAGGTGGTCTCGGTGGTCGACGGCACCGTCGACGCGTACCTGCACGCCGGCGGCCAGTACGAGTGGGACTCCGCCGCACCCGTCGCGGTCGCCCGGGCCGCGGGCCTCGACTGCACGCGGCTGGACGGCTCGCCGCTGCGCTACAACCGCCAGGATCCCTGGCTTCCCGATCTTTTCGTGTGCCACCCGGCCCTCGCCGCGCACCTGCGCGCGGCGCTCGTCCAGGCCGGGGTCGACATCAAGGAAGGTGCCCAGCCGTGACGACTCACGTCCTGAGTCAGCTCCGCAGCCTCGAGGCGGAGAGCATCCACATCATCCGTGAGGTCGTCGCGGAGATGCAGCGCCCCTGTCTGCTCTTCTCGGGCGGCAAGGACTCGATCGTCATGCTGCACCTGGCTGCCAAGGCGTTCGCGCCGGCGCGCATCCCGTTCCCGATCATGCACGTGGACACGGGCCTGAACTTCCCGGCCGTGCTCGCCACGCGGGACCGGTGGGTCGAGCGCCTGGGCGTCCAGCTCGTCGTCGCGTCCGTGCCGGAGGCGATCGACCGGGGGCTCGTCACGCCGGAGCCGAACGGGTCGCGCAACCGCATCCAGACTCCGGTGCTGCTGGAGGCCGCGGAGAAGAACGGCTTCGACGCGCTGTTCGGCGGCGGCCGCCGGGACGAGGAGAAGGCCCGCGCCAAGGAGCGCGTCTTCTCCTTCCGCGACGACTTCGGCCAGTGGGACCCGAAGAACCAGCGCCCGGAGATCTGGACCCTGTACAACGGCCGGGTGCACCAGGGCGAGTCCATCCGGGTCTTCCCGCTGTCCAACTGGACCGAGCTGGACATCTGGGCGTACATCGAGGCCGAGGACATCGACATCCCGGACCTCTACCGTGCCGCCGAGCGCGAGGTCGTGGAACGGGGCGGCATGCTCTTCGCCGTCAACGAGTTCACGCCGCTCAGGGACGGCGAGACCGCCGAGGTGCGTTCCGTGCGGTACCGCACGGTCGGCGACGCCAACCTCACGGCCGCCGTCGCGTCGACGGCGTCGACGCTGGCCGAGATCGTCAAGGAGGTCGCCGCCGTGCGCCTCACGGAGCGCGGAGCGACCCGCGGCGACGACAAGGTCAGCGAGGCCGCCATGGAGGACCGGAAGCGAGAGGGCTACTTCTAAGCCATGACCACTGTTGAGACGACCGCCCCCGCCGTGGTCGACACGAGCGCGGACCTGCTGCGCTTCGCCACCGCGGGCTCCGTCGACGACGGCAAGAGCACCCTCATCGGGCGGCTGCTGTTCGACTCCAAGACGATCTTCACCGACCAGCTCGAGTCGGTGGAGCAGGTCAGCAAGGACCGTGGCAACGACTACACGGACCTGGCGCTGCTCACCGACGGCCTGCGTGCCGAGCGCGAGCAGGGCATCACCATCGACGTCGCCTACCGCTACTTCGCGACGCCGAAGCGCAAGTTCATCATCGCGGACACCCCCGGGCACATCCAGTACACCCGGAACATGGTCACCGGTGCGTCGACGGCCGACGTCGCGCTGATCCTCGTGGACGCCCGCAAGGGCGTCATCGAGCAGAGCCGCCGGCACACGTTCCTGGCCACGCTGCTGGGCGTGCCGCACATCGTGGTCTGCGTCAACAAGATGGACCTCGTCGACTACGCGGAGGAGGTCTTCGAGTCCATCCGCCGCGACTTCACCGCGTTCGCGTCGCGGCTGCGGGTGCCGGACCTGACGTTCATCCCGATCTCGGCGCTGGTCGGCGACAACGTGGTGAACCGGAGCGAGAACACGCCGTGGTTCGACGGGCGTCCGCTGCTCAGCCACCTCGAGACCCTGCACGTCGCCAGCGACCGCAACCTCCAGGACGTCCGCTTCCCGGTGCAGTGCGTCATCCGGCCGCAGTCGTACGACGCGCGCGACTACCGGGGGTACGCCGGCACCGTCGCGAGCGGGGTCATGAAGCCGGGCGACAAGGTGCGGGTGCTGCCGTCGGGGCTCGAGACGACGATCGCCACGATCGAGACGGCCGACGGCCCGGTGGCCGAGGCCTACCCGCCGATGTCGGTGACCGTCCGCCTCGCCGACGAGATCGACATCTCCCGCGGCGACATGATCTGCCGGCCGAACAACTCCCCGGCCGCGCTGCAGGACATCGACGCGCAGGTCTGCTGGATGGACGAGTCGTCGCCGCTGGTCAAGGGGAAGAAGTACGCCATCAAGCACACCACCCGCTGGGCGCGGGCGATGGTCAAGGACATCAACTACCGCGTCGACGTGAACACGCTGCACCGCGACGAGGAGGCGACCGAGATCGGCCTCAACGAGATCGGCCGCGTCCAGCTCCGCGTGACGCAGCCGCTGTTCGTGGACCCGTACCGTCAGAACCGGGAGACCGGCTCGTTCATCCTCGTGGACGAGGTCACGAACAAGACCGTCGCGGCGGGCATGGTCGGTGGGCTCCCGCACGTCTCGTAGCTCATGAGGTACGTCGCCGCAGGTGATGGCGGTTTTCGTCGTGCCTCGGTGCGGGCGGAGGCCGGGGGCCCAGGGCATACACTGTCGTGGCCACCCGCGAGTGTCCATGGGCTTGCCGTAAGGAGTATTGATGGAGTCGGGCCGATCCGAGAGCACCTGCGCGGTATCGTCCCCGCGCTCGGCAGCCGGGAGGTGCCGGCGCCGGTGAGCGGTGGCGACATCGTCCAGGGCGTGCGCAGGTTCCAGGTGGTGGTGGACGACCTGAGGCTCGGCGAGAAGACCGCCCGCTTCCAGGTGACCGTCAGCGGCGTGGACCGCCGGGCGCACGACGTGCGGATCGTGGTGGCGTCCCGCGAGAGCGCCGCCCGCCACCGGTTTGCCTGCCTCGTCGAGGACGACGCGCAGGGGTCGCGCCGCGATCCCGCGGTGGCCGTCCAGCGCGCCACGGCCGTCGTCGACCTGCAGGACCTCGCCGAGAGGCTGGACGAGGACGACGAGACCCTGGACCTGTTCGTCGAGGTCGAGGACGCTGACGGGCTCGTGCAGAGCAAGCGGGTGAGCACGAAGGGGCGCGTGAGCGTGCTGCGCCCCGGGAGGGCGAGCCTCGGGGGGGACGTCGTCCAGTTCCTCCCGTACGCGACGTTCCGTGCGGCCAACGTGTCGGTCCGCGTGGAGCGCATGAGCGAGGACTCCTTCGCGTACCTGCGCCGGTGGACCCGGCTCGCGTGGCTGCTGCCGCTCGTGCGCCCGTTCCTCGGCGTCTGGCTCGTGGGCGAGCTGCCGTACAAAGCCCAGGACAACGGCTACCACCTCTTCCGGTGGGTCCGCGAGCACTTCCCGCGCCGGGCGGTCTACTACGTCATCGAGGAGTCGTCGCCCGACCTGCCCCGGCTCGACGGGCTGGGCAACGTGGTGCTGCGGGGCTCGCGCGAGCACATCCGGGCCGCGTTCCTGGCGTCGAGGATCGTCGGGACGCACCACGCCGAGTACCTGCTCCCGTCACGGCACCCCCGGGTCGTCGCCGGGATCCGCGGGGTGCGGGTCTTCATCCGCCACGGCATCTCCGGGACCAAGAACATGACGGCCAACTACGGGCGTCGCGCTCCCGGGTTCTTCACCGACCGGTTCCACGTCAGCTCGGACCGCGAGCGCGACGTCGCCCTCGAGGCGTTCGGCTACCGGCCGGGCCAGGTCCGGGTGACCGGTCTCCCGCGGTTCGACAGCCTGCTGGCGCCGATCGAGCGCGAGCCGGAGGGCCTGCTGGTCATCCCGACCTGGCGCGAGTGGCTGGGCCAGCACGACGCGTTCTCCTCGAGCGAGTACCGCGATCGGTGGGAGTCGTTCCTCACGCACCCGGTGCTGGCCGCGCAGATGCGGGACGGTCTGCAGGTGACGTTCATCCTGCACCCGAACATGCGTCACTACGCCGACCTGTTCGACGCCCCCGGCGTCCAGGTCCTGCGGCAGGGCGAGGTGGACGTCCAGACCCTGATGCGCGAGCACGCCTGCCTCGTGACCGACTACTCCTCCGTGGCGTTCGACTTCGCGCTCCTGCGCCGGCCCGTCCTGTACTACCAGTTCGACCAGGAGAGGTTCTTCGGTCCGCACGGCTCGTTCCTCGACGTCGAGCGGGACCTGCCGGGAACCATCGTCACGGAGGTCGACCGGCTGGCTGACGAGGTGGCCAGGGCTGCGACCAGCGGCTTCACGATGTCCCCAGATCACTGGGAGCGTGCGCAACGCATGGTTCGCTATCATGACCGCCGCAACTGCGAGCGGGTGGCGGACTCGGTCCGCCACGCAGGAGGGCCCGCAGTCCACTGGTGGCGGCTGGTCGACCGCCTTGCCGAGGCCCTCCGGGGTCTGCGACGCAGAGTCTCGTCCTAGGCGACGGCTCGTACGAATTCTCATTGTCGGTGTGCTGAGACCATGCCTTGTGGAGAACTGGAGCAGAGAAATGTCGATTGATCTCGTGGTGATCGGACTCGGGTACGTAGGCCTGCCGCTCGCGCAGGAGGCGGTCCGGGCCGGCCTCTCGGTGCGGGGGTTCGACGTGAGCCCGCGGATCGTCGACGGGCTGAACTCGGGTGCGTCGCACGTGGACGACCTCTCTGACGGCGACGTGCAAGCCATGGTCGACGGCGGGTTCGTCGCGACGGCGGACCTCGAGGAGATCCGCGGCGCGTCCGCGGTGGTCATCTGCGTTCCGACGCCGTTGGGGGCGGACGGCGGTCCTGATCTCGGTGCGGTGATCGCGGCGACGCGCACGGTGGCCAAGATCCTGGAGCCGGGGATGCTGGTCGTGCTGGAGTCCACGACGTACCCGGGCACCACCGAGGAGGTCCTCAAGCCGATCCTGGAGGAGGGCGGCCTGAGCGTCGAGAGCGACTTCCAGCTCGCCTACTCGCCGGAGCGGATCGACCCGGGCAACCCGGTCTACGGGATGAAGAACACCCCGAAGGTGGTCGGCGGCCTGACTCCTGACTCCACCCAGCGTGCCGCGGACCTGTACGGCAAGTTCGTCGACACCGTCGTGGTGGCCAAGGGTGCCCGCGAGGCGGAGACCGCGAAGCTGCTGGAGAACACCTACCGGCACATCAACATCGCGCTGGTCAACGAGATGGCGCGGTTCTGCCACGAGCTCGACATCGACCTGTGGAACGTCATCGACCTGGCCAAGACCAAGCCCTTCGGGTTCCAGGCGTTCTACCCCGGCCCGGGCGTGGGTGGGCACTGCATCCCGATCGACCCGAACTACCTGAGCCACAACGTGCGGTCGCGGCTGGGCTACCCGTTCCGGTTCGTGGAGCTGGCGCAGGAGATCAACGCGACCATGCCCACGTACGTGGCACGCCGTGTCCAGGACGTCCTCAACGAGGACGGCAAGGCGATGCGCGGGTCCAAGATCCTGATGCTCGGCGTCACGTACAAGCCGGACATCGCCGACCAGCGCGAGTCTCCGGCCAAGCCCCTCGCGAACGCGATGATGACCCAGGGCGCGGACCTGTGGTTCCACGACCCCGCGGTGGAGGAGTGGAGCGTCGAGGGAACCGTCCTGACGCGGGTCCCCGACCTCGACGAGGCGGTCCGCGAGGCAGACCTGGTCATCCTGGTGCAGAACCACGCCTCCTACGACGTCGACGACCTGGTGGCCCGGTCCCGGCGCTTCTTCGACGCGAAGGGCGCGTCGAGCGACCCGAGCGCCGTCCGTCTCTGACCCTGTACCGACGCCCCAAGTGAGTTGGCTGTGAACGACCTCGTGAACGACCTCGTGTACGACCCAGCGGACGACGTCGACCAGCCCGCCGACCTGTCCCTCGTCCTTCTCGTCACCGAGGAGAACGTCGAGGACCTCCCCGCCGCGCTCGAGCACGTCCAGGTCTCGCCGGCGCTGCAGGAGATCTCGCTCGCGATCGTCCGCGCGCCAGGGGTGGACGTCGGCGGGCCACAGGTCGGGGGCCGCGCGGTCACGGTCATCGAGTCCGCCTCGGAGTCCGAGGCCGACCTGGCCGTCGCCGCCTGCGACTGGCTCGAGGCTGCGACGACCCGGTACGTCTCGGCCTCCTTGGTGCCGCGAGCGACGAAGGTCAACTCGTGGCAGCGAAAGATCCTGCGCGAGGTCCGGCGTCTCGACGAGGTCCCGTTGTCGGACGGCGTGCCGCTGTTCGTGTGGACGGATCACTGCATCCGGAAGTGCTCGTCGCTGTACATCCACCGCACGCTGCTGACACTCGACGTGGAGCCCGGGACGCTGCGGGCCGACTTCCTCGGCCGGCTGGCCCTCGCGTCGGCGATCCCCATGCTCGAGGCGGTGGACCCGCTGGACGGGGACATCGAGGTGCTCGCGTTCCTCTCGGCGCAGCTCATGCCGGAGATGGACGAGCCGCTGTGGCGCTACCGGTACGTGCTCACGCGCCCCGCGGGCGACGTCGTGAGCTCGGACCCGATCTCCCTCACCCCGCGGATCGACCCCAAGGGCGTCGTCCGCTGGGAGGAGCTGCGGGCGCGCCTGCCGCTGGCCGGTGCGGGGAACGGCCACAGCAAGTTCGTCATCGAGCTGGACACGCAGTTCCCGGAGCTCGCACTGCGGCGCAACCTGAGGCCGCGGCGCGGTGCCCTCATCAGCGCCCGGACCGTGCGCATGCCCGTCGCGGGCGAGGCGGCGCCGGACGCCGAGGACCCGCAAGTGGTCACGTACCTGCTGCACACCACGGGCGGCGGCGGTGCGTCGTACCTCACGACGCAGGTGGGGTCCGGCCGTACGTCTCGCCTGCGATGGGCCGGAACGCTGCTGAAGAAGGACCTCGGCTTCATCCTTCGCGGCCGCAGGCTCCGGCGGATGCGCTGGCTGCGCCTCTTGCGGCTGCTGACCATGCCGTTCTTCGCCGGGCGGGAGATCTGGCTGATCGGCGAGCGCCGGGACACGGCCCAGGACAACGGGGTGCACCTGTTCAAGCACCTCCGCCAGACGTACCCCCGGCGAAGCGTCTACTACATCATCGATCCCTCGAGCCCCCAGTACCAGCGCGTGGCTCCCTACGGCAACGTGATCGCGCACTCGTCCTGGCGCCATCAGCTCTTGATGCTCCACGCCGCGGTCGTCGCCAACGCCTACTCGATCCGGTACCTGATCCCCGACAGCTGGGGTGGGGCGTACACGCGACACATTGTCTGGCGGGTGGGGGCGATCCGCGTCTACCTCAAGCACGGGGTCCACCTGAGCCCGAACGCCGTCAAGCGCGGCACCACGGGCTACGACGTCTGCCTCACCGTCATGCCCGGGGAGACCAAGGCCCTGGCCTCCGGCTCGGGGTACCACCGCCAGCTCGTGGAGGCCGGCATGCCCCGGTACGACGCGCTGACGCCGACGCCGCCGAGCCGGACCATCCTGTTCATGCCGACGTGGCGCAAGTACCTGGTGACCAAGGTGCTGGACGGCGCGACGGACGGCGAGGTCCCGTACGAGGGCTCCGTCTACCAGCGGTTCATGACCGGGCTGCTGGAGAGCGAGCGTCTCCAGAAGATGCTGGAGAAGCACGACTACCGGCTCCAGTTCGTGCCGCACTACAACATGGCGCCGCGCTTCGTGGACGCGAGGGTCGCGGGCGACCGGATCCAGGTCGCCGACACCAACACGGTGTCGTTCCAGGACCTGATCCGGGGCTGTGACGCCTTCGTGACCGACTACTCCTCGGTGCACTTCGACGTCGCGTACGTGGGGACCCCGATCGTCTACGCCCGCTTCGACGAGGACGACTTCGAGACGAAGCACGCGTCGCCGTCGTGGTTCGACTACGAGAAGGACGGGTTCGGGCCGGTCGTGAGGACCCTCGACGAGACCCTCGATGCCGTGCAGGCACTGCTCGAGCGTGACTGTGCTCCCGACCCCTACTACGCTGCGCGGGTCGACGCGACGTTCGCCTCGCGGGACCAGCAGAACTGCGCACGGACCGTCGCCGCGATCGAGGCCCGCATCCCTGAGCGACGGGGTCGCTGAGCGCGTGAACGTCCCGCACCGCCCACCCAGCCAGACGATTCTTGAGGACCAGGTACTTTGACCAGCAGCGAGACCGGCGTGCGCCCCGTCAAGGGCCGTGGTGCGGCATCCTTTCGGCCCGACATCGAGGGCATGCGTGCCATCGCGATCGGGCTGGTGCTGATCTACCACGCGGGGGTGCGCCAGCTCCCCGGCGGGTTCGTCGGCGTCGACGTGTTCTTCGTGATCTCGGGGTTCCTCATCACCGGGCTCCTGATCCGTGAGATCGAGCGGACCGGCCGCGTCTCGCTCGTGACGTTCTACGCACGGCGGGCCAAGCGGCTGCTCCCGGCCACGGGGCTCGTGCTCATCGTCACCTCCGTCCTCACCTGGCTGACGGTCTCCCCGGTCCAGTGGCGCACGTTCGGCCTGGACATCGTCAGTGCGGCGACGTACGTGGTGAACTGGCGCCTGGCCGACCGTTCGGTCGACTACCTCGCGGAGGACGTCGGCGCCTCGCCGGTGCAGCACTTCTGGTCGCTGGCGGTCGAGGAGCAGTTCTACATCGTCTGGCCGCTGCTGCTGGTCCTCCTGGCGTGGCTGCTCCGCCGGTATGCGGGGCTGCGACTGCGCCCCGTGCTGATGGTGGGCATCCTCGCCGTCATCGTGCCGTCGTTCGTGTACTCGATCTACCTCACGGCCTCGACCCCCGCCACGGCGTTCTTCGTGACGCCCACCCGACTGTGGGAGCTCGGGATCGGTGCGCTGGTCGCCATCGGCGCGCCGATGTGGCTGCGGATCCCGCGGGCGGCCGCCATCGTCGGCGGCTGGGTCGGCCTCGTCGTCGTGGTGGTCAGCGGCCTCTTCTTCACGACGGCGTCGGCGTGGCCGGGCTCTGCGGCGCTCGCCCCGACGGTGGGCACCGCGGCGATGATCGTGGCGGGCTACACCTCGGGCCGGGTGGGCGTCGCCGGTCTGCTGTCGTGGAAGCCGGCGGTGTGGATCGGCGGGATGTCGTACTCGCTGTACCTGTGGCACTGGCCGCTCATCGTGGCGGCCACGGCGTACTGGGGCGAGCTGGGCGCGAAGCGCGGGCTGCTGGTCGTCGCTGCGGCGATCATCCCGGCGTACCTCTCGCTGAAGCTGATCGAGAACCCGGTGCGGTTCGCGCCGTCGCTGTCGAGGTCGAACCGCCTCACTCTCTCGGTGGGCGCGAACTTCACCGCGATCGGCGTGGTCGCGGGGCTGGTCCTCGTCCTGCTCGTCCCGACGACGAGCGGCGGTGGCGGTGGCGGCGACCGGCAGGCTGCGGGTGCGGCGGTGGTCGGTTCGGACACCGAGCCCGAGGCGGGAACGGTGGAGAGCCTGGCGAGCGTCGAGTGGTTCGTGCCGGACGCCGTGGTCGCGGTCGACGACGTGCCCCCGTACCCACGGGAGTGCCAGGTCTCCCAGGATTCTCCGGACCCCGTGCGCTGCGAGTGGGGCGACCCCGACGGGGACGTCACCGTCGCCGTCGTGGGCGACTCGAAGATCATGCAGTGGTACACCCCGCTCGGCGACATCGCCGAGGAGGAGGGGTGGCGGATCGTGTCGTACACGAAGTCCGCGTGCGGGTTCCACGACGGCATGCAGGTGAACAAGGGCGAGCCCTACGAGTCGTGCGCGGCCTGGAACGACGCCGTCTTCGACGAGCTCGTGGCACTGGACCCGGACCTCGTCCTGACGTCGCAGCGGGTCAACGACGTCCTGGCGGACCCGTCCGACGTCGAGAGCCGGTCCGTCGACGCCATGGTCGACGCGCAGGTGCGGCGATGGACCGCGCTCACCGACGCGGACATCCCGCTGGTCGTCATCCTCGACAACCCGAATCCCCAGGGCCTGACGGTCTACGAGTGCGTGGCGGAGAACCCGGACGACCTGGCCGCGTGCACGTTCGACCGCGACCAGGGCATCAAGGAGAGCGGCGCTGCGGCCCAGGCTCCGGCCGCCGAGCAGGTGCCCGGGACGCAGGTCGTCGACATGGCACCGGAGATCTGCCCGGGCGAGGAGTGCGTGCCGGTGATCGGCAACGTGCTCGTGTACCGGCAGACGTCGCACCTGACCGACACCTATGCCCAGACCCTCATCGACCCGCTGCGCGAGCAGCTCGTTCCGGCGGTCGAGAAGGCCTTCTGACGACGGACTTCCGGGGGGAGTCGCGGCTGTATGATGAGCCGCCCTCATCGCGACTCACCCCCCGAGGTCTTCATTGGCAACGCGTCCCCGTGCACTGCTCCGGCTCATCGGCCGGCGTCGTGCCAGGCTGAGCTCCCCGCTCCCGATCGGCACGGTCGCGGCCCCGGTCGTGCCCCCCACCCGCGAGCAGCTCGACGCCGCCCGGCAGGAGGTGGCTGCCCTCGACGCCGAGCGGACCGCTCTGGTCGAGGAGCGTCGCCGTCTGCAGCGCGTCCTGGGTGAACAGGCGGGCAAGAGCGTGATGTCCCTGGCCAAGGTCGAGAAGACCAACGGGACCCCGAGCTTCGTCGCCGGGGTGCGGCTCCTCCAGCGGGTCCACCGGAGGGCCGCGAACCCGGCGCACGGGATCGACGGCGCGGGGGCGATCTTCGCGGACCCCGCGCGTACCGAGGAGTTCGTCCGGTCGCACGGCGTCCCGGCGACGGTCGCGCCGGCCGCGGGCCCCGGGACGGGCGCCCTGGTCGTCATCCACGCTTTCCACGGCGTGGTGGGGCTCGTCGAGCTGCGGCAGGGTGACCGTGTACGTCACCTGGACCCCGCCGGCGAGGACCCTGGGGACATCCGACCGGCGGCCACCTATGACCCCGAGTTCCCCGCACCGGCATCACTTTCCACCCTGTGCTCGTGGAGCGTCACGCTGTCGAGCCACATCTCGCGACCGTACGTGCAGCTCATCTGGGTCGAGGCGCACGACGGCCCGGTGCTGGTGGCCGTGGACGTCGACCCCGAACGCATCCCCGTGCTGCAACCCGAGTGGGACCTGCGCCTGGGGAGTCTCTTCGACTCCGCGCACGCTCGGATGCTGCTCCAGCCGTACCGGGCGGGAGCGCTCGCCAACCGCGTGCCCGGTGGCACCTTCCGGCCTGAGGAGACCCGATGAGCGACGAGACCGCGGACCGCGAGGCTCCGGTGAGCGGCCGACGGGCCAAGATGCAGCGGATCGAGGAGACCCTGCGTCGTCGGCGTCGGTCGGTCGCGACGGTGACCGCGCAGGTGGCGATCCTCTCCGAGGAGGTCAGGTCGCCGGCGGAACGCACGATCGGCGACGCTCGCGATCCCGAGACGACGCTGGGCCGGCCGTCCTACTCGCTCGCCGCCAGGATGCACCGTCGCCACAACACGCAGGGTGTCAACGTGCGCGAGGGTCTCAACGAGCCGATCCTCCAGCTGTACACGAAGCTGGCGGGGCAGGAGTTCGCCGCGCAGCACGGCGTGCGTGTCCCGCGCGTCCTGGGCCGCTGGGCCGATCCGGACGCGGTCGAGTGGGAGTCGCTGCCCGAGCGGTTCGTGCTCAAGAGCAACGTGGGCGGCGGCGGGGTGAACGTCTTCCCCCTGGTGCGGGACGCGGACGGTGGGTACACCGACGTGCTGACGGGGGAGTCGACGACGAGCGACGAGGTCCGGCAGAAGCTCTGGGCCAAGCACGAGCGACGCTCGTACTACTTCGCGGAGGAGTTCCTCACGGCACGCGGCGGCGGGCCGGGGACGGTACCGAGCGACGTCAAGGTGTTCTGCTTCTACGGCCGGCCGATGTACCTCGAGGTGCGCACCGGGGACTGGTCCCGGGCGAAGGACGTACGGTCGCAGGCCCGCGCCTTCGCGGCGGACGGTACGGAGCTCGTCGACGTCCGGGCGCTGATCGAGATGGGCGACCAGCTCAAGGCGCCGGCGGACCTGGCCGAGATCTTGGAGGCGAGCGCCACCTTGTCCGGGGCGATCCGTCGCCCGCTGGAACGGCTGGACTTCTTCGAGACGGACGACGGACTCGTGTTCGGCGAGGTCACGCAGAACCCCGGTCATCTCCCGGCGTTGGTGCCGGAGTGGGACGAGAAGCTCGGCGAGGCCTACGAGGACGCCTATGCCCGGCTTCTCACCGACCTCGTCGCCGAGGGTGCGCTGCACGTCGAGTTCGGCGACGACGCAGAGCGGCTGACGCGGTCGGCAGACTGACGGACGTGGCCTCGCTTCGCTGCTCCCATACCGGAGAACGGGCGCGGGACCGCCGATAGGCGTGCACCGGGTATCCTCGACGACGGTCGCGCAGGTCCATCCAGATTCGGGAGTACAGATGCACCAGCTGTCGCGGACGAACGTCCTCACGGTTCTCGTCGTCATCGCGGGGATCGGGGCCGCCGTCGGGTACGCCCTGTCCAGTCCGGAGCTCGGTGGTGCGGCGCTGGGTGGGGGCATGGCATTCGGTGCGCTGCTCATCCACAGCGCCGCGCGGGAGCAGCGTCTCGCTCATGAGCGGACGCGGAAGCTGGCCGCCGCGTCGAAGGGCAGCTTCGCGCAGCTCGAGGCGAGCGTCAAGGAGATCGCGACCCACACGGACCAGGTGGTCAGGGCACAGCGCAAGACCGCCCGTGTGGCGACGGCCCAGGGCGATCGCGTCGAGCAGCGGACGGACGCCATGACCCGACGGATCATCGCCGACATCAACGCTGCGAGGCTCGAGGCCGCCGATCGGTTCGCCGCCGCCTCCGACTGATCAGGCAGGCACGGCGCGTGCCGGCTTCGCCGTGCCGAGGACGGCCGCCAGAAGCGCGCCCGAGCTCGAGAAGCGGTCTGCCGCCCACTGCATTCCCCGGTCCGACTGAGCACGGAATGCGGCCGGGTCTGCTCGGAGCGCGTCCACCACTGCCGGGGCCGACTCGGGCTCGCACCCGATGACGGCGTCCCCGAAGTAGGGCTCGAAGGATCGGTCGACCACGGTCACGCAGCCGGCCGCCAGACCTTCGCTGACCGTTCGCAGCGTCTCCGACGTGGGCCCGCTCGGCGGGAAGCCGACCATGAAGTCGATCTGCTGGGCGAACGCACGCGCACTCAGCTCCCCGGTCTCGTAGACGAGCCAGTGCGGGGGAAGGCTGTCGAGCGTCCGACTCACGGCCGCGCGGCCGCCGAGAACGCGAACATCGACGGATCCGTCGGTGGGCAGAGCGCGGAGCAGGTTCGTCTCGTCGGCCGGGACGCTCGTCGCGTCGTGGCCGGAGATCCAGCCGACCACGGCGCGCTCGCCCCTGAGCTGACGTGGTCCCACGCTCGGCCAGGCGTCAAGGTCGAGCACCACGGGATACGGCACGTCCGACAGCCGGTCGGCCTCGATCTGGCGTGACATCGAGCGCCGGGTCTCGTCGCCCGGCGCCATCCAGGTGACCGGGCCCCCGAAGATCGCCTGCGCATGGCGGTCGACGTCGGAGACGGTCCACCGACGGTCGCGGACGCCCTCCTCGGGAACGGAGTCCGCCACGACCAGGACCTGGTCGGTCGTGAGCCGCACGGGACGCAACGGCGGGAACTCGAGGACCTCGGGCTGCCGGACCACGATGGTGGGAATGTGGTCCGACTCCTCGAGCGACACGGACGTGAGGGTTCCCGCAGCGAGGGCACGACGCGTCTCGATCGTCAACTCGGCGCGCCGCGGAGCCTCGCTGAAGATGCTGCGCACGTTGACGATACCGACGTGCGCCCCCGCGCGTGCGAGCAGGCGCATCTCGTCGAGCGCGGCGCGGTGGGCGGCTCCGTTCATGGTCCAGTCGGCCACGAACGCGATGTCGACCGGCCGCTGGCTCGCGCCCCGATCCGGTAGGAACGGCCGGGGGGCCGTGAGGGGCCGGTCTGCGACGTCTGGCGGGATCAGCGGACTCGCGGTGCCCGCGGTGATCTGCCTGTGCCAGTGCAGGACCGAGGCCCGGTACTCGACCCGGGCGGGGTGCATCCATTCGGGCGTGAAGTCTCCACGTGAGAGCGACTCGGGCTGGAGGCGGACGAAGGCCAGAGGCTCGCGGACCTGGAGGCGTCGTCCGGGGAACGCCGCCTCGAGCCGCCAGTCGAACTCGGTGTCACCACCCTTGCGCACCCAGTCGAACCGACCCACGGTGTCGAGAACGGTTCTGCGGAAGAGGTGCGACGACGCGTTGCTGCGCGACGACGGGTATCCGGGGTACTGGAAGACGAGGTCGTCGCTGCAGCGCATGGAACGGCTCAGGGTCCTCAGGAGCCGGGGGTCCTCCAACAGGGGGCGGACCTGTCGTTCGAGGCGCTCAGGGTGGGACCAGTCATCGATGTCCTGACAGGTGATGAACTCGCCGGAGGACTCGTCGAGCGCGCGGTTGCGGGCGGCGTAGGTGCCCAGGTTCACGGGCTGTCGCAGCACCCGGACACGTTGGTCCATGGCCTCGACCTCGTCGAAGACGGCGCCGAACTCCGGCCCTGAGGCGTCGTCCACCACGAGAAGCTCCCAGTCCTGCCAGGACTGGTCGACGATCGACCGGACGGCGGTGACGATCTCACGGCCCGGCCGGAAGGCCGGCATGACCACGGTGATCAACGGGCCGGAGGCTGCCACGCTGGTCTCGCCCGGGCGCAGCCGGTCGAAGGTGGTCGGCGCAGCGGTCGCGGGGCCCAGGGCGATCGGCGTGACCCCGTGGTCCACGAGATAGTTGTTCAGCAGCTCGAGCCATGAGTCGGATCCGACGCCGCGCTCGATCCCGTGGAGGTCGATCCTGAGGAACTTCTGCGTCTCGCGAGGGAGCGCGGCAAGGAGCTCCTCGTCTGACTTCAGCGCCTCCTGCCCGCCGCCGATCCACAAGGTCTGGGCGAAGGTGATGACGTCTTGCCTCTCCCAGTCCTCGACGCGCATGTGGCGACGAGCGTCGCGGAACAGCTTCAGCGCGTCACCGAGGTCGTCCTCGAGCAACCGCTGATGCGCCACGGTCCGCGCGAGAGCGGTCAGGAGCCTGCCGATCGGTTCCCCGCCGGGCCCGCTGATCAGCGACCCCGTCGGGTCGGCGGCGCCCGACACGAGCGTCGCGTAGTCGGAGTGCGGGTCGATCATCCGCGCGATGACCTCGCGGGCGCTGACCGACTTCATGTCGAGCGCCGCGGTCGCGGCACGAGCGGCGCCAGTCTCGACATCCTGTGCGAAGTGGCGGGCAGCAGTGAGGACGACGTCCTGATCGGTGCGCAATGTCGAGTCGAGGGGGTGGCTCACTGAGGCTTCTCCGCAAGAGGGCGAGCCCGCACCGGCGTACGGTGCGCGCGGACGGGACGGTGGTGTGCGACAGCTGCCGCACCGGGACGGTGGCTCATCGGGCACCCGCCAGCGTCGGGAGGGCGGCGAGGTTCTTCACGAGCTCGCGGAAATGTTCGTGTCCGTTCTGATCCCGCGCAGCCGTCTGCCCACGGCGTGCCTGCGCCCGGTAGAGAGGCGGGTCGGCGTGGTAGCGGCGGACAAGATCCTGTACCTCGGAGGGCGTGCAGTAGAGAGCGGCATCACCGAAGACGGGCTCGAAGTGGTGCGGAAGGATCACCACGCACCCGGCGGCGAGCGCCTCAAGGATGACCCGGCCGAACGCCTCTTGCAACACCGGGTGGTGAAAGTACACGAAGAAGTCGATCTGGTTGAGGACCGTCCGCGGGGGCACCTCGTTGATGTCGAAGACGAGCCATTCCGCGGGGACAGCACCCAGGACGGCCGTGACGGTGCGGCGGCCTCCCATGATGCGGACGTCGACGTCGGGCGTCACCGGGTAGATCTCCAAGAGCTCGTCCGGATCGCTCGGCCACTTGAGTGCGGCGTCCCGGGAGACCCGGCCGATCACAGGTCGGACGCCTCGGAGGCGCTGGCGCGGAGTCGACCACGCGTCGACGTCGATGATCCCCGGGTTGTCATAGGGCAGGAGTCCGGCCGGAGCTCCTTCGGCCTCGATCGCTGTGCGGACCAGTGGTCCTTGCGGCAGCCAGTAGGGCTCGATACCGAACATGGCGCGGGCATGGGCGTCGCAGTCAGCCACGGTGTACCGCCGGTCGGTGCCGTCGCTCTCGATGGGGACCTGGTTCGCGACGATGACGACGGTCGCCGCCTGCGCGGTCGGCAAGACCGAGCTCAGGAACTCGAGGACCGGGGGGTAACGGATGAGCAGGACGTCGATCATGACCGGGTCGTCAAGGTTCACGAGGTGGACGACACCGTCAGCGATGAGCTCCCGGACCGCTGCGCACAGGGGTTCGTCCCGGGTCGTCGCGAAGCGCAGGGCTTCGATCTGCATGACGCCGATCCGGAGTCCGGCCGGGACGAGAGCCCCGATCTCCTCGAGCATCGAGCGTTGAGGCCCTCCGAACCGTCGCCAGTCGCCTGCGAACACGACGTCGAAGTGAGCGCGCTCGTCGGTGCCGGAGCCGGCACGGGGGAGCGGAAAAGTCGTCGAGCGGCGCTCGACGTCCCTGGCGAAGGCGAGCAGGGTGTTGAGGGTGCGGCCCTCGCCGGGAAATGCCTCGTCGAGGTGCTCGCCGAGACGTGCGGCCGTGTTCGCGTGTGGGCCGGACTCCTCGAGCCGTTGGAGGGTGGCGCGGCGGAACATGAGGGAATCGGCGTCATCGGACACCGTGCCGTACCCGAGTCGGGTGAAGGAGAGGTCTGTGCGGCACCGGGCCGCGCGGACCCGCGTGTACGGGACGTCCGTGTCGTCGAGCAGTGCCTGCGCCTGGTGGGCGAGACGCTCGGGGTGCGACCAGCCGTCCGCGCTCTGAAAGGTCACGAGATCGCCGTGGGCCGCACGAAGAGCACCGTCGCACGTGGTGGCGCCGTCGTCGTGCAGGGCGTTCCGCAGCACGGTGACGCGGGGGTCGAGCTCTGCCACGTCCGCGAAGACCGTCGAGAACTGGGCCCCGGATCCGTCGTCCACGACGATGAGCTCGAGGTGGGACCAGGTCTGCTCGAGGATCGATCGTGCAGCCGTGAAGATCTCGTCGCCCGGCTCGTACGCCGGCATGATCACGGTCACCAGCGGGCCCTCGACCGGGGGCAGCGGTGCCGCACCCGTCAGGTCGTCGAACGCGGCGGCCGGCGATCGGAGGGCCACGGGTGCGACACCGAGCGACTCGAGTGCGGCATTCACGTGCGACAACCATCCCTCGCGTTCCGCGGGCGTGCGACGCGCCTCGAGGTCGGCGCGCAGGAAGTGCCGCTCGAGCCGGGTGACGCGACCGAGGACGCGGTCGTGGTCGCCGTCGTCCAGCTCACCGGCCTCCAGGAGAAGCTGCGCGAAGGTCAGCACGTCGACACGCTTCCACGCCGTGTACGGCTGGAGGGTCCCAGCGGCCCGGTACAACGCGATCGCGTCCGCCCTGTCGGTCGGAAGCAGCGACTGGAGCGCGAACACACGCGCAAGACCGGCAAGGGCTTGTGCCGCGGTCTCGAGATCGTCTCCGTGGGGAACCCGCGCCTCACGCACCTGGGCTACGAGGTCCGGGAGCGACAGCTCGGGGTCGATCACGGCGGCGATGACCTGTCGGCAGTCGTACGACCGCGTGCGCAGCGCGGTGGCCACGAGGCGGTCGACCCCGCCGCGACGAGTCCTGAAGAGATCAGCGTGCGCGCGGACCACCTCGGGGTCGACGCCGAACGAGACGCCCTGTGCGGACGCGGTGAGTTCGTTCACCATGGGTGGGTCTCCTTGCGGGGGTCTGGCGACTGCGCGGTGCTACGAGGCGGCGGCGTCGTGGAGCACGGGGACGAGCCTCGAGCTGAGGATGGGGACGGTGGACCGCACATAGGTGCGGGAGAGGTGAGAACCCTGTCGATAGACGAGGACCTCGCCGATGACTGGCGGGCAGACGTCGTCACAGACGAGGTCGTTCATGTCGATCAGGTCGACGTCCGGCACCAGGTCGGCCGCGGGCTCCAGGGCGAACGTGCCGCTCTGCTCGAGCCCGGTCCCGGTGTCGAAGGCACAGCTCGGCAGCTGATCCAGGTGCTGCGCCACGCACTTGTAGGCTTCGTGCCCACCCGAGGGCAGCTCGTGCGGGCGGGGGTTGTCCGCGATCACGACGACGTCGATCCCGGCGTCCTCCAGTGTTCGCCACACGGAGACAAGACCGCCCACCATCTCGTCCCGCGTGAGGTCGCCTGAGCTGTCAAGAGCCGTTCCCGCCCCCTGCGAGACGATCACCGCGTCGGGCCGCTCCTCGAGGACGAGGTCGAGGAGGGCGGCGTTGTAGGCGAGGCAGCTCTTGTACGGGGCACCGCTCGCCTTCGCCTGCAACGCCGGGGAGAAACCGCACGAGCTCTTGGTCGCCACGTCGAGAACCCA
This sequence comes from Isoptericola luteus, assembly GCF_020297055.1. Taxonomy (GTDB): domain Bacteria; phylum Actinomycetota; class Actinomycetes; order Actinomycetales; family Cellulomonadaceae; genus Isoptericola; species Isoptericola luteus. The sequence continues at coordinate 8,487 of NZ_JAIXCQ010000003.1, read as the reverse complement.
GCCCTGGTCCTTCGCGATCGGGTCGAGCGCGTCGATCCACTGCAGTGCCTTCGAGTCGCCGAGGAGCATGACGTGCGTGGACCCGGTCCTGTCCCCGTACGCGCACGGGTGAGGCTCATTGGTCTGCTGGTCCACCTGACAGCCGGTGTCGTAGGCGTCGGGCCGGTCCGCCACGACGTCCTGGGGGAGTGGTGCGAAGCTCTCCACGGTGACCGGATCGGGGACTCCGGTCGCCCGGCCGTCCTGGAGCTCGAGCTCCTGAGCGCCCTTCCCTTGAGTGCTGGCGTTCGCGGGTGCGCTCGTCGGGGTGCTGTTGGCGAGCAGGAGACCGGCGATCACGGTGAGCGCCGTGAGGTTGAGCCCGACCGAGAGAGTCACGCCAGGGGACCACCGCGCCTGGGCGATCCGTCGCATCGGGTTCTCGACGAGCTTGTACGAGAGCCAGGCCGGGATGACGGCCAGCACCACGATGAGGAGGCCGCGCTTCTGGCCCAGCTCGCCCCAGACCCAGGTGGCGGCGATGAGGAGCGGCCAGTGCCACAGGTAGAGGGAGTACGAGAGCCCTCCGAGCCACACCATGAGTCGGTGGCCGAGGAACCCGGGAGACGAGTCCGTCGTGCCGGCGATGATCACTGCCGCCGTGCCCAGGACGGGAACGAGCGCCAGGTGGCCGGGCCAGATCGCCGACTCGTCGAGCAGGAGCGCCCCGGCGACGATGGCGGCGATTCCGCCCCAGCCCAGGACCAGTCCGACGGCTCTCGGGATGTGCGGCCAGAGCGTGATGCCGACGGCCACGAGGCCACCGACCCCGAGCTCCCACAGGCGGGTCGTGGTCACGAAGAACGCGTTGGCAGGGCTCGCCGCGGACATCACGACCGACCAGACGAACGACGGGACGACGATGGCGGCGAGGCCGGCGGCCATGACCCACCGGGTGGGCCAGTGGAACCGCCGGGCCAGCAGGGCGACCACGAGGAGGAGGATCGGCCAGACGATGTAGAACTGCTCCTCGACCGACAACGACCAGAAGTGCTGCACGGGCGAGACGCTGACCCCCTCGGCGAGGTAGTCGACGGACCTGCCCGCCAAGCGCCAGTTCTCCACGTACGCGGCGGCGGCCACGATGTCACCCGCGAAGACCTTCCGGTCGACGATGCTTCCCAGGGACAGGACCAGCCCGGCCGTGACGACGAGCACCAGTGCTGCGGCGGGGAGCAGGCGTCGCGCCCGACGTGCGTAGAAGCGGACCAGTGAGACCTTCCCGGTTCCCTCCACCTCGCGCACGAGCTGCCCGGTGATCAGGAAGCCGGAGATGACGAAGAAGACGTCGACCCCGACGAAGCCGCCGGGCACGGCGACGATCCCGGCGTGAAAGAGCAGGACGCTGCCGATCGCGATCGCGCGCAGCCCTTCGACGTCCGGGCGGAATCGGGTGGCGCGAGAAGTCGGCACGGCCTCGGCGGCCTCGGTGGAGGAGGTCGTCTGGGCGGTAGGGGATTCGATGCCCGTGCTCATGCTCGTGGGCTCGCCGTCCCGAAGCTGCCTGCGTCCGGGGAGCGCTCACCCATACGTGAGCACCTCCGAGTTGCCGTTCGTGTAGCCCGCACGATGCAGCGCCGGCAGCTCTCTGAGCCAGTGCCTGACGGCCTCCTGCTCGTCGGTACGGTGCATGTCGTCGACGAGGACGCACGCTCCCGGGTTGAGCGCGCGATGCAGGACGGGAAGGGCGGGGTAGCGCGCCAGAGGTCCGGTGGTGCCCGGCGGACCGTCGACGACGAGCAGATCGATCGGTCCGAGGGAGTCGGGCTCGACGTCGTACCAGCGGAACGTGCCGCGCGGCGTCTCCACCTCGGCCAGCGGCGCGTGCCGGACCTCAGCCACGTCGGACAGCTCGTGGCGCTCCAGGACGGCCCGCGTGCGCGCGGCGAACTTGCCCTGGTGCTCCAGCGAGATGATCCGGCCGTGGCCGTTCCTCCTCAGTGCCATGGCGATCCAGAAGGTCGAGGTGCCGCTCCCGCACTCCACGACGAACTCGGGACGACGTCGCTCGACCTCGTCGATCAGCCACAGCAGCTCCGTCGGATCGAGGGCCCAGCCGCCGACGTCCGGGAGCGGACCCTCGACCCGGAACTTGTCGCGCAGCTGGTCGAGCGCCTGGATCTGCGAGAGGAGCTTTCCTGGCCGTGCGGCATGGGCCAGGCTGTGGACGGCGGTGACCTCTTCACGGAGCTCACCGATCTGCGAGGCCAGGTCATCGAGCTTCGCCACCGACGCGCGGGCCGCTGCGGCATCACGGTGAACCGCCGTGGCGGTCGGTACGGCGCTCTCCCGTCGTGCGAGCTCCTTGCGCAGGCGCCCCACCTCGCGTCCAGCGGCCCGCGCCCCAACGGCCGCGGCTCCTGTGCGGCGGTAGACCTGCACGGTGAGCAGGGCGGTGCTCCCGAGCAGGACCACCACGACAGCAAGTGCGACGTCGGTCCTGCCGAGCAGCGCAGCAACGACCCCCACGGCCACCGCCACGGCAGTCGCGACGAGGGCTGCGAAGCTTCGAGAGCGCATGGAACTCCTTCGACGTCGGGTGTTCGGGTCGGGTCAGAGGCCGTCGAGCCTGATCCTGGTCTCCGCGTGCCGGTCAGAGACGGACGGCGCCCTCGTGCGTCGACGCGCCCTTGGTGTCGAAGAAGCGCGCGGACTTCTCCGCGAGAGCGTCAACATCGTAGGCGCTGTGGTTCTGCACCAGGATCACCAGGTCTGCGCCGAGGACGGCCGTGTCGAGATCCTCGACCCGGTCGAGGACGTCACCGTTGACCCGCCACTGCTCCACGTGCGGGTCGTGGAAGACCAGGTCGGCCCCTTGGGCGATGAGGTTCTGCGCGACGGCGACCGCGGGCGACTCGCGCTGGTCGGCGATGTCCGGCTTGTACGTGACGCCGAGGAGCAGCACGCGCGAGCCGCGCACGGCCTTCGCATCCTCGTTGAGGATGTCCTGTGCCCGGCGTGCGACGTAGGTCGGCATGGTCGCGTTGATCTCCTGCGCCAGCTCGACGAACCGGAACGGGTACCCCAGACGCGACCGCACGTTGTGGCTCAGGTAGTTCGGGTCGATCGGGATGCAGTGCCCACCCACACCCGGGCCCGGGTAGAACGCCTGGAAGCCGAACGGCTTGGTCTTGGCCAGGTCGATGACGTTCCACAGGTCGATGTCCAGCTCGTGGCAGAACCGCGCCATCTCGTTCACCAGCGCGATGTTGATGTGCCGGTAGGTGTTCTCCAGCAGCTTCGCCGTCTCCGCCTCCCGCGCACCCTTGGCCACCACGACCGTGTCCACGAACCTGCCGTACAGGTCCGCCGCACGCTCGGTGGAGGCCGGAGTCAGCCCACCGACCACTTTCGGGGTGTTCTTCATGCCGTAGACGGCGTTACCGGGGTCGATCCGCTCCGGGGAGAAGGCCAGGTGGAAGTCCTGACCGGCCTGCAGACCGCCTTCCTCCAGGATCGGCTTGAGCACCTCCTCCGTGGTGCCCGGGTACGTCGTGGACTCCAGCACCACGAGCATCCCCGGCTCCAGGATCCCGGCCACCGTGCGCGTCGCCGCGATCACCGCACCCAGGTCCGGACCACCGTCAGGACCCAACGGCGTCGGCACGCAGATCACCACCGCAGACGTGCCACGGATCTCCTCGACATCGCCGGTTGCACGGAATCCCGCCGCGACCATCGCCGCGACGTCTGAGTCGGAGATGTCGTCGACATGGGAGCGCCCATCGTTCAGGGCTTGCACGATGGGCGTGGTGACGTCGAAGCCGCGGACCTGCAGTCCGGCGTGCACGGCCTCGCGGGCGAGCGGCAACCCGACGTAGCCGAGTCCGATGACGGCGATGTCGATAGGCATGGAGCCCATGTCCCTTCCATTCCTGAATGTGGCGTGGACGTCCGCACGTGACCGGCAGGAGGCCACGGCGTACATCTGACGAACAGGACGTGAGGTCCAGTCAACGCTCGAGGATACTCGCGACGAGCAACGGCTCGGGCGAGGTTCCGCAGACATCCGGGCATCGAGGGCTCATCGTCCTCGGTCGAAGCCGTGACCGAGCGCGCCGCCGACGTACCGGCATTCCACCTCCTCGACGCCGGCGGGCTCAGAGCGCACCGACACTTTCAGATCGGATGAGCCCCCGATGTCTGCCACAATCGGTCGGGCTGGACCGGCGACCGTGCTCGTCGACAGCCGTGAACGCAAGGCCTACCGAGTGGTGCACAAAGAGGGAGAAGTGCGTTCGGGGAACCGGACGAACGACGGATCATGGCGAAGCGAGTCATTGTCGGAGCAGCGCGTGCCGTGGCGCGCCGAGCGGGACGGTTGCGACTTCGCCTGGCCTCCCGAGTCGGAGCCTGGCTCGACGCGTCACGTCGGCCGTCGCCGGGGTACGTGGCCGCAAGGCTCGGTGGTGTGGCTTACGACGCCCGGATCGTCAACGCCTTTGAGTCGCCGCAGGTCGAGGAGCAGACGCTGCAGTCGCTGCGCGCCGCCCTCGATCGTGCCGGGATCGCCCATGTGGTGCTACCCCGGCCGGTGGAGGGGCGCGCGTTCGTCGCTCTCGACGGTGACGACGAACTGGCCGTCGCGAGCGCCCTGAAGGCTCTTTCCAGCGACCGTGAGTGGGGAGTGGCCCTCGGCAGCGGGTGGCGTGCGTGGCATCGTCCCCTGGCGTCGTGGGTACGGCGCGTCGGGACGTTGCCGCCTCGATTCACCCTCTTCCGAGTGCTCGCCTCACCGTCGGGCCTGGTCGTCGGCAACGCGGAGCACGGCGTCACCGTCGAGCTGTGGCCCACCGTCCCGGTGGGCACGGCGCGGGTTGACGGTGGCGGGCACGTGCAGGACACGCGCGTCGCACCCGGCCCGAACTCGTCGTTCCCCTACCTCACCCCACAGGCATGGTCCGTCGCCACCGCCCAGGGCGGAGGGGCGGTGCTTCGTTCACCGCACCTGTTGGACGTCCAGTTTCCCGTCGACGTGGTCTACACCTGGGTGGACGGGAGCGACCCCCGCTGGCTACGGCGCAAGGAGGCGGCGTTACGGTCGATCGACGAGGGTGCCCACAACGCGACGGCGATGGCCGCCTCGCGATTCACCGCCCGCGACGAGCTGCGATATTCGTTGCGGTCGCTGGAGATGTACGCGGGCTGGGTCCGGCAGGTACACATCGTCACTGACGGGCAGGTCCCGGAGTGGCTCGACCAGAGCGACCCTCGCGTGAACGTCGTGCACCATCGCGAGATCTTCCGCGACCCGTCGGTGCTCCCAGTGTTCAACTCGCATGCGATCGAGTCGCAGCTCCACCACATCGACGGGCTGGCCGACCATTACCTGTACCTCAACGACGACGTGTTCTTCGGTCGTCCCGTCACGCCCGAGCAGTTCTTCGAGGCGAACGGGCTCACCCGGTTCTTCCTGTCGACCATGCTCCTGGACGTAGGCCCGCCGAGCGCTTGTGACCTGCCGGTGCTGTCAGCGGCCAAGAACAACCGGGAGCTTCTGGAGCGGACGTTCGGGCGCACGGTGACGAACAAGTTCCAGCACACTCCCCACCCGCAGCGTCGCGACGTCCTGGCGGAGATGGAGGCGCGGTTCCCGGAAGAGTTCGCGCGGGTCGCAGCGTCGGTGTTCCGGCATCCCGACGACATCTCGGTTGCTTCGTCGCTGTACCACTACTACGCGCACGCGACCGGCCGGGCAGTGATCGGATCGCTGAGGTATCACTATCGTGACATCTCCACGCTGAGGACTCTGCGCGACCTGACGTTGATCGACGACGAAGGACACGACGTGTTCTGCCTCAACGACACGCAGCTCCAGCCCGGGCCGAGGGCCGACCGGGCTGTCGGACTGCTTTCCAAATATCTTGCACGACGATTCCCGCTGCCAAGCGGATTCGAGAAGAAATGACCGTGTTCCATCATGGCGGAGGCGCAGGAGTTCATGCGTAAAGTAGCGGCGCGATTCAGGCGCATCGCCAGACGAAGTGCGATCCGGGCCTGGTCGAGAGCCAATCGCGCGGTCGTCGCTCGGCGTCGGCGGTTCCCCGTCCTGCGGCGCCTTGTCGACCCCGAGCTGTTGAGGCTCGAAACGCTTGCTCCGCGCCGCGAGGTGACCGTGTATCGCGGACGCCAGGTGATCTCGACATTCTCGGAACGAGCGACACCCTGGCACCTGTCGGCCGTCGCTGCGGACCATGTGGTGCGAGCGCTCGACCAAGCGGGCGTGGAGTACTTTGCCACGCACGCCCCCTATACCCGCGTGTCGCGCTGGGCCGTGCGGCGAAAGGACCTTCCCGCTCTGGTCAAGGTGTTGAAGGACGAGCTGGGGGAGCTGGGGTTCTACTACGCGCTCGAAGGGATTGAGCGCGGTTCGCAGCTGGTGCTTCGCGGGCTGACGAGCCGCGAACTTGAGGCAGTACGGTCCTTCACCCTCTTCCAGTACGTGCGATGCTCCGAGACGGGGCGCCTCTTTGGCCCGCCAGAGGGCTGCGACGTCGCCGTGTGGGACGAAGACGAGGACGGGAACCTCCGATCTCCGGATCGCGACAGCATCATCCAGCAAATCGGGGCCGCAAGCGCGCCGGAGCTCGTGGAGCGTCCTCGATGGGACGGGCGCCTCGAGCGGCGGCTGGCGGCATCGGAGCACGACGCGTTCTCCATCGAGTTTCCCGTGGACGCGGTGTACCTGTGGGTCGACGATTCTGATCCGCGGTGGCGTGAGAAGCGCGAGGCGGTGCGGCTCTCCCTCGGCATGGAGCCGTCACCCGCGTCGACGGACGAGAGCGTCGCGGCGCACCGGTTCCGGGATCGAGGCGAGCTGCGGGCCTCGATGCGCTCCCTCGAGATGTACGCGCCCTGGATCCGGAACATCTACCTCGTCACCGACGAGCAGCGCCCAGACTGGCTGGATTCGGAGCACGGCCGGGTGCAGGTAGTCGACCACCGCGACATCTTCGCCGATCCGAGAGTGCTGCCTTCGTATAACTCGCATGCGATCAGTTCCCAGATCCACAGGATCCCGGGCCTCGCGGACCACTACCTGCTGATGAACGACGACGTGATGTTCAACCGACCGGTCACGCCGTATTCATTCTTCACCTCGACCGGGCAGCTCCGGGTCAACTTCTCACGGTCACGTCGCCCTGACATCCCGCGCGAGAGCCAGACCTCGCTCGAGCTGGCCCGGTCGAACTCTGCCGCCCTCCTGGAGCGCGACCACGGGCACCGGGCTTCGTCGCTCTTCGGCCACGTACCGGTACCTCAGAGCAAGGACGTCGCGCTCGAGCTGGAGCAGCGGTACGGCGAGGAGATCCGCCGTACCGTCGCGAGCCCGTTCCGAGCTGAGACCGATGTGGTGATCAACTCCTGGCTGCACCTCTACACGGCGCTCTTCACCGGCCGTGCCGTGCGCGCGAACATCAGGTTCGGGTACTTCAACATCGGGAACACGGCCGTTCGGCAGAAGATGGACCGCCTGGAGTTCGTCCGGAAGTTCCAGGTGATCTGCCTGAACGACGTCCCTCCGCCCGGTGGCGAGCAGGAGGCAGATCCCGAGTGGCTCGCGCACTGGCTCCAGCGTGTGTACCCGATCCGAGCTCCCTTCGAGATCGAGGACGAGGGGCCGGTCGCGCGGGGCGCCTGAGATCCACGACGACGTGCGGCCACTCCCCGCGATGCTCGCTCGACGCCGTCGAGACCCTCAGGTCAGCCTCGGCATTGACGGTCTGACGCTACACGCGGACCCCAGCCGGCTCGGAAGTTCGAGCCGAACCTGTCGTTCCTGCTAGGAGGCACGGTGACGTTCCGTGCGGGGTACCACGGTGGCGCAGGGCGCAGTCTGGGACGGGACCGTCGCGTATTCTGCCGACCGGGGAGCCGTCGGCACCCCGACGTCACCCACTCGTTGCCCGTTGTTCTTGGAAGGTGCCTTGTGAACGATCTGCTGTATGTGAACGGTGGTACTCCGCTCGAGGGCACGATTACGGTGCGTGGGGCGAAGAACTTCGTGTCCAAGGCGATGGTGGCGTCGTTGTTGGGTGAGTCGGCCAGTGTGTTGCGTAATGTGCCGCAGATTCGTGATGTGGGTGTGGTCACGGGTTTGTTGGAGCTGCATGGTGTGACGGTGGCGTCGGATCCGGGTGCGGGGACGTTGGTGCTGGATCCGTCGAACGTGGAGTCGGCGCATGTGGCGGATATTGATGCGCATGCGGGGTCGAGCCGGATTCCGATTCTGTTCTGTGGTCCGTTGCTGCACCGGTTGGGGGAGGCGTTCATCCCGGATCTGGGTGGGTGTCGGATCGGGGATCGTCCGATCAATTTCCATCTGGATATCTTGCGGCAGTTCGGTGCGGTGGTGGACAAGCTGCCGAACGGGATTCATCTGCGGGCGCCGCGGCGGTTGCAGGGGACGAAGATCGCGTTGCCGTATCCGTCGGTGGGTGCCACGGA
>NZ_JAIXCQ010000026.1 GCF_020297055.1 Isoptericola luteus | reverse complement strand
GTGCTCAGTCGCGGGAGACGTCGGCGCCGAGCGCGACCAGCTTGTCCTGGAACGCCTCGTACCCACGATCGATCAGGCTGATCCCCCGCACCGTGGACGTCCCCTTCGCGGTCAACGCCGCGATCAGGTGCGAGAACCCACCCCGCAGGTCCGGCACCTCGATATCCGCCGCCGACAACGGCGTCGGCCCCGAGACCACCGCAGAATGATGGAAGTTGCGCTGCCCGAACCGGCAGTCACGACCCCCCAAGCACTCCTTGTACACCTGGATCGTGGCACCCATCTTGCGCAACGCATCAGTGAACCCGAACCGGTTCTCATACACCGTCTCGTGCACGATCGACAGCCCCGTCGCCTGCGTCAACGCCACCACCAACGGCTGCTGCCAGTCCGTCATGAACCCCGGATGCACATCCGTCTCCAACACGATCGGACGCAGCTCACCCCCCGGATGCCAGAACCGGATCCCGTCCTCCTGGACATCGAACTCGCCCCCGACCTTGCGGAACGTGTTCAAGAACGCCATCATCTCCGGCTGCGTCGCACCCTTGATCGTCACGTCACCACCCGTGGACAGGGCCGCAGACGCCCACGACGCCGTCTCGATCCGATCACCCAACGCCGTGTGCGAATACCCCTCCAACCGGTCCACACCCTCGATCCGGATCACCCGATCCGTATCCACCGAGATGATCGCACCCATCTTCTGCAGCACCGCGATCAGATCCATGATCTCCGGCTCGATCGCCGCACCCGACAGCTCCGTGATGCCCTCCGCACGCACCGCCGTCAACAACAGCTGCTCCGTGGCACCCACCGACGGATACGGCAACGCGATCTTCGTCCCCTGCAACCGCCGCGGCGCCCGCAGATGAATCCCGTTCGGCAGCTTGTCCACCACCGCACCGAACTGCCGCAAGATATCCAGATGGAAATTGATCGGACGATCCCCGATCCGACACCCACCCAGATCCGGGATGAACGCCTCCCCCAACCGGTGCAGCAACGGACCACAGAACAGAATCGGAATCCGGCTCGACCCCGCATGCGCATCAATATCCGCCACATGCGCCGACTCCACGTTCGACGGATCCAGCACCAACGTCCCCGCACCCGGATCCGACGCCACCGTCACACCATGCAGCTCCAACAAACCCGTGACCACACCCACATCACGAATCTGCGGCACATTACGCAACACACTGGCCGACTCACCCAACAACGACGCCACCATCGCCTTGGACACGAAGTTCTTCGCCCC
>NZ_JAIXCQ010000025.1 GCF_020297055.1 Isoptericola luteus | reverse complement strand
GTGGCCTCCGCTGCGGAGCAGGTGTCGCAGAACGTGCAGACGGTGGCTGCGGGTGCGGAGCAGATGGGTGCGTCGATCCGGGAGATCGCGCAGAACTCGAACGAGGCGGCGAAGGTCGCGAACCGGGCGACGGATCGTGCTGCGGCGACGAACGAGACGGTGCGCAAGCTGGGGACGAGCTCGCAGGAGATCGGTGACGTGATCAAGGTGATCACGTCGATCGCGGAGCAGACGAACCTGTTGGCGTTGAACGCGACGATCGAGGCGGCTCGTGCCGGTGAGGCCGGTAAGGGGTTCGCGGTGGTGGCGTCCGAGGTCAAGGAGCTGGCGCAGGAGACGGCGAAGGCGACGGAGGACATCGCGCGTCGGGTCGAGGCGATCCAGGGTGATACGTCGGGTGCGGTGGATGCGATCGGTGAGATCGCGGACATCATCGGGCAGATCAACGACTACCAGCTGACGATCGCGTCGGCGGTGGAGGAGCAGACCGCGACGACGAACGAGATGTCGCGGGGTGTGCAGGAGGCCGCGACGGGCTCGTCCGAGATCGCCGGCACCATCACCGGCATCGCCGAGGGTGCGCAGGAGAACACCCGGACGATGGAGGAGGTCAGCTCCCAGGTCCACGAGCTCGCCCTGGTCTCCGAAGCGCTGCGTGCCCAGGTCGCGGCCTTCACCTACTGAAAACACCGAGCCAGGACTGAGGTAACACGATCATGCGCGCACGAGCTGTTGTCACGTTCCTTGCCGCTGGCGCTCTCGCGCTGACGGCAGGGTGCGGGACCACCCAGGACGCCGCCGACGACACACCACTCGTGGGCGTGGCCATGCCCACCGTCGAGCAGACCCGCTGGGTCGCGGACGGGGACAACCTGTCCGCCCAGTTCCGGTCGCTCGGCTACGACGTCGACATGCAGTACGCCGAGGACGACGCCGCCGTCCAGGTGGAGCAGATCCGCGCGATGGTGGACGCCGGCGCCGACGCGCTCGTCATCGGCGCCGTGGACGGCACGGCGCTGACGGGGGTGCTGGCCGAGGCGCACGGCGCGGGCATCGCCGTCATCTCCTACGACCGGCTGATCCGCGACTCGGCCGACGTGGACTACTACGCGTCGTTCGACAACTGGCAGGTGGGCGTGCTGCAGGGCACCGCCCTGCTGCGGGGCCTCGGTGTCCTCGACGAGTCCGGCGCGGAGACCGACCGCAAGGGCCCGTTCCACATCGAGGTGTTCGCCGGCTCGCCGGACGACAACAACGCCACGGTGTTCTACGACGGCGCCATGTCGGTGCTGCGGCCCTACCTCGACTCGGGCGTGCTCGAGGTCGCCTCGGGGCAGGTGGAGCGCGAGGACGTCGCGATCGACGGGTGGGACAACGCCACCGCCGAGCAGCGGATGACCTCCCTGCTCGGCCCCTACGGGGGCGGCACGAAGCTCGACGGCGTGCTCGCGCCGAACGACGGCATCGCCCAGGCGGTCATCGCCGCCACCGGGACGCTCGACTACGTCCCGGTGGTCCCGGGCCAGGACGCGGAGATCCCGGCGGTGAAGTCGATCGCGGCAGGCGAGCAGTACGCGACGGTCTACAAGGACACCCGCCAGCTCGCGGAGGTGACGGTGCAGATCGTCGAGGCCCTGCTGGCCGGCGGGACGCCCGAGGTGAACGACACCACGACGTACGACAACGGCGCGAAGGTGGTTCCGTCCTACCTGCTCGCTCCGCAGTCCGTCACGAAGGACAACTACACGAAGGTGCTCGTGGACAGCGGGTACTACACGGCACAGGAGATCGGCTGATGACGCACGGGGAAGCCCCGCGCCGGCGCGGGGCATGGTTCTGGGACCGGTCGCTCGCGGCGAAGTTCTCGACGGCGCTGTTCGTCATGGGCGGCGCGTTCGCCCTGGTCGGCGGGTCGGCGGCGGTGGCGCTGTCGCAGGTCGCCGACGACCTGCAGGAGATGTCGCGCCTCAACGTCGAGCTGCAGCGTTCGTTCGCGGACCTGTCCGTGAACCAGGCGCGCAGCCACGTCGTGCTGCAGCGCGCGGTGAACGCCGACGAGGCCACGCGCGCGCAGCTGCTCACGTCGTCTGGCTGGATCGACGACGAGGTGGAGGAGCACGCCGCCGTCGTGGCGACGTTCCCCGCGGCGGACACGCCCCAGTGGCAGGACTTCCTGGCGCGCTGGGAGGCGTGGACGTCGTACCGCGACGCCACCCTGCTGCCGCTCGTGGAGGCCGGTGACGTGGCGGGCTTCGCCGCCGCCGTGAGCTCCGACGTGTCCGCGGACCCCGACTGGGCGGGCCGCGCCCTGGCCATCGCCTCGGCACAGACGGACGCCGACGTCGTCGCGATCCAGGAGGCCGGTCAGGCCGAGGCGGCGCGGTCGATCGTCGTGCTCGTGGTCGGCTTCGTCGTCGCGACGGTCTGCGGTGTGCTGCTCGCCGTCGCGATCGTGCGGCGGATCAGCCGGTCGGTGCGTCAGGTGGGCACCACGCTCGAGGCCATGGCCGAGGGCGACCTCACCAAGGACGCCCCCGTCGCGGAGAACGACGAGATCGGCCGGATGGCTGACGCGCTGGACCGCGCCCGGCAGGCTCTGCGCGAGACGCTGTCCGGTGTCGTCGAGTCGGCGCAGACCGTCGCGACGGCGTCCGAGGAGCTCTCGGCCGCCTCGCACCAGGTGGCCTCCGGCTCTGAGGAGACGAGTGCGCAGGCGGGTGTGGTGGCCTCCGCTGCGGAGCAGGTGTCGCAGAACGTGCAGACGGTGGCTGCGGGTGCGGAGCAGATGGGTGCGTCGATCCGGGAGATCGCGCAGAACTCGAACGAGGCGGCGAAGGTCGCGAACCGGGCG
>NZ_JAIXCQ010000024.1 GCF_020297055.1 Isoptericola luteus | reverse complement strand
CACACCACGACCCATCTCGTTCGTCGTCGCGGTCTGCTCCTCCACCGCCGACGCGATCGTCAGCTGGTAGTCGTTGATCTGCCCGATGATGTCCGCGATCTCACCGATCGCATCCACCGCACCCGACGTATCACCCTGGATCGCCTCGACCCGACGCGCGATGTCCTCCGTCGCCTTCGCCGTCTCCTGCGCCAGCTCCTTGACCTCGGACGCCACCACCGCGAACCCCTTACCGGCCTCACCGGCACGAGCCGCCTCGATCGTCGCGTTCAACGCCAACAGGTTCGTCTGCTCCGCGATCGACGTGATCACCTTGATCACGTCACCGATCTCCTGCGAGCTCGTCCCCAGCTTGCGCACCGTCTCGTTCGTCGCCGCAGCACGATCCGTCGCCCGGTTCGCGACCTTCGCCGCCTCGTTCGAGTTCTGCGCGATCTCCCGGATCGACGCACCCATCTGCTCCGCACCCGCAGCCACCGTCTGCACGTTCTGCGACACCTGCTCCGCAGCGGAGGCCGCCACACCCGACTGGGCGGACGACTGCTCGGCGGCCGCCACGACCCGCGACGCCGCGGCCGCGAGCTGCTCCGAGCCGGTGGCGATGGTCGCCGACGACGCGAGCACGCCGGAGAGCGTCTCCCGCAGGGCGGCCTGGGTGGCGGACAGGGCGCTGGCCATCTCGCCCAGCTCGTCCTGGCTGGTCACCTCGGGCTCGTGGGTGAGGTCACCGCTCGCCATCTTCTCGATCGTGCGCTGCACGCCCACCAGGCCGGCGCGGATGCGGCTCACGACGATCCAGCCGGTGACGAGCCCGCCCACGGCACCCACGACGATGAGGACCACGAGGATGAAGATCGCACCGGCGGCCTCCTGCGCGGCGGCCTCGGTCTCGTCCGCGAGGACCCCCTCGATGTATCCCTTCAGGCCGCCGAGGGAGGCGCCGAGCTCGCCGCCGAGCGCGCCGAGCGACTCCTCGCTCGCCTGGAAGGTGTCCCAGTCGCCCGACTCGAAGGCGGGCAGCTTCTCGCTCTCGACCGCGGCGAGGTAGGTCTCGACGGCGGTCCGGAAGGTCACGTACTCGGCGGGCACGTCGACGCCCATGCCGGTGTAGATGGCCTCGAACGCGGCCATCTCCGTGCCGATCCTCGCCTTGGCGTCGTCGATCGCGGCAAGCTTGTCCGACACGTCGACGTCCCGGCCGAGGTACTCGCCGATCGCCCCGACGGCCTCGTTGTACATCCAGACCGACTGGTCGACGGCGTTGAGCTGGGCGCTGAGCGTGGTCTGGACGGAGGCGATCCGCTCCGTGCGGTCACGCAGGCCCACCGTGTTGGCCGTCGCCACCAGACCGAGCATGACCATGAAGGCCACGAGCAGGGCGACCAGCCCGACGATCTTCGTCCTGATCGACCGCAGCGCGAAGCGCCGGGGCCGACGGGCGCCGTCCTGGCCGTGGTGCCGCGCCGCGGTATCGCGCGGTGCGGTCGCCACCGGCGCCAGGGCCGGCTCGCGCTTCTCGAGCAGCGTGCTCATGGAAGTTCCTCTCAGGTGCTTTCGTCCGCAACGCGTGCGGGCGAGGGTCAGTAGGTGAACTCGGCCGCGCGGGCGCGCAGGTCGACGGAGACGCGGGCCAGGTCCGAGATGGACCCGTCGATCTGCTCGACGGCCACGGCGGTCGACGACGCGGCGGTGGCGATCCCGGTGATGTTCGCCGCGATCTCGGACGCACCGGTGGCCGACTCCTGCACGCCTCGCGACATCTCGTTCGTCGTCGCGGTCTGCTCCTCCACCGCCGAGGCGATGGTGAGCTGGTAGTCGTTGATCTGACCGATGATGTCGGTGATGTCGCCGATGGCGTCCACGGCGCCGGAGGCGTCGTCCTGGATCGCCTCGACCCGGCGCGCGATGTCCTCGGTGGCCTTCGCGGTCTCCTGCGCCAGCTCCTTGACCTCGCTCGCCACGACGGCGAACCCCTTGCCTGACTCGCCGGCTCGCGCGGCCTCGATCGTCGCGTTCAGCGCCAGCAGGTTCGTCTGCTCCGCGATCGTGGTGATCACCTTGATCACGGCCCCGATCTCCAGCGAGCTGGCCCCCAGCTTGCGGACCGTCTCGTTGGTGGCCGCGGCACGGTCCGTCGCCCGGTTGGCGACCTTCGCCGCCTCGTTCGAGTTCTGCGCGATCTCCCGGATCGACGCACCCATCTGCTCCGCGCCCGCAGCGACGGTCTGCACGTTCTGCGACACCTGCTCCGCAGCGGAGGCCACCACCCCGGACTGGGCGGACGACTCCTCGGCCGCCGCGACGACCTGCGAAGACACGGCCGCGAGCTGCTCCGAACCCGAGGCGAGCGCGTCCGCCGACCCGGCGACCTCGGCCACCACGGTGCGGACCACCGCGATACCGGTGTCGAGAGCCGTCCCGGCCTCGCCGATCTCGTCGGTCGGGAGCAACCCGGACGTATGCGTGAGGTCGCCCCGGCCGAGGGCCTCCGCCACGTCACGCACCTTGGCCACGCGGCCGACGACGACGCGGCTGGTCCACCACGCCAGCAGCACGCCGGCCGCGACGGCGACGACGCCGACCCCGACGAGGATGGCGAGGGACCGGGCCTGGCCCTCCTCCTGCGCCGTGTTGGCCGCGGCCGCACGCTGGGTGGCCACGTCCTGCGTCCGGTCGGCGAGGTCGAAGATCACGCTGTACGCCGCACCGGCCTCACCGCCGTTGATGGAGTCCATCGCCTTGCGCTCACCGGCCGGGGTGCCCTCCTGCAGCCACTCCACGACCTGGTCGTCCCAGGAGTAGAAGTCGTCCCAGGCCGCACGGAGCTGGCTCACGACCTGGGACGTCTGCGGGTCCGTCCCCGACGCCTCGAGCTCGTCGAGCCACGCGTACACCTGCTCCTTGTTGTCCAGCATGCCCTGGCGGTTGTAGGCGTCCTCGCCGAGCCCGGCCTCGAGGCCGTAGACGGCGGTGTCCGCCACGTAGAGCCCCTGCCAGCCGGTCGCGTCGGAGATCAGGGTCTTGGCCTGCTCCGCGACGTTCCCGAGCTGCTCCGCCGCCTGCACATCCTGGGCATAGCCCTTCTGCCGGTCCACCGACACGCCGCCCACGACCACCGCGACCACGACGAGGGCGACCAGGACGCCGAAGGTGAGCTGCAGCCGGCGGGCGACGGTCAGACGTCGCCGAGGTGCGGGCCGGCCGCTTGGGGTGACGGACATGGGACTTCCTCCTCGTGGGGCACCGGACGGGCGGGGTGCCCGTCTCGGAAGAGCTGTGGGTCAGTAGGTGAACTGCGCGGCGCGCGACTGGAGGTCGGCGCTCATCCGGGCGAGGTCGGCCACGGACTCGTTCATCTGCACCAGGGCCTGCGCCGTCGAGGAGGCGGCGGTGGCGATGCCGGTGATGTTCCCGGCGATCTCGGACGAGCCCGTCGCGGCCTCCTGCACACCACGACCCATCTCGTTCGTCGTCGCGGTCTGCTCCTCCACCGCCGACGCGATCGTCAGCTGGTAGTCGTTGATCTGCCCGATGATGTCCGCGATCTCACCGATCGCATCCACCGCACCCGACGTATCACCCTGG
>NZ_JAIXCQ010000023.1 GCF_020297055.1 Isoptericola luteus | reverse complement strand
GGGTGCATGAAGGCTGGAAATGCATGAAGGCCCACCCCGGGGTGGGGTGGGCCTTCATGTGAATGGTGTCCGGCGGCGTCCTACTCTCCCACCCCCTCTCGAGGGCAGTACCATCGGCGCTTAAGGGCTGAGCTTCCGGGTTCGGTATGGGACCGGGCGTTTCCCCTTCGCTATGACCGCCGTAACAGTATCGAGTTGTCGGGGTGCCCCCTGTGGTGTCCGCACTGTCCACGACCCTTGGGGGGTGTGGTGTGCGGGGTGGGGGTGGTGCCCGTTTCTCGGGAACCGCATAGTGGACGCGTGCATTGAAGTGTGGTGTGTGAAGTTGTCGGCTTATTAGTACCGGTCAGCTGCGACAGTCTTTCGTCCTGTCTTCCACATCCGGCCTATCTACCCAGTGGTCTAGCTGGGTGCCTTCACCCCACGTGGGGGATGGAAACCTCATCTTGAAGCAGGCTTCCCGCTTAGATGCTTTCAGCGGTTATCCCTTCCGAACGTAGCTAACCAGCGGTGCCCTTGGCAGGACAACTGGCACACCAGAGGTTCGTCCGTCCCGGTCCTCTCGTACTAGGGACAGCCCTTCTCAAGTTTCCTACGCGCGCAGCGGATAGGGACCGAACTGTCTCACGACGTTCTAAACCCAGCTCGCGTACCGCTTTAATGGGCGAACAGCCCAACCCTTGGGACCTACTCCAGCCCCAGGATGCGACGAGCCGACATCGAGGTGCCAAACCATGCCGTCGATATGGACTCTTGGGCAAGATCAGCCTGTTATCCCCGGGGTACCTTTTATCCGTTGAGCGACGGCGCTTCCACAAGCCACCGCCGGATCACTAGTTCCGACTTTCGTCCCTGCTCGACCTGTCGGTCTCACAGTCAAGCTCCCTTGTGCACTTGCACTCGACACCTGATTGCCAACCAGGCTGAGGGAACCTTTGAGCGCCTCCGTTACATTTTGGGAGGCAACCGCCCCAGTTAAACTACCCACCAGGCACTGTCCCTGATCCGGATGACGGACCGAGGTTAGATGGTCGATGCGGCCAGAGTGGTATTTCAACGTTGACTCCACCCACGCTGGCGCGTGAGCTTCGTAGTCTCCCACCTATCCTACACAAGCCGCATCGAACACCAATACCAAGCTATAGTAAAGGTCCCGGGGTCTTTCCGTCCTGCTGCGCGTAACGAGCATCTTTACTCGTAGTGCAATTTCGCCGAGCTCGCGGTTGAGACAGCGGAGAAGTCGTTACGCCATTCGTGCAGGTCGGAACTTACCCGACAAGGAATTTCGCTACCTTAGGATGGTTATAGTTACCACCGCCGTTTACTGGGGCTTAAATTCTGAGCTTCGCTTACGCTGACTCGTCCTCTTAACCTTCCAGCACCGGGCAGGCGTCAGTCCGTATACATCGTCTTGCGACTTCGCACGGACCTGTGTTTTTAGTAAACAGTCGCTTCTCCCTGGTCTCTGCGGCCCTCCCCGCTTCCCACCGCTAGGGTGTTGACGGTTCAGGCCCCCCTTCTCCCGAAGTTACGGGGGCATTTTGCCGAGTTCCTTAACCACGATTCGCTCGATCGCCTTGGTATTCTCTACCTGACCACCTGAGTCGGTTTGGGGTACGGGCGGCTAGAACCTCGCGTCGAGGCTTTTCTTGGCAGCAGAGGATCACCCGTTTCCCGCATACGCGGTCACTATCAGCTCTCACCCTCGTGTGGTGCGGATTTGCCTACACCACGGGCTACGGCCTTGGACGTGGACTACCATCGCCACGCCGGGCTACCTTCCTGCGTCACCCCTGTTAACACGCTTACCTACTACCGGTTTGGGTCCCACGCCGCCTCGTCAGGTGTCACCCGAAGGTGAC
Organism: Isoptericola luteus; assembly: GCF_020297055.1. Lineage (GTDB taxonomy): Bacteria > Actinomycetota > Actinomycetes > Actinomycetales > Cellulomonadaceae > Isoptericola > Isoptericola luteus. The sequence goes on along the minus strand of NZ_JAIXCQ010000023.1, from coordinate 3,819 downwards.
GGTTGACGAATTGGGGTGGTGAGCATCACCGGGCTCGGTATGGGCGGTTCTTCGCCGGTAGGAGAATATCAACTCCTTGTCCATCGACTACGCCTGTCGGCCTCGCCTTAGGTCCCGACTTACCCAGGGCGGATTAGCCTGGCCCTGGAACCCTTGGTCATTCGGCGGACGGGTTTCTCACCCGTCATTCGCTACTCATGCCTGCATTCTCACTCGTGTGGGCTCCACCACTAGGTCACCCTGCGGCTTCACTGCCCACACGACGCTCCCCTACCCACCCACACACCTGAACACCCCAAAGGGTGCTGGGTTATTGTGTGAGTGCCACGGCTTCGGCGGTGTACTTGAGCCCCGCTACATTGTCGGCGCGGAATCACTTGACCAGTGAGCTATTACGCACTCTTTCAAGGGTGGCTGCTTCTAAGCCAACCTCCTGGTTGTCTGTGCAACTCCACATCCTTTCCCACTGAGCACACGCTTAGGGGCCTTAGCCGGTGGTCTGGGCTGTTTCCCTCTCGACTACGAAGCTTATCCCCCGCAGTCTCACTGCCACGCTATGTCTTACCGGCATTCGGAGTTTGGCTGACGTCAGTAACCTGGTGAGGCCCATTAGCCATCCAGTAGCTCTACCTCCGGCAAGAAACACGTGACGCTGCACCTAAATGCATTTCGGGGAGAACCAGCTATCACGAAGTTTGATTGGCCTTTCACCCCTAACCACAGGTCATCCCCTCAGTTTTCAACCTAAGTGGGTTCGGTCCTCCACGCCGTCTTACCGGCGCTTCAACCTGCCCATGGCTAGATCACTTCGCTTCGGGTCTAGACCCGGCGACTGTATCGCCCTCTTCGGACTCGCTTTCGCTACGGCTTCCCCACACGGGTTAACCTCGCCACCGAGCACTAACTCGCAGGCTCATTCTTCAAAAGGCACGCCGTCACCCCTGCTAGGGAGGCTCCGACGGATTGTAGGCACACGGTTTCAGGTACTATTTCACTCCCCTCCCGGGGTACTTTTCACCTTTCCCTCACGGTACTTGTCCGCTATCGGTCACTAGGTAGTATTTAGGCTTAGCAAGTGGTCTTGCCAGATTCACACGAGATTTCACGGGCCCCGTGCTACTTGGGATCCCCTCAACCAGGCCGCACCATTTCGTCTACGGGACTCACACCCTCTACGGTCCGCCTTTCAATGCGGTTCGACTATGACACGACTTTCTTACTGGCTACCGGACTGTCAGATCCGGTCAGAAGGTCCCACAACCCCGCATGCGCAACGCCTGACAGCTTGGCACGCACACGGTTTGGCCTCATCCGCTTTCGCTCGCCACTACTCACGGAATATCTCTTCCTGTCGGTACTGAGATGTTTCACTTCCCGACGTTCCCCCCTACACCCTATGTATTCAGATGCAGGTGACCAGGCATGACCCTGGCCGGGTTCCCCCATTCGGACATCCTCGGATCACAGCTCGTTTGCCAACTCCCCGAGGCTTATCGCAGGCTACAACGTCCTTCTTCGGCTCCTAGTGCCAAGGCATCCACCCTGTGCCCTTATAAACTTCGAACACACTACAAATATTGCTACAGAGATCCAAAGAACACCACACACAGCAAACCCGCCACGAGGGCGGGCCCACAACCATGCGATGCTTCTTGAACATCTGGGATGCTCGCGTCCACTATGCAGTTCTCAAGCAACGGACGAACCCACCAACCCCTCGGCCCGCCTACCAGCACCCCACAGACCCCCACACTCGGGAACCCGCGACCACCAGCGGTTCGCAACCAGGTCGATGACCCGTACCTCCTGTACTACCTGAAGAAACCCCCGACCAGCGGCCGGTTGCCTCAGGACCCAACAGCGTGCCCGACACGACCCACCACCGCGCACCCACCAGCGTTCCAACCACCCCCCGAAGGAGACGGCGTACTGACCAGCCGGCACGAACCAGCAGACCTCGACAGTCAATGTTCCACCCTTGAGCAACCACCAGACACACGAACGGCGTCTACGATGGCCTGCCTGACCCCAGGCCACCCACCGAAACGGCAGGCAACCCCACGGGGTATCAGATGCTCCTTAGAAAGGAGGTGATCCAGCCGCACCTTCCGGTACGGCTACCTTGTTACGACTTAGTCCCAATCGCCAGTCCCACCTTCGACCACTCCCCCCGGAAAACCGGTTGGGCCATGAGCTTCGGGTGTTACCAACTTTCGTGACTTGACGGGCGGTGTGTACAAGGCCCGGGAACGTATTCACCGCAGCGTTGCTGATCTGCGATTACTAGCGACTCCGACTTCATGGGGTCGAGTTGCAGACCCCAATCCGAACTGAGACCGGCTTTTTGGGATTCGCTCCACCTTACGGTATCGCAGCCCTCTGTACCGGCCATTGTAGCATGCGTGAAGCCCAAGACATAAGGGGCATGATGATTTGACGTCATCCCCACCTTCCTCCGAGTTGACCCCGGCAGTCTCCCATGAGTCCCCGGCATAACCCGCTGGCAACATGGGACGAGGGTTGCGCTCGTTGCGGGACTTAACCCAACATCTCACGACACGAGCTGACGACAACCATGCACCACCTGTACACCGACCTTGCGGGGCACCCATCTCTGAGTGTTTCCGGTGCATGTCAAGCCTTGGTAAGGTTCTTCGCGTTGCATCGAATTAATCCGCATGCTCCGCCGCTTGTGCGGGCCCCCGTCAATTCCTTTGAGTTTTAGCCTTGCGGCCGTACTCCCCAGGCGGGGCACTTAATGCGTTAGCTGCGGCACGGAACTCGTGGAATGAGCCCCACACCTAGTGCCCAACGTTTACGGCATGGACTACCAGGGTATCTAATCCTGTTCGCTCCCCATGCTTTCGCTCCTCAGCGTCAGTTGCGGCCCAGAGACCTGCCTTCGCCATCGGTGTTCCTCCTGATATCTGCGCATTCCACCGCTACACCAGGAATTCCAGTCTCCCCTACCGCACTCTAGTCTGCCCGTACCCGATGCACGCCCGAGGTTGAGCCTCGGGATTTCACACCAGACGCGACAGACCGCCTACGAGCTCTTTACGCCCAATAATTCCGGACAACGCTTGCGCCCTACGTATTACCGCGGCTGCTGGCACGTAGTTAGCCGGCGCTTCTTCTGCAGGTACCGTCACTTTCGCTTCTTCCCTGCTGAAAGAGGTTTACAACCCGAAGGCCGTCATCCCTCACGCGGCGTCGCTGCATCAGGCTTTCGCCCATTGTGCAATATTCCCCACTGCTGCCTCCCGTAGGAGTCTGGGCCGTGTCTCAGTCCCAGTGTGGCCGGTCGCCCTCTCAGGCCGGCTACCCGTCGACGCCTTGGTAGGCCATTACCCCACCAACAAGCTGATAGGCCGCGAGCCCATCCCCCACCGAAAAACTTTCCAGCACACGGCATGCGCCGCGCGCTCATATCCGGTATTAGACCCCGTTTCCAAGGCTTATCCCGAAGTGGAGGGCAGGTTGCTCACGTGTTACTCACCCGTTCGCCACTGATCCACCCAGCAAGCTGGGCTTCACCGTTCGACTTGCATGTGTTAAGCACGCCGCCAGCGTTCGTCCTGAGCCAGGATCAAACTCTCCGTAAAAGAGAGAAAAACACCAGAACCCCAAAGAGGCCCCAGCATTCAACGATACTGGCCAGACCAAGCTGAACTGCTCAGTCCGATCCAAAAGAACCAACAAAGGTTCCAACAAACTATTGGCATTGACTATCTATCAAGCACACTGTTGAGTTCTCAAACAACCGACGCACACCATCCAACACCGAAGCAACCGCTCCGATCCCGTCCGGGGCAACTC
>NZ_JAIXCQ010000022.1 GCF_020297055.1 Isoptericola luteus | reverse complement strand
CGCGAGATCCGGAGGGGACGGTCCGTACCGGCGACGGACCGTCCCCTCCGGATCTCGCGGGTCCGGCTTCTCTCTCGGCGAGGAGGGGGGCTCAGCCCTGCTTGATGGCCGAGACGTCGAGGGTGATCTTGACCTTGTCGCCCACGAGGACGCCACCGGTCTCCAGGGCGGCGTTCCAGGTCAGGCCGTAGTCCTTGCGCGAGATCTCGATCTGCGACTCGAACCCGGCGCGGGGGTTGCCGAACGGGTCGGTCGCGACGCCGGCGAACTCGGTGGGCAGGGCGACGTCCTGGGTCACGCCGTTGATGGTCAGCGCACCGTTGATCACGTAGTCGTCGCCGTCGACGACGATGCTCTTCGACGCGAAGGTCCAGACGGGCTTCTCCTCGGCGTGCCAGAAGTCGGCGCTCTTGAGGTGGCCGTCGCGGGCCTCGTCACCGGTGTTCACCGAGGCCGCGTCGAGCTCGGCGGTGACGGCGGAGGACTCGAGGTCGTCGCCCACGGTGATGGTGCCCGACGTGATCGCGATGGATCCGCGGACCTTGGCGATGCCGGCGTGGCGGACGCTGAAGGAGGCGGTCGAGTGGGAGGCGTCGATGGCGTAGGTGCCGGTGGTCAGGCCTGCGGGAAGCGCGGTCATAGAAACTCCTCGGGTGTCGTGTGGACGAGCGGTCGGCAGACGGTCGAGTCGAATAGTTGAGCCCTCAACTATCTGCCGGGACATGGAACACGAGCGTCTCGTAACCTATTCCCGTGACCGCGGAACCTGGCGCCCAGCGACGTACGAGCAGGCCGGCGACGGTGTCCGCAGTCGTGTCCTCCGACCCGGCGGCGCCGGTGGTCGACGTGCGCTGGCTCGACGAGCAGCAGCAGTGGGCGTGGCGCCGGTACATCGAGGGCACCTCCCGGTTCCTCGAGGCGCTCGGCGACGCGCACGACGAGGCGCTGCCCGTGACGCTGGGGGAGTACCACCTGCTCGTGCAGCTCTCCGAGGCCCCGGAGCACACCATGCGGATGTCGGCGCTCGCCGACTTCCTGGCGCTGTCGCGCAGCCGCCTCACGCACACCGTCAACCGGATGGAGGCACGCGGCCTCGTGGCCCGGCGCCCCGCGCCGGGCGACCGGCGCGGCGTGAACTGCGTCATGACCGACGTCGGCCACGCGACGCTGGTCGCCTCCGCGCCCGGACACGTGAACGCCGTGCGGCGCCTGCTCGTCGACGTGCTGACCGACGAGGAGCTCGCGACGCTGGGCCGCGCCATGTCGAAGGTGTCGGACGTGGCCAGGGCCTCCGTCGAGGCCTCGCGGGGCTGACGCCCGCCACCCGTCCCGCCCGTCCCGCCGACGGCCACCGGGGCGGCCTGCGGCGAGATCACGGTAGGGTCGGGCCGGGCCCGCGCCGGCATCGTGAGGCACGTCACCGCCCCCCTGGACGGGACCTGGGTGCCCCGTCGGTCTGGGACACTGGGGGCCATGGCCACCACCACCGTCCATCTCATGCGGCACGGCGAGGTCCACAACCCGGATGGCGTCCTGTACGGGCGCATCCCGGGCTACCGGCTGTCCGACCGCGGTCAGGCGATGGCCCGTCGCGTCGCCGACCACCTGGCGGGCGCGGGGCGGGACGTCGTCGGTGTCGTCGCGTCGCCGCTGCAGCGCGCGCAGGAGACCGCCAACCCCGTCGCGGAAGGGTTCGGGCTGACGCTCGCCACCGACGAGCGGCTGGTCGAGGCCGGCAACCGCTTCGAGGGATCGACGATCGGTGCCAGACCGTCCCAGCTGCTCAACCCGCGGCACTGGCACCTCCTGCGCAACCCCCTGCGGCCGTCGTGGGGCGAGCCCTACGCCGAGCAGGTCGCGCGCGTGCGCGCCGCCGTCGACGACGCCCGCCGCGCGTTCGCCGGGCACGAGGTCGTCCTGGTCAGCCACCAGCTTCCCGTCTGGGTCACCCGCCGGTCCTACGAGGGGCGTCCGCTCTTCCACGACCCGCGCCGGCGAGAGTGCTCGCTGGCGTCGCTCACCTCCCTGCGGTTCGACGGCGACACGTTCGTGGGCCTGCACTACAGCGAGCCCGCGGCGGCCCTGCTCGCCGGCGCCGACCCCCTGCCCGGCGCATGAGGGCGGCGGGCACTTCGGGGCGCGGGCGGCGGCTCGCCGCCACCGCGTTCGGCGCCGTCGCGGCGATCTCGCTCCTCGCGGCGTGCGGAGCGCAGGACTCCGGCGCGGGCGACGTCGTGGGCCAGGGCTTCGTCTCCGGCGACGGCTCGGTCAAGCAGTGGGACGCGGGGGACCGCGAGGCCCCGGTGACGGTCGAGGGCACCTCCTTCGAGGGGGACGACGTGAGCACCGCCGACTGGCTGGGCGACGTCGTCGTCGTCAACACCTGGTATGCCGGCTGCGCCCCGTGCCGCGCCGAGGCCCCCGAGCTGGTCGCGCTGGCGCACGACCGCGGGGCGGACGGCGTGCGGGTGCTGGGCATCAACACCGAGGACGAGGCGGGCGCCGCCGAGGCGTTCGAGCGCACCTTCGACGTGCCGTACCCGTCGATCGAGGATCGTAGCGGTCAGGTCGTCGCGAAGCTGTCCGGCGTCGTGCCCCTGCAGGCCGTGCCGTCCACCGTCGTGCTCGACACCGAGGGGCGGGTCGCCGCGCGCGTCATCGGACAGGCGGAGGGCTCCACGCTCGAGGCGATCGTCGACGAGGTCCTCGCCGAGGCGGATGCCGGGTCCGGGGGCGCCTGATGGGTGAGGCCTTCGCGACGACCGCCTTCAGCGGCTCCATGCTGCTCGCGCTGCCGGTGGCGCTGATCGCCGGGCTGGTGTCGTTCGCGTCGCCGTGCGTGCTGCCGCTCGTGCCCGGGTACGTGGGGTACGTCAGCGGGATGGCCGCGGCCTCCGCCGGGCCGGCGGGGACCCGCTCGGCCTCGCCGCTCGCCCCCGGGCGTCGCCGCGTGGTGGCCGGCGTCGGACTGTTCGTGCTGGGCTTCACGGTGGTGTTCGTGGCGCTCATGGCGGCCGCCGGTGCGCTCGGCGCCTACCTGGTGCAGTGGGAGGACGTGATCATGCGGGTCCTCGGGGTCGTCGTGATCCTGCTGGGCCTGGGGTTCCTGGGCGCGGTGCCGTTCCTCCAGCGGGAGCGCCGGATGCACCTGAGCCCGCGCGCGGGCCTGTGGGGTGCGCCGCTGCTCGGGGTCGTCTTCGGCCTCGGCTGGACGCCGTGCATCGGCCCGACGCTCGCCGCCGTCCAGGCGCTGGCGCTCGACGAGGCGTCGGCCGGACGCGGCATCGCGCTGGGCGTCGCCTACTGCGTGGGGCTCGGCGTCCCGTTCCTGCTGGTCGCGCTGGGGCTGCAGTCGTCGCAGCGCATGCTCGGGTTCCTGCGGCGGCACCGGCTCGTGATCCAGCGGGCGGGCGGTGCGCTGCTGGTGATCGTGGGCCTCGCGCTCGTGACCGGCCTGTGGGCGACGTGGACCAGCGAGCTGCAGGGCTGGATCAGCGGCTTCGGGACGGTGGTGTGATGAGCGAGCGGACCGGGTACCGGCCCGAGGGGATCAACGACGCCTTCACGGAGGGCCGCACCGGCTCCGAGGCAGACGCCGGGGCGGACGGCACGGCCGGGGTCACGGGATCGACGACGGGTCCGTCGTCGGGCCGGCCGGAGCTGCCCGCGCTCGGCTGGAAGGGCACGCTGCGCTGGACGTGGCGGCAGCTCACCAGCATGCGCGTCGCCCTCATGCTGCTCATGCTCCTCGCCGTCGCGGCGGTGCCGGGCTCGGTGCTGCCGCAGCGCAACCAGGACCCTGCCGCCGTGCTGGAGTACCTGGGCGACCACCCGACGCTGGGGGAGTGGCTGGACCGGCTCGGCTTCTTCGACGTCTACAGCTCCGCCTGGTTCTCGGCGATCTACCTGCTGCTCTTCGTGTCCCTGGTGGGCTGCATCATCCCGCGCGCTGCCGCCCACGCCAGGGCGCTGCGTCACCGCCCGCCGCGCACCCCCGCCCGGTTCGGCCGGTTCCCCGCGACGGCGTCGACGACCACCGACGCGTCGCCCCACGAGGTGGCCGAGGCCGTCGAGGCGCACCTGCGAGGGCCGCTGCGCCGGCTGCCCACGTTCCGGGTCGACACCGGTTCCGAGGAGCCGCGCCTCGGACGCCCCGCCACCCGCACGGTCGCCGCCGAGCGCGGCTACCTGCGCGAGACCGGCAACCTGGTGTTCCACCTCGCCCTCGTCGGGCTGCTCGTCTCGGTGGCCCTCGGCCAGCTCCTGCACTACCGCGGGCAGGCGATCGTCACCGAGGGTCGCGGCTTCGCGAACGCCGTGGTCGACTACGACACGTTCGAGAACGGGGCCTGGTTCCGGCCGTCGTCGCTGTCGCCGTTCTCGATGACGCTCGACTCGTTCACCTCCGAGTTCGCGTCCGACACGGTCGCGTTCGCGCAGGCGCGCGATTTCACGGCGGCCGTCACCGTCACCGAGCCGGGCGGCGGCACGCACGAGGAGACCATCAAGGTCAACCACCCCCTCGTGGTGGACGGCGCCAAGATCTACCTGCAGGGCAACGGGTTCGCTCCCGACATCACGGTGCGCGACGCCGAGGGCGAGGTCGCGTTCGGCGGGCGCGTGCCGTTCCTGCCCGAAGACACCATGTACACCTCGCGCGGCGTCGTGAAGGTGCCGGACGTCTCGCCCGGCCTCGACCAGGTCGGCCTCATCGGGTACTTCCTGCCCACTGCCGTCGTCGAGGCGGACGGGTCCGCGCGGTCCGTCTTCCCGCAGCCGCAGAACCCCCTGCTCGTGCTCGAGGTGTACCGGGGCGACCTCGGCCTGGACGAGGGCGTGCCCCAGAACGTCTACCGCCTGGACACCGCGAACCTCACGGCGTCGGTCGACGAGGACGGCGCGACGGCCAAGCTGCTGGTGCGTCCCGGCGAGACCGTCGAGCTGCCGGACGGTCTGGGCACCGTGACGCTCGGCGAGGAGGTGCCGCGGTACGTGGCCCTCGACCTGCGCCACGACCCGTCGCTCGGATGGGTGCTCGGCTTCTCCCTCGCCGCCCTCACGGGCCTCGCCGTCTCCCTGTTCACCCCGCGCCGTCGCGTGTGGGTGCGAACATGGGAGACGGTGGACGACGACGGGACCACGCGGACCCGGGTCGAGCTCGCCGGCCTCGCCCGCGGCGACGACGCCGGGCTCCAGCAGGAGGTCGACAAGGCGCTCGCCGCCGTCCCGGGCACGACCGACGCTCCCGCAGCAGATCGCACGACCACCACCACGGAGGACTGACACCATGGAGATCGCCGAGCTGAGCGTGCTGCTCGTCTGGGCGTCCGCGACAGCGCTGACCATCGCGCTGGCCGCGTTCGCGATCGACCTCGGACGGCGCACCGAGGCGCGTGTCGAGGCCCGGGCCGGGGCGCGCACCCCCGCCGCGGTCGCGGCCGGCGCGGGCGGCGCGGGCAGGGTCGCCGGCGGCAGCGCCTCCGCTTCGCCCGCTGCCGGGCCTGATGTCCCCGATGTCCCGTCATCCGCCCGGCGCCGCGCCGCGGGCATCGCGATGTCGACCACGTGGCTCGGCACGGCCCTGCTGCTGGCGGCGATCGTGCTTCGCGGCGTCGCCGCGGGCCGCACGCCGTGGGCCAACATGTACGAGTTCACGCTCGTGGGCTCGTTCGTGGCGTTGGTCGTGTTCCTCGTGCTCAACCTGCGCCGCGACCTGAAGTTCCTCGGGGCGTTCGTGATCGGGCTGACGGTGCTGTTCCTCGTCCTCGGGGTGAACGTCTTCTATGTCGCCGCCACCGGGGTGCAGCCGGCCCTGCAGAACTACTGGCTCGTCATCCACGTCGGCGTGGCCATCACCGCCACCGGGATCTTCACGGTCTCGTTCGTCACGTCGGTGCTGCAGCTCCTGCGCGACAGCCGGGACACCGGCGGCACGTCCCTGCAGCGCCCCGGCTTCCGCTGGCTCGACGGCCTTCCGACGCCGAAGACGCTGGAGGGCCTGTCGTTCCGGCTCAACGCCGTCGCCTTCGTGCTGTGGACCTTCACCATCATCGGCGGCGCGATCTGGGCGGAGGACGCCTGGGGCCGCTACTGGGGCTGGGACCCCAAGGAGGTCTGGAGCTTCGTCATCTGGGTGATCTACGCGGCGTACCTGCACGCGCGCACCACCCGGGGCTGGGACGGACGCCGGGCGGCCTGGTTCGTCGTCGTGGGGTATGCCTGCGTGCTGTTCAACTTCACCGGCGTGAACCTCATCTTCAACGGCCTGCACTCCTACGCCGGCATCGAGACCGAGCTCTGACGCCGAGATAGAGAGGCTCCCCGCCGAGATAGAGAGGGGACGGACCGCACCGGTGCGGTCCGTCCCCT
>NZ_JAIXCQ010000021.1 GCF_020297055.1 Isoptericola luteus | reverse complement strand
CCTGACCTGCCGTACGACTACTCCGCGCTCGAGCCGCACATCAGCGGCAAGATCATGGAGCTGCACCACGACAAGCACCACGCCGCCTACGTCACGGGCGCGAACACCGCCCTGGACAAGCTGGCCGAGGCCCGCGAGTCCGGCGACCTCGCCGCGGTCAACCTGCACGAGAAGAACCTCGCGTTCAACCTCGGCGGCCACACCAACCACACCGTGTTCTGGCACAACCTGTCGCCCACCGGCGGCGGCGAGCCCGACGGCGAGCTGGCCGAGGCCATCAAGGACCAGTTCGGCTCCTTCGCCAAGTTCCAGGCCCACTTCGCCGCCACCGCGACCGGCATCCAGGGCTCCGGCTGGGCCGTGCTCGGCTGGGACGCCGTCGGCCACCGCCTGGCGATCTTCCAGCTCTTCGACCAGCAGTCCAACGTGCCCGTGGGCATCACCCCGCTGCTCATGCTCGACATGTGGGAGCACGCCTTCTACCTCGACTACCTCAACGTCAAGGCGGACTACGTCAAGGCGTTCTGGAACATCGCGAACTGGCAGGACGTCGCCGCCCGCCTCGAGCGCGCCCGCACCGCCACCGCCGGGCTCATCGTCCCCGCCTGACCCCGACACCCCGTACGACAGCCCGGCCCCGGTGCGGCAGACCCTTTTGCCGCACCGGGGCCGAGCTGCCTCACGGCGCTTCATCGCCGCACGAAGCCTCAGTTCTGCGTCATGAGGTCCGAGTACGGCACGACGTCCTCGTCGGCGGGAGCCACGATCTCGACCGGCTCGCCCCACGCGCTGAAGGCCGACTCGATCACCAGCTCCTGCCCGTCGATCGTCATGGCGATGTCCACCTCGACTGGCAGTCCCTGGGCGTCGACCTTGTAGACGGCCGTCATCTCTCCGAGCTCTTCGCTCATCGGCGCGTCGATGCCGGTGGCGCCACCGTCCTCGAGCTTGGTCGGGTCGATCGTCACCGTGTAGACGTCCACCTCGGCGCCGTCCACCTGCTCCGTCCCGGTGTGCTCGAAGGCCGTCACCGCGCCGGCCAACGCCTCGGCCTGGGCGCCCGCGTCCATGGAGTCCATGGAGTCGAGGGCACCTGCCAGGGACGGGTCGTCGGCCATCTCCTCGAGGGACATCGAGAAGTACTGCCCCTGCGTCGCCTCCCCCATGCCGACGTACATCGTGCCGTCGACGAGGAGCATCTCCATGTCCATGCCCATCACGGCCATCGACATGCGCATCGAGGTGTCCGCGACGGTCTTGCCGTAGTCCACGTCCGCCGTCGTCGTGCTGGCGCTCAGGCCCGCGGCGTCCGCGAGCTCTCCGCTGTAGGTCATCTCCACGTGGGACGACGAGGCGTCGCCCTGAGCGGTCGCCATGAGCGCAGCCAGGTCGGTGAGGTCTGCCGTGGTGGTGATCTCCGCCTGAGCGGGTGCGTCGGCAGCGCCGGGCGGGGCGGTGGGCTCGTCGCTCGCGCAGGCGCCGAGAGAGAGCGCGACGAGCCCCGCAGTGGCGAGAGCAGCAGGCTTGGTGAGGGTACGCACGTCGTGCTCCTTCTGAGATGACTGTGGTGTCTCCTCCATCATCACCCACGGGCGGCGCCCACCGTCGGGAGGCGGCCCACCGATGCCGTGCTGTGTGCTGTGCGCCCGGGGCCCGGGAACGACAGAGCCCCCCGCTCCCGGAGGAGCGAGGGGCCGTGTCTGCCGGTGTCGCCACCGGCGACTGGATCAGTGCGCGTGCTGCCCGCGGCTGAACTCGAAGACCCACCCGACGAGGGCGATCACGCCGAGCGCGAAGCCGACGTAGACGACCCACCAGCCGACGGCGAGGCCGAGGAACACCACCGCAGCGGCGGCGGCGATCGCGAGCGGCCACCAGCTCCAGGGGGCGTAGACACCCTGGTCGCCCGCACCCTCCTCGATCTCGCCGAGCTCGTCGTCCTCGGGTCGAGGGTCGATACGTCGCGCCGTCAGCGCCAGATAGGCGCCGATCATGGCCATCAGCGCACCGAGGAGCGGCAGACCGAGGTAGCCGACCGGCTCGTTGAAGCTCGACATAAAGCCGTAGATGACGCCCACGACCACGAAGAACGGCGCGATGTACAGGAACAGCTTGGTCTCGATCTTCACTTGCTGTCGTCCTCCTGGTCGCCTCGCGGCTCGTCGATCACCGTGGTGCTCGACTCAGCCCTCTCGGGGTAGCTCGCACCGCTGCGTCCCTCGACGAGCTCGCGGTGACCGTTGCGGTCCGGGTCGCCGTACACCTCGTCGAGGCCGCCGTGACCCTGAGCCTGCTCCATGGCCGCCACCTCCGGGTGGTGCAGGTCGAAGGCCGGCGACTCGGAACGGATCCGGGGCAGCGAGGTGAAGTTGTGGCGGGGCGGCGGGCACGACGTGGCCCACTCGAGCGAGCGGCCGTAGCCCCACGGGTCGTCGACGGTGACCTTCGGCGCGTTGCGCCAGGTCGTGTAGACGTTCCACAGGAAGGGCAGGGTCGACGCGGCGAGGATGAAGGCACCGACCGTGGAGACCTGGTTCTCCCAGGTGAAGCCCTCCTCCGGCATGTAGTCCGCGTACCGGCGGGGCATGCCCTCGACGCCCAGCCAGTGCTGGATGAGGAACGTCATGTGGAAGCCGATGAAGAGCAACCAGAAGTGAACCTTGCCCAGCCGCTCGTCGAGCATGCGACCGGTGAACTTGGGCCACCAGAAGTAGAAGCCGGCGAACATCGCGAACACCACGGTGCCGAAGACCACGTAGTGGAAGTGCGCCACCACGAAGTACGAGTCGGAGATGTGGAAGTCCATCGCCGGGCTCGACAGGATGATGCCCGTCAGGCCACCGAAGAGGAACGTCACGAGGAAGCCGATCGACCACAGCATCGGCGTCTCGAACGTGAGCTTGCCGCGCCACATCGTGCCGATCCAGTTGAAGAACTTCACACCGGTCGGGACGGCGATGAGCATCGTCATGAAGGCGAAGAACGGCAGCAGCACCGCGCCCGTCACGTACATGTGGTGCGCCCACACGGTGACGGAGAGCGCCGCGATGGCGATCGTCGCGTAGATGAGGCCCTTGTAGCCGAAGATCGGCTTACGGCTGAAGACCGGGAAGATCTCGGAGACGATGCCGAAGAACGGCAGCGCGATGATGTACACCTCGGGGTGCCCGAAGAACCAGAACAGGTGCTGCCACAGGATGGCGCCGCCGTTGTCCGGGTTGAAGACCTGCGCACCGAAGCGGCGGTCGGCACCCAGGGCCAGCAGGGCGGAGGCCAGCGGCGGGAACGCCATCAGCACCAGGAGGCTCGTCACGAGCGTGTTCCACGTGAAGATGGGCATCCGGAACATCGTCATGCCAGGGGCGCGCATCGTGATGATCGTGGTGATGAAGTTGACCGCGCCCAGGATCGTGCCGAAGCCGGCCAGGCCTAGGCCGAAGACCCAGAGATCACCACCTAGCCCTGGACTGAACGTGGTGTTCGACAGCGGCGCATAGGCGAACCAGCCGAACGAGGCCGCGCCCTGGGGCGTCAGGAACCCCGCGGCGGCGATGAGGCCGCCGAAGAGGAACAGCCAGTAGGCGAACATGTTCAGCCGCGGGAACGCGACGTCCGGCGCACCGATCTGCAGCGGCATGATCACGTTGGCGAAGCCCGCGAACAACGGGGTCGCGAACAGCAGCAGCATGATCGTGCCGTGCATGGTGAAGAGCTGGTTGTACTGCTCCTTGCTCTGCACGAGCTGGATGCCGGGCGCGAACAGCTCGGCCCGGATGAGCAGGGCGAGGATGCCGCCGATCGCGAACCAGGCGAACGACGTGATCAGGTACATGTAGCCGATCGTCTTGTGATCGGTGGAGGTGACCCACTTGATCACGGTGCGACCGAGCGTCTGACGCTTCGGGGACAGGCCGGGAACGATCTCGGCGCTGTGTGTGGTCTCGGTGACGGTGGCCATCAGCCCTCGGCCTCCTCGGTGGACTCGGTCTCACCCGACGACGGGTGCTGCTGGCGGTTGAGCTCCAGGCCGAGCTCACCGGTCTGGCCTGCCTCGCGCAGGTCGTCGATGTGGGCGTCGTACTCGGCGCGATCGACCACCTTGACGTTGAAGAGCATGCCGGAGTGGAACTCTCCGCAGAGCTCGGCGCACTTGCCGGCGTACGTGCCCTCCCGCGTGGGCGTGACCTGGAACGTGTTGGTCCGCCCCGGGATCATGTCCAGCTTGTAGAGGAACGCGGGGATCCAGAACGAGTGGATGACGTCGCGGGAGTCGAGCGTGAACTCGACGGTCTCGTCGACGGGCAGGTACAGCGTCGGCACGTCCTGGGAGGTGCCGGGGGTGTTGTCGACCTGGTCCTCGGCGGTCTGGCCGCCGACGTCGAGCAGGTGCTGCCCGGTGTCGTAGACCCCGTCGTCGAGGTAGTTGAAGTCCCAGCTCCACTGCTTGCCGATGACCTGGATCTGCACGTCAGGCTCGGCGTTCGTGTCCGTGATGGCACTCACGTCGCGGTCCGTGTAGAAGAACAGGACCAGGACCATGACGATCGGCACGGCCGTGTACATGATCTCGAGCGGCATGTGGTAGCGGATCTGGACCGGGAGCTGGTGGTCGTCGCGGCGCTTGCGGTAGGCCGCGACGCACCACAGCATCAGGCCCCACGTGATCACGCCGACGACGAGGGCCGCGACCCAGGAGCCGACCCAGAGGTCGGTGATGCGGCCCGTCTGGTTGGTCACCTGCCCGTCGGCGTAGCCAGGGAGGTAACCGCGCTTGACGGAGTCGCTGGCGCAGCCAGAGGCGAGCAGCGCGACCGCGCCGGCTGTCGCCGCCGCGCGCAGGGTGACCCGCCGGGTGCGGGTGGGGCTCTTCGAGTGCAAGGGAGGCCTTTCACGTCACGTCCAGCCTCGTGCCCCTGGGACCACGCCGGTCGCCGGGCGCACGAGCAGGACCTTCGTCCTCGATAGGTGCAGCCTAGCGCGACCGGGGCGGTTTCGACGCCGCAAACCCCCCGTGCGAACGTGACGGAATCGCCACCCGACGTCCACATCCGCGCCGTTCGACACAGACCCCGAGGGAGTGTCAGATCGTTGCCCACGGGTGTCAGATCCAGCGCCGGCCGCCGGCCGGCGGCGACGCCGTCCGCAGCATCCAGTGGCGCTCGCCCGACCGTGGGTGCGCGGTCGGCGCGGATGCTCGAGGTGCCTCCTGAACCGCCCGGTTCGGCGCGAAAGTGCGTGATGATGGGAACAGGGCGCGCCCGGACCGTGCCGTCGTCCCCCACGGCGACCGCCGGCGACCGCGGCCGCTCGACCCACCCCGCCGCCCCCGGAGAGCACGTGTGACGCACACCACCGATCCCGCTGACCGTTCCGCCGACCGCCCCGCCGACCGCCGCGTCCTCCTCGACAACGGCGGGCGTGCCCCGTGGCACCCGCTCGCCCGCCAGGCGTTCGTCCAGGCGATGGACGACGGCTGGGCCGACCCGCGCCGCCTGCACGCCGAGGGGCGGCGCGCGGCCCGGCTCCTGGACGGGGCGCGCGAGGCGGTCGCCGCCGAGCTCGGCGCGCGCACCGAGGAGGTGCGGTTCACCCCGAGCCACACCGCGGCGCTCCACTCGGCCGTCCTCGGCGGCGCCGGGGCGCGGCGACGCAGCGGTGGCGACGTCGTCGTGGGCGCGGTGGAGCGGGCGGCGGTGCTGCACGCCGCGGAGTCCTCCGCGCGCACCCACGGCGGCACGCGCGTGGTGGTCGCCGTCGACGACCACGGCCGGGTGGACGCCGACGGCTTCCGCCGGGCGGTCGGGACGCCCGGCGTCGCGCTCGCCGCGCTCCAGGCGGCCAACGGCGAGGTCGGCACCCGCCAGCCCGTCGTCGAGGCGCACGAGGCCGCCCGCGCCGCCGGGGTCCCGCTGCTCGTGGACGCCGGGGCGAGCCTCGGCCACGACGCGACGCCGCACGCGTGGGACCTGCTCGCCGCCGACCCGGCCGACTGGGGCGCCCCCGCGGGGGTGGGCGTCCTGGCGGTGCGACAGCGGGTGCGGCTCCTGCCGCGGGGGCCGGAGGATCCCGAGCCCTGGGCCCCCGGCGGGGTCTCGGTGCCCGCGGCCTTCGCGGCCGCCGTCGCACTGCAGGCGGTCGCCGCCGACCGGGCCGCCGAGGACGGCCGGCGGCGCGAGCTCGTCGACCGCCTGCGCGCCGCCGTCGCGCGGATCCCGGACGTCGAGGTCGTGGGCGACCAGGCGGACCGCCTCCCCCACGTGGCGACGTTCTCGTTCCTCTACGTCGACGGGGAGGCGCTGGTGACCGAGCTCGACCGCGCCGGGTTCGCCGTCGGGTCCGGGTCGGCGTGCACCTCCAGCACGCTCGAGCCCTCGCACGTGCTGGCGGCGATGGGGGTGCTCACGCACGGGAACGTCCGGGTCGCCCTGGACCGCTCGACGACCGTGGACGACGTCGACCGGTTCGCGGCCACCCTGCCGGGCGCGGTGGCCCGCGTGCGCGACGCGCTCGGGGTGGGGGGCCTGTGAACGACGTCGGCCCCGCCCGCACCGCGGACGACTTCCCCGACCCCGACATCCCCGACATCGACGTCGTGGACGCCAGGGGCCTGCGCTGCCCCCTGCCGGTGATCCGCCTCGCGGCCCGGGCCCGCGACCTGCCGCCCGGCGCCGTGCTGACGGTCCTCGCGACGGATCCCGCGGCCCGTCACGACGTCCCGGCCTGGGCCCGCATGCGCGGGCACGCCATGCAGGGCGAGGACGTGGACGGCGACGTCTGGCGGCTCACGGTCCGGCTGGGCGCAACGACGACGACCCGGCCGCCGTGAGGCGACCGGGTCGTCGTGCCCGGGGCGCGCCCCGGGGCTCAGCTCAGCTGAAGGAACCGCCGCAGGCGCAGGAACCGCCGGCGTTCGGGTTGTCGATCGTGAAGCCCTGCTTCTCGATGGAGTCCGCGAAGTCGATCTTCGCCCCCTCGAGGTACGGGACGCTCATGCGGTCGACGACGACCTCGACACCGTCGAAGTCGCGCAGCGCGTCGCCGTCGAGCAGCCGCTCGTCGAAGTAGAGCTGGTAGATGAGGCCGGAACAGCCGCCGGGCTGGACGGCCACGCGGAGACGGAGGTCGTCGCGCCCCTCCTGCTCGAGGAGGCTGCGGACCTTGTCCGCGGCGAAGTCGGACAGGTCCACGCCGTGCGTGGCGATCTCAGTGGTGTCGGTCATGCTTCCTCCAACAGGCCGAAGCGGGCGGTCTGTTCCCGATCCTACGCGCGAATTCCGGCGCCGCGATGACACACCTCACACGACGGTGTCATCACCCCTCGGGAGCGGCCCACGACGGCGCCCAGGTGCGGGCCACGCGGGCCACGGCCGCCTGCCTGCCCGCGTCGTCGTGGCCCCCTGCGGGACCCAGCTCGTACACGCCGCTGACGCCGGCCGCGGACCACTGGCGCCGGGTCACGAGCACGCGGTCCGCGAGGACGACGACCGGCACCGCGTGCGCGGTCGCGGCGCCGGCGACGTCCGCGACGGGCCCGCCGGCCAGCGCCTGGGCGTCGAGCTCCGTGACGTGCACCACCACCACGTCCGCACCGGGCACACGCTCCCGCAGGAGGGCGACGTCGGGCGCCACCACCTCGCGCGTCGTGGACAGGCCGAGGTCGGTCAGCGGGACGAAGACCCCGGACGGTCGCGGCGCAGGGCCCGACGCGCCGGCTCCGCGGCCGGGGACGTGCGGGTTCCCGGCGCCCAGCGCCACCGTCTCGACCGTGCAGCGGGGCGCGCCCGCCGCCCACGCGTCCGCGAGCGCGGCGGCGCCGGGCCCCGACCCCTCGCCCACGACGACGCACAGCAGCGCGTGCCTCGCCCCGCGTCCCGTGCCCCTGTCCTCGCGCTCCACGCCGCGATCGTGACACAGGCACCGCCGCCGGCACAGCACTGTGGAACCATGGAGCGCGTGAGCACGCTGCTGAACGAAGCCACAGGCACGTCGACCGGTGGGTCGGCCGGGTTCGTCGAGCCCGCCGCATCCGCACTCCTCCTGCTCGGCCAGGGCCGCGACCTCGCGTCCGAGCGGGGCGTCGAGTGCACCGGCGCGCTGCCGTCTCCCTCGGACCCCGACCTCGTGGAACGCGCCCGCGCGGCGCGTGCCGCGCTCGGCGAGCGCGCCTTCGTGCTCGGCCACCACTACCAGCGCGACGAGGTGATCGACTTCGCCGACGTCACGGGCGACTCGTTCAAGCTCGCGCGCGAGGCGGCGGCCAGGCCCGAGGCCGAGTTCGTCATCTTCTGCGGCGTGCACTTCATGGCCGAGAGCGCCGACATCCTCACCACGGACGACCAGCAGGTGGTGCTGCCCGACCTCGCGGCCGGCTGCTCCATGGCCGACATGGCCGCGATCGAGCAGGTCGAGGAGGCCTGGGCGGTGCTGCAGGACGTCGGCATCGGCGACGACACCGTGCCCGTGACGTACATGAACTCCTCTGCGGCGATCAAGGCGTTCACCGGACGCCACGGCGGCACCGTGTGCACGTCCTCGAACGCGCAGGTCGCGCTGCGCTGGGCGTTCGACCGGGTGGGCGGCGTCGAGGGCACCGGAAAGGTCCTGTTCCTGCCGGACCAGCACCTGGGCCGCAACACCGCCGTGCAGCAGCTCGGGCTGAGCCTGGCGGACTGCGTCGTGTTCGACCCCCGCAAGCCGCTGGGCGGGCTCACGGAGCAGCAGCTGCGCGATGCCCGCATGATCCTGTGGCGCGGGCACTGCTCGGTGCACGGCCGGTTCTCGGAGCGCAACGTCGCGGACGTCCGCGCCGCCGTGCCCGACGTCACCGTGATGGTCCACCCGGAGTGCAGGAACGAGGTGGTCACCGCCTCCGACCTGGTCGGGTCCACGGAGTTCATCATCAAGGCGCTGGACGCGGCCGAGCCGGGCTCGTCGTGGGCGATCGGCACCGAGCTCAACCTCGTGCGGCGCCTGGCCAAGGCGCACCCCGACAAGCAGGTGCACTACCTCGACTCGACGGTGTGCTTCTGCTCCACCATGAACCGCATCGACCTGCCGCACCTGGTGTGGGCGATGGAGTCCCTGGCCTCCGGGCAGGTCGTCAACCGCATCGTCGTCGATCCCGACGACGCGCACTGGGCTCGCGTGGCCCTCGACCAGATGCTGGCGCTGCCCGGGATCTGACCCGCAGAAAGGCACCACGATGAGCACCGACGGCGGCCTGCACATCGGCATCCTCGTCTTCGACGACGCCGAGGAGCTCGACGTCGTGGGCCCGTTCGAGGTGCTGGCCGCCTGGGAGCAGCACTCGGCGCTCAAGCCGCACGTGAGCACGTTCTCCGCCGACGGCGACGGCGTCCGGCTGGCGAAGGGCATGCGCCTGGTCCCGGCGCGGTCCGCGGACGACGTCGGGCCGCTGCACCTGCTGGTCCATCCCGGGGGGTGGGGTACCCGCACGCTGCTGGCCGACCCGGCACACCTGCAGTGGTTGCGCCGGGTGCGCCTGCAGACCCCGGTCATCGCGAGCGTGTGCACGGGCGCCCTCGTGCTCGCGGCCGCGGGGCTCCTGGCGGGCCGTCCCGCCACGACGCACCGCGACAACTACGACGAGCTGGCCGACATCGACCCGAGCGTCATGGTGGACACCGAGGCCAGGTTCGTCGACGACGGCGACGTCGTCACGTCCGCCGGGGTCTCGGCGGGGATCGACATGGCCCTGCACCTGGTGGCGCGGCTGGAGTCGGCGGACACGGCCCGGGCCGTGCGGCGGGCGATCCAGTACGACCCCGCTCCCCCGGTCTGACCCGTCGCGCCAAGTACCTCGTACTGCGGGTTCGCGATATACGCTGCCCGCGTGACTCGAATGATCCACCTCACCTGGGCCTCCCTGCGGCCGCGCAAGCCGATCCCCGGGCAGGGCCTGCTGGACCCGTCGGTGACCCGCATGCGCGTCCACCCCGGCGACCTCGACATGTACCTGCACGTCAACAACGGCGCGTACCTGCAGATGATGGACGTGGCCCGCTCCCACCTCATCGCGGACATCGACGGCTTCTCGCGGCTCGGCGACCGCAAGTGGTACCCGGTCGTGGCCTCCTCGACGGTGAAGTACAAGCGGTCGCTGAAGCTGGGCGACAGGTTCGAGATCACCACGCGCCTGCTCGGCTGGGACGAGCGCGTCGTCTACATCGAGCAGGTCTTCACCTGCCGCGGCAACGTCTACGCCACCGGCTGGGTCGCGGGCCGGTTCCTGGGCCCGGACGGCGTGCGCGTGCCGGCGCCCGACGTCGTCGCCCTCATGGGCCCGGACACGCCGTCGGTCAGCCCGGAGCTGCCCGATGACGTCGCCGCCTGGGCCCGTGCGGTCGACGTCGCGCACCGGGAGCACGACCGCGCCTGACGGCCGTCCCCAGGGGCCACGTCAGGCGTCGCGCAGCGTGGCGGACGCCTCGGCGAGCGGCACCGCGACGGCGGCCCGCTCCTCGGCGGTCGTCGCGCCGTGGGCCAGCCCCTCGAGCTCCGCGAACGTGGCCCGCGCGTCGTCAGGCGCGCCCGCCCGCACGGCCAGCTCGACCAGGTACGCGAGCGCCGGCGCGAGCTCCGCGACCGGGGGCGCCGTCGTCCCCGCGCGCGACCGCCGCACGGCGCCCGCCAGCGTCTTGCGCGCCTGGGCGACGTCGCCGTGGGAGTCCCCGACGACGACGGCGTTCTCGGTCGCGCGGGCCAGCGGGCCGCCGCCGGCCGACGTCCACGTGGTGGTCCCGCCCTCGCCCACGACGACTGGCGTCGCGTCGTCGGGCAGTCGGGAGACACGCACCCAGTTGCCCGCCGGGTCGACCAGGCTGAAGCCGCTGAGCCCCGCGTTGTTGGCGCGCTCGCGCGGGCGTGTCACGCGGGGGGCGCCCGAGACCGGCAGGCGGCCGTGCAGGGCACGCAGGCCGGCGGCGAACGCCTGGTACACGGGCTCGGTGTCCGGCACGGCGATCACGCACGTGGAGTGGCTCGCGTCCGGGTCCCATTCCGGCATCCCGTAGTACTGCAGCGCGATCTCGCCCCGGGCGAGCCCGATGCACGGGTTGGGCCGGACCTGGCGATAGGTGAGCTCCAGGCCGAGCGCCGTCCAGAACCCGGCCATCTCGTCGACGTCGCCGCAGGGCAGCAGCGGGACCATCCGGGCCCGGGCGGCCACGTCGTCGAACCCGGGCGCCGTCACCGGCCCGGTCACACCGGATCTCCGGACAGCCCCGCCACCTGGCGCAGCAGCAGCGCCTCGGCGAGCACGACGTTGCGCAGCTCGCCCAGGTGGACCGACTCGTTCGCGCCGTGGGCGCGCGAGTCAGGGTCCTCGACGCCCGTCACGAGGATCGCCGCGTCGGGGAACACCTCGAGCAGGTCGGCGATGAACGGGATGGAGCCGCCGACCCCGATGTCGACAGGGTCGGTGCCCCAGGCCGCGGTGAAGGCCGCCCGCGCGGCGCGCATGGCCGCGGTGTCGGCGGCGGCGTGGAACGCCTTGCCCTGCTCCCCCGGTCGCCACGTGACCGTCGCGCCGAACGGGGCGTTCGCCTCGAGGTGGGCGCGCAGGGCGTCCTCCGCCGCGGCCGGGTCCTGCCCCGGCGGGATCCGCAGCGACAGCTTGGCCGCCGCGCGCGGCGCGATCGTGTTGGAGGCGTGCGCGATGCTCGTGGCGTCGATCCCGATGACGGACAGTGCGGGCTTGGTCCACAGGCGCCCGGCGATGCTGCCCTCGCCCGCGAGCCGCACGCCGTCGAGCACCGACGAGTCGGCCCGGAACGCCGCCTCCTCGTAGTCCACCTCCGGCTCCGCGCCGACCACGAGCCCCGGCACGGCGACGTTGCCCGCGTCGTCGTGCAGGGTGGCGACGAGCCGGGCGAGCAGCGTGTTGGCGTCCAGCACCGGCCCCCCGAACATGCCGGAGTGCACCGCGTGACCCAGCGCGGCCACCTCGACCACGCCGTCGACCAGGCCGCGCAGCGACGTGGTGAGCGCCGGGACGCCGACCTGCCAGTTCGTGGAGTCCGCCACGACGATGACGTCCGCGGCGAGCAGGTCGCGGTGGTCCGTTAGGAACTGGTGGAAGCTCGGGGAGCCGGACTCCTCCTCGCCCTCGACGAACACCGTCACTCCGACGGGCAGCTCCTCACCCGTGGCGTCGGCCAGCGTGGCCAGGGCTCGCAGGGCGCCGACGTGGGCGACCAGCCCGGCCTTGTCGTCCGCCGCGCCACGGCCGAACAGGCGCTCGCCCACCTGCACCGGCTCGAACGGGTCGGTCTGCCAGGTCGCGGCGTCGCCGGGGGGCTGCACGTCGTGGTGCGCGTACAGCAGCACCGTCGGCGCGCCCGCCGGGGCCGGCCGGCGGGCCACGACGGCCGGGGCGCCATCCGACCCGTCCGGGCGGGCCGAGCGCAGGATGCGCACGTCGGGCAGCCCGGTGTCGCGCAGAAGCTCCGCGACGGCGTCGGCACTGGCGGCGACGTGGGCCTGGTCGAAGGCCGCCGCCGAGACGCTCGGGATGCGCACGAGGCGCTCGAGGTCGGCCTGGAGCGCTCCGAACTGGGCGGTGACGAGGGTCCGCAGGGCGTCGACGGTGGTCGCGCCGCTGTCAGGACCGGGGACGGGGAGAGTGGTGTCGGTCACGGGGCAACGCTACCCGCGCGCGGGTGGCACCGACCCCGGGTGTGCCGCGACCCCTCCCGGCTCGTCTACCCTGGGTGCGTGTTCTCCCGTCACAAGTCCGGCGCATCCTCGTCGCCCTCCGGCTCCACCGACCCCGTGGCCAAGGCCGCCGAGATCGAGGGCTCCGGCACGCCGTCAGGCGGTGGGCCCACCGGCAAGGGCCGCCCGACCCCGAAGCGCAACGTCGCCCAGGCCGCCAACAAGCGCCCGCTGGTCCCCAACGACCGCAAGGCCGCCACGAAGGCGGCGCGGGAGAAGGCCCGCGAGCAGCGCAACATCGAGTACCGGGCGATGCAGACCGGCGACGAGCGACACCTGCCGCCGCGGGACAAGGGGCCCGAGAAGCGCTTCGTGCGCGACTACGTCGACGCCCGCTGGAACCTCGGCGAGTTCTTCCTGCCGGTGGCCTTCGGCTTCATCGTGCTCAACTTCCTCTTCCTGTCGAACGCGACGATGTCGATCGTCATCCTCATGCTGCTGTACGGCGTCGTGCTGCTCACCATCGCCGACGCGTTCCTGCTGTGGCACGGCCTGAAGAAGCGGATGCGCGCGAAGTTCGGCGTCGTCGGCACCGACGGCAAGAAGTCCTACGTGCCCCAGAAGGGCACCATGATGTACGCCGTCATGCGCGCCTTCCAGATCCGCCGCTCGCGGCTGCCCAGGCCGTCCTCGAAGAAGCACGGCGTCTGGCCGGAGTGACCCGGGCCGTGCGTGGCGGCCGGGTCGAGCGACCTAGGCTGGGCGCATGGTCAACTACCGGTACCTCGGCAACAGCGGTCTGAAGATCTCCGAGATCACCTACGGCAACTGGCTCACGCACGGCTCGCAGATCGAGAACGACGTCGCCACCCAGTGCGTGCGTGCCGCGCTGGACGCCGGCATCACGACGTTCGACACCGCGGACACGTACGCGAACACCGTGGCCGAGCAGGTGCTGGGCGACGCCCTCGCGGGCGAGCGGCGCGAGTCGCTCGAGATCTTCACCAAGGTGTACTGGCCCACCGGGCCGCAGGGCCCGAACGACACCGGCTTGTCGCGCAAGCACGTCATGGAGTCGATCAACGGCTCCCTGCGGCGGCTCGGCACCGACTACGTCGACCTCTACCAGGCGCACCGGTACGACGTGGAGACGCCGCTGGTCGAGACCATGCAGGCCTTCGCCGACATCGTGCGGCAGGGCAAGGCGCTCTACATCGGCGTGAGCGAGTGGACGGCCGACCAGATCCGCGAGGGCGCGGCGCTGGCCGACGAGCTCGGCTTCCAGCTCATCTCCTCCCAGCCGCAGTACTCGATGCTCTGGCGCGTGATCGAGGACGAGGTCGTGCCCGCGTCGAAGGAGGCCGGCCTCTCGCAGATCGTCTGGTCGCCGATGGCGCAGGGCGTGCTGTCCGGCAAGTACGTGCCCGGGCAGCCCCTGCCCGCCGGCTCGCGCGCGACGGACGACAAGGGCGGGGCGCGGATGATCGAGCGGTTCATGCGCGACGACGTCCTCGAGCGGGTGCAGAGGCTGCGTCCCGTGGCCGACGAGCTGGACCTGTCGATGGCGCAGCTCGCGGTCGCCTGGGTGCTGCAGAACGACAACGTGGCCGCGGCCCTGGTCGGCGCGTCACGCCCGGAACAGGTCGCGGAGAACGTCAAGGCCTCGGGCGTGCGCATCCCGGCCGAGCTCATGGCCCGGATCGACGAGGTCCTGGGCGACGTCGTCGAGCGCGACCCGGGCCGGACGCTCGAGGGCATGCCCAAGACGCGCGTCTCCTGACGTGAGCCTCGTCCGCCCGGCGCGCGCCGGCGACGCCGACGACGTCTGGCCGCTGGCGCGCGACTTCGCGACGAGCTCCCGGCCGCGTCGCGACTCCTTCGACGAGACCTTCGCGGCGCTGGTCGACCGCGAGGACACGCTGCTCGCGGTCGCCGTCGCGGTTGCCGAAGGGGACCGCGACGGCGGCGTGGGCGGCAGCGACGGCAGGCGCGGCGACGTCCGGGGACCGGCCGGTGCGGTCGCCGGCTACCTGCTGGCCAGCACCCACCTGACGTTCCTGGCGAACGGCTCCGTGTGCTGGGTCGAGGAGGTCATGGTCGCTCCGCCGCTGCGGCGCTCGGGTGTCGGCGCCGCACTCATGGCGTACGCCGAGCAATGGGCGCACGCGCGGGGGGCGGCGTACGTCTCCCTCGCGAGCCGCCGGGCGGGCGCGTTCTACGCCGCGCTCGGGTACGACGACTCGGCGACGTTCTTCCGCAAGGACCTGGGCTAGGTGTACTGACCCGGGAGGAGAGTGTCCGATGAACGGTGGACGAGCCGCGGCGTCGTTCGGGAAGTGCCCCCTGGCCTGGACCGCGCGCCGGTAGCGCGCTTGACGGACTCGATCGCGTTCGTGGTGCAGACGATCTTGCGGATCTCCACGTCGTCGTCGAGGAAGGGCATGAACTAGCCCCACGCGGATCGCCACAGCTTGCCCGCGACCGGGCTTTGGTAGCTCATCTCTCGGCTAAGTCGTCCATCCGCACCTGCGCCTGCTCGGCGTCCACGGCGATCCGCATCAGGTCCCGGGCCCATCTTGTCCCAGTCCTACCGGGCGCGAGGCACACGTCCGCCACGCCACGGCTCCGCACCTTGACCACGACGTCGTCGATGAAGGCACGGGGTAGACCTCGCCCAGCGGGCGATCTGCCACTCGCCCATCTCGGCGACGACCCTGCCCGTGACCCGGCTGACAGTGTCCTTGAAGACGCTCGCGACGTAGACCTCGGCGAAGTGCGTGCTGATCTTGCGCTCCTCAGCCCGCGCGGTCAACGGCAGCACGAGTTCATCCACGCCGTTCAAGCGACGCCGCTGCTTGTTCACGGTCGCCGGCTCGAACGACCAGTCTCGGTCCCGGGGCACATCGATCTGCATCGGACCGGTCTCGGTCAGGACCGGGTTTCGTTGCGTTCGTTCGTCCCCAGCTTGGCCTCCCACTGCCCGGGCGGGTAGCCCGGGACTGCTGCACGGTTAGGTGACACCTGACCTGTGGTGCCTGCGGGTGCTGCTGGAAGGATGTTCACCGTGCCCAGACCCCATCCCAAGGAGTTCCGCGACGACGTCGTGGCGATCGCCCGCCAGGGCGAGTCCACGGTCAAGCAGGTCGCGAAGGACTTCGGCATCAGTGAGTCGTGCCTGCGTAACTGGCTGCATCAGGCTGATGTCGAGGACGGCGCGAGGCCCGGCGTGACCGCGTCGGAGTCGGCCGAGCTGCGCGAGGCCCGCAAGCGGGTCCGCCTGCTGGAGCAGGAGAACGAGGTCCTGCGCCGTGCGGCGGCGTACTTCGCCCAGGCGCACCTGCCGGGAAATGACCTACCCGCTCGTCCGTGAACTTGCTG
>NZ_JAIXCQ010000020.1:9209-19264 GCF_020297055.1 Isoptericola luteus | reverse complement strand
TCCGTGGCACCCACCGACGGATACGGCAACGCGATCTTCGTCCCCTGCAACCGCCGCGGCGCCCGCAGATGAATCCCGTTCGGCAGCTTGTCCACCACCGCACCGAACTGCCGCAAGATGTCCAGGTGGTAGTTGATCGGCCGATCCCCGATCCGACACCCACCCAGATCCGGGATGAACGCCTCCCCCAACCGGTGCAGCAACGGACCACAGAACAGAATCGGGATCCGGCTCGACCCCGCATGCGCATCAATATCCGCCACATGCGCCGACTCCACGTTCGACGGATCCAGCACCAACGTCCCCGCACCCGGATCCGACGCCACCGTCACACCATGCAGCTCCAACAAACCCGTGACCACACCCACATCACGAATCTGCGGCACATTACGCAACACACTGGCCGACTCACCCAACAACGACGCCACCATCGCCTTGGACACGAAGTTCTTCGCCCCGCGCACCGTAATCGTGCCCTCGAGCGGAGTACCACCGTTCACGTACAGCAGATCGTTCATATCTTCGTCGTCGTCCCGTCTCACGATTGCATCGTCTGTGGCGCCGCCGACGCGGCGCGGTCGGCCGTGCCGGGTGCACGGTCTGGAGAGGCGCCGTCGATACTGCCCCGCCCGACCCGGTGGTGCCAACACGCGCCAGCGCCCAGGTATTCACGTTCACCACACCTTCACTCGCCACGCACTGTGAACGCGAGAGCCGTCCGACCATAGCGCGAGACGCGGGCTCACCCTGTGGGCAGTCTCCGAGGGTGCCCGTGACGACCGCCCGGGCAGTGCCGCGAGCTGTCAGGACGACGTGGACCTTCCGGTGGTCGAGGCCCTGACACGGCGAGGGTCAGCAGACGTCGTTGCCGTGGAGGTCCTCGCAGACCAGGCGGGTGCGCGCTTCGGTGACCGTCGCGGGAGCGGTCGTACTGGTGGTCGTGATGGTGCCCTCGATCGCAGTCCACGTGCTGCTGCCCTGGATGCGGAAGCTGCCCCGCCACGTCGTGGTCAACGAGACCTCGATCCCGGAACGGTAGACGTCCCCCTCCGCGTCGACAGCAGTCCCCACGTCCGTGCCCGGCTCCCCCAGCCGGCTGTACGTGTGCCCCACCCAGGACGCGTCCGGCAACGGATCACCCTCGCTCCACGCCCGCCCCGGCTCCGTCGTGGTCAACGTGCCGCCACCGGCCGAGTACGGGTCGTCGAAGTCCCACACGAACTGCGCCGGATCCGCCCGGATCACCACCGGCACGTCCAACAGCACGGCCTCGAGCTCCTGCGGCTCAGCCGTCGTGTAGGCCGGGTAGTGCACGTTGACGAGCATCGGCTCACCGCCCTGCACCGTCACCGGCGGCGTCGGGACCTTCATCACCGCGAACTCCCGCGCCGCCTCCACCGCCAGGTCCGCCGGAGTCACACACTGCCCGTCAGAAAGCTGCTCGGGCGCGCCGTAGCCCCCGTCGTCACGGACCCGCTGGACCCACAACGGCGCCAACCAGTACTCGTCACAGTCCGGGTCCGCCATGAAGCCGGCCTCGCCCGCATCACAAGCCCCCGGCGCATCCACGATGTCCTGCAGATAGTTCGTGTCGTTCAGCTGCAAGCACGTGACCGCGTCGACCCGGACGTACTTATCTTCAGGACCTGCCTGAGACGAATCATCCTGATCATTCTGATGCTGGGCGTTCGACGAGCCGATTGCGGTCGCTGTAGCAGTGTCGTCGACGTCATCAACATCGGCATCATATGTGCGATCGTTCGAGGACCCAAGAAGGAGCGCTCCCGAAATCATGAAGACTGCACCCATCTTCAACATGGTCACTCCTCGTCAAGGTTGGAGACTCCGACGACGGCCCAGTCCTCGCCAACCCGTGACATCTCGATTCGGATCGAATAAGTGACCTTCTCGTACGAGAAGACTGTTTCACCAGCGGGATCGGTAATCTCAACGGCACCCGTTGTTACTTGAAGATCAATCGGCCAGATCCCCGTTGAAGGATCCTGTTCGTAAGTTTGCAGAGTGCGTACATGAGTTTCACCGCCGTGAAACTTGTCCCCATTCTGGGCAATCTCGCGCGACTGCTCGAGCCTGTTGGCACAGGTCTGGCACGTCTTGTGAGACATCGCCTCCCACTCGGCAGTGTCGCCCGTCTTCATGATGTACGGATCGAGCAACTTGAAGTACACCGCCGCAGCCTCGGCACCTGCGGCACCGTCGTCGTCCATCTCCGCCGGGCGCTCGGGCGGGGCGACCGTCGACGTGGGACTCGGCGACACGGACGGTGACGCGGAGAGTGATGGCCCCGGCGTCGTGGACTCCGACGCGGCGGGCGGCGGTTCGGGTCCGTCCAGGCCGCAGCCTGCGAGGAGCAGGACCGCGGCGAGGCCGACGGCAGTGGCGGCGAGCGTTGCGCGAGGCATACGGGATGCTTTCGGTCGACGACGACAACGTGGAGACACGACAACGTGGAGACACTAGGGGATCTGACGCGATCGTGTCGGAACGTCCTGTGGACGAGAAGCCCCACGCGAGTTGTCAGGACCACGTGCACGTTCCTATCAACGTGGTCCTGACAACTCCCGACGCCCAGCAGTTGTCAGGACCACGTGCACGTTCCGATCAACGTGAACCTGACAACTCGCGCAGGGAGGGGCGCTCAGACTGGTTCGACGTCCTCGTGGTGCTGCGTCGCGGACATGAGCGCCGCGCACACGATGCCGATGACCAGCACCGCCCCCACCAGCAACAACGTCTGCGCCGCAGCGTCGGCGAACCCGGCGACGAAGGCCTGCTGCGCTGCGGCTCCGACCTGCTCGGCGATGTCCGCGGGCACCCCGTCGGGCAGCTGGACGGACCCGGTGGCCGTGGTGCCGAGGTCTCCGCTCGCCCGCGTGATGCCGTCGACGAACGACTGCCGGTACTGCTGGGGCAGGCTGGTCGCGAGCTCCTGCGCGGCCGCGGGCACCGTCACGGACAACCGTGAGGACAACGCGGCGACGACCACCGCCGACCCGATGACGCCGCCCACCTGCCGGTTGGTGTTGAACGCCCCTGCGCCGGCGCCGGCGGTGCGGGCGTCGAGGCCGGAGGTCGCGAGGTTCGACAACGGCGAGAACGTCAGGCCGGTCCCGACCCCGAACAGCGCCATCGGCCAGACCAGCACCCACGGGGACAGGGCGGGGTCGAGGACGGCCGCGAGCCACACCACGGACCCGGCGATCCCCGTGAACCCGGCGGCGACCACCCACTTGGCCGGCACCCGGTCCGACAGCCTCCCCGCGATCGGGGCGACCACCCCGGACACCAACGAGCCCGGCATCATCACGAGCGCCGCCTGGATCGGCGTCAGGCCCAGGATCGACTGCAGGTAGATCGTCAGCGGGAAGAAGATCCCGATCATCGCGAAGGTCACGACCATGCCGTCGACGTTGGCCAGCGAGAAGTTCCGCGACCGGAACAGCCGGAGCGGCAGCAGCGCGTCCGCCCCCATCCGGTACTGCCAGGCCACGAACGCCACCATCACCAGCAGTCCGGCACCGATGAGGCTCCACACCGTCACCGGGCCCCAGATCTGCCCCCAGTCGTAGTTCTCCCCCTCCTGCAGGCCGAACACGACGGCGCCCAGACCCACGAGCGACAGCACGACGCCCAGGGGGTCGAGCGTCGTGCCGTGCGAGGGCAGGTGCGGCAGCCGGGTGACGGAGAACCAGAGCGCCGCGACCCCCACCGGGATGTTCACGTAGAAGATCCACTCCCAGCCGACGGTCTCGACGAAGACGCCGCCGAGGAGCGGTCCGGCGATCGTCGCCACGCCCGCCGTCGCGCCCCACAGCCCCAGCGCGGCCCCGCGCTGCCTGGCCGGGAAGACGCGCGTGATCATCGACATCGTCTGCGGCGTCATCAGCGCCGCGCCCACGCCCTGCAGCACGCGGAACGCGATGAGCCACCCGATCTCGGGCGCCGAGCCGATGTTCCCGGAGAACCCGCACAGGAACGAGAAGACCGTGAACACGACGAGCCCGACGATGAACACGGCCTTCTGCCCGTACCGGTCCCCCAACCGCCCGGCGAGCAGCATCAGCACCGCGTACGACAGCAGGTAGGCGCTGTTCACCCAGCCCACCTCGATGAGCGACGCGGAGAACTGCTCGGTGAGGGTCGGGATCGCGATGTTCACGATGGTCGTGTCGACCATGATCATGAAGAACCCGAGGATGAGCGGCGGGAGCACGCTCCATGCGGACCTGCCGCCAAGGTCCACCAGCGGGATCACCGGGGCGCGCCCGGACGTGTCGGTCATGACGACGAGCCTGGCACGCACCCCTGACGACCGCTCCCGATCAGAGAGGACGACGCGCGGCAGCCCGGCCTCGTCGCCGCCCGGGCGCACTGTCCGCCCGGCCCGTACCTCGCGACGAGCTCCGCGCCGAGGCGGGCGAGCTCGGCCTGCACCTCGGGCGGACCCTCGACGTCGGCCTGCGCTCCCCAGCCGGCCAGGTGCCGCGCGACGTCGAGCGGCGTCGGCGCTCCGACGCGCACCCGCGCCCGGCTGCCGTCCCCGTCGTCCCCGTCGTCGACGTCACCCCCGTCGACATCACCCCCGTCGCCATCGTCGCCACCGTCGCGTCCGCCGCCAGGCACGGGTCCCTCCACGTGCGTGTGGCGCCCGAACTGCGCGCCCAGGACGCCGACATGCTCGGCGCGCACGACGACGGTCGTCCACGTCGCCGAGCGCCGTTCCTCCACCTCGCCCACCACCCGCTCCCACTCGGCGCCGAGGTCCAGGCCGGCGGGCACGGTGAAGTGCTCGTCGGTGACCTCGAGCCCGCCGATGCGGTCCACCCGGAACGCGCGGGACCCGTGCGGCGTGCCGGCGACGAGGTACCAGATCCCGTCCTTGTCGACGAGGCCCCAGGGGTCGACGTCGCGCCGCGACGTGCGCCCGGTGGCGCCGGTGTAGTCGATGCGCACACGCCGGCGCTCGACGACGGCCTGCTGCAGCTCGCCCAGCCCTGCGGGCCGTTCCCGCCCGGTCGTGCTCCAGCGCTCTCGGTCGACGACGACGGCCGCGGCGGCCGCCTCGGCCTCGGCCCGGAAGGTGGCGGGCAGGGCGCGCACGAGCTTGCGGAGCGCTGCGCGGGCGTCGTCGGACGACGCGGCGCCGGGCCCGGCGAGGAGGAACAGTGCGCGCGCCTCGGGCGCGGTGAGGCCGGACAGGTCGGTGCGCGACCCGCCCAGGAGTGACCAGCCCCCGCCGCGGCCCGGCTGCGAGTACACGGGCACCCCGGCGGTCGAGAGTGCCTCGAGGTCGCGGCGGGCGGTCGCGACGGAGACCTCGAGGTCGGCGGCGAGCTCCGCGGCGGTCACCCGGGGGCGTGACTGCAGGTGGAGCAGGACCTGGATGAGCCGGTCGGCACGCATGCTCCGAGACTGGCACACAAAGTGCTCAGTCGGTGAGCACTTTGGCGCCCACGATGGTGTTCAGGAGGCGTCGCCCGACGCCCTGACCGAAGGGAACGACCATGCTGCGCGGACTCACCACCATCACGTACCTCGCCGACGACGTCGCCGCCGCCCGCGACTGGTACGCCAAGGCGCTGGACGCCGAGGCCTACTTCGCCCGGGACGCGGACGGCGCCCTCGCCTACGCGGAGTTCCGCATCGGCGACTACCAGCACGAGCTCGGCATCATGGACCGGCGGTTCGCCCCGCCGCAGCCCGACGGCGCGGCGGGTGCCGTCGCGTACTGGGCGGTCGACGACGCCCGCGCCGCGCACGAGCGCCTGCTCGCGCTCGGCGCCACGGAGCACCAGGCGCCCGTCGAGCGCGGCCCGGGATACGTGACCGCGTCGGTCCTCGACCCGTTCGGGAACGTGCTCGGGGTGATGGAGAACGCCCACTACGAGGAGGTGCTCGCCTCGTTGCGCGGCTGAGGGCTGCTGACCGCGCCTGAGTGCGACGGCGCGGAGCCCTCGCCGCCGCGCACCTAGCGTTCGCGGCGGCGGGGCAGCCGCATCGTCAGCAGCGACGCCCGGGGCGCGAGCCGCCCGGCCAGGCCGAGCACGTCCTCGGTGCGCGTGCCGTCGGGGTCGATGACGGAGAACAGGTTGGCGCCGAGGTAGAACGTGATCGCCGCGTTCGCTACCTCGCGCGCAGGGAGCAGGCGCGCCAGCGGCGTCCCGCCGACGACCCGCTCCCAGTGCTCCTCGACGAACGCGACCCAGACCTCCGCCCGGGTGCTGATCTCCGCGCGCAGTGCCGGCTTGGTCACCGCGGCGGCGACCAGCTCGCTGAACGAGGCGAGGTACCCGCGCTCGACGTCGGTGCGGTAGATGGTGACGGCCGCCGCCGTGAGCTCCTCGAGGGTGCGCGCCTGCGCGGCGGTCTCGCGATGCTCGGCCAGGCGGGTCTCGCTCGCGCGGTCCAGCGCGGCGAGCAGCAGCGGGTCGACCCCGCCGTAGTGGTAGAAGACGAGCGCCGGGTTGACCTCTGCCGCGGCGGCGACGGTCCGCACGGAGGTGCCGGCGTACCCGTGCTCGCGCAGCACCCGGTCGGCGGCGTCGAGCAGCCGACGGCGCGTCTCGTCGGCGTTCCTGCCCCGGGTGCGCTGCACCGCCGCTTCCGCCATGGCCCGATCCTATGCTTTGATCGACTGACTTAATCGAGTGATCAACATGAGATCGGAGTCCACGATGATGGTCCCCTCCCCCACGCCGAGGCGAGCGGTCGTCGCGGGGTGGAGCGGGTTCATCGGCCGCGCGGTCGTCGAGGACCTGACCCACCGCGGGTACGACGTCGCCCGCGTGGGCCGCGACGGCCCCGACGCCCGCTGGTCGGACGGCGCCCTGGCGCGCCTGGTCGACGGCGCCGACCTGCTGGTGAACATGGCGGGCAAGAGCGTCGGGTGCCGCTACACCGACGCCCACCGCGACGAGATCCTGCGCTCGCGCATCGCGACCACGCGAGCGCTGCACGACGCCGTCTCCGGGGCGGCGCGGCCCCCACGCCTCTGGCTCAACGCCAGCACCGCGACCATCTACCGGTACGCGCTGGACCGCCCCCAGACCGAGGACGACGGCGATCTGGGCACCGGATTCTCCGTCGACGTCGCCCGGGGCTGGGAGGACGCGTTCTTCGGCGGCGACCTGCCGGGCACGCGTCGCGTGGCGCTGCGGATGGCCATCGTGCTGGGCGGGCCGGCGTCCGACCAGCTCGCGCAGGTGGCACGGCTCGGCGTCGGCGGGCCGCAGCTCGACGGGTGGTGGTTCGGCCACCGTCGTTACCGGGGCATCGGCGAGCACCCGACCGGCGGGCCGGCGCCCGCGCACCGCAGCCGCGGGCGGCAGATGTTCTCGTGGGTGCACCTCGACGACGTCCTGCGCGCCGTGCGGTTCGTCGACGACGACGCGTCGCTCGCCGGGCCGGTGAACGTCGCCGCGCCGCACCCCGTCGACAACCGCACCCTCATGGCGGAGCTGCGACGGACGGTCGGCGCGCCGTTCGGGCTGCCCGCACCGCGGTGGCTGCTCGAGCCCGCGCTCTGGGCGCTCCGCAACGAGTCCGAGCTGCTGCTCAAGAGCCGGTGGGTGCTGCCCGGGAGGCTCGCACGGGCGGGGTTCACCTTCGCGTGGCCCGACCTCGGCCCGGCGCTTGACGATGCCGTCCACCACCGCGCCCGGTAGTCGTGCTCGTCCGGGGGGGCGCCGCGGTCAGGCGTCGCCGCTCTGGCGTCGTCCCGCGACACCGACCGCCACGGCCGCGACGACGCACACGACCGCCGTCGTGAGCAGGCCGACGGCGAAGCTGGTTCCCGCGGCGACGAACCCGACGACGAGCGAGCCGAGGCCGGTGCCGGCGTCGAAGCCGATGTTCCACACCGCGCTGGCGGTGCTGTGCTGCCGTGACGGCACGGCGGCGAACGCGGCGACGAGCGTGAGGTTCTGCAGGCTGCCGTAGGCCAGGCCCACCACCGTCATGCCCAGCACGAGCGGGACCGGCCGGGCGCCGCCCCCGGTGATCGCTCCCGCGCACACGACCAGCCCGACCGCGCAGGCGACGAGCAGCGGCGCGAGGAACGCCCGTGGCCCGAACCGGTCGGCGAGTCCGCCCACTCCCCAGCGGGACAGCGCGGTCGCGGCGGTGAACCCGAGCAGCCCGGCCACCGCCGCGCCGGCGTCGCCGGCGAACTGCGGGGCGAACGTCAGCAGCGCCCCGCCGGGCGTCGTCACCGCGAGCAGCACCAGCGAGGGCATCGCCAGAGCGCGCAGGGTGTGCAGGCGGCCGCCGGGCGCCGCGCTGTCGCCGCCGTCATCGCCGCCGTCATCGCCACCGTCGCGGGCCGCGCCGTCGGCAGCCGAGGACGCGCCGGCAGCCGCGGACGCGGCGGCGGCCTCCGCGGCGTCCAGCCGCCGCCCGAGCAGCACGGCGAACGGCACCGCGAGCGCCGGCAGGGCGCCGAGGGCGAAGACGACGCGGAAGTCGAGCGTCTCGGCGATCCAGGCCGCGCTGGGCACCAGCACGAGCTGCGGGAACGCGACGGACAGCCCGTACAGCCCGATGGCGCGGCCGTGCCGCGGGCCGTCGACGAGGGCGGCGACGGCACTCGAGCCGCACACGGTCAGGACGGCGAAGCCGGTGCCGCGCACGGCGGACAGCGCGAGCAGCCAGCCGAGCTGGTCGGTGGCCATGAACAGCAGCGACGGCACGCCGAGCAGCACCACGCCGGCAGCCATCGTGAGCCGCCACCCCGCGCGCCGCAGCACCCACGGCACCGTGGTCTGCGTGAGCACCGTCGCCAGCATGAGCACGGCGTTCACCAGCCCGGCCCCACCCTCGCCCGCGCCACCGTGCACCGCCCACAGCGGAGCGGCGGGCAGCAGCAGCGCGTATCCGGAGAAGCCCAGCGCCGACATCGCGAGCAACGGTCGGAACCCCGGCACGGCCGCGACCGCCGAGGAGCCCAGCGGGACGGGATGACGCATCCGGCGAACCTATCGCGGTCGCCGTGATCGTTTCGTGACATTAGACCGGTCCGTGCGGTACGTTCCTGCCGGGCCGAGCGGCCCCGGCACGGAAAGAGGTCGCATGACAACGCAGGTCCTTCACGGCAGCACCCAGGACGCTCCGCCGTCGTTCCCGAGCCGGCGCGACCCAGGCCGCGGCGGCCGGAGCCGTCCCCGTACCGGCGCGACCCCGGCGGCCCGACCCGCCACGGTGCAGGCCGGCCTGCAGACCGGTCTGCAGACCACCGCGCAGACCACCACGCAGACCACCAGGAGCACCGCCCCCTCGCCGTCGAAGACCGCGCCGAAGACCAGGCCGACGACGAGGTCCGGCTCGGCCGACGGCCCCCGGCGCACCCCGAACCGCTGGGCCGGGATCGGCGTCGGGCTCACCGTCGCCGTCGCCACCACCACGACGCTCACCGCCACGGCGCCGCAGGCCGCGGCGCCGGAGGTGGACGACCGGCCCACGACCGGCACCCTCCGCGCGGTCACGCAGGCCGCCACGGCGCTGGAGGCGCGCGACGACGCCGCCTCGCGCAGCGGGGTCCGCACCGCGCCCGCGGAGCAGGCCACCACCGGTTCGCAGGTCTCCGTCCCGGCCGAGACGACGCTGTCCGTCGAGACGGTGGGCGAGGGCAGGATCGCGCCCGCACCGGAGCCCGTGCTGCCCGGGTGCGACGGCGAGATCGCCGGGCTCGGCACCAACGGGCAGGTCCCCGCCAGCGAGCTCTGCACGCTGTGGGACGGCCGCACGAAGGTCCGGGCGGACGCCGCCGTCGCCCTCGCCCAGCTCAACGAGGCGTACATCGCGACCTGGGGCGAGCCCTTGTGCATCACCGACGGCTACCGCACCTACGGCGACCAGGTCGCCGTGAAGGCCGCCAAGCCGACGCTCGCCGCCACGCCGGGCACGTCGAACCACGGCTGGGGTCTGGCCGTCGACATCTGCGCCGAGTCGTACGCCGGCTCCCGCTGGGACTGGCTGGCCGCGTTCGGACCCACCTACGGCTGGGACAACCCGGCGTGGGCCCGCACCGGCGGTGCCGG
>NZ_JAIXCQ010000020.1:0-9199 GCF_020297055.1 Isoptericola luteus | reverse complement strand
CGGGGCCTGAGCCCCACAGGCAGACCCCGCGGGCGCCCGCCCCCGACGCCCCCTCCCCCCCCCCCCCCGGCGTCGGCGGGGCGTCCGCGCTTCGGCCCGACACGACGTCGAGGGCCCGCTCCCGTGCGGGTGAAGTTCTGACGGTGGGTACAGCCGTGCCCCAGGCCGTTCTCCGCTCCTGCCGCGGGCTCGCCCGCAGGGCCAAGTCACCAGGTGACGCTCGGTTTCCCTCGGCATCTTCGTCGCCAGGCGTCAGCGCCCATGAGCTCCGTCCTGACCGTCACCGCCGTGGGCGTACGCCGGGCGTCGACCCTGCCAACGGTTGCTGACCCGCAGAGCCGGACGAAGACTCGAAGCGCCCACCACCGCTGACAGCTCCGGGGGAGACCATGGTCGACACCTACGGGTTCGACGCCGCCTACGCGTCCACCGTCGACACCGCTAACCGGGCGCTCGACACATGGTTCGGCAAGCAGCCGCCGTTGCGGCTCCACTACGACGGCTCGGACACGGCCGACCAGGCGAAGATCGCCCTGTCGAGTGCGTGCCGGCCGTGGCAGATCGTCCGGGGCGGCAGCAACAAGCTGCTCCGGTTCGCGGTGCCGCTCGCCTCCGGCACCCTCGAGGTGGAGGCTCCGAGCCAAGGGATCGATCACGCATCCTTCGACCTGGGGGGTGTCTCCGTCGTCGTCGAGGTCCAGCTCGGGTGGTTCCCGCACGGCCCGGAGCAGACGGCAGCCGGCTCGGGAGGCGGCACGGCGCGGGCCCTGGCGCTGAACCTGTCGACCCGCGGGGCCGGGGTCGGTGACAGCACCCCCGGGGCCGTGACGACGGTCAGCGTCTCCGACCCCGGCAACAAGCTGTCGGAGCTCGGGTCGGCCGTGCTGGCGGAGGTGTTCCCCGATGTCCTGATCGCCCATCGGGCCGACGTCGGGCACGTCTTCGCCACGCTCGTCCCGGTGCCGGACGGCGCCGACGCCTGGATGAACCCGACGGCTTGGGACTACTTCTACCAGGAGTCCTCCCAGGGGCCCGCGGTGCTCTGCGTCCTGACGGTGGTCACCGGTCGCACCCTGCCTGCGACGTCCGCGTTCGACGCGTCCGTGCTCGTCGCGGGCGCCGACAGGTTCGCGGTCGTCAGCGGCCTGCAGCTCCTGACCCACGGTCTGCTCCCAGCGCTGCCGAAAGCGTTCGGCGGCGGGACGTTCGCCGTCACGCCCACGTCGGACACCACGGCGACGATCGTCAACGTCGGGCCCGTCAGGACCAGGACGACGAGCTGGGGCGCGGACACCTACTACCCGCACATCGACTCGTACGCGTTGTCGATCGACGGGTCAGACGTCGTCACCGCCGTGCAAGGGCGGTGCGACATCACCGGCCTCGCGGACGCCTACATCACGTTCAGCGGGACCAAGACGGCGGCCATGAGCTATTCACCGGACACCGGGGCCCTGTCCACCGGCAGTCCGTCGGGCCGGATCGACTCGTCCAAGCACATCCCTTGGTACGACTGGGTCTTCGGCGCCCTCTCCGGCGGCATCGGCATCGCCATCATCGACGGCGTCATCTCGGCGGTCACGGACACCGTCACCGCTTCCGTCGCCGACGCGGTCAGCACCTCCCTCGATGCCTCTATCGCCTCCACGGCCCTGGCGGTCTGCGACTGGGCAGGCCCACGGACCGATCCCACCGCGGGGGGGCTGAGCGGCGCGCTCTGGCTCGCCGGCACGGTGTCCACCAACTCGCGCTGATCTCCGCTCGATCCCTCTGGTTTCCGCTGACGTCTGCTGACGTCCGTTGACGTCCCGTCGATGCACCCGAAAGGGAAGACCCATGACCACCACCGCGCAGACCTCCTCCGACCGGACCACCCGCGGCGTGCCCGCGCACGAGCGAGCCACCGCGTCCGCCCTGGGCGCCGGCGGGGGCAAGGAGGTCGACACCTACGACTGGGACACCTCGTTCGCCATCCGCTTCGGTGACGCGAACGCGGCCATCACCCAGGGCTGGTCGAACGTCCAGGACGACGCCAAGAAGGTCTCGGCAAGCTCCGACGGCTACGGCCTCACGGCGACCCTCGGCCCGTGGCAGCTCGCCCTCGGCGGCGACGGCAGGAACGTCTGGATGAACCTGCCCGTGATCGACGGCTCCCTGCAGCAGCCGGCCGGCGGGCCGGTCGGTCTGGCAGGCGCGACGTTCGAGGTCGAGATCAACCTGCAGTACGTGCCCAACCCCGCGGCCGAGGCGAACCACCAGCTCACGGTGGACCCTGGCGGAACCGCGACCAGCGTGCGGGCCGTCACCGGCGTCGACCTGAGCCCCATCGTCGAGGGGATCGTCAAGGAGCTCGCGAACCTCTGGCTGGGGGCGAACCTGGCGGCCTTCAACCACGTGTTCCACGACCTCGACCTCAGCCAGAACATCGACACCGACGAGACGTGGGCCTTCATCACGCCCACCGCGGTGTCCTACGCGGTGACGGACGGCGGGACCATGGACACCTCGGTGTTCGGAGTGCTGACGATGACGGGCGGACGCCCGGCCCCGGAGACGCACCAGGTCAGCCCCAACGCCATCCCGGACGGCTCGAACAGCGGCTTCAACATCTCCGGCCCGATCTTCACCGACAAGATGCTGCTGACGGGGGCGGCCCTGCAGTTCGAGCAGCCCTCGTCGGTGACGTCGAAGGAGCAGGGGTCCCCGGAACGCCAGAAGGCCTTCGACGACTGGGTGGCGGCCAGCTTCTCCATCACGAACGACGGGATGACGGTCACCAACTCCGCGGCCATGACGCTCGGCAGCTTCGTCGACGACGGCGGTCACACCCGCGCACTGAAAATCCCCGCCACGGACTTCAAGCTCTCGGTCGACTACTCGTTCGTCGAGGTCCAGTTCGTGGACCTGGCATACAGCTTCAGCCCCGGCATCGACGTGCACATCAACTACACCCAGCACTTCACCGCGGGGCTCGCGGACGGCAAGGACGCCCAGGGCAACGCCGTGAAGGTCTTCACGCTCGAGAACCTGGACCGCGACTGCACGGTGAGCGTCACCAAGAGCAGAGAGGTCCAGATCACCCAGATCCTCACGGGCATCGGTATCGGCATCGCGGGTGCAGTCCTGGGCGGCATGGCGGGCGAGGCCGTGGGCGCGCTGATCAAGGGAGCCGGGCAGGCCGCGGCGGACGGCGCCGCCATCGCCGCGGAGGGCGCCAGCATGACGATCGCCGACGGTTCGGGCGAGGTGTCGGCGCAGGCGACGACCCTGGCCGCCGACGGGGCGGCGACGGCCGGTGCGGAGGCAGCCGGCGCCACGGGGGCGAGCATGTCCGGCTTCCTCGCGCGCGTCGCCCCCAAGCTGGTGGGCGCCATGATCGGCGCCGGCATCGGCGGCACCCTCGCCGCGATCCCCGACTTCGTCGTGCTCGCCGCGGGCGACGACTTCGACAAGCTGCCCTCGTTCACCACCTTCGCCGAGCGGTGCATCCAGGCGCACAACTGGCCCGGTCAGTCGGGCTACAGCTTGAAGACCGCCTCGCTGGCGTCGGCGTTCCAGCTCGGGGGCGACCTGACGTGGTGAACGCGGTCGTCGCCCCCTCCGGGCCGGCCGGGGTCGCGGACGGCGAACCTGCCTTCACCTACGGGTGGGACACGGTGTCCGCGATCCCCGTGCCGCACGTCAACGCCGCGATCGTCGCCGCAGGGTCGAGCCCGCCCGGCTTCGAGCACGTCCCGGCCGACGGCGGCTCCGCCGCGGTGCGCGCCACGTTCGGACCGTGGCAGGTGACCAGCGGCGGGGACGGGCGCAACCTGCGCATGAGCGTGCCGATGCCCGTGGTCACGCTCGGGACCACGACGGTCGAGGACGTCGTCGCGACGATCGAGATCACGCTGGCCGACCTGCCGCACACCGAGGCGGTCCCGCCGGCACGAGGGACCCTGCGCAAGCTCGTGCCGCGCACCACGACCCACGATCCCGTCGACGACCCCGTCGTGGTGGTCGTCGACGTCGGCGCACCGCACCCTCTCGGGATCGTGCAGAGGGCCGTCATCAGCGCGGGGCTCTCCGCGTGGGCGAACACGAACCTCGACCAGTTCACCCACGTGTTCGCGGTCGTGAACATCGACGACGAGATCGACGGCGACGCACAGTGGGCGTTCGTCACGCCGTCCTACCTCGACTACGCCTACCTCGACGGCGCGTCGGCGGACACGAGCGTCTTTGCCGTGCTGTGCACCACGGGCGGCCGTCCCGGCGACCGGCTGACGCCCCAGGTGTCGCCGAACGCCATCCCGCAGGGTACGGGCGGTGGCTTCCTCATCTCGGCAGAGCGCTACCTGACGGACCTGATGGTCCCCGCTCTCTGTCACTGCTACCCGGGTCTGGACGCCGACGCCGTGAGCGTCGCGAGCGACGCGTCCTCGGTCAACCTCCGCCCCGGCGTCGCGGTGTCCTTGCCGCCGGTGAGCCATGACGGGAGCTCGTACCGTCCCGAGCTCACCCGGCTCGACATCCTCGTGCGCGGCCAGACCGTCCAGATCACCTCGCAGACGAGGACAGCGGTCAGCCCCGGCATCACGGCCATCACCGACGCCACGCACTGGTACCACGTCACGCTCGTGACCCGCGACGACGGCTCCCAGACCCTCGAGTACGTCGAGTCCCAGCCCGCCTCGGTCGAGCACAGCACCGAGCAGGAGCCCGGCATCGAGATCCTCAAGTGGATGATCATCGCGGCCACCACCATCGGCCTGATCGTGGCCGGGATCCTCACCGACGGTGCGGCCTTCGTCGTCGCGGCCGTCGTCATCGGGGCACTCGGCGGCCTCGCCGCCGCCGCCCCCGAGATCATCGCCGTGGCCAACACGGACGCCTCGCCGTCCATCGACGCACTCGTGGCCAACACGTCCGCCCCCATCGTGTGGCCCGACGTCGCGTTCCGTCTCAGCAGCGCCGGGCTGAACGAGTCGCTCCAGCTCGGGGGCACGCTCGACAAGACGCGAGTCAGGAACCTTCCCTCGACCGTCGTCGGGCCGACCTGGCCCACCGGGTCAGCAGGTAGACGACGACCCCGGCGGCGAGCAGCACCCCCGCGAGCGCCCAGTGCTGCGCCTCCTGCTGGGTGAGCAGCAGCAGGCACGAGGCGATCGCCAGCACGGGGATCACCGTCGGTGACCGGAAGTGCTCGTGCTCCACGTGGTCGCGGCGCAGCACGAGCACGGCCGTGTTCGTCGAGAGGAACACGAAGAGCAGCAGCAGGACGACGGTCGACGCCAGGTCGACGAGCTCCCCCGTGGCGGCGAGCACGATGGCCAGGGCGGTGGTGACGGCGATGGCGACGCCGGGCGTCCGGCGGCCGGGCAGC
The DNA here is from genome assembly GCF_020297055.1 of Isoptericola luteus. Taxonomy (GTDB): domain Bacteria; phylum Actinomycetota; class Actinomycetes; order Actinomycetales; family Cellulomonadaceae; genus Isoptericola; species Isoptericola luteus. The sequence goes on along the minus strand of NZ_JAIXCQ010000020.1, from coordinate 3,831 downwards.
ACCCGCGCGAGCGGCGAGGGAAGCAGGCCCTGCCGCGCCATGCCGTAGGTGAGCCTGCTGGTCATGATCATCGTCAGCAGCGCGCCGTTGGCCACGGCCACGAGCGCGATGACGGCGAACAGCTCGGGGGGCACGGCGCCCGCGACCCGGACCACCTCGAGCAGGGGGCCCGTGGACTGGGCCAGCTCGTCCGGGGGCACGACCGCCGGCGCGACGAAGCCCAGCAGCACGTACACCGCGCCGGCGGTCGCGAGCGCGGCGAACAGGGCGCGGGGGTAGACGCGGGAGACGTCGCGGACCTCCTCGGCCAGGTTGGCCGACGTCTCGAAGCCGACGAAGGAGTAGAACGCCACCAGCGCGCTGCCCAGGACGGCGAGGCCCACGGACGTGTCCGCCGGCGGCGTGAACGCCCCGGCCAGGTCGGCGTCGCCGCGGCCGATCACCCAGGCGCCCAGCACGATGACCAGCACCAGGCCCGCGGACTCGATCGCCGTCATCACGACGTTCGCCCGCAGCGACTCCTTGATGCCCCACGCGTTGACGAGCGCCACGACCAGCAGGAACACGATCGCGGCGGGCACCTGCGGTACGTCCAGGAACGCTGTCAAATACTCGCCGGTGAACGCCAGCGACAGCCCGGCGGCGCTCACCGTGCCGGCCGCCAGCATGCAGAACCCGACGAGGAACGCGAGGAGCGGGCTGCGGAACGCCCGCTCCGCGTACACGGCCGAGCCGCCCGCCTGCGGGTACTTGGTCACGAGCTCGGCGTAGGAGAACGCCGTCAGCAGGGCCATGGCGAGCGCGACGACGAACGACAGCCAGACGAGGCCGCCGGCGTCGCCGGCCATCTCCCCGATGAGCGCGTACACGCCCGCGCCGAGCACGTCGCCCAGGATGAACAGGTACAGCAGCGGGCCGGTGACCGCCCGGCGCAGGCCGGGGCTCGCCGCCGTCATCCGCCGACCGCCGTCGTGTCGTGCGCCATGCCCACGGGCTTGGACTCGGGCGACCCGCGTTCGCGCAGGTAGATCGACAGCACGACCATGCTCAGCACGGCGAGCATCTCGGACTGCCAGTTCTGCAGGGTGCGGCTCCAGAAGTCGGGCATGGTCAGGTACTGGGCCCACGGGGCCGGGTCCTGCAGGTCACGCATCTGCTCCTCGCTGAACGCCACGGCTCCCCCGGCGGACTGCGCCACCCACGACGCGACGAAGATCGCGCCCATCACGAGCGAGAGGGACCGCGAGTAGACCGAGAGCCGCCAGCCCCGGACCTTCGCCCACGACGGCGAGCCCGGCTCGGCGTGCTCGCCGACCTTCTGCTCCTCGTCGGACTCGCGCCCTGCCCCGCCGACCTTCTTCGACTCGGGCGACCCGCGCTGGACCAGCCACACGGTCGCGGTGATGAACAGCAGGAACTGGAGGAACTCCGACTGCCAGTTCTCGGTGACGTCCACCCAGAACGCCGACGACGTGACGTACCGGCCCGCGGTCACGGGCTCGAGCCCCGCCGCCACCTGGTCCGCGTTGAACACCGCGACGCCGCTGACGGCCTGGCCCGCGAGCGACAGCAGGAAGAACAGGCCGAAGAAGATGCTCAGCGAGCTTCCCCGCAGCGGGCGCGGCAGCCCCCTCATCGGTGCGCCCCCGCGATCAGGAACGCCAGGACCAGTCCGACGACGATGAGCAGGATCGTCGTCCAGAACAGTGCTCGGGCCTCCCTCATGCCTCCACCTCACAGTCGTAGGGCCGCTGGGGGCGTGGCTCGCACGCCGCCGCGGTGATGACCCACCCGTCGCCGGACAGCGCGAGGAAGTACGTGTCGTCGCCGGTGGCGACCTGCGCCTGGCGGCCTGCGACGTGGGCTTCCTCCACCTGGGCGGGGCCGTCGGTGCCGACGAGGTCGCCGAACGGTCCCGCGGGGTCCATGACGGCCTGCGGGCACGGCTTCCCCGCCTCCTGCTCGAGCGTCGCCGCGGCGTCGGGCAGCAGGAGGCGGCAGGCCGCGTCCCCGTCCCCCCGCCGTCACGGCCTCGGTGAACACCGTGACGACGTCCTGGGCCTGCGTGACGTCCGGCCCGGCACAGCCCGCGAGCACGGCGGCGGCCCCCGCCGCGAGCGCCGCCGTCGTGCCGATCGGACGGCGCACCACCACGTTTTTCTGGGCCACCAGCGCCTCCGGTGAATGTCACGGATGAGATTTGCTCTGGCCTCATCGTGACCACTTCGCCGGAGGTCGCAACCGGGAGGAGCGGCCCGGGGGCCGGCGCGCGCCTCCCGACCTCAGTCCTTGTGCAGCGCGTCCTTGACGGCGCCGGCGGCCTTCTCGAGCCCCGACGGCTTGGGAGTGGTGCCGTGCAGCCGCTCGTCCGGCTGGGTCGGAGGCGGCATCGGGACGCCGCGGACCGGCTCGGCCACGTACTCGAACTCGCCCTTGCCGTCGGGGGCGGGGCCGCTGGCCCAGCGACCCTCGGAGGCCTGCTCGCCGTCGGAGAAGTTGATGTACTGGTAGGACGCCGAACGGTCCTCCTTGCCGAGCGGGAACGTGCTCGGCACCGGCAGCTCCTCGACGCCCTCGTCGCGCAGCTCCTGCGCGGCGGCGATCCACTGGTTCTGGTGCATCGTGTCCCGGGCGAGCAGGAAGGCGAGCAGGTCCCGCACCCCCGCGTCGTCGGTCATGTGGTAGAGCCGGGCCACCTGGAGCCGGCCCTGCATCTCGGCGTTGGCGTTGGACGTGAAGTCGGCCAGCAGGTTACCGCTCGCCGTGACGTAGCCCGCCGTCCACGGGTTGCCGTTGGAGTCGACCGGGCGGGCGCCGGCGCCCGCGACGATCGCGTGCTGCGGGTCGGTGCCCCCGATGATCGCGGCGACCGTGGGGTCGTCCTGCACGGCGCCCTCGACCGCCCCGACGGGCGCCTTCTCGAGCAGCTGGGCGATCATCGTGGCCAGCATCTCGACGTGCCCGAACTCCTCGGCGCCGATGCCGTAGAGCAGGTCGCGATACTTGCCGGGCAGGTGCGCGTTCCACGACTGGAACCCGTACTGCATGGCCACCGTGATCTCGCCGTACTGCCCGCCGAGGACCTCCTGCAGCTTGCGGGCGTAGACGGCGTCGGGCTTGTCGGGCTTGGCCTGGTGCTGCAGCTCCTGGCGGTGAAAGAACATGGGTGCTCCCGTCCGAGGGCGTGCCCTCGACCTGGTCGGGTGCCGCGCCTCGGCTCGACGCGAACCTCACCACGGTCACCCGCCGCCCGGTCGCCCGCACCCGGAGCAGCCCGCCTGGCCCCGCGGCGGCAGGCGTCGTTGCGGGGAGGTACCAGGCGTGATTGCGTCGGCGGATGAGCGAACCTGATGGCCGGACCCGCAACGTCTTCGTGCTGGGCATGACCGACCTGCAGCGCAAGGAGCTGGAGAGCATGCGGCACGCCGCGCGCTACTCCTTCCACTCGTTGCTCGACTACGACACGCTCGTGAGGGACACGGACTACGACTTCGACGAGCTGCTCGACCAGGCGCGCACCGAGCTGGCCGCGTTCTCCGGGCCGGTCGACGCCATCGTGTGCCACTGGGACTTCCCGAGCTCGCTCCTGGCGCCGATCCTCGCCCACGAGCACGACATCCCCGCACCGTCGGTGACGAGCATGCTCAAGTGCGAGCACAAGTACTGGAGCAGGCTGGAGCAGCAGCAGTCCGTGCCCGAGGTGGTGCCCGGGTTCGCCGCGTTCGACCCGTTCGCCGACGACGCCCTCGAGCAGGTGGACCTGACCTACCCGTTCTGGGTCAAGCCGGTCAAGGCGCACTCGTCGAACCTCGGCTTCGAGATCCACGACGA